>JADJZF010000003.1 GCA_016719395.1 Candidatus Amarobacter glycogenicus | reverse complement strand
ATCGCCGAGTAGATGATGTTCTTCAGTTGGCCGCGGAAGTTGAACGTGGCCGACGGCATCAGCTGGGTCATGAAGATCGCGACGAGATCCTCCTTCGGGTCGACCCAGAAGATGGTGGAGGCGGCGCCGCCCCAGTAGTAGTCGCCTTCGCCGAGCGTCCCGGCTTCCACTTCGCCGAGGGTCATCGCGAAGCCGAGTCCGAAACCCACGCCTTCGTAGGCCGTTTCCGAGAACGCGCCGATGGCCATCCCGGCCAGGTCGCGGCCCCCGGCAAGGTGGTTCTTGCGCATGAGGTCGATGGTGCGCGGCCCGAGGATGCGGGCGCCATCGAGCTCGCCGCCGCGCCGGAGCATCTCGCAGAAGCGCAAGTAATCGGCCGTTGTGCTCGTCAACCCGCCGCCGCCGGAGAAGAAGCCGGGCTTCGTGAGGTAGGCGCTGCGCTCCGGGTCGTCGATGAGCTTCAGCGTCTTGTCCGGGTTGCGCTGGTAGTTGGCGGCGAAGCGCTTCTGCTTCTCGGGAGCCACCCAGAACGACGTGTCGGCCATCTCCAGCGGGTCGAAGATGTTCTTCTGCAGGTACTCGTCGAAAGGCATGCCCGAGATCGCTTCGACCAGCCCGCCGCAGACATCGGTCGACAGCGAATAGAGCCAGGCCTTGCCCGGCTCGTAGCGGAGCGGCGTTTGTCCGATGCGCTCCATGAAGGTGCTCAGCGTCTCGTTTCGGTCGCGGTTCACGCCGATTCGGCGATAGACCTTATCGACCGGGTGGTTCGTGGCGCCGTAGGTGAGCCCGCCGCTGTGGCTGAGCACGTGGCGGAAGGTCATCGGGCTGTCCGGCGCCTTCAGTTCCATGTTGTCGGCATCGCCCGAGACCCAGACCTTCTGGTCTCGCCAGCCAGGGATGACGCGCGAGACCGGGTCGTTGAGCTGGAAGTGGCCCTGCTCGTACAACTGCATCAGAGCCACCGACGTGATCGGCTTGGACATCGAATAGATGCGGAAGATCGTGTCGTCGCGCATCGGAGTCGAACGTTCGGCGTCGGCGCAGCCGAGCGATTCGAAGTAGGCGACCTGGCCATGCCGGGCGACGAGCGCCTGGCAGCCGGCGATCTTCCCGGACTGGATGTAGTTGCGGTCCAGGTGCTCGGTGATGCGGTTCAGCCGGGCAGGGTCGAAGCCGGCTTCTTCGGGATTGCGTTCCATCTGGGTCTCGATTCGGATTGGAGTAGGAGCCGCGATCCTACAGCCCAGCGCCGGACGGTTGAAGCGCCCACGCTGTGCGAGACGCCGGACAGCGCTACGATTTCGAGCCTAACCCGCAGGAGGGGCGGCCATGACCCAGGAACTCGACCTCGTCAACTTCGAATCGCTGACACCCGGCGCGATCGCCGAGGCCTGCCAGTCCGCAATGGATGGCTGCGATGCGATCCTCGCCCGGGTGGTAGGCATCACGGGTCCGAGGACGCTGGCGAACACCCTGCTGCCGCTGGAAGAGGCCACCGACCTCGTTGCCGGGGCATCCGGGCAGCACGCCTTCATGGCCTACGTCTCCGCAGACGAAGCGCTGCGCAACGCGGCCCGGGAGTGGGACGAGAAGCTCGATAAGTACATGGTCGCGCTCAGTTTCCGGGAAGACCTCTACGAGGCGATCAAGGCCTTCTCCATCACGGAAGAGGCCAGGGCTCTCACAGGCGAGGATGCGCGCTGGCTGGCCTTCGAACTGCGCGACTACCGCCGTAACGGCTTCGATCTCCCGAAGGAGGACCGCCAGCGGGTGCGGGATCTGTTCGATCGGCTGGTTGAACTCGACGTCCAGTTCCGCAAAAACATCGATGACTTCGAGGACGGGATCCTTGTCACCCGCGAACAGGTCGCGATGATGCCCGATGCCTGGGTCGAGAGCCTCGCGAAGGTCGAAGAAGGCGGCGAGACGAAGTACAGGGTCTCGCTGGATTACCCGGAGATCCAGCCTTTCATGGCCAACTGCCCGGACGGTGAGCTTCGCCGCCAGCTGTTCGAAAAGGACCAGCGCAAGGGTGGCGCCGTCAACGTCGGCATCCTCGAAGACGCGATCGGGGTCCGGAACGAGATCGCGACGATGCTCGGCTATGACTCCTGGGCTGCCTACCGCACCGAGACGCGCATGGCGAAGACCCGCGAGACCGTCACCAGCTTTCTGCGCGACCTGCGCGGGAAGGTGACCCTGAAGGCGGCCGAAGACCTTCAGCAGATGAACGACCTGGCCCGGACGCGCGGTGTCGCGGACCCGATCAACATCTGGGACTGGCGTTATTTCCACAATGAACTGCTCAAGACGAAGTACGCGGTCGATGAATTCGAAGTTGCGAAGTACTTCCCGCTCGATGCGGTGCTGGGAGGATTGTTCGGCGTGTACCAGCACATCCTGGGCGTGAGGTTCACCGAGGCGCCCGCTGCACCGCGCTGGCACCCGGATGTCCTCGCCTACGATATCTCCGAAGCCAGCGGGGGTGAGCCGTTCGCGCGCTTCTACATGGACCTCTTCCCGCGGCCGAATAAGTACGGCCACGCGGCCGCGTTTACCCTTCGCCGCGGCCGCCGCCTCGCCGGCGGCAGCTACCAGCACCCGGTCAGTTCGATTGTTGCGAACTTCACGAAACCGTCTCCGAAGCAGCCGTCGCTACTCCGTCACGGCGAGGTCGACACGTTCTTCCACGAGTTCGGCCACATCATGCACCAGACGCTGACGCGGGCCGAGCGCGGGCGCTTCAGCGGCACCCAGACTGAACGCGACTTCGTCGAAGCTCCGAGCCAGATGCTCGAACACTGGTGCTGGGAGCCAGCCGTGCTGTCGTCGTTTGCGCGACACTACGAGACGGGCGCACCGCTGCCGCCGGAACTGCTCGCATCCCTCATCGCAGCGAAGCAGCTTGACTCCGGGATCATGGCGCTGCGGCAACTGTTCTTCGCGACTCTCGACCTGGCCTACCACTCGCCCGGCTTCGATGGCGACAGCACCGCGACGCTCGAGGCACTGCACTCCATCACGGGCTTCCCATATACGCCGGGGACGCACTTCCAGAGTGGCTTCGGCCACCTGTTCGGCTACGACGCGGGCTACTACGGATATCTCTGGTCGCAGGTGTTCGGCGACGACATGTACACCCGCTTCGAGGCGACGAGCCCAATGGACACTGAGACCGGCCTCCACTACCGCCGCACCATCCTCGAACGTGGCGGCACGGTCGATGGCGACCAGCTCGTGCGCGACTTCCTCGGCCGCGAGCCGAACAACGAGGCATTCCTGCGAGGTTTGGGACTGGCGTTGTGAAGCGGCCCAACGAGTGAGGTTCGAAGACGGCTCCCCCACTCCCGGCACGGTGGTGGGAGAGCCGCGATCTCCGTTAGCCCCGAGGCAGCCCCAGCCCCCGCGTCGCGATGATGTTGCGCTGCACTTCGCTCGTGCCGGCGGCGATGGTGCCCGGGACGGTGCGAAGGTAAGCGCGGCCGAACGAGCCGCCGAGCGGAGCGCCAGGGTCGTTCGCATCGATGCGCTGGGCGCCGAGTCCGATAAGGCGCATGCCGAAGTTGGCGATGCGCTGCCCGAGCTCGCTGCCGAACGCCTTGGACATCGAGGCCTCGTAGTTCGGGATCTTCCCCCGGCTCTGCATCCAGACGACCTGGTAGCTGAGGAGCCTGCTCGCCTCGACTTCGATGCGGAGGTTGGCGAGGCCGTTGCGGATCTCGCGCTGTTCGATGAGGCGCCCGTTCGCTCCGTCCGTCTCGCGTGCGTACTTCGTCAATTCTTCGACCTGGCGGCGGCCCGAAGCTGACCAGTTCACGCCGGAGCGCTCGAAGTCGAGGAGCGTTGTAGCGACGTACCAGCCCCGGTTCTCCTCTCCCATCATGTTTTCGGCGGGCACGCGGACGTCTTCGAAGAAGACCTCGTTGAACTCGTGGTCGCCCAGCATATTGATGAGGGGCCTGACGGTGATGCCGGCGGCCTTCGCGTTCACAAGGAAGTACGAAATGCCCCGGTGCTTCGGTGCGTCCGGTGCTGTCCGCGTCAGGACATGGAACCAGTCGGCATGGTGGGCGCCGGAGGTCCAGATCTTCTGGCCGTTGATGACAAAATCGTCACCATCGCGGACGGCGCGCGTCTGGAGCGAGGCGAGGTCTGAACCGGAGCCGGGTTCGCTGAACCCCTGGCCCCAGTGGACCTCGCCGCTGGCGATCTTGGGCAGGTGTTCGCGCTTTTGCGAGTCGGAACCGTGGACCATCAGGCAGGGGCCAACCATGCTGATCCCCTGGCCGCCGCCGCCGGGAGCACCGGCGTAGCCGCTCTCTTCGCGGAAAATGAGCTGTTCCATGTGGCTGGCGGCGAGCCCGCCGTATTCCTTCGGCCAGGCCATGGTGAGCCAGCCGTTGTTGGCGAGCCGCTTCTCGTATTCGCGCTCGGCCTCGTTCGTGACGTTGTCCCCGGGGCGTGCCGTGCGCGGCGGGGGCGTCCAGTTGTCCTTGATAAATGTGCGAACCCGCTCGCGAAACACTTCCTGTTCGGGGCTAAAGACGAACTCCACTGTGGTGAGCCTCCATGATTTGCGTGGGGAGTATGGCAGGGCGGACGGCCGCCGCCCACCTCGTGTTTCGCGCCTGAACCTTGACGATCTGGCGTTTGGCCCGAAATTTATGTACTGTGCAGTCGCTAAGTGGTGGGGACCATTGGCAGGTTTCCATGTTCGGGTTGGCACAACGCGCCTCCGCGCGGCTCTCTCTTCACTCCCACACCATGTTTTCGATCGCGCCGTTGGCCGGGCTTTCCGCAAGCGACAACGGGTTCGACCCGGTCTTGTTCGTCAGCGGCATGGCCGTCCTCAGCGCCGGGCTCGTCGTGTTGCGTGCGGCCCATGGGCAACAGGCGCTTGCCCGTTCGAACCGGGCGGCGGCGCCGGCGGCATCCGCCCGTGTCCAGCCGGCACGGAAATACACGGCCGATGAAGTGTTCGCCGAACGCGAACTCCGTGCCGGCGACCGCGAGGTGTTGCTGAGCGCCCTGTCTGCTGCTGCCGAAACCTTCTATTCCATCGCCGGGCACTTGCCCAGGGACGTCTCGGACCGAGCCCTTGGCAGAGCCGACGACCTCAGGGAGTTGGTCTGGATGAACCGGACTCGGTAGCCGCAGAGACCCAGCCACGGCCGAGCAACCGCGTGACGACGAGGGCCGCGACGACGCTCGCCGTCGAAGCGTAAATCGCCAGTGCGGCCGTCGATGAAGCGTCGGTACCGGCGGTGATGCCGTGGAGGAGTGCCAGTGCGTATGCCGGGAAGCTTAGGAAGTGGAGATTGCGCCAGGTGGCGTAAGGCAGGCGGAAGGACAACGCTGTCGACGAGAGGACCGCGACGGTCATCCACATCGCGAAGGCTCCGAACGCGACCTGCACCGGTCGATACCCGCCGGTCAGCCCGAGGGAGACATCGAGGACCGAAAAGGGCACCGTCGGGTCGACCAGCAACCCGGCGATATGTCCGGCGACAAACGAGAGGCTGAGCGCCGAGCTCATGCGGTGCGCTTCGAGCAGCCAGGTCAGCGCCATTGGCCCGGGCCGGTAGCGCATGTGGACGGCAATTCCACTGCAGAGCCCGAACCAGAGGCAGAGGTAGCCTGCGAAGCCCGCTGCCCGCAGGCCATCCCACGAGGCGGTCCCGGTATCGGGGTCCTGAGCGATGCGGCTGAGGACGATGCCGAGGACGACGCCCACTGCAACGATCCCGGAGAGCTTCCAGCTCATCACGACCCTCGCGACTTCTTCGGGGTCCGCGTTGCCGAGGCTGTTGGCTTCGGCGGCTCGGCGGATGGCGATGCGGCCGCCTGCGTCGCTGGCGCGGGTGTCGGAGGCACGGGCGTCGGCGTGGGCAGCACCGGCGCCGCTGTTGGGATGGCGCCCTGTGTCGCTGTGGCAGGGAGCAAGGGCGGCCCTGCGGTGCTCGTCGGGATCGCCCCCGCAGTAGCCGTTCGCGTCGGTGTGACTTGAGCGGTCGTTGCGGTGGCTATTGCAGTGGCGGTGGCGGTAGAGGTAGGGCTTGGTGGGACGGGCGTCTCGTCCACCAGCGGTCCGGCTTCGAGATTCTCCCCGGTGGCCGGCTGCGCTGCCGCGAATCCCGCCCAGCCGCCTACGAACCCGGCAGCTGCCACGGTTGAAAACGCCACTTTGAGCCAGGGGTGGCGTTCCCGGCTGAACCCCCGGCGCGGACCGGTCATTCGTACCTGCCTTCACCACGTAATGGACGAAACCTTCCGGAAAGTGCCACGAGCGTAGTATGAGGGCCTGTTAGGAAGAGGTTGGAAAGCCGTCACTCTCTGAAAAGGCCGCAAAATTCCCCAACGCCGCGTCACCTTTTGTGGCGCGGCGTCCATACGATGGATAACGCTCACCCTGGAGCGGCCTGGAGACGTCCATGCAAGAACCTGTGACACCACGTACCCCACTCATGCGGCGGCCCACCACTCGACGGGCGCTGCTCGCCGGCGCGGCAACCGTCGCCGCGGGCGGGACGGCCGCCGCTGTTGTCGGGCTCACCACTCGCACCAGCGCGGACTCCTCGAATGGAAGCTCCCTCGTCGTCCCCGGGCTCGCGGCCGATGCCACGAAGAGCGCGGCCGACGAACTGAAGAAGCCCATTGAAGACCCGAAGGTCCGCGCCGCACACCTGCTGCGCCGGGCTGGCTGGGGCGGTTCGGCTGCGCAGATCGCGGAGTTCGCCGCGCTCGACCGGGAAACGGCCGCCGACCGCCTGCTCAATTTCGAGAGCGTCGACAACGCCGCTCTCGACGCGAAGATCGCCGCGGCCAACTTCAACCTGACGACCCCCGGGCGAGGCCTGGATGGCAAGCGGCCGCCGCTCATCCGCGATATGTCGCGCTGGTGGCTTTACCGGATGTCGTATTCCCAGAAGCCGCTGGAAGAGCGCATGACGTTCATCTGGCACGGCCTCCTCACCACCCAGCAGAGCCAGATCGGTTTCCAGCGATCGAAGCAGATGATCACGCAGAACGAGCTGTTCCGGGCGCATGCCCTCGGCCAGTACGACGTGCTCCTCAAGGCGGTCAGCAAAGACCCGGCAATGATGACCTACCTCAACACGGTAGACAGCACCAAAGAGCACCCGAACGAGAACTATGCCCGCGAACTGATGGAGCTGTACTCCATGGGAGAAGGCAACTACACCGAGAACGACGTGCGCGAGAGTGCGAGGGCGTTCACCGGCTGGCGCCTCACTCCTCCAACCAAGGTGCAGCCGCCCGCTGGCCTGAGCGAAAAAGAACGAGACGAGTACCTCGACCAGCTCTGGGGTGCTTACGAACCGGCCTTCGTGCTGAACACCAAGCTTCACGATTCCGGGTCGAAGACGTTTCTCGGTCAGACCGGCAACTGGGGCGGTGACGACATTGTCGACATCATCATGAAGCAGCCGGCGACTGCCCGGTTCATCACGAAACGATTGTTCAGTGAGTTTGCCTACCGGGACCCTGACCCGGCGACGATCGACCGCCTGGTCGAGGTCTGGAATAGCTCGAACCACAACGTGAAGGCCGTGGTCCGGGCGATCCTGACCAGCGACGAGTTTTATTCGCGGCGCGCCTATCGCGCCCTCGTGCGGAGCCCCCTGGAGTTCATGGTCGGGGCAGTCCGCGGACTCGAAGTCGAAACGGACTGGTTGACCGTCGAGCAAAGCGCGGCAGGAATGGACCAGCGCCTTTACGAACCTCCGAGCGTCGCTGGTTGGCCGGGCGGCGAAGTCTGGCTCTCCTCGGGGACGTTCTTCGGGCGGGTCAACTTCCTGGATGCGACGCTCTTCCCGAAGAACAAGGCCGTCGCCATCCCTTCGCTTAGCAGCCAGGCGACGGCGGAGGCAACAGTAGACGAAGCCCTGCGACGGCTTGTCGATGACGACATCGCCCCCGAGGCGCGCCAGTCGATTTACGCTTACGCACGGACCATCACGAACCCCCAGGAGCGGGCAGCGGCAGTTGCCTACCTGGTCCTCGCCAGCCCGGAATACCAGCTCATTTAAGGAGGAGCGCCATGCTTTCGCGCAGAGACTTCGTGAAGGGCGGCGTCGCCCTCGTCAGTATCGGGACCAGCGCCCAATCGCTGCTCAAGGGCTCGATCGCGTTCGCTGCCCAGAACGGCGCCTACGTGGCCGACCCAAACAATAAGAAGATCCTCATCCTCGTGCAGTGCGCGGGTGGAAACGATGGCCTCAACACCCTCGTGCCCTACGCCGACGCGACCTACCGCTCCAACCGCCCGACACTCGGCATCCCGGAAGCAGATGTCCTCAAGCTCGAACAGGGGTTCGGGCTGCACCCCGCTCTGACCGGGCTGAAGGGTTTCTGGGACTCGGGCAAGCTCGCAGTCGTCCGGGGGGTTGGCTACCCGGAACAGAACTACAGTCACTTCAAGTCGATGGCTATCTGGCAGTCCGGCGATCCGAAGATGCAGCTCGACAACGGCTGGCTTGGCCGGACGCTGGAGAAGCTCGAGAGCCAGGAGCACGACCCGTTCCTTGGCTTCAACATCGGTTCATCCACGCCGGACGAGATGCGGACGCCTGCGGTCTCGGTGCCGTCGGTCCGCAGTCCCGCGGATTACGGCGTGAAAGTCGGTGGCAAGCTCGCCGACACCTCACATGCCCGCACCGCGACGATGCTGAAGCTCTACGATCAGTACCCGTCGTCCTCCCCTTACGGTGTCCTGCTCGAGACCACGGTCGAGACGGCCATCTCCAGTTCGAAGATGCTCCAGGAAGTGGCGAAGACCTATACGCCCGCGGTCGAATACCCGGACTCCTCGTTTGGCTCCGGTCTCTCCGTGCTCGCGGAGGCGATCGTCGGTGACCTGGGAATGCGAGTCGGGCATATCACGCTCGGCGGATTCGACACCCACAACAATGAACTGGACGCCCACTCAGGGCTGATGGAGACCCTGGACGCCGGGCTCACAGCCTTCTACCAGGACCTCCAGGCGCACGGCAAGGCCGACGACGTCCTCGTCATAACCTGGAGTGAGTTCGGCCGCCGGGTGCAGCAAAATGCCAACGGAGGCACGGACCACGGCGCTGGCAGCGTGCTCTTTGCCCTGGGGAACGGCGTCACCAGGGGACTCTACGGCGATCCATCGAACCTTGCGGCCCTCGTCGACAACGGCAATGTGCCGTACACGACGGACTTCCGCAGGGTCTACGCGACCATCATCGATCGCTGGCTGGGAGTGCCCAGCGAAGAGCTCCTCGGCGCCCGCTGGGATCCGCTCGGCTTCGTAGCCTGAGACAACGGCCTGCACGCGGTCCGTCTCCGGGCCCAGCTTCGGGACGGGGCCGCGTTGGGCCTGGTTCGCGTTAGAATCCGGTGCATGGACCTGAAGCGCCTGATCCGGGACGTCCCGGATTTCCCGCAGCCCGGCATCCTCTTCCGAGACATCACGCCGCTGCTAGGCGACGCTGAAGGCCTTCGTGCGGTACTCGATGGGATGGCCTCGATGGCCCGGGACCTGAGCCCCGGCTGCATCGTTGGGATCGAGTCGCGGGGCTTCATCTTCGGCGCCCCCTTGGCCGACCGGTTGGGGCTCCCGTTCGTTCCCGTCCGCAAGCCGGGCAAGCTGCCGGCGGCACGCATGTCGGTCGAGTACTCCCTTGAGTACGGAGAGAGCCGTCTCGACATCCACGAGGACGCGATGCCTCCCGGCACTCGGGCGCTGATCGTAGACGACCTGCTGGCGACCGGTGGGACGGCGCTCGCTGCGGCAAAGCTGGTCGAACTCATTGGCGGGGTGGTCGCAGGGTTGATCTTCGCCATAGAGCTCGAGGCGCTTGAGGGCCGGCCACGCCTCGCGTCGTACACCGTCCGCAGCCTGGTCGCCTACGCCTGACGCGAAGCTACTCCGCTCCAGGACACCGAACCCCGTTAGACTCACGGTGTGGAACCGCTTGCCCCCGTCGCTCTTGTGCCTCCAGTGTTGCGCGTACTCGACCAGACGCTCCTGCCTCACCACGAGCGTTGGCTCGACCTGGGCAAAATCGGGACGATTTGCGAAGCGGTCGCTTCGCTCCGGGTCCGCGGCGCACCTCTCCTGGGGATCGTCGGCGCCGGGGCGATGGCAATCGCGGCTGAGACACTTGGTCCGTCGGATGGTGCGCTGGCCGCCGCTGCCGAGCGCGTCGGCGCCACTCGCCCCACGGCCGTCGAACTGGCGACTGGCGCGCAGAAGGCGGTCGCATCGGTCCGGGACGTACCTCTTCCTGGGCGCCCCGAGGCGCTCTGGGTGTTCGCCCGCGGGTACCTGGCAATGCGCATCGCCCAGGACAGGCTTCTTGGCATGCACGGGTCTGCCCTCGTCCCGGAGGGTTCGGCCGTGCTGACCCACTGCAACACCGGTGCGCTGGCTACCGGTGGGATCGGGACAGCCCTGGGGATCGTGCGGACAGCCTGGGAGCAGGGGCGGCTCTCGCACTGCTACGCGACTGAGACCCGGCCGTTGCTCCAGGGTGCGAGGCTCACCGCCTGGGAACTGAAACGTGCGGGAATACCGGCCAGCCTGCTGCCCGACACGGCTGCAGCCTCCCTGATCGCCTCGGGCCGGGTCGGCGCTGTGATCACCGGGGCCGACCGGATAGCCATGAACGGCGACACCGCCAACAAGATAGGCACGTACGGGCTCGCCGCCGTTGCCACCCGCCACGGGGTGCCCGTCTATATCGCCGCACCCCGCTCGACGTTCGATCCCGCTTGCCCGGATGGCACCCGCATACCCATCGAGTTCCGCAACGCGCTGGAAGTCGGCGGTTTCGGCGACCAGCGCTGGAGCCCGGAAGGCCTTGGCGCTTTTAACCCGGCGTTTGATGTGACCCCGGGAGAGTTGATAACGGCTTTCGTCACGGAGGCCGGCATCGTGCGTCCTCCCTACGCGGTAGCTCTTCGCGCGCACCTGGGAACTGCATAACGCCTCTCCGGCGTACACTGACGCGACATTCATCCCGCGGGAGCCTCGTGAGCAGCACCATCCCCCTGGCCGTGATCGGTGGTTCGGGCTTCTACGACATGCCCGGCCTCTCCCAGGTCGAAGAGGCGATTATTGAGACGCCCTTCGGCCCAACGAGTGATTCAATCCGCATCGGCACGCTCGAAGGGAACCGCGTCGCCTTCCTCGCGCGCCACGGCCGCGGGCACGTCCTCCTCCCTTCCGAGTTGCCGCAGCGCGCGAACTTCTGGGCACTGAAGAGCCTTGGTGTCGAACGCGTGCTCTCGGTGTCGGCCGTCGGCAGCCTGCGCCAGGATTACCGGCCCGGCCACTTCGTTACCCCCCACCAGCTGATCGACAGGACGCGCGGAGTCCGTGCATCGACGTTCTTTGGGAACGGTGTAGTGGCGCACATCGCCTTCGCCGAGCCGTTCTGCCCCGCGATGCGCGTCGCGACCCGCCAGGCTGTCGAAGCTGCCGGTGCGACGGTCCACCGCGACGGTGTGTACGTGGTAATGGAAGGCCCGGCGTTCAGCACGCGCGCCGAGAGCGAACTCCACCGCGAATGGCGCGCCGACCTCATCGGGATGACGGCGCTGCCGGAGGCAAAGCTCGCCCGCGAAGCGGAGCTCTGCTACGCCACGCTCGCTTCCGTAACCGACTACGACGCCTGGAATGAGGGCCGCACCGTCGACGCTACGACGGTCTTCGCCACCCTCGCGAAGAATGTCGCGACCGCCCAGCTGGCCGTCCGCGAGCTGGCGAAGGTACTGCCCCCCGGCGAGGGCTGCGGGTGCCGAACAGCGCTTGACTCGGCTCTCGTGACGCAACCCTCGTCGATCGGCGCGGAGAACCGCGAACGCCTGCGGCCGATCCTGGCGCGCGGCCTCGGAGAGAACGGCATGACGATGCTGGTCACCGGCTGGGTGGCCCTCGATGACATCGAGACGCCCTTTGGGAAGGCCGAGCGCTCCCTGGGCGGATCGGCGACTGCGACCGCCCTCGCAGGAGCGCTCTTCACCGATGTCCGGATCCTGGCCGTCGTCGGCGAAGACTTTCCGGATGCGCACCGCCGCAAGCTCGAACACCCCCACATCGACACGGCCGGGATAAAGACCATCGAGGGCGGGAAGACGAGCGTCTGGGGGGCCCGCTACAGCTACGACATGAACTCGCGGGAGACCTGGTATCCGGAACTGGGCGTGAGCATCGCCCATCTGCCCCCCGTGCTGCCCGAGTGGAGGGACAGCACGGTTGCCTGTCTGGCCGCCGGGCACCCCGCTTACCAGCGGGACCTCATCGCCTCGCTCGACTCGCCGAAGGTCACGCTCGTCGACACGATCAAGATGTTCATCGATGAAAACCCGGCCGAGCTACGGGAGACCATGCGCCTGGCCGATTTCGTCACGCTCAACGAGAGCGAAGCGCGAGAACTCGCGAAACTCCCGAGCATCGCTCGCGCCGGGCGGTCCCTGGTGAGGAGATGGTGTGAAGACGGTCATCATCAAGCTGGGCGAATTCGGCGCCGCCCTGATTAGCGATGGGGAGTACTTCGTTGCGCCTGGTTACCCCCTCGAAGAGGTCGTCGACCCTACCGGTGCAGGGGATGCGTTCGCCGGCGCCTTCATGGGTTACCTCGATTCGATCAGCGAGGTAACACCAGGTGAGATTCGCCGGGCGATGATCTATGGTTCCACCGTGGCGTCGTTCCAGGTCGAGGGATTCGGGCCGTCACGGCTCCTTACACTCACTCGGGAAGAGGTGGAGGCGCGTTACCGCCGCTTCCGAGAACTGACGCACTTCGAGGTCGATGGCTAATGGCCGAACGCGAGGTCCGCTGGCAGGGCGTCTCGCGCCATCGCCTGGACTATGTGGTCCAGCCCGTTAGCGACATCGCGACGATCCGCTCGATCCTCGCGCCACGAGTGGAATACACCGCCTATGCGCTTGGCCAGCTTGAGCCCGCGCTGTTTCCGCGGACGCGCTGGTTCTACGCCCGTGGCACGACCGGGACCGGACTCGTCCTTCACAGCCGGGGAGGGCTTGGCGATGCCACTTTCGTCCTCGGTGACCCCGATGCGGTCTCCGCGATCCTTTCCATCCACCCCGGACCCGCACAAACGTATGCAACATGCCAGCCGCAGCACCTGGATGTGCTCCGGAAGTACTACCGTCTCGCGAATCAGCAACCAATGATCCGCATGGGCGTGACGCGGGCGGCCTTCGCACCGGTCCACACACACCACACCGCGGTCCTCAGCGGGATCGACATCCGCAAGGTGAATGCCCTCTACGGCAGTGAGGGCGGCCCGAGCTACTACATCCCAGAACACATCGACAGCGGCGTCTACCGGGGGATCGTCGCAGACGGCCGCCTCGTAGCCGTCGCCGGTACGCACGTTGTCTCCCGCCAGGAGGGCGTCGCCGTCGTCGGGAACGTGTTCACCCACCCGGAGGCGCGCGGGCAGGGGTTCGCCACCGCGACCACCAGCGCCGTCACTGAAGCCTTGTTGGAGTACTGCGACCACGTCGTGCTGACCGTGGACCCGAACAACACGCCCGCTGTCGCGGCCTACGCCCGCCTCGGGTTTCGCGAGGTTTGCCAGCTCGTTGAAGCGAGCGCTGCCCGCCGCGATCCTTCCGGCATGGGCTCATCGATTCGGCGCATTCGTGCCGCAATCCGTGGTCGCAAGTATGATGGGAGCTTCGTGAGCCTTCACGACTAACCGTTGAACTCCGGCGCTTCGAAGGCACACCTCCGCGCCGTCCCCAGGAGTGTCTGAATGACCGTCCCCAGCGATATCGCCAGCCTCGCGCTCGCACCCGAGGGAGTCCGCCGCATCGAGTGGGCGGCCCGCGAAATGCCCGTCCTCAAGCTCATTCGCGAGCGTTTCCAGCGCGAGAAGCCCCTCCAGGGCATCCGCATGACCGCGTGCCTCCACGTCACCACCGAGACCGCGAACCTGGCGATCACGCTGCGCGACGCAGGGGCTGACCTGCGGGTGTGCGCGAGCAATCCGCTCTCGACCCAGGACGACGTCGCTGCGGCACTCGTGAACGACTACGGTATCCCTGTGTTCGCCATCTGCGGCGAAGACAACGAAACCTACTACCGGCACATCCACCAGGCGCTGGAGCACGGCCCGCAGCTGACCATGGACGACGGCGCCGATGTCGTCGCCGTCCTCCACAAGGACCGGCGCGACCTGCTCCCAGGTGTCGTCGGCGGTACGGAAGAGACCACCACCGGTGTCATCCGCCTGAGGGCCATGGCTGCCGATGGAGCGCTCGGCTACCCCATCGTAGCCATCAACGAAGCGGACACAAAGCACCTTTTCGACAACCGTTACGGCACTGGCCAGAGCACCATCGACGGCATCATCCGCGCCACGAATGTGCTTCTCGCCGGCAAGAACTTCGTCGTCGCCGGATACGGCTGGTGCGGGCGGGGAGTGGCCTCGCGAGCGCGCGGGATGGGCGCCCAGGTCATCGTCACCGAGGTCGATCCGGTGAAGGCGCTCGAAGCCGTGATGGACGGTTTCCGCGTCATGCCGATGGCCGAGGCTTCGAAGGAAGGCGACATCTTCGTCACCCTCACTGGCGACTGCAATGTCATCGACCGCCAGCACCTGGAGTCGATGAAAGACGGCGCCATCATGGCCAACAGCGGCCATTTCGACAGCGAGATCAACCTCAAAGCGCTCGCGGCGCTCAGCGAGGCGAAGAAGCGCGTGCGCGACTCCGTCGAGGAGTTCCACCTCCAGGATGGCCGCAAGCTCTACCTCCTCGGCGAAGGCCGCCTCGTGAACCTCGCCGCTGCCGAAGGCCACCCGGCCGCCGTCATGGACATGTCGTTCGCGAACCAGGCCCTCGGCGCCGAATGGATCGCGTTGAACCATACGAAGCTCGAAAGACGGTGTACGAGATCCCGCATGATGTGGACCAGGAGATCGCCCGCCTGAAGCTCCATGCCATGGGTGTCGCCATCGACTACCTGACGGAGGAGCAACAGCGCTACCTCACGAGCTGGCAGGAAGGCACCTAGGCCAGCTCGATTCTCGGCCCCGGATGGTTTTCGGGGCTCAGCCCAGGTGCGTAGTTCGCGGCGGCGCACAGCGCGGCTTCCGGCCCGTCGCCCCCGGTACACTCGCCCGATGACCACCTACCTCCACCGCCTGATCGACTACAACAACTGGGCGAACCGGGGACTCCTCGAGTTCCTTCGGACCTTGCCCGAAGAGGCGCTCGACCTTCGGGCAGGTGGCGTCTTCGGGAGCATCCGGCAGACCTTCGAGCATCTCCTTTCGAGCGAGTTCAGGTATCACCGCAGCTTACTTTCGCTGCCACAAGTCGACGCGGTTCGTTCGGAGACGCCGAGTCTCGATGACCTGGCAGTCCTCGCGCGTGAGTCCGGCGCGAACCTCAACCGACTGGTCGACTCGTTGCCGGAGCCCGGCACGATGATGCAGCTTCGGGACGGTAGCCGAAGTGCCGCCACGATTCTCACCCAGTTGCTCGTCCACGGAGTGGAACACCGGGCCCACATCGGGACGATCCTGGGGGCCAACGGCATCTCTGGCCCCGAACTCGACGGTTGGGCGCACGGGATCTTCGCGTATGGCGATGCCTGGCCCGCGGACTGGGGTCCCGAGCCGCAGGTGCGGGCGCAGTTTCACACCCGAACAGGACTGACCCCCTACAGCTCGGCCTTCACCTTCTCAGCCAGTGCGCTCGTGAACCCGACGGTGCTGGCGATCTCGGCCACGTCCGCCTCCCGGATCTGCTTCACGCTGCCGAACTTTCGCAGCAGCGCCTTTTTCCGCTTCGGTCCGATCCCGGGGATCGTGTCGAGCGCGCTCTGGATGGAACTCTTGCCCCGCACCTGGCGGTGGAACGTGATGGCGAACCGGTGCGCTTCATCGCGCAGCCGTTGGACGAGGTAGAGCGCTTCGCTTCCGCGCGGCAGCACGACCGGTTCGTCCTCGTCAGGCACGAAGAGTTCCTCGAACCGTTTCGCCAGCCCCACCGCAGGGATGTGGTGCACGCCGAGCTCGCGCATCACCTGGACCGCTGCGCCGAGCTGTCCCCTGCCACCGTCGATAATCACCAGGTCGGGCGTCTCCCAGCCTTCGGCCCCTCGGTCCGCAACCCGGTCGGGCGCTTCGAGATTCGCCGAATCCCCTTGCTCGCCCTGGTCCGCTGTTTTCGCGTGGTTCTTGAATCGCCGGCGGAGGACTTCGGCCATCGTTGCGAAGTCGTCCGCGCCGACCACCGTCTTCACCTTGAAACGCCGGTACTGGTTCGTAGCTGGCTTGCCGTCGATGAAAACGACCATGCTGGACACCGGGCTGGTGCCCTGGATGTTGGAGTTGTCATAGCACTCGATCCGGTGCGGCATCTCGGGCAGCGACAGCTCCTCCATCAGTTGCTCGAGCGCCTGTTCGGTCTTGTTCGCATCCGCCATCCACTTGACCCGCATGTGCGAGAGCGCCTCTCTGGCATTGTCTCCGGCCAGCTCCACCAGTCGCTTCTTCTCACCTCGCTCCGGCACCCGCACCTCCACCAGCGAGCCTCGTTTTTCGGTCAGCAGCTCTTCGATCGTCTCGCGCTCTTCGGCGTCGGAAGGGATGGCAACAAGTTTCGGGATGTATTGCGCGCCTTCGTAGTACTGCAGGAGGAAGTTGGCGAGGACCGCGCTCTCGGCTTCGTCGCGCACGCCTTCCAGGACGAACGTGTCCCGGCCGATCATCTGCGTCCCCCTGACGAAGAACACCTGGACGCATGCCTGGTCTCCGTCCCGGGCGATGCCGAAAATGTCGACATCCTCTTTTCGCGTTGTAGAGACCATCTGGCGCTCGACCGTGCGTTCGATGCTGCGGAGCTGGTCGCGCACCTGTGCCGCCCGCTCATACTCCATCCGCTCCGCGGCAGCCTCCATCTGGTGGCGCAGCCGCCGGAGGACATCATCGGACTTGCCCTCGAGGAAGAGGATGACATCCTCGATGACCTCGCCGTATTCCTCGCTGGTGCAGAAGCTGGTGCAGGGGGCGATGCAGCGCTTGATGTAGTAGTCGAGGCAGGGCCGGGCGTCCTTGCCCGTGATCTCCTTCGTGCAAGAGCGCCAGGGGAAGAGCTTCTTTGTCAGGTCCAGGGTCGCCCGCACCGAACCGGCGCTCGCGTAAGGCCCAAAGTAGCGCGCGCCATCCTTCTCGATGCGGCGCGTGATGTAGACCCGCGGCCAGGGGTTCTGGACGTCGACCTTCAGGTAGGGATAGCGCTTGTCGTCCTTGAGACGGATGTTGAAGAACGGCTGGTGGCGCTTGATCAGCGTGGCTTCGAGGATGAGCGCTTCTCCCGCGTTCCCGACGACGATGTACTCGAAATCCTCGATGTGTTCCCGGAGGGCGCGGGTCTTTGGCTCCATCATGTGGGGCGAGCCGAAGTAGGAGCGGACGCGGTCCTTGAGCTTGGCTGCCTTGCCGACGTAGATCACCTCGCCCTTGGCGTTGCGCATGATGTAGACGCCAGGGCGCGCGGGCAGCGCTGCCAGCTGCCTGCGGATCTTCTCCGAGATGGTGGATGAGGCCACAGATCCAGTGTAGTGGCGACCCACCGTCGTCGCTCAGCCAGTTCTGCCCCTCGCCTTGAGACTGGTGGCGGCGGTGTGTCAGGAGCAGGCCGGGTCCATGTAAGAACTGCCCCGGATGCCGGTCTAATCCCCAACATCGACTCGGGAGACCAGACCATGAACATCCACAATCTTCGCCCCGTTCTCGCCGGCGCCCTGCTGGCTATCTCAATCGCTTCCCTTGGTTGCGGTGCCAGGGCGGCCGAGCCGGAGCAGGCGGCCCCGACCGCCCCGCCGGAATGGAACATCCAGGAGGAACTCGACCCCACGCCGCCTGCTCCGCAACCCACACCGGAAGTCGTGCCGCCTGTCACTCCCGCTCCCGCCGACGACCCGGTACCGGCGGCATCGCCGCGGGTGCTCTGGCTGCGCAGCAGCCACGCCGGGCCCGGGCGCCGTGACCATCCGTTTCGCCAGCAACGTGCCGGTGACGGCGAAGGTCATGGCAATGACCAACCAGGTTGGCCCCGCTGCCCTCTATACCGAAGAACTCAACGGGTTGGCCACCAGCCACACGACAAGCGTCCCGGCGAGCGCGTTCGGACGCTACAAGGTCCGCATCGAAGACGCCCAGGGCAACGTTGCCTGGGCCGAACTGCGCTACAAGTCCGATCCGCAGGGCGTCGACTGGGGCACCGGTGGGGCTGCACCCGCGCTGAAGGCGCCGACGGCGAAACAACTCGACGTGACCTACGCGTTCCCGGCCGGCAGCGCGACGAAGCTCGGCCTCGATGGCACTGTCCACGTCTTCATGACCGATGCCGGGTGCACCACAGCCGACGCCTGCGTGGGCGATCAGGTGGGCCTCCCGCTGTCCGCGCCGGCGGCAGGCAACGTACTCCTCGAACAGCACTCGGCCACTGCCAGCATCCCTGGCTCGGCGTTCGACTACCAGGTCGTCATCGGTCAGCCGCTCCTGGAAAACGGCGCGACGATGGTCTTCATCCAGCTCGAAATCCGCGGCGACCAGCTGCCGAAGGTCAACTTCCAGACACCGGGCGTCATCAAGAAGTAATCTCGCAACCGCTCATCCCCGAAGCACGGCCCAACCCGGCCGTGCTTCTTTGTGCCAGGTCTCCGGTCTCGTTGCCAATACCGTTCCGTGATCGCCGGAATCCCCCAATTGCTAGGGGGAGTAGACAATAGTCATAACGTGGTGCTACCGTTCTTTCGCCTAAGCAATTGAGCGATTCGGCCGAACACACCCCGAGGTCCCGCCCAACCATGGCCATCATCACACCGTTCGACAACTACCTTGACCTGGTCGAGGCGGCTCGAGAACTCGCCATCCACCCACAGAGCCTTCGCCGGCTCATCAAGCAGAAGAAGATCCCGGCGACGTTGTTCGCAGGGAAGTACCTGATCGAGCGCGACAAGCTCGAGATGTTCAAGAGCAACTACGACCCGCGCCCGGGAAGAAAGCCAATCCGGCGGCTGCTCTAAGGCGTCGCAGGGCGGATCGTTCCCCGATCTTGCTGGACCGTTGCCGTGCCCCGACTACGACGCCGGGACAGCAGCAGCATGGCCTCTCTCTCGAGTGCGGTCAGGCAGACCAATGAGCCGGGAGGACGCCCTGTGATCGCAGCGTCCGGTTACTGCCAGATGTCGCCGCGGCTCACGAGTACGACGAGTGTAACCATGACGGCGAGTTCCACGGTGAGCAGGAACCCGGCTACGCCGGTCCAGGCTACCTGGGTGCCGCCGCGGGTCGCGAACATCGGGATCGTGAAGATGATCGTGCTCGCGAGGAAGATGAGCATACAGATGACGCCGAGGCTGTTCGCGCTGATGAGAAAAGGCAGATAGGCCAGCATTCCTGCTCCACGGTGCTTCGGGGCCAGCCCCGGATGTTGTTCGTCCCAGAATCATAGCGAAGGTTCGGAAACAGGAAACACCGTCCGGGCGGCAGGTCGGTAGCCTGTTGCAACTGAATCGACCACACTACCGCCCAATCTGATCCTGGAGTACTCCACTTGGCATCTGCCGCTGAAGCGAAGTCCACAATCGAGTCGAATTTCGCCGCTTACCTGGCCGAACTCGAACAGTGCGCATCGGTCTGGGAAGTGAAACCAGCTGGCTCAGCCGACGGCGAGGCCGCCTGGTGCGCTCGCCAGGTCGCTGAACACATCGCCGGCGCCAGCCCGTTCTTCGCTGCCGGGATCGCCAACGCGATTGGTGTGACGCCCCCGGCGCTCTCTCGTCCGGCGTTCCCCGATCTCGCAACCGGCATCGCAGAGACGAAGCGAAGCCAGGCGGCACTCATCGAAGTCGTCTCGCAAGTGCAGGATGCCCAACTCACGCAGGAAATCGAGAATCCCCGGCTCGGCAAACAGCCCATCGCCGGCATCCTCGGCATCCTTGCCGGGCACCTCGCCGACCATGCGAACCAGCTCAAGACGCTCCGCGGCGCCTGACCCGCTTTCCGTCGAGACGAAGACAGGGCAGCTGGCCAGCTGCCCTGTCTGTTCTGGGTTACGGAGTCAGTCTCCGGTTAGTCGATTTCGACGACCGCCAGGACCTGTCCCTCTGAGACCCGGTCGCCCTCTTTCACCGGGATGTCCTTCACGATGCCGTCGGTCGGCGACTTGATCTCGTTTTCCATCTTCATCGCCTCGAGGAGCAGGAGGACATCGCCCTTGGCAACGGTGTCGCCGACCTTGACCTTGATGCTGAGGATGCGCCCGGCGATCTGGGCGGCTACGCCGCCTTTCACGAGGGCAGCGCTGCCGCCACCGCCCGAGGCTTCCGAGACTTTCCGTTCGCGCGGCGCCGGGCCCCCGCCGAGGCGCCCTTCGTACTCGAAGGTAAACGGCCGGTAGTCGACCTGGACGGCCATCCCGCTGGAGCGCTCGCCGGCCGCGGGAAGCTGCACGCGGTAGGGGACGCCGCCTGCGTTCACGGTAGTGGTGCCGGCGTCCTGCTTCACGCTGATGGGGTACTCGTGGCCGTCGACGACCACGGTTTCGCCGCGGACTTCGACTTCGTAACTCCGACCACCGATGGTTACCGTCGCCATGCTCCCTCTCCTTACCGCATCTGCCGCATGCGGCCGTAGTTGCGCCATGCCTGGGTTTCGCCGTTCGCGACGACGACGGGCTGCATCGCGATAGGTGCGGCCTGTGCCTTCTTCTCGCCGATCACCATCGCGCCGACGATTGCGGCGACGAGTTCCCGCTCCGGCCCACCGCCTTCCTTCCGCCACTGGAGGAACTCCCTCGCCGGCTGCGGGAACATCACGTAGCTGAGGACATCGTCGATGTCCTCGGCCAGTTCGCCGATCTGCTCGGTCGCCTCCGTCAACTCGGGCGCGAGGTCATCGGCCGGTCGATGGGTAATCGGCTCTTCGCCGCCGAGCACCTGGTCCAGGATGTCCTTCTCGATGGGCTTGGCTGTCGCGCCGTACGCGCCCTTCGCGAGGTTCCGCGTCTCCTTCGTCACATTCCCGTAGCGCTTCCCCGTGAGGACGTTGAGGACGGCCTGCGTGCCCACGATCTGGGAACTCGGCGTGACCAGCGGTGGGAAGCCGAGGTCCGCACGGACGCGTGCGTTCTCTGCGAGCACTTCCGGCAGCCTGGCCTCTGCGCCCTGTTCGCGCAGCTGGCCGACGAGGTTCGAGATCATGCCGCCGGGCACCTGGTGCGCCAGCACGCCGGCATCGATCCCGAGGAGGCCGCTCTCGAACTTCCAGTACTTACGGCGGACTCCGCGGAAGTACTCGGACAGCTTCCCGAGCCTTTCGAGGTCCAGGCCGGTCGCGTGTTCTGCGTCCTCCGCGAGTGCGGCCACCAGCGTTTCGGTTGCTGGCTGGCTGGTGCCGCCCGCCAGGCTGCTGAGCGCGCAGTCGATCACATCCGCGCCCGCCTGGACGCCCATCAGGTACGCCATTTCGGAGTAGCCCGAGGTGTCGTGGCAGTGCATCTGGACCAGCATCCCAGGGTGGTCGGCCTTGAGCCGGCTGACCAGCGCCTTCGCCATCATCGGGCTGAGGAGCCCGGCCATGTCCTTGATGCAGAGTGAATCGGCTCCCATCTCCACCATCACGTCGGCCTGCTTTGCGAAGGTGTCGACCGTGTGGACCGGGCTGATCGTGTAGCAAATCGTGCCCTGGACGTGACCCCCCGCGCGTTTCACGGCATCGAAGGCCGTCTCCAGGTTCCGGGTGTCGTTGAGTGCATCGAAGATGCGGAAGATGTCCATGCCGTTCGCGACCGAGCGTTCGCAGAACTGCCGGACGACGTCGTCGGCGTAGTGGCGGTAGCCGACCGCGTTCTGGCCCCGGAGGAGCATCTGCGTAGGCGTGTTCTTCAGCCGCTTCTTGATTTCGCGGAGGCGTGCCCAGGGGTCTTCTTTCAGGAACCGCATGCACGTATCGAACGTCGCGCCGCCCCAGCATTCGATGCTGTGGTAGCCGATGGCGTCCATCTCTTCGAGGGCGGGGATCATGTCCTCGGTGCGCATGCGTGTCGCCAGCAGCGACTGATGGCCATCGCGGATGGCCGTTTCCATGATGCCGACCCTGGTCATGGGCAAAATCCGTGGGGAGAAGATGGGGCGCCGCGCGAAACGGCGGCTGAAGTTCGAGGGTAGCAAAGGCCCCGGTTAGGGGCGAAAACGCGGGGATCTGCTGCGGCTACGTTCACCCGCCTGCCCGCTCGCGGG
This sequence comes from Candidatus Amarobacter glycogenicus, assembly GCA_016719395.1. Lineage (GTDB taxonomy): Bacteria > Chloroflexota > Dehalococcoidia > Tepidiformales > Tepidiformaceae > Amarobacter > Amarobacter glycogenicus. Next base: position 357,892 of record JADJZF010000003.1, on the reverse strand, counting down.
ACCCCGTGCTCCCGCGCGGGAGGCTCTCCGTTTCCCGCACACGCTCGCCCCACACCGCACCCCGTGGAGTCGCGGCGCTCCGTCGCCGCTCGCGCCATGCGCAACCCGGACTTCGCCCCGTCGCCGGCCATGCTCTCAACTCCTGTCTCCCGGGCTTGAGAGAAAGGGGAGACTGTGTCGGGTCAGGAGATCCTCACGAGTTTCGGTGTGTTGCATCGCCTGAGATCGTCAGCGAGTGGGTGTCGCGCCCCGCGCGGGAATTTGATGCAGCTACGTTCACCAGCCCGCCCGCTCGCGGGACCCCGTGCTCCCGCGCGGGAGGCTCTCCGTTTCACGCAGACGCTCGCCCCACACCGCACCCCGTGGAGTCGCGGCGCTCCGTCGCCGCTCGCGCCATGCGCAACCCGGACTTCGCCCGGTCGCCGGCCATGCTCTCAACCCCTGTTTCTTGGGTGCCGGTCGATGCCGGCCCGCCCCCCGGAAAACGCGAAGCCCCCGGCGCGGGAGCACGGCCCCCCGCGAGCGGGCGCCCCGTTGACCATCGCCCAAGAAAGGGTACTCGCCGTACCCCGTGAACGGCGCTCCCTCTCGCCCGCCAGGAACGAGTCGGGAAAGGCCGCCGGGGACGAGGGCGCTCCCCGCGCCGACCGGCCCTTCCAGCTCCGCACCTCCCCCGCGCAACCTCAACCCCATGGGCCGCATCTCCTTGCACAAACTCGCCGGGCACGCACTCCGTCGCCTTGGCTCCCCCTCTCCCAGGCTTGGGAGAGGGGGTTGGGGGGTGAGGGCGGCCACGCAACAGGTCACCACTCGCGCGGCGCAAGAAGTCGCCCAACAGGTGGCAACTGGTCAGGAAGTAGTCGCACGTTCCGAATCTGAGCGGACTACTTGTGACCACTTGAAGTGGTCGGAAAAAAGAAGTGCGCGCGAAACCCCCGGCGCGGGATCACCGCTCCCCGCAAGCGCGCGCCCTGTCGGCCACGGCCCCAAAGGTACTCGCCGGATCCCGCTCCGCAGCCCAGAGCTACTTCCGCTTCGTCCGCTCCAGCAACCCCTCGTACATCGCTGGCGTCACCGGCCGGACAACCCGGCCCATCCCCGTCCAGTGCGGCCATTTCCAGTCGCCCGTGGCCCGCGGCTGTTCCGCCGGGAAGAGCAATGACTTCTCCTTGCTCGCCAGCATCAGGTGGTAGTGCTCGCCCAGCGGGATCGTCTCGTTCACGAAGCCGATCCAGTAGTTCATGTCGCCGCCGCCGGGCGAGAAGGTCGTCCCCAGGTAGCGGTACTGGCCGTGCATCGGGCGCGAGGCACTGTTCACATAACGCGCTCCGTCGCCGAAGAACCGACGCACCGCGCCGCCGCCGAGGGCGTAGAGACGGTTCGTGCTTAGCGCCTCCTCCAGCGGGACCTCTCCGAGGCCGAGGATGTCGCGCAGGACGAATTCGCTGAACTCGATGGCTACCGGGTCCGGGTCGCCGTCCAGCGCCTCGAGGACTTCGTTCCAGGTGACCGGCGCCCACGGCGGCAGGACGCCTTCCGCGCGCAGGCCGAGCATGAGGAAGGCTGGCTTCTCGCTCCACTGGCGCGCCACGGATTGGAAGGCGGGCAGCAAGCTCTCGTCGGCGCCGGACCCGATCTGCACCTCGACGAGGACGCGGCGGCCGCCTTCGTAGGTGAGAAGGAGGTCGGCGACGCCGGCGTCGGCCATCCGGGGCTGGACTTCGACCAGCACCAGCTCCTCGGTGCCGGCCCCGGCGGCGTGCGAAATGAGCGCCTGCAGCATGCGGTGGCCGCGCTTGAGGAAGTAGGCGAGGCCGGTGGTGCAGTAGTTCTCGAAGGGTGTGGCCGCGGAGCCCTGGCGGAAGGCCGAGAGCATGGTGAACAGGTTGTCGGACATCGATTCCAGTATCGCCGCTCGCCGGGCGGGTGTCAGTCCGGGGGGCCGCCGCTGGTTCATCCCCGCCCGGCGCCGTCAGGGCGGGCGTCGTCCGAGATCTTCGCCGGCGAAACCGTCTACGCTTTGCAACGGTGACGCGTGAAGAACTCTTCCGCATGACCGAGCTGACCACCTGCGGTGGTTGAGCATCCAAGGCGGGGCCCGAGGCCCTGGCGCAGGTGCTGTCGCCGCTGACCGGTCTGTTCGATGCGGCCAACCACGAAAACGTGCTGGTCGGCCTTGGCGTGCCCGACGATGCCGCCGTCTACCGCATCAACGCCAGCACCGCCGTCGTGGTGACCCTCGACTTCTTCGCGCCCGTGGTCGACGACCCGCACACCTACGGCGCCATCGCGGCCGCCAACGCCATGTCCGATGTGTACGCGATGGGCGGCGAGGTCGTACTCGCACTGAACATCGCGGCCTTTCCGGAGGATCTTCCAACCGAAGTCCAGACCGCGATCCTCCGGGGCGGCGCCGAGAAGGTCCGCGAAGCCGGGGCCGTGATCGCGGGAGGCCACACAGTCTGGGATAACGAACCGAAGTACGGGCTCAGCGTGCTCGGCCTCGTCCACCCCGGGCGGCTCTTCTCGAAGGCCGGGCTGCGGCCGGGGGATTCGCTCTACCTGACGAAACCGATCGGCACCGGGACCATCCTTTCGGCCCAACGCGAGGGCAAAGCCGGCAGGGCATGGGTCGAAGCGGCGACCGAATCCATGCTGCGGCTCAACCGGCATGCCAGCCACCTGGCACGCGAAGCGCGGGTCCACGCGGCGACGGATATCACGGGCTTCGGGCTGCTGGGCCACTTGTGGGAGATGGTTTCCCGGTCCGAAGTGGCCGTGACGCTGGATTCGAAGGCTCTGCCGTTCCTCCCGGGCGCCCTGGAGTGCTCACGGATGGGTGTGCACACCGGCGGTGAGGGCCGGAATCGGGACTGGGCCGGGCCGCATGTCCGTTTTGCCGATGGCGTCGACCCAGATGTGGCTGCGTTACTCTTCGACCCGCAGACGTCGGGTGGGCTGCTCCTCGCCGCGTCGCCGAGGAAGTCAAGCGTGCTCGAAGCGGCCTTCGCCAGGGATGGAGTCCCGCTCTGGCGGATCGGGCGAGTGAAGGCAGCCGGCGACGGCCGGGCCATTTTCGTCGTTTAGCCCGGCTGCCTCTATTCGAGAATCACGAACTGGTGCGGCGCGAGGTCCAGGCGGATAGGGCGGTGCGATCGGGACGGTTGGGATTGTGCCGCGCTGCCCAATTGCGGACCACGAGCCCTTGCCGCGCTCGGTCCCTGCCCTGTCGAGCGCGCCCGCTCTGACTCCCGCACGGCCTTTCGTCTTCAGGCGTTCGGCTCGATACTGGTCTTGCGATCCGGTGGAGGATGCTGTTTGACCGCCGTTGCTACCAGGTACGAGACCGTCATCGGCCTCGAGGTTCATTGCCAGCTCATTACCAAGAGCAAGATGTTCTGCAGCTGCAGTGCCGATTACGCCCGTGCCGACCCCAACACGCATGTGTGCCCGGTCTGCCTCGGGATGCCCGGCGTGCTTCCGGTGATCAACGAGCAGGCCATTGAATACATCGTCATGACGGGCCTTGCGCTCAATTGCCGCATCGCCGAGTTCTCCAAGTTCGACCGCAAGAACTACCCCTATCCGGACTTGATGAAGGGCTATCAGATCTCCCAGTACGACCTGCCCGTGTGCAGCGACGGCTGGCTGGATATCGCCCCTGAAGGCGCTGGCCCGCGGCGCGTCGGCATTACGCGCGTCCATATGGAAGAGGACACGGCGCGGCTGCTGCACCGGACCGACGCCGTCACGGGAGAGGGCTACAGCCTGATCGACATCAACCGTTCGGGAACGCCGCTCATGGAAATCGTGAGCGAGCCGGATATGCGGACGCCTGCGGAGGCCCGCGACTACCTCGTCCGGTTGCGCCAGATCCTCCGGTACATCGGCGTAAGCGAGGCCAACATGGAGGACGGCAATTTCCGTTGCGACGCCAACGTTTCGCTCCGGCCCGTCGGCGCCGAAGCTTTCGGGACCAAGGTCGAAGTCAAGAACATGAACAGCTTCCGGGCAGTTCACGATGCCATCGCCTTCGAAGAGGTTCGTCAGGCCGGCATGCTGGACCGCGGCGAGCGAATTACGCAGGAGACGCGCGGCTGGGTGGATGACACACGCGAGACCGTCAGCCAGCGCACGAAGGAACATGCGAACGACTACCGCTACTTCCCGGAGCCGGACCTGCCTCCCTGAAACTCAGCCGGAAGTACGTTGGCGAGATCCAGGCGAGGCTCCCTGAACTTCCCGAAGCCAGAAAGCTGCGATTCATCGGGCTCGGGCTCTCAGAGCATGAGGCCGACGGTCTCACCGAAGATCGAGAGCGGGCTGAGTACTTCGAGGCCGTTGCCAGGGCGATCGGTCTCGATCCTTCGCGTTCGGCGAAGCTGGCGGCGAACTGGGTGCTCGGCGAAGTCGGCCGCTGGCTGAACACGGCCGCGAAGGGCATCGAGCAGTTTCCACTTCTGCCGGAACATCTGGCCGGTCTGATTCGTCTGGTGGATGAGGGCAAAGTGACCTCGACCATCGGCAAGGAAGTCTTCGAGCAGATGATCGCGACGGGCAAGCCGGCTTCAGAGATCATCGAGAACTCCGGGCTCGCCCAGATCAGCGGTGAGGATGAGCTCCTCGGAGCCGTCCGGGCGGCCATTGCCGCGAATCCGAAGGCCGTCGCCGATTTCCACGCCGGCAAGGAGACCGCCATCAAGTTCCTGGTCGGCCAGGTCATGCGCGAAACGCGCGGACGGGCAAACGCCGGTGTCGTCACCGGGCTGCTCGAAAAGGAGCTAAATGTTTAGTCTTCAGAGCGATATCGCGCCGCGGTGGTACACTCCCAACCGATGACGCTCCGCTCCATCCGCGACCACTCAGCCCTGAAGTGGCTGTACCCGGGGATGCACATCAAGCGGTGGCTCGCGCTCCTGCTGTTCGGCGTCTCTCTCATGGGCCTGGGCATCGCCTACGTCCTGAAAGAAGCGTACCTGCAGGCCGAACTGCCCGGCATCTTCTACTACCTCACACTGCAGTTCATGCCCCGGTGGGGCCGCGGGCTTCTCTTCATGTCGCTCTCGTTGAGCACCGTGCTCATTGCAATCTACAAGTTGAACGAGTCGCTGCTCTTCGCGTTCGTGAGGCCCGACCATCGCAGCGAAACACCGGGCCTGGCTGAGACCATCTACAACAAGCGCTTCCTCCAGCGCGGTCCGCGCATTGTCGCGATTGGCGGTGGGACGGGCCTTTCGACACTGCTCCGCGGGCTCAAGGGGCATACCAGCAACCTGACAGCCATCGTCACCGTCGCCGATGATGGCGGCAGCACGGGCCGGCTGCGCCAGGAGTTCGGCGTGGTTGCTCCGGGCGACCTTCGCCAGTGTATCGCGGCGCTCGCCGAAGCCGAGCCGCTTATGTCGAAGCTTTTCCAGTACCGGTTCACGGAAGGAACGGGCCTCGAAGGTCATTCGTTCGGTAACCTTTTCATCGTGGCGATGGCCGAAGTCACCGGGAACTTCGAAACAGCGATCCATGAAGCATCCCGCGTCCTGAATGTCCGCGGCAGCATCCTCCCATCCACCCTGGAGGATGTGACTCTGAGCGCGCGCACGCACGAGGACGAGATGGTCCATGGCGAGCACAACATCACCGAGCACGGCGCCCGCATCCGGGACCTCTACCTGAACCCGGCACATGCGGAGGCGCATCCGGACGCGGTGAAGGCGATCCTCGATGCTGACCTCATCGTCATTGGGCCCGGGAGCCTCTACACGAGCGTGCTTCCGAACCTGCTCGTGAGCGGCATTCAGAAGGCGCTCTTCCAGACCTCAGCGACCAAGGTGTTCATCTGCAATGTCGCCACGCAGCACGGAGAAACCGACAATTTCAGCGTCGGCGACCACATCGAGACGCTGGAGCGGCACACGGGCCGGGGCATCCTGAACGTCGTCCTTGCGAACAACAACATCGCTTCCGAGCTGCCTGAAGCGTGGCACTCGACTGCCGTACCGATAGCCAACGATGCGTTGCGTGCTTTCGAAGGACTACGCCTGGTTCAGGCGGACGTTGTGGCGGAGGAGAACCGGTACCGGCACGATCCGGAGAAACTCGCCGCTACCCTTATGCGCCTGTATGATAACCGGGACATCCGCTCTATCGAACAGCGGCGGCCCACTCCGGAAGCCCCGCTCGTCGCTACACGGTAACGCCAGTGCTTCTGAACATCCTTCAAATCGCGATTTCCCTCGTCCTCATCGCCGTCGTCCTGCTCCAGGTGAAGGGATCGGGCTTTGGGGCGGCGCTCGGCGGCATGTCGGGCGGTTCCGTCTACCGCACAAAGCGCGGCCTCGAGCGGACGCTCTTCCAGGCGACGATCCTCCTGGTCCTCGCGTTCATACTCGTGTCCTTTCTGAGCGTTTACTCGCAGAAGTAACACTTTGCCTATGCCCGGCGAACACGCGCACTCGCGCCGAACCGTGATCCTTGCAGCATTCCTGATCGCTGCGGCACTTGCGGCTGCCGGTGCGCTCGCCCTGCGCCTCTCGGGCGGCGATAGCGTCGTCCTCACCAACCAATCGCGCTACACCGAAGGTGTCGCCGGCACGTGGCAACGCGTGAACCCCCTGTTCGCCAACGCGAATGAGGTGGACGCCGACCTCAGCCAGTTGGTTTTCTCCGGCCTCGTGCGGATCGCTGGCGACGGCCAGGTCCTCGGAGATCTTGCCGAGTTGCCCGCGGTGACCGATGAGGGCCGTACCTACACGTTCAAACTGCGGAGCAACCTCCAGTGGCACGACGGCGCCGCTGTCACCTCGCGCGACCTGCTCTTCACCGTCCGGACGCTTACCGATGGCGATTTCACCGGAGACCGCCTCCTGGCGGAAGGCTGGCGCGGCGCCGAGCTGGAAGTCCCGGATGAACGCACCTTCGTTGTCCACCTCCGCCAGGCCTCGGCTCCGTTCCTCGCCCGGAGTGCAACGGTCGGCATCCTGCCCGAGCACCTTCTCGGCGCAATCCCCGTCCGGGAGTTGAGCGACGCGACCTTCAACGCGAACCCGATTGGGACCGGCCCGTACAAAGTCGAGGCCCTGGATTCGCGCGAGGCACGGCTCGTCGCCTACGACCGGTACCACCTGGGGCGCCCGGGGGTCCAGCGTCTCACCCTCCGGTTCTTCAGCGACGATGCCAGCGCAACACGCGCCCTCCAGGGGGGCGACCTCGATGGAGTGTTCGTGCGCACTTCACCGGCCCAAGGCCAGCTGTCTGACCTGAATAGCGTGAAGGACACGGTCACTTCTCAACTGCAGCGCTCCTCGCAACTGTTGCTTTACCTGAACACCGGGAACACGCTGTTTCGGGATCAGCGTGTTCGCCAGGCGATTTCCTTCGGGATCGGCCGTGAGGCGATCGTTCAGAAGAATTTCGTGGGCGCCGCGACTCCGTCGTCCTCTCCAATCGCTCCCGGCACCTGGGCGTATACGGAGGAGTATGACGCCGTCTCCCAGGACATTTCTCGAGCACGGGTGCTGCTGGCCGAAGCCGGTTGGGTGCAATCACCGTCGACCGGGATCCTGACGAAGGAGGGGCAGGAATTTCGTTTCACGATCCGAGTCGACAACGATCCGGTCCGCTTCGCTATCGCAAACGAGCTTTCCGCCCAGCTGAATACACTCGGGATTCGGGCGGCCGTTTCCAGCACCACCTTCACTGTGCTCCACCTGGACTACCTGGTGCCACGTCGCTACGAAGCAGCGCTCGCGGTTTGGGATCAGGGCGCCGATCCGGACCCCTACTTCGGCTGGCACAGCTCGCAGATGGGGACCGCCGGACTCAATCTCGCCAATTTCGAAGACCCGGTCGCCGATGAACTGATCTCGAAGGGGCGCACCACCAACGACCTTGAGACTCGGAAGGACAGCTACCGCCAGTTCCAGGAGATCTGGCAGGACCTGGTGCCGGGCGTCGTCATCGCCTATCCCCACTCGGTCTACGCCTTTCCGGATAACTTGAAGAATGTGATGTCCGGGGTGCTGTTCGCCAGCTCGCTGCGCTTTGCCGACGTCCAGGAGTGGCGTCGATGACAGATCGAGTCTCCCGCATCGTCTTCATGGGGTCTCCACAGTTCGCGGTGCCCAGCCTGCATGCGCTGGCTGCCGCGGGGCACGAACTGGTGATGGCGGTGACCCAGCCGGACAGGCCGGCCGGCCGCGGCGGGCGGCTCCATCCTCCGCCCGTGAAGGTCGCCGCCGAAGGGCTCGGCATCCCGGTCTTTCAACCGGAAACGTTGCGCGACGCGCCCACTTATGAGCGCCTGCGGGCCGCCGAAGCCGACGTCTTCGTGGTGGCGGCCTATGGCAAGATCCTGCCACAGGCCGCCCTCGGGATCCCGCGGCGCGGCTGCCTGAACGTCCACGCCTCGCTGCTGCCGAAGTGGCGTGGGCCGAGCCCCATCGTCGCATCGATCCTCGCGGGAGAAGACCTGACGGGCGTGAGCATCATGGAACTGGTCCGGAAAATGGATGCTGGGCCGGTGATTTCCAGGATCGAAGTCCCGATTCTCTCGGACGATTCAGCGGCTTCGCTGGAACCCAGACTGGCCGCGCTGGGGGCCGAAGAACTCGTGCGAGTGCTCCCCGGCTGGGTCGCGGGCGAACGAATCCCACGCGCGCAGGACGAAGCCGAGGCAACCTACTGTCACCTGATCGCCAAGCACGATGGGTGGCTCCGTGCCGAGATGACCGCTGCCGGAGCGGAACGAGCCGTGAGAGCCTTCAATCCGTGGCCGGGCGCCTTCGTCATGTATGGCGAGCACCGGCTGTCAGTCTGGCAGGCGCGAGTGGCAAGCGGGGAGCCGGCTCCCGCGGGTACGTTGCAGGTGATCGAAAAGGCTCCCGCGATCGCGCTGGCCGAGGGCTGGCTCGTGCTCGAGGAAGTCCAGCGGCCCGGCGGCAAACGGCTGAGCGCCGCGCAGTTTATTGCCGGTGAGCGGGGAAACCTTCTTCCCGAAGCCGGCCTCGGATGAACTCAGTGATACCACCTTCTCTCTACGACCTGCTTCCGGCTGAGATGGACGCGCTCATCGCGGAACTGGGCATGCCGGCCTACCGGTCGAACCAGGTGTTGCAAGCGCTCTACCGGGAGTTCCCGGAGAGCGTGGAAGAGTTCCGGCAATTGCCTGCCGAGGGGCGGGCAGCGATTTCCTCCCGCTACCGACTATCGCCGGCGGCGGAGGTTCGGCGGGTAGCGAGCGCGGATGGGAACACGACCAAGCTCCTGTTGCGGATGGCGGACGGCACACCGATCGAGACCGTCCTCATGCAGTATCCGGATCCCGGCGAGAAGCATCCCCGTTCGACCGTCTGCGTCTCGACTCAGGCAGGTTGTGCGATGGGCTGCGTCTTCTGTGCGACGGGCCAGATGGGCTTCGAACGCAATCTTTCGGCGGGCGAGATCGTGAGCCAGGTGATTCATGTCGCCCGGCTGCTGAAGCAGCGCGGTGAGCACGTCACGAACGTCGTGTTCATGGGCATGGGCGAACCGCTGGCGAACTACGCCGAGACGGTGCGCGCCGTCCGCATCCTCACCGATGGGCGCGCGTTCGGGCTGGGACAGCGCCATATCACGATTTCGACGGTGGGCGTCATCCGGGCCATCGATCGGCTCGCGGCGGAAGGGCTGCAGGTAGGCCTCGCGATCTCGCTGCATTCCCCCATTGAAGAGCTCCGGCAGCGCCTGGTGCCTACCGCCGGCCCCCATTCCGTCCAGGAAATCGTCTCTGCGGCGAAACGCTACTTCAAGGCGACGGGACGCCGGGTGACCTTCGAATACGCACTCATCGCCGGTCAGAACGATTCCCCGGAGGTCGCGCGGCAACTCGCAGGGCTCCTCCGCGGCACGCCCACGCACGTGAACCTCATCCCCGTAAACCCGACGGCGGGCGGGTTCGGCCGCCCTGTGCGGGCAGCGGTGCTGGAGTTCGAACGGATCCTTGTTGGTGCGGGTATCAACTGCACGACGCGGGTTGAAAAAGGGTCGGAAATCTCGGCGGCGTGTGGACAGCTCCGGACCGATCAGGCAAACACGATCATCCCGGCCGAGGAACTCAGCCTCGCACCCGTCGCACCAATGCACGGCCGGCGGCAAGCAAAGCCTTCCCCATCACCATCCCAAACCCGATAGCCACAGCCGAGCGCATGTCGAGCCACGTGTGCACATCGCCGCGCACCACAGGCGATATCAGGATCCCCGTTCTTACTTCATCCATTGCCACGGAGCGGCCGATGACGACCCCCGCCGAACCCTGCCGGATCGTCCCGTGGTCGAACCGGGCAAACCCGACGGCGCTCTTCGTGATCTCGATTTCATCGGCGCGGATGCTGCGCACGGCGCTCTTGTCGAGCGTTAGCCGGTTCGCGGCCAGCGCTTCGAGGCGCTCGGCGGTGTAGCCGGCTGTCCCGGTGCCGTTTTCGCTCGCCATGTGGCCAACGTAGACCGGTGGTTTCGAAGACGCAATGCTCGGATCCGTGCGCACCGATGACTTCGCCTTCGACCTCCCCCTCGGCCAGGTCGCCCAACAACCGGCCGAGCCGCGCGACTCGGCCCGGCTGATGGTCCTTCGCTTCCGCTCCGGGGTGGTCGAGCTCCGGACCGTGCGCGACTTACCCGCGTTGCTGAAGCCCGGCGACCTGCTTGTGGTGAACGACACCCGCGTGATGGCGGCGCGGCTCTTTGGGAGGCGTCCCGATACCGGCGGGGAAGTCGAAGCGCTCCTCGTGCGGCCGTTCAGCGACCGCCTGTGGGAGGTGCTGTTTAAGCCCACTCGCCAGGCGAGGCCGGGCCGCCGGTTCATCTTCGAAGCCAGCGACGGGCCCCTCGCGGCGACGGTGCAATTCCGGGCGGAAGGCCCGGTGGTGCTCGAATTCGAACGCTCCTTCGACCACGCCTCCGCCGGGACGATACCGCTGCCGCCGTACATCAAGGACTACACGGGCGACCCGGAACGCTACCAGACGGTCTACTCGCGCGAACCTGCCAGTTCCGCCGCGCCCACGGCTGGCCTCCACTTCACGCAGGAGCTGTTCGAGTCACTCGCTGAAAGGGACATCCAGCGGGTCGAGGTCACGCTCCACGTGGGGCCCGGCACCTTCCGCCCGGTGGTTGCCGATGACCCGCGCGATCATGTCCTCCATGCCGAACACGTGACGGTGCCAGAAGGTGCGGCCGCGGCCATCGCCCGGGCAAAGGCCCAGGGCCGCCGTGTCGTCGCTGTAGGGACCACGGTCGTCCGGACCCTCGAGCATGTCGCCCGCGAACGAGGAGGAATCGTTCCGTACGACGGTTGGACCAGCCTGCGCATACTCCCGGGTGACGACTTCCGGGTGGTCGACGCGCTGATGACGAACTTCCACCTTCCGAAGTCGACGCTGTTGATGCTCGTGTGCGCGTTCGCCGGGCAAGAATTCGTGCTGGATGCCTACCACCGGGCGGTGGCCGAGGGCTACCGCTTCTACTCGTTCGGCGATGCGATGTTACTGCTGCCAGAGTAGTGACCACTTTCCGGCCGTTCCGTCTTTTCAGTCTCGTGTTGCTCCGCTACCATCCACTCTGCCTATACCTGCGATTAAGGAGAGCCTGACATGGGAGACAAGAGCCCGAAGAACACCCAGAAGACCAACAAGCAGAAGGCCGACCACAAAGCGGCCCCGAAGGTCCCGCCGGTGAAGAAGTAACCGCAGCCCTTGCCGCGCCGCCCGATAGCGCCACCCGGCCGGGTGGCGCTATTTTGTCCCGAACAAGCGGCCCCCTGGCCGCGGAGGTACTCGTGATTCGGCGCCCCGCCCTGCTCTTCTTCGCCCTCCTGGCCCTCGTTTCGTTCTCCGCGCTCAGCGTCGCCTGCGGTGGCGGCGGCTCAGACGACGATGACGACTCCGAACCGAAGGACCGCGATCGCGACGGCATTCGCGACAGCCGCGACGACTGCGACCGCGACAAGGAAGACGAGGGCATCTGGGGAAGTGATCCCGAAGACGGCTGTCCCGCGACCATCGCCGACCTGGTCGAGCTTGCGCGAGCCGACGTCGATGAGTTCTGGGCCGGCCAGTTCGCGTTCGAGAAGATGACGTACGACCCGCCGATCAAATTCAAAGCCTACGAGACCGAGATTGAAACCGACTGCGGCAAGGCGTTGTTGAACAACGCCTTTTATTGCGGCGCCGACCACTCGATCTACTACGACCTGAACTTCCTCCGCGACGAGCTCGATTCCAACGGCGACTTCGGGCCGGTGCTCATCATCGCGCACGAATGGGGCCACCTGGTCCAATCGCTGCTCGGCATCCTCGACGACGATACGCTACTGACCATCCAGACCGAGCTCCAGGCAGACTGCCTGGCCGGCGTCTGGGCCGCCGACGCCGATGCCCGGGGACTCATGGAGAAAGGCGACTTCGAAGAGGGCATTACGGCGCTGTTCCGCGTCGGGGACCCGCGCGATACGCCGTTCTTCGATCCCCAGGCTCACGGCACTCCGGGCCAGCGTATCGACGCCTTCAACGATGGGTGGGAAGCAGGCCTCGATGCCTGCGCGCTGGATTAGGCGATGTACAGGGAACTCGGGCCCGAAGATCACCAGAAAATGCTCGGACTGGGTCCGGACGACTTGCCCGAACTCCTGATCCTGCTCGGCGTTTTCGATGTGCACCGGGGCGCCGAGCGATTTTCGCGCTACCTCGAGAACGCCACGTTCTCGCGCTCGGAGACGAGTGCCAGTGGAGTCCCGTACTACACCGGCGAGCACAGGGGAACACGGGTCGCACTCTCAGGGTGCTTCGGCGGTCCGATGGCGGCGATGTCCGCCCACGCCTGGTGTGGCGCCGGTGTGAAGACGGTCGTCCAGCTCGGCTGGTATGGAGCCCTCCAATTCGGCACGGACCTCGGCGACGTGGTGGTGCCGAGGCATGCTGAACGGCAGGACGGTGTTTCGGATTGGTACCTGGCGAAGGGGATCCTTGCCGATGCCACACCGCAGCTGGCGAACGCCATTGCAGCACAGCTCGCCGCCCGCGGCATCCCGTTCAACGAGCACGCGATCTACTCCACGCCCGCGCTTCTCGCCGAATCGCGCGACGTGATCGCCGATTGGTCGCGCCACGGCTGGCACGGGGTCGACATGGAGACCGCGGCGACCTTTGCTGTCGCCAAGCACTTTGGCGCCAGGCGCGCCGCGGCACTCCTGCGCGTCGATGACCTCGTCTCGGAGGAACATTCGATCGCGGATGGCCTGCACGGCGACCATCGCAGATTCATGCGTGACCGCGAGCGCGAAGTCATGCACGCCGTGATCGAAGCTGTCGCCGAGACGCCGTAGCCGCGCGGGCGACGCTGAAGTCGCGTTCCTCCTCCCGTCCTTCTAGACTCCCCGCACCACACCATGCGGAGAGTCTCAATGCAGTTCTGCCGGTACGAGAAGAAGGACCATGTTGTCCGCATCACCATCACGCGGCCGGAAGTGATGAACGCGCTCCACGCCCACGCCAGCCGGGAGATGGGCGGAGCCTTCGATGATTTCGCCAATGACGACGACGCCTGGGTGGCCGTCCTCACCGGCGAAGGCGACCGCGCGTTCTCGGCGGGGAATGACCTGAAGTACACCGCCGAGATGTCGCGGCTTTCGCGGGAAGAGCGACCGGACCTTTCGATGCCCGCGGGCGGCTTCGGGGGTATCACGAACAGGTTCGACCTGTTCAAGCCCGTGATCGCGCGGGTCAACGGGTTCGCGCTGGGCGGTGGCCTGGAGATGGCGCTGGCGTGCGACATCATCGTCGCGGCCGACCACGCCGAAGTTGGCCTGCCGGAGCCGCGCCGCGGGTTGATCGCCGGGGCACTCGGCGTGCACCGGCTTCCGCGCCACCTCCCACTGAAACAAGCGATGGGTTACCTGCTCACGGGACGCCATATCCCGGCCCAGCGCGCTTACGAGATGGGTCTCGTGAACGAAGTCGTGCCGCTCGCGAAGCTCGACGACGCGGTCGACGCGTGGGTGGCCGACATCGTGCGCTGCGCGCCGCTATCCGTGCGTGCCACCAAGGAGGCCGCGATGCGCGGCCTGCTCCTGCCGCTACCCGAGGCTGCAACCGCCCGCTATGAATGGGAGATGGCTCGCCGGACGAGTTCGGATGCGGTCGAGGGGCCACGTGCGTTCGCCGAAAAGCGCGCCCCAAACTGGACGGGCAAGTAACCGGGAGTTCTACGCTAGCGCCCAGGTACCGGCGGCGTCGTGGCTGACCAGGCCGTCCTTCTCCAGCGCGGCGAGGTAGATACCCGTGCGGCCGGAATGCAGGCCGGGCAGTATTGCCGCGAGTTCGTCGATGTCCGCCGGGGCTTCCCGGAGGGCGTCGATGATGCGGCCACGGGCGAAGCGCGCCGTCGTTTCGAACTTCGGCGCCGGCCCGGCGGGAGCCCGGGCTGCTGGGGAGCCGGCGGTCTTCCACGAACAGCGACCCCGGAGCGGGCACGCTTCGCAGTCCGGGTTTCGGGCGCGGCAGACCACTGCGCCGAGGTCCATGAGCGCAAGGTTGTGATCACGCACATCCGTTGCCGGGAGGAGCGCCCCGGCTGCCTCGCCCAGCGACGCCGCGGAGACATCTTTCCGGGTCGCGACGCCGAGGCGGGAACGGGCGATGACGCGGGCGATGTTCGTGTCGGTGACCACCACGCGTTCCGCTCGCGCGAAGCAGCGCACAGCTGAGGCGGTGTAGGAGCCGACGCCCGGGAGGCCGAGCAGAACCGCGGGAGCGCGCGGAAGTTCGCCTGCGTGATTCTCGACCACATCGCGTGCCAGACGGTGGAGGTTGAGTGCGCGCCGGTTGTACCCCAGCCCGCGCCAGGCCCGGATGACTTCGGCCGGCAGTACGCCAGCCAGCGCGGCAAAGGTCGGCCAGCGCGCCAACCATGCTTCGTAGTGCGGGATAACCCGTTCGACCTGGGTCTGCTGGAGCATGACTTCGGAAACGAGTACCGCGTAAGGGTCACGAGTCAACCGCCAGGGCAGCCCGTGCCTTCCGTTGGCGCGGTACCAGGCGCCGAGGGCCGCCCGGAACGTCTCTGCTTCAGAGCTGGCGGATGTCGAGGTTCTCGGCATTCATCTTCAACATCAGCTGGTGTGCTTCTTCCGTGGTCATCAGGTCCAAGAAGAGTGTGCGTTCAAGCGCGAGGCCTTCCTCCAGCGAGGTTTCGACGGAGGCCCGCACCAGGCGCTTGATATATCCGGAAGCGCGCGCCGGCTTCGCCGCCATCTCGTGGGCCATCGTCAACGCCGCCTCGAGGGCGCCTCCCGCGGGCGCCAATTCCTGGACGATGCCGAGGGCCAGGGCTTCGCGCGGAGACACTGTCCGGCCACGCAGTGTCATCTCCAGCGCCCGCGCCATCCCGACCAGCCTCGAGAGCTTCTGGGTGCCACCGGCCCCAGGGAGGATGCCGACCGTGATCTCCGGTAGGCCCATCTGATAGTCGCCTTCCTCGGCGATGCGGATGTCGCAGGCGAGCATGAGCTCGAATCCGCCGCCCATTGCGAGTCCGTTGACCGCCGCGATGACCGGCTTCGGCATGGTCTCCATGCGCCGGAAGACCCGGTCCAGGTCCCGCTCGGGGAGCCGGCTCTCGATGTCTACGCTGGTGCCCCGTTCCCGCAGCACAGTGGACATCGCGCCGAGTTCCGCGACTGAGTAGTGGCGGATGAACACTCCCGCCAGCCCGCCCGTGATGACCACCGCCCGCACGGACTCGTCGGCTTCGAGTTCGAGCATCGCGGCGCCAAGTTCGGGAACGGTCCCCGAGTCCATGTAACCCATTGGCGGGTTCGTGATCGTGACAATTGCGACACGGTCGTCGCGTTCAACCGCAACCTGTGGCATAGCTATTCCTCTTCTTCGTGCTCTTCGCCTTCGTCGCCGTTTTTCGCGGCGGGCACCAGCGCGATGTCGGAACCTTCGCGCTTGTTCTTCCGCGGGGCCGGCACCGCTTTAAGCGTGTCGCTGAGCGTCTTGATGCCCTCGGCCGATGTCCCGGCGGGAGCGGCCACAGCAACAGTCCCGGAGTCTCGCAGGACGCGAAGCTCGCCCACCGATGCGCCCACTTCCACTGTCACGATGAGCCCAGTGGACGCGAACGAGGCGAGCCGGACGAGGCCGAGTTGCTGGCCAAGCGTCATTGCGCCGCCGCCCCGCTCCACGTACAGCCCATCGAGGCCGAGGGGCGCCAGCGCGCGGAGGGTGTTGTCCTCCATCTCCAGGGTGGCAACCACCGCCTGACCGATCTTCTCGGTGTCGACCGCCGCGGAGTCGGTGGTGTCCAGCGGGCTGATGACGAAATCGCACTTTGCATCACGCAGCACGCCGGCATCAGCTTCGCTGAGGCTACCCAGGAGCGCACCGATTGCGAGCTTGTCGCTGGCGATGCCCTGCATCGAAGCAACGGCGCCGGCGGCGTTGCCGGCGTCCACGACGACGGCATCCGCTTCGGCCGCAAGCGCTGCCTGGACCTCGGCGGCATTTCGGGCCGTGGCTATGAGTGCCATCGCTCGTGGCTGCTCGCGGCTGACGCGCCCGAACCCGATAGCAGGCCCGTCGCGCCGCTGCAGTTTCTGGATCCGCTTCTGAAGCTGGCTCATGAGTTAGTCCTCGTTTTCGGGGAGGTCCGAGCGCACGATTCGCCCGGCCTGGATTACCGCGCGAATCGCGCGTTGGTTCGTTAGTACACCGATGTTCTCCAGCGGGTCTCCATCCAGCACGACAAGGTCCGCCGCGAGCCCGCCGGAGATGCTTCCGGCTTCTCCTTCGATGCGCAGCAGTCCCGCCGCCCAGGCCGTCGCCGCCATCAGGGCAGCACCGGAACTCATGCCGAGCGCCGTCATCTGGAGCAGCTCCTGGGCGTTCTCTCCAGGCTTGTTCGCCGGGGTGCCCTGGTCGGTTCCCATGGCGATGCGGACGCCCGCCTGGAGAGCGCGCCGGAAGCTATCCTGGTGGGATTCGAGCACCTGCCAGCCCTTGTCGACCATGTAGGAAGGGATCCCGGCTTCGAGCCCGCGGTGGGCGATCTGGTAGGGAGCCGTCAGGGTCGCCACGAGGTAGGTTCCTCGCTCGCGCATCATCTCGATCGCCTCATCGTCCAGCCAGACGCCATGCTCGATCGAATCGACGCCTGCCCGGATCGCGTTCTTAATCCCATCAGTCGCCTGCGCGTGCGCGCCGACCGGGCGGAAGGCTTTGTGAGCTTCTTCCACACCTGCGCGCAGCTCCTCTTGGGTAAAGCTTGGCGAACGTGGGTCGACACCCGGGGTCATCACTCCGCCGCTTGCGAACAGCTTGATCGCGGTCGCACCTGCCCGAAGTTGCTCGCGGACCGCCTTGCGGACGGCGTCAGCTCCGTCGGCTTCGGTCGCCAGGAAGCCGTGACCGTGTCCGCCGGTCATGGTCACGCCCAGGCCCGCAGCCAGTATCCGGGGCCCCTCGATCAACCCGGCCGCAACAGCGTGCGCCATCTCGATGTTTAACCGGTCAGCTGCGCCGAGGTCGCGCACGGTCGTGAATCCGGCATGGAGCGTTGCCCGTGCGTACGTTTCCGCCCTCCAGGCGCGTTGGGCGAGTGGCGTTGTGCGGGCCGCGTTCAGTTCCGCCGGATCGCCGCTGCCCGTGAGGTGGACGTGGCAATCGATGAGCCCGGGGATGATGAACTTGCCACTACAATCAATCCTGCGGGCGCCGGGCATGCTGCCCGCGTTCTCAAGCTGGATACGGCCGTCGATAGCCGCGACGTCGGCACGCCGAAAACTCCGCGCCGAAGAGTCGAAGACCATGGCACCGGAAAAGAGCAGCGGGCTCGCGGCAGTCGGGTTCAGGGTGGCTGTCGTCACGTGCGACCATTGTCAGTGGGGCGCGTGGCCCGCGGCAACCTCGCGTATCATCCGGAAGTGTGATCCCACGGCTCGAGTTCGCAGCCACCCAACCTGTCCACGACGCTCTCCGTGCAGTTGGGCGGACTGAAGACATCCGCTTCTCCCCGGACAACCGGCTCCTTGTCCTCGCGGGGTTTCGCCGCCGGCTGTGCCTCGTCCTTGGGGTCAGAATCGAAGGCCCCGCGGACGACCCTCGAGTTACGGTCCACGACTTTCTTGAACTGGTGTCCCCCGGCATCGGGCTCGTTCATGGGATCGACTTTGTCGATGACCGGACGATCGCTGTCGGGAACAGGGACGGCCAGGTCGCGCTCTTCACGTTGCCCGTGGGCGAGCTCGGCGGCCGCCGCTTCCAGGCGGAGCCGATTGCCACGGTCCCGGGCAGCCTGACCCGGTGGGTGCGGTCACCCGGATCGGTCGCCACCTGGCAGGGAGAAGACGGGGTACGGAGACTCCTCGTCTGCAACAACTACATCCACACCGTGACCGGTCACGTGCTGGGCGGGCCGGACGGTTTCAGGCCGGCGCGGGCCGCGTTCTTGCTCCACCGCGGGCTCCGTATCCCCGACGGTATCACCGTCAGCCACGATGGCCGCTGGATCGCCGTGAGCAGCCACGCTACCCATGACGTCAAGCTTTTTGACGGTTCGAGGAATCTCGGCTGGCGGACCAGTCCCGCCGGCGTGCTGCGTGGCGCCGCCTACCCGCACGGCCTCCGGTTCACGGCCGATGACCGCCGGATCCTCGTCGCCGATGCCGGCGAACCCCTGGTGCACGTCTACGAGAGCGACGGAGATTGGAGCGGTGCCCGGGACTCGGTCCGGGCGGTGACAGTCCTCGACTCCGCGACTTTCGAACGTGGCAGGACTGACAAGGCCGGACAAACAAACCGCGAAGAGGGTGGACCGAAAGGCGTGGACATCGACCGCTCCGGGCGGGTCATGGCACTGACCTGCCAGGAG
The DNA here is from genome assembly GCA_016719395.1 of Candidatus Amarobacter glycogenicus. GTDB lineage: Bacteria > Chloroflexota > Dehalococcoidia > Tepidiformales > Tepidiformaceae > Amarobacter > Amarobacter glycogenicus. The sequence continues at coordinate 338,995 of JADJZF010000003.1, read as the reverse complement.
GAGCCACTGGCGTTCTTCTCGATGGCCTCCGTGGCGGGCTGAGGCCCCCCTGGAACGCGCCTACCGGCCAAACCCCTTACGCTGAATTCACAACCTCCCAGGAGACGCCTCCTATGGCCAAGGAATACTCCAGCCCGCCAGCGATGGTTATCGATCCGGCAAAGAACTACACCGCCGTAATTGAAACGTCCGCCGGTTCCATGACCGCCGAGTTCTTCGCCGCCGATGCTCCGAAGACCGTCAACAACTTCGTCTTCCTCGCCAGGGATGGCTACTTTGATGGGATCATCTTCCACCGCTGCATCCCGGGATTCATGATCCAGGGCGGAGACCCGACCGGCACCGGCCGTGGTGGCCCCGGCTACCGCTTCAACGATGAGCCTGTGACCCGCCAGTACCTGCGTGGGACGCTCGCGATGGCGAATGCAGGCCCGAACACCAATGGCAGCCAGTTCTTCGTCATGCATGCGGACTACCCGCTGCCGCCGAACTACACCATCTTCGGGAAGCTGACTTCGGGCGAAGAAGTCGTCGACGCGATCGCGACAGCTCCGACCGGCGCACAGGATCGCCCGGTGAACCCGGTGACGATCGACTCCGTCACCGTCGCCGAAAGCTAGCCGTCCCCGGGATGTCCGAGGCCCGCGGAGCTGCGGGTCTTCCGGCTATCGCCAGATCGCTTCGGCAACGCGCAAGAAGTTGCCGTTGCATATGCGTTCCAGGCGCGCGTCGCTACTGCCGCGCCGTTTGAGTTCGCGCAGGATGACCGGCAAGCCCTCGGCGTCTCGGATAACATCCGGGATGTCGGTGCCGTCGAAGTCGCTGCCGAACGAGACATGCTCGTCGCCCACCAGCGTTCACGATGTGTTCGAAGTGGCTCAGTACGATGTCGAGCGGCGTGTCCCGGTTCGCCTGCATGTCCGGCCGCAGGAAGATGTTGGCGAAGTTGATGCCGATCGTGCCGCCCTTGTTCGCCAGCGCTCGGATCTGGTCGTCGTCCAGGTTACGGACGTGCGGTGACACCGCCTTGACGCTCGAGTGCGTCGCGACGATCGGGGCGGACGACTCCTCGATCATGTCCCAGAAGCCTGCCGGGTTAATGTGCGAGACATCAAGGATGATGCCGAGCCGGTTGCACTCGTGCACGAGTTCGCGGCCGAGGTCGGTCAGCCCGGTCGCCGGCAGGTTCCCTCCGAAAGCGACACCGTGGGCGAAGATCGTCGAGCGGCTCCATGTGGGCGCCAGGCACCGCAGCCCGGCTTCGTAGAAAACGCGCAGCTCCTTCAGGCTCCACGAAATCGGGTCCGCACCTTCGAACATGAAGACCGATGCGAAAGCGTCCTCGGCCCAGGCCTTACGTACTTCCTGCACGGTGCGGCAGACCCGGAAGTGCCCGTCGCTGCGGTCGGCGACCCGGAAGACATCGTTCATCTCGTCGATGGCGTAGGCGAGCGCGTTGTACTCGGCTCGTTCGTTCGAAAGGTATATTGAGGTGAAGCATCCACCGAGGCCCCCCCGCATCGCGCGCGGCAGGTCCACGTGGCCCCGCCGTTCGGCGTCGGAATCCGTGCTCACCGCGCCGTCCGCCAGGAAGTCGCGGCCCCCATTGGGGCCGAAGATGGCGCGTCGCGGCTTGATCGCCGTAATGAAGTCCTCGTGCCCATCGAAGACAGGCGGAAACTCGCGGCTGAGCGGTGGGTACATCGGGACTCCTCGTGGGTCGTGGTTTGGCGCAGGCTACCTGCTCCCGGGGACGGAAGGAACCGTCCGGCTCAGAGGGGGGCGCCGGGCCCAGGCACCTGGGCTTTGCCTCGTCGCATTCCGCCGCCTACGATTCGGCGCGATGACCGAATCGGCTTTGCCTCGTCCCGCCCGGTTCCCATGGCTGTTGCCGGTCGCGATCTTCCTGGTCGTGATGGCAGCGCTCGCCGCGGTGCTGCTCTTCGCACGTGAAGCCGGGAAGTCCGATGCCCCGCCGCCGCTGGATGCGTTCGTTCCGCCGCCGGGGCTGCCTTACGCGGCCTACAACGTCGAACGTTCCCAGGCGGGCAAACTCACCGTCACCACCGGCACGGCCAAGGACGCGACTGCTCTGGACCTGGACCTGCCGTCCGGTACGCGTGTCTGGTTCTTGCGCACCGGGACCCCGGCCGAAATCAAGTCGCCGCTGCTGGTCAACGTCATCGCCGTGCCGAACGAGGTGCGTAACTACACCATCACGATGTTGGCCTTCGGCCAGCCCGCCGGCATCGTCAGCTTCGAAGATGGCCCGCTGGCGCTCGCCGACGGGTTCTACGGCTATGAGACATCCCGTGAAGGCCGCGAGCGGGCTGTGGTGTCCGCCGTGCTCGAGTCCTTCGATGGCCGAAACGGCGTGACCCGGACGGCGAACGGCCCCGGAACGATCTTCGTGGACGAAGGTGCACCGATTCGCTTGCTGGTCGCCGGAGAACCTGCGGCGATCCAGCCGGGTGACCGCATTGCCCTCCATCTCCGTGCCGACGGAACGCCGGACGTGGCACAGGGTGTCCTCGTACTCGTCGCTGGGGCGAGATAGCAAGGTCGGTACCGGCTATTCCGTGCGTAGGGCCGCGGCGTCGCTCGTCCGAGTGATCAGGCGGCCGGCGAAGACCATCGCGGCGATGAAGACCGCCAGCACGATCGCTCCACCGGCGATGACGAGGAGCCAATCCGTCTCGAGCAGGAAGCCCGGCTCTGCCCGGTTCCCCGCGTCGTCCACGTTCAAGAAAGAGAGCATCCGCTCGCCGACGAGCCTGCCCAGGTAAGCCCCGGCGACGAGTCCGAGGATGGCGACAATCGCGTACTCGAAGGCGAGGAGCTGGACGACCTGGCCGCGGGAGAGGCCCATCGCCCGGAGTACCGCGAATTCTCCACGGCGACGCTGGACGGAGACCCAGAGTGACACGAGCAGCGCGGCCGCTACCAGCAACAGCACCGCCCCAAAGGCGATGTAGAGGATTCCGGCGCCTCCGGCAGCGATGAGCGGGTTCCGCTCGAGCGACTCGAGCTGGCTCTGCTGGTCGTACATCTCTTCCAGGGAAAACGGCGCTTCGCTGAGTGCGCGCTCCAGGGCCTCGACGTCCGCGCCTGGTTCGAGGGCGAACCAGGCCTCGTTGATCCCCGGCGCCTGGATCACGTCGACGATGCCGATCCACGAGAGGAGGTGGTCGCGGTTGAAGATGACGGCGGGACCCTGGGATGTGTCGAGTGTGGGCATCAGCCGGAAGGTCGCGGTGATGGTGATCGGCGTCAGGATGTCTCCAACAACGACGTTTCCGGCGCCGCCGGGAGGGATCCCGGTTGACGCGGAGAACGACTCGCTTGCGATGACCGGCATGGGGACCGTGGACTGGGTGTAGTACAGCCCCCAGAGATCAGTGCTCTGCCCGGCAAGGCGCGTGAGCTTCCCTGCGCTGTTGCCTGTGGCTGCACCGTCGCGCGTGATCTCGAAGACATCCTGCTTTGCCAGTTTGCTCGGCAACGGCGTCCAGCCCGGTGCGGTGCCTTCGAAACCTTCCAGGAGCGTCTCCTGTCCGCCCGCGCCCACGGCGGTGATGTCGTCGATGAGGATCACGAGGTTCTGGGCGTTGAAGCGGTTCGATGGCTCCGTGACCATCAGCGACATAAGGAAGAACGGCTCACCATAGACGCCGTCAGGGTTTTTCTGGAGGTTCACGCTCATTTCGTGCCAGCCGGGGCCTGGCATCGTCCCCAACTCGAGCATCTGGAACGACTGGTCCTTGTCGACAACCCTGGCCCAGAGCGTCTGGACCGCCCGCTGATCACTGCTGCTGACCTTGATCTTGAGGCTCGTGGTTCCCGCGGGAAGCGCCTTGCCCCGGAGTGGCTGGGGCGCACCGAGATTCGCCATCATCTCGCGCAGCGAAAGGTCTGCGAAGTCGTCCCTGAACCACAGCATCTCCGACGCCCGGTCAGGGTCGACACCGAGGACCTGGAACGAACGTGCCGAAACCCCGGCGATGGCTGGCGAACCAGGGATGCGGATGACGGCCGTGGCGTAGTCCACTCCGGGGAGGGCGCTGAGGCGGGCGTCATTCCCTTTGCCGTTCAGTCCCATGCTGCTGGTCAAACCTCCCGCCATGCGCCAGTCCACGCCTGCGGCGTACTTCGCCCGGTCATCGAATGTCGCTTTCGCGGTTGTCGAATAGCTCGCGGCGAACGTCCCGACAGCGACGGCCATGGTGAGCAGGAGCGCAAGCCGCGCGGAGTTTCCCGGGCTGCGCGCCACCTGCCAAAGACCTACGGCGACTGCCGGCGACGCCTTGCGCCCGAACAGGCGTGCTCCCAGGCGAAGCGCAATGGGGTAGAACCGGAGCAGCAGTGCTGCTGCGGCGAGCATGAGGATCGCAGGCGAGGCAAGGAGGAGGGGGTCGGAAGATACTCCGCCCGTCGCAGACGGCTGGAAGACGGTGCCCTTCTCCTGCAGCTCCCAAAGCAACAACCCGGCGACGCCCGCAAGCGCGAGGTCCAGGTAGTAACGCTGCAGGAAGGAAGCCCCCGGCCGTGCCTGTTCGCGGCGCCGGGCCACGGCACTCCGGCGGGCGACGAGGATCGCCGGCACCAGCAGCACGACGACCGATAGGCCGACCCCGATGGCGGCGAAGGCAAACGCGGAAAGCGGGATCGTGGTTGGCAGCAGTTCGCCGCCGTTCACCTTCTCGAAGGTTGGCGTCAGTCCGAGGGCCGAGGTCGAGACGGCGGCGATGAACGGCGCCGCGAGCAGGCACGGGATGCCAAGGATGAGCCCTTCCAGCAGGTACATGGCACCGACCTGGTAGGTCGTCGCCCCGCGGCTTCGCAGGAGGGAAATCTCGTCCGCCTGGCGTTCGACGATGACGAGCGCCATCAGGATTACGTAGAAGAGCGCGACTGCCGCCACCTCCAGCAGGAGGATGGTGAGCGGCGCCTGCTGGTAGCTCGCGCTTTCGCGGTAGACATCGAGGAGGTTGGAAAGGGGACTGAAAGAGGCGCCGCCAAGGGCTTCCACGTCGCCGTGGAGCCCGATGAGGTCTTCGCGTGCGCGCTCGAAATTCGATTTGGAGAGGCGTTCCGGGTCCGCGTACGTGTGCCAGGCGGTCTCAGCCATGTAGCCCGGGTTGTGGGCGGCGAAGTTCCCCAGCAGCGTTTCCTCGGTGGTGAACATGGGGACGACCACGCCGGCCTGGGTGCCGACACTGAACGGCGCGAAATAGATGCTCGTCAGGGTCACCCAGAATGCATCATCCTCCGAAATCGGCTCGATGATGCCCGTCAGCTTCGCAGTAAAGCCAAAGGTAACCCCGGCGACGGGCGTGCAGGGTGGTGGGGGCGGGCGTTCCAGGCTGGGGAGTTCCCTGGCGCAGTCGTCGAAGTCTTCCACCATCCGGAAGGTCTGGCCGACGGCGAGTTTCGCCTGGGCGGCAGCCTGGGGGCCGAGGGCGACCTCGATGGCTTCGCCCGCTGGTGTGCTCTTCGGAAAGTTGCCTTCGAGCAGGCGGACATGCTCTTCGTAGCCGGTCAGCGATTGGAGCTGGCCCTGTGGCGACAGCCACGTGATCTCCGCGCCTTCGCGCCCTGTGAAGAAGCGGCCGGTGCGCAGATACCGCGAGCTGGAGGCCTCGAACCATCCGAGCCGCTCTTCGATCCGGGAGGCTACCGCGCGCTTGAGTTCTGTGCCTTCTTCCGTCGCCAATGGGATCGCCGTGAACTGGACGCGGTTTCCCGGGCTGTCGTTCAGGTCTTCCCGGACGAGGAAGGTCAGCCCCAGGTCGGCCATCGTGCGGGCATAGACCGGTGCCGCCGCGAGCAGCGACGCAGCCATGATCATCCCGAGGGCGAGGACTGCGAGCAGCCGCCAGTTGCGTCCACTTCGCCGCGAGAACAGCCGCCAGATCCGGACGATTCCGCGCATCCGGGTCACTCTACACAAGCGCCGCGATTGCCGCCGGGCGCTTTGCGGCCGAGGCCGCCTTTTGCGGCTCCGCCATGCGGGCTGCTAGGCTCCCGCCACAGATCAATGCAGACCGTCGCGACCATCCTTCGCATGGTTGTCCGCCGAAGCCTCGCCAACCGCCGCTTGCTCGCGACGGTGATTGTTGGCGTGGTCATGTCGGCTGCCCTCATGTCCAGCGTCATCCTCTACTCCGATGCCATCCGTGACCTCGGCCTGAGTCACGCCTTGAAGAATGCAGACCCGATCAGCCGCAACGTGCGAGTCGTGGTCTCCGGACGGCCCGGACTGCCGGACTACGCCGCCCGGCGCGAAACCACCGCCCGTCTGATTCGCCAGCACACCGCCCCGGCTCTCGAGGAACTGGTGCACTACGGCCGGTCGGCCACGTTCTACCCGTCGGAGCCTGGCCTGTCCTTCCCGGTGGGCGAAGACCGTCCCCGCGCACACCTCCAGTTCGTGGACCGCTTCGAGACCGAAGTGGAGCTCGTGGAAGGCCGCCAGCCGAACGCGCCCGTCGGAAGCGCGCCGCCGGTGATCGAAGTCCTCATGGGCAGGGACGCCGCCGCCAAGCTTGGGATCGAACTGGGTGCGCGGTTCGACCTGCACCCCTTCTGGCGCCAGGACCTTGCGCCCGTCCCCGTGACCGTCGTCGGCTTCGTCGAACCCCGCGACTACTCCAGCCCGTTCTGGTTCGGAAAGGTCGACCGGTTCGTGATGGACAGCACCTCGTGGCCAACCTACCCCTTCTGGGTACCCGAAAGCGTGGTCAACGGGACGCTCGCAACGTATCTCCCGGACATGGATAGCAGCGTCGAAACGTATGGATTCATCGACATCGGCAAGATCGATGCGCGCAACGCGCGCCGCATCGAGGACGGGACGCGTGCCCTCGACCCGGCCGTCCGGGAGCAGGTCAACGGGGCAATCGTCGAGACGAAGCTGCCGGACATCATCGGCGAGTACCGCACCAAGTTGTTCTTCACGCGGCTGCCCTTGTTCGCCCTCATGCTGCAGGTCGTCGGCATCTCGCTGTACTACCTGGTCATGGTGGCAACGATGCTGGTCGAGCGTCAGCAGGGGGAAATCGCACTGTTGCGTTCCCGCGGCGCCAGCACGCAGCAGGTGATCGCGATCTATGCGATCGAAGGGCTCGTGCTCTGCGGGACCGCCGCAGTCATCGGGCCCTTCCTCGCGAAGCTGGGCATCGCCGTCCTCGGTTACACTCCGCCGTTCGAATCGCTCAGCGGCAATGCCGCGCTCGAAGTGCCGCTCTCGCGGCTCGCCTTCCTGGCGGCCCTGGGCGGCGCCGCCCTTGCCTTCGGCGCGCTCCTCATCCCAGCGTGGCGGGCTGCCCGCCAGACGACGATCGACTACAAGCACGCGCTCGCTCGGCCCCAAACGCAGCCGCTCTTCCTCCGTTACTACCTGGACCTCGTCCTCGTCGGGATAGGGGCGTTCCTCTTCTACCAACTGCGTGAAAAGGGATCCTTTGTCACGGAACGGCTCTTCGGCGACCTCTCGGCCGACCCGCTTCTGTTGCTTTCGCCGACGCTCTTCATGCTCATGGTGGCGCTCGTCTTTTTGCGCGTGTTCCCGCTCGCCTTGCGGTTCGTCGCGTGGGCGACGCGTCGCCTCGAGAGCCCGACGGTCGCACTCGGGCTGAATCGCATGACCCGCGCGCCGATGCAGTACAGCCGGTTGATCCTTCTTCTCTTGCTCGCGACGGCCGTGGGCATGTTCGCCGCGGGTTACCGGGCGACGCTCGAACGCGGGTACGACGACCGGTCGGCCTTCACCGCCGGCGCCGAATCGCGCCTCGAGGGCATCCGCCAGCCCATGAACCAATCGAACGACGTGGTTCACGATCGTGTGCAACAGGCGACCGGAGCCGAACAGGTTTCCCTGGCCGTCCGCTCGCCGGGCTCCTACCAGCTCACCCAATACCAGAGCCAGTCGGTGATCATGCTCGGGGTCGTCCCGGGGGAGTTCGAGACCCTGGCTTACTGGCGCGATGACTTCGCCGGCCCCGCCCTTGGAGAACTGTTGGCCCGGACGAAACTGCCGGACGCTGAACGCCCCGAGCCGAAACTCATCCCGGCGGGAGCACGGCAGGTAGGACTTTGGGCCCAGTTTCCGCTGGCGCCGAACGTGGCCACCATCGGCATTCGCACCCGGGGCGAAGATGGCCTCTTCTGGGAGTACACGCTGACTTCTTCCCAGCCGGCGGGACCGGGCTGGAGGTTCTTCGCAGCGGACCTGACCCGCCCGAACCAGTTGCGCTTCAGCCAGGGACTCACCTACTCGACGGCGATAGAGCGCCGCATCGACGCGGTCTACGTACGCGTCACCGCCCAGCCGCCGCAGGTCGCAGAGCGGGTCAACGTCATCGTCGATGACGTTCAGACCACCGAGGCGCCAGCGGCCCAGGTCATCGCCGTGCCCGCCAACGGGTTCGCCGATGCAAGGGTCGTGGAGCCGTTCGATGACATCGCGCGCTACACCCTGATGACGGGCTCGACCCCCGGCGACCCCGGGACGATCTCGTTCGCCGCCACCGGCGGGCGCGAAGGCTCGGGGGCAGCGCGCATTTCGTTCACTCGTGGGCGAGGTGTGGCGCCGCTCTTCGGGTTGAGGCTAATCCGGGCCCCCGGGCCCCTCCCAATCCTCGCGGAGAAGGAGTTCGCGCAGGTGAGCGGCCGCGAGAACGGCGAGGAGTTCACCCTCTACGTGAACCGGCAATACGTCCAGGTGATGCTGGTCGGCACGTTCAACCTCTTCCCCGGGCACGACCCGGCGAAGAACGAGATGCTCCTGGTCGCTGACCGCGATGCGATGCAGGAACTCGCTTCGGTCGTGCCCGTGCTGGCCGACGGCGCCTATGTGAACGATGCCTGGATGTCGCCGGCGACCCCCGGTGTCATGGAGCGCGAGCAGCTGCTGGCCAAAGGCGTCCAGGCCGATGGCCTCTTCGACCGGCGCGACGTCCGCGCCGCCCAGGAAGCCGACCCGCTGGTTGCTGCCAGCTGGGAGGGGATCCTGTTCCTCTCGTTTGCCGCTGTGCTGCTTCTGACGGGCCTCGGGTTCGCTGTCTACGCGACGCTTGCCGTCCAGTCGCGGTCCCTGGAGTTCGCCATCCTCCGGACGATGGGTTACACCAGCCGGCAGGTGCTTTCGCTCGTGAGCTTCGAGCAGCTCTTCGTCATCGTTGCGGGGGTGGTCGTCGGCACATTCCTGGGCTTCCCGCTCGGCCGGCTCATGATCGGCTACCTCGGTGTTACCGAATCGGGCGCCGACCCCGTGCCCCCGCTCGTATCGCAGGTAAGTTGGAGCGCGGTCTTGACCGTCTACGCATTGCTGGGAATTGTCTTCCTCGGCACAATCGCCTCACTCGCAGCGGTCTACTCCCGCCTCGCCGTCCACAAGGCCCTCCGGATCGGGGAAGTCTGATGCCTGTCATTTCTCGCAACCAACAGCTGCCAACCCGGGGCGTTCATCGTGAGTGACGACTTCTACATTCGCTGCGAAGACCTCTTCAAGATCTACAAGACCGCCAACCTGGAAGTCGTAGCTCTCCGCGGGCTGGACCTGAGGATTGCCGCGGGCGAGTTCATGGCTATCGTCGGCGCTTCGGGTTCGGGCAAGAGCACGTTGCTGAACATCCTCGCCGGGCTCGACACACCGTCCGCCGGGCGGTGCTTCGTCGGCGGCGAGGACCTGCTTACCATGTCGTCCGGCGACATGGTGCGTTACCGACGAAAGAAAGTCGGGTTCGTCTGGCAGCAAACGGGCAGGAACCTGGTGCCCTACCTCGATGCGGTCCAGAACGTGGAGGTCCCGCTCGTGCTCGACGGCGTCCCCGCTGTCAGGGCGCGCGAGCGGGCAACCCATTTGCTTGAACTCGTCCTCATGGGCCACCGGCTGAACCACAAGCCCGAACAACTCTCAGGCGGGGAACAGCAGCGTGTTTCGATCGCTGTTGCGCTGGCGAACAATCCGCCACTGCTCCTCGCCGATGAGCCGACCGGGGAACTCGATTCGGTCGGAGCGGACACGGTCTACGACGTCTTCCGCAGCCTCAACAAGGACCTGGGCACGACCGTCGTCATCGTCACGCACGACCCGGACATCGCCGCCCGGGTTGACCGGGTTGTCGCCATTCGCGACGGGCGGACAAGCACAGAGATCCACCGGCGTGTGTACTTCGAAGGTGCGAAGACCGAGATCGTCCACGAGGAGTTCGTGCTGATAGACGCCGCGGGGCGTCTCCAGATCCCGCGAGAGTACCTTGAGCGGCTCGACATTCACGAGCGCGCGCGCGTCCTGATGGGCGAGGGCCGCGTGGAAGTCCGTCCCGAGGCTAACCCACGCGGCACCCGGAGGAGCGGCTGATGGCGGGCAGCGCGATCGAGGTCAAAGGCGTCACGCGCCGGTTCAAGGTCGGGAGCGAAGAGGTCTTCGCCGTCCGCGACATTTCCCTCTCCGTGCAGAGCGGCGAGTTTCTCGCCCTCATCGGCCGCTCGGGCTCCGGGAAGACGACACTCCTCAATGTCATGGCAGGTCTCGACCGCCCGACCTCAGGTGAAATCTGGATCGACGGCGAGCGCGTCGACACCATGAGCGAGGGCCAGCTCGACAAGCTGCGGCGCCATAAGCTCGGATTCATATTCCAGTCGTTTGGGCTGTTGCCGTTGCTTTCAGCGCGCGAGAACGTGGAGCTGCCGCTCCGCATCGCCGGCGTCGGCTACAGCGACCGGATGGCCAAAGTGAAGCGCGCACTCGACTTCGTCGGACTGGGCCGGCGGGCGGACCACCGGCCATACGAGCTTTCCGGCGGCGAACAGCAACGCGTCGCCATCGCGCGTGCGTTGGCTTCGGAGCCGTCGCTCATTCTCGCCGATGAACCGACCGGCGAACTCGATTCCGCCACCGCCACCGCTGTCTTTTCGCTGTTGAGAGAGCTGGCGCGCGCCGAGGGCATCACGATCGTTACCTGCACCCACGACCGGCTTGTGATGGAGATGGCCAGCCGCGTGGAGGAACTGGCAGACGGCCACCTTGTGACCGGGCAGCACCGCGAGGTCTGGGACCGCATTCAACAGCGGGAACGCAGCCCCTTCTCAGCGACACCCGCGGCGGGAATCGAGGACCAGCCTGAGCTCTCGTCGCTCATTGGAGCCGACCTCTCACAGTTCAAGCCTGCGTCGGAGCGCGTCACGCATGTCGCCGCCGATCCGCACCAGGAAGAAGGGGTGGAGGACCACTCCCCTGCCCACGTCTTCCAGAGAAGCGCGCCGCTGGAAGCCAGGAACCGGCAGCCGCCGCCCAACCGGTTGAAGCGCCTGAACCGGCCCCGGCGCCGGAAGTCGAAGATGGTTCTCCATGGGCCCGCCCTCGCGATTAGTCCGCCTCCTCGGCCTCCTTCAGGCTCCGGCTGAGCAGTCGTAGCAGCGGGACGCGCTCCTCCTCGATGCCTTCGGCGAGGCGCTGCCCGACGACCAGCGGCATCCACCTCCGGACGAGGCGCTCGTCCACGGTTCCGCCTGCGCGATAGCCTGAGCGATAGGCGGCGAGCATCAGCTTTCGGCCGATTGCGACGAGTGCCAGTTCTTTCCGGCTGGCGCCAGGCGGCAGCGTGCCACTCCCGAGTATCACCAGGGACTTCGCGTGGTCTGCGATCGGATCGCCCGCGCAGGCGCTCGCGAAGTCGATGACGGCATCGCCGCCAGGTGCTTCGATGACATTCCCCGGGTGGAAATCGAAGTGACAGAGGGCGTCACCCTCCGGGAGCGTTTCGAGAATGGCGAGGAGCCGCGACCTTGCCGCCTCGGGAACCTTCGGCGATTCGAAGGCGTGCCGGAGGATGTCGACCAGCCGCGGCAATTCGGCCGGCGCCTTCACCGCCGCCAGCTCGCGATGGAGCCTCCCGACCCCGCGGCCGATGGCCCAGACGCGCCACGGCCGGCGCTCGACGGCGGTCAGGCAGTCGGGGCCTTGAAGTTCCGACATGACCAGCCCCGGCCGGCCGTCGAGGACTTCGATCCCTCGCACGATGGGCGCCCGGACACCGGCTTCGGTGGCGGCCCGCTGTGATGCCGCTTCGCGTTCGAGGCCGGCTGCCGGGCCAACGTCACGGAGCAGCTTGATTACGTCGGATTCGGCGTAGCGGAACACCTCGGCGTTTCGGCCGGTCCCCACTCGTTCGCCCAGTGCAGCGGTCATGAGCTATCTCACCTCAGTTCTCTTGAGATGTCACCGCGATAGCTCCCCAAACGCGATGCCGGCGACGAAGGACAGGATAGCGCAGCAAGGGGCGCCCAGGCCGCCGCAGGATGGGCTACATTCTTCTCCAACCTTTGGGGGAGGAACGCCAAATGGAAGCACCAGTCCAGATCAAACCAACCAAGCTGGCAGATTACCTTGAGGTGCTCTCGAAGGCGGTCTTCGAAGCCGGCATGAACTGGAAGGTCATCGAGAACAAGTGGCCCGGGTTCCAGGCGGCCTTCGATGGGTTCGATCCGGTGAAGGTGGCCGCCTATTCACCCGTCGATACCGACCGGCTACTGGCGGACTCGCGCATCATCCGGAATGGGCGGAAAGTCGAAGCTACGGTCCACAATGCCGCGGCGATGCTCGCCGCCGAAAAAGAGTTCGGGAGCTTCGCGAAGTACCTTGAAGCGATGCGCCCGTTCGAGTCGCAGCTCTCCGACATCAAGAAGCGCTTCAAGCATGTCGGCAACTTCGGCGTGTACTACTTCCTGTATGTCGTGGGCGAGGAAGTCCCCCCTCACGAGGAATACAGCGCGAAGTTGAAGGGCGAGGCAGTGCCGGCGTCACGGCAGCGGCTCAGCCGTTGAGCACTGCCGCTCAGCGCTCAAGTCGAAGAGCGGCCCCGGTCAGTCCGGCCTACTTCTTCCGTAGCAGGACGATGCCAGCAATCGCGCCAAGCCCCGCGCCGAGCACCCAGCCAAACCCACCGCTTCCGCGCGCAGCGGGAGCTGCCGGGCGCGCGCGTCGCAAGCTGTGGAGCGTCGCGAGGTCGAGGTCCGTCGAATAGTCCGGAGTTGGGTCAGAATCGATCGGCGCCAGGGCAAACGCCCTTGCCGGTCCGCGGCGTGTCGCGGCGAACCAGGCGAGCACCGTCACGACGGCCATCGCGCCGAGCGCGAGGATGCCAAGGTTGGGGCCGGGACCGCCGCCGCCGATCTGTCCCGTGCCAAGCACCGGCACGGCAGGCGTCTGTGTCCTGGTTGGGGTTGCGGTTGCGGTCGCGAGCGGAGTTACAGGGGTGCTCGTGGGCAGTGGGACAGTTGGTGTGGCCGTGGGGATCGGTGTCGGACGGCTGTTGATGACGGTGAAGTACGTCGCAATCTGGCAGGAGCACTTGAAGTCGGTGAAGAACACGGGCCAGGTGCCGCCGCCGGGGACGTACGGGATGGTGAACGTGAACTTCGCGTAGCCGTTCGCGTCAGTTGTGCCGGTAGTCAGGATAGGGTCGCCGGGGATCTTGAAGATGACCGTGATGAAGTCGTCGGGTGGGGCATTGAAGAGTTCGGCGGTCACCACCGTCCCCACGATCCCCGAGGTCGGGTTGAGCGTGACGACCTTGTCCGCGGCCGAGGCCTCGCGCTGGCCAAAGCCGAGCCCAAGTGTCCCGATCGCGACCGCCATTGCAAAGAGGATTCCCAGACGAGCAAACATAATGTCATTCCAACTGTGAAGTGGACTTGCACTGTAGTCCTTTCCCTCTGCTGCGTGCAACAGGGAAATCCCCGATCGCGGGTGGCAAGGCCCGCATTGCGAACGTTCAGGACGCCGACCGATTACTGCTCCGTGATGATCAGGTGGACAGTCGAAAGAGCGGGGCTGGCCCGGGCCCAAGACACCAAAGCGAACAAATGTTCTATACTCGGCCCATGAACGCCACCCGGCATTCCTCCAACTACGTCGAACTCCATGCACACTCCTGCTGGTCCCCGCGCGAAGGCGCCAGCGCCACCGATGAGCTGATCGACCGCGCGTTGCAGTTGGGCTATCCCGCCCTCGCCCTCACCGACCACGACAACCTCTATGGCGCGATGGAGTTCGCAAAGTCTGCGAACGAGCGTGGGCTGAAGCCGATCACCGGAGCGGAAATCACGATTGGATACTCCCCCTCTCCCGCGACCGCAGGAAGTCCGGAGAGGGGGGCGGGGGGTGAGGGCCCGACCACTCACCTGACCATCCTCGCGATGGATGTCACCGGCTACCGCAACCTCTGCCGTTTGCTCAGCCGCGCCTACCAGGTGCACGGGAAAGACACCCCGCTCGTCGAACGTGAGTGGCTGTTCGAGCTGAACGAAGGCCTCATCGTCCTTTCTGGCTGCCGAGATTCCGAACTCGTCCGCCTCAGCGACCCCTCCGTTGCGTCGTCGTCGCATAGTGCCGCGATGGAGTTGGCCACGGCTTATCGTGCCATCTTCGGCGACCGCTACTACATCGAACTTCAGCACCACGATGTTTTCGGCGATACGGAGCGGGTTGCCGCCCTCGCGAGCCTGGCCGAGCAATTGGGAATCGAGACGGTGGCAACGAACAACGTCCACTACCACGTGCGCACCCGTCACCGCCTGAACGATGTGCTGGTCGCCGTCCGCCATCGGCAGACGCTCGATAGTTCGCACCAGGTGCGAAGGCCCAACTCGGAGTTCTTCCTGAAGCCGGCCGCAGGGATGGCACGCCGTTTCGAGCGTTACCCGCAGGCGATTGAGAACACGCTCGCCATCGCGGAGCGCTGCCGGTTCGATCTCACGCGTGACCTTCCCTATCGCCTGCCGGACTACCCCGTTCCTGAAGGAGCCACGCTCGACAGTCATTTGCGCGGCATTTGCGGACCAGCCTTCCGGCGCAAGTACCCGGCGACCGACCCCTTCCAGAAGGAGGCGCGCGAACGTCTCGAACGCGAACTGACACTGATAGCGAAGCACGGGCTCGCCGGCTTCTTCCTGGTCTACTGGGACATTCTCCTGCTCGTAAATGAGATCGCCGTCGAAGTCCGCGGGCGCGATCCGCGCCTCCAGCCAGACGAACGCCCGGTCGGCCGGGGCCGAGGCTCTTCAGTCAGTTCAATCGTCTGCTACCTCATCGGGCTTTCCCACATCGACCCGGTACGCAACAACCTCTACCTCGAGCGCTTCCTCAACGAGGAGCTCCACTCGCTCCCGGATATCGACCTGGACTTCCCGCGTGACATCCGCGACCAGGTGCTCCAGCGGATCTACGACCGCTACGGAGACGAGCACGCGGCGATTGTCGCCGCCTTCCCGACATACCGCTTTCGCAGCGCGGTACTGGATATTGGGAAGGCCCTCGGCCTGCCGTTGCCGGTCCTGGCGAAACTCAACAAATTCGGCGGCCACTTCGCCAACGCAACCGATATCGCAGAGGAGATGAAACGTGTGCCAGAACTCCGCCAGCTCATCGACGCACCAATCTGGCGCGACATGGTGGAGCTGGCCGGGCAGGCAGCGGGCTTCCCCGTCACATCGGCCAGCACGTCGGCGGCGTGATCATCTCGGCAGAGACCCTGTCTTCGGTTGTGCCCATCGAGCCGGCGCGCATGGATGGTCGCTTTGTCTGCCAGTGGGATAAGGATTCGGCCGATGATGCACGCTTCGTGAAGATTGACTTCCTCGCACTCGGCATGCTTTCAGCGGTCGATGAGTGTCTCGACATCATCGAAGAGGTGCATGGCATACGAGTCGACCTTGGGCGTATCCCCCATGACAGCCCGGAGATCTACGACTCAATCCGGGAGGGCGACACGATGGGTGTCTTTCAGATCGAGAGCCGGGCACAGGTGCAGACGCTGCCGCGGACACAGCCGCGAAACCTTGATGACCTCGCCGTGCAGGTGGCGATCATCCGTCCGGGGCCAATCATGGCGGGTGCCTTCCGGCCCTATATGCACTACCGCGAGGCCCTCGCCCGCGGTGAACACGTCGAGGTGGACTACGGTCATCCGGAACTGGCTCCAAAGCTCGCCTGGTGCCTGGGCGAAACGCTCGGGCATGTGCTCTACCAGGACCAGGTGCTCCAGATTGCGACGTCAGTCGCAGGATTCACTCCGGGACAGGCCGATAAGCTCCGCCGGGCGATGAGCCGGAAGCGCTCATCCGAGGCGATGCAGGCGCTCGCCGAGGAGTTCTATGCCGGCACCGATCGCCAGGGATTGAGCCGCGCTGCCGCCAAAGTAGCCTTCGACAAGATGGCGGCGTTCGCGGCCTTCGGTTTCCCGAAGAGCCATGCGGTGGCTTTTGCCCTCCTCGCATATGAGTCCACCTGGCTGCGCTACCACTATCCTGCCGCCTACTACTGCTCGCTCTTCAATGCCCAGCCGATGGGCTTCTACTCGGTCGAAGTGCTCACTCAGGATGCGGGCCGGCACGGTATCCAGACGCTGCCGCCTTCGATCAACGCCAGCCGGGCCGGCGCCTGGCCGGAAAACGGGGATATCCGCCTGGGACTGCAGCAGGTGAAAGGCCTCGGCGGCGGTTGGCAGGACATCCGCCAGCATCACCGCGACCCGGCTTACGCTACTACCCCGGACCAGATCGTCGCCGAGCGCGAGGCAAATGGCCCGTACGTCTCGCTGCGCGACCTGCTGGTACGCGCGCATATCTCGCGCGAGCAGGCCGAAACGCTCATCCGCGCAGGCGCCATGGAAGAGTTCGGCCTGCCACGGCGCGAACTCCTCTGGCAGCTGGGGCTTCTCACTGAAGTGCGCGCCGCCCCCTCGCATGTGAGAAGCCGGAAGGGGCTGAAAGAGCAACTCGCCCTCGCCCTCCCCACCGAGCAGGACATGGTCGAACTGCCGCCACTCACGCCCTGGCTTTCACTCGCATGGGATGTGGAGAAACTCGGCCTCAGCCCCGGCAACCACCCGATGCAACTCGTCCGGCCGCTCCTCCACGAAGGGATGATAACCAGCCGCCACCTTGGCGGGGTCCACAACCCGAACCGCATGCCCCAGGGGATGATGGTCGAAATGGCCGGCATGGTGGTAACGCGGCAACGGCCATCCACGGCGAGTGGCGTGATGTTCATGCTGCTGGAAGACGAGTTCGGGCTCGCGAATCTCGTCGTGTACACGCCGCTTCAGGAGCGCCGGCGCGAACTCGTCCGTGGCACGCCCTTCGTCATCGTCCGCGGCCGCATCGATAACGAGCAGAGCGGCTTCCCGAACATCATCGCAGAGGAGTTCCATGCCTGCCCATTACCAGGGCATATTGAGAAGATGGATTCACACGATTTCGGTTAGGCGAGCCGAACGCGTGATCGACCGCCCGGTTCCTAGAGCATCTCTGCCATCACGTCGGCAATGACTCCTACCGCGTGCTCGATCGTTGCGGCATCCGCGGCAGTGAAGTTCATCCGCAGGGTCGCCGCACCCTCCTCTTCGTTCACGTAGAAGTACCGCCCCGGCACGAAGGCGACGCCGTGTTCGAGCACGCGTCGCTGGAGTTCTACGGCATCGAACCCCTTCGGTCCTTCGACCCAGACGAACATGCCGCCTTCCGGGTGGGACCAGGTGAAGTCTTCAGGCATATGGCGTTCGAGTGCATCGAGCATCGCCAGTTGGCGGGGCGCGTAAAGCTCGATGATCCTGGGAAGCTGCCGATCGAGATATCCGCCGGTCAGGTATTCGGCTGCCAGCGCCTGCGCGAGCGTGTTCGTATGGAGGTCGACGCCCTGCCGGGCCGTCACGAGCCAGCGTTGGATGAACTCCGGGGCGATGCAAACCCCGATCCGTAGCCCGGGCGCGAACGTCTTTGAGAGCGTGGTTGAATAGACCACGTGCTCCGGCGCGAGCGACTTGATCGGGGGGACGCGTTCGCCCGAGTAACGGAGGTCGCTGTAAGGGTCGTCCTCCAGCAGGAGGGTGTCGTGACGTTTCAGGATGTCGGCCACCTGTTTCCGCCGCGCCAGCGAAAGCGTGCGGCCCGTGGGGTTCTGGAATGTCGGGACGAGGTACACCAGCTTCACGCGCTGGCCCGAAAGGACACGTTCAAGCGATTCGGGAATGAGCCCGCCGTCGTCTGTCTCGATTTCGAGGTAGCGCGGTTCGTACGGGTTGAATGCCTGGAGGGCGCCGAGATAAGTCGGTGCTTCCACTGCGACATAATCACCGGGTGAAATGAGGATCTTCCCGATCCCGTCGAGCAGGCTCTGCGAGCCGCTCATGATCAGGACACCGTCAGCGGTGGTGGTCACGCCGCGGGCGGCCAGGTGAGGGACGAGCGCTTCGCGGAGCGGGCCCCAGCCCTCGCTGGCGTCGTACTGGAGGGCTTTGCTCCCGTACTTGCCGAGGACGGCGCCCATGAGCTCTTCCATGATCTCCAGCGGGAAGCTCTCGGCGGCCGGGAGGCCCCCGGCCAGTGAAATCATCCCGGGGGACGAAGCGACCTTCAGGATTTCTCGGATGACGCTCGCCTCCATCAGGCGAGTACGGTCGGCAAGCAGCTGTTGGTAGTCCATGCAGCCAAAGCATAGCCGTGGAATGCACTGCTAAACGAGTGTCGAGGCGAACACCTGCCAGGCGAGGGCGGACTTCGCCGTGAGGCTGAGGAAGATGTAGACAGATTCTCCGAACAGGTAGTTCCGCCACGGCCCGATGCGCCGGTACTGCAACCACATGTTGAGGGCGAAACAGTTGAAGAAGATGAAAAGCGAGACGAATATCCCGTAGACGAAAGCTGGAGGCTCGGCAGCGAGCCCCGGGCTCCAGACGTAGATGCCGACCGCCAGCCAGGGGACCGCGCCAAAGAGGCATCCGAACCAGAACATCAGCCAGTTCGGGCGGCCAGGCTGCTCGTAGTGTTCCATCGCGAGCCCAAAGAGGATCATGGCGGCGTTCGCTGCGAACAGTCCGATGAGCGCCGCGATCTCGCTGATCCCGGTGAGCATCGCGATGAGGACGATCATCACCGAGGCGCTCACCGAGTACTCCACCCAGCGGGCATAGTTCCGCTGCTCGCGGAGGTTCGCCACGTACCAGCCGTAGAACGGCCCGGCGACCAGCCAGTGCGCGGCCGCGGAGATGAACACGAACGCCGCCACGCCCAGGGCGATGCGGACATCGAACAGGTGGCGGAGTGCGCTCTCGGTGCCAGGCGGCCCCTCCATGAATGTGCTTGTCACGGGGAGGACGAAGCCGTTTGCGAGCAGGAGGATGACGATACCCTGCCCGGCGTGGAGGAGGCCCATCAGAGCGTTGTACCGGCGCAGACGTTTCGCCTGGGCCTCGGTGACCGGGATGGTGCGATTCAAAGGGGGTTCTCCCGTGGTGGTGATACAGGTACGAAGCCACCGAAGCTTACGATCAGTCGCGGCGCTTGTTGGGAGTGCCTTTCGCCGGCTGCGGTCCGTCGTACGCCTGGGCGAACCAGCCGCCGCCGACGAGGTCGTGGTAGACGGTGAGTTTGCGGCCGTTTTCGAGTTCGACAGCGAAGTAGCGGCGGGCGATCTCTTCGCGCCACCACTCGTCGTCGATTCGCCAGCTATCCTGGATAGCGCGGACGCGCTGGAAGCGGCCCTGGACAACGACAGCGTCCGGCTCGCCATGTGCATTTGCTTCCACCGCGGCCGGTTTCGGCTGGTTCAGGAGCCGTAGGCCACCAGTGCCACCTGCCGTTCGGGGATTCTCGACCATGGTTGGACCTCCACGACGCGGTAGACCTGTGGTTCGCCGGCTCGCGTGTTCAGTTGTTCGATTGCGTCGTCGAGTTCGCGCTGGCGACGCGGGCCAAGCTGCCAGAGGTTTCCCTGGTGGGCGTATTCGCTGCAGAGGCCGGAGAGCGCAACGCCCAGGCCGACGGCTGCGGAATCGAGTGCGAGTCGTTCGATCTTCCCGCGGAGGACGAAGACCATCCGGCGCACATCGCTTGTGGGTTCGCGAAAGACCACCCGCCGGGTGACCTGCTCGCCGCTCTCCAGTGCGAGCCACCAATCGACCCGCCGGACCGTCTGCCCGCGCACATCCGCATGCCCGAGAGCCCGCTGGAGGAGTGCCTCGGTGCCCGCCACCAGTGGTTCGCTGGTGGCGGCGGGAGCCGGCAGTTCGATCTCCTCGGTCACGCGTATTTCTTCCCGCTCCGGGACAATGCGCGAGTGGTCTTCTCCCCGCGCGAGGCCCCTTGCCCGCGTGCCATCTGCCCCGAACTGCGCCTGCATCGCCGAAATGGGTATCTCTGCCACCTGGCCCAGCCACTCCAGCCCAAATAGCCGCAGCCGCAGGTGCATAACCGGGTCCACAGGCAACACATCCACGGGTGCCGTTGCGAGAAACTCCCGCTCGCTCGCGCCCGGTACAAGCGTCCAATTTCGGATTGTGGATTGTGGATTGACGATTGATTTCGCGGCGCGCAGGTTGCTCCCTCGTTCCCGAGCCTGGGGAAGGGGGCCTGGAGGTGAGGGCTTGAGCGCTGCCACATGGGCTGCGAACACGCTCACTGCTGCGCCCAGGTGCACCGGCAGGCGGGTGCGCGCGGCAATGCTCTCCTGGAACTGCTCCAGGTACTCCTCGTCACTGAGGCCCGCCAGGCGGGGGAGGCCACGGACTTCGAAGTGCAGGTGCCCCGGGCCCACGGATTCGACCAGCGGGCTGCGGTTGCGAACGAGTTCGGCGAGGACCTGGGCTTCGGCGCGCGCAAACCCCTCCTGCAGCGGGAGGAAGACGGCGTCCGAACAGAGCGCCAGCGCCCGGCGGAGCGTCGTCCCCACGGTGACGCCGGCAGCCGCGGCTTCGGGCGAACAGGCGGTCACTGCCGCGTGCTCTTCCGGGGCGCCGCCAACCACCACCGGGCGTTTCGCCAGCTCGGGATGTTCGCGGCGGGCCAGCGCCACGAGGAAGTTCGGCACGATGAGGCAGGCCACGTCCATGGGATCTGGGAGTATAGAACAAACGTTCTAAAATGTGGAGAGCCATAACGTGAAGATTACCGCCCACCACACCGCTCCCTCTACGATTGGACAATGCACAACGCCGAGTTCAACGATGCCAGGTGTTCGCCTGGTCGGCCCCGCCCGCGCCGGCCCCCCGCGCTGAAAGCGCCGAAGCCATGGTTCTCATCACGAGTGGCACTTCAGTCCAGCGGCGGGGACGCCGCCAGCGCTCCGGCAATCTCCCGGTGTTCGCCGTCCTCTTCAGGCATCGGTCCAAGCCCCGCGGCTTCCAGCGTCGCCTTGAACGAGGCGATCGCCACTTCGATCTGGCCGTCGTCGGGGACCTTCGTGGTCAGTGCCTGGAGGGCGATGTTCGGGACAAACATCGCATGTACGAACCAGTTCCCGCCAAAGCGCGCGCCGATGCGAAGGATCTCATAGCTGATGCCTGCGACGATCGGCATGAAGACGATTCGTGAGGCCGTCCGGACGATGAGCCCCTTGTCGACGAGCAGGTCGAAGATGAAGAAGGTGATGAGGGCCACGAAGACGACGACGAGGAGGAAGCTCGTGCCGCAGCGCGTGTGCTCCTTCGGGAACGGGCGAATCTCGGAGACGATGAGCGGTTTCCGCGCCTCGTAGGCGTGGATGGTCATGTGTTCGGCGCCGTGGTACTGGAAGACGCGGCGGATATCCGGCACGAGGCCAATCAGCCAGATGTAGCCGACGAACAAGACGAGCCGCACGACGCCTTCGACCGCGACGATCACGATGCGGTGGGCGTCGACCATCTCGAGCAGGTTCGCGAGCAGGATCGGCCCGGCGAAGAAGATCCCGACCACGAACACGAGCGCCAACGCCATCGTCCCGAAGAACACCTTTTCCGGGAACTCGGCCGGCTCTCCGTTCTCGTCCGTGTCTTCTTCGAAGGCGATGCGCGACGAGTAGTTCAGCGCGCGCATGCCGAGGGCCATCGTTTCCCAGAGGACCACGACGCCCCGCATCAGCGGGATGCGGCGCGAGCGCCCGGTGTAGATTCCGCCGAGCTTCTCGGAGTGCGTGACGATGTGGCCCTTCGGGTGGCGGACTGCCACGGCCATGTGCTCGGGCCCGCGGATCATGACACCTTCGATGACGGCCTGGCCACCGAAGTAGACGTTCGCCGGTGGGGCCGGTGGGTTTGCTGCCGCCATGAATCCGCCTAACGTGGGCCGCCTCCCGCATGGAGGGGCCTTCTTGTTGAACTGCCATTGTCGTCAGTTTGCGCCTTCGCGGCCAGTTCATGGTGAGGACGCTTCACCTGGCAGGTGAAGATCTGCTAACACTCCGATCGCAGACTGTTGCAATACCGTTAATGCTCAGGAGTCAGTCTTCCGCAGGTGCAACACGTCATCCCAGGACGCCGAGTGCGAAAACTGCCCTGGAAAGAGTGGGTGCTATTCCTGGCGTTCGTTTCACCGAACCTCGTCCTGCTCGTGCTTTTCACCTACAAACCACTCCTCGAAACATTCCGTCTTTCGTTCTACAACTGGGACTTGATTTCACCCACCAAGACGTGGGTTGGGATGGACAACTACACCGACTATTTCTCGGACGAAACTGACCGCTACATCATTCGCAACACGTTTGTATTCACTTTCGCGACCGTTTGCTCGACGCTGGTGTTCGGGTTGATGCTTGCTCTCCTGCTGAACCGGAGGCTCCGGGGCAGGGACGCTGCGCGCACGGTGCTCTTTGCGCCCTACGTGGTCAGCGGGGCGGCCATCGGCATCGTCTGGCTCTTCGTCTTCGACCCGCGTTTCGGGCTGGTCGCAGCAATCCTCGATCGGCTCGGAATCGCATCGCCGAACTGGTACAACGACCCGAACTACGCCATGCCGATGGTCATCATCGTCTACACGTGGCGGAACCTTGGCTACGCGGTCGTCGTGTACCTCGCCGGGCTCCAGACAATCCCGCGCGAACTGTACGAGGCCGCCCGGGTCGATGGCGCCGGGTCGTTCACACGGTTCCGCCGGATCACCCTGCCGCATCTCTCTCCAGTCACGTTCTTCTTGCTGGTCACAAGCATCCTGGGTTCGATGCAGGCGTTCGACATCATCCGGGTGATGACTCAGGGCGGCCCGCTCGACTCCACCAAGACGATGGTCTACCAGGTTTACGAGCAGGGATTCGTGAACTACCGCGTAGGGGCAGCGTCGACCGTGGCCACGGTGCTGTTCGTCTTCCTGCTCGTTGTAACGGTGCTGCAGGTGCGGTTCCTCGAACGACGGGTGCACTACTCATGAGGGTCGAGTGATGACAGTGATCAACCGGCAGCCGCTTCCCGCCGGCGCCGCCCGCTCTCGCCGGATGCCCTGGCAGTCGTGGCTGGGATTAGCGGTGCAGTACGCGCTGGTGGCCGGCGTCGTCCTCCTGATCTGCGCCCCGCTCTTCTGGATGCTGACGGCATCGGTGAAGACTCGCCAGGAGATCTATACGCTCCCAATTTCCTGGCTTCCGGAGACGTACGCCTGGGAGAACTTCAGACAGGCGTGGACCGCCGTGCCGTTCGAGCGTTACTTCGTGAACAGCATCGTCACGACGTCGCTCGGGAGTCTTCTGAAGGTAACCAACGGGGTGCTGACTGCCTACGCGCTGGTGTTCCTCGACTTCCCGAAGAAGAACCTGATCTTCCTGGGCATCCTCGCCGCGCTGATGGTGCCGGAACAGGTCACGCTCATCCCCAACTACGTCCTGGTCTCGGAACTCGGCTGGGTAAACAGCTACCAGGGGATCATCATCCCGGGCGGGGGCGTTGCCTTCGGCACGTTCCTCATGCGCCAGCACTTCCTCACCCTCCCGCGCGAGGTCATCGAGGCCGCGCGGATGGATGGTGCGGGCAATTTGCGGATGCTCTGGAGCGTCGTCCTTCCGATGTCGCGGCCGACGCTGGTCGCATTTGTTCTCATCACGGTGGTGGAGAAGTGGAACGACTACGTCTGGCCGCTGCTCATCGCTACCGATGACACGGTGCGCACGCTGCCCCTCGGTCTGCAGCAGTTGCAGAACTCGGAGGGCCAAACGCAGTGGGGCGTGGTGATGGCGGGAGCGGTGCTCGTCATCGTGCCGGTCCTGGCGCTCTTTGTGTGGGCCCAGAGGCACATCGTGGAGGGCCTGACGGCCGGGTCCGTGAAAGGGTGATTCCCGCCCTGGTGGCGGTACACAGGCAATTCGAAACAGGGGAACGGAGTACTTTCATGTCCAAACTCACGAGAAGGCACCTCCTCGGCATGGCCGGCGGAGCTGCGGCTTTGGGCCTCGTCGGCTGCGGCGGCGATGACGATGACGACACCACCGGCGGGGACCCGGCGACCACCGGGCCAGCTTCGACGGCCGGCAATTCGGCCAGCCCGGCGACGACCACGAAGTTCGGCGGCGTGAAGCCGGCCGCCCAGATCACCTTCTGGAGCGTCCATCCGGCCAATTCCAAGGCTGTGGAAGAAGAGCTGATCAAGCGCTTCGAGGCCAAGAACCCGGACATTAAGGTCAAACTCGAAACCGCCGGCGCCAACTACGCCGAAGTGTCCCAGAAGTTCAATGCCGGCCTGGCAGCGAAACAGATCCCCGACGTCGTCATGCTCTCCGATGTCTGGTGGTTCAAGTACTTCCTCGCCAAGACGATCACGCCGATGGATGACCTCTTGAAGGAGCTTAAAGTCGAGACGGCGGACTATCAGGACACGCTCTTCAAGGACTATCAGTACGACGGAAAACAGTGGGCCATGCCGTTCGCCCGTTCCACGCCCCTCTTCTACTACAACAAGCAGAAGTGGTCGGCGGCCGGCCTCCCGGATCGCGGCCCGAAAACTTGGGACGAGATGGATGAGTGGGGAGCGAAGCTCCAGGCCAAAGCCGGTGCAAACGAGTACGCCTTCACCCACGTGAAGGGTGACAGCTACGCCGCATGGACCTTTCAAGGCATCATCTGGCAGTTTGGTGGCCGCTACAGCGATGAGCAGTTCAAGATGCTCCTCGATTCTCAACAGGCGATCGACGCCGGCAACTACGTCCGGAGCCAGGTCTTTTCGAAGAAGTACGCGAACGTGACTGCGAACAGCGAGACAGCTGACTTCGTCGCCGGTACCACGGCCTCGATGCTGTCGTCCACGGGCGGCCTCGCCGGCGTCCTCCGGGACGCGAAATTCGAAGTGGGGACCGCCTTCTACCCGGAGAAGACGAAGTTCGGCTGTCCGACGGGCGGCGCCGGGCTCGGCATCCCTGAGGCTGTCCCGGACGCCAACAAGGTCGCGGCGATGACCTTCATCAAGTTCATCACCGAGCCCGAAAACACCGCCTACTACTCCCAGAACGTGGGTTACATGCCGGTGCGGAAGTCGGCGGTCACCGGGCCGATGGCCGAGTTCCTCAAGTCGAAGCCTCAGTTCAAGACAGCCATCGACCAGCTCGCAAAAACTCAGCCGCAGGACTCCGCGCGCGTCTACATCCCCGGCGGCGACGCCATCCTTGGCAAGGGCCTTGAGCGCATGATCCTCAACAACGAAGACGCCAAGAACGTCTGGCCCGACGTGAAAAAGGAGCTCGAAAAGGCCTATGAGAACGATGTGAAGCCGAAGCTGAAGGCCTGACCTTCGGCTTTCGGTCCAAGGGGCGGGCTCCCCCCTCCGCCCGCCCCTTCTTTCCTGCGTGGAGTAACGGAATGACGGTTGAAATTGATTCGGTGAGCAAGCACTTTGGCAACGTCCGCGCCGTCGATAATCTCAGTCTCGATGTGGCTGAGGGGGAGTTCCTCGTGCTTGTTGGGCCGTCCGGGTGCGGCAAGACCACTGCCCTGCGCATGGTGGCGGGTCTCGAAACGCCGACCTCCGGCGTCATATCCATCGGTGGCCGCGATGTGACTTTCGTTGAGCCTTCCCAGCGAGACATCGCGATGGTCTTCCAGAGCTACGCCCTCTACCCGCACATGACCGTCTACGACAACCTGGCGTTCGGCTTGAAGCAGCGGAAGACATCGCGCGAGGAGATCAAGGCACGGGTAGTACAGGCGGCCGAGATGCTCGCCATCGGCGGACTGTTGGAACGCAAGCCGCGCGAACTCTCAGGTGGCCAACGTCAACGAGTCGCACTGGGGCGCGCCATCGTGCGCCGTCCGAGCGCCTTCCTGATGGATGAACCGCTCAGCAACCTCGACGCCCAGTTGCGGCTCAAGATGCGGGCGGAGATCAGCGCGCTCCATCGGCGGCTCGAAGCCACGGTGATCTACGTGACTCACGATCAGGTGGAAGCGATGACGATGGGCACACGCATCGCAGTCCTGAAGGACGGCCTGCTTCAGCAGGTTGCCCCGCCCCAGGAGCTTTACGACAGGCCGGCGAATGCGTTCGTCGCGACATTCATCGGCAGCCCGGCGATGAACCTCATCCCGGGCGAAATCGTGTACCTGGGTGAGTCAGTAGCGTTCGTCAGCAAGAGCTTCACCATGCCGCTCCCGGCTGACAGTGTCCCTACGGACCTGAAGCCCGGTCCGGTCCTGCTGGGAATTCGCCCCGAGCAGTTTGACCGGCAACCCGCAACCGGTGGCGGCGGTCTCGCGGGCGAAGTGCGGCTCGTAGAACCGCACGGTAGCGACCTCTTCGTGACGGCTGAGACCGGTTCGGGCGATGTGACCGCGCGGCTCGACCCGGCGTGCCTCGTACGCGTGGGCGAGACTGTGGTGTTAAAACCTTCCCTGAGTTCCGCCTACCTCTTCGACCCAGGGACCGGCCAGCGGCTCTAGCGCCGGACGGCTGGGCTGAGTGAAGACAGAAAGGGCGCCCTGTGGGCGCCCCTCTTGGTGTTGCCTCTGTTCTGGCTAGTTTCCGCTGCGGTTGAAACGGCGGTTGAAGCGTTCGACGCGGCCCGCCGTGTCGATGATGCGCTGCTCGCCCGTGAAGAACGGGTGGCACATGTTGCAGACGTCCAGGTGCATCGCCGTCTTGGTCGACCGGGTCTTAATCTCATTGCCGCACGAGCAATGGATGGTGGCTTCCTGATAGTTGGGGTGGAGTCCCGCCTTCATCGTCCTTACTCCTGGCCTGCGGCCGCGTAGACACTGATCTTCTTGCGCCTGCCCTTGGCATAGGGCTCGAACTTCACTTGCCCATCGATCAACGAGTAGATGGTGTAGTCGCGGCCGAGGCCGACGTTCAGGCCCGGGTGGAACCGCGTCCCCCGCTGGCGAAGGATGATCGAACCGGGCTTCACCACTTCGCCATCGAAGTGCTTCACACCGAGCCGTTGGCTCTGGCTGTCGCGGCCGTTCTTGGAACTCGAAACGCCCTTCTTGTGAGCCATCTGGCCTAACCCTTCGAGATGGACTCGACGACGAGCCGAGTCACTTGCTGGCGGTGCCCGAACTTGCGGCGGTAACGCACCTTGTTCTTGTACTTCATGAAGACGAGCTTCGGAGCGCGGCCGTGCTGGGTAATGCGCGCTTTCACCAAAGCCCCGGATACGAGTGGAGTGCCGACGGTCACGCTGGCGCCATCGAGCACCATCATCACATCGAGGTCCACCGTGTCCCCAGGTTCACCCGCAACGCGGCTGATCTCAAATTCTTGCCCCTCTGCAAGGCGCAGTTGGCGCCCATCGGCGCGTACGATCGCTTCCATACTGATCTCCCGGGAATTCCGTGGACGGTCTTTCCAGTCTGAAACCCGAGTCCGGTTCCGTCAATAACGGAGCCGTTCCCGGGCTTCGGCTGGGGTTGCTCCCGCGGCTACGCGGGTGTGGGCGGTGTTAGCTGGCGTCAGTCCGGCTCTGGCTCCCACCTTCCCAGGCGAGACCGGCTGCCGGCTTCGGCTCGAAGGCTGGGCGCCGCGGCTGCTCTTCAGCGGCCGGGGGCGGCGGAGCCTGGTTCTTCGATTCCAGGTCGGTTGGTGGCCAGGGCTCCTTCGGGTCGCTCGAGAGCAGCCGCGTCAGGGTTTCGCCCTCAAGCGTCTCCACTTCCATCAGGACGTTGACCAGCTTTTCGAGGATGTCCCGCTTATCGCGCAGCATCTGCCGGGCACGTTCCTGGGCTTCCTCGATGAGCCGGCGAACTTCATCGTCGATCTCTTCGGCGATCTTCTCGCTGTAGTTGCGGGTCTCGGCGATTTCGCGTCCCAGGAAGACCATCTCCTCGGTCTTGCCGAAAGTCCGCGGCCCGAGGCGGTCGCTCATGCCCCAGCGAGTCACCATCGCACGGGCGATCCGTGTCACCTGTTCGATGTCGTTCGAAGGGCCTGTGGATGCTTCACCGAAGATAAGCTCCTCCGCCGCATGTCCGCCGAGCGCGCTGACGAGCTGGTCTTTGAACATGCTCGGCGTGCGGTAGTGGGTCTCTTCGTCCGGGAGGAAGCGGGTGTAACCGCCGGCCATTCCGCGAGACACGATGGTCACCTTGTGGGGCGGGTCGTGATGATCGAGGAAGAAGGCGCAGACCGTGTGGCCGCCTTCGTGGTAAGCGGTGAGGCGCTTCTCCTTGGGTGACATCACGCGGCTCTTCCGTTCCGGGCCGGCGATGACGCGGTCAACCGCCTCCTCGAACTCCTTCATGGTGATGATCTTCTTGTTGCGCCGCGCCGCGAGGATGGCCGCTTCGTTCACGAGGTTGGCCAGGTCGGCGCCGCTGAAGCCAGGGGTCGACTTCGCCAACGTCGGAACGAGGACGTCATCGGCGATCGGCTTGCCTTTGGCATGGACGGCGAGGATGGCTTCGCGTCCCTTCACATCGGGCGCATCGAGGATGACCTTGCGGTCGAAGCGTCCCGGACGGAGGAGCGCCGGGTCGAGGATGTCGGGCCGGTTCGTGGCGGCGATGACGATGACATTCGTCCCCGTATCGAACCCGTCCATTTCGACCAGAATCTGGTTGAGGGTCTGTTCGCGCTCGTCGTGGCTGCCGCCCAGACCAGCGCCGCGCTGGCGTCCGACGGCGTCAATTTCGTCGACGAACACAATGCACGGCGCGTTCTTCTTTGCCTGGTCGAATAGGTCGCGAACACGGCTGGCGCCGACGCCGACGAACATCTCGACGAATTCCGAACCGGAAATGCTGAAGAAGGGGACACCCGCTTCGCCCGCGACCGCGCGCGAGAGGAGCGTCTTGCCGGTGCCGGGAGGGCCCACGAGGAGCACGCCCTTCGGGATGCGGGCGCCAAGCGCCGCGAACTTCTCCGGGTACTTCAGGAACTCGACCACTTCGGCCAGTTCTTCCTTCGCTTCATCCACACCGGCGACGTCCGAGAACGTGACCGTGACCTTACTGCCGGTGAACAGGCGTGCGCGGCTCTTGCCGAAGCTCATTGCCTGGGAGTTCGAGCCCTGTGCCTGCCTCATGATGAGCAGGAGGAAGAGGCCGAAGAGCAAGAAGGGGAGGACGTTCAGGAGCAGGCCCAGCCATGGGCCAAAGCCCGAGGAGTCCTTGTACTCGAGGTCCAACGCGGGCTGTGTCGGGGCCTGGTCGCGGCTGAGGGCCACACCGTTTTCCGTGAGCAGCGTCTCGATATCGGTATTCGAGCCCATCTTCGAGCTCTTGACGATCGGCTTGTCGTCGTCACCCTTGGTGGCGTAGGTGACGGTCAGGTTCCGTCCGTCGACTTCGATCTGCTGAATCTGGTTCGCCTGGGCGTCCTGGATGACCTGGCCGAAGGCAATCTTGGCGTGATCCGGACCGCTGTTGAAGAAGGCGAAAACGATGGCGATGACCGCCACGAGGATGAGGAGATAGATGAAACTGTTGCGAATCCAGCGGGAATACAATGCAGCGCACTCCGGGATCGCGGGTTGGGGAAGTCCGCGTCCTATGTTTCGAGTATAGCAGACCGATCCAGCCTTACCTTGACCGAAGGGTAAGCGGGCCTATACGGCCTGCCGTCCCCTCCGAACGCCGGCAACGCTCTCCCCAGTAATAACGCCCGCGCGGGCCGATCGCCGCAGGGTGTCGCCCGCGTTCTCCCCCGGAAATTCCCCCAGATCCGAGGCGCGTCCCGGGCCATCGCCCGGCAGCCGGAAGCCGGGTAGGCTTTACCCGATATCTGCCCCAATGGAGTCCACATGAAGCTTGCGTTTGTCGGCGGTACTGGCCCGGAGGGCCTCGGGCTCGCCATGCGCTTTGCGAAGGCCGGCCACGAAGTCGCTATCGGTTCGCGTTCGGCTGAGCGCGGTGAAGAGGGCGCCGAGCGGATCCGCGAAACCGTGCCTGGCGCCGTCGCCTCGGGCGGCGATAACGCTTCAGTTGTTGGCGATGCCGATGTCGTCTTTCTCACCTTTCCCTACAGCGGACAGCAGGCGACGCTGGACGCGCTTTCGGGCGCCCTCGCAGGCAAACTCGTCTGCAACGTGGTCGCTCCCCTGGAGTTCCAGCAGGGGGTCGGCGCGGTCGCGCTCAACGTCGCCGGCAGCAGCGCGCTCCAGGAAGCCATCGCGCAGCTGCCCGCTAGCCGCGTCGTCTCGGCTTTCCAGAACATGAGCGCCGAGGAGCTGCAACATCTCGATCACCAGATCGAGGCCGATGTCCTGGTCTGCGGCCGCGATGCCGAAGCGAAGCAGTTGGTCATCGGGTTGGCCAACCAGATCGAGGGCGTCCGCGGGATCGATGCCGGCGGGCCCTCTCAGAGCCGTTACGTCGAGATGCTGACGTCACTCCTCATTAACCTGAACCGAAAGCACAAGACCCAGTCTTCAATCCGCATCGTTGGGCTCTAAAGGAGCTCGCCATTCGCCGGGACGGAACAAGGAGCTCGCCATGGCAGGACTTTCTATCTTCGGGATCCACGGGCTCCCGGAAATCACGGCCGGGACGGACCTCGCGGCATCCATCTTCGATGCCGCTACGGCCTCGGGCACACCGCTCACCTCCGGTGACATCCTCGTGATTACCTCGAAGATCGTTTCGAAGGCTGAAGGCCGTGTCGTCCGGCTGGAAGACGTGGCCGTCTCACCCTTCGCTCAGCAATATGCCGAACGCACCGAGAAAGACGCCGCCGTCGTCGAGTTGGTGCTCCAGGAGTCGCGGCGTGTGGTGCGCCAGGTCGGCCCGATCATGATCACGGAGACGCGCCACGGCTTCATCTGCGCCAATGCCGGGATCGATCAGTCGAGTTCAGGCGGGCACGGGCTCGCCGTGCTGCTGCCGGTCGACCCGGACGCATCCTGCGCGAAAGTCCGAGCCGAGTTGAAAATGCGCGGCCTCGATGTCGCGGTCATCATTTCAGACACGTTTGGGCGGCCCTGGCGGGAAGCACAAACGGACATCGCCATCGGCATCGCCGGCATGCAACCCATCCTCAGCTACATCGGTCAGGTCGACCCGCATGGGCATGAGTTCCGCGTCCAGGCGCTCTGCACCGCGGACGAAGTGGCGGGCGCAGCCGAACTCGTGAAGGGCAACCTCTCACGCGTCCCCGCGGCGGTGGTCCGTGGCCTGCCCTGGGAGCGCGACGAGACCGCGACGATGCAATCGATCATCCGCGATAGCGAGCGTGACCTGTTCAGGTAGGCCTATACCCTCGGGCGCTGTGTTTCGACGACGGCGCTTCCCCGCTGCAGCTGGCGGGGGTTCAGGGTTACGAGTGTGTCGCCGAGCGTCTCCGCGACCGCAAAGTAGATCGCGTCACTCCCCCGCAGCTGGTGTTCTGCCGCGAGTGTCGCCGCCCGGTCGGCCAGGGGCAGTGCGATGGGGAGGAGTTCAAACAGCGGTGAATGCTGGACGTGGGTCTCAAC
Source organism: Candidatus Amarobacter glycogenicus (assembly GCA_016719395.1). Classification (GTDB taxonomy): domain Bacteria; phylum Chloroflexota; class Dehalococcoidia; order Tepidiformales; family Tepidiformaceae; genus Amarobacter; species Amarobacter glycogenicus. The sequence continues at coordinate 307,359 of JADJZF010000003.1, read as the reverse complement.
ATCCCGGGCGAGTTGCTTCTCCCCGGTGCCGGCGGCGATGGCGGCCGAAACTTCGGCGAGTGCGGTGACCGGGGCCCGAAGTGGTTCGCCGTCGGCGACTGCCTCCCGGAACCAGGCGACCGTCTGGGCGTGCGACCGGTCGCGGCTGTTGAAGAGAGAGATAAGGACACTCGAGTCGATGGTGGCCACGGTCAGCCCTCCCTCCGCGCGCGGGCCGGCGCGGGTTCCTCTCCGTCGCCGGCGGACCCGGCATCCAGCCATGCCTCGCCGACGGCGCTCGCCAGGCGTTCGATGGCCTGGAGTTCGGAAACGGCTTGCCCGCGCTCCATCCCGGCGATGTCACGGTCTGAGTATGGCCGCAGGGTGGCCACCGGTTGGCCGTTCACGGTGATTACGTACAGCGCATGCTGTTCCTTCACCGTCCGGACAATCTGGGTTGCCTCGTTCTTGAGTTGACGGACGCCGATAGTCCTCACCCGGCCAAGCTCCGAAAAGAAAGTAGCCACATAGTGGCTACGCTTGCATAACCAGTCAACTGGCAGCCGGGATTGCCCACCCTCCTCCGGCGGCGCATCCTGTCGTCCATGCTTGAGACCATTCGCGTCCAACTTCTTCGGCCAGGCGCACGTCTCCCTTTCCGGGCGACGGAACAGGCCTCGGGCTACGACATTCACGCCTGCCTCGAAGGCGGCCCCGTCGTCATCGGGCAACGCCCGGTCGTCATACCCACCGGCCTCGCGATGGAAGTGCCACCGGGGCTGGATGCCCAGTTCCGTCCGCGCAGCGGACTGGCGCGGCAGGGCATTCTTTCGACTTTCGGCACGCTCGATTCGGACTACCGCGGCGAAATCATGATCACGTTGTACTCGGTCGCGCCCGACATTTCCCACACGGTCCAGCATGGCGACCGGATCGCCCAGCTCGTAGTCACGAGGCTGGCGGAGATCGCCTTCGAGCAGGCGCTGGTGCTCTCGGAGACGATCCGTGGGGCCGGCGGGCACGGGAGTACCGGGCGCTGAAGCGAACGCGGGGCCTTTGCCGCAGTGGAACATAAACGGCGATCCGCTATCGTTAGCAAGTTACGCCCTCAAAGGTTGGCTTCTCATGGCTTACGAACTCGATGCGCTCGCCCTCACCGGCCAGCGCTCTGATATTCCGGATTTTGGCAGCGGCGACACCGTCCGCGTCCACGCAAAGGTCGTCGAAGGCGACAAAGAGCGCATCCAGGTCTTCGAAGGGGTCGTCATCCGCAAGCGGATGAAGGGCCTCGTCTCCAATTTCACGGTCCGCAAGATCGCGAGCGGGGTTGGTGTCGAGCGCACGTTCCCGATGAACAGCCCGCGCGTCGACAAAGTCGAGGTGATGCGGCGCGGCAAGGTTCGCCGCAAGAACCTGTATTACCTCCGCGGCCTCACGGGTAAGGCCGCCCGCATCAAGGAGAAGCGCTTCTAATCTGCGCATCCTGGTGATTCACATTGAGAGCGCCCCGGCCGCACGGCCGGGGCGCTTTCGTTTTGTTCGGCTGGTTCTAGTGGCCCACTGCGCCCGGATTCGGCTCCGGCGCAGCAACTGCAGGCGCGCCCCCGGGCTGTGGCCCCGCTGGTCCGCCGGAGACCGTCTTCCGGAGCGGCAGTTCCTTCATGAAGATGGCGCACAGCGCACAGGCGATGGCGGCTAACACGGCGCCGTAGAAGATGCGCCGCACGGCGACCACGACGCTCTCACCGAGGGCCAGTTCAGCGCGCTCCAGGATCGCGGCGCCGTCAGGCAACGAGCCTACTTGTTGTTCGATGGCGGCGTATTGGCGTTCGTTCAGCCGGATCGTGGGGTCGTCCAGCGCCTCCACAAAGGCCGGGTTCACCGCTGCGACGGCGGCACGGTCTTCCGCCGAGAAGCGTTCGGCGAACTCATCGTGGTAGGTGTTCGCCAGGATGGAGCCGAAGATGGCGATGCCGAGGACGCTGCCGATCTGGCGGAAGAACTGGCTGGAAGAACTCGCGACGCCGATGTACTGGTAACTGACGGCGTTCTGGACCACGAGCGACATCGTCGGCAGGACCAGCCCGAACCCAAGTCCGAGGATGAACATCGTCACGCTGATGTGCCAGAGCTTCGTGTCCAGCGCGATCGTCGTCAGCATCGCCAACGAAACCGCGATGAGCAGGGTGCCGAAGACTGTCTGCCATTTGTACCGCCCAACGCGGGCGATCACCTGGCCACCGAAGATACTGGTCGCGAGGACACCGAGGCTCTGGGGCGTGGAGATGACGCCTGACGTCGTCGCCGAAGCCTCCAGTGCCGTTTGGATGAAAATGCCGAGGTACTGGAACGCGCCGAAGACTCCCATCCCGAACGTGAACACAATCAGGTTCGACATCAGGAAGACGCCGTTCTTGAACAGGTGAAGCGGCAGTATGGGCTCGGGGTGCCGCAACTCCTGGATGATGAACCCGGCAAGCAATAGAGCTGCGCCGCCGAAGAGCCCAAGGATCTCGGTCGAACCCCAGGCGTACTTATCCCCGGCCCAGACGAGTGCCAGCAGCACCATGACGGAGGCCGCCGAAAGCAGTGCCGCCCCAACGAAGTCGAGCTTGGGCTGGAGGTGGCGCGCCTTCGATGGCAGGTTGAACCAGATGGCCGGCATCGCGATCAGGCTCACCGGCACGTTGACAAAGAAGACCCAGCGCCAGCTCAAGTGGTCCGTCAGTGTGCCGCCGACAGTCGGCCCCAACAGGCTGGCAAGGCTGAACATGCCCGTGAAAAGGCCGACGTACTTCCCTCGCTCGGCGGGAGCGAAGAGGTCCCCCATCGTCGCGAACACCGAAGCGAAGATCATGCCGCCGCCGAAGCCCTGGATAACCCGCATCCAGATCAGCATGGGCATGGAGGTGGAGGCGCCGCAGGCCGCCGAGGACACCATGAAGATGCCAACGCCGCCAATCAGGAAGAATTTGCGGCCGTAGATGTCACCGAGCTTGCCGACGAGTGGGATGACCACCGTGGAACTCAGCATGTAGCTGGTGAAAAGCCACGAGATCATTGCGAATCCGCCGAGGTCGGCGAGGATCTTCGGCGTCGCCGTGGAAACTACGGTCTGATCGAGCGCGCCCACGAACAGGCACGTCATCAAGCTACCGAGGAGGAGCCACTTCTGCCGGCTATCAAGGGTGTCGCTGAGGGGTGTTTCGGGGCCGGCAGGCTGCATGAGGTCTCCTCACCTCCAATTCGGGAGGAGGTGCGACGAGACTACATAGTTCGCATGAAGCGAACAATCCGCGAAGGCGACTATTTCTTCGCAACTACCCCTTCGTACAGGTGACCACGATGTCACGGGCCGGCCCGTTCGGGCGCCGGGGTCACCCTTATTGGACGGTGCAAGCGGCTCCCTCGCGGCCAGGCCTCAGGCGTCGCGCCACTGCGGCTCTCGCTTTTCGAACCAGGCCTGGCGGGCCTCGGCGGCGTCTGCGGTCTGGGAGGCGAGGATCTGGTTCCGGTTTTCGAGCTTCAGGGCGGTTTCGAGCGGTATGCCGTTCACGGTCTCGTTGAGCACCTGCTTCGTGAGCCGGAGGCCGAGCGGGCTCGCCTTGCGCAGGATGCCGTCTGCGACGCCCAACGCCGCCGGGAGGAGCTCCTCCTGCCCGACGATTCGTGAGAGCAAGCCCATCTCTCTGGCCTCGGGTGCATCGACGATCCGGCCGGAATAGAGCATGTCCGCCGCGTGGGAGGCACCGACGAGCTTGGGCAGAAAGTACGACGAGCCGACATCGGCGCCACCAAGACCGAGATTGAGGTACGAACAAGCAAACCGCGCGTGCTCTGTCCCGATACGCATGTCCGAGGCGATGGCGATCGAAAGACCGCCCCCGGTCGCAGGGCCGTTGACCGCGGCGATGAGCGGTTGCGGGCACTCACGCATCTTCACCATCAGCTCGGCGATGTCCTCCTGGAACGTGAGCGAATCGGCTACCTGTCCGACGCCCGGTTGCCAGGCCGAATTTCCCGCCTTCAGGTCGAGCCCGGCGCAGAATCCCCTGCCGGCGCCTGTGATGACGATGATGCGGGTTGCGAAGTCCCGCTTTCGCTCGTCGAAGAAGGCGCGAAGCGCCCTCAGCATCTCGTGGTCGATGGCGTTCAGCCGCTCGGGACGGTTCAGCGTGAGGATGCCGGTTGAGCCGCATTGCTCGAAGTCGATTGGGGTTTGCATGCCCGCGATTCTACAAGTCCCGCGAGACGCCGTTCATGCGGCGAAGCGCTCGATGGTGTCCCCCGCCACGCGGTCGCGGCCCTGGCGCTTGGCCACGTAGAGCAACTCGTCGGCTCGCCGGATGGCCTGGTCGATGGTCTCCAGTGGCCGGACTGCCGTACAGCCGACCGACACCGTTGTCGGCGTTGTCGCGGCGACCGCCCGCCGGATCGACTCGCCGATCACGGCGGCCTGGTGGGCATCTACTCCGGGGAGGCCGACGATGAACTCTTCCCCGCCAAACCGGCCAGCGATCGCACTGGCCGGGATGCTTAACTGGATCGCCCGGGCTGCAGCTTTGAGGAACTCGTCTCCTTTGATGTGGCCGAACTCGTCGTTGAGGTGCTTGAAGTGGTCCAGGTCGAGCATCAGGATGCTCAGCGGCGCCTGGGCGGAGTCTTCCAGGCGCTCGAAGAACGTCCGGCGGTTCACCAGGGCAGTGAGGGAATCGGTTTCGGCGAGAAACCGGGCGCGCTGTTCGGCTTCTCGCCAGCTGTCGGAAATCGTGTAAGAGAGGGCCATTACCGCCAGTGCGAGCACCACCATGACGAAGAACTGCTCGGGATGGGGGTTCCCAATCGCAAGCCAGCCGACGAGGAGATTGGTGATCGTGTAGCCAGACACGGCGACGAAGGCGATTCCGCCGTAGCGGCGCGAGTAGCCAATCAGCGCGTAGAGGTAGGCTGCCCATACCGGGGAGACCGGATCGCCCAGGGCGATGTAGACCGAAGTAACGCAGGAGATGTCCAACAGCGGGATGAGCGGTTCGATCCACCCCACCGTGCGGCCCCGAACGCGGTACTGGAAGGAGTAGACGGTGACGCAGACGTGGTAGAGCCAGAGCCAGAGGGAAGTGATTTCGCGAGCGGGTGAAGAAACGTCGAACAGCCCGGTGTATGCGCCGGCGATGTAAGCCGCCGCGACTGCCGTCTGGAGGAGGACGATCGTCGCCTCGGTGCGTGCGAGGCGGCGCTGCGCGAGTCTCGGATTGGCCGGGTTTTCGTAAAGGAAATCAGGGTTTATCCCGGTCATCGTGCTAGAAGGTTCGGCAGGTTCTTCCTGCAACGCAGTGCTACGTCTAGCGTTCCGCAAGTACCGTCGTACCGGCGATGCGGTCGTGAAAACCTCGATGGTCTTCCGTAAGGAACAGTGCCCCCGGGATCGCGGCGGCCCCGAACTGGGCGGCCATGAACAGGAATCCAGCCCCAGACCCCAGGGTCATGCTCCAAAGGGAGAACACGATCGCGAGCGGGAGCCAGCAAACCGCCCAACGTATCGTCGTGCGGCGGAACCCCGGCGGTCGGCCATCGGGGCCAACCACCCGGAGCCTCAGTCGACGCTTCGCGAAGTGGCGGCCCGTGCGTGCCGTTGGAATCGCCTCGATCGCGAAAACTGTCAGGATGAGCCCGATGAAGGTGCCCCAGGCCACAGCCGGTGCAACGCTTTCCACGCGCTGCCATGTCAACGTCCCAGATGGATCGGCGACCTGTCTTACGGGGTCCGGGAAGTACCAGGCGTCCAGGTAGAACCCCGCGATGGACCAGGCTGTCCCGGCCGCCAGCCAGACACATGCGTCGATGATCCGGGCCGTGAGCCGTTCCATCGGCTCGGCGAGGCGCGGCTCGTCCGACTTGTGGGAGTCCAGCTCGTGGAGCAGGGCCGCCGCGCGGTCCGTCAGGGGGTCGTGTCCGGGAGAAGCGCTTCCGCTCACTCAAGCAAGGTAGCATTGCTGTCAAACGATGAGTGACCGCTGCAAGTCGCTGGAGAGCGCCTACTTCAACGCCGAATACGAGGTCGATTTCCGGCACGGCAGCCTCGCCTTCACGATCGGGGAGGCCATTCCCCAGCTCACCGGGCGGCCATTCGCCCTGATCACAGCCTACAACCCCGGGCACCACCGACCGACCCCCGAAGCGAACGAAGCCGCGAACCAGCGCCTCGCCGCCGAACTCGCCCGCGCCGGGCACGAAACCGCTACTGCCCGTGCGCGAAGCCGCGATGGCTCCCACTTCGAGCCTTCGTTCGCCGTCTTCGGCATGGCGCTCGAAGAGGCGGTAGCCGCCGCCGGCACCTTCGGACAGGCCGCCATCGTCTGGTTCGATGGTACCGTTGCCCGGCTCGTATGGGTGCCGGAAGCAATCCGCCGGTCCGCACCGTAGAATCCGGCCACTTCTCCTCGAGGTGCCAGGATGCCGACCGATGCCCGCGTGGTGGTAGTCCCCGAAACAACCGGCGACCCGTTAAGGGTCGAAGCCGTACGTCTTCCAGACCCCGGGCCATACCAGGTCGTGGTCAAGCAGTACGCCTCCGGCGTCTGCCACTCGCAACTGCACCAGATCCACCGGCCTCGTACCTCGCCGGTCATCCTGGGACACGAGTCAACGGGCATCGTGGTCGCCAGAGGTCGTGAGGTCACCCACGTCAAAGAGGGCGACGACGTCATGGTCACGTGGGTGCCGCGGGATGGCGAGCATGCCAGCCGCCGCCCGGATGGCGTGGACCTCCAGCTCGCCGATGGCTCCATCGCAAAGACGACGAGCTCGTTCACCTGGGCCGACGTGACCGTGGCCGACGAGCAATACGTGGTCCGCACTCCCGGGAGTCACAAGAAGGACGTTACCGCGGTCATCGGTTGCGCCGTCATGACGGGCGCCGGCGCCGTCTACTACACCGCCGGCGTCCAGAAGGGTCAGAGCGTTGCCGTTTTCGGTGTCGGCGGAGTGGGGCTGAGCGCGATCGCCGCCGCGAAAGTCGTCGATGCCGACCCGGTCATCGCCGTCGATCTCGATGACGAGAAGTTGGCGTTCGCGATGAAGTTTGGCGCGACTCACGGCGTCAACGCCTCCCGCGTCGACCCGATAGCCGCGATACGCGAGTTGACCAGGAAGACCGACGGCGCCGGCGCACCGATCTTCGGAGCGGACTTTGCCTTCGATTGCATCGGCGTCCGGAAGACGATGGAACAGATACTCCCGGCAGCCAGGAACGGAGTGCTCGGGAGCCGCACGGGTGGCACGGCCGTGCTCGTCGGCGTCCCGACCACACCGGTCGAATTGGATGCCCGCGACCTCTTGATCAACGAGAAGAAGTACCTGGGCAGCATCGGCGGCAGCTGTCGGCCTGACAGGGACTTCGCGATGTTCCTGCGCTGGTACGCCGAAGGCGACCTGGACCTCGATGCACTCGTGACCCGTCGCTTCAAGATTGACGAGATCAACGAGGCCGTCCACGCCCTCGAGAGTGGACAGATTACCGGGCGAGCCATCCTCGAGTTCTAGCCTGCCTGCGATCTCCCGGCTTGCGGCGTGCTACATTCCGGGCACCAAATCTCGGAGCCACCGCACGATGACACTCGCCCAGGCCCGCACCTACGAGACCACCACGGACCAGATCCTCGCCGAACAGGATGGCCACATCCTCACACTGACGTTGAACCGCCCGGAGCGCCTGAACGCCATCAGCGGTCCGATGCTCGCCGACTTCTCCCGCCTCCTCACCCAGGCCAACCGGGACCCGGAGATTCGCTGTGTCATCCTGACCGGTGCTGGGCGCGGGTTCTGTTCTGGCCTCGACCTGGTCGACAACAACCCGGATGCACGCTCCGGCAGGACACCCGCCGCCCGAACACTGTTCGACCTGCGGAACTCGCCGCCAACAGTCCTCTGGAACATGGACAAGCCCGTCATCTGTGCCCTGAACGGCGCCGCCGCCGGCTACGGTATGGACCTCGCGCTGCTTTGCGACATCCGCATCGCTAGCGAGAACGGCAAACTCGCCGCAGTCACTGCGCGGCGCAACCTGCTCCCCGAAAGTGGCGGTTCCTGGCTGCTTCCGCGGCTTATCGGCTGGGCGAAGGCTTCAGAGATGTTCTTCCGAGGACAGACGTTGAACGCGCAGCAGTGCAAGGAAGTCGGCCTCGTGAACGAAGTGGTCCCGCACGACCAGCTCATGTCGACCGCGAAGGCATGGGCCGAAGAGATCTGCGTGAACGCCCCCGCCGCCGTCCAGGCCACCAAGCGCATGATGCGCCAGGGCCTCGAAGAGTCTTACGAGACGACGGTCGATCACCTGATGGTGCATCTGCAGGCCCTCTTCGCGATGGACGACTTCAAGGAAGGCGTCGCCGCTTTCCTCGAAAAGCGAACTCCGCACTTCACGGGCCGGTAGCACAGTGGGCACGCTCATTCCCGAGGAGACGCTGGCGATGATCGGCCAGCGTCTCAGCGAGCCGGTCACTGGCACGATCACTTCGCGCGATGCCCAGCGGTTCGCGCTCGCAGCGGGCGACAGAAACCCGCTCTACTTCGACGAAGCGGTGGCTCGCGCAGCGGGCTACCGCACGACGCTGGTGCCGCCCGTGCTGCTCGCCTGGTCGCTCAATCCGCCCCGCCCCCTCGATGATCTGCGCGCCGACGGGCTCTACCGCGGTGAAGGGAAGCGCGTGACCCTCAACGTGAAGCGCGTGATGTTCGGCGGGGAAGAGTGGGAATTCCTCGAACCGGTCTTCGCCGGTGACACCATTACCTCGGAGACGCGGCTGAAGTCACTTGAAGAGAAGTCTGGAGGCTCGGGGCCGTTCGTTCTTCAGATGACCGAGACCACCTACACGAACCAGGACGGCGCTGTCGTCGCCCGGGCCGTGGGCCGGAGCATCGCCCGATGACGGCGCAGCGCTACCTCGAAGACGTGTCGGTAGGGGAGGCAATGCCGGCGATGGTGAAGAACGCCAGCCGCGCGCAACTCTTCCTCTTCAGCGCCGCGACCAACAACCCGCACCGAATCCATTACGACCGCGAGTATGCAGCCGTTGAAGGCCACCCCGACGTGCTCGTGCACGGCCCGCTCCAGGGCGCGTGGCTTTCCCAGTTCGTGGTCGATTGGGCCGGACCGGGAGGGCGGCTCGTCGCGATGGGTTGGCAGAACCGCGGTCGCGCTTTCCCTGAAAGCGACCTGACCTTCCGAGGCAAGGTCACCTCAATCAGCGGCGATGAGGTCTCCCTCCAAGTTTGGGAGGAAGACGCCGCTGGTACCGTCCTGATGCCTTGCACCGCCCGGGTCCGGTTGCCGCGCCGGCCATGAGCGCAAATCCGGCGTTGGGCGTCCACGGCCCGCACCTTCCTTCCGAGGGGCGCGTCCGGGGGTGCGGCCTCACGCTCGCCTATCGCGAGTGGAACCCATCGAGCGACGGGCTCCCGATCGTCCTTCTCCATGGCATCACTGGTTCGAGCGCGGACTGGCAGCGGACGGCTCTCCATCTCGCCGGCCGCCGCCTCCTCGCGTTCGATGCGCGCGGGCACGGCGATAGCGATTGGGCCGCTGACGAAGCCTACGGTGGCGATCAGCACTTCGCGGATCTCGCCCTCGCCCTGGACGCGCTGGGGGTGGACCACTGCCTACTGGCCGGGTTCTCAATGGGTGGAGGAGTAGCCACGATCGCCGCCGCCGCAATGCCGGAGCGCGTCGCCGGGGCGGTCGTCATCGATGCTTACCCTCACGCCGAGATGACGCCGGGCTCGCGACGAATAGCCGGCTGGGTTTCGCGCTATCGCGAAGGAGGCGCCTGGTTCGACCCGGCAATCGCCCGTCACTTCTTCGAACAGCTGGCCGAGGGTCGCGACGCCCGCCTGGACCTGTGGTCGCTCTGGGAGGCGATCACCTGCCCGGTGCTCCTCGTGCGAGGGGAGTCGAGCGATGTCCTCACCGCTCAGGCTGCCGCCGAGATGCTTGCACGGCTGCCGCACGCGCGGCTCGAAACCATAAGTGGCGTTGCCCACCAGATTCCCTCTGCCAGGCCACGGGAGGTCGCGGACATCCTCGCCGCGTTCGCAGACACATTCGACGCGCGTTGAGCGGTCGCCGGGGCCGGAGGGAACTTGCCGGCGACCTTGCGGCAGTTGTACCCCGCCGTCACCGATGCGACGATTCGACTCACCTGAATCACCAGCGTGGAGGCCCTACCACCCCGTGAAAGTTCCCGTCGAAGAAGGCTACTTCCGGATCCCGCCGGAGGCGCATGCAGCGCCCGTGCTCCTGGGCTCCTACAGTCCCGCCGCCAGCACATACTTCTGGCCGCGGCGAAAGCGATGCCCGATCTCCCTTGAAGCTGTCGAAGACTGCGAACTCTCGACCGAGGGCGAGATCTATTCGTGGACGTTCGTCATGCTGCCTTGGCTCGGCAGCATGGAGATGGACACCGGTGGCGGCTTCGGCGCCGTCCAGGTGGACCTGCCGGAGGGTGTGCGCATCCAGGCCCCACTTGAAGGCAAAATGGGTGACTGGAAGATTGGCCAGAAGGTCCGGCTGGTGACCCGGTCCGTCGGTAAGGACGATCAGGGGAATGACCTCTGCACGATCGCATTCCGCGTCATGGAGGGCTCGAAGTGAGCATGGGACGGGATGTCTATGTCGTCGGCGTGGGCATGCACCGCTATGGCAAGCACGATGTGAGCCGGCGCGACATGCACTACACCGCAGGCATGGCGGCACTGGAAGACGCGAACCTCTCCTTCCGCGATGTCGGCGCGCTTTACAGCGGCTACATCGGCGGCAACATGCTCGATGGAGTGACCTTCGCCAAGGACTTCGGCCTGACCGGGCTCCCGGTCGTCCACATCGAGAACGCCTCGGCCACCGGCTCCTCGGCGTTTCGGGAGGCCGTCATGGCCGTTGCTGGAGGCAGCAGCGAAACGGCGATGGCGATCGCCTTCGACGGCCGCCTTGGCAACATGGCCGCGGCGGGCGGACCGCGCCGCCCAACGATGGACACCAACTTGTTGCCCGCCGCGTTCTTTGCGTTCTGGGCCGTCCGCCGCATGCACGAGAACGGCACGACGGTCGAAACCTTCGCGAAGATAGCGGCGAAGAACTGGAACCATGCCCGCTTCAACAAGTATGCCGAGCGCCAGGCGGACAAGGAGATCACACCTGAAACCGTCCTCGCCTCGCCGATGGTTGCCTACCCGCACACCGCCATGATGGCCTGTGGCGCCGGGGCAGGCGCCTCGGCCGCCATCGTTGCAACCCGCGAAGTTGCTCTGCGCCTGGCAAACGGGCGCCCGCTCGTAAGGGTCATCGCCTCCCAGATGCAATCCGAACGCTACCAGCCCGGCCATGTCTTCCTCGGCGCGATTGTCGGACCTTCGGAGTCGACCCGGATCACCGCAAACCTTGCCTACGAAGAGGCTGGTGTTGGCCCGAACGACCTGAGTCTGGTCCACGTCCACGACGCGTTCCCGATCGAAGAGTTGATGTACTACGAACTGCTCGGCATCTGTCCTGACGGCGAAGGCGACCGGCTGGTTGCCGAAGGCGCCACGACCATCGGCGGGCGAATTCCGTTCTCTACGGATGGCGGGCTCATTGGCCGCGGCCACCCCGGTGGGCCCACCGGGCTGGCCCAGATCTGGGACGTGACGCAGCAGCTGCGCGGCGAATCCGGCGTGCGCCAGGTCGAAGGTGCGCGGCTTGGCCTCGCCCACATGATGGGCGCGGGCTCCGTCTGCGTGCTTCACATCCTGCAGAAGGAATAGCCTCGGGTCGCGCCAGTCTTCTCCTCGGGACTCCAGGCGGCCCGAGAAGACGCGCCTCACGCTATTCCGCAGCGCCCCGGTTCTTCCGCAGCTCGTAGTTCTCGAATGCCCTTTGGACCATTGGGCGGCGCTTGCCGCCCGGCTTCTTCAGCGCGTAGCCCGGGTCGGCCTCGCCCGTCGACGAGAGCATGTGGAGCGCGTGCGCCCCGTAAATGTGGCTCGTGAAACCCTGGGCCTCCTGCGCCTGGTTGATCGCGAGCTTGATCATGCGCAGCTGGAACGGGTCGTTCTCCGCGACCCGCCCGGCATAGGCGGCGACCTCCGCGTCAAGGGCGGAGCGCGGGACGACCCAGCTCACGAAGCCGAGTGCCTCGGCCTCCTCCGCATCGACGAGACGGCTTTCGAAGAGGATCGCTTTCGCCTTGCGCGGACTGATATCCCACGGGACGGAAAAGTACTGGAAGTTCGTCGGCAAGAAGAGCGCGTCGTCCGCTGCGATGATCACATCGCAGGCTGAAGCCACCATCCAGCCCGCGAAGATACAGTAGCCCTGGATCGCCGCTATCGTTGGCTTTGGTACGTTTCGCCAGCGCAGCGTGGGGTCGATGTTCATGTCCCACGAGCGCGTATAGCGGCCGCGAAGACCTTCGCCGATGGGCCGCAGTTCCCGGTCCGCCAGTTCCTCAGGGCTGCCGAGGTCGTGCCCTCCTGAGAAATTGTCGCCTGCGCCCTTGAGCACGATGACCCGCACGCCGGTGTCTTTCGAAGCTCGCTCGAAGGCGCTGTCGACCTCCTCAATGAGGATGCGGCTCTGAGCATTGCGCGCTTTTGGCCGGTTCAGCGTGATCGTGCCAATACCGTCGGCGACCTCGTACAGGATCTGGGAGTAGTTGCTCAATGATTTCTCCTAGTCTGGCGGCCCTTCGCCGCTGATGCCCGCCGCCACAAGCCTCTCGTATTCTTCTTCCCGCATGCCCAGCAGCTCGGCCAGCACCTCGGCGGAGTGTTGCCCGAGTCGCGGGGCCGGGCGGACCGGCGGGTTCTGAATGCCCGAGTAGCGCCACGGGATGACGGCCTGAATCCACTCGCCTGCTTCCGGGTGGCGGACGGGAGCGATGACGCCGCGCTCATGAAGAGCGGGGTCGCGGGCGACCTCGATCCCATCGTGCACCGCCGCCGCTGGCACCTGGGCAGAGCAGAGCCGCGCAGCCAGTTCCTCGCAGTTCTCTGTCCGAGTGGCTCCTTCGATGGCAGCATCGAGGGCGTCTTCGTTCTCCTTGCGGAGTGCTTTGGTTTCGAACCGGCTTTCGCTGAGGGCGGCCGGGGAGCCGAGGGCTGTTATGAGTCGCGTCCACTGCGCGTCGCTTTCGCTCGCAATAGCGATCCACTTGTCCTCGCCTGCGCAGCGGTAGATGCCGTGCGGGGCGAACTGCGGGTGGCGGTTGCCCATCCGCTCTCGCTGACGTCCGGTGCGGAGGAATTCCAACGCTGCCTCGCCTGCGAACGACAGGTTCGCTTCCTGCATCGAAAGGTCGATGTACTGGCCTTCGCCGGTGCGGTTGCGATGACGAATTGCTGCCATGATCGCCGCGAAGGCGTTGAGGCCCGCGACTGCATCGGGGTACATCATCCCCGAATTCATTGGTGGTCCACCCGGATACCCGAGCAGCGCCGAAAGACCGGAGGTTGGCTCGATAGTCCCGCCGATCCCGGGGATGTTCGCCCAGGGGCCATCGTGGCCGTACGCCGAGAGGCTGCAGAGGATGACGCCCGGCCGGACGGCGGCCATCTGTTCGTAGGAAAACCCGAGGTTGCCCAGCACGCGCGGCGAGAAGTTCTCGACGACGAAGTCTGTCAACGGCAGCAGCCGGCGATACGTCGCCGCGCCGTCCTCCGTCTGGAGGTCGAGCGTCAGGCAGCGCTTGTTAAGGTTCACGGAGTTATAGAGGTAGTTGCAGTTCCATGCCTCACGGGCCGTTTCGACCTGCCGAAGCCGCTCGGCGAGCGGTGCGTCGTAGGTCCCGCGCCATGAATCCGGGCGTTTTCGCACCTCCACCTGGATGATGTCGGCGCCCATGAACGCGAGCAGTTCGGTGCAATACGAACCCGCCCACGCCTGGGTGAGCACGATCCCTCGCATGCACGTGAGCGGCCCGGTCATCCGGCGGGATCCCGGGTTGCGGCGTTCGGCCTCGGCCGGGAAGGAAGGACCCAGGGGGTCGCCGACAGCTTGAACGGTGCGCCTGGTTGTGTCACTCCGTCGAGTTCGGTCCAGAAGCCGCGCTCCGCCAGGTGCGGGTTGGTGCTGAGTTCGTCCATCGTCAACACAGGTCCCGCGACGACGCGCCGGGCAGCGAGTTCCTCGAAGAGGTCGGCCTTCGACCACTGGCGCATGGCGTCACTGACTCGCCCCGCGTATTCCTCTCGGTGCGCCTGGCGGTACCAGCTCGTTTCCCAGCGCGGGTCCTCGGCGAGGTCGTCTAGCCCGAGGACATTCATGGCGTCGCGCCAGAAGTGCGCGCGCGAGATAGTCAGGGCGAAGTGGCCATCCGCGACCGGCACCGGCCCGGTCGTGATATCGACGCCATCCCGGCGCGGCGTCGAACGGCCCGTGTATTGACCGCGCAAGACGTTGGGCGAGCCAGCGGAGACCATCGCGTCGAGTTCGGCGATGTCGATCTCCTGGCCGCGCTCGCCGCTTCGTTCGCGCTCGATGACAGCGCCCACCACCGCGGCGGCAGCGAGCGTGCCAGTGCACATCGCCACCTGGTGGGCCACCGGTCGCAGTGGCGCGCGGGCGGATTCTCCGTTGAGCGCTGCCCAGCCGGAAAGGGCAGCCACGGTGAGCTCGTTCCCAGGGAGCGCCGCGCGTTCGCCAGTCATCCCGTATGGCGTGATATGGACGACCACCGCGTTTCCTTGGCCGAGTTGAGATGGCTGCAGGCCCAGTGCTTCCCATTCGTGTTGCCGGAGGCTGGAGACAACGACGGGGGATTGTTCCGAGAGCGCCAGCAGCCGTCCTGCCGCCCCGTCGGCATGCAGGTCGAACACGGCGCTGCGCTTGCCGGCCAGGAAGTAGGCGCCCGGAATACTTTCGCCGGACGAATCGAACGGCGCCTCGTGCCGCATTGGGTGTCCAGCCGGCCCTTCGAGCATGACGACATCGGCGCCGAAGCCGGACAACATCCGCGAGCACCACGCCCCGCTCGCCGAGGTCGAGATATCAATGACGCGGATGCCGGCGAGCGCCGAAGCCAAGAAATGCCACTCCCCTTGCGTTTGAGCAGGACGCAAGATACAGGCTTCGGCGTTCAGCGTCTGGGCGGCGTCCGAGCGGAGCCTGAGCGTTCGCCTGCGCGGGCGAAGAACGCCCGGGCCCGTTCCACCGCGCCCTCCGGCGCAACGATTGGCGAGGGATAGTCGCGGCCGACGAGGCAACCCGATGCGGACTGTACTTCGTCCGGCATCGTCCATGGCTTGTGCAGGAACCGCAGTGGCACCCTGCTGAGTTCAGGCACCCAGCGCCGAACGTACGTGCCATCCGGGTCAAACCGCTCGCCCTGTAGGACAGGATTGAAAACCCTGAAGTAGGGTTGTGCGTCGGTCCCGGTGGAGCTGGCCCACTGCCAGCCGCCGTTGTTTACGGCAACATCGCCATCCACAAGGTGGCGCATGAAGAATCGTTCGCCGTTCCGATAGTCGATGAAGAGGTTCTTTGTCAGGAACGAAGCCGCAACCATGCGCGCCCGGTTGTGCA
The DNA here is from genome assembly GCA_016719395.1 of Candidatus Amarobacter glycogenicus. Lineage (GTDB taxonomy): Bacteria > Chloroflexota > Dehalococcoidia > Tepidiformales > Tepidiformaceae > Amarobacter > Amarobacter glycogenicus. The sequence goes on along the minus strand of JADJZF010000003.1, from coordinate 291,830 downwards.
TCCATCCGGTCGCCACGAGTTGCTGCATCGCCGCATCGACGACCGGGAAGCCAGTGCGGCCGCCTTCCCAGGCCGCGAGAGACTCCCCGTCCTCACGCCATGGAAGGCCGGCGTACTCCGCCCGGAACGGGCTCCGCAGGACCCGCGGCCGGTGCCATGCGAGGTGCGTGTAGAACTCGCGCCACGCCACTTCCTTGACGAACTTCGGGTCGTCGCAGTTCCCCGCGAGTGCGAGGACCTGGTTCGGCGAGACCAATCCGAAGCGCAGGTCCTGGCTCAACCTCGACGTCCCTTCCAGGTCCAGCCGGTCCCGATCGCGCGAATAGTTCTCCAGTCCGTCGCGGGCCCAATTGTCGAGGCGCTTCAGGGCCGACGACTCGCCTCCGCTGAGCAGCGTGCCGTCGGGTCGCTCCGGCCTCCAGTCCTGGAGTTCCGAGGAGAAGGGCGTGACGGCTGTTGCGATCCGCCCTGGCGCCGGCGCCACCGGGCGGCGCGCGACCTGGGCCCATCGCCGGTAGAAGGCGCCGAAGACCGAGAACGCTCCGCCGTTCGGATGCGTCACATCCTCCGGTTCGACCGCCAGCAGCCCCGGGAACTCCTCCAACCCGATCCCAAGCTGGTTGAGCGCCCGCCTTGCCATCTGGTCACGGTTCCGGCCGAAGGGGCTGTAGTCCCGGCTGATGAAGACGGTCGAAGCGTCCACGCTCTTCGCAACGGAAACGACGGTCTGCTCCGGCCGCCCGCGGACGACGACCAGCTCCCCTCCGCGCGATGCGATCTCGCTCGCGAGCGCTGTCAACGATTCCTTCAAGAACCAGGCCCGATTGGCCGAACTCCCCCTGCCGGAGAGCAGCCGTTCATCGAGGACGAACAGGCAGACGACCTTGTCGTGGCTGGACACGGCCGCAGTCAGCGCCGCGTGGTCGTGGAGGCGAAGATCCCGCCTGAACCAGACGACCGCTGGCGAATGGGTTGTCATCACGATGCTCCCGGTGGCCCTAGTGCCGCGGTGTTGCGGCGGTTTCCCCGGGCGTGCGCCGCGGTGGTCGAGGGATGAACGAACTGGTCCTCGCGATGTACTCCTCGTATCCGGGCCGCCGCCGGACGATCGTCTTTTCGAGGAGCGCCACTCCCGAGACACGCACGAGCAGGGTGGTCATGACGATTGGCCCGACGATCGCCCAGAGGTGCGTGGGTTCGCTCGCCGCGACCACGAAGATCCCCCACCAGACCAGGCTGTCACCGAAGTAGTTGGGATGGCGAGTCCATGCCCAGAGACCTCGGTCCATCACCTTGCCGGCGTTGGCTGCGTCGGCCTTAAAGCGCGCAAGCTGCCAGTCGCCAATGCTCTCGAACAGGAGCCCCGCCAGCCAGACGAGCGCCCCGGCTCCGTCGAGCCAGGTCAGGTGGTCTGGGCCGGCGGCTTGCGCCACCTGGACAGGCAGCGAGACCACAAACATGAGGGCTCCCTGCAGCGCGAAAACCGTGAACAGGCTAATGAGTCCGAATCGCGGTCCGTAGTGCGCGCGCATCCGCTTGTATCGGAAGTCCTCACCCGCTCGGGCGTTCCTCAAGAACAGGTAGATCGACAGGCGGAGTCCCCAGGCGGCGGTCATTCCCGTGATCAGCGCCTTTCGTGGGCCGTATCCATCGCCGAAGGCGAAGCCAATCACCGCCACGAGAACGAACCCGAGGCCCCAGATGATGTCGACGATGCTCGCATTGCGCAGCAAGAGGCTCAGGACCCAGGTCCCGAGCATCAGGGCCGCGATGCTGGCTGCGGAGAGAGCGAAGAGTTCGAGCAAGGGTTTACTCCAGGTTCAGGATGTGGGTGCCGGGCCCACGGTTGCCCGCCCGGCGCGGGTCAACCCGCGGTGCCGTCGCCGGTCTCAGCGACCGTCGAGTCTCGTCGTTTCGGTTGGAACTCCCGCGTTGCCTGGTCTGCTGCTGCGACCGGGTCGCCGTCCAGGTGGCGCCATCCAGTCGCTTCCACGGCTGTGCCGGAAGTCGCGCCACCGAGGGCGGTCGCCGGTCCTGCATAGCTCTTGAGTTCCGGGAATATGGGTTCGTAGGCGCGCCAGTCCGAGGCGTACAGCACCGCTAATTCGGGTGCGAGCTTCCTGCTCGTCGCCGTAATGTCTGCGATCGGCGTATTTGCACCAAGGAAGGTGATCCTCCAGCCGCGGCGACGAAGGGCGAGGCCAAACAGCACCAGCGAGACGTCGTGGTGTTCGTCCGGAGGACAGGCCAGCAGCGCCCGCGGACCAAACCCCTGGTCCCAGCCCCGCGCCAGCGCCATCAGCCGCGCCCTCAAGACATTCACGGCGAAGTGCTCCTGTGCCACGGAGACTGTGCCGGCGGCCCAGTCATCGCCGATGGCTTTCAGCGCCGGGATGAACACGTCGCGGATAGCGGTGTCGAGGTCCAGCGCCGCGAGAACCGCATCGATGGCAGCTTCGAGGGCGTGGTCGTCGAATCCGCGAAGGGCCCCGTGCAGGCGTCCCTGGAGTTCTTCGACGACCGCGTTGGTTGATGGCAGGCTTCCGTTCGCTGCCGCAGGAACGCTCGTCTCCAGGATGTGCCGTGCGGCGTCTCCGGCGGAAAGCCCGCCTGAGAGAAGTGAGACCATCGTCCGCACCCGCTGGACGTCGTCGTCTCCATAGAGACGGAACCCACCGGCCGTGCGTTGGGGCGTGAGGAGCCCATACCGCCGCTCCCAGGAGCGCAGGACATCTTCGGAGACGCCGGTCGTCTCGCTTAGGGCACCAATCCGGATCAGCACGACGCTACCCTAGCACCTTCGACGAACATTTGGCAAACCCTTGACAATCTATCGAACCTCCGTCCAGAATTTGTCCAGTGATTGACGGTCCGGGCGCAACGGTGACCCGGCTGACAGGAGACCTCTCATGCAGACTGTTACGCTCGAAGACAAACAACGCCCCGTGGAAGGAGTCACTACAATGCGTGTCGCAATTACCGGGGCCTCGGGCCTCATCGGGACGGCGCTCGCCGCGCGGTTGAAGAGCGAGGGCCACGATGTCCGCCCGCTCAAGCGCGGCGCCGCGGCGGATTGGGACCCGGCCACGGGATGGATACGTCCCGGAGCCCTCGAGGGTATCGATGCCGTCGTCCACCTCGCCGGTGAGTCGATCGGCAAGGGCAGGTGGTCGCCGAAGCGGAAGCAGGAGCTCCGATCGAGCCGTATCGACTCGACCAGGCTGCTCGTTTCCGAAATCTCGAAAATGGCCAGCCCCCCGGTGTTCGTCGCCGCCTCCGCCATCGGCTACTACGGCAACCGCGAGGACGAGGTCCTCGATGAGACGAGCGCCCGCGGGGAGGGCTTCCTCGCTGACCTGGTGAGGGACTGGGAGGCTGAGTCGATGAAGGCCGAGGACGCCGGCGCTCGCACGGTCCTCCTCCGGTTCGGTGTCATCCTCGCGAAAGAGGGTGGTGCGCTGCCCCAGATGATGCTGCCCTTCAAGTTCGGGGCCGGCGGCCGCCTCGGCAGCGGCCGGCAGTGGTTCTCCTGGGTGGCGCTCGAAGATGCCGTCTCGATTCTCATTCGAAGCCTGACGACTGACATGTCAGGTGTCTACAACGTCACCGCACCGGAACCTGTCACAAACCGGGAATTGACGAAGGCACTATCGAAGGTGCTGAAGCGGCCCGCCATCTTCCCCGTGCCTCCCTTCGCCTTGCGCATCGTGCTCGGCGAATCGGCGAATGAACTCCTTCTTGCCGGGCAGCGCGTTCTCCCGCGTCGCCTGCTCGATGCTGGATACAGTTTCCGCCAGACGGAGATCAGCACCGCGCTCGAATCCATCGTGAAAGGTTCCTGACCATGCGCCTTCATCGCCTTGCATCGCGACAACTTCTGCCGATTCCCCTCGAGGAAGCGTGGGCATTCTTCTCGGACCCTCGCAACCTCGCGACGATCACCCCGCCTTCGCTGAACCTGAAGCCGACCTCCGAGCTCCCCTCTGCGATGCACCCCGGGCTCATCGTGACCTACGACATCGTCCCCGTGGCCGGTGCGCGGGTCCTCTGGGTCACCGAGATTACCCACGTCGTCGACGGTGTCATGTTCGTCGATGAGCAGCGTGCGGGGCCCTACCGGTTCTGGCATCATCAGCACCACTTCAAGGCCGTCCCCGGAGGGACAGAGATGCGCGATATCATCCACTACGCGCTCCCGCTAGGCGTGCTGGGCGACCTCTTCGGCGCACGCATGGTCAAGCGCAAGGTCCAGGGAATATTCGACTACCGGCGGGAGGTGCTTGAAAAGAAGTGGGGCCGGATGGAGTCCGCCCGCCCGACCGGGCCGAACTCCAACGGGCTCGCGGCCGGGTTGACACCGGCGTGAACCGGGAGGAGCCGTGGCGGCATGAATCCTTCGGCCGTGCCTGGCTCCGCCGTGCCATCACAGTCCCGTGCTATTCGGCCGCGGCGCTGGGTCTCCTGATCCTGACTCCTGCTTTGTTGCCGGTCTTGCTCGTCACCGGCGTCGTGCTGCGGCGCGGCCTCGTGTTCGTTCGTTGCCTCGTCCTTGCGAATGTCTACTTCCTGGCGGAACTCGGCGGTATCCTGGTGAGCGGTTACCTCTGGCTGCGCCACTCCGGCTGGCGCCGCTCTCCTTCCGAGGCCTACCTCGCCGCGAACTTCCAGCTCCAGGCCCGTTGGGCGAGAGTGATCTTCGCAGGTGCTCGTTGGTCCTTCGGGCTCCGCGTCCAGGTCGAAGGAACGGATCAGGTGCCTCCTGGACCCGTCATCATCCTCGGGCGGCATGCTTCCCCCCTCGACAACCTGGTCCCCGCAGTCTTCGCAGCAGCGCGCCACCGACTGCGCCTGCGCTGGGTCATCAATCGTTGGCTGCTCCGCGATCCCTGCCTCGACATCGTGGGCAACCGTCTGCCGAACGTCTTCGTCGAAACAGGAAGCCAGGAGCCGCGTGGCCAGTCCGCCCGCGTCCACGCACTGGCCAGCGGACTCCGGGAAGACGAGGGCGTCCTCATCTTCCCGGAGGGTGCGCTCTTCAGCCCGGGGCGGCTGGACCGGGCACTCGCGAAGCAAGCCGAATCGGGCGCTCCGCTACCGGCCTACCGCCATGTCCTTCCGCCGCGCGGCGGTGCGGTGCTCGCCGCGCTCGCCGCGCTTCCCGGAGCGGACGTGGTTGTCTGTGCTCACCGCGGGCTCGATGCTGCGGCGGACTACCGCTCCCTGCTCTCAGGCGGGCTTGTCGGCCGCGAGGTTCTCATCGACTTCCGGCGGATCGCCCGGGCAGACGTGCCTGCACTGCCCGAAGACCAGCTCCGCTGGCTGTCGGGAGTCTGGGCGGAGCTCGATGCATGGATCGATGCGGGCGCTGGAGCTCCGCAGACCGAATAGCCAGGGGCGTATCACTCTACGGTTCGCCGCTGGTCGCCGCCGCTACCGCCCTCGCCCGGATAGACAGCAGCTGGGGACGCGTGGCGAATACCGACGCGCAAAGGATCAGGGTGGTGACTCCCAGTGCAGGGACCAGGAGTGCAAGACCGAACTGTTGTCCGGCAAGCCCGATTGGCGCGGTGCAGAGGTTCGCGAAGCCGAGCGTGAACGGGAACAGCCCCATCACTCGGCCCCGAACGTTGTCTGCGACGGTGTGTTGCACGATCGTCGCCGAGACCAGCGACGTCGCCGTGAAACCGAACCCAAAAAGGAAGTCGAATACGGCTGTCACCGGGACGTAGCGGGAGAGACCGAAACCAACCACGCCAACGCCGAAGGCCAGCGTCATCCCGGCGAGCGTATCTCCGCGCAGGGTGAGCCAGCGAAAGCGTGCTAACAAGAACGACGCGGCGAGCGACCCGAGCCCCCAGGTCATGCCCATGAAGCCGACCTGGGCGGTGGTGAAGTCCAGGACCTCGATCATGAAAACCGGTCCCAGCGGCGTCGCGACGGGCATGCCGGCAAACTGGACCACGACAAGCACGAGAAGGATCCCGGAGATGGCGGCGCTCGCTCGGGCGTAGCGGATCCCTTCGCGGATGCTGGCGACCATCCCCACGTCGCGACCACCACCGCCGATGCTGTGATAGCGCAAAGCGGCGATCATCGGGAGGATGCCGGCCCACACAAGCAACGACCCCGCATAGACCTGTCCGGGATCGAAGAGACCGTTCAACACTCCCACCATCGAAAGCGAGATCGGCATCGTCACCTGCGTGATGACCATGGAGAGACCCATTGCACTCGCGAGGTTCTCCATGCCGACGATGGAGGGCATGCTCGCGCTTCGTGCCGGACCGTCGATCGACATCACGCCGGACGAGGCGAACGTGCAGAGCGTCACGGCGGCGACGGTTGCTTCGCCGACGGGGCTCGCGATCATCAGGAACGCAATCACCCCGTTCACGAACAGCGACGCGGTCTCCGTCGCCAGCAGGATTCGCCTCCGTTCCAGCCGGTCGGCAATTGCGCCTCCGACGAGACTGAAGACCACCATCGCCAACCCGCGGCTGGCGGCGATTAACGAGGCATAGAGGGTCGCGTGGTCCGGGTATTCCTGCTGGAGCCAGAAGACCTGGGTAAGGAACTGGAAGGGCGCCGCCAACTGCACCAGAGCCAGCCCGCCCAGGAGGAACCGGTAATCGCGATACGCCAGCGGCCTGAGAGAGGGGTGGCGCTCGAAGTAAGCAGACGACATGCGCCCGCACTATGGACTGCCGCGCCGGCCCACCGGGATGACTCCCATCATAGGTTCGTGATGGCTGCTCCGCGCCCGTTTGGCGCCCCTCGCCCGCCGCGGGTCTGGCGGCGAGGCGCTGGAGGCATAACAATGCGGACACCCCGCTTCGCAGGGGCGCCCAGGAGGGACCGCGTGACGTACGAGAACATCCTTTTCGAAACCGATGGGCGGCTTGCCTTCATCACGTTGAACCGGCCCGAGAAGCTGAACGCGCTTTCGAACGACCTTCGCGGTGAACTCTTTCATGCCCTGAAAGAGGCGGAAGCCGACCGTTCTGTCGGCGTCATCGTCCTCCGCGCCAACGGCCGGGCCTTCAGTGCCGGGTACGACCTCTCGCCCTCGCGTGCCGCGCGCGACGGGTCGACCTTTGTGCATCCGCGCTCCGGACTGCCCGATACCGGCACCACCCATCCGGCGCACTACGATTGGTCGCGCCATGTCTTGCTGGGCAACTGGCTGCTCTGGGAGCTTGCCAAGCCGGTGGTCGCCCAGATCCAGGGGTATTGCCTGGCCGGAGGCACCGAACTCGCGAGCTTCTGTGACTTCCGCATCGTCGCCGAGGACGCGCAGGTCGGCTATCCGCCGGTGCGGGCGATGGGCACGATGGACATCATGTGGGCGCCCTGGCACCTCCCGATGACGAAAGCCCGGGAGTTCGCCTACGTCGGCGATTCGTTCTCGGGGAAGGACATGGCGGAGATGGGTTGGGCGACGTACGCCGTGCCCCCTGCGGAGCTCCCGGGGTTCACCGAACGCTTCGCCCGGCGCATGGCAAACATCGACAACGACATGCTCATGTACTCGAAGCGTGCCGTGAATCGTCAGTACGAAGCCATGGGCATCCGCACCGGGCTCATGTCCGGCACCGATGTCGAGGCCATGAGCAAGCATCGTCCGGCAGCACAGGAATGGAATCGCCGCCTCCGGGAAGAAGGCCTGAAGGCAGCCCTCGAGTGGCGCGACGGCCCTTTCCGGGACTTCCGCGGCGCCCGCGCAACCGCCCCAGCGAGCCGGCCGGTTGCCGGCAGCGACGCGTAGCCAGGCCCGGCTCTTGCCTGACGCGCCCCGGTGTGCCCGGCCGGGGCGAGGTAGCTGGCTCGCGCGCGAATCCGCTTAGCGCTTGACCGAGAACTTGCCGGTGACTTTGACCTTGTAGGTCTTGACCGTTTTCGAGTCGACGCCCTCGACTTCCTTGCAGGTGAACTCACCCTTCAGTTCTTTCGTGCCGTCCTCGGCCGTCACCGTGCATTCCTTGCCCCACGAGCCCGCGGTCGAAAGCTGGGTCGCGGTAATTGCCACGCCACCCGGCTCTTCCTTGGAATCCACCTGGAACGTGAGGATAACGGTGGCATCGTCGTTCGCGAAGGTGAGCAGCGTGAAGCCTCCCATCGTTATTCCGTTGCCCTCAGCGTCGAGCTTGAAGTCCTTCTGTCCCGACACTTCGATGTGGACCGTCCCCTCGTCGAAGGCTCCATCCTTGATCGTCGGGACCTTGGCTGTGTTGTTCGAACCGCGGGTCGCCCCGCCGTTGTTGGCAGACGGTGAGGACGATCCTTCGTCTGCGTCGTCTGAGACATCGGCGTCGTCGTCCGATCCTCCGCAAGCGCCAAGGATGGCGAGAGCCGGGATGAACGGAAGGAGAGATCGTCGAAAAGAGAACACGTGGGCACGCCCTTTGAGGTTGTCGCTCGCGGCGAGGCGCGTGAACGATAGCACCCACGTCAACCCAAACAGCCTCGCCGGGCACCCGCCAGCGCGGCCGGGGTTGTCACCGTGGCCGAGACGGTTCACTGGGCCCGCTGGTCATTTGGCGCCTTCGACCGGGTTCCCGGCGAACAACTAGCCCGCCGGGGCCTTTTCGAAGTCGCAACGTATCCACCGGTCGCAGGGGACTGGCTGCCACTCGGCACCGAGGTGCTGAAGGTGGCCATAGCCTCCGGCGAATCCGATCCACTTGACCATGCCAGGCTCGAGCTCGTTCGCCCCGCTCCAGTCGCTGTACTGGAAACCCGCCCATCCGTTGTAAGAGACGAGCTGGTTCGGCTTAACGGAGGGGGAGATCTTCACGCGCACTTCGAACGAGGCGAGGTCGTTATAGATTCGGATGAGGTCGTCGTCCTTCACTCCCCTGGCCGCCGCATCGCCCGGGTTCACTTCCACGAACGGTTCCCCGCGGTGCGTGCCGAGGATCACCTCGTTCGCCTGGTTCATGGTGTGGATGCTCCAGCGGTTGTGTCCCGAAGTCATCCCAATCGGGTAGTCCCCGCCCATGTTCGGGTTCGGCTTCCAAACCGGGAGTTCTTCGCCCGCTTCCAGGAACCACGGGTGGTCGATGTAGAACTGGGCCCGGCGGGCGTATGTCGGGAAGGGGTCGCCGCGCTCCGTGTGGTCGCGGAAGGGGACGTGCGTCTTGTTCGGCACCAGCGGCGACGCCTGGGAGAGGCCCATCGGCGCGAGCCCCCAGTCGATGAAGCGGACGTGCCCTTTTTCCCGCATCACGCGGAGGTTTGTGCCCATGGGCAACGTCCCCGCCAGCGCCGAATCGCGGATGATCTCGTCCAGTCGCGAGTCCTCGTTGTCGAAGTACCCGTTCATCGAGTAAACGCGCGCGAGCTCGTCATAACGCCGAGGGACGCCGTTGCTGGCCGTGTAGCTTTCCAAACCGCGCGACTCCGCGACCTCGGCGATCTTCCGGATCAGGTTGTGGAAGATCGACCACTCATCCTTCGCCTCGCCTGGCGGTTCGGCGGCTTTGTCCCCGAGGGTGAGGTTCATCACGTGCGGCGTCGGCATGCCGAAGGTGATCTTTTCGTAGTGCTGCGCAACCGGGAGGAAGTAATCCGCATAGAGCGCAGTCTGGCTCATGCGGAAGTCCATGGTGACGATCGTCCGGAGCTTGGGCCAAAGCGTCGGCAGGAGCGCCGCTTTGCCGCCCCGCGTGCGGCGCAGCGTGTTGCCGCCGCATTCGATCAGCACCCTCGGCGGGTTCTCCGGCCGAGGCTGGTCGAGGCCCTGCCACCAGCCCTTTTCCAGCGCTTCGTTGAAGTACTCGTCGAATTCGCGCGGAAGTGATTCATCGCCCCACTCGCGGGTGTTCCAGCGCTCTTTGTATCCGGCTTGCCAGTACCACCAGAACGCGGGCGGGGCCGATGAGCCGCCGCCGACGAGCGTCTGGTCGGTGCGGTTGATGCCCCCACGTTCCTGTCCGGCCATTTTCTTCGCAATTTCGCGCACGGCGATCTCCGTCGTGGCGGTTGGGTCCATCTTCTTCCAGGCGGCGACCGCGGCATCGCGGGCCGCGAGGACGATCTCGCTGTTAGCGGCGCCCGGGCCCGGCTTCGCCATCGCGATTGCCTGGCCGTCATTCATGGCCGCGGCCCAGCACCGGATGCCCGTCCCGTGCTTCCCCCAGTTTCCGCTCGCCGCAAGCACGAGCGCCATCACTCGCTCGATGAGGTCTCCGTGGTAGAACTTGCAGGCGTTGTAGCCGAGCATGATGTTTGTCCGCTTCGTCGCGATCTTTCGAGCGAGCATGCGGATGGTGTCCGGGTGCACGCCGCTGATGGCCTGCTGCTTTTCCGGGGTGTAGTCCGTATCGAGGCTCTTCTTCAGCAGCGAGTAAACCGGAGTCACCTGGACCGTACTGCCATCCGCGAGGGTGACGTCGAAGACTCCCTCCAGCGCGATATCCACCCCCTTGAGGAACATGTTCGCCCGGTCCGCCAGCTTCAGGCCCTTGTTCGGCACCCACTGATACAGCTGGTCCTCCCGTCCGCCCTGGCTCTCAAGGTCCGTCTGGCGCAGGTAGCGCTTCGTGTCGAGCCGGACGAGGAGTCCCATGTCCGTCTGTTCCTTCAGGAACTTCCAGTCCGCAATACCCTCTTCGAACATCACCTGGACCAGGGCGAGCCCGAACGCCGGGTCCGCCGCGCCGTTGATCGGCACCTGGTAGTCCGCATGGGTATGTGAGGCGTTGATGTCGGGCGAGATGTTGACGATTTCCGCCCCGTTGTACCGCGCCTCGGCAAGGAAGTGGTACAGGGAGATGCGCGTGAAGACGGGGTTCATGTGCCAGAACAGGATCAGTTCGACTTGAACCAGTCATCGGCCGACGACGTGGGGCTGAACTTGCCGAAGGTCTCGTAGAGGCCGATCGAGAAGTCATTGAACGAGCCCTGGAGGTCCAGGATGTGAGTGCCGACAACCGACCGGAAGCGGCCGGCCCCCATGCTCCCGCCACCTTCGGGCGTGCCTTCCTGCACGATCGAAGCGGAGCCTTCGTTTTCGATGGCATCGACCATCGATGTAGCGATCTCCGTGAGCGCCTGGTCCCAGGAGATGCGCTCCCACTTCCCCTCGCCGCGTTCGCCTGCGCGCTTCAGCGGATACTGGACTCGATCGGGGCCGTAGAGCGACTTGCTCCACGAAGCGCCCTTCTGGCAGCCCATGGGGTTGAAGTCGGGCACGCCCTCTTCGACCGTAGCGATCGTCCCCGATTGCTCTTCGCGGACGACCTTGCCGTCCTTCACGTACACGCGGATGGGGCAGTTGCCCGGATAGCAGTCAACGCAATGCGTGCCCCAGTGAACGGAATCCCACTCTTGCCGATCACGGTAAGGGCCACTCACGTTCGCTCGGCGGGGGTTGGTTTCGATCGAAGTCACGGGCACACCTCTTGAAGGATGTACGTGACTTATGGCTGCTATAGGAGCAACCCGTCAATGATCGCCGTCATATACTGCGAGTCGCGGATCGCCCCTGAGGAAGCGACCGGTCGGGCCAACCTCTCCGAAGAGTCGGTTCCACCCACAACTCACGTTGCGAAACCTTCGCTGACCAGGAGTTCGACGAGCTTCCTGGCCATCTCATCGCCAGCACCGCCCATTGCTTTGGCGCCCCGGTTGGTTACGCCTCCCGACATCAACTGCTTCAGGCGCTGGGCCGGATTGGCGCCCGCCGAAGGCTGGAGCAGGTGGCGAGTCAACGGCTTCGCTGGGCCGTATCCGATGACTTCAATCCCGGGTGCGTCTCGTTTCGGCCCGTCCACATTCACGCAGGGGACGCCGGTCTTTCGGGCTGCTATCAGGTCGGCTACCCGTGGGTAGAACGCAGGCGCCGGCATCCGCGCAGCCGCTACCACGATCGCTGCCTCTGTGCGGCAGTGCAGCCGCCGGCCGCCCTCGCGGCGAACGGCGAAGGCGGTGGCGGCACCTTCGGCAACGACCCCGGTCACGTCTCCCCGGTATGGCCATCCGAGGCTCTCCGCAACCGCCGCCGGGAGCAGCCCGGTACCGTGATCGCTTGAGGATTCTCCGCCGATGACGAGTGCCGCGCCCGCAGGCACGATTTCGGCGATGGCCTGCGCGACTGTCAGCACGTCGGCGCCGCCCATCGCGTCGCCCCATCCTCGCCAGACTTCGTCACACCCGAGGACGAGGGCATTCCTCAAGGCCGGCTCCCACTCCGGCGGCCCGATCGCGACCCCGGCAACCCGTCCGCCGGGCGCGGAACTGCGCCACTGGCGCGCGAGACCCAGGGCAGCCTGCGAGGAGCCGTCGAGGACGTAGGGCCCCTCGTACGTGCCCCCGCCCACGGAGGCATCGAACACGGCTCGGAGCAGGACCACCGCCTTCATCCCAGTGCTCCTGCCAGGACGGCGGCAACGGGCGAGACGCTCGTCCTCCTGGAGAGTTCCTTGATCACTGATGGGACGATGTCGCGCACATCGCCGACGATGGCGGCGTGAGCGATCTTGAAGATGGGCGCCTGCGGGTCATTGTTGATGGCGACGACAAACCCGGACTCCCGCATTCCCATGGCGTGATGGATGGCTCCCGAGATGCCGCACGCGACGTACAGCCGCGGCGAAACCGTCTTGCCCGTCAGCCCGACCTGGCGCGGGTAGGGCGCCCATCCGAGGTCGACCGCCACGCGCGTCGCACCGACGGAACCGCCCAGAAGGGCAGCCAGTTCGCTCAGCATGGCGAAGCCGCCTTCCCCGACTCCGCGGCCTCCAGCCACCACGACGTCGGCCTCCGTGACATCCATCTCGAATGGGCTGAGCTGTTCCTCCCCAAGCACTTCGACCGGCTCCCCAGGTCCGATCGCACGAAGGGACTCGAACTCGAGCCCGCTGGCGGCATCTGACGCCGTCGCCCGCATCATGTCCGCGTGTGCGATTGCCACCAGTGGGGGCCGGGCGACTTCGAGAGTTGCAGTAGCGGCGCCGTATTGTGCCGGTCGGACAACGCGCAGCTTCCCGCCCTGCAGGCGCAGTGAAAGCACGGGGGCGACGACCGGTGCTCCGAGCCGGACCGCGAGGCGTGCGCAAAGCTCGCGCCCAAACGGCGTATCTCCTCCGCTGACGGCGAGGTACTCGTCGCCGTTCACAATCCCGGCGAGTTCGCCCGCCAGACCCTGGGGCGAACTCGCCTCAGATCGCCAGGCGCGTTGCCAGCGCCCGGACGGATGCCCGGGAAAGCCCACCACGACCACGTCCGCCGCGAGGCCCGCTTCGGACACGAGTCGCTGCGCGAGCCCGGCCGCAGCCAGCGCCCGCCGGTGCACGCCCGTTGCCGTCCCATCCACGACCGCGAGGACGCGGCCCGCCAAGGTCAGCCTCTCCGCATTGGCGCGTTGAGCAACGGCTCGGTTGGTGCGCCTTCGAGCGAGCGCGCGGCGAGGTGACCGGTGTAGGTCGCCCTTTCCAATAGCCCCGGCCCCGCTGCGTCACCGATGAACTTCACCCGTGGATGCTTCTCGGCAAGCTCCTCCCCGAGGCCGGTCTCGGAAACCACGTTGCAGGCGAGCACCACCGTATCCACCGGCCGCGTCTCCTCGTTCAGGCTGTAGAAGTGGTACAGGACAATGTGGTCCGCCCCGATTTCCCGTGCCCAGGTGGTCGGCGAGAGACGGACGCCGAGCTCGTTCACGCGCCGAAGCGTCGCCATTCTTGTGTTGGGCTCGATATGCGGCCCGACTTCGAACTCACGTGTTACGACCTCGACGTCTTTGCCCTGTGCCGCCAGGAGTTCTGCGACGTTGAGGCCCTGGATGTGGAAGTCGTCGTCCAGCACAACCACCCGCTGGCCACATTCGGCTGTGCCGTTGAAAACGTCCCACGCCTGGACAACGTTCGGGCGTCCGATGCCCTCGATGTGGTCCGGCACCCGCGGCCGCCCTCCCGTTGCGATAAAGATCTCGTCCGGGTTCAAGCCAAGCACCGCCTCGGCCGTCGCGTCCGTGTTCACGCGTACGTCGACGCCGAGTCTCCGCAGTTCGACGCTGAAGTAGCGCCCGACCTCCGCGAAGTCCGTCCGCCCGGGCCCTCTCGCCGCGATGTTGGTCTGGCCGCCGAGGGACTCGCCGCGCTCAAAGAGCGTTACCTGGTGCCCGGCGCCGGCCGCGACCCTGGCGGCCTCGCAGCCAGACGGCCCGCCGCCGATGATCACCAGCCGCCGCGGGTTGGTGGTACGGCGTGTCTCCCCCCAGGACTCCTCGCGCCCGATGACCGGGTTGAACGCGCAGGTGATCGGTTGCGACTTTTCGACATGTCCCCAGCAGCCTTCGTTGCACCCGAGGCAGTGGCGGATCTCGTCCACCCGTCCTTCGCGCGCCTTGTTTGGCAATTCGGGGTCGCAGATGTTCGCCCGGGTCATCCCGACCATGTCCGCCTGGCGGTTCTCGAGGATCTGTTCCGCCATGACCGGGTCGTTGATCCGGCCGATGCAGAACACCGGGATGTCCAGCACCTCTTTCGCCATGGCGGCCAGGTAGACGAAGGCGCCGCCCGGGTAGTACATCGGCGCGATGATCGTGTCCTTGGACCGGTAGATCCCGACACTGACGCTCAGGTAGTCCAGCTGGTCGTTCGCCGTCAGGTAGGGCACCATCCGCACGAAGTCTTCCGAGGTATAGCCGTCCTGCGTCATTTCGTCGCCCGAAATACGCATCCCCACGGTGAAGTCGCGTCCCACCTCGGCCCTGATGGCTTCCGTGATCTGGAGCGGGAAGTTCAGCCTCCGCTCGAAGTCGCCGCCGTACTCATCGTCTCGCAAGTTCGAAAGCGGCGAGAGGAACTGGGTTATGAGATACCCGTGGGCGCCGTGGATCTCCACGCCATCCACTCCCGCTTCGCGAAGGACCGAGGCGCCGCGGGCGTAGCCGGCAATGACGTCGCGCACCTCGGCCGTCGTCATTTCGTGGGGCACAGTCCAGCTGTTCGGCTGCGAAACAAGCGACGGTCCCCATGGGGCGCTGAACATCGCCGAGCCCTGTGTGCCGGGGTGCCAGAGCTGGCAAACGAACTTCGCACCGTGCTCGTGGATCGCCTCGGCGGCGTTGTGGAACTTCCTCACCGCATCCGGGTTCCTGAACAAGTCGCCTGATCCCTCGATGGAGTTGTGGATCGGGTGCACGTGCGACTCGACCAGCCCAATGCCGCCCTTCGCCTTCGCCGCCCAGTAGGCAATCTCGCGCGAACCCGGAAGCCCATCCGGGTCCGTGAAGAGCGGGTGATGGGGCGTGCTCACAATCCGGTTCCGGACGGTGAAACTCCCGATCTTGAGTGGACTGAACAGCTGCTTGAATTCGGACACGGGACGTCCCTCTTTCTTCCGCGTGAGCGGCGAGGCGCCTGCATGGCCGAGCGTCACGATCCGTCCGGAGCCTTCGCCCAGGCACCACCCGCATCTTGGACGGGCATGATCCAGTCCACGATATGATCCAGATCACCCTCGGCATCCCCCGGGCATCTTGCGATGAGCATGACAATTGTCATGTCGCAGGTTCGCGCGGTGTGCGAGAAATGGCCCGATCGCACGCTCTCCCGGCGCCGAAGCCGGGGAGGCAGAGGAATTGCCCAGTGGAACTCAAAGAAGTCATAGGCCGCCGCCGGACCATCCGGTTCTTCCTGCCCTACAAGCCCGTGGAACGAGAAAAAGTGCAGAAGATGCTCGAAGCCGCACGGCGCGCGTCCTGCGCCGGTAACGTGATGAACGTGCGAGCCATCGTCATTTGGCGCGAAAAGGCCTCTGAGAAGGTGATCAAGGCCATCGCTCCCAGGATCGGCTATCAGCAGATGCACACCGCTCCGGTCTTCATCTTCTGGTACAACGAGGCGTCCGTGTACATCGGCGACGCGTGGCCGGATAGCGTCCTCCGCCTTGCTGATGCTCGCCGGATTGGCGTCGAAGTAGAGGCGACGAAGCAAGAAATCAACGAAAAATTGCGGCCCGGCTTCCTTATGGCCGGCAAGGCGATGGGCGTCGCCCCGCTCGCCTTCATGGACGTTGGCCAGGCCATCGCCCAGGCGACACTCGTCGCCTACGAGGAAGGGCTTGGCTCCTGTCTCATGTCGAGCCCGCGCCTCGACCGCGTCGCCAAGCTGTTCAACCTCCCCGAGACCGCGACGCCAGTCTGCGTACAGGCGCTCGGCTATCCCGCCGAATCGTGGGAAGCCGGTGGCCAGACGCCGAAGCCGCCCCTCGGCGAAATGTTCTTCGAGATGGAGGTCGGTAACGCGTTTGCCTCCGACCCGAAGGTCGAACAGGAGATGAAGGACGCCAAACTGACCCAGGCCCCGGCGCCCCTCTCGTGGCGCGATGAAGAACTCAAGTACCTCACCCGTGCACTCTCCCTCGAAAACACGCTCCTGAACGAAGTCGACCCGTAGCGGGCACGCGTCGCCCGGCGTAGGACCTCGGCATCCACCCGGTTCGCTCGAACCAGGTGACCTACGGTTACGACAACGCGAACCGCCTCACATCTGTCACCGACTGGAACTCGAACTCCACCACGTATTCGTATGATGATGCGGGCAGGATGACGAGCACCACGCTTCCCTCCGGCACCGGCATTGTTTCGAGCTACGTCGACGGCCTCGGCTCGACGATGGCCATCGTCGACAGCTCGGGCAACAGCCAGAAGTCCTACACCTACGATGTCTACGGCGAAGCGACGCCCTCCGGCGGCCCCGCGAACGAGTTCGACTTCGCCGGCCAGCAGACGGATGGGACGGGCCTGCAGTACCTGCGCGCCAGGTACTACGACCCGGAGACCGGGGTGTTCTTGAGTCGAGAGCCCATGGCTCTGAGCGCCGGGTGGATTGGCCATCCAACAGGCTACGGGGCGAACAATCCGGTGAGGATGACCGATGCGACTGGCTTGGTGCCTACAGACTCCAACGGATGTGCGCTTGCTGACCACGGGTGCCAGGATCGGGCCGCAGCCGACGAGGAAAACGCCCGGAAGGTGGTCTACTGCGGCACGTTCCCTAACGGTCGATTCATTCCATTGTGGCAAGACTGTCCGGACGAACCAAAGAGTGAAGCTCGCCTGTTCGATGTTCCCAAAGTTGCTGGACTCGTCGGCGAATATGTCCGCAAAGCGTTGGAAGAGCAAGGACAAGCCGAAGCCGCTCAGGTCAAGGCTGCTGAAGCACAAGCAGACTTCGCGAAGTGGTGCGTCCGAGACCTACAGTGCTCGCTGACTGCCGGTGCAACTGCTGTTTACGTGTTCGACCTAATCCCGTGGATTCCGGTTAAGATCAAAGTGATAGTCACCGTGGTCGAGGGTGGATTGCTTCTCTACGAGATCTCGAAGATCAAGTATACGCCCCAGGAGAACAACTAGTGATGCGCCCCGGATCGCGTGCGCGGTGGATCGAACTCATCCTGATCGTATACGCGTCTTCGTGGCTCACCGCACTGGTAGCGCAGGGTTTCGCCGCTGCCGGGCTATCCTTGACGCTCGGGGCTTCGGTTGCGGCAGCCATTGGCCTGGGTCTAATGATTGGGTCGCTGGTGGCAAATCGCTTCCTCGGGCGAGGGCCGTGAGTCGACGCGCAGCGAGACTCGGTCCTCCTCCCCCGAACACCTATCCCTCCTGAACGGGAACCCACACTTTTCGCCGAGCGCATCACGTCGGTCGCCGCCGTGTTCGCTCCCTCCCGAGATCAGCCTATCCCCTGAGGGCTTGTGACACGACGAGAGATTCGTCTTGCTGCTAGCCAGTGTCTACAACGATCGCGTCGGCGTGGGCGCTGCTCCGAGACTCTCGGACAGTCGGCGGGAACATGACCACGTTCACGTGGGACATCGCCTCGGGCCTCCCGGTGGTCCTCGACGACGGGAACCAGTACGTCTACGGTGCCGGTCAATTGGCTCGCAGCAGTTCGGGCGTCGGAGGCGGACCGACGCCCCAAAGGGAGTTGTCTGATCCCCTTCCTCAACACCGGGACGGATATGGAGAGTGGCGTCCGGATGCCGTGGACTCTCCGCCTCGACCCAGCCGTGCAGGTCTGCGCACCGGCGGCGCTGACTCCCCGCGTCGTGGCACCGCCACTGTTCGACCATGTCGTCACGTCGCGGCTGCCGGATCTCGCACTCGGGAAGGGCACTAGTTCCTCCGCGTTGCCAGCGCCGCGAGGAGTTCGGGGTCCGTCGGTTCGATGTAGAAGCCCTCAGGAAAGGGCGGACGCGGCGGCTCGCCGAGGGCTGCCAGCACCGTGGGGTGTTGGTAGTAGGCGAGGTAGACGTGGCGCAGCAACGCTCGCACCGAGGCAGGATCGAGGGTTGCCAGCGCCTCAATGAGGGGTGCCCGCTCGGCCGCGGCGAGGCTGGCGAAGCCAGGCGTCCGTTCGCGTAGCGCCTCGAGGGCGGCGACGATGGCGGGTCCCGCCTGCGCATCTTGTGCAATGGTTTCCGCGACCACGGAACCGATGCCGATCGCGCCTGCTCCGGGCATGGGCGTGCCCCGGCCGGCTGGTGGGATGAGGGCGTCGAGGAGCGCACTCAGGAAGGCGGCGTCGCGGAGCAGAGGTGGTGTCGGGTCGCTCATGCGAACAACTCCGCCACATTCTTTTTGATGGAGGCGGCGACATAAAGGGCAAGGGCCTGGATGGTCGAAGTCGGGTTCACGCCGGCGGATGTCACAAAGATGCTGCCGTCGATAATGAACAGGTTCTTCACGTCGTGCGCGCGGCCCCACTCGTTGACAACGGACCGCCCGGGGTCGGTGCCCATCCGGGCAGTGCCCATCAAGTGCCAGCCGGCGGTGCGCATGAGCGGTTCGGCGATCACGTCGATCGCTCCGGCGGCTCTGAGGGCCTCGGTTCCGCGGTCAACCGCGTGCGCCAGCTGGCGGCGGCTGTTCTCGCTCAGCGTGTAGGTCACTTTCGGCGCCGGGATGCCGTGGCTGTCCGTGAGGACTGGGTCCAACGTCACCGAGTTGGCCTCGTCCGGGAGGTCTTCGGTGATGGCAACCATACCCGCGACGTGCCCGTTCAGCCTCGCGAAGGCTTCGTGGTGCGCCTCACCCCAGGGCACGCGGCCCGTTGCCATGCCCCAGAGCGCGGTCGTCGCCGGGCCGCTGCCGCGTGTGCCTTCGTATGAGTAGCCGCGGACGAAGCCGCGCGAGGGGTCGGTCTTGTAGAACTGGTGGCTCCAGAAGGTGCAGCCGCCGGGGCCGCGTCGCCCGTTGAGCTCTTCATCGAAGACGCCGCGGATGAGCGCGTAGGGGTGGAACATGAGGTTCTTCCCGACGAGCCCGCTGC
Organism: Candidatus Amarobacter glycogenicus; assembly: GCA_016719395.1. GTDB lineage: Bacteria > Chloroflexota > Dehalococcoidia > Tepidiformales > Tepidiformaceae > Amarobacter > Amarobacter glycogenicus. Next base: position 272,550 of record JADJZF010000003.1, on the reverse strand, counting down.
TGTTGGCCAGGCCGTCAGGATGCTGTGCACTCTTCGAGTTGAGCAGGAGGCGCGGCGTCCCGATCCCGTTGCACGCCAGGACGACGATTTCGGCTTTCTGCTCCTGGAGGACGCCATCGGCGTCGTAGTAGAGGACGCCGTCGGCCGTCCCGTCGGGTCGGACGATTATCTGCTTGACGCGGCAGTTTGTGCGCAGTTGGACACCCTTGCGCTGGGCGAGTGGCCAGTAGGTGATGTCGGTGCTGGCTTTCGCGCCCTGGCTGCAGCCGCTTCCGCACGAGCCAAGGTTGATGCAGGGGGACCTACCCTCGTACTCGCGCGAAATGATGGCGCTGTCGGAGGGCCACCAGTGCCAGCCAAGCCTCTCGAAGCCACGAGCGACAATGTTGCCGGTAGCGCCGAGCGGGATGGGAGGGAGGGGAGGCTCGTGGTGCGGGTAGGCAGGATCACCGGCAAGGCCGGAGACGCCCATCATGCGGTCGTTGATCGCGTAGAACGGTTCGAGCGTCTCGTAGGAGATGGGCCAGTCGTCGGCGATACCGTCTTCGGTCCGAACGCGGAAATCGCCGGGGGTGAAGCGGGGGAAGTGGGCGGCCCAGAGGATGGTGCTGCCGCCGACGGCGTTGAACATGAGGGGCTGAATGGGCGAGTCGGAATCGTTGACCGGGTAGTCCTGGGCAAGTCGCCGCACGTTGGGGTTCGTGGCGAATGGCCCGAGAGAGCGGGACTCCCAGTCGATGAAGTTGGTGGGGTAGTCGCGCTGGTGCATCCATGGACCCTGTTCGAGGCAGAGGACGCTGGTGCCGAGGTCGGCGATGCTCCAGGCGAAGGCGCCGCCGGAGGCGCCGGCCCCGATGATGAGGACTCCCACGGGCTCGTTGGGCATGGGCGGGATGATACATGAGGCCCGCCGCTGCAGGGACCTGCCCTCATTGCAGAACGCCGTTTTAGTTCCCTCGCCCACGCGACTGGCAGTTCAGGGCCGCCAACGGCACCCGTGTACACACGAACCGCTCTCGTGCGTGCGAGTCGAGTCTCAATAGGCCTTTTTGCGGCGTGTGACCCCCCCGCCCCCCCCCCGTAGGGGGGGGCGCCGGGCCCCCCCCCCCCCACGGCCGGGGGGGGCCCCCCGGCCCGGGGGGGGGGGGGGGGGGGGGGGGGGGGGGTGGGGGGGCGGGGGGGGGGGGGGGGGGGGGGGGGGGGCCCCCCGGGGGGGCGGGGCAAGGGCCCTTGGTACGTGCCGGCTCCCGTCTGGCACCGCCGGCCGTCCTGGGGCAAAATGCCGCTCATGGCAAACGGTGGTTCCGGCGGCAGTTCCGGGAGTTCTGGCGGGAATGCGAACAAGGTCGGCGCTCTCCTTCTCGGGGCGGGCTTGCTCGGGCTCATCATCCTGGTCGGTCCCGGGCCCTTCGACGGCGACGACGGTGGTGATGCGTCACCCGCCACAACCGACGGCAGCGCGGCGTCCGGGGACGGCGGCCCGCCCCCCACCTCCGCGCCCGCCCCGCCGACAGCGCGCGGCGCTTCCACAGCGCGTCCATCGGCCACCCCCGCGCCGGTCGATGAGGTCGTACTCCGAATCGTGGCTTACGGATTGCCAGCGAGGGTATCCGCTCACCTGCGGCCCGGCGAAGAGGGCATGCGGACCTATTTCCCGAAGTCCTGCGCGCCGGAAGAAATCTTCCCGGACCCGTGCGTCGCGGAGTACACCGTCAAGAAAGGGACGACCGTGGTCGTTTCCGCCGGCGATGCGCTGGCAGGGTACTGGCCCGGGCTGAAGTCGTTGAAGGGCCCGGGTTGCGACATCGTGGGGCCCGTTCCCCGGGATCAGGAATGCACCCTCACTCTCGTCGGCGATGTCGAGCTCGTGGCCGTGTACGTCGGGAGCGAAAGCCCTCCGGCCAGGGAGTTCCCCTACCCCGAGTGCCCGCACAGGCCTGGCAACAACTCGCCCGCCTGGTTGAGTCGGTGCAAATAGGCCCATCGGCGCCGTTGGCCGACTCTAGCATGCGGCCTGTGCCAGCTACTAGTTGCGAACGGCTGCCTTCGGCCCGCCCGTCAGACGCGAAGAAAGGGCCCTCGTGGGGCCCTTTCGCAATGAATGCATTTGGCTGGGGACGAGGGAGTCGAACCCCCACATACAGATCCAGAATCTGCTGTCCTACCATTAGACGAGTCCCCAGTAAGACCGCTTCAGCGTACCACGGCCCCGCCTGTAGGCTCTACTGCATGGGCCGCGTTCTGCCCGGGGCTAACCCACACGCAGGCGGGCGGTGCGAATCCGCTGGAGCGCTCGCTCGCGGCCCAGCAGGACGATCGAGTCGAACAGCGGGATACCCTGCGGACGCCCCATTTCGGCAACGTAGAGCACCGAAACGAACTTCCGCAGCTTCAAGTCGAGCGCGCCCTCCATGCCGCGGATGGCTGCTTCGACATTCGGGACATCCCATGCCGAGTCGGGGACTGCGTCCAGGCTGGTCAGCGCCACGTCGAGCACGCGGACAGCGGTGGCCGCGTCGCCGGCCCGTTCTATCAGGGTCTCCACGGGGAACTCCGGTGCGTCGTAGCTGAAGAGGAACTCGACCATCGGCGCGATGTCGGCGAGCTTCGCGGTCCGCTCCTTCAACAGCGGTGCGACCGATTCGATGACGGCGGGCTCAACCGGGCGCTTCACCGAATCCGGCAGGTCTTTCTCACACCACTCGGCGATGGTCCGGCGCCAGCGGTGGTCGTCCATTTCGCGGATGTAGTGTCCGTTGAGGTAATTCAGGCGGTCAATGTCGAAAACCGCCGGGTTTGCCACCACGCGGGCGAGATCGAAGTTCTGCTTGAACTCGTCGATCGAGAGGATGGCCGTGTGGTCATCGAGCGACCAACCGAGGAAGGCGAGGAAGTTGATCATCGCTTCCGGCAGGTATCCGTTCGTCCGGTAGTCGAGCAGGGCGGTGTCGCCCGAGCGCTTGCTCAGCTTCTTGTGGTCGGGCCCGAGGATCAGTGGAAGGTGCGCCCAGACCGGTGGCTCCCAGCCTAACGCCGCGTACAGCTGAATGTGCTTTGGCGCGCTCGAAATCCATTCGTCCCCGCGGATGGCATGCGTGATTTCCATTTCGGTGTCATCGACGACGACCCCAAGGTGGTAGGTCGGGTAACCGTCGGACTTCACCATCACGAAGTCGTCCTGCAGCTTGTTCTCGAAGACCACCTCCCCGCGGATCATGTCCGTGAGGATCGTCTGGCCTTCCCTGTCCATTGCGAACCGCACCACGAACGGCTCGTGCCGGGCGCGGGAGGCTGACTCCTCCGGAGAGAGCCGGCGGCATGTGCCGTCGTAACCTGGCGGCTGCTTGGCTGCGGCCTGGGCGGCCCGCATCTGGTCCAGCCGCTCGGAGGTGCAGAAACAGCGGTATGCACGGCCCTTGTCGATTAGGGAAGCGGCAGCCTTCTGATAAAGGGGAAGGCGTTGGGACTGGAAGTAGGGCTCGTGCGGGCCGCCGATTTCCGGGCCCTCGTCCCAATCGATGCCGAGCCAGCGGAGGCTCTCCATGATGGCGCCAACCGAAGTCTCCGCCAGGCGATTCCTGTCCGTGTCCTCGATCCGTAGGAGGAAGGCGCCACCATTGGCCCGGGCATAGGCCCAGCTGAAGAGCGCCGAGCGGATATTCCCGACGTGGGGGTCGCCGGTCGGCGAGGGGGCGTAGCGGGTCCGGACAGGGCGCGAATCAGCGGTCACTTGGCAACGTCACGAATGGGAGTCGCCGTCCGATTCTAGCTTCGGTTCAACGGCGCGAGCGTAATGCAACGCTAGCGTCTCCGCGCCGATGGCGCGAACGGCGTGGTCGAAGTCGGCCGGGATCGGCGCCGTCACGGTCAGCCGGCCGCCGGCCGGGTGCGGGATCGAAAGCTGGTAGGCGTGGAGGAGTTGACGGCCACCCGGCTCGCGCTTCCCGTAGACCGCGTCGTCGCAGACCGGGACTCCCACAGCCGCCAGGTGCACGCGAATCTGGTGTGTGCGGCCAGTTTCAGGGCGGACTTCGAGCAACGCCCGGCGGTTGTCGGTGTACAACACTTCGTAGGTGGTGCGGGCTTCGCGTCCGCGCTTCACGATGGCCATCCGCATTCGGTCCCCGGGGTGGCGGTCGATGGGAGCATCGATGACCGCCTTGGGCCGGTCGGGTACGCCTTCGACGAGGGCGAGGTAGGTCTTTTTCGTTGTGCGGGCTTCGAAGGCGCCGCTGAGGGCTGCCTGTGCCTGCGGCGTCTTCGCGAGGATGAGCACGCCGGAAGTGTCTTTGTCCAGGCGATGGACGATCCCCGGGCGTTCCACGTCGAATGCCGTCGCGGCATCTCCAAGCTGTTCGAGCCACCAGGCGGCGACGCTCGGGCCGGTATCCCCTGGCGCTCCATGGACGGCAAGGCCGGCCCGCTTATCGATGGCGGCGAGAGAGTCGTCTTCGTAAAGCACTTTGAGCTTGAGCCCGGTCGGCACGCTCTCATGGGGAGTTTCGGGGACATCGAGTTCGAGCTCGGCGCCTTCCAAAATGGCAAGCGCCTTGTGCGCCGTGGAGCCGTTCACGCGTGCGTGTCCGGCCTCGATCAGGCGCTGGACTCGTGCGCGGGAGAGGTCATCGAACGCGCCCGCGAGCACGGCATCGAGCCTTCCCGCGGCAGGAGCGGTCAGTCGCCGGGTTGCGAGGGCTGGGGTTCCCGGAGCATCGCCCATACCAGTACCAGTACTCCAATCGTTATCGCCGAATCCGCGACGTTAAAGGCGGGGAAGTTCGGCACCTTGACGAAGTCGACGACTTCGCCGTCCTTTACCCGGTCGATGAGGTTCCCCACCGCGCCGCCGAGCATCAGGGCGAGGCCGAGCCGCATCAGGGGGTGCGCGAACGACGGGTTGAAGAGAAAAACGACGATCGCGATCATCCCCAGGATGCTCGTCATAACGAGTAGCGGGCCAGCGCCCTGGAACATGCCGAAGGCGGCGCCGCTGTTCGTCACGTGGACGAGCTTCAGCGGCCAGACCACTGCGAGCGAGTCGCCGCGCTCAATCGTCTGGCGGATGAGCCACTTCACCGCCTGGTCGGCGCCGATGACGGCGAAGGCGAGCACGAGGAACCAGCCATCCTGGGGGCGGACGGCGGCGCGTTGCCGCGGTGCCTCGCGAGTCGGTGCGCTCTCCATCCAGCCAGTGTACCTTCCTGCCCCGTTTCGCATCGAAAGGGCGTCTTGTCCGGGGCAAATGCGAGCCGCTACCCTGAATAGGGACGGCGGCGATGGACGCACTCAGGAGACTCCGACCTATGACTCAGCAAGCGACCAGGGAACTTCGGCCCGATGGCAAGCTCCGCCTGCCCCCGGGGCAGCACCTCACAACAGGTTGGCCCGTCCTGCACTACGGCTCGGTCCCGCGCATCGACCTCGATTCCTGGCGCTTCCACGTCTGGGGTCTCGTCGAAGAGGAGAAGAGCTTCACCTGGGAGCAGTTCGCCGCGCTCAGGAAGACCACCGAGTTCAACGACATCCACTGCGTCACTACCTGGAGTAAGTACGACAATACCTGGGAGGGCGTCCCGTTCTCGGCGCTGCTCGAACAGATCAATCTCAAGCCCGAGGCGAAGTACGCAATGCTTCACTCTTACGGTGGCTACACGACGAACGTGCCCCTCGCAGACCTGATGCGCGAGCAGGTGATGTTCGCCACCAGGCACGACGGCGAGGAACTCAGCAAGGAACACGGCTGGCCGCTTCGTATGGTCATCCCGCACCTCTACTTCTGGAAGAGCGCGAAATGGATCGGCGGGATCCAGTTCCTGGACCGTGATAAGCCCGGGTTCTGGGAGACTTACGGCTACCACATCTATGGAGACCCCTGGCGCGAAGAGCGGTACAGCTAGCCGCAGGCGCGCGGCCTGGTCGCTGTCCGCCCTCGCGGTCAGGCTTCGACGGGCATCGGGAACATCTCCATGAACCTCGTCCACCACTGTTCGTCGCTCTGTTCCTCTCCGAGCACGAGGTATTCCTCGTCGGTGATGCGCTGCCGGCCGCCGACGAACGACTCCGCATCCGCGCCGACGAGGTAGCGCAGCCGGGGCTCAGTCGTCGTCACTGCGTTCTCGATGGCCCTGGCAACGACTGACGGATGGCCACCCCCCAACGTTGCCTGGGCGTACAGATCCCGCATCCGGCGCTCGAGGTCCGCGTAGGGCGCATTCTCGTTGTCTCCCCATGCCTCGGCCGCTTTGTCCAGGATCGGCGTGACGAAGAAGCCGGGTTCGACGATCGCAACCCGCACTCCGAACTGCCTGAGTTCGAGGGCAAGGGTCTCGCTCGCGCACTCCAGGGCCCACTTGGAGCAGTGGTATTGAGATGCCAACCCGGCGACAAGCCTCCCGGCGACCGAGGTCACGTTCACGATCGTGCCGGACTTGCGCTCCCGCATCGCTGGGACGATCCCGCGAATTACGCGCAGCGGGCCGAAGAAGTTCGTCTCCATGACGGCGTGGAGTTCCGAATCGGTCGTCTCCTCGATTGAGCCCATCCCGGTGACCCCGGCGTTGTTCACCAGGACGTCGACCTGGCCTGCTTCCGCGAGGATGGCCGCGATCGCGGCGTCGATGGACACTCGCGAGTCGACATCGAGTTGGTGGATGCGGACGTCGAGGTTCTCTTGGCGAGCGGCGTCACGGAGCGGTCCAGCTTTGTCCAGGTTCCGCATCGTCGCGTAGACCTGGTTGCCGGAGCGCCCGAACTGCAGCGCCGTTTCAAGTCCGATCCCGGTACTGCATCCGGTAATAAGTACAATGGCCATCCGTGTCCCCCTTTGGCTGCGGGAGGCTACAGATCGCGAGGAGGAATGACAATCCCCTGATGCGGGCATGGCGGCCCGCCGGGTCATTGGACGGTGATCGTGCCGTTCATGGCGTCGCCGTGGACGCCGCAGTGGTACTCGAAGACGCCAGAACTGGCGAAGTTGAAGAGGAATACGCCAGTCCCCGTGAGTTTCGGCGACGACACTTCCTGGCCGTTGAATGAGCCGACAACCTGGTGCGGGTTCGAGCCGGTCCAATTCCAGGTGACGTTGGCGCCTGCGGGGATCTGGAGGTTGAGCGGCGCAAATTTGTTGTCGCTGACCGTGACCGTGGTCAGCTTCGCCGGGATCCCGCCGGCGTTGGCCTGTGTGGCGGTCGGCAAGGCGGGTTCGCCATCGCCGCCACACGCGGCGACGACCACCATGATCGCGCTGCTGGCGGCGATGGCCAGCTTTCTGGAGAGCATCCGGCTGCGAGGCATTCTTCGGCCCCTCCCCTTGGTGGACTTCCCGCCGCGACGTTACTCGACCGAGGCAATGTATGGGTAGAGGGGTTGTCCGCCGGGGAGCGACTCGACCTCCACGCCGGCGTGGTGCTGACGCACCCGGTCGGCGATGGAAAGACGCTCATGCTCTGGGGCGCCTTCACCGGCGAAGATCGTGACCAGGGTCCCGCGCCGCAGTCCTGCCTGGCGCAGCCCTTCGAGGAGGGCTTCTCCGGGAGTTGTTCCTGTGCCGGCCAGTTTCCCGTTGACCAGTACGATCGCTTCCCCCTTCTTCACCGAGACGCCGTCGGAAGTGCGCGTGGCGCCCGCGATCGTCACCTCAATCGTCGTTACCGCATCGGCGGCTGCAGCCATTGCCTCAATGTTCGCAGTGGGAGAATCCTCCGAGTCGAACGCCATCGCCGCAGCGATACCCTGTGGGAGCGATGTTGTCGGGACGACGTGAATGGTGCACCGCGCGAGAGCCTTCGCCTGTTCGGCGGCGAGCAGGACGTTCTTGTGGTTGGCGAGCACCACAACATCGGCAACGCGGAGCGAGTCCGCGGTATCGGCGATCTGACCGGCAGGTGGCTTTTCGATGACACCGAGATCGCTCACGGTTGCCCCAAGGCTCTCGAAGATCTCGTCGAAGCCGTCGCCGCGGCTCATCGCGAGCAAGGCCACCTTCACGCCCGCCCCCGAGCCGCCTTCGCGGAATCGCGCGTTCTGGGCCGACATGTCCTCCACCTTGACACGTGCCAGCCGGCCGACCATCTCAGCAGCGTCAAGAAGCGTCTGGGGCGCCAGGCTGTGCACGTGGACGCGGACCAGGTCCGGGTCGCCGACGACGACTACCGAGCGGTTGCCACCGGCCTCCGCGAGTCCTCGAATACTCTCGAGGTCGAGCGCCCTGCCGTCGGCTTCGATGAGGAATTCCGTGCAGAAGCCAAAGCCGTCTCCTCCGTGGCCTGCGGAGTGCACGATCGGCCGATCCGCAGGTTTGAGGTGACCCGCGACCGGCGCCCCGGTGATAGCAGCAAGGAGGCCTCGAAGGATGACGCAAACGCCCTCGCCACCCGCGTCGGTGACACCGGCTTCGCGCAAAGCCGGCAGTTGCTCGATGGTTGCCGCTTCGGCGCGTTCCGCCGCGACGACGGCCGAACCGAGCACCCGCGCGCATCCGGTGCCTCGGCCGCCTTCCGGCAGTGTCTCGGCCGCCTGGCGGGCGCCTTCGCCAGCTGCGCGAAGGACCGTGAGCATGGTCCCCTCCTGGGGGTCGCTCACGGCGCGGTATGCCCGGGCCGCGGCGTCCACGAGACCGTCGGCGAGCGCGTGGCCGTCGAGTCGATCCCGTTCGCCCACCCCCGCCGCGAACCCGCGAAGCGCCTGCGAGAGGATGACACCGGAGTTCCCGCGTGCACCGTAAAGAGCACCGCGCGCGATCGTGGAGAGCACCACGGCGACGGCCGGTGGGCCGTCGAGCGCGAGCGCTCGTTCGATCGCCTCGCGAAGGGTTGCAGACATGTTTGAGCCGGTGTCGCCATCAGGGACTGGATAGACGTTGATCGCATCGACGTCCTTCGCGCACGCTCTCAGATGAGCGGAGGCGGCGGCGAAGACCTGGCGGAGGGCCGATCCGTCGAGCGCATCTTCAGTGGCAATAGGGGCCGTCACTGGCCAGTTTCGGGGGTGTCCGTTTGGCCGTTACCCGCGGGTGGTGTTAGCATGAGCGTTCGATTCTCGCACGTAAGGCTGGATGACGCATGGCTAGTGGCGCCTGCGATGTTTGCGCAAAGACAACGATGTTTGGACGGCATATCCGTCACACTCACGGCGGGCGATGGGAACGCAAGGCGACGAAAAAGTCGCGGACGTTCAAGCCCAATGTGAGCAAACAGCGGATCTATATTGGCGGTGACTCTATCCGCCTGAACATCTGCACCCGTTGTCTCCGCACACTCGTTAAGAGTTAGAAACCGGGCGGTTCAAGAAGCATTGGCCCCCTCGATTCGAGGGGGTTTTTGTTTGTCAAAGGCTCGTGCAGCGCGTGGAGCACGGCGCGGGTTTTCCCCATCGCCGCTAGGGGCTTCGTTCCCGGCCCACGGGGCCTTCCCCGATAACTCCGTGGAGCGCCCTCCCCAGAATGGGTGACAACTCACCCTGGGACGAGGTCGCCCGGATGATTCAGCTCACCCGCATCGATGGGACCGTGTTCTACCTCAACCCGGACCTCATCGAACTTCTCGAAGCGACACACGATACCCACGTGACGTTGACGAACGGGCACCGCTACGTCTGTGCGGAAGGCCCCGACCTCATCATCGAGCGGATCGCCGAGTTCCGGAGGATGGCCGTCGGGGCCGTTCGGAGGAGCGCCTGATGGACCTCGCAACCGTTATCGGCCTCGCTCTCGCATTCATCGGGATCATCGGCGGCAACGTCCTCGAAGGCGGCAACCCGGGCGCCCTGTTCAACATCCCGGGCCTCATGATCGTCTTCATCGGCTCGTTCGGCGCGATGATGATCTCCCAGCCCATGTCGGTGATGGTTGGCCTCCCAAAGTTCCTCATGAAAGCGTTCTTCGGCGGGGCCGGGCACAACTCGGCCGAGACCGTTGACCTCTTTGTCACCATGGCCGACAAGGCGCGGCGCGAGGGCCTTCTCGCCCTGGAAGCCGACGTCGACAAGATCCACGACCCGTTCACCCGCAAGGGCGTCCAGCTCATGATCGACGGCACGGATCCCGAACTCCTCCGCGAGATCATGGAGATCGAAGCCGATGCCATGAAGCACCGCCACGAGGGGAACTTCGCCGCCCTCGAATTCCTCGGAGGCATCGCCCCAACGATTGGCGTTCTCGGCGCTGTTATGGGCCTCATGGGCGTCATGGCCCACCTGGATGAACCGGAGCACATCGGTCCTGGTATCGCCACCGCCTTCGTCGCCACGTTCTACGGCGTGTTTACCGCGAACGTCCTCTATCTCCCGCTCGCCAGCAAGCTGAAGAGCAACTCCAAGCACGAACTGCACGCCCTCAACGTCGTCATCGAAGGCCTCATGTCCATCCAGTCTGGCGATAACCCGCGCATCGTGCGCGAGAAGCTGGAAGGCTTCCTCCAGCCGAACCAGCGTCAGAAGAAGGATGACTCGATGCGAGAGGCGGCATGAGCAAGAAGAAGGTCCCGGAGGCGGCACACGCCGAGAACCACGAACGATGGATCGTGTCATATGCGGACATGCTGACGCTCCTGTTCGCGCTCTTCGTCGTCCTCTATGCCACCAGCGATGCGAACCCTCAGAAGCTGCAGTCGGTCCACAACTCCATCGAGCAGGCGTTCAGCATCGGTGTCCTCCAGGGCTCGAACGGTTCTTCGGCTGTCCTCAACAACGGCGGCGGCATCACGCCAAGCATCAACGAGATCAAGTCCAACAACCTGGTCGCCCTGGAGGCGAGCCTGGGCGGTTTCGCAGAGGACAACAACCTTGAAGGCAAGATCCAGATCAGGAGCGATGCAGACAGCATCACCATCAGCCTTGCCGATAACCTCCTGTTCGATTCCGGTAGCGCCGACCTGCGAGCGGGCAGCCAGGATGTCCTCATGCAGGTCGCCGGGGCGCTGAAGGGCCTCCCGAACGAAATGAGGATCGAAGGCCACACCGATAACGTCCCGGTGAACAGTGCCGATTTCGCGACGAACTGGGAACTCTCGGCCGCGCGCGCATCGCGCGTCTTGCGTTTCATGCGCGAGCAGGGCGGCCTAACAGCCAACAGCCTCTTCCTGGCGGGATATGCCGATACCCGCCCCTTCGCCGATAACAGCACCCCCGAGGGCCGGGCCCTCAACCGGCGTGCCGACATCGTGATCCTCTACCCGACGCTCGAAGACCTCAGCAAATCGCTACAAGGCGTGAAGGGGAATTAGCCGTGTTCAAAGACAAGAAGGTCCTCGCCGGCGGAGCGGTCCTGATCGCTGCCGCTTTCTGGTTCTACATCAAGCCGAACTACATGGATGCCAAACCTGCGCCCGTCATCACGCAGGAACAGATCGATGAGTCGCCGCACCCCACGGTCATTCTCGGGCGAGAAGTCACCCTCGAGCAGAAGGCGGGCAACGCCCCCGAGGGCCTGGTCCTGAATCTGAAGGCGCCTGCGTCCGCTCCGAACTACGTGAAGGCCATCATCGCGCTTGAGTTCGAAAGGCCGGAGGATCCCTGGCTTGGCGTTGAAGGTGATGCCCTGACCGCCAAGAACATCGAGTTCACGCATCATCTCCAGCACGAAATGCCGAAGATCCTGGATGCGGTGGCAACGGTTTTCGGCTCCCACACTGCGGATGAGGTTTCTTCCGTGGAAGGCAAGGAGAAGCTCAAGGAAGAGCTCATCGAGGCAATCAACGAACACCTTCCGCACGAGAAGGTGGAGACCATCTACTTCGAAGTCTTCATCACGCAGTGAGGCCCGGCCATGAGTGAACCCCAAGAAGTCCTGAGTCAACTGCTCTCGCCGCCGCAGGCCGCCACGCTCGATGCCACGGGGCGCGAGTCATGGGACTCGGCGTCCGCGGCCCTGAAGGCAGCTTTGGGGTCGGCCCCGCTGTTCTCCGAGGTCGCCGCCAGCCTCGTCATGCCAGATGAGATCACCGCCAGGTTCGGCGATCCCCACATCACGGTGCCGCTCGAACTTTCGACCGACCAGGACCAGACGGGCACCGCCTACCTGGTCCTCCCGACGACGATCGCGGCGGTGTATCTCGATTCCCAGGCCGACAATCCGGAGGACGAAGAACAGCAGACGATCGTCATCTCTTCGACGGTCCTCGGGCAGGTCATCCAGGCCATGAACACGCAGGTGTTCGGGAGGTCGGCTTCGGGCCTCGTCGTCGCCATCGACGACATCTCGGCGAACACGATGCCCGAGACCCTGAAAGGCATGGACGATCCGTGCATGCTCCTCACCGGGACGCTCGCCGGCGCGAAGATTCTTCCCGTCTCCCTTGTCTTGCCGGGAACCTTCCTCGACATCATGGCGACCGCCATGGATGGCGCGGTTGGCGCCGCGTCTCCGGCACCGGCCGCTCCGGCTTCGGCAGCGCCCGTCGAGGAGACCGCCGCCTTCAGTTTCGAACTGACGCAGGAGGACCTCGAGGCCGCAGAACTCCTGGAAGTCGAACCGGAGCCGGTGCTGGCGACCATCGGCGGCGGCCGCTCCAGCAGTGCGCCGCTGCCTCCTCCTCCGCCTCCCCGTGGCCCAACGCCGATTGGCCCGGCGGCGAGCCGGGCACGCTTCGCCCCGCTGCCCGAACAAGAACCTTCCGGTGTACGGTCCGGGATCGACCTCCTCGCCGGGCTCCAGATGAACGTTTCCGTCGAACTCGGCCGCACCGAATTGACGGTCTCCGAAGTCCTCGGGCTCGGGCCGGGTTCAGTCATCGAACTCGATCGCCTCGCCGGGGAGCCGGTGGACATCCTCGTCAACGACCGGCTCATCGCTCGTGGCGAAGTTGTCGTGGTCGATGAGAACTTCGGCGTCCGCGTGGTCGAAGTCATTCGCCGCGGCCAGGATGAAGAGCGCACGGGATGAACGACCCGAAGACCCGCAAGAAGTTGCTCTGGGCCGCCGCTCTGGGTGGCGCCATGCTCTGCTCGCTCGTCTTCATTTCGACGCTCGCCCCGCAGGCCGACCCGGTAACGAACAGCCCGGTCATCCGCACGAACGACGCCGGGCAGTTCTTGCTCACGGATGCGCCCGCGGCAGAAACCCAACCTGAGGCGGGTGGTTCGTCTGGCTTCAGCCTGGGCGGCGGCGAACTCGTCTCGCTCGCTTGGCGGCTGGCACTGGTCATCGTCATCATCGCAGTCTCTATCGCTGCGTTGCGCTGGTGGGGCAAGAAGACCGCAGGCCCGAAGAGCGCCACCGGCTTCCTCCGCGTCATCGACACCCTCGCCATCAGCAACGGCCGCACCATCCACCTTGTCGCCCTGGGCGACCGGGTCATCGCGATCGGCGCGACAGCCCAGCAACTCACGCTCCTGAACGAACTCAGCGAAGACGAAGCCTCCCGCGTGTTCGCCGATGCTGCCCGCCCGGATGAGGCGCCGCTCGGGCAGTTTGCAGCCCAGCTGTTCGATCAGATGAAACGGACGGCGCATCGCCAGGAACGACGCGATTCAGAAGCAGTGACCGCTCGCGACAGGGCGTAGTTTCGGTGAATGCCCGCCGCTTGGCCCGGGCGGGGTGGACGAGGAATCAGGCCTCCCCGATTGCTCCCTCAGGGTTTCGCCCGCGTCGCCAAGAGGCATCCCCCAATACTGGCCGCAGAGCCCTCTTCCTACGCTGAGTCGACAACGAAGGGGGTGCCCGTGGCGATTCGCCGAATGCCCGGTCGCGCATACCGCAGGCGCTTCTTCTTCGTGCTCATGCTTCTCTGCGTGGCACTTCTCTCGCTCACGAGTTGCGCCGCCCAGACGACCCAGGGACAGGCAGCGCCTCAGACGGCGGGCGGCATCGACACCCAGGACCCACAGAACGTCTCTACCGCGATCCAGCTGCTGCTGCTCATCACGGTTCTCTCGCTTGCCCCGGCCGTCCTGGTGATGGTCACCTCGTTCACGCGCATCATCGTGGTGCTTTCGCTCGTTCGAAACGCCATTGGTATCCCTCAGCTGCCGCCGAACCAGGTGATGATCGGCCTCGCCCTGTTCCTGACTGCCTTCGTGATGGCGCCCGCCATCAAGCAGATCAACAACGAGGCGGTCCAACCGTATCTGAACGGGACCATCACCCAGCAGGAGGCCTACGACCGCGGCGAAGGCCCCCTACGCGCCTTCATGCTCAAGCAGACCCGCCAGCAGGACCTGGGCCTTTCCTGAAGCTCAGCAACAGCGAGAAGCCGGAGACGATCGACGATGTCCCGACCTACGTCCTCGTGCCCGCCTTCACCATCTCCGAGCTGAAAACAGCGTTTCAGATGGGATTCGTGATGTTTGTGCCGTTTCTCATCATCGACCTCATCGTCTCTTCGGCCCTCCTGAGCATGGGCATGATGATGCTCCCTCCCGTCATCGTTTCACTCCCTTTCAAGATCCTCCTCTTCGTCCTTGTCGATGGTTGGTACCTGATCATCGGCTCACTCGTTGGCAGCTTCGCCACCTAGGAATGCCGAGATGAATGAAGCCGTCGTAATCGGGTTGATGAGAGAGGCACTCACCGTGTCGTTGCTGGTCGGCGCACCCATCCTCGCGACCACGCTGGTGATTGGTGTCGTCGTCAGTCTCATTCAGGCCGTTACCCAGGTGAATGAAGCGACACTGACGTTCGTCCCAAAGCTCATCGGCGTTTTCGCAGCGATGCTCATCTTCGGTCCGTGGATGATGGAGACGCTCCTCGACTTCTCAGCCGGCATCTTCGCCAATGCCGCGAGCTACGGACGCTGACGCCATGGACGGATTCATGGTGACGCCGGAATACACCTACGCCTTCTTCCTCATCCTGCTCAGGACGAGTTCGATGCTGGTTTCCGCGCCACTCCTCAGCCACAAAGGCATCCCCGCCTACTCGAAGGTCGGCTTCGCCGTCTTCTTCTCCCTCGTACTCGTCCCACTCCAGGGCGAGAACCCGCCCGTGCCTCCGCAGAACTTCGGCTTCGTCATCGAAGACACCGTGCGCGAGGTGCTCTTCGGGCTCGCGCTGGGCGTCGTCATGAACGTCGTCTTCATCGGTGTCCAGATGGCATCTCGCATCATCGGCCTCCAGATGGGCTTCGGTCTCGGCGCCGTCTTCGATCCCATCACCGGCGCCGAGTTCGGGACGTTCGACCAGTTCTACAGCCTGCTCGTCACATTGGTGTTCTTCACCATCAACGGTCACCACCTCGTGGTCCAAACGCTCGCCGAGACTACTCGCGCAGTGCCACTTGGGACCTTCGACCCGTTCATCGTGACGCCCGACGGGATCACCGCATTGATGGCTGGACTGACGGTAACGGCCGTTCGCCTGGCGATGCCCGTCATGGCTGCGCTCATCCTCACGGATCTCGGCATGGGTCTGGCCAGCCGGACGGTGCCGCAGATGCAGGTGCTGATCGTTGGCGCGCCGATCAAGATTCTCGTCGGCGTCATCGTGCTTGGCGCCGCCCTGCCCGCGACGGTGAGCCTCCTTCACGGTGTGCTCGGCACGTCACTCGCCGGCTCGAGCAGCGTCCTCCTCGGGAGTGCGAGCTAATGGCCGGCGAACGCACCGAGGCCCCCACCCCAAAGCGGTTGAAGGATGCCCGGCAGAAGGGCAACGTCGCCAAGAGCGAAGAAGTCGTGACCATCGGTGTGCTCTTCCTTGCTATCACTGCCATGAAGATGCTCGGCCCTGAACTCTGGTGGGACATGCGCGACCTGCTCCACGAAGGCCTGGGCAATCCAACCTCGCAGGAACTGACTCGCGAAAGCGCTTTCCAAATCGGAAAGGAGTCCTTCGCCCGGGCGCTGATGGCGCTGCTCCCGCTGCTTGGGCTGCTCGCTGCCGGGGCGGTGGCCCTCAACCTGGCACAGACTGGCCTGCTCCTGAGCGGCGAACCCCTCAAGCCGAAGATGAACCGTGTGAACCCGGGCGCCGGGCTCAAGCGCCTTGTCTCGCTCGATGGACTGATGCGCCTCGGCAAGTCGCTCTTCAAGTTCATCACCGTCAGCCTGGTCGTCTATTTCACCCTAAAGGGCCAGATGGAGGAGGTCTCCGCGCTCTCCCAGTACTCGGTCGGCGAAGGCGGGCGCCGTCTTGTCTCCCTGGGTTTCGATATCGCTTTCAAGACTGTTGGTGTCCTCTTCCTGATGGCCATCGCCGATTACGCATGGCAACGCCGCCGCTTCATCAAGCAGCTGATGATGACGCGCGAAGAGTTGAAACAGGAGATGAAGGAGAACGACGGGGATCCGCAGATCAAGGCCGCGATCCGCCGCAGGCGGCAGCAGTTGATGAACCGGATGATCGCCGCCGTGAAGACCGCGGACGTTGTGGTCACAAACCCCACCCACTTCGCCGTCGCGCTCAAGTACGACCCGCTGACGATGCAGGCGCCGATCGTCGTGGCCAAAGGCCAGGACTTCCTCGCGAAGCGCATCCGCGAGGTGGCGATGAAGAACGGAGTGCCGGTCCTCGAAGAACCTCCCCTTGCCCGTGCGCTCCACGCCGCCGTTGCCATCGGGAATCCGGTCCCTGCCAACCTCTTCCACGCAGTCGCCGAAGTCCTCGCATGGGTCTACGCGCTGCGAAGGAAGCAACCGCTCGCACGGAACCGCTTCGCGGGCGCCGGAGGTAATCCATGACCGTCCAGGCCCAGGCGCAACCCCAGGCTTCCACCGGGTTCGGCCGCCTCCTCGGTCAGACCGACATCCTCCTCGCCGCGGGCATCATCACCATCGTCGGGATGATGATCATCCCCCTGCCGCCGTTCCTCCTGGACATGCTCCTGACGGTGAACATCGCGGCATCGGTCACCATCCTCCTGGTGGCGGTGTACACGCAGGAGCCGCTGAAGTTCTCCGTATTCCCCTCGCTACTCCTTGTGACGACCCTGTTTCGGTTGGCGCTCAACGTTTCCACCTCCCGCCTCATCCTCCTCCACGGCGATGCCGGCGAAGTCGTGCACTCGTTTGGCAGCTTCGTCGTCGGCGGAAACCTGGTCGTCGGGCTCGTGGTCTTCCTCATCCTCGTCGTCATCCAGTTCGTCGTGATCACCAACGGCGCCGGCCGGGTCGCCGAAGTTGCTGCTCGCTTCACCCTCGATGCGATGCCCGGCAAGCAAATGGCCATCGACGCCGACCTGAACGCTGGCACGATTGACGAAGTCCAGGCTCGTGACCGCAGGAAGGCGATCGGGCAGGAAGCGGATTTCTACGGCGCCATGGACGGTGCTAGCAAGTTCGTGAAAGGCGATGCCGTGGCGGGCATCGTCATCATCCTCGTGAACATCATCGGCGGCCTCAGTATCGGCGTCCTCCAGCAGGGTGCTGGACCGGCCGAGGCACTCCACATCTATGCGAACCTCACGGTTGGCGATGGTCTCGTCTCCCAGCTCCCGGCCCTCCTGATCTCTACGGCCACCGGCATCATCGTCACGCGGGCAGCGAGCGACACGAACCTGGGGACCCAGATGTTCGCGCAGATCACGAGCCAGAGCCGCCCCCTGATCATCGCCGGCGTCATGCTCGCCCTGTTCGGTTTGATGCCCGGTCTCCCCAAGATGCCGTTCTTCTTGATCGGTGGAGTCTGCGCGGCCGCGGGCTTCTTCATCCAGCGCCAGCAGACGGCCGCGGCCGTCGCCGCGGCATCCTTCGTACCCATCGCCGAACCAGAACCGGAAACCCTCGGGCCCCAGCAGGTCATCCAGATGATGAACATCGATCCACTTGAAGTAGAGGTCGGTTACGGCCTGATCCCGATCGTCGACGAACAGGCCGGAGGTGGCCTCCTTCGCCGGATCACGATGATTCGCCGTCAGCTCGCGCTCGAACTTGGGATCGTCTTGCCGACAGTGCGCGTGCGGGACAACTTGCAGCACGCGCCGAACGCCTACGTGGTCAAACTGCGCGGCGTGGAGATTGCACGCGGCACGCTCCAGCCGGCCCAGTTCCTGGCGATGGATCCCGGCACGGCCGAGGGCGACATCCCGGGGATCGAGACCCAGGAGCCCGCCTTCGGGTTGCCCGCGAGATGGATCACGCCCGCATACAAGGAGCGGGCCGAGCTGCTCGGTTACACCGTCGTCGACGCGGAGAGCGTCCTCGCCACCCACCTGACCGAGTTGGTGAAACGCTTCGCCCCGGACCTGCTCAGTCGCCAGGACACCCAGAACCTGCTCGAAAACCTGCGCAACGAATACCCGGCCCTCGTGGAAGACCTCGTGCCGGCGACGCTCACCGTCGGAGAAGTGCAGGAAGTGCTCCAAAACCTGCTCACCGAGCGCGTCTCCATCCGGGACCTCGTCACCATCTCCGAAACGCTCGCGACGCAAGGGCGAGTCTCGCGGGACGTCGACCTGCTCACCGAGTACTCACGGGCTGCCCTGGCCAGGCAGATCAGCCGCCAGTACGCGGATGACTCCGGTACGCTGCACGTGATCACGGTCGGCGCCCGCACCGAGGACGAGATCGCCCAGTCGATCCAGCAGGGCGAACGCGGCAACCAGGTGGCCATGGCGCCATGGGCAATGCAACGCCTTCTCGGCGTCGTTGCCACCGAGGTCGAACGGGTGGCCGGTGCCGGTCGCGACCCGGTCATCCTTTGCTCCTCGCGCATCCGGCTCGCCCTCCGGCGAATGCTCGAACGCCGCCTGCCGAACGTCGTCGTCCTCTCATTTGCTGAAGTCACGTCTCAGACCGCGGTGGACGCCGTGGGGAATATCGAGGTGAACGTTGGAAACGAAGCGCTACATCGGTAACGACATGGCCCGCATCTTCGTGCGCGTGCGCCGCGAACTGGGGCCAGACGCCGTGATTGTCCAGACCCGGTCGCTGCTGCGCGACGGCGCCGACCCGCTCATCGAGGTGTTGGCGTCCCCTTCCGCCGGGGGCGATGACGCACTCACCCTCGCCCTCCAGCGCGTCCTCGTCCAGGGTTCGCTTGAGCATGCCCAGTCGCCCGCAGCCTCGCGCGGGCTCACCGTAGGCGACCTCGAAGACATCGCCTCACGTGAACGCCTGGACCAGGAAACGCTCCGGGCTTTCGATCTTGCCTACGCGGAACAAGACCCCGCCCCCCCGCCCGAGTGGTTCGAAGGTTTCGTCGCGACGGACAGCGCCGGTCTCCCTCCGCACCTCGCCGCGCTCTTGCACGAAGACGCCGTCGAAGAGTACCGGCCGGTTGTGGCCATTCAGCCGTTCCAGGCGCCAGACGTGCCTCCTCCTCCGCCGATCGAGTGGTCGTCGCGGCCGTACATCGTCACCGGCAAGCAGCCGGTGGAGCCGGGACAACCGCCGTCGCGCGAACGGCAATCGCCGCCCGCAGCCGCGCTGCCCCGGCGGTTCCAGCCGGTCGAACCAGGGGTCGCGGGCTCGCTCATAGCCGCAGGATTCACTCCCGCTGCGGCGAGCACCATCGTCGCCGCAGCGCCGGGCCTTCAGGACCCTCAGGATGCACTCGGGACGGCCCTTTCGGCCGCCCGGATCGACTACCCCGTCGAGAACCGGACGGCGATCATCTCGATCCAGGGCGCTCCTGGTTCTGGTCGCACCACGGCACTGATGCGGATGGCCCTCGACTGCGCGGATTCGGGACGCGAGACGGTCCTCGTCGCTGGAGACAGTTCTCACGCGGGTGGCCGGGCGCAGGTTCACGCTTATGGAGAAGCCCTTGGGCTGACGGTCTTCGATGCATTCGGCTCCAAGGATCTTGTTGCGGCGGTTACGCGCGCCCCAAAAGGTGCATGCATCTTCGTCGATGTCCCTGCCGGGCGGTGGCTTCCCCCTCCTATCCCCGGCGTTTCCCACTTCGTCTACATCGCCGTGCCGGCCCACTGGCAGGCCTCTGTGCTGAGTGCCGAGTTGGCCGCGTTCGAACCGGCACATTGCGCTGGTGCGATCCTCACCGGGACCGATTTGGCGGTTTCCCTCACACCAGCTCTCTCGCTCCTGGTCGAATCGGAGCTGGGAGTGGCCTTCCTCTCATCGGGGCGAGATGTCGCCACCGGGATCGCCGTCGCCGATCCGTTCACGCTGGCATCAGGGGTCTTCACTACGAGTACACGGGAGACAACCAATGGGCGCCTCGCCGTCACCGCGTAAGAATCCCTTCATGGCCCAGGGACTCCTTCCAGGCACCACGCTTCGCCTCGACGTCTCTTCCGGAGGCGAAGGCGAGACCCATGTCACCCGGGTCGACGATGTCGACGGGAGGATAGCCATCCTTGTCCCGATGCGGGGCCTCCGCCCACGGCCCTTCTCCGCCGGCACGCTCGTCCATGCGCACTACATGCACCAGCGGAAACGCTGGATGTTCGTCACCGAGGTCGAGGGTCACAGCGATGACGGGCTGTTCGAATACCTGCGGCTCCCCGGCGCGATCGAAAGCACCGAGCGCAGGCGCAACTTCCGCCTGCCCGCTGCCATCCGGCCGGAGTCGCTTTACCGCCTCGTCGTCGATTCAGAGACGGACGAACCTGATCTGCTGGAAGGCACCGTCGTGGACCTTAGCGAGGGCGGGTGCTGCATCAGCACACGCAGCTTCGCCGCCCCGGGCGAGCGGCTGGGACTGCAGGCCATCCTCCCGGAAGCCGGGGAGATCCAGGCGCGCATGCGCGTCACCTTCGTGCGCGACCCTCAGCCCGGTAACCGCAATCGCCGCCTGCACTGTGAATTCACCGACATCTCGCGCGCCCATCGCGACGTCATCGCCCGCTACATGATGCGGCGGCAGCTGGAGATGCGGCGAAGGGGGCAGCTATGACCGCCCTCCGGCCGTACACCGTCGCGCGCTACGGCATCTACGCCGCCGCCGGTGTCGCACTCATCAGCGTCTGGCTGGGCGTTCGGGCGGGCACGGCGTTTGACTTCGCCCTCCTGCGTTCCGTCTTCTACTTCGTCATCGTCGCCGCCCTCGGTTTCGGCGCCGAAGCGGTGTTGTTGTTCACTCCACTGCCCGTGCCGCCGCCGCCTGCGCCCGAAGAAACCGAACCCAGCGAATCCCTCGAATTCGAGTAGCACCATGAAGGAGCGCCACTATGGCCGTCGCCAGTGAACTACGCGCGAACGTCCCCTTTTCCGACCGCGAAGCGGCCATCCGGCAGTACGCGCCCCTGGTGAAGTACGTTGTGGGCCGGCTCGCGATCGGCCTTCCCGCGATCCTCGATTACGAGGACATCCTCAGCTACGGCACCATCGGGCTCATCGAAGCCCTTGACCGCTACGACGACAGCAAAGGCGTGAAGTTCGAAACCTACGCCATCAGCCGCATCCGGGGGTCGATCATCGATGCCCTTCGAGCGCTTGACCGGCTTCCGCGCTCAGTCCGCCAGAAGGCGAAGAAGCTGGAACAGATCCACGTCGCATATGCGCTCGAACATGGCCGTGAGCCGACGGATGAAGAAGTAGCCCTCGCCATGGGCCTCACCCGGGAGCAGTTCAACCAGACACTCGTGGATTGCTCCTGGGTCACTGTCTCGCTCGACGGGCTGCTAGACCGGGACAGCTCGGACGACGGCTCCGCGCCGACGGAACTGCCGGCGGATCCGAACGAAGAAGACTTCACGCAGCGGCTCGAGAAGCGCCAGATGATCGATGCGCTGACCGGCGCGGTGAAGCAACTCCCGGAACGCGAGTGGCTCATCGTGAGCCTCTACTACCGGGACGAGATGACGATGAAGGAGATCGCCCAGATCCTCGAAATCTCGGAATCCCGCGTTTGCCAGCTCCACGGTCGCGCCCTCAGCCGCCTGCGTGCCCGGCTTGCGCGCGAACGGACCGCATGAGGAGGCATCGATGAACGACGCAATCGCCTTACTCGCTATCTCCCAGCTTGTCTGCCTGGGAGCGCTCTTCTATCTGTACATGCAGCTCCAGGAGGTAAGACGGCGCGGGCCGGCCCGCCGCCAGCCTTCCGCGCGAGTCCATCGCATGCCCGGCCCCGAAACGGTTTCGCCGCCGTTGGCTGGCCGGGCGGCGCGTGCCGCATATGCCGCCCCCGCCGGAGGCGCCTCCCATGTGGCGAACCCGGCCCGTAGTGAGTTGGCCGCGCTCGTGGCGCGCTCAAACGGCGCCATCGACATCCCGGCGCTCGCCCGCAGGATGCGAAAGAGCGAAGAAGAGGTCCGCCTGCTTCTTCGCCGCCAGGGGATCGCGGGCTGATGCGGCGCACCATCACGGCCGGCCTGGCGGCACTCGCCTTGCTGACCGCCGTCCTGTCCGGGGGTGGCGCCGCGCACGCGAACGGCGTCCCCCAGCTCGTCAAGCTCACCTACCTTGAAGGTGTCTCGAACTTCGGCCCGAAGGATGCCGAGGGCGTCCTCGAATTCAGCTTCGCCGAGGCCTACGCCCGCGTCGATGTGAAGAACCTGAAGCCGGCCGAGGGGTACACCTACGAGGGCTGGCTTATGGGGAGCGCCAAACCCCTCCGCGTCGGCGTCATCCCGGTAAATGCCTCAGGGATTGGCGCACTCGACACGAAACTTGAGGGCCTGGCCACCTACGACTACAGCCTCTTCGTCGTCGCTGCCCGCAAGTCCGGGACCGACCAGGCCGCCCAGCCGTCCGACATCTCGATCGCCGGGCGCTTCACGGTCATCGGAGACGACGCTTCAGGTGGTGCGGCGGGAGACATCCGTCCGGGTCAGCTCCCCGAAACCGGCGAAGCGTCGCCGCCCTCGCTGCGCGAACGAATAGGTCGCACGATCACCATCGCCGCCGCCGCTGGCGGCCTCGCTTTCGCGTTCCTGCGCATCATGCAACGGAGGAAGGTCAGCCATGATCAAAGGTCTCTATAGCGCCTTCACAGCGATGGAGGCTGCCTGGCGCTACCAGGACGTCCTCGCGAACAACATCGCCAACGCCGATACCGCCGGGTTCAAACGCGAGTTCGCGGTCCAGCAGCCATTCGAGGACGTGCTGCTTTCGCAGCAGGCGCCCGTTCCCGCGCCAATCACATCACGCATTCAACAGGTTGTCGGACAGATCGGCACCGGCACGTTCATCGCCGAGTTCGCGACTGACTTCGGACAGGGGATGTTGCGCACCACAGGCAACGAGCTCGACTTCGCCATCCAGGAAGGCTTCTTCCAGGTCGAAACGCCCGATGGGACGGTCTACTCGACACGGGACGGCCGCTTTGGCCGCGACGCGAACGGGGACCTGGTGACCAGCCAGGGCTACTTCGTGCTCGATGAAAGCGGCCAGCACATCAACCTCCCCTCGAACATGGTCTCCGTCTCGGTCGATGGGGGCATCCTCGACCAGGGCGTCGAGATCGCCCGCCTCGGCATCCTCGATTTCACGCCGAACCAGCTCGTAAGAGCGGGCGAGGCTCACTTCCAGACGACCGGCCAGGGCCAGCCGCCCATCGGTGGGCCTGGACTCCGCCAGGGTCTACTGGAGGGTTCGAACTCGATCCTCGTCGAAGAAATGACCTCGCTGCTCGCGGTCCAGAGGACATACCAGGCGAACCAGCGAGTCCTCTCCGTGCTTGATGGGACGCTCGACCAGGCCGCGGGCCAACTGGGGGCGTTGTAGCCATGCCATCTATCCTCGGGGCCGCTGCCAGCGGCATGACCCACAACCAGAACAAGCTCGACGTCATCAGTCACAACGTCGCTAATGCCAACGCTTTCTCATTCAAGAAGCTGAGGCCGTTGCATGAAGGCGTCCCTTCGCCGGAAATCGACCCCGACGCCGGACGCCTCGGCGTCGCCGAAACGACAAGTGACCTGATCTTCTCCCAGGCGATGACCCAGGTCACGGACAACCCGCTGAACTTCGCGATCGAAGGAGACGCGTTCCTGCGTGTCCGGGACTTCGATGGCGCAATCGTCTACACCCGCTTCGGGGCTCTCGAGCCCGACGTCGATGGCAACATCCTGGCCGCCAACGGCCGCTTCCTCGAGCCAGCGATCCAGATGCCCCCGCTCTGGACCCAGCCCCAGGTCGACGCTGCGGGGATCATCTCCGCGTTGGACCTGGACGGCGTTCGCCAGGAACTCGGGCAGCTCTCTTTCGCGAGGTTCCGGAACCCGCAGGGCCTCCAGATCCTGGGTGAGGGCCTCTACCTCGATTCCGCCAACACTGGCGAGATCACGGTCGGCGCCGCGGCAACTGAGGGTTTCGCCGCATTGCGGACCGGTGCGCTCGAAGGCTCCAATGTCGATATGGCGGAAGAGTTCACGAACATGATCGTCGCACAGCGGGCCTATTCCGCCTGTGCGAAAACCTTCGCGGTCGGCGACGCAATGCTGGCCATCGCGACCAACATCACGCAGTAGGAGGCGGCACCGTGGCACGAATTGACGGCCTGAACCTTTCCGGCGCCAGTCTGAACCCGGCAGGAGCAGCCGGGGCGGGCTCAACGCATGACTCCGCCGCATCCGCGGCCGCCATCAAGGCCCGCGGCCGCCAGGATGCCATCAGCCTCTCCAACCGCGGGCGTCTCGTCGCCGAGGCGGCCCAGGCCGTAGGCGAGTCGCGAGATGTTCGTGCCGAGAAGGTAGCCGCCCTCAAAGCGGCCATCGCCAGCGGTAGCTACCGCTCCAATGCCCGCGAGATCGCCGAGCGGCTCATCGCGAATGGGCTCGGGAGCTGAAGGTGCCCACGCCGGCGGAGGTCCTCCAACAGGTCCTCTCCCCTCTTCTGGGAGGAAGAGCAGGCGCTCGCGGCACTCATGCGCCTCGCGTTGGATGAACAGCAGGCCCTGGTCGAGTCCGACTTCGACGCTGTCGCGGGGATCAGCAACCGGATGATCGATGCTGCGAATAGCATCGAGGCGCTCGAGGCGAACCGTTTGAATCTCCTTAGATCCGTCGGCGCCGAGGCGCTCACGCTCGAAGATCTCCTCCCACTTGCCGATGATCTCGGAGTTGATGGCTTCGCCGAGGCCCGGCTCCAGCTTGGGGCACGGGCGCGGGAACTCCGGGACGCGCAGGAGCAGAATGCGCGCCTCCTCCTGAACGCGATGAAGCTGCGCGACCGCTGGGCCAACATGCTTGGCGGATACCTCGCCCCCGGATACGGCAGCAACGGCCGCCGGGGAGTCAGCAACTCGCGCGGGACTGTCTCGCGGAGCGCCTAGGAGGGCCGGTTGGGCTTGTCTATCGGTCTCGATACCGCCGTTAAGGCGCTCCGGGCTCACCAGCTCGCTGTTGATGTTGCTTCGCACAACATCGCCAACGCGCAGACGCCGGGCTTTAGCCGGCAGCGTGTGCTCCTTCGCCCCATCGGGATCGACGGTAGTGACCACTTCACCCGCGACAATCTCCTCGGACGCGCGGGCATGGGCGTCGATGCGAAAGACGTGAACCGCATCCGCGACACCTTTCTCGACTTCCAGGCCCGCCAGAGCATCTCCAGCCAGGGCCAGTTCGCCTCGCTTGCCACGCCGCTCGGCAATGCCGAAGTCGTGTTCAACGACCCGTCCGACGACGGGATCTCGGCGCTCCTCGGGAAGTTCTGGGCAGCCTGGCACGATGTTGTGAACGAACCGGAGTCCTCTCCCGCGCGGACAGCGCTCATCCACGCGACGACCACCTTCACCCTCCGGCTCCAGACCGCGCACGCGCAGCTGACACAGCAGCGTCAGGATCTGAACCAGAAAGTGACCGGCATCGGCGAAGAGATCAACGCCAAAGCCACCGAGATAGCTGGACTGAACCTGCAGATCAAGCAGGTGGAACTCAATGGCGACATGGCCAACGACCTCCGCGATCGCCGCGACGTCCTCCTGGACGAACTGTCCAGCCTTGGAAGCATCAACTATTCAGAAGACGAAACCGGTTCAATGAGCGTTTACCTGGGCACCCACGAACTGGTCTTCGGCACCTCCGTCCGGACGATCAACGCTGTGGACGACCCGCTTGACCCCGGGATGGTGAAACTCCAGTTCGCCATTGATAACGACGACGTGAGTGTCGCCAGCGGACAGCTCAGAGGCGTGTTGGATGCTCGCGATGTTGCCCTTCCGGAGCTCATCAACAAGCTGAACAACTTCGCCACCGGCTTGATGAACTCCGTGAACTCGATCCACCAGGCCGGGTACGGCCTGAACAACGCGACGGGCCTCGCCTTCTTCACCGGCAACGACGCGTCCGATATTGCCGTGAACTCGGTGCTGGCCGGAAGTCCGCAATCCATTGCGACCGCGACCGGAGCCGGCCAGCCGGGAAACCCGGCGAACGCGCTCGCCATCGCCAACCTGGAACAGTCTCCGAACATGCTCGCCGGGCTGGCGGCGGCAAACCTGGTCGTGAACGAAGCACTTTCGGCCGGCAACATCGCTACCGGCGTTTCTCTCGCTGGCACCCTCCAGGCCGGGACGTACCACCTGGTGGCCTCTGGACCGAACGTTGAATTGCGGTATGGCTCGGCCACCGGCCCCGTAATCGGCACGGCGACGCTCGCAGCCATCAACCCGCCCGGCGGGACGATCACCTTCACCAGTGGGCCAGACACTGTGGCGACAATCTCGATGACCGTCGGGGCGGCCTACACCGCTGCCGCACAGCTCGCCGACCTCACCGCGGTGGGGAACAACACGCTCCAGGTGGAGGCATCGGCTTCGACTTTCTACGGCAACATCGTCTCTGTCCTCGGCGCGGACGTGAACCGCGCCAAGGGACTGGACGACTCGGCCAACCTGCTCGTCGATCACCTCGATACGCTCCGGCAGTCGGTCTCCGGGGTGAACATCGATGAAGAGGTCACGAACCTCAACTCGGCCCAGCACGCCTACAACGCCGCGGCGAAGGTCATCTCGGTAATCGACGAGATGCTTGACACCCTCATCAACCGGACGGGGATCGGATAAGTCATGCGCCTCAGCGACCAGTCCCGCACGCACAACCAGGTGCGCTACCTCGCCGATGCGACGGAGCGGGCCGACCGCGTCCAGCGCCAGCTTTCGACGAACCGGAGGATCGACCGCGCCAGCGACGACCCGACGGGCGCCGCCCTCGCGATGCAGCACCGAAAGAACATCTCGTTCGAAGCGCAGATGCGCCGCAATCTCGAAAACGGCACCGCGTTTCTCAACGTCACCGAATCGGCGCTCAACAGCACGACGGAGCTCCTCCAGCGGGCGCGCGAACTGACCGTGCAAGGCGCAACCGGGACACTCGGGCCGAGCGAGAAAGTCAGTATCGCGACCGAGGTGAACCAGATCATCCAGCAGCTTGCCCAGGTGGCGAACACCAACTTTGGCGGCGCGTACATCTTCAGCGGCCACCAGACGCAGACGGCGGCGTACCAGGTCTCAGGGAACCCTCCGGTCGCAGTCACCTGGCAGGGCGACGCCGGCCAGCGCATCCGCCAGGTCTCGGCCCAGGATGCCGTCGCCGTGAACGTCATCGGCGACCAGGTGTTCGGTGACATGTTCACCGACCTCATCGCGCTGCGTGACAACCTGAACAGCAACGCCGCCACAACCACGATCAATGGCTCTATCGCTGACATCGACCAGGCCCTGAACAGCGTCCTGAACTCCCGTGCCGATGTCGGCGCACGCCTCAACCGCTTTGAGTCGACCACGAACCGCTCGCTCGATACGGATACGAACCTTCAGGAGCTGCGCGCTTCGATCGAAGACATCGACATCAGCGAGACGATCATCCAGTTCACCGCCGCCCAGAATGCGCTGGAAGCGGCCCTCGGGGCGATCGGCAAGACAGCGAACATGACCCTGCTCAACTACCTGTAGCGGCTAGGGCCGGGCTCCTGCAAAGGCCCTCAGCGCCTCCGCCAGCCCCATCTCCCGCACGCCTTCGGTTGCCGCGACTGCTTTCAGCCAGTCTGGCCGGGACTTCCCGCAGACCGCGATGGCCGGGTCAAGTCCCGAGTTGAGCGCCGCCAGTTCAGCAAAACGAGTGACATAATCCGGCGGACGGAGGTCCGACGACAGTTCGACCAGGGCGAACGGGTCGGGCGTCGTCGAACGGCCAGGGACGCCCCGGATGTTGAGTGGTCCCGGTCGATCGCCGCCACCCGCGAGCCCCGGTCCGTCGAGCAAGATGGCGCCTCGCACAAGCTCCGGCCGGCCCCCGGCGATGAGCAAAGCGATGTAGGCGCCGAGTCCGCGTCCGGCGACGGTCGCGGGGCCCGTCATCCAGAGGGCCGAGTCAGCGTCGCCCATCAGTACTTCGGCTGTGTAGCCACCTCCGCCGGGGACGGTCGACGCGCCGTGGCCGGTAAAGTCGAGGGCGAAGATACGTCCCGGCCATGCTTCGAACTCCGCGGGCACGGCGCCGGGCGAATGTTCGCCGAGCGCATGAAGGAGGAGGAGGGACGGGCCGTCCCCCTCGCGCAGAGTGTGAAGGGCAAGCTTCACCTGGTTGTGGGCGACAAATACGGTCATGCGAGGAAGTCCAGCACCATGTCGGCGACTCGCCGCGGATGTTCGATGTGGATGAAGTGGCCCGTGTTCTCGAACGAGACGAGCCGGCCGCCCGGCGGGAGGTACGGCTCGAGCGCTTTGTGGTTCGTCCCCCAGCCCATCTCTTCTTCGACGGTCGCGGTGAGCCCGAGTAGCGGGACAGTCATCGTCTTCAGCCGTTCCAGCGACCAATCCGGCCGCCACGGACCGAAGCCGCCGAAGCGGATCGCCGGGTCCAGCTTCCAGCGCCAGCCGTCCGCATCCTTCCGCGCGCCGATGCTCGCGAGGTAGAGCAGCCACTCATCCGAGAGGCGCGGGTTCATCCGCTTGCGGCGCTTCGCGAGTTCCTCCAGAGTGCCCGGCTTGCGGAAGTTCGCGGCAGCGTTGCGGCGGTGGTCCAACCATGCCGCGAGGTTCTTGCTGCTGAAGCGCCGCTGCTCGTGGTCCGAAACGTCGGGGTGGGGGTCGGGTGATGGAAGACCGTCGATGACGACGAGCTTCGACATCCGGAGAGGAAGGGTTTCGGCGAGCTGAAGCATCATGCCGCCACCCTTCGAGTGTGCGATCACGGGGACAGGGTCGGGCGTTATCGCGTCGAGCACCGAGAGCGCGTCCCGGACGTCGGCGTCCCAGCTGTAGAGCGCCGCATGGTCCGAATCACCGTGGCCGCGGTGGTCCCAGGCGATCACTCGCCAGCCCGCCGCCGCGAGCAAGGGGGCGAAGACGTCGAACGTCCCGGCGAAGTCGCTTCCGCCGTGGACGAGGAAGAGCGGCGGGTTCTCGCTGGCGCCCCATTCGCACACGGCGATGTGGACGCCATAAGAGTCGACCCAGTGGTGCCGCGTGGGGCGCACGGCACCAGGGAACGTCACGAAGTCCGCCGGTCCGGCAACCGGACTGGTCATCGAAAACCTCCAACCACTGGCAGGTAAGTGGGACTGAAGCTGGAGCGGGCGGCGGGAATCGAACCCGCGCCTCAACCTTGGAAGGGTCGCGCGCTACCATTACGCCACGCCCGCGCTCCCGGGAAAGGGCCGGAGAAGGCCCACCGGACGATCCTAGCAAATCCCCCCGCTTCGTTCTTCCCGGCGCAAGGCCGTACCATCGGGCGATGGCGGAGATTCAGCGAGTCTTGCTGGTGCGCCCGCTCGCAGGCGAGCGCTGGCGTTCCATCAGTTCCTATGCAGCCTCGCTGGAGGACATGCTTCGCGAGGCAGGAATTGCCGTCGATACTGTCGCCGCTCCATGGTTCAACCCTGCTTCGATGGTTGAAGCCGCGCGAGCCGGTTGGGCCCGCCAGCCGCAGCTCCGGCTGGCGCGCGAAGGCGTCTACGACGTCGTCCACCTGACGGATCAGGCGCTTGCCCACCACGCGCCGCGCTTCTCCGCGCGGACGCCGGTACTCGTGACCTGCCACGACCTGATGCCGTTCACCACCTCGGGCTACTATGAAGGGCGAATCGAGCGCCTCGTAAAGTGCGCATTCCTCCGCCGATCGAGAGCTGCGCTCAAGAGCGCGGATACCGTCGCGGCCGTCTCTGAGTTCACGCGCGGCGAACTCGTGC
Source organism: Candidatus Amarobacter glycogenicus (assembly GCA_016719395.1). GTDB lineage: Bacteria > Chloroflexota > Dehalococcoidia > Tepidiformales > Tepidiformaceae > Amarobacter > Amarobacter glycogenicus. The sequence goes on along the minus strand of JADJZF010000003.1, from coordinate 242,646 downwards.
GCGAACTGGGCTTCACATGCCAGTCAATTCCTCTCGTTCCCAACGTGATACGCCCGGCCTTCCGGCCCACCCCAAGGTCTCACGCCGAAGCCGCGCTTTCGGCGGTCGGCATCGCGCTGCCATCCGCTCCGCGTATCCTCAGCGTTGGCAACGACCGGGCCTACAAGAATCTGCCGGCCCTCTTCGACGCCGTCGCGAGGCCCGGGCTCTCCCACGCCAGCATCGTGCGCGTCGGCCCCCCGCTCTCCGGAACGGCGCTGCGCCGGGCGGTCCAGGGCGGCGTACTGAGGCGCACCATCCAACTCCGGTCGTTGAGCGACGAGCAACTGGCGCTGGTGTACGCCGCTTGCGACGTTCTGGTTCAGCCCAGCATCGCCGAAGGCTTCGGGATTCCGGTCATCGAGGCAATGGCCTGCGGTCTCCCGGTCGTCTCTTCCGATGGTGGCGCCCTGCCGGAAATCGTCGACGGAACTGGGCTCATCGTGCCCCTTGGCGGTCATGACTTTGCAGGGCGGATGGCTGCTGCCATCCAACGGGCGATCGCCGGGCGGGAACCGCTCGGCGAAGCAGGGATCGCCCGGGCCTACATTCCGGCCGGCTGTCGTCGAAGAAGCCCTGCTGGCTGCATATTCGCTCGCGGTTGCCGCCCACCGGTCGCCCGGAGCCGGATAGTCCCTACTATTCCGACGTGGGGATCGCCACCGGCAGCCTCGTCTCGCTCATCTTCCGGATGAACGACATCCTCATGTGGGGCCTCATTGGGATCCTCACCGCGCGCACGCTCTCGGTTGAGGATCGTGGCGTCTATGCGACGGCGATCGTGCTCACTTCTGCGATCGGCGGCATCTCCAGCCTCTCAAGCGCGACGGGATACTTCGTCTCCAACCAGAAGCGTGATGCCGAAGAGGTAGGCGCAAATGCGCTGGCGATGGTCCTGCCGCTCTCCCTGGCGATACTGGTCGTCGCGCTCGGGACGCGCCTGTTTGTATCCGGTGAGGACGGTCAGGTCGTCGTCCTCGCCGTCGCGTCCATGGCGCCCGCGATTATCCGGAACACCTCTCTCGGCGTCATTCTCGGACAGAACTCCGTGGTGAAGTACAACCTCGCCGGCGACGTCGCAGTCAGCCTTGCGCTGCTCTTCCTCGCGGTCTGGGTGGGCGTCCTGGGGCATCGCACCGCGGAGGGTGCGCTCCAGGCCTGGACGCTTGCCCAGTACGTCTCCCTCCTGCCGATCGTCTACTGGGGCCGCGCCTGGTGGCGCTGGATGCTCACCCATCGTCCGAACACTGCGTTGATGCGACGGATGCTGCGCTTCTCGGCGGTCACCGGCTTCGGCAGTGTCATCGGGCTGCTCAACTACCGGGTCGACCAACTCCTGGTGATCCGGCTCGACGGCCGGGAGGGCGCCGGCATTTACTCCTCCGCCATCGCCGTGGCCGAAGGGCTCTGGCTGTTCTCGTCGGCGATCACACTGGCATCATTCGCCAGGGTGGGACGAGGGGAACCGTCCGAGGCGGCGCGGCTGACCGCCACCGGCATCCGGCATACGGTCATGGTTGTCATCGGCGGCGGACTCACCGCCGCCATCGTTGGGCCGTACCTGATCGAGATCCTCTTCGGCCGCGCTTACGAAGGCGCAGGCGCGCCGTTGCGGGTGCTCTGCCTGGGGACGGCGCTGTTCGCGCCCCAGGGGCTCATCAACCTGTACTTCGTGAACCACCGTGGCGTTCCATCGTTTCCTGTATTCATCGGATTGCTCTCGGTCGCGGTCTCAGTTGCCGCTGGCCTCCTCCTCATCCCGCTCTACGGCACGACCGGCGCAGCCTGGGCGACTACGCTCAGCTACGGCGTCGCGACTGTCGTTTCGGTGACCTTGTTCGTTCGCCGCAGCCGGCTCCCGTTCGTCGAGGTCTGGTGCATCCGCCGGGATGATGTGGCCGCGTACTTCCGGCTAGCCCGCCAGCTGGCCGAGACGGCTGGTGCTCTGGCGAAGCGGACCAAGGACGGCACTGGTGGTGCAGACTCGCCCTGAGGCGGCGTGGCGATGAAACCCGCTCAGGCTCCCGCGCGCTTGCGTTGGCGTGCCGCGAACTTCGGCCCGGCAGCCTTTGTGCTCGCTGAACGGCCGAGGTGAGTCCAGTCTCGCCCGCGCCAGCCCACATACGCCGCTGCTGCCGTGGCCAGCCACATGAGCGCCGTCGACCACTCGACCGGGTTGCCGATGTGCCAGGCGTCGCCGAGCGTGATCTGCCAGTTCAGCGCGAGGATCGGCAGGAAGGCGGTGAGCGTGAACGCCACCGCTCCCACCATCAGCCATCGGCTGTTCGAGAGGGCGGCGAACGGCAGGCACCAGACGATGTACCACGGGTGGTAGCCAGGCGAGCAGAAGTATAGGAAGAACGTCATCGCGACGCCCACCGCAGCGACCAGGTCCGTCTTTGTCTCCAGCCGGTGGTAGATCATGATGAAGCCGAGAATGAACAGATAGAGCATGTAGCTGGCGACAACGAGCCGGTCATTCCCCTGGGAGCCGGTGTCGAACCAGAGCTGCAGCCACCGCCATGGCGAGGTCTGGATGATAGCCCCCGCAGGTCCAAGTGCCCCGTTTTGCACCGGGCCGATGCCCAGCACGTAGAGCATCAGGACGAGCCCACCGCCGGCCGCGGCCAGAAAGGCGAGCGGGTAACGGTACCGGGGCCACCAGTAGGCTGCGACGACGGGTGAGGCGAGTACCAGGGCGTACTTGCAGGCCGCAGAGGCCAACCCTGCCACCACGCCGGCCCCGCGCAGCCGCCAGCCTGGCTCGATCACCAGGCCGAGGGCTACGACGCCAAAGAAAGCCATCATCGCGTCGTTGTGGCCATCCCCCGGGAATTGCCACGTCATCATCGGGTTGAGGCCCACGATTCCCGCCACCAGTGCCGCGTTCTGACCGAGCCGCCTGGCGAGCAGCCCCGCGGCCAGCGCGGTGAGCGTCAGGAAGATCCCGCCCATCACCTTCTGGCCCAGCAGGTTCGCTCTGAAAGAGTCGCCGGCGAAGGGGATGGGGCGCCGCCAATCGCATAGGCCAATGGGCCATAGCCGCTCGGCTGGTTTCGGAAGACCCGTACCTCGTTCGCGACCGGGTCATCGAACTTCGCGGGGACGCCATCGAAGTTGGTCGGGTCCTTATGTTGGAGCCAGAAAGTGCGGACATCGGCGGCGAGGTGTACGGCGTCGGGCGACGTAAGCGGCATGGCCGGCAGCATGGAGCAGCCCGCCAGGACGGTCCCGCCGATAGCAGCGGCGAAGTCGTGGCGGAACCGCTTTCTCAGGGCGAGGAGACACAAGACATAACAGGACACGGCAACCAGGATCAGGAACGTCGTCGCCCGGAAGTCGGAGAACCCGCCGTTGAGCACTCGGGAGATCCCCGCGCGGGCGACGATATCCGTGTCCTGGTTCAGCGAGATCCTCACTGCGAAGCCCAGGAACCAGATCACGCACATCAGCACCAGTGCAGCCGCGAAGACGATCGGCGCCCGGTTCGGCCTGGATGGTGCAGCTTTGCTAACGGACATCATTCGTTTCCCGTTCGAGGATTCGCGGCATGGCGTGCCAGGCTCGCAGGCGCGCTGTCCCCATCGCCCATGCTCCGATCGGGAACCAGAGCAGGCTGAGGATGCTGTGGCGAAGTCCCAGCATCAGACTGCCGCTTGAAAGGCGCACGAGCCGTTCCTTCCAGCCAATGTAGGCCGGCGCCAGCCACTCACCCGCCATCGCCGCCCAAACGATCACCCCCGGCAGTGCGAAGGCCGGTGTAATCAGCCCGGCCACCGCCGTCACCGTCACTCCCATGCGCGTGAGCAATCGCGTGGGTACGACGAGGTAAACCGCCAGGTCCAGTGCGCGCAGGTCACCGGTCGCCGCCCGCCGCACCAGCGGGAGCCAGCGGCCCATCACCACATGGATGTGGCCCCGCACCCAGCGCGATCGCTGCTGCATCGATGACTTGAGCTCCCGGGGCTCGCCGCAGGCGATCTGTGCGCGGGACACATACGTCACTGCATGGCCGTCCGTCACGAGCCGCACACTCAGTTCCAGGTCCTCGGTCATCGTCCATGAGCCCGTGGCGTATTGGGCCAGGATGCCGGGACGGATAAACCAGCCACTCCCGGTGATGGTTGTGCTGAGCCCCAGCGCCTCTCGCGGACGCCACCAGAACAGATTCCGGGCCTTCCTCCCGAAGCCGTAGCCTTCGGCCAGCCAGTCGGGGTCCGCGATGGGCACAACTTCGGCCTGGAGGCACTCCCGGTCCTTCGAATGGGCCGCGATTTCGGTGAGCATTCCCGGAGCGACTCGGGCGTCGGCATCGAATACGCCGATGAAGTCGTATCCAGGCCCGAACGCAAGCCGTCCCGCTTCGATTGCGTGGGCCTTTCCGGCGGCGGCCGTGTAGTGCTCGATGACCCGGGCACCGGCGCGCGCTGCGGCGCTCGCCGTGTTGTCGGAGCAGTTGTGGGCAACGACCACGACGTCGCGCAGTTCGGCCGGGTAGTCCTGGGCGAGCAGATCCGCAACGATCCGGGCGATCACGTCTTCTTCGTTCCGGGCACAGACGACGAGGCCGAAGCGGGGCAGCCCCTCGGGCGGTTCCGGGCGCACCTCCCGGTATCGCCGGTACTTCCTGTAGCCGGCGATGGTGATCGCCGACTGATACAGAGACACGGCCACGATCGCGAGCTGCCCGGCTCGAATCGTCAAGCGCAGGGTTCGGAGGACTTGCCGCATCGTGCCCATTATCTTCACCGCGCCGGTTGGCGCGACTCAGAGTGCCAAAGGGCCCTTCGCCGGCTGGCGAAGGGCCCCTCCATGTCGTGCGAAGTGCTCGGGACTTAACCGCGAGGGAGGCCGAGGCCCCGAGTCGCGATAATCCCCTTCTGGACCTCGGTGGTGCCGCCGGCGATCGTCGAGCTGACGGCCTGCATATACCCGTTCGAGGCGCGGTTGCGGACATTGCCGTGCATGCCGAACAGGTGCATCGAAAGGTTCGCGATGCGCTGCGACATCTCGCTGCTGAAGAGCTTGCACATGCTGGCCTCATGATTCGGAATCTGGCCCCGGACCTGCATGCTGACGACGCGGTAGCTGAGCATCTTGGCGACTTCAGCTTCGATCCAGCGGTCGGCGAACTCGCGCTTCACGTTGGGGTTGCGGCTGAACGAGGCTTCGCCGCCGGACTTGGCCTGGCGGATGATCGACTCGAGCTGCTTGCGCACGCCGATGGCGGAACCGATCGAGCTGCGTTCGAAGTCCAGGGTCGTCGTGCCGACATACCAGCCCCGGTTCTCCTCACCGATGCGGTTCTTAACCGGGACGCGGACGTCCTCGAAGAAGACTTCGTTGAAGCCCTGCGCGCCGGAAAGCATGGTGAGCGGCCGCACGGTGACTCCCGGTGCTTTCATGTTCACGAGCAGGTAGGTGATGCCGCGGTGCTTCGGCGCATCCGGGTCGGTCCGGACGAGCATGTACATCATGTCGGCGAACTGCGCGCCAGTCGTCCAGATTTTCTGGCCGTTGATCACGTAGTCGTCGCCGTCGCGGACGGCGCGGGTCTGGAGGCTGGCGAGGTCTGAGCCTGCGCCCGGTTCGCTATACCCCTGGCACCAGATCACTTCGCCCTTGAGGATCTTGGTGAGGTGCTCCTCTTTCTGCTCTTCCGTGCCGTGCTCGATGATGGTCGGCCCGATCATCATGACGCCGAAGCCGCCGAGGTTGCCCGGCACGCCGGACTCGGCGAACTCCTCATTCATGATGAACTGTTCGGCGACTGTCATATCCGCGCCACCGAAGCGCTTCGGCCAGGAGGGCGCGATCCAGCCCTTCGCGGCGACTTTCTCGCGCCATTCTTTAATGGCGCCGAGTCGCCCGAAGAGCGAGTTCTCGCCGCCCTCGTCCCCTGCCGCCTTGAGCGCGGCCGGAGCTTCGCTGTCGATGAAACTCCGGACTTCCTTGCGCCAGGTTGCTTCGCGTTCGTTATCGGAGAGGGTGATAACCATGTGGCTTTCCTGCTTTCATTTGGGCGCGCCGGTCTGCGGCGCAACGAAGTTATGCGGAAACGATTGTGGGCTAGCGGTGAACCGCCTGCAAGCGAACCAAATTCGGGTTTCCCTCGAACTGCGCCATAGGCTACTTCGATGGCGCTTCGCCCACCGGCGCCTGTCTGTGTGATAAAATTCACATGTCCCACCGGAGCACGCGAGCGCCCGGTCCGTCCTTCTCCTACTGCTCTGCTTCCAATCCCCCTTGGGCGCTCGCTGCTCCACCCCAGGAATCACCCGGCATCTCTCCCGGCACACCGAGTCCGCGCTGCGCAGAGCCTGGGATGCGCTATCGATCTGACGCCGTTGGGCCGCCCTGCATGTCGGGTGCCATTCCCGCAGCCGTGATGAATTGCCGGATCTGTGCCGCGTGCTCCGTCGTGTGCCCCACGAGGCCCGTCAGGATCCATGCGTACGGCTGCCCGCGGTAACGATGGGCGCGCGGCAGCGGTGTCGCGGCCAGCTCGTCGGTCATACCCGCGAGTGTTCGGTCTGCCTGAAGGCGACAGTACTCAACGTAAACGAGCACCTCGGAGCGCGACCAGGCCACAGGCAAGCTGGGGAGATCTCGCCAATGAGGGTGCCCGCTGAACGGCGGCGGCGGGGCCCACGGGCCGAACTCGCCGGTCAGCTCGTAGTCGAAAGTCTCCAGCGCGTGCCAGGCCACGCTCCACGGAGTTGAGCGTCGTCGCACCCATTGACTTGCCAGGGAGTCCCGCAGCGCGGCGTCGATGACCGGAATCCAGTCCGCTCCAAGAAACGGGTGTTCGGGCCCGGGGACCGGAACCCGCCACATCGGCACTTCCCACAGTTCGTCGGGGCAACCCTGCACCGCTGTAGCCAGCAGGTCCAACGCCTGCTCGAAGCTGCGACCGAGGCTCTCCACCCAAATTGATGCCATGTGCTCGGACGCTACGCGCTGCGCAGGTAGATGCTCAAGGCCGTGGTGCTCAAACGTGTAGCCGGTTGCGCGGCGGCGCGCAGGTCGCGGTGACAGACAGGCGCCGGGCCGGGCGGCGTCGCGCCATGCTATTCACATCTGTCGCCCCTGGTGCGAACGGCGGCACAAACACCAGGCTCTCGGGAACTCCCTCGATCTCGGTGATTTTCGTGTCTCCGTCATCGGATCGAGTCCGTGTCTCCGCGGTTTTCCTGTTAGCATTTGACCAATGACTGAGCCCTCCCGAGTTCCGCGCCCAACTCTCCAGGAACGTTGGACAGAGGCACAGTCCCGCTGGGTCGAGGCCCAGGCACGCTGGGACGAGCGCAAGCCCGCCCAGTTCCGTTCTGCGGTTGAAGTGCTCCCCGGAGTCTTCCAGGTGCGCACGCGTGGTTCAAAGGCTTACCTGCTGGTCGAAGACGACATTACCCTGATCGATGCGGGCTCCGTGGGCTCTGGGACCCGCGTGCTCAAGGCGCTCCAGGAAATCGGCCGCTCGCCCGCGGACATCAAGCACATCGTTATCACCCACTACCACCTCGATCATGTCGGTGGACTGCCGGAGATCCAAACCCACGTCCCGGCGAAGACGGCAGTCCACCTCGCGGAGGCGCCGCATGTGGAGAGCGGTCAGCAACTCCCGAACCCGTTCACGCACCCGCTCCTCGCGAAGATCTGTGAACCGTATTTGCGCCGAAATGACCCCGGGGCGGCGCGCGTCGATGTCATTCTCGATGACGGCGACGAACTCCCGGCGCTCGGCGGAATGCGGATCGTCCATGCTCCCGGCCACACGGCTGGGAGTATCTCGCTCTACTTCCCCAACCGCGGGATGCTGCTGGTCGGCGACGCGATGCAGTACAAGTTCGGCAGGCTCATGCTTCCGAGCCGGCTCTTCACCCAGGACATGGACGAGGCGACGGCGTCCATCCAGAAACTCGCTGCGCTCGATTTCGAAACCCTCTGTTTCAGCCACTACCGGCCGATCCTGGAAGGAGCCGACCAGCGTGTGCGTGAGTTCGCACGATCGCTCCAGGACAAATGAACACCCTCGTCGATCTGCTCGAACAATCCGCCCGGGACTTTCCCCAGCGCACGGCCGTCACCATGCGCGTCGGCGTCCGCACTGTGAAGTACAACTTCACGAAGCTCGAAGAACGGGCCCACGCCTACGCACGCTTCATGGGCGAGCAGAACGTCAAGAAGGGTGACCGGGTGGTCATCTGGGCACCCAATCAGCCCGATTGGGTCGCGGCCATGTTCGGTTCCTTCCTCGCCGGCGCCGTGGTTGTCCCCCTCGACGTCCGCTCGACCCGCGACTTTGTCGAACGGGTCATCCATCAGACGGAGCCGGTCATCGCCTTCGCGGGGAAAGCCCAGGCCGACACCCTCCGCGAGTTGGAGATCCCGTCGTTTGCCTTCGAGACGATGAACCTGCCGGTGAACGGGCGCGTCGCCCAGGCCCCCCTCGCCCCGAGCGACCTGGCGGAAATCATCTTCACCTCAGGCACGACCGGAGACCCCAAGGGCGTGATGCTGTCTCACGCGAATATCGTCGCGAATGTCCGGGCAGGCACTGCCGTCATCCCTATCGGCCGCGACACGCGCATGCTTTCCCTGCTGCCGCTGAGCCACATGTTCGAACAAATCGGCGGCTGCTTCGCCTCGATGCATGTCGGCGCCGCGGTCTGCTACCCCGCGAGCCGCCAGCCGGCAGCCCTCTCCCGGACCATGCAGGAGTGGAAGCCCACGTTCATCATGGGCGTTCCCCAGGTCCTCACCCTGCTCATGAACGGCATCGAGCGGGAAGCGGCCGCGCAGGGCAAACTCAAGCTCCTGAACCGCCTCCGCAAATTCGCGACGCCATTGCCCGAGAACGTTCGCCGCAAGCTCTTTCGCAGCGTGCTCGGCCGGTTTGGCGGCAAGCTCGAGATGATCGCGAGTGGCGGCGCCGCAATCGACCCGGAGATCCAGCTCAAGTGGGAGCAGATGGGGGTCGCCGTCGTCGAAGGCTACGGCACCACCGAGTGCTCGCCAGTCGTGACCATCAACCCCCGCGATGACCGGCGCATCCGCAGCGTGGGCAAGCCTCTGCCCGGCCAGCAGGTTCGTATTGCAGAAGATGGCGAGGTCCTCACGCGGGGCCCGAACGTCTTCAGCGGCTACTGGAAGAACGAATCCGCCTCAGCCGCCGTCTTCGAGGGAGACTGGTACACGACGGGCGACCTCGGGTACATCGAGGATGGGTATCTGTACCTCAAGGGCCGCAAGAAGGACCTCATCGTCCTCTCCGATGGCCAGAACGTGTACCCGGACGATATCGAGGAGGTCCTCCGGCATCAGCCCGGCATCGCCGATGCAGTTGTCCTCGGGCTCCCCGATGGTCCCGACATCCGCCTCCACGCCGTCCTTGTCGAGTCCGAAGCTGGTGCCGGTCCGGCCGCCGTGAAAGGCGCGAACGCCAAGCTCAGCGACCGCCAACAACTCTTCGCCTGGACTATCTGGCCGGACGAAGACTTCCCTCGCACCCACACCCTGAAAGTGCGGCGCCCGCTCGTGCAGCAATTCGTCACGGACCAGGCGCCGGTGAGCGCGGTCGCGGCGCACTTCGTTTCAGATGACGCGCTCCTCAAACTTGTCGCCTCAGTCCGCAAAGGCGAAGCACCGATCATCGAGACGGCGACTCTTGGCCTCGACCTCCAGCTCGACTCTCTTGGCCGCGTCGAACTCCTCTCGGCGATCGAGGACGATATGGGCGTCTACGTGGATGATACCGAGGTTGGACCACAAACGACTGTGGCCCAACTGCGCGCCATGGTTGAAAAGGGAGAACGAAAAGCAAAGGTCCGGAAGTTCCCCACCTGGCCCCGGCGGTTGCCGGCCCGGCTGGCTCGCCGCGCCCTGATGACGGGCCTGGTCTTCCCAATGCTGCGCCTCGGGTACAGCGTCGAGATCCGCGGCCGCCATCACTTCAAGAGCCTCCAGGAACCCGTCCTCATCATCAGCAATCACAACATGCATCTCGATGGCTCGATGCTGCTTCGGAGCATGCCGCACGGATTCCGCCAGCGCGTTGCCATCGCCGCCGCCGCTTCGGACATTTTTGGTAACCGCTTCCGTGGCTTCGGCGCCAGTCTCCTCGGCAACGCCTTCCCCTTCGCCAAAGAGGGATCTGGCGTCCGTGACAGCCTCGAGGCGGTCGCAAAGATGCTGGACGGCGGCTGGAACGTGCTCATTTTCCCGGAAGGCAAGCTCACCGTTGGCGGGCCTATGCAGGCATTCAAGAGCGGCACCGGCCTGCTCGCTATCGAGACGGGCGTGCCGGTCCTCCCGATGCGGATCGACATCCTGCGCCCGGGGTTCTACGAAGGAAAGTGGCTTCCGCATCCCCATGGCCGTGTCCGCGTCAACATCGGTCCGCCCATCACCTTCGCGCCCGGGACCGCCTACGCCGAAGCGACGGCGAAACTCGAAGAGGCCGTGCGGACGGCCTGAGCGTCCCGCCGGCCATCCCGCTCTACGCACCACGAAAGAAAAGAGGCTCCCCATCGGGGAGCCTCTCTCATCATGTGCCGATGACCGGAGTGCTGCTACGTGGTGCGCATCGCCAGCGTCTGGGCCAGGTCCAGGTGGATGCCGGGGCCCATCGTCGTCGTCAGCGTGGCGCTGCGGATGTACTGGCCCTTGGCTTCCTTCGGCTTGGCGGCGTTCACCGCTTCGATGAAGGTCGCCATGTTCTCCCGAAGCTTCGCGTCATCGAAGCTCACCTTGCCGAGTGGGACGTGGATGTTGGCGAGACGGTCGAGGCGGAACTCGACACGGCCTTGCTTGGCATCGTTCACCGTCTTGGCAATATCTTCCGCGCCGACGACGGTGCCGGAGCGCGGGTTCGGCATCAGGCCCCGGGGCCCGAGCACGCGGCCGAGGCGGCCCACCTTGCCCATCATTTCGCGCGTCGCGATGGCGACATCGAAGTCCGTCCAACCGCCTTCGATTTGCTTGATGAGGTCGTCGCTCCCGACGAAGTCGGCGCCGGCTTCGCGAGCGGCGGAAACCGCCTCGCCTTCGGTGAAGACGAGGACGCGCATCACTTTGCCCAGGCCGTGAGGCAGGACGGTGCTGCCGCGGATTTGCTGTTCGGCATGGCGCGGGTCCAGCCCGGTTTTGATGTGGAGTTCAACGGTCTCGTCGAACTTCGCCGGGTGGATCTCCTTCGCCAGCGCGATGGCCTCTTCCACGGGATAGAACTTCGTCACCTCGACCTTGGAGGCCGCTTCGATGTATCGCTTGCCCTTCTTCGCCATGGCTATACGACCTCGATGCCCATGCTGCGCGCCGTGCCTTCGATGATCCTCATCGCCTCGTCGAGGCCGTTGGCATTGAGGTCCGGCATCTTCGTCTCGGCGATCTTCCGGATGTCATCGGAACTGACCTTGCCGACCTTGGTCAGCCGGGGGTTGCCGCTCCCGCTCGCGATGCCGGCGGCCTTGCGCAGCATGTCGGCTGCTGGGGGCGTCTTCAGGATGAACGTGAACGAGCGGTCTTCAAAGATGGTGAGCTGGGCGGGGATGATCTGCCCAACCTTGTCCTGCGTGCGGGCGTTGTAGTCCTTGCAGAACTCCATGATGTTCACGCCGTGCTGGCCGAGCGCTGGGCCGACGGGCGGGGCGGGGTTCGCTTTGCCCGCCGGAAGTTGCAGTGTCACCACTGCACGGACTTTCTTTGCCAATTTGGCTCTCCTTGTGTACGAGCGGCGCGCTCGGTGGCGCGCCTCCACGAATGCGGCTTCAGGGCCGAACCCACATTGTCGCCGGAAACGGTCCTATCGGGCAATGCCAGGCGTGGCCCGCAGCACTTGAACGTCCGGCCAGAAGTTTCCCAAACACTGACTTCCATCAAGCAACGGCGTGCGTATACTCCGCGGAATCACCGTGGGGTCTATGGCTGCAATCATATCGGTGAATCCAAGGGGGAAAGTCACATGTCGGAGATCGACAATTACTGGAAACGAAAAGCCGCCGGCCGCGCTCTGACGCGCCGGAGCGTGCTCGGGGGCGCTGCCGCGGCAGGCATCGGCCTCGGCGCACTCGGCCTCGTTGGCTGCGGCGACGATGACGACGACGACGACGGAGCCCACTTCGCCGCCGAGCGGCACCACAGCCGCCTCGCCCAGCGCGGCCGCCTCGCCGACGACAGCTGCGAAGCAAAAGGGCGGCACCGCCCACTTCGTCAGCTCGAACAACACCTACGACACCTTCGATGTGGACCGGACCCGCTTCAGCCCGGTCGCGACGCTGTTCGGTTTCACCAACCTCGGCGTCATGCAGTGGGACAGCTACGGCGCCGGCAAGATCGGCGGCGGGCTCGCCGAGAAAGCGGAACAACCCGACAAGCAGACCTTCGTCTTCACCGTCCGGCCGAACGTCTTCTGGCATAACAAGCCGCCGGTAAACGGCCGAGCGGCCGTCGCCGATGACATCACCCAGTTCATCCTCCGCAACAAGGCGGGGAAGACGCTCGACGGGACTGACGACCCGAACTTCTACCGGAAGTCGTCGTTCCAGTCGGTCGACAAGGTCGAGACGATCGATACGAAGACGGTCAAGGTAACCACTTCGAAGCCCGACCCGTTCTTCCTGAACGTGCTGGCCGGCGCTTACGCCAAGGTCCAGGCGCCCGAGGCGGTCAGGGCGTTCGAGAAGGACTATGCGAACATCTCGGCCGACAAGATCATCGGCACGGGAGCCTTTGTGCTCACCGAGTTCGCGGCGGAAGGCAAGCTGACCCTCACGCGAAACGAGAAGTTCTACACCCAGGTGAACTGGGACGCGATCAAGTACGTCCCGCTGTTCACCGACCAGGCGGCCCAGCAGGCGGCGTTCGAACAGAAGCAGGTCGATGCCTTCGCACCGGCCCAGAACGCGGTGCTCGAGAGCCTGAAGAAGCAGTACGAAGGCAAGATCTTCGAGGTCAAGCAGTTCTCGGCGAACCCGCAGGCGGGCACCTACTATGGCGGCGCCGCCCCGTGGAACAACCCGAACCTCATCGGCGCAATCTTCCGCGCCTTCGACCGCCGAGCGATCATCAACTCGCTGCTCCAGGGTAAGGCCGCATTGGCCGGGAACATTCCCGCGACACAGGCAGCTTTCGGCATCAACGAGAAGGAACTCATCACATTCCCTGGCTACCTTGAGGACCGGGCGAAGGATGAGGCGGAAGCCAAGAAGATGTGGGACGCAAACGGCGGCCCCGGTCTCGGCGAGATCGTGATCGACATCCCGGACATCTGGGAAGGCCTCTACTCCGGCGGTTCAGCGCTGATCATGAACCAGCTGAAGAAGGTCCTCGGCAATACCTTCACGGCGAAGATCGAGCCCTACTCCACCATCACCGGCAAGATCGTGAAGCAGCAATACGGCAACGGGAAGAACGCCCTCTGGTATGGCTGGATCACCGACATCACCGACCCGGAACCGACCATCCTGAACTATGTCCAGTACAACTCGTCTCAGCCGCAGTTCCCGCAGTTCGGCGTGAAGATCGACAAGGTCGACACGCTCACCGCCCAGCTGATGACGGAGTTCGACATCGCCAAGCGCCAGGAAGGCAACAAGGAAGTCAACCGGGAGCTGCTGAAGGCCTACGGCGCCGGCATCCCCTACAACGTCATTGGCGTGAACTCCACGCTCTATCACAACTACTACCACCCGTCCGAATCGGCACCGTTCGTCACCTCGCACCAGACCGGCACGCAGGCCTGGTTCGACCAGAAGGACCCGACCTGGTCGGGAAGGCCCGCCTAGGCCCGCCAACGCCGAAAGACGGGCCAGCAGCCACCACACTGGCTGCTGGCCCGTACTCGTCCATCGTGTGAGGGGGGAATCGTGAGGAACTACATTCTGCGCCGGGTGGTCGTGAACATCCCGGTGATCTGGCTCGTCGCCACGCTGGTCTTCCTGGCCACGAGCGTGTTGCCTGGCGATTTCGTTGCCCAGCGCATCGCCGCCCAGGACCCGACATCGACCGACCCGGCGCTTCGGGCGGCACAAATCGATGCGGTGAGGAAGGACCTCGGCCTCGACAAGCCGGTCGTCGAGCGCTACGTCCGCTACCTCGGGCACCTCGTCGTGGGTGACTTCGGTGTTTCCTACCAGACGCGTGAGCCTGCCCTGAAGGGGATGAGGGACGGGCTCCCCTACTCCCTGCAGCTCGCCTTCATGTCTCTCTTCGTCGGGCTTTCCACGGCCCTTCCGATCGGCATCATCAGTGCCATCCGCCAGGACTCCATGATCGACTACGTCTTACGGATCTTTGCGATCCTGGTCCTGGCGATGCCGAGCTTCTGGGTCGGCACGATGTTGTTGCTCTACACCGTCAAAGGCGTCAGCTTCTTCGGCCTCTTCGAAATTGGGTGGACCGTGCCCTTAACCGACCCGAAGCTCCTCTGGGAAGACCCTGGCTCCAGCATTCGGCTCTTCGTCATTCCCGCGGTGGCCGGTGGTCTCGCTTCGGCTGCTGGCGTCATGCGGCTCCTCCGCTCGCAGATGCTTGAGGTCCTGCGCCAGGACTACATCCGTACTGCCTGGGCGAAGGGCATGCGTGAACGCGTCGTCATCCTGCGCCACGCGATGAAGAACGCCATGGTGCCGGTGGTGACGGTCCTCGGGCTTACCCTGGCGGGCCTCCTCAGCGGGAACGTGGTGTTCGAAAACCTCTTCGGCATCCCGGGCGTAGGCCGCCGCATCCTCGTGGCCATCCAGGCGCGGGACGTCCCGGTTGTCCAGGCCTTCGTGCTTGTGATCGCCACCTTCATCGTCTTCGTTAACCTCGGAATCGACCTCCTCTATGGTGTGCTCGATCCCCGCATCCGTTACTCGTAAGGGGCCGCTGGACTAATGACACAAGAACAAGCAGTCCTCGAACGAACCCCCGATGCAGCAGTGCGCCGGAGCCTCAGCGACAGGCCCGTGCTCATGCGCTACCTCGTCCACACGGGCCGGTTCTTCCGCACCAAGCCCCTCGGCGGCGCCGGGGTGGTGATCATCATTGCCTGCGTCATCGCAGGCGTCTTCGGCAACCAGCTGGAACGCTACGACCCCGAAACCATCTTTAAGACGACGAATCCGGAGTTCGACGAGGCGCTTTACGAGAAGAGCCTCACGGATCCGCTCGTCCGGCTCACGGCACGCCCCGAACAGCTCCAGAAGGGCGAAACTCCCATCCTCTTCTCCGGACCGACGGGCGAACACTGGCTGGGGACAGATGGCCTCGGCCGCGACCTGTATTCGCGCGTCATCCATGGCGCATACACGGCACTGTACGTCGGCCTCGGCGCGGCCCTCATGGCGACCATTTCCGGCATCGTCATCGGGTTGGCCAGCGCGTACTTCGCCGGCGCCACGGACTTCATCCTCCAGCGGATCATGGACACGCTGCAGGCGTTCCCCCCGCTGGTCCTCCTCCTCCTCTTCGGCCAGGTCATGTCCAGCCCAACGATGACGGTGAACACCATCTCGCTGGGAATCCTCGGTGTGGCGAGTTCAACGCGCATCGTCCGAAGCGCGGTGCTCGCCACCCGCGAGGAGGTCTACGTCCTTGCCGCACGCACCGTCGGAGGGAGCGACTTGCGGATAATGTTCCGCCACATCTTCCCGAACATCACCGCCCCGATCATCGTCACGTTTACGAGTTCGATCGGTGTCTACATCCTCGTCGAGGCGACATTGGCGTTCCTCGGTCTTGGCGACCCAACGCAGGTGTCCTGGGGCAAGATGATCGAGGAAGGCCGCCGCAACGGCGTCGCCGACCCGTGGATGGCACTCGCAGTCGGCGGTGCGCTCACCGTAACCGTGCTGGGCTTCAACCTCGCCGGCGATGCACTCCGCGACGTCCTGGACCCGCGCCTCAGGGGCCGCGGTGGCCGGGCGGGTTTCTAAGCTGCGCGGCGCCGGGGCAACCCCGGCGGTTCACTTGCTGCCCTCGCCCGACCCTTGGCGGCGGGCAGACCCCTTGGAGCAGGACCGGCTTGCCGGTCCTGCACCTTGTAGCGAATACGATTCCCGAGTGGCATTCGGATTTCTCAGGCGCCCAACAAGCAAATCGCCCGCCGGTATTCCGGCGGGCGATTTGGCGTTCTGCCGAGAGAGCGGAGACTAGAGTTTTTCCACCTGGAGGAAGTCCAGCTCGACCGGTGTTTCCCGGCCGAACATGTTGACCACCACTTTGACGCGGCCCTTCTCCGTATTGATTTCGTCGACCGTCCCGACGAAGTCTTCGAACGGACCATCCACGATCCGGACGCTTTGGCCAGGGATGAAGGCAACCCGCATCCGCGGCTGTTCCATCCGCATCGCCCGCAGGATGTGGCTCACTTCATCGTGGGAAAGGGGGACCGGCCGGGTGCCCGAACTGACGAACCCGGTCACGCCGGTGGTGTTCCGGATCATGTGCCAGGCTTCGTCGGAATCAGGGTCGCCTTCCTTGAGTTCGATCGTCTGGACGAGCACATAGCCGGGGTAGAGCTTCCGCTTGACGGTCCGGCGCTGGCCTTCCTTGATCTCAATCTCGTCTTCGGTCGGGACGACGACGTGATGGACCTTGTCCTTCGCGTCCATCTGCTCGACGGTCGCCTTGATGGCGCTGCGGACCTTGTTTTCGTGTCCGCTGTACGTGTGGACGAAGTACCACTTGCGCCCGGGCGCGTTGATCTCGTCGTCGGTCAGCTGCTCTTGCTCAAGGGCGTCGTCGTCTTTTCGGCGGCGCGGCGCGCGCTTCGGCTTTTCAGTCGGGCGCACATGGGAAAGAGCGGTCACCGGTGCTGGTTCGTCACTCACGAAAAGAAGACCTTTTCCACTATCCAGCCGAAGCCGAGGTCGAGCGCGCCAAGAAAGATGCCCATCGCCACGGCGACGATTGCGACAACAAAGGTGAGGTATCGCGTTTCGGCGAAGCTCGGCCAGGTCACTTTCCGCAACTCGCCGATGACGTCGGCAACGAACCGCGGCTCGAACCGTTTCAGGAACCCGAAGGGGTTGCGGCTCTTGCGTGGTTCTGGACGGGCCATGCCCGATGCGACCGGGGCGGCTGCCGGCCTGGGCAAGTTGTCGCGCACACGCCTGGCGGCTTCACCCGCCTGGTCGCTTGCGGCTGCAGGCGCCGTGGCTTCACGGCGCCGGGGTGTTCGTGCCATGTGGGTTACCGTGTCTCCCGGTGCGCGCGGTGCACCCGGCAGCGCGGGCAGAACTTGTTCAGCTCCATCCGGTCCGTGTCGTGCCGTCGGTTCTTCTGGGTTGTGTACGTCCGTTCCCGGCATTCCGTGCATGCCAGGTGGATGATGATCCGGTCGCCCTTTGCCTTGGCCATGGTCCTGTTCCTTCCGGAATCGCCTAAGCGAGAATCTTGGTGACGACGCCGGCGCCGACGGTGCGGCCGCCTTCGCGGATAGCGAAGCGGAGGCCTTCTTCGATAGCCACCGGCTGAATCAGCTCGATGGTCATGGTGATGTTGTCGCCGGGCATCACCATCTCAACGCCTTCCGGCAGTCCGATGGCGCCCGTCACATCGGTGGTGCGCACGTAGAACTGCGGCCGGTAGCCGTTGAAGAACGGTGTGTGGCGTCCGCCCTCTTCTTTGGAGAGGACGTACACCTGTGCTTCGACCTTGGTGTGCGGCTTGATCGACCCCGGCTTCGCCAGGACCTGGCCGCGCTGCACGTCGTCGCGCTCGACGCCTCGCAGAAGGCAGCCGACGTTATCGCCCGCCTGGCCTTCATCGAGGAGCTTCTTGAACATCTCGACACCGGTCACCGTCGTCTTGCGCGTCTCGGTAATGCCGATGATCTCGATCTCTTCGCCCACCTTCACGATGCCGCGTTCGATCCGCCCGGTCACAACCGTGCCCCGGCCCTTGATCCCGAAGACATCTTCAACCGGCATCAGGAACGGCTTGTCCAGCGGCCGCTCCGGTGTCGGAATGTAGTCGTCCACCGCGTTCATCAGGTTCCAGATGCACGCGTATTCCGGTGCGTTCGGGTCGGTCGAAGCCGATTCCAGGGCCTTCAGCCCGGAACCGCGGATGATCGGGATGTCGTCCCCGGGAACTCCTGGCTCGAGAGCAGTTCGCGCAGTTCGAGCTCCACCAGTTCGAGGAGTTCTTCGTCCTCCATCATGTCTACCTTGTTCAGGAAGACGACGAGGGCCGGCACTTCCACCTGGCGGGCGAGGAGGATGTGCTCGCGCGTCTGCGGCATCGGTCCATCCGGCGCCGCCACCACCAGGATGCCGCCGTCCATCTGGGCCGCTCCCGTGATCATGTTCTTGATGTAGTCCGCATGGCCCGGGCAGTCGACATGCGCGTAGTGGCGCTTGTCCGTCTCGTACTCCACGTGCGCAATGGCGATGGTGATGCCCCGGGCTCGCTCTTCCGGAGCGTTGTCGATCGAGTCGAACGCCCGGAACTCCGCTTCGCCCTTCAAGGCCAGCACCTTCGTGATCGCAGCCGTCAACGTCGTCTTCCCATGGTCTACGTGACCAATCGTCCCGACGTTTACGTGCGGCTTCGTCCTCTCAAATTTCGCCTTCGCCATTGATGCTGCCCTCCGGGCTGGGAATTGGTGTGTTTGTTCGGCGGCTGTCCGCCGGGAGTTGTCCTGGAGCCCTCATCCAGATTTGAACTGGAGACCTCGTTCTTACCAAGAACGCGCTCTGCCAACTGAGCTATGAGGGCGAGTTCGAGTGGCCTTCGCCAGCACTCCTCGCGAGCGAGTGATTCGAGGCTTGCGCCGGGAACCAGGATGGTGGAGAGAGGAGGATTCGAACCTCCGAAGCGCGAAGCGCGGCAGATTTACAGTCTGCTGCCATTAACCACTCGGCCACCTCTCCACGTGTGCCAGCCGCTCTCGCGGGAGGCGTCCTTGTGTTGGAGCCCGGGAGGGGACTCGAACCCCTAACCTACCGATTACAAATCGGTTGCGCTGCCAATTGCGCCACTCGGGCCAGGGTCCCGTGAATCCGGAAACGGATTCCAACACAAAAACGATCCGCCGCAGCGGATCAAGCCCTAAGTATGGAACCCATCTCCCCCAATGGCAAGGACGCCGGCCCTCTCCCGCCCCCACAGGGTGCGCTCCGGCGCTCTGAGCCTACCGTCTCTGAAGAATGGGAAGATGACTTCTCTTTAGCCTTCCGCTACAGTCTATCCGTGCGCCGGCTCTCTGTCTTCGCGGCACTCCTCGTCCTCCTGAGTCTCGTCGCTCTCCAGCGCCAGGCGGCCATTTCGGGCCTCGACAAGCCCGCCACACGGATCGTCGTGCCTTCCCTTGCGGCGGATGTCTCTGCCCAGGCCCAGACGCGCGGCTACCGCATGGGCTGGTTCCTGCAACCGCCCGAGCCGACCGTCGCATCCATCCTGAAGACGATGCCCGAGGCTGCGAAACATTCCGATGCAGTCCTTATTCAACGTGAGGTGCCCTGGGCGCGAATTCTTGCGGGCACGCCCATGGAGACGATCCTCGTCGAGGATTACGACGGCCTCATGGCCTATTTGCGAGGCACAGGCTTCCACGTCTCCTTCCTTGTCGACCCCCTGGATGGCCTCGACCGCACGCGTGAGTCGAATGAAACCCGCGCCGCCGGCCGCACCCTCAACGACCCCGCCCTGCGCGCGCTCCACGAGCAGTGGGTGGAGTTGCTGGTTGCACGATATCAGCCGGACTTCTTCGGCTGCGCGTCGGAGATCAACTCCCTCGCCGCCAGATGAGATCCCGTTCTGTTCGCGAATATCCGCGACATGTGCAACCGCCTCGCGCCACTTGTGCGCTCGCTCTCGCCGGCGACGAAGTTCTTCGTCTCCTTCCAGGTGGACGAAGCCTGGGGTCGAGTCACCATCCTGCCATCTGCGGTCGACCACTTCGCCCTTTCCCGCACCTTCGACATCGACGTCCTCGGACTTTCGAGCTACCCGTCATTCTTCTTCAACAACCCGTCGGAGATCCCGGCGGACTACTTCACGAAGCTCAAAGAAGCGAGCGGCAAGCCAGTCCTCATCGCCGAAGGCGGCTGGAGTTCGGCCCCACCCGGAAAGACCGAGTCGCCGGCGACGCTCACCGTCCAGGCGGAGTTCTACGAGCGCTTCTTCTCGGTACTGGATGCGGCCGACCCGGTGCTGGTGATCATGCTCCTGTTCGCAGACCTGAACCTGAACGCGTGGCTCGCCGTCGCGCCGCCTGCTTCCGAGCCGGAACGCGCCCTCCCCTTCGCCCTCATGGGACTCGTGACATCGGACCTGAAGCCAAAGCCGGCGCTGGCCGTCTGGGATGCTCGCTTCGTTGCCGTTCGCCGGCCAATAGGCGTGCTGGCCATCGCCCGTCAGGCTGTTCCTGCGACCGTCTCTTCGAGCGCGCTCGTGAGTGTTTCGACAATGAGGTCG
This sequence comes from Candidatus Amarobacter glycogenicus, assembly GCA_016719395.1. GTDB lineage: Bacteria > Chloroflexota > Dehalococcoidia > Tepidiformales > Tepidiformaceae > Amarobacter > Amarobacter glycogenicus. The sequence continues at coordinate 222,201 of JADJZF010000003.1, read as the reverse complement.
ATGTCTTCGCCGTTGATGGTGAAGGGTGGCCCGAACAGGGCCGCGTCGCGCACCGGCCCCGAACCGGCTGCGTAGAGAAAGACCCCATGGCGCAGGGCTGCCCCCTGCAGCCGGGCGGCGAACTTCGCTTCCGCCGGGAAGCGTTCCATGGTCCGGCGGTCCTTCACAAACTCGACGCCGAGCATGAGCCCGAGGCCGCGGATCTCGGCGACGTTCGGGTGGTCCGCCAGCGAGTCGAGCCGCTGCCGAAGGAGCGCGCCCATCCGCTCGGAGCGGGCCACGAGGTCTTCCCGCTCCATGATTTCGAGCACTTTGTCGGCCACCGCACACGAAGCCGGGTGCCCTGAGTAGGTGTAGAACATCAGGTCCTGGCGCTCCGCCGCGAGCGGTGCGACCACTGCCTCGCTCGCGTAGACGCCGCCGATCGGCGCGTAACCGCCGGAGAGTCCCTTGCCTCCCACCAGGATGTCCGGCTCAACCCCCCAGTGCTCGACTGCGAACTTCTTGCCGGTGCGGCCGAATCCCGACATGACCTCGTCGGCGATCAGCAACACGCCGTACCGCGAGCAGATCTCGCGGGCGCGCGGCCAGAAGTCATCGACGGGGACGAGCGCGCCCCCAGCAGCACCGACCACCGGTTCGCAGATGAAGGCGGCGACCGTCTCGGGGTCCTCGGCGAGGATGACGCGCTCCAGCGCGTCGGCCGGGTGTTCGGCGTGTTCGAGCCCGGGGATGACGTACGGCGCGGGCGTCTTCGGGAAGGGGATCAGCATCGGCTCGAACGGCGCCCGGCGCGCTGCGTGGTTCGCCACCGAGAGGGCGCCGAGGCTGACGCCGTGGTAGCTCAGGTCCGTCCCGATGACCTTCCACCGTTCGGGCCGCCCCGCGCAGACGTGGTGTTGTCGGGCCAGGCGAAGGGCTGCTTCGACCGACTCCGAGCCGCCGCTGGTGAACGTGATGCGAGTCAGCGAGGGCGGCAGCCACGACTTCTGGAGGCGCTCCACCAGGTTCAGGCGGTCTTCGGTCGCGAAGGGCGGTACCACATAAGTGCAGCGTTCGAGGGCGGCTGCGGCCACAGCCGCGACTTCTTTTCGGCCATGCCCGATGTTCGCCACGATCGCGCCGCCCGCCGCATCGAGGATTCGCTGCCCGTCGGGTGTCACCAGGTATGCGCCCTCGGCGCGGGCTACGGCGAATGGGGCGCCGTGAGGGACGAAGGCGGCGTTGGTGGTCCGTGCTGGTGACGCGTCGAAACTCATGCGCGGAGTTTACGCCCCTTCCTTGTCCGGTCGGCGAGCCGGTTCCTCAGTGCGAGCCCATTCTCGAAGCGCCCGTCCCGCGATAGGGTCCGCGTGCGGCCGGCCAGCGCGATAAAGACCGCCGTTTCCCGTACCATCGCGCGCACTCCTGCTGAGGTGATTGTCTGATGGACTTCCGCATCGTTGCCACGGGACTCAAGTTTCCTGAAGGTCCGCTCGAACTGCCAAACGGCGACATCCTGGTCACGGAGATCGCCGCCGGCTGCCTCACCCGCATTGCTGCGGACGGTACGAAGTCGGTTTTCGCCACCACCGGCGGCGGGCCCAACGGCGCAGCCATCGGCCCGGATGGCGCGATCTACGTCACGCAGAACGGCGGCTTCCACTGGACCGAGCGGCCGCTCCCGGACGGGACGGTTGGGCTCTTCCCCGGGGAGCAGCCGGCCGACTACATCGGCGGCCAGATCCAGCGGGTGAGCCCCGACGGCTCCGAGGTGGCGACGCTCTACCGCGAGTGCGACGGCGAACGGCTGAAAGGCCCAAACGACCTCGTCTTCGATGCCGAGGGCAACTTCTACTTCACCGATCACGGCAAGACGCGCCCTCGCGACCGTGACCGCACCGGCGTCTTCTACGCCTCTCCCGATGGCAAGATGATCAGGGAGATCATCTTCCCCATGGAGTCCCCGAACGGCATCGGTCTCAGCCCCGATGGCAAAGTCCTCTACATTGCGGAGACGCCGACAGGCCGCCTCTATGCGTATGACCTCGTCGGCCCGGGACAGGTAGGAATGCGCCGCGTCGTCGGGACGGTCCCCGGCGCCCCGCCCTTCAATTTCGCTATGTGCGACTCGCTGGTTGTCGATGCCGAGGGGAACGTGATCGTGGCGACGCTGGTGAACGGTGGGCTCACCTCCTTCACCCCCGCTGGTCAGGCAACCCACTACGCGTGTCCCGACATCCTGACCACGAACGCCTGCTTCGGTGGACCGGGGTTGCGGACGCTGTACGCGACACTGAGCACTACCGGCAAGCTCATCGCGTTCGAGAACTGGCCGACAGCGGGACTGAAGCTCAACTGCTGACGCGGATCAGCTCACCAGTACGCCGCCATCCACGTTTAGCGTGACGCCGGTGATGTAGCGTGCTTCATCCGAACAGAGGAACAGCGCCGCATAGCCGATGTCCCAGCCAGTGCCCTCGATCCCGATAGCCGTCCCGGGGGACTTTCGCGCCTTTGGACTACCTCACACGTTCGCCATGAACGGTGTCTACTCCAGCGCCCCGGCGACGGCGAGCTCCGTTATCGCCTCGTCGCTCATCCCGAGGAGCTCCCGGAGCACGACGTCATTGTGCTGCCCGAGGGTGGGCGCCGGGTGTGGCGGCACAAAGGCGCTTCGCGAGAGGCGGAACCGGGGAGCCTCGACCGTGACCGTGCCTGCTTCTCCCTGCTCGATCTGTGCCCAATGGCCGCGGGCTTGCAGCTGGGGGTCAGTGAGCACGTCTGTTGCCATCGAAACCCTGTGAGCGGGCACCCCGGCCGCCTGCAGGACGGTTTCGAGTTCGGCTACATCTCGACCAGACGTCCATTCGCCGATCATCGCTTCGAGCAACGCACGGTTCGCGTAGCGGCGCGGGAACAGGGCGAAACGCTCGTCATTCACCCATTCAGGATGCCCGGCTGCACGACAGAACGCTGCGAACTCCGGCTGGGTCGTAACCGCGATCGCAATCCAGCGATCGTCGCCTGCGCACCGGAAGACACCGTGCGGCGCGCATTCCTCGGAATTGTTGCCATCACGGGAACGCTGGCGCTGGTTCACCGTGTAATCGAGGATCGCGGGGGAGAGGAAGTGCAGCGAGGCCTCGGCCTGCGACAGGTCGATGTGTTGGCCCTGCCCGGTCCGGCTCCGGTGGTCGAGGGCAGCGAGGATGCTCGCGGTGACGTGTTTCGGCGAGACGTAGTCCGTGTAGGCGGCGAACGGCCCGGCTGGCGGTCGGTTCGGCCAACCGGTGAGTTCATGGAACCCGGTCAGTGCGGCGCCCATGGTCCCGTAGCCGGCCAACGAAGCGTGCGGCCCGGTGCTCCCGCTCAGGCACGTGCTCAGCATGATCAGCCCGGGGTTGCGCGCCGAAAGTGTCGCGTAGTCGAGTCCCCAGGCCGCCATTGCACTCGGCGAGAAGTTTTCCACGACCACGTCCGCCCAGTCGGCCAACCGCAGTGCCACGCTGCGGCCTTCCGGCTTCGAAAGGTCGAGTGCCAGCCCCAGTTTTCCCACGTTCACGTTGCAGAAGCCGCCAGACCGCTCCGGCCCGACGACCCCGTCCTTAAACGGCTGTCCCGTCCGAAGTGCGTCCAGGAAACGCGTGCTTTCCACCTTGACTACGGTGGCGCCCCAGTCGGCCAGGACCCTGGTGGCTGCAGGTGCGGCGTACACCCACGAAAAGTCGCAGACCCGCAGGCCTTCCAGCGGCGGTCGACTGTCGGCCCGGCGAGGTTCGGTTGCTGCCCTGTGCCGCCTCTCTGCCTTGACCTCGGCCGCATGTTCGCCCAGCAGCGGTGGCCGCCGGCGGTACTCGATCGGCCGTGCCGAGAACCGAGCGAAAGGCCCCGGAAACGCCGCCAGCTCATTGGCTACAGGGTGTGCCAACTTCTGCCAGTAGCCCCGCGCAGCGAGCTGACTCGAATCGACGATGTCGGCCGGTGTGCTGACCGGGGCGATGAGTACGTGGCGGTCGAATGTACCCTGGAACAGTTCCGCCTTCGTATGCGAGAGCGTGAATTGCTCGATCGCCGCCATCGCCCGCTCGAATTCCGGTATCGGTTCTTCACCGGTCAGCAGCAACTGCAAGTACGCGACCCAATCCTTGTCGCGAGTCGCTTCGTCGACGAACCCCTCTTCGTGCATCCACTCGAACAGGCGGCGCGTGAACAGTCCCAGCACATTCCCGAAGAGCAGGGTGATGTTGACGAACCCGTCCTTGCACGGATAGACGAAGCGCACGAACAGCGGCCCGAGCCTCAGGCCCCCGCCGATACGAGCGAGTGACAGATCATTCCAGGCGGGCGCGAGGATGAACGATTGCGTCGCTATCATGCTCGCAGTCTGGGCCGAGACATCGATGTGCTGTCCGCGCCCGTCGCGCTGGCGGGCAGCAAGTGCAACCAGCGCCGCCACCGCCGCTTCCGCGCCGGCATGCAGGTTCGCCTGGGGCACCGACACGCGCACCGGCGCCAGGTCATCGTCCCCGGTCAGGTTCAAGGCGCCGGAGGACGCCCAGACGGTCAGGTCAGATGCGGCCCATGCGGACTTCGGGCCTTCCTGCCCGAACGGGGTGATCGATACCATGATCAGGCCCGGTTGGCGTTCGGAAAGGGACGAGTACCCAAGTCCGAGTGAGTCCAGGTATCCGGGCGCGAACGACTCGATGAGGAAGTCGGCGTCGTCGACCAGGTTGAGCAATGCCGCCCGTCCCTCGGCGGACGTGATATCGAGCGAGACGCTGCGCTTGTTCCGCGAGTACGACCACCAGGTGAGTGAATGCTCCGCGTCCGGCTCGTCGTGGCGGAAAGGCCCCTCTTGCCGGAGGGGCGAACCAGACAGCGGCTCGACGGCGATCACGTCGGCCCCGAGGTCGGCGAGCATCGCTCCACAGACAGCCGAATGGTTCGTGCTGAGGTCCAGGACTCGGTAGGGCGAGAGCATCCGGATGGGCCTCGGTTTAGCTGGCGATGGGGAAGTTTACTGCCTCGCCAATAGTTCATGTCGAACGACGCTTTTCTGTCGCGATTTGCCCGCGCTCCAAAAAGGAAAGGGCAGCCCTTTGGGACTGCCCTGTTCGAGGTCAGTTGTTCGCCGGAACTACTTCAGCAGACCGCGTTCCTGCAGTGCCTTCTTCATCGTGGTGCCGATGTCTGCCGGCGAATCCGAGACCCACGCACCGGCGTCCGCCAGCGCGGCCTTCTTGTTCTCGGCCTTGCCGTCCTCACCTGAGATGATTGCGCCGGCATGGCCCATGCGACGCCCTGGAGGCGCCGTCGCCCCGGCGATGAATGCCACGACCGGCTTCCTCACGTTCGCCTTGATGTACGCCGCCGCTTCCTGCTCCGCGGAGCCGCCGATCTCGCCGACCATCACAATCGCGTCGGTGTCCGGGTCTTCGTTCAACATCCGGATGGCTTCCACCTGGCGCGTGCCGATGATCGGGTCGCCACCGACGCCGATGCAGGTGCTCTGGCCGATGCCTTCATTGGTCAACTGGGCGACTACTTCGTAGACGAGCGTCCCCGAGCGGCTGACGACGCCGACCCGGCCCGGAAGGAAGACATCGCCCGGCATGATGCCAACGCGCGTCTTCGTCGCGGGGGTGATGACTCCGGGGCAGTTGGGCCCGATGAGGATGCTCGATGAGCCCTGCAGGGCCGCTTTCACGCGCACCATGTCCAGCACCGGTATGCCCTCAGTGATGCACACAATCAGCGGGACTTTCGCGGCCGCGGCTTCGAGGATGGCGTCCGCGGCGAACGGCGCCGGGACGAAGATGATCGTCACATTCGCGCCCGTCTCGCGGACAGCCTGGTCGACGGTCGTGAAGATTGGCACGCCGTCCTGCTGTTCTCCACCACGCTTCGGGTGGATGGCGGCGACGACGTTGGTCCCGTAGGCGATAGAGCGGCGCATGTGGTTCGCGCCTTCGGTCCCGATGCCCTGGACCATGAGGCGGGTATTTCCATCGACAAGCACAGCCATTTGGCGAAATCCGAGGGAGCAATTTCCGGTTTCCGGTTCGGCGAGCGGCCGCGCGGCAGGGTTCGGATGCCCGGAGAGAGAGGATACAGGGGCAGGCGGTTAGTGTCTGGCGCTAGACGGCAGGACCGGGTCGTGCCGCTCGCACGCGACTCACCGGGGCCTGCGCCGGCGGCGCCGGTCGTTCTCGCTCCATCAACTTTAGGAGCCGCTTCCACTCGTCTCCCGCGATCGGCCGGTACACGCCTGGGAACTTCGCACGCAGGTCGATTGCATCGAGACGGTAGCGCTCGGTGATCGAACCCATCGCCATCAGCGTGGCCGGGCCGAGCTTTCGGCCGGACGAATCGGCTATCTCCTGGAGCAGGTCCATCGCGACGTAGGCGTCCTGGTGCAGTCCGAGCACATCCTGCATCGCTGTGACGCGGGCGCTGAACTCGATGGCGGGCTTGCCGTAGATACCGTTGCCCACGAACTCCAGTGCGTACCGCAGCTTCTTCGCATCGATCCTGAGGGTGTGGTAAGCCTCCGGAGGCGAGTCTTTCCGGACCGCATCTCCGAGCTTGCGGACGCGCCGGTAGCGGCGTTCCACCATATCCGGTGCGACCGAGAGGATGGGGACACGACCCGGCGCGAACGACTTCGGTGGCCCCTCGCGAAGCGCGCGCGCGAAGCCCTCGCAGACCCGCTCATAGCGCCGCGAATCGAGCACCAACAGCATGCGTTTGCGCGCGACCTGCCGGCGTTGCCCGAGGACATCCTCCACGGCCCGCAAGGCCGCCGCCCGTTCAGGCGGAAAGTGCGAGCGCCATTCCTCCATGCGCTCCAGCTGGACGTCGAGGTCGCGGACTTCGCCCAGTGCCGCCGCCACCCAGCCAAGCTGGTCGCGGAAGCGCAACATGCGCAGGGAGAGGACCGGCCGGAACGCCGCCATCGCCGCCCGGATCCGCCGGATAGCGACGCGCATGTCGTGCAGAGCCTCGATATCTTCGCCAAGACGGGTGCCGGGCTCGTTCGCGCGAAACACCGCGAACTGCTTCCGCAACACCGCATAGGCCACCTCGCCCGCAGTGAGTTCGGGAGCGACGGCTGTCGGTCCCAGGTCGGCGGTCAGGGGCGGCACGGCCTGGCCCGTCGCGATCAGTGCCGATTCGAACTTCGATGGCCCGGCGGTGGTCAGCCGGTTGGCTTCCACCATCTCCGAGACGAAGGCACGCGCGCCCAACAGCCTGGTGTTCGACTTCGACCTCCACGCGGGAAAGGCGGATCGGGCGGTCCTCACCGACCGGGATCGACGTCTCGTCGACGGCAACCTCAGCTAGCAGTCCGTGACCGTCCGCGAGGTTGAAGACTTCTCGCTGGGTTTGTAGCCGGAAGAGCGGCAGCAGCGGGTTTCGGCCGGCGACAGCCCGGATGATGGCGCCGCACCCCCCCGGGGCGGCAGCGGGCGAGATATCCGCGCTGGTCAGTGGCTCGGTGATCTCCCGGCGAGAGCGAATGCCTTCGTCCGGTTCAGCCATCGACTTCAGCGTCAGTTCGGCCGAATCACCCTTGCGCCGAACGCGGCAGGTGTACCCCGCGCGGTGGAGGTGCCAGTTCGACGTATCGAAGTAGGTGTCGTCGAGTTCCTTCGTCCCCGCCCGTTCGAGCGTGAAACCCGCAGGCAACGACCCGGTGAGCCAGCGGACAACCGGCCGCGTGTCGAGCGCCGCGTACTGCCACTCAACTTCGATCAGGTCGCTTGTCACCGGCACATCATAGGACAACCGTGCACGCGAGAAACGCCGCTGCTACGCCAGTTCGGCGAGTTTCGCGGGCGCGACCACGCGAAAGGCCTCTCGAACCACTGCCTCCACCTCATCCCAGTCCACCTCTTCGAGGTCGAGACGGACCCCTACCCAACCGCGGTGCCCGACGTAGGGCGGCCGGAAGTAGCGATCGGGATGGACGGTGATCATGGCGTCCTGGGCCCCGAGCGGCGCCGCACACCAGAAGCCGAACTCACCCCCATGATGCCGGTTCGAGAACCCGACGAATGCCTTTTTGTCCCGGACGAACCAGCAGGGTTCCCCGTGGCTCAGCCGTTCCGTGGTTTCCGGCAACGCCAGGCAGACGTTCCGGAGGCGTTCGAGCCGGGCAACTTCGTCCATGCGGAGACTTTACGCCCATTGGTCGCCGCTCGGACTCCCGTTTCGGTGCTTCCCTGTATCGTTCGCCCGGATGAAGCGGGGCCTGCTCTTCACGCTTTCGGTGTGGTTGGTCGGCGCGACGATGATCCGCGCGACGCTGCTCATGCCTCACCAGTGCCCGGCGATCACGCCCGGGGCGGCCATCGTCGCCGCGCGGGAATCGGCGTCCTGGATAGAACGTGCCCAGCTCGAAGATGGCCGCTATGTATACGAGTACAACCGCGCCACCGATTCCGAGCCAGGCGGGTATAACGTCGTCCGTCACGCCGGCGTCACCATGTCGCTCAACCAGTTCGCTGCCGGTGGCGACCTCTCGGTGCTCCCTGCCGCAGACCGGGGCATGGACTACATGGTCGAGCACCTCTACCGCCATGACGGGTGGGCCGCCTTCCAGAACCCGGACGATGACGGCGTACAGCTCGGTGCGAGCGCACTCATGCTGGCCGGACTCATGCAGCGGCGTATCGCCACTGGCGACCCGAGCTTCGATACTCTCTCCCGCCAGCTCGCCCGCGGACTCGTCGCGCTCCAGCTCGAGGACGGCGCGTTTCTGAACCGCTGGGATGCTCGGACCGGCGCTCCCGTCCCGGGCGAACGTTCCAAGTACGCGACTGGCGAGGCCTTCTGGTCGCTCACCCTGATGCATCGTTTCTTCCCCGGGGAGGGCTGGGATGGCTACGCCCTCAAGACGGCCGACTATCTCGCGCTCAAACGTGACGATTACGAGGACCAGAAGTTCCCGCCATGGGCCGACCAGTGGGCAGCCTACGGTCTTGGCGAGATGGCGAACTGGCCGCTCGAAGACCATCACATCGTGTACGCACGCAGTCTCGCGGAGCGTTTCGGCTTCCTCATCCGCGTCGAGTCCCAGCGCCGCGATAACTGGTTCTCGAAAGCGCTCCACGGACGGCAGGCCCGCGCGGCCGGCATGGGCACGTGGGTCGAAGGACTGACTTCGCTCCATCACCTCGCCGCGACCGACCCCCGGATGGCCGACATGGAGAGAAAGCTCGCGGAGCGCGTCGATTGCGGCGCGGGAATGCTCGCAGAGAGGCAGGTGTCACCCGAAGAATCCGCGCGTACTCCGAACCCGGACCGCACGCGCGGCGCCTGGTTCACTTACGACATAACGCGGATGGACGACCAGCAACATGCCCTCTCCGGATTGCTTCGTGCCGCCCCCATCATCGCCCACAGGGAGTCTCCGTGACTGCATTTCTCCAGCTCGTCGTCTTCATGTTCGCCGCCGTGAATCCTGTCGCGGCCGCCGCCGGCATAAGGCCCAGGGGTTCGGCCATTTCCCCGAACGCCGCTGTTGCTGCAGCGCTGGCTGCGCTGCTGTTCGCCGGAGGAGCGGCCTTGCTTTCCAATCCAATCCTCGATGGTCTTGGCGTCGAACCCGAGACCTTCCGCGTCGGAGCGGGCGTCGTGTTCCTCGTCGGTGGAGCATCGGAGGTGTGGCGCGGCGGGGCACCGCTGGCGGGCGCGCCGGGTAGTGAGCACCGCTCGGCCTTCTTGTTCGTCCTCCTCGCGTTGGTCACTCCTGCTGCCCTTGCCGGCGCGGTCACCTACGGGGCTGACCGGGGAGAGTTCGAAACGATCGCCGCCGCCGCCACCGTCTTCGCGATTGCCGCCGTGGCGATCGGCGCCCGATTGGGACGGTTCGAAGCCGCCGCCGGCGCGGTCGCCCGGATCACCGGTGGCCTCCTCGTTGTAGTTGCAGCCGGACTGATCGTCAGCGGCGTACGGGCCATCTGACCCGTGGCGCGGGTGAACCCGGGACCGCTTCAGAACCGCGTCGACCCGTTCGGCGACATCCATGCCGTCTCCGAGCGAGGGACGATGTTCGGGAATCGTGGCGGCTGCATGCACACGGAGTCGCAACAGCTCAAGGGACGGCCGTGGACGAACGAGCGCTGGATCTGTTGTGTCCTCGAATTCAAGGGGCGGCGCCGGGAACTGATGCAGCCGGGACGTTATACCGAGCTCTTCTTTCTCGATGAGGCAACGGCTTTCGCCGCGGGCCACCGGCCGTGCATGGAATGCCGCCGCCCCGATGCCCGGCGCTTCATCGAGGCGTGGTCCAGTGCCTATCTTCCCTCCGGCCAGTTCCTTCGGACGGTTTCTCACATCGACCAGATAGCCCACCGTGAACGAATCGACCGCCTGACGAAGACGCAGAAGACGGCCCGTGTCCGGCTCTCGACCCTTCCCGACGGTGTCTTCGTGGCACTTGATACCGCCCGCGACGAGCCACGGTTGTTGTGGCGGGGCCGCCTCCACCGGTGGTCGTTCGCCGGGTATACCGGTTCGGAGCCCATCCCACGCGACGACGCGGCCACCTTGCTGACGCCGCCCTCGTTCGCGGTTGCATTTGCGGCCGGATACGAGCCTGCCGTGCACATTTCAGTGCGGAGCACTTAGCACGCAGCCCGCTCCGCCTCTACACTCGGAAGCACTTCAACCATCCCTATCACTCCGGAGAGACCCATGTCTGGCCACTCCAAATGGTCCACCATCAAGCGGCAGAAGGGCGCGAACGACGCGAAACGCGGCGCCATCTTCACCAAGCTCAGCCGCGAAATCATCCAGGCCGCCAAGCAGGGCGGCGGCGACCCCGGCATGAACTTCAAGCTCCGCCTCGCCATCCAGCGTGCGAAGTCCCAGAACATGCCCAACGACAACATCGAGCGCGCGGTCGCCAAAGGCACCGGCGGCGCGGCCGATGAACAGCTCGACGAGATCCAGTACGAAGGCTACGGCCCCGGCGGTACCGCCATCATCGTTGCCGCTCTGACCGATAACCGGAACAGGACGGTCGCCGAGGTCCGTCACCAGTTCTCACGGGCGGGCGGAAACCTGGGAGAGAACGGCTCGGTGGCCTGGCAGTTCGAGGCGAAGGGGCTGATCACCATCCCGACGAACGGAAAGGACGGTGATGACCTCGCCCTCCAGGCAATCGACGCCGGCGCCGAGGACGTCGATGTCGGCGTCGGCATGGTCGAGGTGAAGACCGAACCCTCGAACCTTGAACCGGTCCGCAAGGCGCTCGAATCGAGCGGCCTTGAGATCGAGAACGCCGACTTCGCGATGGTCCCCAAGGTTACCGTCGAGCTCGATACGAAGGCTGCTCACCAGGTCCTGCGCCTCATCGAAGGACTCGAAGACCTGGAGGACGTCCAGCGGGTGTACTCCAACGCCGACTTCAGCGACGAAGCAATCGAGTCCTACCCGGGCTGATCACACGCGGACGTTCACCTGGAACGCGAAACGCCCCGGTCTTCCGGGGCGTTTCCGTCTCGATGGGTTCGAGAAGCGACGGCAGGAGGGCGGCGCCGGGAGGGGGTTCCGGTGTCCTGTTACTCCGTCCCGCAGTGTGCGCGCTCGATTAGACCCCACCGTTCCCTTCGCCGTCTGTGAAGCCGGTCACCCACGGCTACTGGAGACGTCGTGTCCGGGGACGCTGGCCGGCTCCATCGTGCACTCGAAGACTCGTCCGAAGTGGAACGTGAAGGCCTCCAGCACTTCCTGGAACGCCACCTGCTTGCCGACTTCAGTGGCCATGCTCGTCATTTCGATGTCCCGCATGCCGCAGGGGTTGATCAGCTCCCAATGACTCATGTCCGGGTCGATGTTCAGGGCAGCGCCGTGCATGGTTATCCAACGACGGACGTTCAGACCGACCGACGCGATCTTCCGCTCACCCACCCAGACTCCGCGTCCGGCCTCGTTCCGTTCGCCTCGGACACCCCAGTCTGCGAGCACACCGATTACCGTCTCCTCCAACCCTCGCACGTAGTCGAGTACCCCGAGGCCCCAGGATCGGAGATCGATGATGCCGTAAGCGACGAGCTGGCCGGGGCCGTGGTAGGTGATGTCGCCCCCGCGCTCGGCCTGGACGATCTCGATGCCCCACTGGCGTACGGCCTCAGGTTCTACGCGCAGGTCCGGTGTGGGGTGGCTCCGGCCGAGCGTGAACACCGGCCGGTGCTCGGTCAGCAGGAGGGTATCGACCCCGCCGCCCTCCCGCCGCTGCCCCTGCAGCCGCTGCTGCAGCTTGTGGACTTCGCCGTAGCTGGTTGTCCCGAGGTCGTACACGCCGACGGCGCGCGAGTGTCCATCCATGCGATCCTCCCGCACCGTCATATCAGCGGCGCACAGGGTGATTCCAGGAGCTCCCGGATTCGACTGAGCAATCGGCCTGCCGAACCTTCGCTCCAGCGGCTGCTGTCATAGGCCATCGTAAGGGCGGCGCATCCGTCGCGGCCCGGCGAGGCCAGTGCGAACGCTGCCGTCCGGCCCCCATCGAGACGCGGCGCTGCCGCGGCGATGCCTAGCCCGAAGAGCGACACCAGCACCCAGGTCGACTGCTCGAAAGGTGTGTCGCCCCCCGCCGCTCGCGAAGTTGCTGCCTCCCGCAGGGTTTTGTTGGCTACATTGCCGACTGCGCAGGAAACGTCCGTCGAAGACTCCGCTATCACGATGCCACCGGCGCCACCAGCCAGGTCTGCTGTCTCGATCGCGAGGCAGATCGCCCGGAAGGCCGCGTCCTCGATACGAGGCACAACGCCGTGCTTCTGCCACTCTCGTTGGCACACCGAGACCAGCTTTGCGGCTTCGGAAAGGTCGATGTCGATCGACATGGTCAGCACCTGGGCCGAGGCGGATGCCTCGTCGGAGATACGCTGGAAGCGCTCCCTGGCGCCGTCAGGGGCGGCCGGCGAGGCCTGGTGTCCCTCCTCCGGCTCCCAGAGCGGTAGCCCCGGGATGGACCCGCCGGCTTCCGGAAGTGAGTGCGTAACTTCGTCCACGGCTCCCGAGAAGAACGACGTGTTGAACTCAACGGCATCGCCGGGAGCCATCTCCCACTCCACCGCGGCGACAGCGGCGAAGCGGCGCGGGAACGGCACGACGACTGCTTCCGGAGTCTCCGGTTCGAGTTCGAGTTCCTGTTCGGGTTCGAGTTCCGGGACCCCTGGTTCCAGGAGTGCCACCTCAGGCTCCGGTTCAGGAACCTCCGGCACGAGCGGGGCTTCAGCGACCGGGACGTGGCGCGAGGACGGTTCTTCGTGCGGAAGTGCTTCCCCGGGTTCGAGGATGACGCCCAGGACCTCACCGACGCGTTCGATGCTGCCGGCAGGCCGCCGGATGCGCAGAAGCCCGGACTCCGCCGCTTCGACCTCGTAAGCCACGAATGCACATTCCACACGGCAGACCGGTTCACCCGCGCCTACCGCGGCGCCGTCGGGCAGGTACCACTCGGCTACCAGTCCTCCAGCCATGTCCCGCCCAAGGTCCGGCAATTCCACCGAAACCGCCACGCGCGGCCTCCCCGGGCACGTGCGCCCAATCTAAGAGACGGCAGGAGGAGCGCCTTTGGGCAGGGTCAGGGCATGGGAATGAGGCCCGCGGCAATGGCCAGCACGGTCGCCTCTTCCATCCCCACCGCCGAGATGCGTGCCACCAGGTCGCCCTCAGCCCACGTCAACACGACCTCCCCACTCAACGGAGACCAGTACGCGGGAAAGCCTCTAATGGTAGTTGCCACGCCGGTGTCCACCACTGATGCCCGGAGGCCGCCTGGCCGGAACCGTTGCTCTAAGACGAAGGCGCGCGAATCGTCGTCGGAGTAGGCAACGCGAAGAAGCGTAATCCGGTCTGCCGCGTCGCGTTCCTCATCGTAGGCCTCTGCCCGGAATCCCTCCGGCACAGGGTCCGGCCTGAGCATTCCGGCGGGCGTGCTAAAGCTGACGTCGAATGGCGGCCCGGTGCTGGAGCTCCTGGTCCCACCGCTGTTTGAGTCCACCAGCGCCGCAGGTGACTTGCGCGGGTCCTGTTGTGCCCCGCTGGGAGGATCGAAACGGATCTGTTCGTCCTCCACCTTCGCATCCCATTCCAGGTTCGTCACTTCGATGGAGTATTCGCCGTTCCCGCCAAGGTCCGCCACCTGCCGGAGCACGACCATGCGCTCCTCGTCGATCCAGTAGCGGATGCTGCCGCTACTTGTAACCACACCGTCGGTGTTTGTGCTGGAGGTCGCCGGCGAGAGCTCCACGATCGTCGCGGGCATGCCCAACAGCCTCTCGTGGCCGACGATTTGGACAGTCCTGGTTACGTTGTTGTCGGAGCTCGTTCGGAGTTGCTCCATCACTTTGTCGATGCTGGCTACCGGGCTCATCCACGGCCCAATGAACGAAGCCATGCTCCAGGGTCTCACGCGCGGCTTCGAGCCTTCCGGGAAGACGTAACTCGGAGTTCTCGAATACGTGTTCGTCGCGTCGCGAAAGTACGTTTGCTCGCTCCGGTCGACAACGATGATGTCCGTCCCGGCTTCGTCCGCTGGCTCCAGAGTCTCCACTTCAATCCGGAGGTGGTCGAAGTCCCGGTTCCACCAGCGGACGAGCGTCACGCGCCTTTCCGGCGGGAATTCGACGCCGCTGACATTGGTCCCGATGGAGTCTGCCGGGTAGTAGCTTTCGAGTCGGGCCTCCAGGTAGAACGCCGGCAACTCGCCTTCCGCTTTCTCGGCCGGTCGCGAGAACAGCGCAAGCAGCCCTATCGCCGCCGCGGCCACCACCGCGGTCGCCGCTATCCACTTGAGCGAGCCGAGGCTGGCGATGCCCCGCAATGCGCCTGCCTTCGCCGCCGGCCGGTTCCTCCAGCGCCAGTACTCCGCGGCCCGTTCGCGCGAGTCGAGGCCCAGCTTTGTCAGGATCTCGCTGACGTTCCACTTCGCGCCGTCAAGGCTCATCCCGAGGGCGTCGCCGATCTCAGCGTTGGTTTTGCCCGCGACCAGGAGGTCGAGGACGGTTCGTTGCCGTTCATTCAGTTCCGCTTCGTTGCGCCGCGCCGAAGCGAACTCGCCCGTGTCCGTCGCCATGGCCCGATCCTGCGCCCTGCCAAGCAGGAGGTCACTACCCGATGCCGCGCATTCACTTGCGGCATGTCCGGGTGTCCGCATCTTCACTGCCTGTTTGCGGATTCTTTGCCCGGCGGTGTCCGTTGGATTACGCAGGCGGGTTACGGTCGTGAGCATGGCGCTCTCCCGGCCGGCCGCGATCGGACTCCGCCTCCCGGAGGACCTGGGCCTCGGGCTTGCAGTCACCGCGCTCGTGGCTGGAGTGACGCTCCTGGTCTGCGCCTCGGCTGCGGCTTCGCCCGGACCGGGTCCGCGTTCCGAATCCCGCCTGCCCGATGGCACCGTATACGTCGACATTCAGCCTGCGGCACTCGCGACGGCGCCCGGTCGTTAGGCCCTCCGGATCGTCAATCCACCATCGACCGGCACCGCGACCCCAGTCAGAAAGCTCGCCGCCGGTAAGGCGAAACTCAGCGTCATCTGAGCGACTTCCTCCGGGAGCCCATAGCGCCGCAGCGCCGTCCGCTGGCGTGCGTAGCGCTCCTTCATTTCCTCAGGGATCGGCTCGGTCATCCCTGTCCGGATGGGCCCGGGGCAGATGCAGTTTACGGTGATACCTTCTCGCCCGAACTCCAACGCGAGCGAACGCGTCAGGCCGACGACGCCGTGTTTCGCCGCCGTGTAGGGGCTGTTCCCCGCAGTCGCACCGAGCCCCTCGGTGCTCGCGATGTTGATGATGCGTGGGCTTTGCGACTTTCGAAGGTGTGGGAGAGCAGCCCGGATGGTGTGCGTCATCGCGGTCAGGTTGACCGCGAGGACGCGGGCCCATGCCGCGTCGTACTCGGCACTTTCGAGCGGCAAAGCCGCCGAGATTCCCGCATTGTTCACCAGGATGTCGAGTCCGCCGAACTCGGCGACGACGCTTTCCACCATGTGGTCCACGGCGCCGCGGTCCGAGACGTCGCAGGCCCACGCCTTCGCCGTATTTCCCGCCGCCGAGATCGCCGAAACGACGCGTTCCACGGGTTCGCGGTTCTGGTCGACGGCCGCGACCTTCGCCCCTTCGTCCGAAAAGACATAGGCAGTCGCCTCGCCCATTCCGCTGCCGGCGCCCGTCACCAGCACGACCTTTCCCGAAACCGACCGGCTCAGCTTGCTTACGCGGCCCATGGCCATCCCTCACACGAACGTTGTGCCGTTGTCTACGGGTTCGTGGTCAAGGCGGCAAGCTTGCCGCGGGAACCTCATTGGCTTCACACAGCTCCTCGCCGGCGGCTACCGTCCGGTTGCGCGACCCATGGCGCCCGGCCATGCTACCCGGCATAGCCACACCTCTTCAGGAGTTACCGCGCAATGGTTATGGCGCTCGCCGGTATTAAGGTCCTCGATCTCTCGCGGCTCGCCCCGGGCCCGCACTGTTCCATGCTCCTCGCCGACTTCGGCGCCGACGTCACACTCGTCGAAGCCGTCCCGGGCTCATCGGCCAAGCTCGGCGGCAGCGGCGGCATGCGCCGCCGCGAGGCGGCAGACCATGCGGCCGCCTACAACGCCCTCGGCCGCGGCAAGAAGTCGATCGCCCTCAATCTCAAGGAGGACGCAGCCAAGGCGGTCTTCTACGAAATGGT
Organism: Candidatus Amarobacter glycogenicus; assembly: GCA_016719395.1. Lineage (GTDB taxonomy): Bacteria > Chloroflexota > Dehalococcoidia > Tepidiformales > Tepidiformaceae > Amarobacter > Amarobacter glycogenicus. The sequence continues at coordinate 205,521 of JADJZF010000003.1, read as the reverse complement.
GAAGTCGGCCGATGTCGTCATCGAGGGCTTCCGGCCGGGCGTTGTGAAGCGCCTTGGGGTGGATTACGACACGCTGGCGAAGATCAATCCGCGCATCATCTGCTGCTCCATCTCCGGCTTTGGCCAGACCGGGCCTTACAGCAACCTCGTCGGCCACGACATCAACTACATCTCCGTCGGTGGCGCACTCGGCGTCACGGGACGGCCCGGCCAGGCGCCTGCCATCCCCGTAAACCTCGTCGCCGATTTCGCCGGCGGTGGGCTCACTGCGGCCTTCGCCATCTGTGTCGCTATCATCGCGCGCGAGAAAACCGGCCGTGGCCAGAATGTCGATATCGGGATGAGCGACGGCGTGCTCTCGCTCATGACCAGCGCGTTTTCTGGCTACTTCGGCGGCGGCTCCGTTATCCGCCCTGGAGCGACGCTCTTGAACGGCGCCGCGCCCTTTTACAACACCTACGAGTGCTCCGATGGCCGATGGTTCTCCATCGGCAGCATCGAGAGTCACTTCTGGGCTGCCCTCTGCACGGTCATCGGCACTGAGGATCTCTTGCCGAAGCAGTTCAACCAGGACGAGTGGCCCGCCACCATCGAGCGCTTCAAGGGCATTTTCAAGCAGAAGACGGCAGATGAGTGGATGGCGATCATGTCGCAGCACGACATCTGCGCGGCCCCGTCCTCGAAATGGAGAACGTGGTCACCAACGAGCACAACCTCGCCCGCGGCATGGTCGTCGAGGTGGACTCGCCCATTGGCAAGGTCAAGCAGATCGGCGTCGGTCCCAAGCTGAGTGACACTCCGGGCAAGCCGAGGTTCACCTCACCGATTCTCGGCCAGCACACCGACGAGGTACTGAAGGCCCTCGGCTACGACGATGCCAGGATCGCGGCCCTCCGCGAGGCGGGTACGGTGGGCTAGGAGGCGCTTCGAATGAACGGAGAGGTCGAACCCCGGCTGTCCACTGCGGGCTCTTCTCTCTGCCGTCGCCGGACCTACGGCTGCATGAGGTTTTCTGCGAGCATCATCTCATTCCCGTCGGGGTCCCTAAAGGTTGCGAGCTTCACCATGCCTGGCAACTCGGTGGTCGGGCCGGTGAACTGCACGCGGTTGGCCTCGAGTTCGGCGCGAGCCGCCTCGATGTCGCTCACGCCGAATGTGATCGTCGTCCCGCCCACGCCCGGGTGGGCCTGGCCGTCCAGGGCACTCAGGCCGATGACCACGCCGAGCGGCCCGGCGAACTCGGCCCAGCCACCCTCTTCCACCACGAAGGTCTCTTCAAGGCCGAGGACATCCCGGTACCAGTCGCGCGCCGCCAGCCAATCGGAGACCTGGACGGCAATAGTCAGCTCGGGTTTGAATGTTGGCACGGGGCCACCTCTATGTTTTGATGCCCCTGGTCGCTCCGGGCGGCTACAGTTCCGCCGACGCCCTGAGGTTGTATAGAAAGTATAGTAAGTCTACTAAGTAGTCAAGAGGCACTCTCATCTCGCTCGAGCCCGCCATCCGCCTGTTTCACCACCGCTGGTCGGTGCCAATCGTCGCTCTCCTGTACGGCTCGGGCTGCCAACCGTTTTCCGAGCTGGCGGGTCGGCTCTCTGCCAGCCGCGATACCCTGACGGACACGCTTTCGAAGCTTGAAGCCAGCGGAGTCGTCGCACGCCAGCACCCCGGGAGGAAGACTCTGTACGTGCTGACTCCGCTCGGCGAGAAGGTCGGCGCGGAATGCGTCCCACTCGTCGAGCTCATCGCGAACACCGACGTCTTCGCCATCGCGCTCAAGAAGTGGCCGATGCTCGTTGCCGTCGCCCTGGGCCGCGGAGCGCGCCGTTACGGTGAAGCCAGGGCAGCACTTCCGGGCATTACCGCCCGGGCACTCGCGATGGCCCTCAAGGACCTGGAGGCGGCCGGCCTGGTCGAGCGGACGGTCGAGAGCGGTTATCCGCCGGCGCCCGCCTACGAACTCTCGCCGAAAGGGATGGCGTTCTTCCCGGCTCTCGATGCTCTCTGCCACGCCTGCGAATCGGCCGTTGCCACCTGAACCCGACATAGCGCGAGTGACGAGGTTCAGATCGCATACCGCTCAGTCACCTGAGCAGTTCTTTGTGGCACAATATCAGTCCGCGTACCGCGAGTTTTCCGCTGGCTGGCGACGTCATGGCAATTCAGGTCACCCTCCTTTCGCATTCAGATGACCCGCTGCGGTCGCTCTATATGGCTTACCGCACGTGCTACAGCCAGCTCACTCCCCAGCAGGTCGCCAAACGCATCGGCGATGACCGCATCACCCGCGAAGAGATGACGCAATTCATCGAGGAACGGCTGAAGACGGGGCATGCCAGCCCTCTGGAACAGGTTTCCTACGAGTTCGGGATCTCGGGCGTCTCCCGGGCTTTCAGCCACCAGTTCGTCCGCCATCGCGTGGGCATTTCGTTCGAGCAACAGAGCCAGCGATACGTGACGTACAAGGAAGGCGAGTTCCCCTACACCGTGCCGGAGACGGTCCGCAAAGCCGGCATGCAGGACAGGATGGACGAGCTGTTCGATCGCGTCGGCGAACTCTATGAGGAGATGGTCGCTGCCGGGATACCCGCTGAGGACGCCCGTTTCCTTCTGCCGAACGCCACGAACACCAACTTCAAGATCACCGTGAACTTCCAGAGCCTTCTCCATATCTGTGACCTGCGCCTCTGCACGCGTGCCCAGTGGGAGTTCCGAAAGGTCGCGGCGCTCATGCGGTCCGAGGTGATGAAGGTGACCCCGGAACTCGGGCGCTACCTTCAGCCAAAGTGCGGAGAACACCGCCTCGGTTACTGCGACGAATCGGAGAAGGACTGGGCCGCCTGCCCCATCGGCAGGGTGCGCCCTCACAAGGAAGTCCTCTTCCGTATCTACGAGGCATACCGCAAGGGCGAAACACAGCCGCTCCGCGAGCAGGACTGGGACGTCATCGAGGAAAAAGACCTCGTCGTCCTGGGAGACTGATGCACCGCCCGGTGCTTCCTCTTGGGCGGATGGCCCCCTGGTTGCTTGCGGCAGCCGCGGTCGTGCTCCTCGTTTGGGGCGGCGCGACAGGCGACCGCGAAATGATGGTCTTCGGCGTCGTTGCCGCCGCCGCGTGGCTCCTCGCCTTCCCCGTCACTCGCGCCCTCCTCGGTCGAGATAAGCCCGACGATCCCCCGGTCTAACCTGCGCTTTCTTGGGCTGTTCCCTGTTCGTCACCGCGGTCACCGAGGTGATCTGCGCGCGTCCACCGTTCCTGCCGAAGTTCGTACCATGAGGATCCGTCGCCTGGCCCTGGTCGCCGTATTTGCGTTTTCGCTGCTCTCCCTTGTTGGCATGGAAAGCCCGGCTCCGGCCCTGGCTCAGACAGTGCCCTACAACGTCGCATCAGAGTCTTACTACCGCCTCAACACAGACGCCGGCCGCATCACCGTTTCTGTTCATGCCGAGTATCAAAACGCCATCGGGAAGGATCTCCCGACGCTCCCCGTTTACCTCATGCCCGGCGCCGAGAACGTTGTTGTCAAAGCCGGTGACGAGGTCCTTGAGACGAAAGTCACGCCCGGCAACGAGGCCGCAGGCCTGGCCGGGGCGGCCGTCGCGACGCTACCGCGTCCGCTGAAGACCAACACCCGCATCGTCCTCGATGCCACTTACGACGTTGCCCCGCGCACCGGCGGCAAGATCATGACGCTCGAAGCCGGCCTTATCGAGACGGCCTTCATCGGTCAGGGCCCGGGCTCGTTCGTCCTCGTCGACGTCCCCAAGGCCGGCGATAACTACTTCGATCCCGGCTGCCTTCTCGCTTCGAGTCAGCCGGGCGATGCGTAGGCGGGCGGATTCGAGGGCCGGGTGTGCGGCGAGGTCACGGGCATCGGGCTCAATGCCGACGATCCGGACGTTATCAGGCGCTGTGCCGCCATGGACGACAAGTGCCGCCAGCGGACCGACATCCGCGTCTTTTCGGCGTACGTCCAGTCCGTCACCGACTTCTCGAAGTCCGCAAAGCTCGAAGGAGACGTGGTGATGCCCGACGGGCGAACGGTGCACCTGGCGCTGAAGTACTTCAAGCGGGACCAGGCCTGGGCAGACAAGCAGTGGGCGATCGCTCAGAAGGCGTTTCCTATGCTCGAAACCGTCTTTGGCTGGCCGTACCCCAACAAGACACTCGTGATGCGGCAGTCCCACCACATTGAACGTGCCGGCGCGGCGGGCGTCGCATTCCCCACCATCGGCGAGGTCCTTCTCGCGACGGACACTGGCTTCGATGAAGAGGTCACCATCCACGAACTCGCCCACTCTTGGGCGGGATTCAATCTCGAGACCAAGTGGCTCTGGGAGGGCCTGGCCGAATACGGCACAAAGGCCATCGCCAGCGACCTCGGTGTGCGTCCCGTCGAGACCGACTGGTCGACGCGGCCCTACAAGAACGAGCCTCTTTCCATGTGGTATCACGGCTCGGACATCTACGATTCCGAGTTCTGGTATGGCAAGGCGGGAGCGTTCTGGTTCGCCTACGAGACCGCCATTGGTGGCCGGGCGAACATGACCGCGCTACTTGGCCGGATGGACGATGAACAGTCGCTCCTCCCGCTCGACGCGGGCTGGTTCATGGACCAGGGCGAGTGGGTCAGCGGAAACAACCTCGATTCCCTCTTCGTCGAGTGGGTCTACAACCCGGTTACTTCGAAGAGCCTGCTCGCCGACCGCCGTGCCGCGCACGACCTCGTGAAGGCGCTCCAGGCGCGTGGCACCTCGCTGGGCCTCTCGGGCATGCCATCCGACATCTATGACAATCTCCTCGCCTGGGTGTTCGACCCGGTTGCGGGCCAGGTCGCAAAGGCGAACAAGGTGCTCGATTCCTACGCCGAAGTCCTCGCGCTGAGTACCGAAGCGGGCCTGGGCACGCCGGACGGTGTTTCCCAGTCGTGGGGAAAGAAGCGGGTGGCCGATACCGCGATCGTCGTTGAAGAGCAGCGCCAGGCGATCCTCGCCATCCTCTCCGCCACGAAGGACCTTGAATCGGCTGCGGATGACTCCGTCGCCAGACAGAAGCTGGCTGAGGCCCGCGAGAAGTACTCGGCCGGCGACTACGCCGGGGCGAAAGCGGCAGCGGCAGGGGGCCTCACGGCTGCCTACAACGAAGTCGCGGCGGGGAAGATGATCGCGATTGCCAGGGAAAAACAGCAGTCGTTCAGCCCGAACTTCTTCGGTCGCATTGGGATGTTCTTCACCAACCCCGCGGGTGACCTCGCGAAGGCGGAAGCGGCTTACGCGGCTGGCGACGGGACGAAAGCGCTGGAACTCTCTCGCGGCGCCTATGACTCGTGGGACGGGGCCACGCAGCGCGGGATCCAACGCCTCGCAATGGGCGCCGGGATCATGTGCATGCTCACGTTCCTTGTCTGGTTCGTCCTCCGCAGGCTCTCCGAGCCGACGGTTGTCACTCGCAAGGCAGGTCAGGGCCACCATCTCGAGGAAGCGGGGAGCGCCGCTCCAGCTGGCGCGACTGGGAAAACACGCCCTGACCCTGCTCGCATCACCCCTGGATCGCTTTGAGCGCCAACCGGAAACCGACGATGACGAGCGCCACGGCAAGCGCCCGGATGATGTAACCGCCATGGAGCCGGCGCGAGAGCCAAGCGCCGCTCTGGGCGCCGAAGACGGCGCCGACTGCCAGCAATCCGGCCTGCCCGAGCGACCGGTCCCAGCTCAGCGCTCCTGTCGAGACGTGCACCGCAGTGCCTTCGAGCGCCATAAACGCCAGCACGAATTGGGAGGTCGCGGCGGCAATGTGGACCGGGAAGTGCAACACCGTCGCCATTACCGGCACATGCATGACGCCACCGCCGATCCCCAGCAGGCTGCTCACGAAGCCGATGATGCTGCTTGTCGCGATGCCCTTCCACATTTGGAACGAGTAGAAGTAGTTGTTCCCCGAACGGTCGGTGATTCGCCGGCGGACCACGCTCCAGCCTGTGGCCGGAGGGTGGATGGCGTTGGAGTTGTGCCGAAGGAGCAAATAGAGCCCAATCCCCGTCAGGACTGCCGCGAAGATGCCGTCGAACGTCCGCCGCGGGATGAATCCGACGACGATGGCCCCCGCTATCGCGCCCGGGAGCGTCGCCAGGGCGAACCAGAGGCCGCTCCGGAAGTCGATCCGCCGATGGTAGCCGTAGGCGAACGAGCCTGACGTAGCGTTCGCCCACACCACGAACAAGGAGATGGCCGTGATCTTCTCCGGGTCCTTGTCCGGATAGAGGAAGAGCAACACCGGCACGAGGATGAAGCCGCCGCCGGCCCCGACGAGCGTGCCGAATGTGCCTACGGCAAAACCGAGCAGGATGAGAAGGAGGTCCTGGAATTCCAGATGGCGCTCCTGGAGTGGCGGCTAGGGGGAATATGCCCCGCCCGCCGGACACCGTCCACCGGCGGGTGCACGGATACTCAGACCGGGATGTCGTCGTCCCCGAAGTCGTACCGCCGCCGCGGCGTGGAGCGGTCTCGGAGCCGGCCTGCCGCGCCGCTCATCCGGTCGGTGAAGTGCGCCAGTTGCCGTTCCAGGCGGCCGCGGATCCAGCTCCGCGTGGACCCAATCTCGCGGTAGCGCGCGTAGCGCTGCTCCACCCGCCGCTTCGCCCGCGTCCGCTGTACCCGCGAAAGCTCGCGGAGTATGGCGCGCCGGAGAAGCACCGCCGCTTCGGCGTGGTCGGTGTGGGCGCCGTCCCCGGGTTCTGGCACCGTATGGTCGATGATCCCCAACCGCAGGCAATCGTGCGAAGTGAGCCGGAGCCGTTCGGCTGCTTCGCCGGCCGAACTCTCCCCGCCGTAGAGGATCGTTGCCGCATCCTCCGGCCGGATCACTTCGTATACCGCGTTGTCGAGCATGAGCACCCGGTCGGCCACGGCCATCCCCATGGCGCCCTCCGAATTCGCCTCGCCGGTGATCACCGCGACGGTTGGCACCGGCAGTTCGAGCATCGACGTCATGCACTGCGCCACGGCAAAGCCCAGCCCTGCCTCCTCGTTCGCGAGCGAGGGGTCGGCCCCGTCGGTGTCGATCAGTGTCACCACTGGCAGATCGAACTTTCTGGCGAGCATCATCGCGCGGCGTGCCTTCCGGAACCCGGCCGTGGAGATGTGCGCCCGCTGCCCGTGGGGGCGCACCTGCCCGACGAAGAGCACGGCCTCACCCGCGAGCGAGCCCACACCCGTCTGCACGAGAGGGTCATCCTCGCCGCTCCGATCGCCGCGCAACGCAACGAACGAGGTCGACATGCGAGCTATCAAGTCGGTCGCGTTGGGACGATCTTCGTGGCGCGAGATCTGCACCTGTTGCCAGGCGGTTCGAGGGGTGTGATACGAGTGGCCCTCGCGCTGTTCCTTCTGCGCGGTGAGCCGGTAGTCATTCGTCAGCAAGTCGAGCAACTGGGCGATGGAATCCCGCAATTGCGGGCGAGGGACCACCGCATCGATGAGGCCGCGCTTCAGGTGGGCTTCAGAGGTGTGGGCGCCTTCGGGTAAGTCCGCTCCAGCGGCTTCCTGGAGGGCCCGCAACGCGGCGTAGCCGACCAGGGCGTTGGGCTCGCTCAGGAGGACATCGGCGAGATTTACGAAGCCGGTGTACGCCGAGCCCGTCGTCGGGTCGGTGAGGACCGCCACATACGGGAGCCCTGCGCGGTCGTGCCGGCGCACGGCTGCGGCGATGCGCGGCGCCTGCATCAGCGCCAGCAAGCCCTCCTGCATTCGCGTGCCCGCGGTAGAACAGATGAGCACGACCGGCACCCGGCGGGAAGTTGCCTTTTCGAAAGCGCGGGCCAACCGCTCGCCCGCCGCAACGCCGATGGAGCCGCCGAGGAATGAGAAATCGATCACGGCCGCGACCAGATCGCGCCCGTAGATGCTGCCCGTCCCCGTGAGCGCGGACTCGGTCAGCCCTGTCCGCCGTTGGGCGTTGATTACGCGGGAGCGGTAGGACTGTTTGTCGCGGAACGAGAGCGGGTCGATGTTCGTCACCCCCCGGTCGTCTTCGTGGAAGCTTCCGAGGTCGAGCAGCGTGGCCAGGCGCTCGCGTGCCGTCAGGTGGAAGTGAAACCCGCACGAATGGCAGACACGGAACCGTTCGTAGGACTTTGATCCCTCAAGGTCGGCACTGCACGAAAGGCACTGCTCGTGCGGACGGCTCCCGGGCGCTTCATCGTCCGGCGCTTCGCCGCGGCCAAGCAGGGTCTTCAGGTTTCTCATGCCCTTCAGTGTATCAAGCGAGGTCATCTATCGCGGATCCCTGGAGAACTTTGCGTGACTCCCCCTCCTCTTGCGGCCCGACGTACCCCTCTTCCTCGAGGATCTGGATGATCTTCTTCGCCTTCACGAAGCCAACCTTGAGCCGCCGCTGGAACAGAGACGGGGAGATCCGCTGATGCTGGAGCGTCAGTGCCCGCGCCCGGTCGACGACCGGGTCGTCGAAGTCGACCTCGATCTCGGCGTCGCCGCCGTTCGCTTCGGCCAACGCCGCTTCGAGGAGGTCGTCCGCATTCTCCGGCGCCAGTTCGCTGAACCGTTCGTCCTTCCAGAACTCCACAAGCCGTTCCACCTCGGCGTCCGACACGTAGACACCCTGGATCCGTATAGGCTTGGCGACATCCGTCGGCATGAACAACATGTCGCCCCGGCCGAGCAACTTCTCGGCGCCGCCCATGTCGAGGATCGTTCGGGAATCCGTTTGCGATGTGACCGCGAACGCGATGCGCGTCGGGAAGTTGGCCTTGATCAGGCCGGTTACGACATCGACCGACGGCCGCTGAGTGGCCACGATCAGGTGGATGCCCGTCGCCCGGGCGAGTTGGGCGAGCCGGCAAATGAGCTTCTCGACTTCGAACGGCGCCGCCATCATCAGGTCGGCGAGCTCATCGATGATGACAACCCACTGCGGCAACCTGGTGAGGACGCGCGGGTGCTTGTTGTACGCCTCGAGGTTCCGGACCGCCACGCTTGCGAACTTCTTGTAGCGCGCATCCATTTCGCCGACGACTGCCTGGAGTGCGCCGACGACCTTGTCCATGTCGACGATGACTTCGCTGAAGGCCATGTGGGGAATCCCCGAGTAGCCGATCAGCTCAACGCGTTTCGGGTCGACCATGACGAATCGAACCTGGCTCGGCGTCGCGTTCATCATGATGCCGGCGATGATCGCGTTCATGCAGACGCTCTTGCCGGAGCCCGTCGACCCGGCGATCAGCAGGTGGGGCATCTTCGCGAGGTCCGCAACCACAGGTACCCCGGAGACGCCCTTGCCGAGTGCCATAGCGAGTTTGCTCTTCGAGGCAAGTTCGGTGAACTCTCGGGTTTCCATAACTGCGCGCAAGCCCACGAGCGAAGCCGAGTCGTTCGGCACTTCGATCCCCACGATCGCCCGGCCGGGGACCGGCGCTTCAATCCGCAGGCTCGGCGCCGCGAGGGCAAGGGCGAGGTCGTTCTGGAGCGCCGTGATCCTGTTCACACGCACCCGTGTCCGCGACACTTCGACCCGTTCCGAGCGCGGCCGCCCGTCCGGTGTGAGCATTGACTTGCCCTGTTCGTCCTTCAGGAGAACGTCCTTGCTCCGCACCTCCCAGCCAGGTTCCACCCCGAACTGCGTCACCGTCGGTCCTTCGTTGATCTCGACGACGGTCGCATCGACCCCGAAGCTGGCGAGCGTATCGACGATCAGTTGAGCGCGCGCCGCATTGTCGTGCTTGCGGTGAACGCTCGGGATCGGTGCATTCAGCATCTCCAGGGCGGGCAGTGCCCAGCCCCCCTTATGCGCGTCGAGTTCGAGGCCTAGCTGCTGCGGCTCGTCGGGCGCTTCGTCTTCCGCCATGGCCGTGACAGCGGGCGGCGCGTCTTCGAGAAGCGTCGCTTCTTCGATGTCTACCGCGGCGAACGTCGCTGCCGCTCCGATGCCCACCGGTGATGTGGGCGACGCAGGGTCGATGGATGGCCGGAAGACGACCGGTGTGCCTTCGATGGCTGCGCTCCGCATCGGCTGGATGCGTTCGAACCCACCCGCGCCGATCACGACTTCTTCTTCCGCGCCGCCCGGACGGCGGAAGATGAAGCTCAGCCACCTGGCGACCGCCGCCGCCGCGCGCTGCGGTTGCCGCCGCCGCCAGCTCTCTTCGATCCAGTAAGGGGACGTTCGTAGCGACCCAGCGGGTGGCCGTGGGCGCGAGCAACGCTGCCGCCAGCACGAACACGCTCAGCCACGCGACCTTGCCTAGAAACCCATCGATGAGCCGCTGTCCGAGCGTGCCGCCGAGGCTGACTTCCGCGAAGCGCACTCCGCCGGCGGTCCAATCTGCCGAATTGAGTGCCAGCAGCCCCCACACGAACACGCCCAAAGCCGCGATGCCGCTTGCCTTGCGCCCGAACCATGCGCCGCGCTCGTACCAACCGCGCCACGCAGCAGCCGCCGCCAGCAACACCCACCCGAGGAGGACGACGATCCCGAGCCCGAACGTACGAAGCGTCCAGGTGCGCCCGTCGGCGAGCGCTTCCTGGACATCAGGGACGAACAGCAGCGCTGCCACTACGACAATCGCCGCGAAGGTGGCGAAGACTTCGGGTCGGTTCAACCGGCTCAGGACAGACGGGTTCCGCTTCTTGCTCCGCGGCGAACGTTCCGCGCGGGCAGTCCGGGGCCGGGTCCGTGGGCGTGCCGCCATGGCCTGCACTCCTCATCCACCCGTACCGGCGCCCCCCGTTGGCCCGGCACGGCCGCGATCGATGACTGGCCTGACTAGACCTCGACAGTCACTGTCAGCACCATCGGCCGCCTGCGAGTCTCATCATAGAGGAACTTGCTGACAGCGTCGCGGATTCGGCTGTTAATGTCGCCGAACTCCGCATAGTGCTCCACCCCTTCGAGTGCCTTCGCGGCCACTCTGCGAGTCTGGTCCAGCAGATCCTCCCGGTCTTCTACATCTACGAACCCGCGCGCAAGCACCTCCGCCGGCCGCTCCAGCTTCCCGGTCTGCTTGTCGACCGCGACCATGACCACCACGACGCCATCCGTCGAGAGGTGGGCCCGATCACGCAGGATGTGCTGGTCTACGTCGCCGATCCCAAGCCCGTCGACGTAAACGTAGCTCGCGGGGACGCGGTCACCGATCCAGGCTGACTCTTCGTCGATTTCCAACACGTCGCCGTCCGTCAAGACGAAGGCATTGCCCTGGGGCACGCCGACTGATTCGGCAAGGCGCGCGTGGACCACGAGGTGACGGTACTCGCCGTGGATCGGCACGAAGTATTCGGGCTGCAGGAGCCCCTGGATGATCTTGAGTTCTTCACGACTGGCGTGGCCGCGGACGTGGATATTCGAAATGCGGTTGTAGAGGACGTCGGCGCCGAGGCGGAAGAGGTTGTCCACGTTCCGGTAGACGGCTGTTTCGTTCCCCGGCACCGGGCTCGAAGACAGGACGATCGTGTCGCCTTTCGAGATGGTGATGTGGCGATGGTCGCCGTTCGCCATCCGCGTGAGGGCGCTTGTCGGTTCGCCCTGGCTCCCGGTGGTGATCACCACCAGCTTCGAAGCCGGCGTGTTGCGCATCTCTTCGACGCCGATGATCACGCCTTCCGGGGCGTTGATGTACCCAAGTTGGCGGGCCATCGCGACGTTGTCGATCATCGACCGTCCCGTCACAAAGATCTTCCGCCCGGTGAACACCGCCGCATCGACGAGAAGCTGCACTCGCGAGATGAGCGATGCGAAGGTGGCGACGATTACCCTCCCCTGGGCGTTGACCAGGATGGTGCGGAGTGCCTCGCCGACGAGCTGTTCGCTGGGCGTGTAACCCTCCTGCTCCGCGTAGGTCGAGTCGGCCATGAGGAGCAGGCAGCCCTCCGCCCCAACCTGTGCGAGCCGGATCAGGTCGGTGTGCTGGTCCATCACCGGGGTGTGGTCGAGCTTGAAGTCGCCGGTGTGCACGAGCAGCCCAAGGGGCGTGCGGATGATGAGGCCACAGGCATCCGGGATGCTGTGCGCGACCGTGAAGAATTCGACCTCGAAGATTCCGGCCGTGATTACTTCTCCCGGCGTGATGACATGGGTCTCCGAGTCTTGCAGTAGCCGGTGCTCCTGCAGCTTCACGCGAATCAGGCCGTCCGTGAGCTTGGCGCTGTAGATCGGCGCATTGAACTCCCGCCGGAAGTAGGGCAGCGCCCCCACGTGGTCCTCGTGGCCATGGGTCAGGAAGACGGCCCGGAGCTTGTCCTTGTGGTCGCGGAGGTAGCTGAAGTCCGGGATGACAAGGTCGACGCCAAGCATCTCCTCTTCCGGGAACATCAGCCCGACATCGACGACGATGATGTCGTCGCCATACTCCAGCAGCATCATGTTGCGGCCGATTTCACCCAGGCCGCCGAGCGGGATTACACGAAGTTTTTCTGTCATTCAGTCCTAATCAAAGAGTCGGATTTGTTCTGTTTTATCGGTCAGAGCGGGCTCAGCCCGTTCAGCCGTCAGTTCCTGCTCGGTGGCGGCGGGGGCCGCGAAGGTTGGCGGGGATCCGTCTGCCGGTGAGTTCACGGCCGCCACAGGCAGTTCCGTCGCTGCGCCCACGGGCACCGGTCGCACCTCTGCGCTGCCGGCGACCCTCTCGGGCCCGCCTCCCGTGGAGACGCTGCCTGTCGCTGCTGGCGTCTGCCTCGCCCTCCGTGCATGGTTGAGGATACCGGGCAGCTTCGCAAAGTCGTCCAGGAGGACCTGCCGCAGGCTCCCCTGGTGGAGCGCCGCGGCCGGGTGATACATCGGCACGATGAACCGGCCATCGATTTCCTTCACGCTCCCGTGAATGCGTGAAATCGCCTGTTGTGGGAACCACTTCGCCATGGAGAAACGGCCCAGCGTCACCACGACGAGTGGGTCGACCATGTCCAGCTGGAGGTCAAGGTACTCAGCGCAGGCGTCGATTTCGTCTGGCAGTGGGTCACGGTTCGCGGGTGGCCGGCACTTCAAGACGTTGCAAATGTAGACCTGTTCCCGCGTGAGCCCGGCCGCCCCCAGGAGCTCGCCCAGGAACTGCCCGGCCGCGCCGACGAACGGCCGTCCCAGCTTGTCTTCGTTCATCCCGGGCGCCTCACCAATGCACATCACCTCGGCCGTGAGCGGTCCTTCGCCGGGGACGGCATTCGTCCGGGTACCGGAAAGCGCGCAGAGGCCACAGGCGCGCACGACGTGATAAAGCTCGGTTGCCCGTTCTTCGATGGTGGTAATCACGCGGCGTCCGCCGCGAGAGCGAGCCGCGCCAGACGATCGTTGCGCATTCGCCGCCGCGCCGTCGCAAGCATCTGCACCCCGATCGCGATGAGAAGGACCGCGAAGACCACTTGCAGCGTGCGACCGCCCATGAATGCTGCTGCCACCGCGCCGGCAAGTGCGCCTGGCAGCGCGGCCGGCGCGAGCCACTTCGCGGCCTCGGTGTCCACAGTTCCCTGGCGATAGTGCGTGAGCCCACCCATCACCGAGGCGATCACGACAACCCAGAGAGAGATGCCCTGCGCCTCGTGTTGACCGATCCCGAGGCCGAGCACGAGCCCGGGCACGAATATTGAGCCGCCGCCGACACCGAGCGCTCCCGACATCACCCCTCCGGCGAGCCCAAGCGTGGCGCCCGCGAGTGGTTCTTGCCAGCCGTTTGCGTCGAACCAGGGCTCGACTGAGTCCCAGATGAGGAGCCGGAGCGAAACGGCGATAAGGAACAGCCCGAAGAGCTGGCGCAGTTGCAGCGCCGGGATCCGGGCCGCCCCCCGCGCGCCGAGGAACGCGCCGCCGATCGCTCCGGCTCCGAGCGAAGCGACGAGCACCGCGCTGATCGGCTCGTGCAGGCCATACACGATTGCGGCAGCGCCCGCGGCTGAAGTGATGACCACGAGCGATGTGCCGTGCGCCATGTGTTGCGGCATGCCCATCGGGCCCGTCAGGAACGGGATCATGATCGAGCCGCCACCCCCGCCAAGGAGGCCGCTCACGAACCCGCCGCCGAAGCCTGCAGTCGCGGCGACCGCAGGGCGATGCACCGCCTGGCCGGCCTCGCTCACGGAGCCGCCTCTGGTTTTGGCCGCTTTGGCTGGACCACCCAGGCGAGGCCTATGCCGAGCACATACAGTCCCAGCAAAGGACCGGCCACGAGGCTCTGGGTCAGCGGGTCCGGCGTCGGTGTCACGATCGCCGCGACGATGAAGATAATGACGATCGCGTAGCGCCAGAATCCGAGGAGTTGTTTCGCCCGGACGACGCGCAGCTTCGCCAGCAGCGTCAGCACCATCGGCAGTTCGAAAGACACACCCACCCAGAAAATGATGCGTATGGCGAAGTCGAAGTACTGCTTCACGCCGATCTTCTGATCGAAGTTGTCGCCGCCGAAGTTCAGCAAAAACCCAAGTGACGCCGGCAGGATGATCCAGTAGGCGAACGCCATCCCGGCGATCAGGAAGCCTACGACACCGATGGTCCCCGGCAGGACCAGCTTTCGTTCGCGTGGTGTCAGGCCCGGCACGATGAACGCCAGGATCTCGTAGAGGACGACCGGCGAAGCGAGCATGAGCCCGCCGTACATGCCGATCTTGAACATCAGGGCGATCGTCTCCGTCGGGCTGAAGACCGTCAGCCGGAAGTCCGGGATCTCCGCTCGCGCGGGGGCAATCAGCCAGCCCACGATCGTCTCCCAGAACACGACGCAAAGGAGCATGCCGAGCACAACAGCGACTGCGCAGATGAGCACGCGGGTGCGGAGTTCCCGCAGGTGCTCGAGGAGAGTCATCTCACCCTCGTGGAACGGCTGCTGGTCTGGCCTCAGCTGGATCGGCTCGTTGACTGGTTCGGCGGCCATGGCGCTCAGAAAACCATCGGCGGTTTTGCGGGTTCCGAAGGCGTGGCTGCCGCGTTCACGCTAGCGGCAGCCTCAGCGTTCGCGGCCTGGACTTCCGACCGGACGGTCGCGACGGTCGATTCGACCGAAGCGGTCACTTCGCGGAGCTCGCTATTGAGCTTCGCATTCTCGGCACGAAGCGTGCCCTGGGCTTCATTCACCTGGCCTTTGATGGTCTTGTACTGCTCGTCCAGGTAGTCGATCTCATCGCTGAACTCGTCTCGCACGGCGCGTGCATAGCCCTGCATGGTCCGCACCGCCCGCCCGAGTTGGTACGCCATCGCCGGGAGCCTCTCGGGGCCCACCACGACGAGCAGCAGCACCAGCACAAGCAGGAGTTCCTGGTAGCCAATACCCAGGAATTCCACATTACCCTCCCGCGGGACCGGTCAGCGTCCCGGCTGCCACGACGGAAGGCTTACTTGTCCTCGACGCCGTGGTCTTTCAGGTAGTCTACGGCGTCCTGCACCGAAGCGATCTTCTCTGCGTCCTCGTCGCTGATTTCCAGCTCGCCGGCGTCGCTCGAAAACTCCTCTTCGAGCGACATAATCAACTCGACCAGGTCGAGGGAGTCGGCATTGAGGTCATCCACGAAGGATGCCCCGAGGACGACTTCATCCTCCTCGACGCCAAGCTGTTCGACCACAATAGCGCGGACTCGTTCGAATACTGTTGCCACGTTGGGGAGTGCTCCTGATGAAACGTTTGTGAGATTGTCGATGGGGGCCGCGTCCAGCGGTGCGGGGATGGCCGCCTGCGCGGCCTTGATTCGTTGGCTTACGGTTCGAAGCACTCCGTTCACAAAAGACGGGGCGCTGTCCCCTCCATACCGGTGGGCCAGCTCCACAGCTTCATTTACCACTGCTCCGACCGGCGCCGAATTATCGGCAAGCAGTTCCCATATTGCAAGGCGAAGGATGTTCCGGTCAACGACGGCCAGCGTGTCTA
This sequence comes from Candidatus Amarobacter glycogenicus, assembly GCA_016719395.1. Taxonomy (GTDB): domain Bacteria; phylum Chloroflexota; class Dehalococcoidia; order Tepidiformales; family Tepidiformaceae; genus Amarobacter; species Amarobacter glycogenicus. The sequence continues at coordinate 189,667 of JADJZF010000003.1, read as the reverse complement.
CGGGGTACTGCGTCGCCGCCTCCTGGATGTATGAATCGAGCTCATCGCGGTGTTCGATGACGCCCTCGATGAGCTCTCGCCCATAACCGCTGGGGCGGGGCTTCGCCACTCCCGCGTCTTCCGTCGCGGCCTCTGCGAGCTGCCGCTCGAAGACCCGGACGGCAGGGTGGTCAGAGGTCTCGGATTCGTACAGTGCTTCGAGTGCCAGCTGGCGGGCTTTGCGCATCGGGTTCTGGCTCACGCCATCACCATACCGCCATCAACATGAATGCACTGCCCCGTGATGTAGCCGGCGCCATCGCTGGCGAGGAAGCCAACCAGCGGTGCAACTTCCTCGGCCCCGGCGATCCGGCCGAGGGGGATTTGGCCCATCACCGCCGTCACCGCCTGTTCGCTCATCCCGGCGATGATGTCGGTCTGGATAAAACCTGGAGCGACGGCGTTCACCGTGATACCGCGAGAAGCTACTTCTCGCGCAACCGAGCGCGTGAACCCGATGACACCGGCCTTCGCGGCCGCGTAGTTCGCCTGGCCGGCATTTCCCATCACGCCAACAACGCTCGTGATGTTGATGATGCGGCCACCCCTTGCTCGCAGCATCGGCCGCATCGCCGCCTTCGTCACGAGGAACGTTCCGCGAAGGTTCGTGTTGTGCACTGCGTCCCAGTCGTCCTCTGACATGCGCATGAGGAGGCCATCACGCGTGATGCCGGCGTTATTGACAAGGATGTCCAATCCGCCAAACCGGTCGATCGTCGCTTTCACCAGGTTCGCCGCCTGGTCCGGATCGGAGACGTCCCCGCCGATCGCCGCTGCTTCACCGCCGCTCTGGGCGATAGTCGCCACAACCTCTTCCGCGAGGGATGGGTTGGTGTTGTAGTTCACCGCGACCTTGGCCCCGCGCCCCGCGAGTTCGATACAAATTGCCCGGCCGATCCCGCGCGAACCGCCGGTCACAAGCGCAACGCGTCCGTCCAGATCACCCATGCCTCACCAACCCAGTGTTGTTTGATGTGCCCCGCGATAGCGTCGGACCTGCGCTCCCCCGGATGCGAAGCGATCCTCACCCCGGCCGGAGGGACCGCCGGCCAGCCAGCTTAAAGCGAAACGCGGACCGACGTCGCGTCGTTCACGTTGATGCAGTTTGACTTGCGCAACATGCGCTTGATGATCGACGTCAGCACGCGTCCGGGGCCGAACTCGATGAACGTCTCCACACCGTGTTCCCCGAGAAAGTCGACAGTCCGGCTCCACTGCACCGGCCGGCAAACCTGGTCGACGAGTTCGTGGCGGATCTGGACTTCCTGGGTAACCGGCGTCGCCGTGCAGTTCGCGATGACCGGGACAATTGGGTCCGAGATAGCGGCCGTTGCGACCGGCTGGACCATCCCGTCCGCCGCCGGGCGCATCAGCGAGCTGTGGAAGGCGCCGCTAACGCTCATCGGGATCACCCTCGCAGCGCCTCTCGCCTTCGCATAGTCGAGTGCGCGGACAACTGCTTCGCGCCGGCCGCCGATGACGATCTGCCCGGGAGCGTTCACCGTGCAGATCTCGGCGCCGGCCTCCCGGCAGACTTCTTCGCAGTCGGGGATATCCAGCCCGAGGACGGCCGCCATGGTGCCGGGGTTCTTGTCCCCCGCGGCCTGCATGAGCTCTCCGCGGGTACGAAGCAGGCGTACGGCTTCATCGAACTGGAGGGCGCCCGCCGCCACGAGCGCGGGGTACTCGCCGAGCGAATGCCCGGCGACGTAAGCAGGTTTCTTCAACAGTTGAGGTGTGAGTTCTGTGGCGACCTTCAGCAACGCGAGGCTCGTGACTGCGATCGCGGGCTGTGCGTTCCGCGTCTGCTGGAGTTCCTCTTCCGGGCCTTCGAAGCAGAGCTTCGAAAGCCGGAACCCGAGAATCTCATCAGCTCGGTCATATAGTTCGCGCGCCGAGGGGAACTCGTCGTAGAGGTCTTTCCCCATGCCAACAGACTGCGCGCCCTGCCCGGGGAAGACCAACGCACGGGTGGCCTGGACAGGTTCTTCGAGGGCGATGAACGGAGCCACCGCCAATCCCGGGTTCGTTAGTCCAGGTCCGGTTCCGGAAGTGCGATCACTTCGCGGCCCCGGTAGGTCCCGCAGATCGGGCAGGCGTGGTGGGCGAGCCGTGGGCTCTTGCACCGCGGACAATCGATGACGTGAGGCATCTGGATCTTGAGGTGGGAGCGTCGCTTCCCCTGTCGAGAAGAGGCGTACTTCCGCTTCGGCAGCGGGGCCATAACGGGACTCCTTCAGGTACTTACCCATTCGTCTTGCGCTTCAATGCTACGAGCGACTGCCATCGAGGGTCGATGGGCGTCCGGTCACACTGGCAGTTTGCGATGCCGAGATCCGTCCCGCACACCGGGCAAATCCCGGGACAGTCTGGACGGCAAAGCGGCTGCATCTCTGCAGCCATCTGGCCATATTGCCTCACCGCCTCTCTAATGTCGATTGTGTGGTCCGTGCCGATGAGGAAAGAGTCGGGATCTTCGAGTGGCAACTTGCGGCCCGTTGCCGGTTCAACCTGCTGCGCATATACCTCTTCGAAGGCGACATCCGCCAGGTAACCGAATGGCGCGAGGCAGCGGCTGCACTCCGCTTCGAGTTCGACGCGTGCCGTGCACCGCACAAGGATGCCCCCGGGCGTGCGAATCAGTTCGATGCGGCCGTGGTGGACGTTCTCTTCCGGTTCGATGTCGTACCGGCGGCTGGCGCCAACCTCTTCGCGAAGCAGCTGGGAAACGTTGTAGAGCATCGGGAGCAGACCTCTCTGGCGAGGTGACCTTCAGAGTACTACACGTCGTCTCCCGTGCCCGCGCCGGGCCCTTCCGGTGTCTCTTCTGCACCCGATTCCGGCCACCGCTTCGGTCAGACTGCGATGACTCCGGCGGTGGGCGAATGAGGGCCCAGGGCCAAGCGGTGCAAATGACGGAACGAGATCCAGGGCCTGCACTCGCACGCCATGTCGCATGGTCCCTGCTCCCGGGCGATCCGGCGAAAGGCCCGTTTCATCCGATGCCTCCGCAGACCTCCATAACGGCCGTCAGTTCGTAACGATTCAGCAAATCCGGGCCGCGAAGCGTTTACGCCTTCGGGCCGCACTCCTACGCTTAGCGCTACGGTTAGCCCTCGGCCAACCAGAGTCTGCTTTGCCGGTGAAACACGCATTGAGTCAGGTATCCGAGATCCGCACCCTGCAGGAAATCGACGATGAGGCGGGGAACCTTCGTGCCTCGCTCGAGGAGGCTGAGCGCCGTCTGAAGGGCAGCGAGGAACTCAGCGCGGCCCGCGAACGCTTCGCCGCGGCAGATGGCGAACTCGCGGACGCACGGAAGGAACAGCGCCGCATCGAGGGCGAAGTAGACGTGCTCACCTCGAAGATTGCTCCCGAAGAGAAGCGGCTCTACGACGGTTCGGTGCGGAACCCCAAGGAACTCACCAACATCCAGCACGAAGTCGAGATTCTGAAGGGGCATCGCTCGAAGCTCGAGGACCAGGACTTGGAAGTCATGGCGAGGATCGAGGCAGCGGACTCCGAGCATGCGGACGCCCAAAAAGGGCCTCGTGAGGGCCGAAGCCCGGTGGGAAGCCGAACGTGCTGCCCTCGCTCAGGAAACCAGGCGGCTTGCCGGCGCAATCGCCAGCGCCGACGCGAAGCGGGAGTCCCAGAAAGCGAGAGTCGTGCCGCGCCACCTCGCCATCTATGAGGACGTCCGCAGGCGCCGTGGAGGCATCGCCGTCGCGCGCGTCGCGGGCGGGAACTGCGGCGGGTGCAGGGTCGGGATCCCCGAGGCTGTCCGCAAGCGCGCCTTCGACCCGGACCAGCTCGCCCAGTGCCCCAACTGCGAGCGGATCCTCTACGTGGGGTAGGCGTCCATGCGTGCCGTTGGCTACTTCGCGGAGAATGCCCGGCGAAACGGCCAGAAGCGGAGCATCGCCGAGCAGAACCACGCGTTCGGCGATTTTTGCATCCGCCCCGGATACGAAGTCGCTGGCACGTTCCTCGATACCACCGATGAACAGGGAGCCACGGCTGGCTTCGCCCAGATGCTCCACTTCCTCGCCCGCCCCGACCGGGGATTCGTCGTGGTCGCCGTCGACAGCCTTGGCGTCCTGGGTCCAGATCTCGGCCAGGCCGCGCTGAAACTGCTGGAGATCGAACAGACGGGCTGCCAGGTGCTCATCGCTCACACCGGTCACGAGGCGTTCCGCGAGCTCGTCGACACCTGGGCCGACCGCGGCGATGGCACGCCAATCTCTGAAAAAGTACGTTCAGCGATGCGTCGCAAAGCTGTGCGCGGCGAAGTCCTCGGCCGGCCCCCTTACGGGTACCGCGTAGGCCCGCGCCGGCGGCTCGAACTGGTACCTGAAGAGGCCGTCGTCGTCCGCTACATCTTCCGGCTCTACCTCCAGGAAGAGCTGGGAATCCGAAAGATCGCGGGACAGTTGAACGCGGAAGAGGTCGCCACGCGCCGCGGTGGCCGCTGGAGCATGGTCACGGTCCGCGACATCCTGCGGAACCGCGCCTACCTCGGCCACTACTCCCGTTTCGGGACGACGGTCACCGGCAGCCACCCGGCACTGGTCACCCCGGAGGACTTTCGTCGCGTCCAGGACCGCCTCCAGACGCACCACGGCAGCGTCCGCACGCGCACCGTCCAACCGTTCTTGCTCAGCGGGCTGCTCTTCTGTGGGATGTGCCAGAACAAGCTCATCGGTGTTTCGCGGCGCCAGCGTTGGGTGACTAAGGCCGGGGAAAAGAAGGAAGCCTCATACCGGTACTACCAGTGCGAATCCCGCACGAATCAGAGCGCCTGCGCCTACAACACTCAGCGTGCGGCCGAACTCGAGGCGCGCGTCCGCGAAGCGCTCAAGGATGACGAGCGCCCGGTCACGCGGCTGCGTCGCGCCGGCAATGTGGATGGCTACCTGGTCGACCTGGTCGCTCAGGTTGACCGCGTCGAAGGCAGGATGAAGCGCAACCGCCGCCAGGTCGAAGAGCTCGTCGCCGATGCTGCCCACGGGCACATCACGGTCGAAAGGGTGAAATCGCTCGGCGGGGAACTGGCCAGGGAGCACCAGGGCCTCGGAGCGGAACTCCGTGCGGCGAAGGACCGGCTGCAGGCGCAACAATCCGAGGCGGAGCGGCGCAAGCACCTGGAGGCGCTGTGCGAGCGGCTCACTCGGGAATGGGACGCGTTGCCGTTCGAAACACTGCAGGCGGCGCTCCGCGACGTCATCGACCGGATCGAGGTCGATGGCGACGATCTGCGCGTTTATCTGCGCGTATAGAAGTCCCTTCTCTCTTCTCCCCTCTCCCGTCATGCTGCGGACATGTCAGAAGAGAGCAAGCCTGCAGTCCTCGCCGCCATGGGCGCGAACTTCGCGATTGCTGCCGGCAAACTTGTCGCGGGCATCCTTACCGGAAGCGCCGCGATGCTGGCGGAGGCCGGGCACTCCTTTGCCGATACGGTGAACCAGGTCTTCCTCCTCGTTGGCATCAACCTCTCGAATGCCGCTGCCGATGAGAAGCACCCCCATGGATACGGCAAGGAAGCGTTCTTCTGGTCGTTCCTTGCAGCCATCTTCATCTTCGTCGCGGGCGCCGCCTTCTCGTTCTACGAAGGCATCCGTACCCTCATTCACCCGCACCCCCACGAGCGTTCCCATACGGAACTTGCCATCGCCTTCGGCGTCCTGGGCATGGCATTCATTTTCGAGCTGGCCTCCTTCGCAATCGCCATCCGCGGCCTCCTTCGTGGCGCGCGCCGTCGCAATTGGAGCATCGTCCGGTACATTCGCCAGTCGCCGGACCTGACGACCAAGACCGTCTTCTTCGAAGACGGAGCCGCCCTCACCGGCCTCGCCCTCGCAGCCCTCGGACTGTTCCTGTCGCAATCGACCGGAGACGAGAGTTGGGACGGGATCGCCTCAGTCGGGATCGGCGTCGTTCTCACGATCGTCGCGTTCCTCCTCGGGCTGCAGGCTCGGAATCTGCTCATCGGCGCCTCAGCCGGCAAGGAAGTGCGCGACGCCATCGACGATTGCCTGCGCGGTTTCCCAGAAGTCGAGCGGGTCGTCCGATTGCTCACCATGCAACTCGGCGCGCACTCGGTGCTCGTCAACGGCGAACTCCAATTGCGCCGGAACATCACCCTCGATGAGGCCGAAGACCTGCTCCGGCGCCTCGACGCCCAGCTCGCCGAAGGCGTCCCGGAAGTAGTCGACACGTTCTGGGAGTTGAGAGGACCATAGGGTCGACAGTAGTCCCCTTTCCCGTTCGCTCTCATTCACGTAGCGTTCGTCCACCATCTCTTGCACGGATTGCCCACGCGGCCAGCCTGCCGCGAAGCGGTGCACGTGCCGAAGGACTGCCATCCGCTATGCCTTACAACAAGCCAATACCCGAGCCGGGCGACCCGCTCACCAGGCCCTTCTGGGATGCGGCGAAGGAGGACAAGCTCGTCCTTCCTCGCTGCACCAGCTGCAACCGCGTCCACTGGTATCCCCGCTGGATCTGCCCCTTCTGCCACGCCACCGAGATCGAATGGATCGAGGGTTCCGGCATCGGCTACATCCATACCTTCGCCGTCCAGCACCGCGCTTTCGGTGGCTGGGCCGATGAGACCCCCTTCGTCACCGCGTATATCGACCTCGCCGAGGGCGACCGGATGTTCACCGTCCTTCGCGGTGTCGACCCGACCAGGCCGGAGACGATCAAGATCGGCGCGAAGGTAAAAGTCGAATTCGAAGCAGCCAGTGCGGATGTTCACATCCCGTTCTGGCGCGTGGTCTAAGGGGTACTCGAACCATGCCAGGTGAACTCTCCCGCGCCGCCGCGATCGTCGGCGCCGCCGAAGCCGATTGATTGGCTATCCAGAACAGCCGAAGACGGCCCTCCAGCTTCATATCTCGGCCATCAAGAACGTCTCGAAGCAGACGGGCATCCCGATCAGTGCGATCGACGGCATTTTCAGCGCCGGATTCTCCTCCGCAATTGCCGAACACCTCGGCCTCCACCCGGCCTACATCGACACCACCTCGGTGGGCGGATGCTCGTTCGAAATGCACGTGCACCATGCCCTCGCGGCAATCCACGCCGGCATCATCAACGTCGCACTTGTAACTCACGGAGAGAACGGGTGGTCCTCCCGGGCGACCCGCGGAGCAGGGACCGGCCGCGCGCGCGGCATGGACCCGTGGGATCCGGGTAGCCAGTTCAGCAATCCGTACGGCGTCTCCGGCGCGCCATCGAACTACTCCCACGCAATGACCCGCCACAACCATCGTTACGGCACCACGCCCGAGGACTTCGGACACATCGCTGTCGTCACTCGCCAGTGGGCGACCCTCAACCCCCGCGCCGTCATGTTCTCCAAGGAGACGAACCCGGCCGGTGGCCCGATCACCATCGACGACGTGAACAACGCACGGCTCGTCTCGTGGCCGCTCACGTTGTTGCATTGCTGCCTGGTCACCGACCACGGCGGGGCAGTGCTGGTTGTCAGCCCGGAGATCGCCCGCAGCGTGAAGACGAAGCCAGTGTGGATCGCCGGCGCCGGCGAGAGCATGAGCCACTCGAACATGCTCGAAATGGGCGACTTCACCGCCACCTCCGCGGCGGCTTCGAGCGCCGCCGCCTACAAAATGGCGGGCATGGGTCCGGAAGACATGGAAATGGCCATGCTCTACGACTCCTTCACCGTCACCGCCGGGATCACGGCAGAGATGCTCGGCCTGGCGCCCCGCGGCGAAGGATTCCGCCTCTGGAAGGACGGCCATGCCGCTCCCGGCGGGAAATTCCCCATGAACACCAACGGCGGGGGCCTCTCCTTCAACCACTCCGGCATGTACGGCATGCAGCTGTTGGTTGAAGCCTACCGGCAGCTCTCCGGCACGGCCGAAGACGGCGGTTTCAGCGGCCTCCCAGGCAAGCAGACCAAGGCTCGCTCCTGCATCGTCAACGGCACGGGCGGCAGCCTGCGTCCCCGGGCCCGGGGCGACGGGGCACGCTGAAGTGGCGGACTGACGCCCGGTCACGGCGGACCGATCGGCAAACGGCCGGCGCGAGCACAGCGCCCCCCCCCCCCCCCCCCCCCCCCCCCCCCCCCCCCCGCCAGCGGGTTCTGGGTTTTCTGTTCATTTTCCCACGCTGAGTCCGCCTAAAGCGGGATGTTGCCGTGCTTCTTCGGAGGGTTCCGGTCGGCCTTGTTCTCCAGCATCTCCAGCGCCCGCACGACCTTCGCCCGCGTCTGGCGCGGGTCGATCACGTCATCGAGGAAGCCACGGCCAGCCGGGATGTACGGGTTCGCGAATTTCTGCCGGTACTCCTCGATGAGCTCCTTGCGCTTCGCCTCGGGGTCCCGTGCGTTCGCGATTTCCTCGCGGTAGACCACGTTCGCCGCCGCATCGGGCCCTGCGACCGCGATTTCTGCTGTTGGCCAGGCGTAGTTCATGTCGCCGCGCAGGTGCTTGCTGGACATAACGAGGTGGGCCCCACCGTAGCTCTTGCGCAGGATCACCGAGATCTTCGGTACCGTCGCTTCGCTGTAGGCATAGAGCAACTTCGCGCCATGGGTGATGATCCCGCCATACTCCTGGCTCAGTCCCGGGAGGAAACCGGGAGTGTCTACGAGCGTCACGAGTGGGATGTTGAAGCAGTCACAGCATCGGACGAACCGGCTGGCTTTGCGGCTGGCGTTGATGTCCAGCGCACCCGCGAGCTGCGCCGGCTGGTTCGCTACGAACCCGACCACGCGGCCCGCCATCCGTTTCCATGAAGTCCCCGTCATCGACGAGCCGGTCGATGACCTCTCGCACGTCGTAGGGGCGATTTGGCTCGGCCGGCACGATCGTCAGGAGATCGTCATCCGCGCGCGCGGGGTCGTCGTTTGTGCCGGTGAAGGGCGGGTCCTCCGCATTGTTCGAAGGGAGGAATGAAAGCAGCCGCCGCACTTCCTGCATCGTTGCTTCTTCGCCATCGACCGCAAAGTGGGCGACGCCGGAACGGCTCGCGTGCGCGATAGCCCCACCGAGCTCATCGTGCGTCACTTCCTCGCCCGTCACCGCGCGGATCACATCCGGGCCGGTGATGTACATCTGCCCGCTGCCTTCGGTCATGAAGATGAAGTCGGTGAGGGCGGGGCTGTAGGCGCCGCCACCCGCGGAAGGGCCCATGATGATGCTGATCTGCGGGACCACACCGCTTGCGAGGGTGTTCATGGCGAAGATTTCGCCGAAGCCGCGGAGCGCCTCCGGGCCGTCCTGGATGCGGGCCCCGCCCGAGTCGATGATGCCGATGATCGGCGCGCCGGTCGTCATCGAAAGGTCCATGACCTTCAAGATCTTCTCGGCGACGGCCTCGCTCAGCGAACCACCGACGAGCGTGAAGTCATAGGCGTATACGTAGACGGGCCGGCCATCGACCTTACCCCAGCCGGTCACGACTGCTTCGCCGGTGCTGTTGTCGATGCTCCGCGCCCGCATCAGGGAGTCGAGTTCATCGAAGCTGCCGGGATCAAGGAGCAGGTCTACGCGTTCGCGGGCGGTGAGTTTCCCGCGTGCGTGCAGGCGCTCAATTCCTTTGAGCCCGCCACCCTCAGCGACCTTCTGCTTCAGCTCGATGAGCTGGGCCAGCTTCTGTTCTGCGGTGAGTTGTTCGGTCATGGGTAGGCCTCTCCAGGTCACCCGGTGTGGCACGGGCGCCGACGGTATGGTGGGGCGCAAAGAACCCGGCCGAGAGGCCGGGCGTCATGGATCGCGCGGGTCAAATCCTAGCATCGGGCACCCCAGGGCGCCACGACGGCATACCTTGAGAGGATGCTCTTCGCTTGACATCGGGAATACCACGATGGTTTCATCCACACCGCCGCGCACGGAGCCCAAGTGAGTACCCCCGCGCCAGCCTGCCCCAACTGCTCGACCCCGGTTGCCGCCGGGAACCAGTTCTGCGTTGCTTGCGGATCCTGGGCGGCCTGCCCGAATGGCCACGCGCTGGCATCTCCGGGATTGAAGTTCTGCGAAACCTGCGGTGCTCCGGCCGGCGGCACGGCGGAACTGGCGCCGGCCCGACCGCCGGGCGCCCGGCGATTGCCGCTCTTCGTGACAGCGGCTGCCGCGCTCGTACTGCTGGGCGGCGCTGCCGGGTTCGCGCTCTTCATCCTGCTCGGTGGTGGCGGAGACGATCCGAAGCAGTCTACCCAGGCGTTGTCTGGCCGGAGCACTCAGCCACCGGCAAAGACGGCGGCTAAGACCTCCCAACCTGCCGGGCCGACGGCCACTACGGTGCCCCTCAGCCCGGATGCCTCGCCGTCCGGAGCAGGGGCGCCTACGCCCGTTCCGGCAGCCGCCACCGTCCCTCCGACAGCTCCCCTCCACCCCGATCCCCAGGCCCCGGTCGCCCCGACGGCCACCACTCCGCCGCCTACCGCGACGACCGCCCCCAGCGAGGCTGCCTGCTACCCCGTGACTGTGAACAATCCGACTGTTTGCATCATGGGGACGGGGACCTCACCCAAGGGGATCGACCTTGCCTGTGTGCCGCCAGGGACGTTCGTGGGCCTGTCGACGAGCGACCAGCGGTTCAAGCAGTGGATCGCGATCGGCGCCACACTCGCCGCTCCCCTCGAAAGCACAACAACCTTCAAAATGCCAGCTGGGCCGGTGACCGTGACGCTCTCGTGCGGCCCTTAAGCGAGTTCTGACCGCTCGTTAGTCGATCCCCTGGGGCGCGAGCAGCTGGTCGAAGACGAGCTTCACCTCGTCGTGCTCAACTGCCCGGAGCTGTTTCGCCAGTGCCCTGGCTCGCTCCAGCGTGCCTAACTGCTCGTCGTTCAGGGCGAGCATCGCCCATGCTGCGACGAGCAGTTCCCGAAGGGTCGCTTCCACTTTCTCCGCCCGGCCGCGAAGAGCTGGCTCAAAGGCTCCCGGCGCTGCTGGATCGCGCGCCAATTCCTGGGCCAACGTGTCGAGGTGGTACTCCAACCCCAGCAAGCCGTCTTTCACCGCCGTCCGGACTTCCGTGGCCGTGGAAGCTTTCCCCAGCGTCTCGGCGGACTGCAGCAGTGACTCGGCAACTCGCGCAGCGCGTTCATTGGGCATCTTGTCATCTCCTCCGCAGGTCAGGCCGGAGCATTCCGGCTGCCGTGACGACCACCGTGGCCGTCGCGGTTGGCGAGGCCGACCATGGCCGCCAGCGCAATCACGCCGGCGATGCACGCGATGAAGAGCCAGTTCATTTCGTCTTCCTTCCGGCTGGCCCGCCGTCCGAACCCGTGCGGACGGGCCAGGCGTGAGTGTTCACCTCCACTTTCGCCGGTCTTCGGAGCTGTGGAGATGGCCAATCGGCCAGCGCTCACTGGCCTGTGGTGCACAACCAAAGAAGGCGCACCTGGGGGCGCGCCTTCTTTGCGAGAATCGAGCTGCCGAAATTACGCCAGCGGCTTCGTCGCCGTCACAGCGGCTGACGCGACCCCTGTGCCGCCGGGATAATCGGTGGCCACCGAAGTCACTCCGGTGAACCCCGCGGCGACGATCTTCGCCTTGTAGTCGGTCTCCAGGAGCGCGCCGGCAATGCAACCCGCCCACTGCTCGATGTCTTCCTTCACACCCTCGGGCGCAGGCCTGGTCCAGACGATGTCCGAAACCTGGAGGCGTCCGCCTGGCTTCAGCACGCGGAACGCCTCGCGGAAGACCTGGTCCTTGTCGGGGGAGAGGTTGATGACGCAGTTCGAAATGATGACGTCCACTGTGCCGGTGTCGATCGGCAGGTGTTCGATCTCCCCGAGCCGGAACTCCACATTGGTGGCGCCCACCTTCTGCTGGTTCCTCCGGGCGAGGGCGATCATCTCCGAGGTCATATCCACACCGTAGACGCGGCCGGTCTCGCCGACCATCTTCGCCGCGAGGAAACAGTCGATTCCGCCGCCCGAGCCGAGGTCGAGGACGACCTGGCCGGGAAGCAGCGCAGAAATCGCCGTGGGGTTGCCGCAGCCGAAGGCCACATCGGTAACGGTCGATGGGGAGGTCGCTCACGTCCGACTGCTGGTAAAGCTGAGCGACGTTCGTCACGATCGTCTGGTCGTCACTGACTCCGCAGCAGGAAACGTCTTCGCTGGCGGATTCTGTTCCGCAACAAGAACTCGCTTCCGCCGTGGCCGCCGGTGCACAGCAGTTCGCAGCGTCGACCAGGGGAAGGGCCTCGTCTGCTGCGAGTACGCCGCGTACACGGTTGCCATAGGCCTTGGAGACTTCGGAACGGATCTCTTCCGGGGTGCGTGTCACCATCGTCGGTGACCTCCTTGTGCGATGTCATCGTAAAATTACGATGAACGCGAAAGGCTGTCAATATCGTATTTTTACGAATATCATGGCCTCATGAAAGTCATCGAAGACCTCGAAGCCCAGGATCAGCGGGCCGCGGCGGTGTTCAGGGCGCTCGGCAATCCTGCTCGTGTGCGGATCTTGCGCGAGCTGGCGAAGCGCGACGCCTGCGCAACCAGCGACTTCGTCGGCGTCCTCCCACTTGCCCAGTCCACCGTTTCGCAGCATCTGAAGGTGCTCAAGGAAGCAGGGATCATCGAGGGCACCATAGAAGGCGATCAGTGCTACTGCCTGAACCCGGAGACTGTCCGCTGGCTCGCCAACTTCACCTACGGTATCTGCTGTGCCGACGAGACCTGCGAAACTCCCTGACCGCCGGCATGACACGGCCAGCGCCAACTTCGAAGCGCTCCCGCCGTCGCGGATCATCGACCGGCAGCGAACCCACCCTCGACCCACCTGGAGGAGAACCACCACATGACCACCGAACTTGACGCCGGACTTCAGCTTCGTTCACTCATCAGGCCGGATGGCGTACTCGAACTTTCGCTCGTATCCATTCCGACGCCCTCGCCGGGTCCATCGGAAGTCGTCGTGCGGGTCGAGGCCGCGCCCCTCAATCCCTCGGACCTCGGCTTGCTCTTTGGCGGGGCCGACATGACAGCGGCAACGCTCGCGGGCTCTCCCGGGACCCCCGTACTAACGGCCCCGGTCGGCCCGGCCGTCATGCGGGCGATGGCCGCCCGCATCGGAGATTCGCTCCCTGTGGGGAACGAGGGCGCTGGAGTTGTGATCGCTGCGGGCGATTCAGCGCCTGCTCGAGCGCTTGTCGGCAGGACCGTCGGCCTCCTCGGCGGGGCGATGTACTCCCAGTATCGCGTCATCGATGTCAGCCAGGTGCTTCCGCTTCCCGAGGGCACTACGCCCGCCGAGGGTGCTTCGTGCTTCGTAAACCCGCTCACCGCCCTCGGTATGGTCGAGACCATGCGGCTCGAAGGATACAAGGCCCTGGTCCACACGGCGGCGGCATCGAACCTCGGTCAAATGCTGCAAAAACTCTGCCTGGAAGAAGGCATTGGGCTTGTGAACGTCGTCCGTCGCCCGGAGCAGGCCGATGTGCTCAGGGGCATCGGTGCGACTCACGTCTGCGACTCCTCCGCCCCGACTTTCATGACCGACCTCGTCGACGCGATCACCGCGACAGGTGCCATGCTCGCCTTTGACGCCACTGGTGGCGGGACCCTGGCCAGCCAGGTACTCACGGCGATGGAGATCGCCGCCAGCCGCGGAGCCGGCGAGTACAGCCGGTATGGCTCAGCGACGCACAAGCAGGTGTACATCTACGGTGGCCTCGACCGCACCCCGACCATCCTCAACCGGGCGTACGGCATGGCGTGGGGCATTGGCGGCTGGTTGCTCACGCCGTTTCTCACGAAGCTTGGGCCAGAAGTAACGCAGCGCCTCCGCGACCGCGTCGCCAGCAGCATCACGACAACGTTCGCCAGCACCTACACCCGTGAAGTTTCCCTGCGAGAGGTGCTCCAGCCGGAACACATCGCGGTCTACGGCCGCCAGGCCACCGGCTCGAAGTATCTGTTGAACCCGAACAAGTAGGGCGCCGGCTCGAGCCGTGGAACACATTCCCGGTGCTCGTTCTGCCCGCCGCGATGGGCCGGGAAGTTCACAACCACCAGGTGACCAGGCGCGTCGTCCCGTCGGGAGGGGTTGGTGGAGACGAGGGGACTCGAACCCCTTACCTCAGCGATGCGAACGCTGCGCTCTCCCAGATGAGCTACGTCCCCGACTACAACAAACGGGCCGCTCCAGTTCACATCGTATGGAGCGGCCCGCGAATGGGTCAACCGTGGGATTCAACTAGGAACGGTGGGAAGAACCCCGACCGATGCGATAGCTCGTCTCTCCCGTGAACTCCCTTTCCTTCCCACACTTCTTGCAACGTCCCGGCGTCAGCTCCCCTCTCGGAGGTTCCAGTACCCAATGATGGACACAGTCAGCGACCATTTGGAGCGCCTCGGCTTTGGACATGCATACACCCCTCGAATTATTCACTCGTGATGAACGGCCGAGGGTGACCATCACCCCGCCACCGGCCGCTCGGCAGTGTAGTCCCAGCTATAGACGGTTTCAATGGCTTATTTCGATTCGTCCAGCATGCCCGGCAAAGGTGTAATGGATACCACCCCACCCGTCACATCGATGGCGTCGATGACTCCGCCGATCGCCGGCACCAGGATTTCGCTCCGATCTCCGGTCACCACGTAAACATCGTTCGCACCGGTCTGGAGCACCTCGGTGATACGCCCGAGGTCTTCGCCACCGGTGATGACCACCCGCAGGCCGATCAGTTCATGCACGAAGAACGACTCGTCGTCGTCTCGCTGGACGTCGTTGTCGGCCGCTTCCAGGAGTTCGCCGCGGAGGCTTTCCACGTCGTTACGGTTGTTGATGCCGCTCAACTTGAGGATCCAGTGCTCCTGGTCGGGCCGCGCCCGTTCCACTACCCGCCTGATTCCGTCCAGGTAGACCGGCCGCCCCCGCTGGAGGTTCCGGGCCGTCGGGGAGTAAGCCAGCGCCCGGATTTCGCCGCGCAATGCGTGCGGACGCAAGACTCGCCCCACGGCGGTGTAGCCGGGGCGCGGTTCCCTGGGCGTGGTTGTGGGGTTAAGGGGGCGCTCCCGGCGGGCCTTCGGCGCGGCGGGCGACGTCTCTACAGGGGGCGCGAGTTCTTCGCCGGTCAGTCGCCGATCTCCAGGTTTACGCGCACGTCCTCCCGGACCGCGGCGACTTTGACGAGGGCCCGGAGCGAACTCGCGATGCGGCCGCCCTTGCCGATGACCTTGCCCCAATCATCCTCGGCGACATCGAGGCGGATGCTGACCCGGTCCCCGTCTTCCAGCTCGGTCACACGGACTTCTTCGGGGTGGTCGACCAGTTCCCGTGCGAGGTATTCGATAACCTCGCCCATCATGGTGTTTGCCACGGACTACTCCTCGGCGGGTGCTTCTGGTTCTGCAGCGGCCTTCGCTGCTTCGGCGGCGGCTTTAGCAGCAGCAGCGGCTTCGGCCTTTGCTGCCTTTTCGGCTTCTTCAGCGCGGACCTTGGCCCGAGCTTCGGCGGCCTTAGCTTGCTCCGCGCGCTTGACCTCGAGCTTCGCCTTGACGACGGGAGCTTTCTTTTCGATCACGCCGGCGCGGACGAGGAGCTTTTCGGCCGACTCTGAAGGCTGGGCGCCCTTCTTGAGCCACTCTTTCGCCTTCTCGCCGTCGACGATGATGGACGGCGGATCGGAGTGGGGATCGTACGAGCCGAGGTTCTCGATGAATCGACCGTCGCGCTTGTCGGGCTTATCCGCGACGACGACGCGGTAGAACGGGTGGCGCTTCTTGCCGATGCGCTTCAGGCGGATCCGGATCATTGCTACTCCTGGAATACACCCGCTCCGAAAGCGGGCGGAAAAATGCACTTCAACTTACGGTACATCATCCGTGCTTTCGACGCGAAGCGATCGAGCATGCCACACCCGGCGCCGTTGCCTTCTCCGAGGGGAGGTAACGGCTCGTCGCCACCGAGATGTTCCGGCTTTCTGCGTCGCCGGGTGCCCCTCTTACCTGAACATCGGCATCTTGCCGCTGCTCAGCGTCTTGGCAATCTTCCGCGCCTCGAAGAACTGCTTGAGCAACTGGTTCACCTGCGAGGCGTCGGTACCGCTGCCGCGTGCGATCCGCTTGCGCCGCTTCCCGTCGATCTTGTCCGGGTGCCCTTCTTCATTTTCTCCGAGAACCGGTCGGTGTCCTCATCGCCCATCGTGTCCTTGGCGCGCTCGATGAGCGAAAGCATGTCGCCCATACCGAGGATGCGCCCGGCCAGCCGATCCGGGTAGAACGGTTCCAGGGCGTCGGACTTCTCGCCCATGCCGATGAATTTCACCGGCACCCCCGTGACCTGGCGGATGCTCAGGGCCGCTCCACCGCGGGCATCGCCGTCCATCTTTGTGAGGATGAGCCCGGTCGTCCCGACCTTGTCATGGAACTCCTTTGCCGCGGTGACCGCATCCTGGCCCGCCATCGCGTCGGCCACGAAGAGCACCTCTTCCGGAGCCAGCTGTGAACGGAGGTCCGAGACCTCTTTCATCATCTCTTCGTCGATGTGGAGGCGGCCGGCGGTATCGACGAGGAGGTGCGTCGCGTTCATGCGCTTCGCTTTCTCCAGCCCGTTCGCGGCGATGACCGAGGGCTTCTGGGTCGTACCTTCTTCGTGGTAGGGCACATCGAGCGCCTTCGCCAGCGTCACCAGTTGTTCGACGGCGGCCGGTCGGTAGACGTCGCAGGCGACGACGAGCGGCCGGTTGCCCTGCTTCTTCAGCAGGTTCGCCAGCTTGGCGATGCTCGTCGTTTTTCCCGATCCCTGGAGTCCGACGAGCATGATCACGGTCGGGGGCCGCGAGGACGTCGCGAGTTGCGGCGCCGCACCGCCGAGGATGTCGATGAGCTCCTGGTGGACGATGTCGATGACCTGCTGGGCCGGCGAGAGGCTGCGCAACACCTGCGCACCCAGCGCCTTCTCCTTCACCCGAGTTGTGAACTCGCGTACGACCTTGAAGTTCACGTCCGCTTCCAGCATCGCCATGCGCACTTCGCGCAATGCCTGGTCGAGATCTTCCTCGGTCACTATCCCGCGCGCGCCGAACTTCCGGAACGCGCCCTGCAGCTTATCGGTCAGCGATTCGAACATTGTCCTCAAGTGTACGGGAGGCGCCGCGCAGGCGGCACCGGTCGCCGTTCCCGGCCGGGCGTACGCCGCGACCCAAAAACGTGTACCGTGAAAGGATGGAAACGCTCCCCGAAGAGTCCCCCGCCGAGATGCCAGTCGTCTGCACGCACCATTGGAAGCTCGGCTCGCCTGTTGGGGGCGTTTCCACCGGGCTCTGCCGCGATTGCGGTGCCTCCCGGGAATTCGGCCAGATCCTCGCCCCCAGCGCGTACGGCCGGCTTCGACGCAAGTAATCCGCCCTCTCGCAACGAATGGAGGTCCATTGGACCGGAAGCAGAAGGTCGCAGCATTGGTTTCACGGGCCGAAGAAGCCCGGCGGCTCGCTCTCGATGAACTCGACGCCGTCGCCCGAAAGACCAGTACCTGGGGATCGAGCGACCACCGTTCCGCTCGCGAGCGTGTCGAACGCGACTGCGACCAGGCAAACCAGCGTGCCCAGACCCTCGACGAAGAAGCGCTTGACCGCGAATTGGCCAGGTAGCAGCCGTCGAAGGTATCTGACCGTCACCGTCGCACCGGTGCGGTCCTTTCCCCGAGAGGGCACCTTGACAGGGCGGGTACGATGCCCAAATCCAACCAGCCCCACACCCTGCGCCGACTCCAGCTCCGCCGCTGTTGCCTCCGCCGCTTGTGATAGCGACCAGTCCTGGAGGCACCCATGGGAATTCTGATCGACTACTTCGCCGCAAAGACGACCACGACAAGTGGCTTGCGGATCACCCGGCAAGGGTAATTTCACGATCGACGCCTCGCCGGTGACGCCCGCCGAGCAGGCGGCAACTCGCGCTCGCATGGAATCTGAACTCGGCGGGCAGCGCGGCACGAGCGACCCGTCATGAAATGTCCGCGCTGCGCATCGCCTTCGATCGTGTCCAGCCACGCCTCTATCTCCTGTCTCTCCTGCGGCCACGCGGTCACCGAACCCGCCCGCCAGGCATGGGACAAGGTGTCGAGCATCCGCGGCGCTTCGAAGCTCCTTGGGCCGGCATGGACCGACGCCGAACATGCACTCTGGCGCTCGGCCGAAGCCACGGCCACTCGCTGACATCCTCGGTTCTGTTCCCCAGCGCCGCTGGTGAGGCCTCTACCTTCCGGCGCGTGGCCGGACCGTCGCAGCGCGCCAGATCGCCTCGACCGCCTCCACGGCCGTGAAGCTGTCGAGCCATCTGCCGTAATGCAAGACGTACTCCTGGAACAGCTTCAGCGGGAGCGCGACCGCGAGGATGGCGGCCGCCCGGCGCGGCGTGAGCACGGCCCCCGGGTGCCGGTGAAGGATCCCTGCGTTCGCCACGTACCAGAACTCGAAGACGTTCGGGAATGCCATCAGCACCCACCGGGCCCCGGCCGAAGAGACCCACCCCCCCCCCCCCCCCCCCCCCCCCCGGCGCCCGGGGCCCGCCGCGCCCGGCCACGGCACCCAAGAAACACCCGGCAGGCACCCCGCCCGGCCCCCCTTCCCGCCAAAGCCCCGTCCACGCGGCGTGATATAGTCTTCCGAACCAAAGGCATCGACCGGGACGAGTAGCCCGCTGCCCCACCAGAGAGTCCGCGCCACCGGCTGGAAGCGCGACACAGGCAGGCGAAAACCACCCGCGAGCCGGCGTCGAAGCGCTCCTTCAGCAGGGCGATAAGGCGGCCCGGTTGGCCACCGTTAGCGGCCAATTGCGAGGTCCTTCTCTGCGGAGGACGAAGTTGGGTGGAACCACGGGCGCGTCGCCCGTCCCAACGGCACGACGAAACGCTGCCGTCCGGGAAGGCCCAACCCAAATGATTGTGCATCTCGAAGTTCGACGTGTGTACCTGCCGGCGGCCACTCCCGCGCGGCTCACGGCCGCCTCCCACTCGCCCTTCCCCTCCCCCACCTACAGGAGTTGTCACCATGGCTGACGCCATCGAACCCAAGGAAGACTTCAAGTCCCTGCCCAAGGAGGAGCGCCTCAACCGGATGCGCCACTCCGCCGCCCACGTCCTCGCCGAGGCGATGGTCGAACTCATGCCGGATGCCGAACTTGGCATCGGGCCGCCCATTGATACGGGTTTCTACTACGACTTCCGGCTTCCCCGTTCGCTTACGCCCGAGGACCTCGTGTGGCTTGATGCGCGCATGCGAAAGTCCATGAAGGGGAAGCACAGGTTCGTGATGTCGAGCCTGAGCAAGGCCGAGGCCCACCAGAAGTGGGCCGGTCAGCCCTTCAAGCTCGACCTACTCGCCGACCTGGAAGAAGGCAGCGTCACGCAGTGCTCGCACGCCGAATTCACGGACCTCTGCCGCGGCGGCCACGTCGGCAACACCAGCCAGATCGGTGCATTCAAGCTCATGAGCATCGCCGGCGCCTACTGGCGGGGCAGCGAAAAGAATCCGCAGCTTCAGCGAGTCTACGGCGCCCTCTTCGAAACCGCCGAAGAACTGGCCGAATACGAGCACCAGTTAGAAGAAGCGCGTCGCCGGGACCATCGCCGGATCGGCAAAGAGCTCAAGATTTTCGACCTGATCGAGAACATCGGCCCCGGCCACGTTATCTGGCTGCCGAACGGTGCGACGATCCGGCGCGAACTCGTCCGTTGGATCGAGGACCTCGAGATCGAGCGCGGATACCAGCATGTCATTACGCCGAACGTCGGCAAACGCGAGTTGTACGAGCGTTCCGGTCACTGGGACCATTACCAGGAGAGCATGTACCCGGTGATGGAGCGCGACGGCGAGGAATACTGCCTGCGCCCGATGAACTGCCCGCACCACATCATGGTGTTCGAATCGGAACTCCATTCCTACCGCGAAATGCCAATGCGCATCGCCGAACTCGGCAACATGCACCGCTGGGAGAAGAGCGGCCAGGTCCAGGGCATGAGCCGCGTCCGCATCATGACCCTCAACGACGCCCATATCTTCTGCGCGAACGAGGCCATGGTCGAAGCCGAAGTCGAGGGCGTCCTCGCGCTCATGGAACACGTCTACGGCACCCTTGGACTGAAGAACTACCGCTACCGCCTCTCCCTCGGCGATCCGGAGAACAAGGAAAAGTACGTCGATAACCCGCCGATGTGGGAGATGGGCGAAAGCCTCCTCCGCCGCGTCCTCGACCGCGTCGGCCTCGAGTACTTCGAAGCGAAGGACGAAGCCGCCTTCTACGGCCCCAAGATTGACGTCCAGTTCCAGACGGCTGCGGGGAAGGACGAGACGCTCGTCACGGTCCAGGTCGATTTCCACCTGCCGGCCCAGTTTGAACTCGAGTACATCGGGGAAGACGGCGCCCGCCACCAGCCGATCATCGTCCACCGGGGCGTTCTCTCCACGATGGAGCGCATGGTTGCGTTGCTCATCGAGGAGTACGAGGGCAATTTCCCGCTCTGGTTGTCACCTGTCCAGGCCGTCGTCATCCCGATCGCCGACCGCCACATCGAATACGCGGAAGAGGTCGCCAGGCAACTGAGTACGGCGAAACTGCGAGTGGACGTCGACAGTCGTGGCGAGCGAATGAACGCGAAGATCCGTGATGCCCAGCTGCGGAAGGTGCCCTACATGCTCGTCGTCGGTGACCGCGAGGCCGAGGCCCAGGCCGCGGCCCTGCGCATCCGCGGCGGCGGCGACGTCGGGTCGGTCCCTGTCACCGAGATCCTCAGCCGTCTCCGCAAGGAGCGCGACGAGAAGTCGCTCACCCTCTGGGGATAACAACGCCGGCCTGCGGGTGGGCACGCGTCCGCCCCGCTCACGGCCCCGCGCACTCACTTTCCGCCGCGAACGCGCGGGTCGCGTGGACGCCGTATTCCATCCCGTAGACCCGCTTCAAGTCGGTGATGGCGGCGAGTGCTCGCTTCCCATGGGGCTTGCGCTCCACTCGCCTTCCTCTCCCGGCATCGGCTCGAACGAGTGGAGGACAATCTTCTCGAGCAGCTGCCCGAGGGTCTCGTCGTTGAACTCGGCGAGACCCTTCAGCACCTGCACCATCCGCTTTTCCAGGCGCACTCCGAGCTGGACGCGTTCGACGTTTGTGTCTGGTCTGGCGGCCATCGTGTAGCTCCTCAGTGATATTGGGACACAGGTAACAAAATAACACACTGAGAGCTGTAGGCGTCAAGTTCGAACTCCTCTGCGTTCGACCCAACGGCTGGACCGCGCCCATCATTGGGCCATGCCAAAGTTGCTGATCGTTACCGCTGCCCTCTTTGCGTTTGTCTCCGCCGCCTGTAGCGGGGGAGGGGACGACGACGCAGGCGCCTCCACGCCCCAGGGCGGAGGCGGATCGAGCACACAGTCCGCACCAACGCCTTCAGCGACCGAGATCGGGGAGCTGTTGAAGCTCGTGGTGCCCGGTTACGCCGCCTCGGATTCTTCGCTCAACCTCCTCGGCGGAGCGCTTACGTACACCGCCGACGTCAAGACGGCGGGTGGGGCGTCGCTCCTCGTGCGCGTCCAGCTCGCCCAGTGCGACGCATTCATCTGTGGGAGCCTGGACCCGAAGGCGTACGAAGCGGCGGAAGCTCAGCGGAACCTGAAGTCGATCCTTCCCTCCGCACACATCGAGAACCCGGCGCTGCGCTGGGAGTTCGGGGCAGTCCAGCTTGAACACAGCGAAAGGGCTCTACTACTTCGCCCAGAGTTACGTTGAAACCAGGGGCGCCGGATGGAGCGTCTCCCGCTCTTCCGCCAACTCCTACCGGGCCTGGTTCCACAACGGCGGCACCCTGGTCTCGCTCGATGTCTTCTCGCGCTCGTCCGACTCGATCCTCTCGGTTGCGGATCTCGAGAAGCGCATGACGAAGGCTGAAGCCGAGAAGGCGGCGAGGGATGTCTTCGCCGTCATTGGGCCGAAACTGCCGAAGTAGGCGAGGCGCCTCCGATGTTGAAGAAGCGACGGCTTGGTCGCACAGGGCTGATGGTCTCCGAACTTGGTCTGGGTGCGATGGACACGCCCCACTCGCCGGAAGCTTTCGAGACCGTGGTCGCTGCGCTCGACAGTGGCATCGATTTCGTCGACACAGCGCGCGACTACGAAGGCTCGGAACATCTCCTTGGGCAGGTCGTCCGGGAGCGCGGCGGCGAGGGCTGGCAGATCGCCTCGAAAACATTCCGCCACACGGCCGGCGCCGCCCAGTACGAGGTCGACCGCTCGTTGTCGGTCCTGGGCGTTTCCCGTCTCGCGCTCTACCAGCTCCACGATATCTCCACGCCCGAGGCATGGGAGGCAGTCACGGCCGAAGGTGGTGCGCTCGACGGCTTGAAGACTGCGCAATACCGCGGACTGATCGGACACATCGGGATCTCCACCCACAGCCTGGAGATCGCGCGGCACGCCATCCTTTCCGGCGAGTTCGACACGGTCATGCTGGAGTACTCCGCCTTCTACCCCGAATCGGCGCCGCTCATCGACCTGGCTGCAGAACACGATGTCGGCGTCATCGCGATGCGGCCGGTCGGCGGTTCCGGGCGGACCACGACGATGCGCGGCAACATCGCGCGGGGCACGGCGGGCCTGCTAACGCCCGCCAACCTGCTTCGGTATGTGCTCTCAAACCCGGGGGTTTCGATAGCGATACCGGGCGCGCGCTACCCCTCCCGGGTCTTCGAGAACGTCGCCACCGCGCTGGCCTTCGAGCCGATGACGGAGAGCCAAAGGCGGCAGCTCGAAGCCGAAGCATCCCGCCTCTACGGATAGGACGGCGCGCCTACCGCAGCGTCTTGAAGAACGACCAAACTGCCAGGGTCGCCTCGAGCTTGTCCGAGACCCGGTCCTGGACACCGGCCCGCGCGACTCCGCCGGGCCACGGGTGGTCGGCGTCAGCGATGACGATGAACGTTGCCGTGGCTCCGTCGCGGCATCCTTTCCAAAGAGTCGTCGTGAGCGCGCCAGAGGTTGAATGCGACGGGTTTGCCTCGCATTGCATGCCCCCAGTCCACCGTGACAGCGAGTCGTCCATCGAGACAAACGGCACCCCGGCGATGGAGCGGTCCCCTTCCCCGCCCTCGATCGGGTGGTTCTGGTCCGCGTCGCCGTGAATTGCGAGCAGAGATGTGCCGCCGGTGGGCTGGCACTTCGGGATTTCCAGGGAGCCTGCAACTGGCGCGACGCCGCGCACCAGGTCCGGTCGCTCGCAGCCGAACCGGAACGACATCATTCCCCCGTTCGAGTGCCCGGTCATGTAGATACGATTGCTGTCGACGGGAAGCGTCGCTGCGAGGTGCTGGATCAGAGAGGCGAGAAAGCCCACGTCGTCGATGTTCTTTGAGGACGCCTGGCCACAGCAGCTGCCGGCGTTCCATGTCCGGTTGGTCCCGTCCGGGAAGGCGACGATGAAGCCCTCCGCCTCGGCCAGGGTCTCGAAATTCGAATTGGCGGCGAACTGGTCGCCCCAGCCGAGCCCCCCGTGCAGCCCGATAACGAGCGGCAGCTTGTCCGATGCCTTCGCGTTTGAAGGCACGAACAGCCGGTAGGTGCGCTCAAGTCCGCCAGAAGGGAGCGTCGCGTGTGAGACTCCCTTCGGCAGGGCGGCGCCCCTGGCCGCCGTCGCCGCCACGGTCGCCGTCCCCGTCACGGCGGAGGCGGTGGCTCCGGGCGAGGCGGGGGATGTCGTCACGGTTGGTTCATCCTTGCCGTCCCTCCCGGAACATCCGACGGAGAGGATAAGGACGGCGAAGAGTACGGCGGCGAAAAGACGGTTCATGGAAGGCATTCTGCGCCGAAAATGTCGCGAAACGATGGCGGCGTACCCGTGGAAGCGGAACGCCCCTCCTTCGACCTTCGAAGGAGGGGCGCAGGGACTCGCATCCCGCGGGGCTTACGCCTGGGCGATAGCTTCGCCTTCGACGACAGACTCCCCGTTCTGGTTGGTCGTGATGACCTTGATGGTCGCCATTCCACCTTCGACTTTGGTCACTTCTCCCCTGGCGGTGAGCGTGTCGCCCGGCCAGACCTGCTTGGTGAAACGGACGCCGTACTTCTTCAGCGCGGTCGGTCCGAGCCAGTCGGTCAGCATCCGGCCGGTCAGGCCCATCGACAGCATTCCGTGGGCGAAGACGGAAGGGTAGCCAGCCATCTTCTGGGCGGCGCCTTCATCGTGGTGGAGCGGGTTGAAGTCCCCGCTCGCGCCGGCGTATTTCACGATGTGCGAGCGGTTCACGTTTTCGATGACGACCTGTTCACGGGTGTCGCCGACTTTGAGTGCCATTTCGTTCCTCCCTACTGGTCCACGGCGCGTTCGGTCTGGACGCCGACGCTGGTGGCGGTGACACAGAGGACGCCGTCCTGGTTGCGGTACTCGGTGACCGACTCGCTGAAGGTCATCTTGCCGCCACGGCGGCCTTCCTTCTCCCAGCGGTTGCCCGGCTTGGTCGTCACGGTGAGCGTGTCGCCCACGTGGATCGGGTGGTGGTACTCGTAGTGTTGTTCTGCGTGAAGGCCGCGGCCAAGGCCGCCGCCCCCACCCCCCGGGCCATCGCCACGTTGCGCCGGAGGTGGTCCCTGGCGCGGCCGGGTGATGTCGAGCGGGTAGTTCGGCTGCCAGTGCGCGCTGCACTGCACGAACGTCGGCGGGGTCACGATGCCCCCGACGGCCTTGGTCGCCGGGTCATTCGGGTCCGAGAACTCGGGGCGGATGTCGAGCAGTGAGCGTGCGAAGAGCATGACCTGCGTGCGGTCGACCGGGAATTCGAATCCCTCGTCTGCCATGGGTAACTCCTGGGGCTTTGGATTGCCAGAGGATGGTACGAAGGAGGACGAAGGGCGGCAAGGGATCGATTTGCCGGTGCGCAGCCGGGCCAACAGACTGCCAGCGTGACTGACCCAACGCGCATCCTCATCTTCGGCCAGAGCAACACCGGCGGCGTCCAACTCGCCGACCGCCAGGCGGCCTGGCCCAATCTCGTCGCGAGCGCACTGCCGGAATTGACAGGCCAACCGGTGGAAATCACGGTGCGGCCGTTCTTCGCACACGCGCCCGGCTCCGAAGACTACCTCGAGCGCGAGCTTCGCCGGCGCGAGCCCGACATCGTGTTCGTGACTCTGAGCAGCTTCTCCTTCCTGAATCCGGTAATCGAACCCGGCGTCCGGGAGCGCTTCGGCGAGCGGATGGGGAATGTGTACCACGCCTTCGCCACGCGATTGGACGAGCTGACGCGGGACCGGGGCAGGTTGGCAGTGACGCTGAATCGCTCCGGC
Organism: Candidatus Amarobacter glycogenicus; assembly: GCA_016719395.1. Classification (GTDB taxonomy): domain Bacteria; phylum Chloroflexota; class Dehalococcoidia; order Tepidiformales; family Tepidiformaceae; genus Amarobacter; species Amarobacter glycogenicus. The sequence goes on along the minus strand of JADJZF010000003.1, from coordinate 164,376 downwards.
AGGGCCGTGGCCCGCCGCGTGTTCGGTGCCGCCCCGGTGACAACCTACGAGGTGGCGGTGGAAGGGACGACGAAGGCCCTCCAGTTGCTCGCCCGCCAGGAAGACATCCAGGTTGTCGCTGTCCACGGCTTCGTGAAGCTGGAGAACCGCCGTTCCGGCCCGCCTTCGCAGAAGGAGGTGGTACTTCTTCGCTTCCTGGACGAGATGCGCACCCTGACCGGGCGGCTGAGGATAACGTTCATCAACCTCCAAGAAGGCAGCGTGCCCGATACCCGCTTTCTGCCCGACGGGCTCCATGTGAGCGCCGCGCCGGCACCCGGCCGGGCGGGCGGCGCGGGAAACCGCTCGCGGACTGGGGCCGTGGTTGCGTGCGGGGTCGCCTCCAATCCTCGCGGCAGGACGGGCGAAGGGGAACAGCGAAAAAGGCGAACAACTCCCGCGTTGTCTTCCGCGGCCGCGGCGGGCGAACTCCAACTCGGGGGGGGGCGGGAAGACTCGTCCCAACGTTTCGGGGGGTGATTTACGCCGTGGGGGGGTTGTTTTTTCAATTTTTGTGGGGGGCGGGGGTGTCGGGGGGGGGGGAGGTGGGGGGGGAAAAAGGGGGGGAAGGGGCGGGGGGGGGGCCGGGGGGGGACGCGGGGCGGGGGGGGGGGTTTCTGGGGGGGGGTTTTTTGGGGGTTGTTTGGGGTTTCGGGGGGCCCGGCGGGGGCGGGGGGGGTAAAACAAAACCCCCGGGGTCGTTGACTTGAACCCGGGGCGCCACACGGCAATCGCCGCGGGGGGAAGCCGTGCTGGGAGGACGGGGCGTTCCGAGATGGTCGCATTCGGACCGGGGATGCCGCGCCCCCGTAGCCCCCAGCCCGCTGGTCCGTCCGGAGCTGCCGCTCGGCTGGGCCGATCATGCGACTCCTCCAGGCGGTCCGGGATTCTTGCCTAACCTTCCTTCTTGACGCCTTCGATGGTCGCGCCGCTCTTCGCCAGCCGTTCCTTGTTCCGTTCGAGGAACACCGCCCACCAGGCCGGGAACTTGGACTCCAGCGCGCCGCCCGACTTCCGCAAGGCCAGGATTCGGTCGAGTTCGGCGTTCACGGCTGTCCGGAGGTCATCCAGAGAACCATTGTTCCTGTAGACCCAGTCCGCGCCAGGCGCCCGGATCTCGAGCGGGATCATGCTCGCGAGGCGCTGGTTGGCCTCGGCTTCGCTCATCGCACGGGTCTCGATGAGCCTCGCGCGGGCGATGTCGTTGTCAACGCCGATCAGCCAGGTTTGATCGCACCATCGGGCGTACCCGGGTTCCATCAGGTTGACGGCTTCCATCACGCAGATCTGGTCAGGTCCGAGTTCGACCCGCCAGCGGTCGATCTCCGCCTTGATTGCCTCCGTGATTGACCCCATCGCCCGGGTGAGTTTGTTCATCTCTTCCGGCTTCCCGAAGACCTTCGCGCCGAGGATCTTTCGGTCGACATAACCGTCCGCGCCAACGACTTCGCGGCCGAAGGCTTCAACGACGCGGTCGAAACCGGGTGTGCCCGGGTCATAAAGCTTGTGGACGAGTTTGTCGGCGTCGCAGTGGTGCGCGCCGCGTTCGACCAGCAGTTGGCCGACGGTGGACTTGCCCGCGGCGATAGTGCCGGCGAGGCCGATGACCAGCGGTCCGTGGCCCGGACCGGGCGTGTCGGTGGAGGTGCCTGGGGTGGAGGTGGCGTCGTTGGACAAAGAGGTTCCTCGGGGGGTATTCGTGTCCGAAGTTTCCCGACCGTGGACGCCAATGTCCAATCGCTAGCGGACCACGGCCTCGCCGTCGTAGGCCGCCCGAAGCTTCGCCATATCGAGCCGCCGCTGGGTCATCATCTCGTCGATCATGCGCTGGACGGCCGCCGGATCACCTTCCATCAGTTCGTTGAACTCTTCCGGGACGATCTGCCAGGACATCCCGTACTTGTCCTTCAGCCAGCCGCACTGGCTCTCTTCGCCGCCGTTGGCGGTCAGTGCGTACCAGAGGCGGTCCGCTTCGGCCTGGTCCGCACAACTCACTGCGAAGGAGACAGATTCATTGAAGCTCCAGCCCGCGGGGCCGCCCTGGAGCAGCTGGAACGGCTGGTCATGGATCTCGATCTCGGCGATGGAGGCCGAGCCATCAGGCAAGTTCTGTGTGCCGGTCACACGGACGTCTTCGAAAATGCCCGAGTAGTAGTCCACGACTTCCTGGGCATCGCCGACGACCCAGAGGCAAGGCTTGATCTTCCGCGGCATTGCTTTCGCTCCTGTGTTGGCCAAACGCCGCTACGAGCTTCGGAAGAAAGCACATTTCGAGCAACTAACCTGTCAACACGTTTTGATGGTGTTTCGTAAAGCGCCCAGAAAAGGACGGAGCCCGGTGGAAACACACCGGGCTCCAGAGAACGCAGAGGACGAGGCGCTAGGGGCGCTCGTTGGACATGATGACAGTGCCGCTGGCGGCAAACATGCCGCCAACGCCGTGGCACGTGCTGATCTTCGCGCCAGCCACCTGCGCGGAGCAGTCCCCACGCATCTGGCGCACGCTCTCCTGGAGGGCGTACATGCCGTACATGCCGGAGTGGGTGTGGCTGAGGCCGCCGCCGTTGGTGTTGAGCGGCAGCTTGCCTCCGGGGCGCGTGTTGCCTTCCCAGATGAAGGCCGGCGCTTCGCCCGGGCCGACGAACCCGAGGTCCTCGAGGCCGTAGAGCGGCAGGTGAGCGAAGGCGTCGTAGATCATCAGGTGATCGACGTCATCGTGGGTGATGCCGGCTTCGCGGAGGGCATTCGGCCCTGCGACCTTGAAGGCGCGGGAGGAGGTCATGTCCTTCATCTGCGACACCATCGGCGTCTCGACGGATTCGCCTGTGCCGAGGATATAGACAGGCTTGGTCGGGAAGTCCTTCGCCCGGTCGGCCGAAGTGAGGATGAGGGCGCCGGCGCCGTCGGTCACCAGGCAGCACATGAAGAGACGGAAAGGGTACGCGATCATCCGCGAGTTGAGGACATCTTCGACCGTGATCGGGTCCTTCATCATCGCGTTCGGGTTCATGGCGGCGTACTCGCGCTGGACAACGGCGACCATGGCGAGTTGTTCTTCGGTCACGTTGTACTGCTTGAGGTAGCGCATCACCGGGATGGTGAACGAGGTGGGCGCGCCCATTGGCCCGGTCCACTGCTCGAACTGGGCCTGGAGGCTTGCGCCGCCGCCCATTGGCCAGCCGCCGCGGCCGATGCCGCTCTTGCCGCTTTCGCCATGGGTGACGAGCACGGTCGTCGCGAGGCCTGCTTCGATTGCCGCGACCGCGTGGCGGACGTGGATCATGAACGAGCAGCCGCCGACGGATGTGCCATCGACGTAGGTGGGCGTAATGCCAAGGTAGAAGGCGGTCTCGGTGGGGCTGGCGCCCGCGCAAGCGACGCCGTCGATATCGGAGGGTTTCAGGCCCGCGTCCTTCATGGCTCGGATTGCCGCCTCGGCGTGCAGCCCGAGCTGCGAGTACTGCGGGAAGACGCCTTCGGGGCTGACCATTTCGGAGGCGCCGACGATTGCTACTTTTCCTGGAGTGGGCACTGGATCAGGCTCCCTTCGCCGGCCGCCAGGTGGGCAGCGTGATGTCGTCGTTCACTTTCGTTGGCGCAAGTTCGACAGCCATGTCGAGCTGGAGCGCTTCGGGAGTCTGAGGACAGTCGACGATGTTGGTCGCCATTTGCACGCCTTCCTCCAGCCGTACGACGGCGATCGAGAAGGGGGCTTCGAAGCCTGGGGGTGGCCGGTGGCTGATGATGTAGGTGAGCAGCGTGCCCTTGCCGCTTGCCTGGAACCACTCCACCTCGGCGAAGGGATCTTCGGGATCGAACGGGCGCGGCGGAAAGTACGCCTTCCCGGTCTGCTTGTTCCGCTGAATCATCAGCTTGCCTTCCTTCAACCCGTCCCAATAGGGCTTGGTCTCAGGGGTGGCCTTGGGGGCCATGCGCGTGTAGTCGTGCAAACGTGTGTCCTGCCAAATTTTGGAGTCCGGGCCCGGGGAAACGGGTTCCGGCTGTGAATGCAGTCACAATGTCTACCGTGAACGTGAGGGTTTCGCAACTTTTCAGTCAGGCAAACCGGCCCGCGATGCCTGTTCGAAGCTACCGAAGTTCCCGGTGGTCCCGGCGAAGGTCGGCCAGGTGGCCTTCGCTATGGCCAGGGGTGATGAAGATGAGCGCCCGCACCGTCACCGGGTGGCCTCCCGCTAAGCCCGCCCGGTCGAGCATCTCTTCGGAGAGCGATCGGGCCAGGAGGATCGTGGCTCGCCGGAGCGACACCAGTTCGTCGACGATTTCGCTGAGCGGGCGGCGGTTCGCCCCGGAAGTCGCGACATACGTGTCCTGCTCGAAGGCCTCGACGGGCGTGGCGTCGCCCCGGGAGAATCGGAGCGCCCGGTAGGAGAACATCCGCTCGAAGTCACAGAGGTGCACCAGCACCTCCTTCAACGTCCACTCGCCTGGCGCGGGTGGCGTCGAGGCCGCGGATTCGTCGAGGCCGCGCGCCATCTCGAAGGCGACGATCTGCTGTTCCAGCTGCGCGATCGGGTCGTCCCCGGCGCTGCTCACGTAGCCTTCGTAGTAGCTGTTGTACTCGGACGGGACTGGCCGGCGAGTCATGCGGGGTTGGGTGCCGGCGCAGGTGTGAACCGCTTTTCGTCGACGTATAGCGCGTAGGTGACAAGCGAAAGGAGGGCGACGGCGCCAGAGGCTGGCCCAAGCCCGCGGTAGCCGAAAACCTCCAGCACACCTGCGCCGATGAGCGAGCCGGTCACGATGCCGAACTGCTGGCCCGAAGCGTTCAGCGCCATCACCGTGCCCCGGTGTTCAGGGACGAGTTCCGTGGTCACTGCCTGCGCGCTCGCGAAGCGGGCGCCGCTGAACAGGGAGAACGTGAACAGGAACCCGATCGCCATCCCGATCACCGGCGACGCGGTGGTCACCAGGCTAATAAACACCGCACAGATGCCGCTGCACCAGACGATGATGGGGCGCTTGCCCACCTTGTCCGAGAGCCGTCCGCCGATGTTGCTCCCGAAGAGCACGCCCAGCCCCATGACCGCGGACATGAGCCCCAGGGCCGCTTTCGCAAGGCCGAACTCGTCGTGGAAGTAGGCGCCCATGTATACCGTGAAGATGAACCAGTAGACCGTCGCGAGGTAATTGGAAAACAGGGCCATGGCTGCCGGCACATCCCGTAACACCACGCCAAGAGAATCGAACATCCGGGTCCCGGCCGGCCGGTCCGGCCGAGGCGGATCCCCCGGCAGTCTCGCAACGATGAGCCAGGTGAAGACGGCGAGCAGGACAGCCAGCACGCCGAAAGTCCATCGCCACGAGACCATACCGCTGAGAAACGCCCCGGCCGGCACACCGAAGATACTCGCGCTGGTGTTCGCCGAAACCACCCACGACATGGCCTTGCCGCGTTCCTCGTAGGAGAAGAGATCGCCCACCGCGGAGAAGACCGCCGGTGTCAGGCACGCGACGCCAAGCCCGGCGACGGAACGCGCCACCATCAGCAGCGGATAGCTCGGAGCGAATGCCGATGCGACCGTCGCGACGGTGAGGATCGCCATGCCCGAGACGACTACGGGTTTCCGCCCCAGCCGGTCGATGAAGGGGCCGGAGAAGATAGCCGCTATACCGCCTGCGACCGCGTACGCCGTTACCAGGAGTCCTGCCACCGCAACGCGCACACCCAGGTCATCCGAAATCTCGGGCAGGATCGGCGTGATGATCAGGTTGTTGAAGACGACGGCGAACGAGGCGACGCACAGCAGGGCGAGCACCAGCGTTCGTTGTGAGCGGGAAGCGGAGGTCACGGAGTCTCAGGTTACAACCTGAGCCGTCTTCGGGTTGGCTGGTGCGCGTCCGGCCCCTCGGATCGACAGCGGCCAACCATGAGTTGAGAATGCCGCCATGTTGCGCGAACTGACACCTGAAGTCCGTGCCTTCCTCGAAGAGGCGAAGTGGCCAGGCGTGCTCTCGACGCTCGGTCCAAACGGTGCACCGATCACGTCGGCCGTGTGGTTCGCTCTTGTCGGCGACGACGTCGTCATCTCCACGCCAGCATCCCGGCCGAAAGCGCGGAACGCCCGGCTGGATGCCCGCGTCTCGTTCATCGTCGACACGAAGGAGCGGCCGTACAAGGGCGTTGCCATCGAAGGGACGGCGGCGGTCATCGACGACCCGGCGCGCCAGTCGATGCGGACTATCGCCGAACGCTACCTCGGCCCGGCGCTCCCGCCTGCCATGGAGGAGCGCATCGCCGCGACCGAACGGGTGATGCTCAAGATCACTCCGTCTCGCATCCGCCCCTGGGGTTTCGCGTGACGAGTGCCGTCCTCTTCGACCTTGGGGACACACTCTTCCGGCTCCTCCCAATACCGGATGTGACTGCGGAATTCGCCGCCGCGCTGGCGTCGGAGGGATTCAAGGACGCCGAGGATGAAGCTGCGCGCATCATTGGGAACCTCAGTGAGCGCCTCCTCGGGCGGCACGACCTGACAGAGCCGGCCATCGCGGAACTTGCGGTGCCGTTCATCGGCAGCGACGCCAGGGCGCGCAAGCTCGCCGCGATGCTGGACCACATGGCCGGCGAAGCAGACACCGCCCGCTGGGAGGCGGCGCAAGGGCGGGACGCCGTCTTCGAGGCGCTTCGCACCCGCGGGCTTCGCGTTGCCTACGTCTCCAACACACTCACATCGCCCACCCAGATGCGCCGACGCCTCAAGGAGTTTGGTCTCCTCGACCAGGCCGAAGTCGCCGTCTTCTCGGTTGAGCACCGAGTGCGGAAACCGAACCCGGAGATCTACCGGGTCGCCCTGCGCTCGCTCGGACTGGAACCGGAGGACTGTTTGTTCGTCGGCGACCGTGTTCGCGAAGACATCCGCGGCCCGCGGGCCGTTGGCATGAGCGCCATCCTCACGCACGAGTTCCGTCAGGAAGACTCCGGGGATGCAGAGCCTCTCGCTGTGCTCTCCCACCTTGCGGACTTGCTTCCGCTTCTCGATTCACACTAGTCGCACTGCCAGTGCCGGACGATGTCGTTGTGGCCGTGGCAGGCCAACGAATACGACGATAACTGGACCGCCAGCATCCCGACCGCAACGACGATGACGAACAGCGTCCCAAACGCAATACCGAGACCGTTCAGCCACTTCCCCGCTCCGAACCCGATCGCTGCTGAGCCGGCCAGGAAGACGAGGTGCAGATAGCTGTATGCGGCGTCTCGCTCGTTCGCATCGTGGTCGCCGCCGATGCGGGAGACATCGACGATGGAGTGCATCACGCCGACGTATGCTGCCAGCAGGCCGAGCAGAAGGGCGAGCGTGAGGAAGACCATGAGCGATGCGGGTCTTCCCCTGCGCTGGTTCGGCTGCACTCGCGAAGTCTAGCGATGTGGAGCCTCAGTTGGCACCCGCCGATCTCGGTTGACCCCGGCTCGGCACGCAGAAGGCCCCGCCGTGCGGCGGGGCCTTGGTGAAATTGCAGAGAAGGGGGCTACCCCAGCTTGGCGCGGATGTCGGCGATCACTTCATCGACCGTCGCGACTCGCCAACCTGCCCAGACATCGCTGTCGCGCTGCCAGGCCATGTAACGGTCGCGGCCCTTCGCTCGTTCTGCGGCGACCTCGTCTTCAGATGGCTCGTGGCCGATTCTCGCGGCAATCGCTGCGGGGCTCATGTCGCCGATCACGTCCCGGGTGACGTGGATCTGTTCATTGGCGAGCCTGGGGCGCTCGATGAAGTGGGTGATTTCATTGTGGTCCTTGTCATAAATCACGAACACCGGGATAGATTCGAACTCCCCGCCCTTCAGGTACCCGGCGATCATGTCCTTGTTCTGATCCCGCTCGAAGAACCGCATTTCGATGCCGGCGGCCTCGGCGATCTTCTGGGCGACGCCTGCCCCGCGATACACGTCGGGGCACCAGTCTTCGCCGATAACCACCATGTGGTGCGGTCCGTCCGGGCGGGCGGCGAGTTCCTGCAGCGCGGCCTTCTGTTCTGCGGAAATGGTGAGCCCGTTGTAGTTGTTCTCAAACAGTTCGCGGTTGCGGATGCCGCTGTCGAGATACTGCTGGAAGGTCTTGCCCTTCCCAAATCTTTCGAGCGTGATGACCGACTGGGTGGCGTTTCCCATAGGGAGCCTCCGATGAGTGAGTTTCAGGTTGCAACAAACAGACTACAAGGCCGCTCAAGCCCTCACAAGGAGCCGATTTTCGCCGCCTTCGCTTCGTCCCAGAGCGTGTCCAGGGCTTCCAGGTTCAGCTCTCTCATGTCGAGGCCGCGGGCGGTCGCGAGCCGTTCAACCTCGCCGAAACGGGCCCGGAACTTGGCGTTGGCTCCACGCAGCGCCTGTTCGGCGTCGATCCCGAGATGGTCTGCGATGTTCACCAGGACAAACACGATGTCGCCAAACTCGTCGAGGCGCTCCGCCGCTGTCTCTGCCCTCGCGAACTCGTCGACTTCCTCCCTCAGTTTCTCGAGGGGCCCTTCGATGTCCGGCCAATCGAAACCGACCCGCCGGGCGCGGCCCTGGATCGCCTGGGAAGCGGCGAGAGCCGGCAGCGTCCTGGGCACGCCGTCAAGGATCGAATCACGTGTCTTCTCGGCTTTTTTCAGCTGTTCCCAGTTCTGGTACACCTCTTCGGCGCTCGTAGCGGTCGCATCGCCGAAGACGTGCGGATGCCTCCGGATGAGCTTGAGTGCGATGTTCTCGACGATGTCGCCGAGGACGAAGGTACCCTCTCTCGCGCCGACTTCTGCGTGCATCAGCACCTGCAAGAGCATCGCCGAGCTCTTCGGTCAGCGCCGCGGGCTCAGCCGCATCTATCGCTTCCAGGGCCTCGTAGGTCTCCTCGAGGAGGTGCGGGCGGAGCGACGCATGGGTCTGCTCCCGGTCCCAGGGGCAGCCGCCGGGGGCGTGGAGCCGCGCCACAACGGCGACGAGCCCATCGAGACGGCGGACGTCGGCGATGGCTTCCAGCGCAGGGACGAAGAGTGTGTCGAGGTAGCCGAACGGCCGGTGGTCCAGCGCCACCAGTGGGACCGGCCGGATCGACTCGCTCGCGCCCCCGAGGGCGTGAAGGACCGTGACTTCATGCTCCGCCGGGTAGATCTCCAGCAGTTGCAGCTTGAGGGCACTAACCGTGTCGCGGTCGAACACCTGGTGGATCAGCGCCGGCCTCTGCGCGTCCAGGCGCAGCGTGGCTGTCGCATCGCAGACCTGGATTTCGCCCAGGTCGAGGGCAAGTGAACTGGCTGCGACATCGAGGAAGCTCACGGCCGCGTACACCTGCACGGGTATGCGGCTCTCGTGGGCAGCGTCCAACAGCCTGGTGACGGTCCGCTCGGCGAAGAGGGGATGTCCCGGGACGGCGTACACCACCGGGCCATCGCCTGCCCGGGCGATCACACGGGCAACCACGTTGTCGTAGACCGCGTCGAACGATTCCCCTGCTCGGTACAGGTCGTCGCAGTCCTCGGCCGCGGGGGCCAGCGCCGCCACGGATGGGTGGTGGCGAGTTCGGAGAATGACGGGGAGGCCACTCTCCAGCAATTCACGAGTTTCGACCGTGACGTGGCGAGGGTCGCCGGGGCCGAGGCCAACAATGTGGATACGAGGTTCTTCAGCCACGCGGTCGAGCATACCAGCGCCCGGCGGCGGCGGTTACTCCAGCGGCACAATCCCGCGCGCACGAAGGGCCGCGACGTAGGCATCGACGTAGTGGTTCGCTGAAGCCCGCCAGCTGTAATCGCGGCTCATCGCGTTGTGCTGCAACCGTTCCCAGGTCTCCGGGTCGCGAAATGCCATCAGCGCTCGTTCGAAGGCTGCCACGAATCCCACCGTGCTGAATTCGTCGAACAAGAACCCTGTCCCCGTTTCGGGGTGCTCTTGCGGGTCCAGGATCGTGTCGGCCAGTCCCCCCGTCCGGCGTCCGATGGGGATCGTGCCGTACCGCATGGCGATCAGCTGGCCAAGCCCGCAGGGTTCGTAACGCGAGGGCATGAGGAACATGTCCGCCCCCGCGTAGATGCGCTGGGCCAGGCCTTCGTCGAACCTGGCCGCCAGCCGCACGTGGCTCTGGTACTCACCCTCGAGCCGCCCCAATTCGTCTCGCAGCCACCGGTCGCCGTCCCCTAGCACGATCAACTGCGCCTGCGCAGCAATCAGTTCGGGCAGTGCTCCAAGGACGAGGTCAATCCCTTTCTGTTCGGTGAGCCGGGTGACCATCGCAACGATCGGGCCGTCGTCGTCTGGGAGCCCGAACTGCGCGCGAAGGGCGGTGCGGTTGGCCGAGCGATCCGCTATCGACCCCTGGTCGAATTGGCGGACGATGTACCGGTCGGTGCGCGGGTTGAAGAGGTCGGCATTGAGCCCGTTGAGGATGCCGCGAAAAGCCTCGCCGCGAAGGTTGAGCAGCGCTTCGAGCCCCTCGCCGTACTCAGGGCTGAGGATCTCCCGCGCATACGTCGGGCTGACCGTCGTCACGATGTCGCTGTAATAGATCGCCTGGGCGAGGAAGTCGTTTAGCTCGTCCGGGCCTCGATAGCGCAAGTTGTGGATCGTGAACACCGAGGCGACGCCTCGCAGCCGCGGATTTCCCCAGGCGAGGTTCCGCAGCGCGAAAGCGAGTGGCGCCGTGTGCCAGTCGTTCAGGTGGATGACGTCCGGGATCCACTCGTCCTGCTTCAGCATCTCGATGACGGCGCGGCAGAAGAACTGGTAGCGCAGGAGGTCGTCGTTCTCGCCGTAGACTGCCGGGCGGTCGAAGTACCGGGCGTTCGCCACCAGGTCCACCGGCACGCCGCCCGCACCGGCCACCGTCGCGATGTCCACGTCCCAATCAGTGCCGGGAAGCGGCACAGTGTAGCTCCGGTGGAACGCCGAAGCAGCGTGTGCCGCCATGGCAGTCCGGTGGCAAGGAGTGACTACACGCACGTCGTGGCCGATCTCCAGCAGGCGCTGCGGTAGTGCGGCCGCCACGTCGGCCAGGCCGCCAACTTTCGAGAACGGGTCGAGTTCGGCCGAAGCGAAGAGGATTTTCACGGGGCAGCCTCTTCCATCAGCGCGCGCTCAATGGCTTCGCGCGTATCGTTCGCTGCCGCTATTCGCCAGCGCGCTTCCTGTTTCGTCCTCGGGCTTGCCCCGCCAAAGGCGATCGCCCTTGCAGCGTTGAGCGCGACCTCATTCAGCAGCGAAAGCCCGCGATGGATCATCGAGACATCCCACATCGGGCGGCGGCTCGCCCACCAGAACTGGCAGCTGTGGAGTCCGGGCTCGAGCTTTTCTGTTGCGATCGCGGCGAACTTCTTGGCTTCTGGCGTCGATGCGTACCGCCTGGCGGTGGCGGCGAGGTCCTGGCAGTGGTCGACGTATTCCCACTGGAGCGCGTGGAGCGTGTTGCCTGGTGCTTGCCAGAGCGGGAAAGGGTCATTCGCGGCGAGGTCGTCGTTGCTGGTGCTCCAGGAAGAGGCATACGGCACGAGGGTCTCGCCCGCCGGGAAGTGGTCCACCAGCTGGCTTGGGAATGCCATTTGCACGCGATTGGCGCCTCGCCGGTGCTGATGGGTAAGAAGTTCGAACGCTGCGCCCAGGAACTCCCGTTCCCAGCGCGTGATGTGGTGGCCGAAGGTCTCCGCGTCCATGGCCGTCACAACGTACGCGTCGTTGTTTCCGCCGACTGCTGAGAGGTCGTCGATGAACTCCTGGGGCGTCGTCCTCCGGAACGAGATGCGGTTGCTGCGCACGTCGTCGCGAAAGAACACGGCCAGTTCGGAGTCGCCGGCACTGACCCGGTGGACCTTGTCGATCGGCCACGGCGCGGGGCACCCAACGCCGCTCATGATCAACCATTCGTGCCCCGTCGCCCGGATGGCCGGGGTGATCTCGGGGCTGAAGCACATCTCCGGCGGAAAGAATCCGCAGGGCTTCCATGCCGCCCAGAAGGCGGCGCTGTTCGTACGCGAGTTATCGACGATCGACCGTTTGCGTCCGGCCTCCGGGATCAGCGGAAGGATCGGGTGGTACTTGCCGCTGCCCACGAATTCGACATGACCCTTCTCCGCCAGGATCCGCAGAGACGTCACGATGTCGCCGAGTCCATGTTCGAGCAGGAGGTCCGTGAGGACTCCCTGGATGTTCACCGCTATCCGGGCGTTTGGGTGTTGCGCCAGCACTTTCAAAACGGGCCGGTACGACTCGTCCGCCACCTTCCGCAAGATCTCGTGAGTCTGCGTGGGCGGCTGGTAGAAGTGGAGGAGTTGCGCCCAGTGCGTCACCGGGCGAACGCTCCCTGCGGCCGGCCGGCGAAGCTCCGCGGGTCGATGTCGGGGAACGGGTTGTCCAGGTGTTCGAGTTGGACCAGCTCGTTCGCGAATCCCGGATCACCGGATTCGATGGCGTTCGCGATTGCGTCGAACCGCGCTGCGTGGCTGTTGAACCGTTCAACGGCGTAGTCGTGGGCCTGGCCCGTCGTCATCAGGAACTGCCAGTCCGATGACTGGAGGAGTAGGAGTTCCCGGGCGAGTTGGCGTGTTGCCGGGGTCTCGTTGGCCAGCAGCGCGTGCGCCCTCTGCTGCCGTCGATGGATTTCGGGCCACGTCCAGGCGGTCTGGTCATTCGACCACGTGCGGTGGTCTCCGCCCGCCCCCCAGGAACCTTCTGGAAGGTCGATCGACGCGTTCGGAGGGTCGTCCCTGACTACTGCCTCGGCAGTCGCGAGCGTCACGTCCGGGTCCTTCGCCACGAGCGAGATGACTGCTTCGAGCCATTCGACACCTTCGAGCCACCAGTGCCCGTAGAGCTCCGTATCGTAGGAAGAGACGAGGTTTCCGTGTTCCCCGGCGCCGTTCTCGTAAAGAAAGAGCTCCCGCTTCAGGAGATCGCGGAAGTGGGATGCCTGGCGTTGGGCGGCAGCCGATGCCCGCGCCGGTTCGTACTCGGCCTTCGCGCCCAGGCCGGTCTCGCGCCCCGTGACGCGCCAGTAATGCAGGCCGCTCTCCGAGTCCTTCTTGTGGAATTCGCGGTACCACTCGTCGCCCGGGTATCCATGCGCTGCCGACCAAACCTGGAGGCCGGTCTGTTCGTTCCGTGCCATCGCCGCCACCCGTGATTCGCCGACCCAGTAGGGGCGGAATGTGCTCCCGCGGTGGGCGCCGGCCTCCGCCGGTCGCCGGGAAGTTGAATCCAGGGGCGGGTAAGGGCCAACCATTCCGCCGAGCGCCTTCCCTCGGGCCGTCCCGCCGGTTACCAGGTGCGTTTCCACGAAGAACGCTCTGATCCCGGCCTCCTCCAGGAAGCGTTCGAGGCCGGGGCGGTAGGCGCACTCAGGCAGCCAGAACGATCGTGGTGGGCGCCCGAAATTCGCTACGTGCGATTGGACGCCGGTCTCGATTTGGAACCTGACGGCATCGTCGTCCGCAAGTAGCGGCAGGTAGCCGTGGGTGGCTGCACAAGACGCGATCTCGATGCTGCCCGAATCCTCCAGCGCAGCGAACGCGCCGAGGACATTGCCACGCAAGTCGTCTTCAAACAGCCGCTGGACTTCTGTGTACCGCGCCAGGTGGAACCGTGCCGTGTCCGCCCGGGGGCCTGTCGTGAACCGGTGGGTGCCGCGCTCTGCCCGGGCGATCCGGTCGGCGAGGTACTCCCGAAAGTGCTGCACGACCAGTGGGTCTCGCAACTGCTCCGCGAGGATAGGGGTGATGTTGATCGTCACCCCCAACGACCCGTCAACCGTCTTCGAGAGGCGGCGGAAGGCGCCTATAAGCGGCAGATAGCACTCAAGGAGCGCTTCGTGGATCCACTCTTCGCCATGGGGCCAACGACCTGCCAGGCGGCAGTACGGGAGATGCGTGTGGAGGACGAACGTCGCGGTTCCAGACATGGGGAATGAATCCTTCTACGCCCAGTGTGCCAGTTGGCTGGCGAACGGGTCATGCAGATTGGGGTGGGCCGGCAGGATGCGGATCGCGTAACCCTGTCGGCCCCCTTCAGTGAACGGCACCTCGCCCCGGTACAGTGCCTCGCCGGCCGCCAGCGAAACGAAGTCCAGGCGGGCTACCCCGTGCGAAGCGAGAGAGCCATCCGGTCCCGCGGGCCCGAAAACCGCATCCACTCGCAGGTCTTCTGGGGTGAGCTGCCCGGGGTCAATCGTGACGGTGACGCCAAGGCCGGTAGCTTCGTTCCGGGCGTGCGAAAGTTCCCGCACTCGGACGCTATCCCATCCGCTGCGGACGTTGTCGAGCCATCGAGCCTGGTCTCGCGCGGCTGCGAGCGCGTCGGCCTTCAGGATGTGCCAGCTTCGGGCCGCGGGCTCGTAGGCCTTGGTCGCATACTCGGCAACCATCCTGCTGGTGTTAAACACGGGACCAAACGCGCTCACCGAGGCTTTCATCCGCCGCACCCAGTCGCCAGGGACGCCCTCGTGGTCGCGCTCGTAGAAGCTCTGGGTCAGGTCGTTTTCGAGCAAGTCATAGATAGAGTTCGCATCAAAGGCATCCTGCGCTTCTGGATCGTCGTCGAGTCGGGAACGGCCAACGGCCCATCCAAGTCCGGGCTGGTACGCTTCCCACCACCAGCCATCCATCACGCTCATGTGGATTGCGCCGTTCGCACAGGCCTTCATCCCGCTTGTGCCGCTGGCTTCGAGTGGCCGCAAGGGCGTGTTGAGCCAGACATCGCAGCCCTGGACGAGGGACCGGGCGAGTTCCATGTCGTAGCCTTCAAGCAGGATGAGACGGTCTCGGAACTCGGGCCTCTCGCTCAACGCGACGACCTCCCGGATGAGCGCTTTCGCAGGCTCGTCACGGGGGTGGGCCTTCCCAGCGAAGATGAACTGCACCGGACGCTCGGCATGGTTCAGGATGGCGGCCAGTCTCTGCGGGTCGCGGAAGAGCAATGTCGCCCGCTTGTATCCGGCGAAGCGGCGGGCAAAGCCAATCGTCAGCGTCCCGGTATCGAGCACCCCCCCGGAGCCTCTGGGCGTGGCCGAACGGCCACGGCTCATCATGGCGTCGGCGTGCTGTTGCCGGGCACGGAGGACCAGCCGCTCCCGCTGCCGCTCATGCACGCGCCACAGTTCCTCGTCGGGGACCGCCGCAATCCGGGACCAGTCGCTGTTCGCGGGGTCATCGCGCCATGACTCGCCGATGTACCGGTCGTAGAGGTCGCCGACCTCGTGGGCTACCCACGTCGGCAGGTGGACCCCGTTTGTGACCGCTTCGATCGGGATTTGATCGAGCGGCAGGGTGGGCCATGCCGACTCCCACAGCCGCTGCGAAACCATCCTGTGGAGCTTCGAAACGCCGTCCGAAACCCGCTCAGGCGAAGCCCGAGCATCGCCATCGAGAACGGCTCGGTGTCGTCGCCGGGGTTCGTCCGTCCCAGTCCGATGAGGGCTCCGCGGTCCAGGCCCATTCCCGCGGCGTACTCGCCCAGGTGGCGCGCCACAAGGTCCGGGGGAAACAGGTCGATCCCGGCTGCGACCGCCGTGTGCGTCGTGAAAGTCGTCGCCGAACTCACCGGCAGGCGTGCTTCGGCGAAGGTCGCCCCGTGCTCCGTCATCAGTGTCCGGATGCGCTCCATCCCAAGGAGGGCGGAGTGACCTTCGTTCATGTGGCAGACGGCCGGGTCCACGCCCATCGCACGGAGGGCCCGCACTCCTCCGATGCCCAGGACCATCTCCTGCTGGATCCGCATCTCTGAATCGCCACCGTAAAGTCGGCCGGTCAACTGCCGGTCGCTCTCTCCGTTGGTGGGGATATCCGTATCCAGCAGGAAGAGCGGCACCTTTCCCACATCCAGCCGCCAGAGCTGTGCCGTCACTGTCCGCCCGTCAATTGGCACTGCCACAGTCAACCGGGAGCCCAGGGCATCGACGATCGGCGCCAGCGGTTGCTCGGCCAGGTCGATGACCCGGTAGTCCTCGCGCTGCCAGCCGTCGGGGCCAAGGTGCTGGTGGAAGTAGCCCTCGTGGTACAACAAACCAACGCCGACCAGCGGAAGGCCAAGGTCCGAGGCCGATTTCAGGTGATCCCCGGCGAGGACGCCGAGGCCGCCCGAATAGGTCGGCAGACTCTCCGTCAACGCGAATTCAAGCGAGAAATAGGCGACCGGTTCAGTCGCTGAGAGCCCGTCGATCACACACAGCGGTGGCCGGGATAGATACGCATGGAACGCCGAGAGGACCCTCTGCAGGTGGAGAGATATCCGTCATCCACTGCGAAACGGGAGAGCGTGGCTGCCGGGATTCGCTGCAGCAGCGCGACAGGATTGTGTCCCGTTTCCTGCCAGAGCTCGCGGTCCAGCCGCTCGAACAACGAGGCCGCATCGGTGTTCCATGTCCAGTAGAGGTTCGCAACCAGGTCACGCAAGGGCGCGAGGGGTTCGGGGAGGGGAGGCTCAACGATGAGCGTCCGAGAGGCACGAAGGCGCATTAGCTCATTGTAGCGCGGCAATGCTTCCGGCCGATGAACACGGTGCCCGCGTTGGCCGGAGAGCAGGCGGCATGCGAACATGCAACGCTGGCGCTGCCTCCTCGTGGCGCCCGGATTGCATGCGAAGAATGGCCTACCGAGCCGTCCTATTCGATATCGGCGATACCCTCTGGCACTCCGCTGAGGCGCCGCCGGCGGCTGAGTTCCGCCGGATCGCCTCCGAACGTGCCCGCGAATTCCTTGCGAACGCTGGTCTGACTCACCCGGATCCGTCGCTTGTCGCCCGCGTCGCCTGGGATGCACTCGAATCCGCTATGAAACAGGCACGAGCCACCGACCGCGTCGAGCCTGACTATGCTGCGGTCGCGAAGGCGGCACTCCTGTCCGTGGGCGTCTCGCTTTCCGCCCGCCAGGCCGGTGACCTCATGGAGACGATCTACGTCTCTGGAGAGGACGGTGGGAAGGCCGCCTACCCCGACGCTCGCCCCACCCTGGAAGCGCTTCGCAACCGGGGTTTTCGCCTCGCAATCGTCACGAATCGCGCGTTCGGAGGCGACCGCTTCCGGGATGACCTTCGCGCCGCCGGCCTGGATGTCGGCTGGGATGCGACCGCCGTCTCAGTCGAAGTCGGCTTTCTCAAACCTCACCCGGAAATCTTCCGCAGCGCCCTGCGCGCGCTTGAAATCTCTGCGGCGGAAGCGGTCATGGTGGGCAATTCACTCGCCGAGGACATCGCTGGCGCCCAGGCGCTCGGGATCGACGCCGCATGGAAGCGCTCCGCCCCCGATGCCGAGGGTGTCAGACCTGACTTCGTATTCGAAGACGTCGGGGAACTGCTGGACTGGGAACCGCTGAGGAAGGCGAAATCATGACTGAACAACGAACCTGGGGCGGACGCTTCGAAGGCGGCATGGACGAACTCACCCGCGACTACACCGCCGGGATGGATCGCGACTTCTGGGCGCACGACATCATCGGCTCCGTCGCCCACGCCAGGATGCTTGGTCATCAAGGCATCATCCCGTCCTCCGAAGCCGACGCCATCGTGGCAGGACTTGCTCTCGTCCTTGAGGATTTTCATGCCGGTCGGGTTACCTGGCGGCCGGAACTCGAAGACATCCACACTCACGTCGAAGTCCTGCTCCGGGAGAAGATCGGCGACGCAGCCGGCCGGCTCCACACCGCCCGCTCGCGGAACGACCAGGTTGCGTTGCTCAACCGGATGGTCGTCCGCGAAGCGTGCGATATCGCGCGCGAGTCGCTCACCGAGTTGGTGGCCGTACTCTGCGACCTCGGCGACCGTCACGCCGCCGACCCGATGCCAGGCTACACACACGTCCAGCGTGCCCAGCCGGTCACCCTTGGTCACCACCTCCTCGCGTACGGCGAGATGCTCCTCCGCGACCGGGAACGTTTCGACGATTGTCGTACGCGGACGAATGTCCTCCCTCTCGGAGCAGGCGCCCTCGCTGGTTCGCCGTACCCCCTCGATCGGGCGATGGTCGCGGAGGAACTCGGATTCGATTCGGTGTCTCGGAACAGCATGGATGCGACGGCCGACCGCGACTTCGTCGCGGAGTACGCGGCCGCCTGTGCCATCACCCAGGTCCACCTCTCACGCTTCGCCGAGGACATCGTCCTGTGGGCGAGCGCAGAGTACGGGTTTGTGACGCTTCCCGACGGCTTCGCGACCGGTTCAAGCATCATGCCGCAGAAGAAGAACGCCGATGTCGCCGAGCTTGCACGCGGGCGCGCGGGCCGCGTCATCGGCGAGCTGGTTGGGATCCTGACCACGATGAAGGGCCTGCCGATGACATACGACCGCGACCTCCAGGAAGACAAGGCCTACATCCTGGGTGCCTCGAATGTGCTCCTCCCCACGCTCCGCATCTTCGCGGCCATGCTGCCGGCGCTGGGCTTCAACCTCGAGCGAATGCGTGAGGCCGCCGGCCAGAGCTACGCCCTCGCCACCGATATCGCCGACTACCTCGTCAAGAAGGGCCTGCCCTTCCGCAGCGCCCACGAAGTCGTCGGCGGCCTGGTCCGGGAGGCCGAACGCCGCCGTTGCGAACTGAACGAACTCCCGCTCGAGGTCTATCGGGCGGGCAGTGACCTCTTCGCCGCCGACGTCCTCGAAATCTCCGTCGATTCGGCGCTGGCCGCGCGCGACATCCCCGGCGGCACCGCGCCACGGCAGGTGCGCCTGGCATCGGCACAGCTGCGGGCGGCGCTGGGGTAAGGCCTGACCTCTCTTTGGTATACTGGGGGCATGTCGACGAAAGAACGCCTCCACGAGTTGGTCGAAGCGATGTCCCAGGTCGAGGCCGACGAACTCCTCGAACGGATTGAGTACGTTGCCTCTCTGCTTACCCCCGAAGACCTTGCAAGCATCGAACGGGGACGTGCACAGGCGCGCGCTGGCCAGCTTCGCAGCACCGAGGAAGTTTTCGAGAGCCTGCGGACCAAAGTGTGAAGTCCCTTTGGACGCCTGAGGCGGAAGGCGAACTCGACAAGATCGTTGCCCGACTGAATGCGTTTTCCGAGGGAAGCGGCGACCGTTTCGCTGATCGCCTCTACGAACGTGTCAAGAACCTGGAACAGTCTCCGTTCCTCGGGCGACGTGTACCGGAATTCGAAAGCGCCTTTCTTCGAGAACTTATCCATCGAGGCTACCGAGTCTTTTACGAGGCGTTCCCGGACCGAATCGAGATCTTCGCGATTCGCCATGGTCGGCAGAGTGTCCCCGTCGATGATGGAGACTAGCCGGGGCCTCACACCAGCATCTCCACGAACGGTTCGATCCACTCCCGCATGCCGATTGTGCCGAAGTCGTTCCTGGGCTGGGCCTGCCAGTAGTGCCAGATGAGCAACCGTTCCCAGAGCATGAAGGCGCGAAAGCGCTCTTCGAAGCCGGGCGTGCGCGGGTGGACTGCTTCGTAGGCACCGAGGAACGCCTCGCGGGCGCCGATGCGGGATTGGCGGTCCGTGGCCAGCGGGCGCGACAGGTCGCACTCCGGGTGGCCGGCTTCGGCGGTCATCCAGTCGATGACGCCGGTCAGGCGCCAGTGGCCATCGCGTTGTTCGAAGAGGACGTTGTGGAAGCCGAAGTCCAGGTGGACGACCGCCGGTGTGAACGGCAGTTCGAGCGCCGGGCGAGCCCGTTCGAGGACCGAGCGCGCCCAGGCCACGTCTGCTTCCGTGGTGGCATTCGACGCTGCGAGGGAGCGGGTCAGCAGGTCTTCCAGCGTGGCACTCACGTACTCGACATAGGGCGTGGCAAACGGCTCGATGGCGTCGGTCCGCGGGTTGTGCCTGCCGGCTTCGGGCAACGTGAGGGTGTGGAGTTGGGCGAGGGCAGTGCCAAGTTCGCGCGACTGTTCCGCGAGTTCGACCGCGGATTGGCGGCGTCGAGTCGAGGGGATAAGCACCTCGCCGGGGAGCCGCGGCTGAATGGCGAAGCCCCAGCCGAAGATGTCGCGGCCTTCGTCCAGGAGGTAGGGCCAAGGGACGCTCGGGCCACCCGGCGACTCGTGGGCCATCCGCGAAAACCAGCGCTCCTTCTGGAACTGCCAGTCGTCTTTGCCGTCGAGGTCCCAGTGGGGCGCGCCGCGGAAGACGTACGCGCCCGAACTGGTTTCGAGCATAAGGTTCTGGCCAAAGAGCCCGTTCGTCAGTGGTTCGGCCGAAACGAGCCGCCCCAGACCGAACCTGTCGAGGGCGGCCTGGAGCTGTCTGTCGCTGAGGGCACCCAGGCGCTTCGAATATTCGCGGCTTGCCAAAATGGTCCTCCGGCGAGCCGCGGACGCACGGCCCCTAGTTCAAGAGCTTGACCAGCTCTTTGGTGGCGTCGGCGGCGGCGACGACGCGCTGGCGTTCGTCATCTGTGAGCGGCAGTTCGAACGTCTTCTGGATGCCGCCTTCGCCCAGCTGGCAGACGGTGCCGCTGAAGACATCGCGGATGCCGTATTCGCCCTGGTGCCAGACGCTGCAGGGGATGAGGCGCTTCTGGTCGAGGAGGATTGCCTCGGCCATCGTGATCGTCGCGGCTGATGGAGCGAAGTAGGCTGAACCGGTCTTGTAGAGCTCGCCGATTTCGGCGCCACCACGCATCGCACGGGCGACCAACGCCTGGACCTGGTCGGCAGGCAGAAGGTCGGTCAGCGGCACGCCGCCGATCCGGGTCTGGGAGACCACCGGCACCATCGTCGTGTCGGTGTGGCCACCGATGACGTAGCCGTGCACGTCGCGGACCGAGACGCCGACCGCATCGGCGACGAAGTAGCGGTAGCGCGCGCTGTCGAGAGCGCCACCCTGGCCGACCACCCGCTCGCGCGGGAAGCCGCTGGCCTTCATGGCGACCTGGCACATGGCGTCCATGGGATTGGAGAAGATGATCAGGACGGCCTTCGGCGATGCCTTGGCGGCGGCCGAGACCTTCGCGGCCACGATGTCGGCGTTGCCGTTGAGCAACTCCTCGCGGGTCATCCCAGGTTTGCGCGGTGCGCCGGCAGTGATGATGACGACATCGGAGTTCGCGGTCTCCTCCCAGCCATCGGTGGCGGAGATCCGCATCGAGTAGCCTTCCCACGAGGAAGCCTGCGATTCATCGAGGGCTTTGCCAAAGTGCATTGTGCCGGCGAACTGGGGGTCGTCCTGGAGGACGACATCGCAGATGTCGCGTTCGATGAGCCGCTGAGCCATGGCGCCGCCAGTCATACCGGCGCCAACAATTGTGACCTTCTTCCGAGGCATGGGAACTCCATTTGGGAGGGTGTTGCGGTCGGAGAGGGTACCACGCGGCCACGTTATGGGCGGCTGTGCGTCCGCCAGGGGACACAGTCAAGCTCTCGACGCCCGCGCGGTATAGTGTCCCAATGAAGCTGGCAATCACCATGTACCGCGACGAAGCCGGGTGGATCGTTGTGGAGTGCCCCGCAATCCCCGGATGCGCTTCGCAAGGCCAAACGGAAGAAGAAGCCCTCGCAAACATCAGGGACGCGATCGTGGCCTGCCTCGAAGCTCGCCGCGAGGCGGGTCTCCCGCTCACGATCGAGACGCGCGAGGTCGAGGTCCCGGCACTTGCCTAGATGTAGTTCCCATCACCGTTGTTTACAGGCGAGAGGCTGGCGGACGGTTGCCGATGGCAGTGTGAGCGTTGAGCGCTCCGGCTGGCGGGTGTCTCGTCAGTCAGGCAGCCACGTCGTCATGCTGAAGGCTGAGTCGATCGTGTCGCTTTCGATCCCACTCCATCGCGAACTCGGCCCAGGCCTGTTGAGCAGCCAGATCAAGAGGGCGGGCCTTTCGGTCGACGAGTTCATTGGACTCCTTTGAGGCTTCACGGGATCAGCAACAGCTCCACCAGCGCCGGCACCGTCACTGCCGCCGGACCCCGGATGATCACGTCGGCGAGATCGCTTAGCGCCGTCTCCTCGGGGTTGATCTCGATCAGCGGCGCGCCCCGGCGTTTGGCCATCAACGGGAATTCCGCCGCCGGATAGACCACCGCGCTGGTCCCGACGACGAGGAAGAGGTCCGCCCGGAACGCCTGCCGGTAGCATTCCTCAAGGGCGTCCGCCGGGATGGGCTCGCCGAACATCACGACGTCGTTCTTGAGCACCCCGCCGCATTCCGCGCAGTGCGGCGGGAGTATCGCCAGGTCGATGCTTTCCAGCCGGTAGCGCAGCCCGCACGACATGCAGCGCGCTTTCGCCCGATTCCCGTGGATCTCCGTGACGTGGCGGCTGCCGGCCACGTTCTGGAGGTTGTCGATGTTCTGTGTGATCACGTGGGCCAGCCGCCCCATCTGTTCAAGCTCAGCCATGGCGTAGTGCGCCGCGTTCGGGACCGCCCTGTCGATCGCTGCGGAAAATTCTGACCCCCCTACCCGATGCTCGATGGAGAGTTTCCACCATGCCTCAGGGTCCTGGCAGAACAGGTCCCAACCATCAATTGTTGGTTCGCCGAAGCGCGTCCAGACGCCGCCCGTCCCGCGGTAGGTTGGAATCCCACTCTCGGCCGAGAGGCCCGCACCCGTGAGCGCCACGGCATACCGGCTGCGTCGAAAGAGCGCAGCGGCATCCCTCAGTGTCTTGTCCAGGGCGGCGTCCATCAGGCCATGCCCAAATCGAGGGATTCGACGGAAGGCAGATGGAAGTCGAGTTCGGCGCGGAAAGCGTCCAGTTCTGCTGATTGTCTCGACCCGTCCCAGCCGAGCACGGTCCCGGCGATGGCTGCGACCGTTTCAGCGCAACACAGCCCGCGGCAGGCCGACCAGGAGATGCCCGTCCGCCGCATCATGATGTCCGCCAGGCTTTTCACTTCTTCCGTCGTAGCGACGTACCGGACCTCGCCGGCGATGGCGCCGGCATGCTCGCAGAGCGGTTCCATCCCCAGTGCGAGCACCTCGGCGATCGCTGGCCCGTAAATGCGCAAGTGGTGCTTCTGGTGCAGGCTCAGGGGCGTTTCCTTCAAGACCAGGTTCCAACCCGGCGCCACGGGCGAGTTGTCTGTCTTGCGCTTCCTCGGCGGCCCCAGCAGCGCTGCGGCCTCTTCGGCCAGCGGCCGGAACGTGCTGAGCTTGCCCCCGACCACGCTGTACATGCCCTCCGGTCCGCCGTGCTTCGCGTGCGGGACGACGGCGTGGCGGCGGCTGATCGCGGCTTCCGGACCGCCTTTCACCCGCTGCAGGGGACGCAATCCCGCGTAGGCGTAGCGGATCCTGTCACGAGTGAGTCCCATGCCCGGCAGGAGTTCCTGTGCCTCTTCCAGCAAGTAGTCCACGTCGGAGGAGGAGGGCCGGATCGACGAAGGGTCACCGTCGAAACGGTCGTCAGTCGTGCCGACCAGCAAGAGGGGGCCCTGCGGGACAGCAAAGAAGACGCGACCGTCCCGCTTCGTATTGGAAAAGACGGCGTCACGGCCCAACGGTTGTTCCAGTTCGAAGACGATGTGCGTTCCGCGTGTCAGACCAAGGAGTTCGACGCCCGGGAGGCCGCCGTGCTCGTTCACGGCATCGACCCACGGCCCGGCGGCATTGATCACCGCCCGTGTGGGGATGGCGTGAGCCTCGCCCACCGCCTCCACGACGACGCCGGTCACCCGTTTGCCGTCGCTGGTAACACTCACGACTCTGGTGTGGTTGGCGATCACGGCGCCGAGCCGGCGAGCCTCGAGCGCAAGTTCGAGCGCGAGGCGTTCAGGGGCGTGGATGCGGGCGTCGTAGAAGCTGAACCCGCCCCGGCGGAACCCGGTAGATACGGCGCGAGTTCGCGCAGCTTCTCGCGTCGAAGAGCACGGTGTTTCGGCACCCCACGGTAGAGCGCCAGGAGGTCGTAGGCGGCGAGGCCGATGCGCAATTGCCAGCCCGGCCGCCGCGTCCATGGCAGCATCGGGAGAAAGAGCCGTTGCGGAGTGACCAGGTACGGCCGCGTCTGCAGGAGCCACGAACGTTCGCGGAGCGACTCGCGCACGAGGCGCACATCGCCGTGTTCCAGGTAGCGAAGCCCCCCGTGAATGAGTTTGGTTGAACGCCAGGTGGTGCCGAAGCCGAAATCGGTGGCTTCGCACATGGCTACCCGCAGGCCTCGTGCGGCTGCTTCCTCGGCGATTCCGCAGCCATTGATGCCGCCCCCGATGATGACCGCGTCGAAGGGCTCGCCGTTCGTCAGTTCGTCGAGCGTCATTCCGCCGCCCAGCCGAGCGTTCGTTCCACCGCCCGGCGCCAGTGGTGCAGCCTGGCACTCCGTTCGGCCGCACTAAGCCGCGGCTCGAACACCCGGTCCACCCGCCGGAGACTCGCGACCTCCTCGTTGGATGCCCAGACGCCAGTCTCAAGCCCGGCCAGGTAGGCCGCCCCGAGGGCCGTCGTCTCCGTGTTCACCGGGCGCTCGACCTCCAGCCCGGAGAAGTCCGCCTGGAGCTGCATCAGGAGGTCGTTGCCGGCAGCGCCGCCATCGACACGGAGGGTGGCGACCGGTGATGGGAGGTCGTCATTCATCACCGCCACGAGCTCGGCGCTGGAAAGAGCGATCGCCTCGAGCGACGCTCGCGCGATATGCCCTGCCGTCGTGCCGCGCGAAAGACCGAGGATCGCCCCGCGCGCATGGGGATCCCAGTCGGGCGCGCCGAGGCCGGTGAAGGCCGGCACGATCGTGACGCCGCCAGAATCTGGCACGGACTCTGCGAGCGACTCGATATCGGCGCTTCGTTTAATGATGCGAAGCTCATCTCGGAGCCACTGGACAAGCGCGCCCCCAACGAAGACCGAGCCCTCGACGATGTACTCGGGGCCACTGGGGCCGGCCCCTGCGCCGATCGAGGTGAGCAACCCGGACTGCGAATGGACCGGGTGCCGTCCCGCGTTCGCCAGGAGGAAGCAGCCGGTGCCGTAGGTGTTTTTGGCTACTCCCGGCGCGAAGCCGCCCTGCGCGAAAAGCGCCGCCTGCTGGTCGCCGGCGATCCCGGTGATCGGTAACTTCACGCCGAAGACGTCTTCGTGGGTCGTCCCGAAGAGTGATCGCGAGGGTTGAGCCTGCGGCAGCATCTCCCGCGGAATGCCGAGGATCTCACAAAGACTGTCATCCCAGCGGCCGCGGTTAATGTTGAACAGCAGGGTCCGGCTCGCGTTCGTGTAATCCGTCACGTGCCGCTCGCCTCCCGTCAGCTTCCAGACCAACCAGGAGTCGA
This sequence comes from Candidatus Amarobacter glycogenicus, assembly GCA_016719395.1. GTDB lineage: Bacteria > Chloroflexota > Dehalococcoidia > Tepidiformales > Tepidiformaceae > Amarobacter > Amarobacter glycogenicus. The sequence continues at coordinate 139,219 of JADJZF010000003.1, read as the reverse complement.
TCGTCCCGGCCGCGATTTCGCCTCGCTCCGCGCGGACGCGCAATTCCGGTCGGGAATGCAACAGCCAGGAGAGTTTGGTCCCCGAGAAATAGGGGTCGAGTTTGAGGCCTGTTGCTTTCGCGAAGGTTGGTTCGTTGCCGGCGGCGCGCAGGCCCTCGCAAATCGCAGCGGTCCGGCGGTCTTGCCAGACGATTGCGTTGTGGAGCGGTTCACCCGTCTCCCGGTCCCAGACGACAACTGTCTCCCGCTGGTTGGTCACGCCGACGGCAGTGAGTTCGTCAGCGGAGATCTGAGCCTGGGCGAGGGCGACCCCGATTGATTCGAGGGTGGTCTCCCAGATTTCTTCCGGGTCGTGCTCCACCAGTCCGGGCTCCGGGTAGTACTGCCGGAAAGCCTGCTGGCCGATACCTGCGATCTCTCCCTCAACGTCAACGATGAGCGCCCGCGAACTCGTTGTGCCCTGGTCGATGGCGAGGATGTAGGGCGGCTGCACGATGTACGAGTATACCGCCCAACCCGCTCCGGGACGTTCCGTGCTACCGGGCCGTTGCTCGCTTGCCTTCCCCCAGGAGGAACCCCCCGTAGGCGACCAGCCAGAGTACAACCGGATAGGCGACCCATCGTTCAATGCCCCCGTCGCCGAGTTCGTCCACGAGTGGAGTCGCATCGCCCGCCATGGCGATTGCGAGTGACAGCAGCCCGGTGGCGCCGAGAACTGCCGAGACGTACCGGAACGGCCGCCTCAGCGAGAATGCCGAAAGCAGCCCGGCGAGCCCGCCGGACACGAACGCCAGCAGCGCGAACAACGGGTGGATGCCCGAGAAGTTGCCCGGAAACACGCCGACGCCGAACACGCCGAGGCCAAGCAGGCCGGTGCTTATCCACGCCTTCTTCGGGGACTGTGCGCGTCTGAGCAAATACGCCGCTGCGAAGATCATCGCGCCCGTTGCCAGCATCGTCCCGTTGAAAATCGCTGCCGAAGGCTGGTGCGTCACGCTGTTGGGCGGTCGCGTTGCCCCCAGGTCGCTGATTTCGTTGTCGTGCGTGGTGTAGGGAAACGGGTACTGGCTCTCGGCGGTAATGATGCCCATCAAGATGACCGATCCGGCGATGGCCAACAGCAGTCCGGCTGCGGAACTGGCGGTCATCGGGGCCTGTCCGGTGTCCACACCGGCCAATCGGACACTGCCAAATTACTTCTTCGCTTCAAGGGTGGTCACCCGCTCGCGCAGTCTCCCGTTCTCTTCGCGGAGCTTCTCGAACTCTTCGCGGAGCTTCTTCACTTCCTCCTCGGTACCCGCCCCCTTGCGCAGCGCGATGGCATTCTCTCGCGCCATACGGACGCCGCGGCCGTCGAGCTCCCGCGCCGCCATGCGTTCGAGTGCCGGGATCTGCGAGTCGTCTTTGAGTGCCTTGAGGGCGTTGGCGGCACCAATCCGCACGCGGAAGTCCGGGTCCTCCAGGTAACCCGCGATCTCCTCGCCCAGCAGCTTCTTCCGGTCCGGGAAATACACACCGAGGCGGGCGAGCGCGCCGACGGCCGGCGTTCGTCCTGGAAGGCTTCACCGTACCTCGCCACCCGCGAGAGGATCTCGAGTCCGGCTTCGCTCCGCAGCTCGACAAGGCCATCGATGCAGCCGATGCGCACGACCTGCCGGAATGAATGGCGGGCGATGTTTCGCTTCAAGATCTCCAGGGAGTCCTCGAGTCTGAGCTTGCCGACGCTGCGGCAGGCTTCTGCCTCCACGAACCACGACTGGTCCTTCTTTGCGATTGGAGCGATCGCATCGAACACCGTTGTGTCTCCCCTGAACTCCCCGAGAGCGGCGACGACGGCGCGCTTGGCTTTCAAGTTGCGCACCGAAAGGCAGCGAAGCAGCGCATCCCGTGCGCCCGCCGTCCGGATCGTGCCCAGCGCTTTCGCCGCTGCCGCCTGGCACGCCCAGAACTTGTCCGTCATCACGCCGGTTTCGAGTGCTACGACGGCTTCGAGGCCGCCTTTTTTCCCGAGCTGCGCCGCCGCGAACTGGCGGCCACCGATGTCATCGTCGTCGCGAAGCTGCAGGCGCAGTTCCCCGACCGACTTCTCGAAGTCGACTTCTTTCAGGACCCCGCCGTAGGGGTCGAAACGGCAGAGGTCGGGCTTCTGCGACACCGGGAAGACGAACGTGTGCTCGGCCTCCGTGATCTCCACCCGGAAGCTCTGGGGCTTTGTCCGGCCCTTGCGGAAGTCGATAGTGACTGGCATCCGGAAGATCGGAGTCCCGTCGGTTGTCGGCTGGGTCTGTTTGACGGTCACGGTCGCCAGCTTGTGGTCGTCGTTGTAACTCCACGACACCTTGAAGTTCGGATGCCCGGGTCTGTAGACCCACTGGTCGAAGAACCAGTCGAGGTTCCGCCCGGTTTCCGCTTCGATTGCAGCGGCGAGGTCCTGCGTTATCACACTCCGCTCCTGGTTCTCGCGGATGTAACGCTGGATCGAGCGAAAGAACTGGTCGTCGCCGAGGAGCGACCGGAGCATCGCCAGGACGACCGAACCCTTCTCATAAAGGTGGCGGTCGAACAGGTCGATCGGCTGATTGAAAACGTTCGTCACGATCGGGCGCCGGTACCGCTCCCCGAAGTAGAGCTCGGCATTCTCGATCGCCCCCTGGCGGTAGTGGTCGATCCCGAGGTGGTGCTCGTCCCAGAGCATCTCCAGGTAGGTGGCGAAGCTCTCGTTCAGCCATCCGTGGGACCAGTCCCGGCAGGTCATCAAGTCGCCGAACCACTGGTGCGCCAGTTCGTGGGAGATAAGCGGGTCGCTCGTGAAGTCCCGCGCGGCCTTGCGGTCGAACAGGATGTTCTCCGTCATCGTCGTCGCGCTCGTGTTCTCCATCCCGCCGAAAACGAAGTCGCGCACGACCACCTGAGAGTATTTCGACCAGGGGTACTTTGCATCGAAGAGCCGCTCGAATAGCGCGATCATTGCCGGGGTGTTCGCGAACGTCCGTCGGGCATCGTCGAGGTCCTTCTCCTCAACGAAATAGTCGATCGTCAAGTCCGGCGTTGAATCGTTGATGCGCGCGAGTTCCCCGGCGGCGAGGGTGAAAAGGTAGGTGCTGTGCGGCCGGTCCTGGTGCCAGTGGAAACGCTTCGTCCCGTCGCGGTTCGCTTTCTCTTCGAGTAGCCGGCCATTGGAGAGCACGTACCACGAGCTCGGTACGGTAGCGATGATCTCGCTGGTCTGCTTTTCACTCGGGTGGTCGAAGCAGGGGAGCCAGTAGCGCGTGTCTTCATCCTGGCACTGCGTCCAGACCTGGAGCGGCTTCTGTGGGTATCCGGCGTCGGGCGCGATGAAATACATGCCGATGCGGGGCCGGGCGCTGTAGGAGATCGCGACTGGGAGGTCCTGCCCGCGCCTCCGGTCGGCCCCCAGGTCGACGCGCAGCGTCGTGCCGTCGTACGAGAATTCGGCCGGCTTGCGAGCCACCTGGACAGCGGTGATCGCCAGGTCGACGGCATCAAACTCCACATAACGAGCACCTTGGTTCAGGGGAGCGACCGTGTGCGTGACCGTCCCGGCGACGCCCCGCCCCGGGACGTCCAGCTTGATATCGATCTTCGTGTGCTTGACGTCCACGACGCGGTCACGCGTCCAGACGGGCCGGTCACCGGGAAGTGCGTGAGGAGGCGTCGCTGGCTCGCCCGCCAGCCTTCCGCAGGTGATGCGTTCTCCGTACAGCTGCATCCTGGGCCCCCCGAAGTCGTTTCCGGGATCGTAGAGGGACGAGCGAGAAGGGAGAAGCGCCGCTAACTGGCCCTCGATCGAAGCCAGTCAAGCACTTGCGAGCCGTGTGTATCGGGCTTCACTTTCGGCCACACCTTCGCCACCCTGCCGCCCGGGTCCAGGATGTACGTGGAACGGATTATCCCGTCGTAAGTCCTCCCGTACATGCTCTTAGGTCCCCAGGCGCCATAGTCGCGTGCCATCTGATTACCCTCGTCGATGAGAAGCAGGAAGGGCAGTTCGTACTTCCTCGCAAACTCCCGGTGCGACTCGGCGCCGTCGGCGCTGACGCCGATGACGGTCGCACCGGCATCCCGGATGCCGGCGAAGTTGTCTCGGAAACTGCACGCCTCACGGGTACACCCCGGGGTGTCGTCTCTCGGATAGAAGTAGATGACGGTCCAGCTCCCCAGCAAGGACGCGAGCGAAACCACGTTCCCGAATTGGTCCTTCAATGCAAAGTCGGGAGCCGGACTATCGATGGGCAAGAGCGGCATCTCATCCCCCTGAAGACACCGCATGATACGACTCTGCGCGGGCGGATGGTCAGCCGGAGAGTTGCCGCGCAAGCGCCAGCAGCGCCAGGTCCGGGGGCGGGTGCTGACGGGAGACAACCTCGGTCAGCGGAACTTCCACGGACTTGCCGCCCTGCCGCCCGATCATGACGCCGGAACGGCCGGCCAGGAGCGCATGCACTGCCATCGCACCCGCCTCCGAGGCCACAATCCGATCGCGCATCGTCGGCCGTCCGCCGCGCTGGATGTGGCCGAGGACGACGACGCGGTAGGGATGGTCCAGCGCCTTGCCGACGCGTTCACCGACTCCGAAGGCCCCGCCCGCTTCGTCCCCTTCGGCGACGACGACGATGTGACTCCGTTTGCCTCGCTCGATCGAATGCCGGAGCTGTTCGATGAGCACCGTGATCTCGTCATGCGCTTCGGGGACGACAACGCCGGCAGCGCCGCCGGCCACCGCCGTGTGGAGGGCTATGGCGCCGCTCGTCCGCCCCATCACCTCCACGAAGAACATCATGCCGGTGGACTCGCTCGTGTCCCGCACCTGGTCGATCGCGAGCAGGGCAGTATTCACTGCGGTGTCGAAGCCGATCGTCTCATCGGTGCCGAAGACATCGTTGTCGATGGTGCCCGTGACTCCGGCGACGGGCACCCCGCACTCGTCCTGGAGGGCAAGGGCTCCGCGAAAGCTCCCATCACCGCCGACCACGACAAGCCCGTCGACTCCGTCCGCGCGCATGCGGTTGGCGGCGGCGGTGCGGACCAGGGGATCGAGGAACTCCGGGCAACGCGAAGTACCGATGATCGTGCCGCCACGCTGGATGATGTTCCCCACAGCCCGGTCGTCCAGTTCGGAGAACTGCCCCGCAACGTAGCCGGAAAACCCGTCGACGTACCCCGCAACCGAGATCCCCCGGCCGATGGCGGTGCGGACAACCGCTCGGATGGCGGCGTTCATCCCGGGCGCATCGCCCCCGCTGGTGAGGATTCCGAGGCGCTTCATCCCCTAACTTTCGGGGGCAACCGGTTGTTGGAGCAACCCCAACCGCCGGCACTCGCCCGCCCCTGAGCGCGAGACGCCGCAACCGAGCAGCGCCCGGTCTCCGTTGCCCTGTGTTCCGGTGCTCCGTAGCATCGGGCGATGCCAGAACTCGTCGCACGGATCGGGCGGGCCCGCCTGATGGGCCTGGCCGCCGTCATCGCTGCAGCCGTCCTGGCGCTCGGCGTGCTGGTTCTGAGCCTGGGCTCCGGCGATGATCCTGCGCCTGACCAGGCTTCGCCGGCGCAAGGGCAGCTCGCCTCACCGACGAAGCAGCAGTTCTCCACGGCCACGCCGGAGGCTTCGCCGACGCCGATCAAGCATGCCGGCATCCTCGACGGGGTCGCCATGAGCGACCAGGAGTGGGCGGAGCGGAAGGATCTGCTGCCGCTGGCAGTAATGGTCGACAACACCACCGGCGCATACCCTCACACCGGGCTGGACACCGCCGATCTCGTCTACGAAGCGCTCGTGGAGGGAGGCATCACGCGCCTGATGGCCGTCTATTGGCGCCTCGAGGCTGCGAAGATCTTGCCGGTCAGGTCCGCTCGCACGCCCTTCGTGATCTGGGCGAGCGAACTCGGTGCGCTGTACGGACACGCCGGCGGCGCCGTTACCGAAAATGACGCAAACGCCATGGGACAGATCTACGAGTGGGAAATCCTCGACCTGAACGCCTTTTCCACCATCCCCAGCAACTACTACTACCGCGACGCCGAACGCTACGGCCCCTACGACCTGGCGACGAGCACGGACGACCTGCGGGAGGCAGCGGACAGGATGGGTTTCTCCGGGCCATCCGCGGTCGAATCCTGGAAGTTCCGCGACCCGGGGACGCTTCTCCCGTCCGGGAAGCCGGCCGGTGGAATCGCTGTCGACTTCTCCGGGCGGCTTTACGCATGGCAGTACATCCAGTGGAAGTGGGACGCCGGCGCGAACCGCTACCTTCGATTCCAGTTCGGCGGGCCGCACGTTGATGCGGTCTCCGGAGGACAGTTGGCCTTCGCCTCGGTCATCGTCATGCAGGCGCCCTCCCAGGTCGTCGACGATGACGGGCACCTGATCTACGACCAGCTGGGGACAGGCCCGGCAACCGTCTTCACCGGTGGGCAGGCGTTTGAAGGGACGTGGAAGAAGCAGAAGCGCGAGAGCCGAACGCGCTTCTACACTCTGGCCGGCGCGGAGATCGTCTTTGAGCGCGGGCCGGTGTTCGTCGAGTTCATCAGCTCCCAGAGCACCTTCGCCTATTTCGCCGCCGCCGGGGATCTGCCCACGATGCCCGCCTACGAACCCCCTCCGCCAGGCTCGTTCCCGGTGCCCGAAGACGCCGGGCCGTCGCCATCGCCATCCTCGGTTCCGACACCCACGGCGTCCGCTTCGCCGGGCACGACTGCCACGGCGCCGCCCTCGCCGGCAGGTACGCTGTCTCCCTCGGCTACAGCGCAACCGCCGAAGTCCGCGACTCCCGGGCCCTAGCAGGCCTCCGCGACCGCCGGGCCGAGCTGAAGCTCAGTGGGGGTTGTGCCCGTTGGTCCGTACACAGACATGGCCCGATGGGTCGATCGGAGCGGTACAGAGCGGGCACGGTGGACGTCCCGCCGCCACTACCTGGGTGATCTGGCGGCGCAATTCATATGCCTTGCGGTAGTCGAACTGCATGGTCACCGCTGTCGTCCCGGCTTCGTCGTCTGGGCCGTCGGCGGCTATCAGCACAACCGTCCGCTTCTCAACGTCGACTCCCATCGATAGCTGCGCCAGCCTCAGGTCGACCGCCGCGTTGAGTGGGAAAACCGGCGGCTGCGGCAAGTCGTCCAGCGGACGGGCCTGGTACTCGTACCCGGCGTCCCGAAGCACGTTTTCGATTGCCTCAGCCAGTGCAATGAGCTGTTCCTTCTCAAGCCAGAGCGATGCGGACTCAACATCCAGGTTCATGGCATGGAGACGAAAGCGGCGTTGGCCGGGTTGGCCGATAGCTTCGGCGATGATGTGTTCGAGCGGTCCAAATTCACGGGGGCCAGGCATGGTTGGGATCGTAGGCCAGTCGGCGGTTTGAGTCTCTCGTCGCTGCGACCGGTTTGCCTGTGCCCAACAATCTCCTTCGCTCCGCCGTAACCGTTGTTTACGCAAAGGTTCGAACCGTCTATAAATTCACGAATCATGAACTTACCTGTCAGAAACGCGACATATTTTGTCGCCTTTCTGCTCTAGCTTGGTGGCGACAGCCGAGGTTCGTCCGGGCTGAACACGGAAACCGGGGGCGGTTGCGATGACCGAACAGACCAGACGAGCGACACGGCTGGTTCGCATTCGCGAACTGCTCGTGAAACGCGGGAACGTCAGTTGCGCGGAGCTGGCGAGCGAACTCGGTTACAGCCAGCGCACAATCCAGAGAGATATCGCGGCGCTCGAGAGCGAACTTGGCGTGCCTCTCGAGTACGAAGGCCGCCGGTGGAAGCTGATGCCGGGCGCCAAGCTGGTCTTCGGGCCCGTGCGGCTCACCCTCCAGGAAGCGCGGGCAGTCTACTTCGCCACTCGCCTCATGCTCCGGTCCGCCGATGAGCGGGATCCCGACGGTGTCTCTGCGCTGGAGAAAGTTGCCGATGCGCTACCGGGAGGCCTGGCAGGGCACATGCGCCGGACGGTCGTGGAATGCGGCCGCCTGCCCTCGAACAGTGCCTACATCGAGTCGCTCCGGCGGTTGACCGAAGCCTGGGCCGCGAACCACACGGCAACTATCTCTTATCGCTCGGCAAGCCACGCGAACGCCCGCACCACGGACATCGACCCCTACCTGCTGGACCATACCCAGAGCGGCACGTACGTCTTCGGCTACAGTTCGGAGCACCGCGAAGTCCGTTCCTTCAAAGTCGATCGCATCCTCGAAGTCCTGGTGACTCAGCGAGAGTTCGAGCCGGGCGATGTCGAACACATCGCCGAACAGCTTCGCCGAAGTTGGGGGGGAGTCGTCCTTGGAGAGGAGCACCACGAAGTGCAGATCGACTTCTCAGCATCCGTCGCGTCGCGCATCCGGGAGAGCTACTGGCACCCGAGCCAGCAGCTCGACGACCTCCCCGGCGGCGGAGTTCGCCTGTGCGTGAACCTTCCCAGCCTGCTCGAGATCACCCCATGGGTCCGTGGGTGGGGCCCCGAGGCGGTGGTGGTGGGGCCGCAGGCGCTTCGCGACGAGATTGCCTCGTCCCTTAAGGCCGCGGCGGCCAACTACCAGCGCGCCTGACCGAATACACTGGGCGGCAAATGCAACAAGCATCTTCCCTCGATGGCCGTCGGGCCGACGTAGCAGCGGCCTGGAGCCTCGCTCGCGGCGCCGTCGTTGTGCCATCCGGTATTCATGTGCCCATCCAGGGCACCGATCAGTTCCATGAGTTCCACGCCCACCCGGAGTTCGCCTACCTGGCTGGCACTCAGACACCCGGCGCCGTCCTCGTGTTCGATCCCGCCGAGGGATGGGCGCTGTTCGCGCCCGTCGCGAGCCTGGAAGACAGGGTCTGGGTGGGAGACGGCGTCGATCATGCCGAACTTGGCCAGCGGATCGGCCTGCCCGTCCGCCCGCTCGCTGAATTCGAACGTTGGATCGAGCGTCGCCGGAGCGAACCGGTCGCCATCCTCGGAAATCACGACATCGTGCGCCATTCGCGGGCGTATGGGGCCGCCAGCTGGGCATCTCTCGAACTGGAAATCGATGAATCGCTTGGCGAGCGCCTGTCGGAACAGGTCTCGGAGGCCCGCCGGGCGAAGGATACCGGCGAGGTCGCGCTCATGCGGGCTGCCGCCGAGGCCTCGGCGGCCGGCCACCTCTTCGCCCTCCGGCACGCACACCCGGGGATGACCGAACGCCAGCTGGAGATCGAAGTCGAAGCCGCGTTCTTTCGCGCAGGCGCTGAGCGGACCGCCTACGGAACGATCGTTGGGACAGGCTCGAACGGGGCGGTACTGCACTTCGCCCCGACGGACCGGGTCCTGCGTGACGGTGAGGTCGTCTTGATCGACGCAGGCGCCGAGTTCGGAGGCTATGCCAGCGACGTAACACGGACGTTCCCCGCGGGCAGGCGGTTCGAAGGCGCCCACAGGGACCTCTACGAACTGGTCCTGGCGGTCCAACAGGCCGCCATCGCCGCTGCGAAGCCCGGCGTCGAGTACCGTGAACTCCATCTCGCCGCCTGCTCGCAGATGGCAGCCGGGCTCGTGGATCTGGGCCTGTGCAAGGGCAGTGTGCAGGATCTCGTCGAACGCGACGCCCACGCACTCTTCTTCCCGCACGGACTGGGACACATGCTGGGCCTTTCGACCCACGACGCGGGGGGCTGCCTGGCCGGCCGGGCCCCGAGCGATCGCTTCGGGCTCAAGTGGCTCCGCGCCGACCTCCCGCTCCAGCCGGGCTACGTCGTCACGATCGAGCCCGGCATCTATTTCATAAAGGCACTGCTCGATGACCCATCGCGCCGGCGTGACTTCGCCGACTGCGTCGAATGGTCGAAAGTGGATGCCCTCCGCGAGTTCGGCGGGATCCGCATCGAGGACGACGTGCTGATAACGGAGAGCGGCAGCGAAGTGCTCACCGCCGGCATCCCGAAGACTATCCCGGAAATCGAGACGCTCCGGGCACAGGCGTTCGATTCGTGATGCGCCCGTTCGAGACCCTGACAATCGCTCAGGTGGCGGCCTATCCGCGGCCAGGCACCGTTGTGCCCGCCCGTCTTGAGTTCACCCCGGACGGTACGGGCGTCACCTACCTTTTCAGTGCCGAGGGCAGCCTCGTCCGGTCCCTGTGGCGGTATGAACTGGCGACGGGCGAACGAAGGGTACTGGCCGGTCCGCCCCCGGCCAGCACGAGCGAAGGGACGCTCTCTCGCGAGGAGGAGCTTCGGCGGGAGCGCGCCCGTCTCCGCGAACTCGGCGTAACTGGCTACCAGTTCGCTTCAGGATCGACTCGCGAAGTGCTCCTGGTTCCCGGCGGGGGGAAGCTCTGGGTGAGCACCGGTGGCGGCGCAATGGTGGAATTGTCCGGTTCCGAAGGGGCCATCGACCCGCATCTGAACCCGGACGGCTCCATGGTCGCCTTCGTGCGCGATAACGAGCTCTGGCTTCTGCCCGCTGGCGAAGGCCCGGCCCAGGAGGCCCGGCGCCTCACCAGCGGCGCTGAGCCGGGCCTCACCAACGGTCTCGCCGAGTTCATCGCGCAGGAGGAGCTCGACCGTGATCGCGGCTTCTGGTGGAGCCCCGATGGTTCACGGATCGCGTTCATCCGCGCCGACAGTCGCCACATTACCGATTACACCATCGTCCATCAGGGAAAGGAATCGGTGGACAACGAGCCCCATCGCTACCCGTTCGCCGGACAGCCAAACGCCATCCTCCAGCTCGGCGTCGTGGACGTGTCGAGCGGCGCGACCGCATGGATGGACCTCGGGGCCGACCCGGATATCTATATCGCGCGGGTCGGCTGGCGCCCGGATGGCGTGCTCACCGCTCAACTGCTCTCGCGCGACCAGGGGACGTTGCGGCTATTGGCCTTCGATCCCGCTGGGAACGCGACCGTGCTGGTCGAGGAACGGCAGGAGCCGTGGATAAACCTCGACGGCGATACCGATTTCCTCGAGTCCGGGGACTTCCTCTGGCTGAGTGAACGGAGCGGCTTCAACCACCTCTACCGCTATCACGCAGACGGCTCGGGATTCCGACAGCTGACCTCGGGCGATTGGATGATCACTGCGCTTCTGCGCGTCGATGAAGGCGCCGGACTGGTGTACTTCATCGCGACCCGGGAATCGCCCCTGGAGAGGCATCTCTACTCGGTGCCCCTGGAAGGCGGGCCGACTACGCGCCTGACCCGGGAACCCGGTTATCACGGGGCTGTGGTCGCGAAGCAAGGAGGGCGTTTCGTCGACGTCTGGAGCACACGGGAGCAAGGCCCGCGGGTCGCCCTGCGGGAAACAGATGGATCCATTGTCTCGATGCTCTTCGAGAACGCTGGCGCCAGCGCGGCCGAGCTCGGTCTTCGGCCGCCCGAGGCGATGATGTTCGCCGCGGCCGACGGTTCGAGGATGTACGGGATGGTGTACAAACCGAAAGCCCTGGAGCCGGGCCGTAGGTACCCGCTTGTCGTCTCGGTCTACGGCGGGCCGCACGCCCAGCGAGCACTCGAAGACTGGAGCCTGACCGTGGATCTCCGGGCCCAGTACCTCGCTCAGCAGGGCTTTGTGGTGTTGAAGGTGGACAACCGCGGGAGCGCGAACAGGGGCCTGGCCTTCGAATCCGCGATCGCCGACCGCATGGGCACAGTCGAGGTGGACGACCAGGTCGCTGCCGTGCGCGAGATGGCGAAGTTGCCCTGGATCGACGCCGGCAGGGTCGGTATCTACGGCTGGAGCTACGGCGGCTACATGACGTGCATGGCGCTCATGCGGGCGCCCGAGGTGTTCAAGGTCGGCGTCAGCGGCGCCCCCGTGACCGACTGGGATGGCTACGACACCGGCTACACCGAACGGTACATGGGCACCCCCCGGTCAAACCCGGAGGGTTACCGGGACAGCTCGGTACTGTCGCATGTTGCGGACCTGCGCGGAAAGCTGCTGCTCGTCCATGGGATGGTCGACGAGAACGTCCACTTCAGGCACACCGCCCGGCTGATTGTCGCCCTCACCGAGGCGAACAAGGATTACGACTTGCTCCTCTTCCCGGAGGAGCGCCACATGCCGCGTGATGCGAAGGGCATGGAATACCAGGAGCGGCGCGTTCTGGAGTACTTCGAGCGCGAGCTCGCTGGGGCCGGATGAGGCCCGCTTCCGGCGCCGCAATTGCCGCGGGCCTCACCGTGGTTGCTCGGGCCAGGCCCGCTTAGTCAGCCATGTCCTTGGCGTCGCCGAGCAGGTAGCGCCAGATCATGGCGCCCCCGGCAGCACCCACGATCGGGGCAACCCAGAAGAGCCACAGCTGCCCGATCGCCCAGCCTTCGCCGACGAACAGTGCCACACCCGTCGAACGGGCCGGGTTCACCGAAGTGTTGGTCACCGGGATGCTCACAAGGTGGATCAGCGTGAGCGCGAGCCCGATGGCGATTGGGGCGAATCCCGCGGAGGCGCTCTTCGAGGTCGCCCCCATGATGACGATAAGGAAGACCGCGGTCAGCACGACTTCCGCGACCAGTCCCGCGAGAAGCGAGTACTCGGCGGGTGAATGGTCGTCGTAACCGTTCGCGGCAAAGCCGTCGGCGGCGTCGAAGCCATCGAGCCCACTGGCGATGAGGTACAGGACGGCGCCTGCGAGGATAGCCCCCGCGACCTGGGCGACGATGTAGTACGGTGCGTCCTTCGTCTCGAACCGCTTGCCGACAATCAGGCCAATCGTGACGGCCGGGTTGAAGTGCCCGCCTGAGATGGGACCGACGGCAAAGGCCATCACGAGCACCGTCAGGCCGAATGCGATCGCGACCCCCTGGGCTCCGATGACATCACCGGCGAGGACGGCACTCCCGCACCCGCCGAGCACGAGGACGAACGTCCCCAGGACCTCCGCTGCGATCTTCCGTTGCATCTGTGCACCTTTCCGGCCAGGCGATGCAGGTTGGGCGCGACGCCCGGTCCAGCTAAAGCGTATACGCACTATCGCAATAGTGAAAGACCGGAGTTTGCAGTGCCAGTTCCCCGCCCAGCCCCTCCGGTCGCCGTGCTTTACGACGGATTCTTAACGCAAAAATCTGATGTTCGTCACATTGGAGCGGTTGCGCGTTATGGTACGGTCGAGTGCAGAGCCGCGAACGTAACGCCCGGCAACCGGATCTCCGGTGCCCTCGGCCGCACCAGGATGACGCGGCGCCAGCCAGATGGACGACGAAAAGCAACTTCTCACCGGTCAGCTCGCGGCACTCCTCCCCGGAGTCGTCGAAGGCTTGCCGTCGGCCGTCACGGTCACCGATGTCGATGGGACTATCGTGTACGTAAACCCGGCGTTCGAAAGGATGACCGGGTACCGCTCCTCGGAAGCGGTTGGCCAGAGCGCCCGCATGTTGGAGTCAGGCATCCACTCGCCCGACTTCTACCAGCGCCTCACGGAGACCGTCCTCGCCGGCGGCGTGTTCGAGGCGGAGGTGACGAACCGTCGCAAGGACGGATCCCTCTATATCGAAGAGATGAGCATCACCCCTGTCCCGGGCCCAGATGGCAGTCCCGCGTACTTCGTCAACCTGGCGAAGGACATCTCCGAGCGGTATCGCTCCAGGCAACGGCTTGCCCTGTTCGAAGCCGCCACGCGTGAGTTGGCCGCCGCCCGGGACCTCGTAGCTGCCTATGTGGCGGTCCTGAAGTTGGTCTGCGAAACGACCGGCTGGGTCTACGGCGAGGTGTGGGAGCCGGGTCCCGATTCGCTCCTTCACTGCGTCGCCTCGTGGCAGAGCCCCGGCGACTCCCTCGATGGATTCGCGGCGGCAAGCCGGGAACTGCAGTTCGCCCGCGGAAGCGGGCTTCCCGGGCGGGTATGGGCTACGGGCGTGCCGGAGTGGGATCAGGATGTCACCGCCCTCGGTACCGGCTTTCTTCGCGCTTCGGCTGCCGAGGACGCGGAAATCAAGGCTGGCTTCGCGATTCCGGTCTCGACCGATGGAGAAGTCCTCGCGGTCCTTGCATTCTTCGCCCACGGACAGCGCCACGACGAGCGCGAATTGAGCGACCTCGTCTCATCACTGGGTACCGGCCTGGGCTGGCTGCTCCTTCGCCGTCGTGCTGAACACGCACTCGCCGCCGAGCGGGACCGGTTGGAGATCACGCTGCACTCCATCGCCGACGGGGTGATCGCGACCGACGAGCGCGGACGCGTGGTGAGCCTCAACCCCGCAGCCGAAGCGCTGACCGGCTGGGGACGGTATGACGCGCAGGGACGGGGGATGGCAGAAGTCTTCCACATCATCAATGAGCACACCCGCGCCACCGTCGTCAGCCCTGTCGCCCAGGTCCTGGCAACCGGGGCTCCCGTTGCCCTGGCCAACCACACCATCCTCGTTTCACGGAGCGGCGACGAGTGTGTCATCGGTGACAGCGCCGCACCGATTCGAGATGATTCCGGCGCCATTGCCGGGGCCGTCCTCGTCTTCCGTGACGAGACTTCCAGGTTGCGGCTCGAAAGCGAACTCCGCCGCGCGGACAAGCTCGAGTCCCTCGGTCTACTTGCCGGCGGGATCGCTCACGACTTCAACAACGCGTTGACCGGGATCAGCGCCCACATCGGCCTCGCACGGATGGAACTCGGTGACGATGCCCCCGCGCAGGAAGTGCTCGAAGAGGCCGAGCAGGCCTGCCGCCGCGCCGCAAGCCTCTCTCGCCAGCTCCTTACCTTCTCCAAGGGGGGAATGCCCGTCCGGAAGTTCGTCGCGCTGGAGCCGCTGCTCCGCCAGGCTGCGAGCTTCGCGGCGACCGGATCGCCTTCCGTCTGCCGGTTCGCCTTCGCGTCCAACCTCGCCGGTGTCGAGATTGACGAGGGCCAGGTCGGGCAGCTCATCCACAACCTGGTCCTGAACGCGACCCAGGCGATGCCCCACGGAGGGACGATCACCGTCAGCGCCGCGAACGTCGCCATCGACGCCGACTCGGACTTCCCCCTCGAACCGGGCGAGTACGTGGAAGTTACCATCCACGATACCGGGCCCGGGATCTCGCCGGAGCATATCGACCGGCTCTTCGATCCGTATTTCACGACCAAGGCGACCGGCAGCGGACTGGGCTTGACCGTCGGCTACTCCGTCGCTCGTAACCACGATGGATGCCTGACGGTGACGTCGGCTCCTGGCGAAGGCGCAACTTTCCACCTCTACCTTCCCGCCGCCAGGGACAGGGGACCGGACGAGCCGCGCGCGAGTAACGGCGGTAGCGTCCGCCCCCTCTCGATCCTCTTCATGGATGACGAACCTTCGATCCGGCGTGCGACGGCCCAGGCCCTCTCGCTGATGGGACACCGGATCGACCAGGCTGGGGACGGCGCGGAAGCCGTAGGTCTCTACCGCGGCCGATCCGAAGCGGGCGAACCCTACGACGTTGTCGTGCTGGACCTGACGGTGCCCGGCGGCATGGGGGGTTACGACGCCTTCACCGCTATCCGCAAGATCGATCCCGGAGTCTGCGCCATCGTCTCCAGCGGATATTCCAGCGACCCGGTCATGGCTACCTACAGGCAACACGGCTTCGCCGGCGTACTCCCCAAGCCGTATACCCCCTCAGACCTCCTTGAGGTCCTGGCGCAGGTGTTCGCTGAGCGCGCGGAGGAACGTGGCCACCTCCCGCGCTAAACTCCGACCATGGCTACTCGCACTGAAACCGACTCGATGGGCGCCATCGAGGTTGATTCCTCCCGCTACTGGGGCGCCCAGACCCAGCGTTCCCTCCAGAACTTCCCGATCGGTGTCGAACGCTACCGCATGTCCTCAAGCGTGGTCCGCGCTCTCGGCATCTTGAAGAAGGGCGCTGCCCTGGCCAACGCCGAACTTGGAGAGCTCCCCCGCGAAAAGGCTAGCCTCATCGCCAGCGCCGCCGACGAAGTCATCTCGCTCGTGCTCCTTGACCACTTCCCCCTCGTCGTCTTCCAGACAGGTTCCGGCACCCAGTCGAACATGAACGCGAACGAGGTCATCTCCAACCGCGCCATCGAGATGGCCGGCGGCGAAATGGGTTCCAAGAAACCGATTCACCCCAACGACGACGTGAACCGCGGCCAGAGTTCCAACGACACCTTCCCCACCGCGATGCACATCGCCGTCGTCGAGGACCTCCACCGCCAGCTTTACCCGAAGGTCCAGCAGCTGCGGGACACCCTCGCCGCGAAGTCGGCGGCCTTCGCCGCCATCGTCAAGGTCGGCCGCACGCACCTCCAGGATGCGACGCCCATCACCCTCGGACAGGAAGTCGGCAGCTGGGTGGCGCAACTCGATTTCGCCCTCGACGGTGTGCGCCACGCCGAAAAGGGCCTCTACGAACTTGCAATTGGCGGCACCGCCGTCGGCACCGGCCTGAACGCCCACCCCAAGTTCGGTGACCTCGCCGCTGCCTACTTCGCGAAAGAGACCGGCTACCCGTTCGTCTCCGCCCCGAACAAGTTCGCCGCACTGGCTGGCCACGACGCCCTCGTTGCGACCAGCGCATCACTCCGCACGCTCGCCGGCGCGCTCATGAAGATCGCGAACGATGTGCGCTGGCTCGCCTCCGGCCCGCGAAACGGGATCGGGGAGCTCATCATCCCCGAGAATGAGCCCGGCAGCTCGATCATGCCCGGCAAGGTGAACCCCACCCAGTCCGAGGCGATGACCATGGTCTGTGTCCAGGTATTCGGCAACGATGCCGCCGTGGCCTTCGGCGGCAGCCAGGGCAACTTCCAGCTCAACGTCTTCAAGCCGGTAATGGTCCACAACACCCTCATGAGCATCCAGCTCCTCGGCGATGCCTGCCAGGCCTTCAATGACAACTGCGCGGTCGGCATCGAACCGAACCTCCCGAAGATCGAGGAGAACCTGGCGAAGAACCTCATGCAGGTGACTGCCCTCAACCGCCACATCGGCTACGACAAGGCGGCGAGCATCGCCAAGACCGCGCACAAGGATGGTTCGAGCCTGAAGGAAGCTGCACTCAAGCTCGCTTACTTGACGAGCGAGGAGTTCGACCGCTGGGTCGTTCCGATAGAGATGACCCGCCCCACCTGACGGTTGGAACACGGAACTTTCAAAGAAAGGGGGCTCCGGCCAATCGGAGGGGCCCGGGGGTCCTCGCCCCCCCACGACTCTCGACGAACGACCTACGACCTCGTGGTAACACCCCGCTCGATGATCGTTGCGGTGGCCATGCCGCCGCCGGTGCACATCGTGATCAGCGCGGTCGACTTGTTGCTGCGCTCCAGTTCGTCGATTGCCGTGCCAATGAGCATGCCGCCGGTCGCGCCGATCGGGTGGCCGAGCGCCATCGCACCGCCGTTCACGTTGCAAATCGAGTTGTCGATGCCCATCTCGCGCTGGAACTTGAGGACGACCGCGGCGAAAGCCTCGTTCACTTCGATGATGTCGATGTCTTCCTTGCGCATGCCGGCCTTCTTCAGCGCCATCTGCGAAGCCGGCGCCGGCGCGGTGAGCATGATCACCGGTTCCGCCCCTGCTGTGGCGGTCTGGATGATCCGCGCGCGCGGCTTCAACCCGTGGGCCCTCGCGTACTCCGGCGAGGCCAGAACCAGCGCGCTCGCCCCATCCACCACGCCGGAGGAGTTGCCCGCGTGGTGGACGTGGATCATCTCCTTCACCTGCGGGTAGACGGCTTTGCAGATGTCGTCATAGGTGCGGGTGTCGTTCGGCGGGACCATGATGCCCATTTTCGCGAACGATGGGTTCAGCCCGGCCAGGCTCTCCAGCGTCGTGCCGGGGCGGGGGTGCTCGTCGTGGTCCAGGGCCAGTGTGCCGTCGTCGTTATAGATCGGCACCACGCTGCGCTTGAAGCGGCCGGCGTCGATCGCAGCCGCGGCGCGGCGCTGGCTTTCCACGGCCAGCCTGTCGCAGTCCTCACGGGAGAAGCCCTCAATCGTGGCGATAAGGTCGGCCGAGATGCCCTGGGGGATGAGCGGGTACTGCGCGTAGAGGTGGGCGTTGTTCGCCGTGAACCCGTCGACGCTCATCGGCGCCGGGCGCGACATCGATTCCACGCCGCCCGCCACAACCAGGTCCTGCTGGCCCGAGAGGATGCTCATCGCGGCGACGTTCACCGCCTGCTGGCCCGAACCGCAGAAACGGTGGAGCGTCACGCCGGGGACGGAGGTCGGCCAGCCGGCATCGAGGGTGGCCATGCGGGCGATGTCCATCGAGTGGTCGCCGACCCCGGAGTTGTTCCCCATGATGACGTCTTCCACGTCGGCGGGGTCGAACCCGGCGTGCTCCTGGAGTGCGTTGAGGCACTGGGCAAGGATGCGCTGGGGGTGGATGTGGCTGAGTTTGCCGACTCCTGCTTCCCGCCTCCCCGCGGCGACCGGACGGCATCGATGATCCAGGCTTCAGACATTTTGGGTGTGCTCCAGGTGTGGTGTGGCTTGGGTGCGGCGCGCCGCCGCGTTGCGGGGAGAAGGGTACGGGAAAGGCCGAAGGTTGGCGATGGCTACGCGGCTCCCGAAATGCCTTGTATCGCGTCGGCTGAATGTGGTATTCCTTACCCCGACCCTTGGGGCCGCGGATGGCGGTGCCCGCGGATGGCGGGCCCGGGGGCGGTGCCCGCGGATGCGGGGGGGGGGGCGGAGTGTTTGCGTGTTTCAATCAGCCATCGAACCCAAACACCTGTGGAGCGAGATCCTTGATCGTCACCACCGGGCGCTAACAGGAACCGAATCGAGGGTCCTGGCGTTGTTGTTCCAGGGATACCGGAACGAGGAGGCAGCCATCCTGATGCAGGTGACCGCAGCGACGGTCCGGCGGCACGTCGCCGACCTGTGCCATAAGGTGTTCGACCTAACCGACATCCCGCAGGAACGGGAGAAGCTGCGGACCTGGGCCGGCGAGCACTTCGCCTGCTGCATCCCGCTGGTGAAGGAGATGATCGAAAACGACCGGAAACTCGCATAGGGAGATCAACGCCCGAGCGTCGTGCTCGTTGGATACTCGCGCCAGTTCTGCTCGAGGTGGCGAGTTCGCCATGTTGATCGTCCTGCTGCTTTCGGTGATCGCTTCCGCCTTGCTCGTCGCGGGGACGACGAAGGTATTGGACCTTCAACGATTCAAACGGACGGTGAACAGCTACGAGAAGTTGCCGCGCTTCACTCGCCAGTTGGCGGTCCCGGTAGTACCCGGACTGGAGGCTATGGTTGCGTGCTGTTCGGGATCGAGCGCGCCGTCGCCGCGGCTCTGGGTGTTGGACTGCTGACTGTCCTGGGCCTGGCTTTGGCCATTCAAAGACCACGAGCCAATTGCGGGTGTCTCCCGGGCGCAGAAAAGGTTCCGCTGCCCTGGCATCTGGCGATGCTCGCTGGCGGTGTACTGATTCTCGCTGTGGTGATGCTTCAGCCGGGCCGTGCCGGAACGAAGTTCTTGGACGTTCTTGGCCGCCGGCGGGAGTCGCCTCTCGTTCCTCTTCGCAGTCACGCACGCTCGGAAAACAGTCCGCCGGCTCTTTGCAGAATTCGTTCGCGGTTCTTGAGCTGCACAGACGCCGAGAAAAGTGGGCTCCTGATCTCACGCTCTCGGTTTCCCCGGCGCACAAGACTGGGTCTTGAAATGAATTTTCGACGAACTCGCCGGGGGGGGCTGAAGGGGAGCCCTGCTCGCAGCGATTGGGGCAGTTCCTCAGCTACTGGTTTCCCGGATCTTCGCCCAAGAGACGAAGTTCGAGCGCCACGGGGATTTCCTTATCTTGCCTTCCGCCGACACCTCCCTTCCCGCCGACGTCGTTTTGAGCGGGGTGTTGCCGGTGCTCGAGGGCCCGAACTCCAACGTGAACGGCCGCACGTTCACGCACTCTTCTGACGCGCGGAAGGACACTGGGTTTGACTTCTACGTGATAGAGCCTGCGCCCCAGGCGGTGCGCCCCAGCGGGCCGGTCCAGGTGGTCCGAAACCGGGCTGGTCAAGTGGTGCTCGTTGCGGTCGGCTACGACGCTCACGACGCAAGGTCGGGAACTTGGGGTCGAACGGTAGAAGTGACGGCGACGGAAGTGTTCTTGCGGCCGTTCCCTGTTTGGCCTACGAACTTGGATGGCGTGAGCTACCCACCCGTCAAGGTCCCGGGCCTTCCGGGGCCGGGGCTAATGTCAAAAAGCGCCGTTGGATTCGTCGTCCAATGGACGAGACGGGAAGCCTATCAGTTGCGCATCGAAAACAATCCGTCCGAGTCAGAGGCTCTTGCCTTGGCAGGGGCACTGTCTCCCGCCTGATACGAGAGAAGTCGAATCCGTTGTTCAGGAGCTTTCGATGACGATTTATGACAACTTCTATGTGTATGCCCCCGTCTCGGGTCAAATCACGGCGCTCGACTACTACTGCGGGGACGGCTATCACCCTCGCAACTACGGAAACGTCAGCCCGATTGACATCGGCGGCGGAGGCGGCGGCTCTCTGATTTTCAAAGCGTCCAGCAACGTGAAGAGCATTCACATCGGCCATTGGTCCTTGTGTTCCGGATATGGCTCGCCGTGGTCGGACGGTGTCTACGTTGAGCTGTACTCTGCGGAGGGCACGCCGTACTGGGCGAAATTCGGCGCGGTCTACTACGGTCACGTCGCGAACCGAGCAGCCGAGTCTTGGCCGAACTACAACGGTTCGTCGGTGACACTGGGGACGGTGCCGAGTTCTTGCCCGTGCGGAGTATGCTACAATCCCTGCTGCGAAGTGGTCGTTGAATGACGACAATTGCGATCCGTGCAACTGCTGCTACCAGGGTGCCCACAGCCACTTTGAGCTTCGCAATGACTCGCCCGTTTCCTCGGTGAATCCCAACCTGTACTGTGGAAAGCAGATGTACGCCGGCGACTCGTCCTCTTGGGTCTACAAGTGGCAGGTCGCAATAGGCTGATCATGCGCGGGCTCACCGCTGCCGTCGTCCTGGGGCTCACCGTCGTGTTCATCGCTTGCGACAGAGCCTCTACAACGGATGTCCCGCCCCCGTCCGGCGAGACGAGTCCTGGATCCCCCACACCGTTGGCAGCCGCACCGGGGAACAGGCATCCCGAGGACCCGTTCTGGGTCTTTAGCCAGGACCTAGACGCCTCCCTAAGAGTGGGCGACGTGCAAATGCTGATCGAGCGGCTCCGGACGCGAACGATCACATGCACTGAAGCCGACGTGCCTCCGCATATCGGCGGGCCGGAGTGCTTCGTGGTCGGCGACACCTTCGAGGGTTTTTCTATCGGTCGATGGAGATCTGAGGGTGGAGTCGTGCCAGTGACCCAAGTGGTAGAACAACTGCGCTACCTCAGTACGGCAGTTCGACGCGACCTTTCGGACCCATACGGAACTGGAACGATTCAGGTCTTCGCTCTGAACAGTCAGCCCCAGCGACATGTCGCTATCATCACCGCCATCATCAACAGTCCGCCGGGGTTCGGTGGAGCAAGCACAATCCGCGTGTCCTTCGGCACGTACTGGACACTGGATGGCGACGTCTGGCGGCTCACAGGATTGATGACCAACTACATCTACAGCGGCGAGTTCCTTGAGCCCACTCCAGAGGCCCGCGCCGGCTTGTTCCCGGCCTGGGAAAGGTTTGCGCCGTAGCTGTGCTCCCACCGGGAACCGCGTCCCAGCCGCCAACCCCGGCCTCCTTCGCCCATTCGCCTGCGCTCATCTTCTTGCCGCCCTTGGGCGGACGCGAGGGCGGCCAATGCCCGCAGTGCGCCCGCAAGGTCCGATTCGCCTACCCCAGCTTCGCGCCCACCGCCAGCCCAACTTCCTTCGCCCACTCGCCGGCTGCGACCTTCTTGCCGCCTTTCGGCTGCACGCGGGAGACGCGGAGGACGCCGCCGTTGAGGCGCACGTCGAAGTAGTCGTCCTTCACCTTCAGGATGCGGCCCGGCATCCCCGCCTCCTGGGAGCCGGTCAGGCGGCAATCGAAGATTTTGAACTCCGAGTCGTTGTAGGTCGCTACGGCCCCCGGCGCAGGGTTGCACCCCCGGATGAGCCGGTGGATCACTTCGGCCGGTTTGTACCAGCGGATGCGCGCGTGGCCTTCGCCACACGGCGGCTCGTATGTGGAGAGCGCGTGGTCCTGGCCGATGCGCGGCGCCTTGCCTTCGGCCACAAGCTGGACCGATTCGGCCAGAGCATCCACACCCATAGGAAACAGGTGGTTGAAGTAGATACTCCCGACCGTGTCATCGGGGCCGATGGGACAGCTCTTCTGGAGGAGGATGGCCCCCGTGTCGATCCCCTGGTCGGGCCAGAAGATCGTGAGCCCCGTCTCACGGTCGCCGTTGATGATCGCCCAGTTGATCGCCGATGACCCGCGATGCAGCGGCAGCAAGCTCGGGTGGTACTGGATCGTCCCCAGGGCGGGGTAGTGCAGCACATCGTTCGGGATGATCTCGGTGACGAACGCCATCACGCTCAGGTCCGCGTTCAACGCTCGCCATGGGCCTTGCCCCGCAGGTTCCTTCAGCGACGGTGTATCGATGACCGGCAGCCCCGCAGCTTCCGCGGCAGCCCACAGCGGGTCCTTGCGCTCGCCCACCGGCGCCGGGGCACTGACACCAACCACATCCACGTTGTCATCGAGCAGCTTCTTGAAGACCGCTTCGCCGAACGCGGCCTGGCCCATGAGTGAGACGCGCATGCCGAACCCTCCGGCCGGAAAGGGTAACGCCTCGTCTACCCGTGCGGTGGCGCAGGTGGACGTAACGCATCCAAAGTCGAAAAGACTCGGCGGGAAAGTCGAAACACCTCGGCGCCCGGCGACGTCGTCCGGCTTTCGACTTTGCGCTCCCGCCCGCTACACTGGGCGAATGCACGCACATGCGGTCCATGAGGTTTGCCCGGGCGACGTCACGCACGTCGCCCCCGTTCGCCGGCGCAACGCCTGATTCCCCCCTCATCGACCATGACTCTCCAGGGAGAAGACCGCGTGCTCTGTATCGAACCGGCGAAGCTATCCGACGCCGAAGCCATCCATTCGCTCGTCACCTACTGGGCCGACAAAGGCGACATGTTGCATCGCCCGATCGGCGAAATCTACGAAGCTATCCGCGATTTCAAGGTCGCCCGCCTCGACGGCGAAGTCGTCGGCACCGGCTCGCTCCACATCATGGGCGCCGAGCTCGCCGAAGTGCGGTCGCTCGCCGTGGCCGAAAATGTCCAGGCCCGGGGGATCGGGGCCGGGATCGTCGCAGACTGCCTTGTTGATGCCCGCGCCTTTGGCCTCGACCGCGTCTTCGCGCTGACTTACAAGCCAGGCTTCTTCGAGAAGCAGGGCTTCCGGCTGGCGAACGTGATGGAGTTCCCACAGAAGGTGTGGAACGAATGCGTCCGCTGCCCGTTCTTCACGAACTGCAAGGAAGTAGCTGTCGTCCTGGACCTGGAGAAGGACCCCGGCGTGCCGATCGCGCGCTGAAAGGGGCCTACCCGCAGCAGGGCTCGTAGGTGTCCATCGCCGCCGTCGGGAGGGTCTCGGCGTTGATGCCCGTGCCCGTCGCCGCCGAGACGGTGATGCAAATCGAGGGGCTCAGTTCGGCCATCCGGTTGAGGTGATGCGTCATTCGCGCTGCGACGGCGCCTGCTGCCGTCACGCCCGTGCCCTGCAATGCGATGCCGAATGTCGTCCCGGTGAAGCGGCCCACGATATCCGTCCCGCGGGTGAGCTCGCGGATGCGCGCTGCGATCCCGCGAAGCTGATCCTCTCCGTCGCAGTGTCCGAGGCCGGCTACCTTCACTACGAGGAAGGACAGCGGCGCGCGGGGGGCGATGCGCCCCATCGCCTCCAGGCCGTCGAGGAGTGCGTCGCGAGTGGCGACCCCCGTCGCCGGGTCCGTTTCTGTGACGGCGGAGGCTGCCGGTGCCGTGCTCGGAGATTCGAAGGGAGTGCGCTCGCCAAGAAGGCGAAGGTAGGCCGGAAAACGTGAGATCGACATCTGTGGAACCACCCGGTGGACTGAGCCGAATTGTGCTCTCGGGGATGCAGAGGGCGGATAAGGGGAACCCTGATGAGCCCGCCGGATTATCCCAATTCGGCCTCGGGGTTCACCCCTGATTCGGCGATGACCGGGACTGGACCCGCCCAGTGCTTCCTGCGCGTCCAGAAATAGGCCGCGGTAGCGAGGATGGCAGTCACCCAGAGCCCGCCCATAGCGAGCGTGATGCGCGGGTCGCGGTTCAGGCCGTCGCCCATCACCACCGTTGTCGCGCAGGGCGGGATCATGCCCAGGAAACTGTAGAAGATGAACACTCGGAACCGCACCGAGGTCATCCCTGCCACGAAGCTGATCCAGTCGAAGTTCACGCCCGGCATGATGCGCGTCCAGAAGACAACCCGCCCGCCCATCGTGTCGACCATATGGTCGAGCCGGGCTGCTGCCTTCTCGCCAATGAGGCGGGGAAGGAACTTCCTCCCGAACCGGCGAGCGATCCCGAAGGCCGCGGCTGATCCGAGGGTGAGTCCTGCCATGCAGTAGGCCGTCCCCAGCACTGGGCCCCAGGCCAGGCCCGCGGCGATGAAGATCGGGATGTTCGGGATCGGCGCGAACAGCACTGAGGCGGCCATCACCAGGATGAAGACGACGACCCCGAGCGCCCCCCGGGCCTCCACCCAATCCCGGAACGGTTCAGCATCTATCTTGAAGGAGACACCCCAGAACTGGGTGGCCAAAAAGTAGAGGACGACGGTAACGGCGAAGACCGCGACTACGCCTCCGACGACCGGTTTGCGCAGCAGCCATGGGGTTTCAGGACCTTCGAACATCACCTCGTCGAGGTGTTCTTGCGTTTCTTCGTCATGCATTGCGGCTAGCCACCATTAGAGCACACGAAGCTCGAGAAAGACGTACAGCACCGGAAAGACGAAGAGAAGAGAATCCAGTCGATCCATGAACCCGCCGTGTCCCGGCAGCAGCCCGGAGGCATCCTTCACGCCCATTCGCCGTTTCATCCAGCTCTCGACCAGGTCGCCGATGATAGCGGCAGGCGGCACCGCGATGGCGAAGTGCCAGATCGTGCTCGCCGCCACACCCGTCTCGAAGAGCGAATTCAACGCGAACACCGCAGCGATACCCGCGATGATGCCTCCGGCGGCGCCCTCCCACGTCTTTTTCGGGCTGATCTTCGGCGCCATCTTGTGCCGCCCAATCAGCCGTCCGACCGCATACGCACCGGTATCGACGGCGAAGGTGGAAAGGAGGCCAAGGAAGAACCACTCCCGGCCCTGTTCGACGTCCCGGACGAGGACGAAGGTGGCCGGTAAGATGCCCAGGTAGAGCACGCACCAGCAGTAGACGCGGTACGGTTTTCGCGGGCCGATTGCGTTCGTGGGCAGATAGCCGAGGAGCCCGAAAAGCCCGGCAAACACGAACCCGCCCAACACCCAGCGAGGTTCGACATGGGCGGTCGCCACCACCGCGGGGGCGATGATGAAGGTCGGCAATTGCGGGAGGACCTGCCGTATCGGCATCGATGGGATCAGCCAGCCGTGGACGAACTCCATCGCTGCCAGGAGCCCGACACCGGCGAGTACCAGGGCGAAAGTCCATCCGCCGATCCAGGCAACCGCCAGGATCAGCGGCAGCCCGGCGGCGGCAGTCAGCAGGCGAAGCTGGAGATTGGACACAGACGAAGCGTAAGCGCCAACGACCGAAGGCCAAAGGCCGTGTCCTCAGGTCGCGAGGAAATCCAGCGGGTTGGCGATGTACTCGAACCCCTGTGGGAACCCGCTGTGAGCGCTCAACTGCCAGTGGAGGTGGGCGCCGGCCGGACCCTCCGGGACGACGAATCCGGTGAACCCCACGGCGCCAATGAGGTCACCGGCGGCCACAGACTCGCCGGTCGTGCGGGTGGTCTCAAGCATGTGGGCATAGATCGACCACCACGGTGTCCCGGGATGGTCGATGACCACGTTGACACCGAAGCTCCCGTTGCCCCAGGCATCTCCTGGGCGATGGACAGCAATGATCCCCGCCGCCGGGGCGAAAACGGGTGTCCCCACCGGCACACCGCCGAGGTCGATGCCGCGGTGGAGGTAGTTGCCATAATCCTGTCGATAGCCGCCCGTGACGACGGCCGGCGGCACATCCAGCGGCCAGCGGACGAACTCCAGCCGGCCGCGAACGTCCGCTTCCGGCTGGGCGGCGACGGCGACGGTCGCGTGGGGAACAGCCGCATCGCCTGGGCGCCGGATGCGCTGGCCCACGAAGATGAGGCTCGGATTCGTGATGCCGTTCAGTTCGGCGATGGACTCGACGGTCGTGCCCCAGCGCCCCGCGAGCCCGGCAAGGCTATCTCCGGCCTCGACGGTGTACGCGGCGACACCCGTCCCAGCGGGAGCGGCGCCCCGGCGAGTACCGCCGAGCTCGCCCGGGATCACGAGCTCCCAGCCCGGCTGGATGAGCGAAGGGTCACCGACGATCCCGGCGTTCGCGGCGACCAGCGCATCAAGCGACACGCCGTGAGCGTTCGCGATGGCGGTTAGCGTGTCTCCGGCCTGGACGGTGTAGATAAGCGCGTTGGCGAATTCGAGCGGCATAGGGAACCTCCGGGAAGGAGGATTAGACCGGGAAATGCCGAGGATGACAACGGGATGGAGTCACACGGTGAGACGTTTGCCTTTAGGGACTGCCGAAAGCCTCGAGATCCTCCGGCAGGAGCGCGCCGAACTTGCGCTTGCGGCGGCCGTACTCTGCGAGTGCGATGTCCGTATCTTCGCGACCGAAGTCTGGCCAGAAGGTATCGGTGAAGTAGAGCTCCGCGTAGGCAGCCTGCCAGAGCAGGAAGTTCGAGATGCGCATGTCGCCGCCCGTGCGGATGAGCAGGTCAGGATCGGGCGCCCCGGAGGTCGAAAGGTGGGCAGAGATCGTCTCTTCAGTGATTTCGGAGGCGCCCAATTCGGCCCGGACGATGGACTGCACGGCCATCAGGATGTCGTCCCGCCCTCCGTAGCTGAAGCAGATGTTCAGGGTCATCCGGCTATTCTCCGAAGTCAGCGCGATGGCCTCTTCGACCTGCTTCTGGAGCCAGTCCGGGAGTGTTTCGAGGTGGCCCAGCATGCGCAGGCGGATGCCGTTCTTGTGGAGGTTGTTTAGCTCCCGCTTGATGAAGTACCGCAGCAACCGGATGAGCATGCGAACTTCTCGCTGCGGGCGGTTCCAGTTCTCGGTGCTGAAGGCGTAAAGCGTCAGGTGCTGGACACCGTGATCCGCGAACCGCTCGATGACTCGCCGGATATTCTCCGTGCCGGCGCGGTGCCCGGCCGCCCGCGGGAGTCCTCGCTGAGTAGCCCACCGGCCGTTCCCATCCATGATCACCGCGACGTGGCGCGGCACGCGTCCGCCCGAGATCGGCGAGATCAAGTCGCCGAGGAAGTCGGCCGCTTCGCCGGCCGGGACGGAGGCTGTCTCAGACTTCAAGCAGCTCCGACTCTTTCTTCTTCGACTCGTTGTCGATGTTCGCGACGTGCCGGTCCGTGATCTTCTGGAGCTCTTCTTCGCTGCGTTTCAGGTCGTCCTGGGAAACGTCGCCGTCCTTTTCCGCCTTGCGCAGCTCGTCGTGGGAGTGCCGGCGCACGTTTCGCACCGCGACGCGGGCGTCTTCGGTCTTGTTGTGGAGGAGCTTCACCAGCTCCTTGCGCCGCTGCTCGGTGAGCGCGGGGATCGGAAGGCGCATCGTCTGGCCGTCGATTGCCGGGTTCAGCCCCAGGTCCGAAGCTTGGATCGCCTTTTGGATAGCCGAAACCGCGCCGCGATCCCAGACCTGGATGGTGAGGAGCCGTGATTCGGGCGCGTTGATCGACCCCAACTGCTTAAGCGGCGTCATCGCCCCGTAGTAGTCCACAGACAGCGTCTCGATCAGGCTCGGATGGGCACGGCCGGTCCGGATGCCGTTCAATTCGCGGCGAAAAGCCTCGATCGCGGAGTCCATCTTTTCGTCGGCGGTGAGGAGAATCTCGTCCGGATCAGCCATGGAAGTCCCTCCCTGCGTCAGGAGCCACCGGCGGCACTCGCCTCCGGGCTGGCAGTAACGATCGTTCCAATTCTATCTCCCCGGAGCGCGTGGAACACCGCGTCGGGCGCTGCGACATCGAACACGAGGATCGGGAGATGGTGTTCCATGCACATCGAAAGCGCTGTGATATCCATCACCGCCAGCCGCTGCTGGATGGCTTCGATGTGTGTCAGCTGATCGTATTTCTTCGCCGTGGGTACCTTCGCGGGGTCGGCATCGTACACGCCGTCGACTCCGTTCTTCGCCATCAAGAGGATTTCGCAGTCGGTCTCGATGGCGCGCAGGGCTCCCGCCGTGTCCGTCGTCATGAACGGGTTGCCGGTGCCGGCCGCGAAAATGACGACGCGTCCCTTCTCCAGGTGGCGGATAGCCCTGCGGCGGATGTAGGGCTCGGCGACCTGGGAGATCGGCAGTGCCGTCTGCGTCCGGACCGTCGCCCCCGCTTTCTCCAGTGCGTCCTGGAGCGCGAGGGCGTTCATGATCGTCCCCAGCATTCCTGCGTAGTCGGCGGTTGCGCGGTCCATCCCGGTTTCCGCGACGGTGGCGCCGCGCCAGAAGTTCCCGCCACCCACCGAAACGGCCACCTGGATGCCTTCATCGTGGGCCTGTGTAATCTGGCGGGCGACGTCGTTCAGCGTCTCCGGGTCAATGCCGAAGTGGCGAGACCCCATCAGGGCCTCGCCACTCAGCTTTACCAGTGCTCGCTTGTAGCGTGGCATCGCGCTCGTTGCCACAGCGCGTTATCGGCCCAGCTCGAAGCGGGTGAAACGCCGGATGCGGATGTTCTCGCCCGTCTTCGCGACGGCGTCCTGTACCAGCGCCTCGATAGTCCGCGAGGAGTCGCGGATGAAGGGCTGGCTGAGGAGGCAAACCTCGGCGTCCGTCCCTTCGTGCTTCTCGCGCTCCGGGTCATCCTTCGAAATCACGGCGGGGCTCATCGCGGCGATCTGCATCGCAACGCTCCGGGCGAGCCCTCGGAAGTCCTCGGTGTTCGCCACGAAGTCGGTCTCGCAGTTCACCTCCACCAGCACGCCGATGCGGCCGCCGGCGTGGATGTAGGCCTCAACGACACCGTTGGAGGTCTCGCGGTCGGAGCGCTTGGCCGCGGCGGCCATGCCTTTTTCGCGGAGGATGCCCTTGGCCTTTGCCATGTCGCCGGCGGCCTCTTCCAGTGCCCGCTTGGCATCCATCACTCCTGCGCCAGTCGCCTCGCGCAGCTCTTTGATCATTGCGGTTGTGATTTCCACGAGACTCGGCTACTCCTGAGCGGGTGCTTCGGAAGGGGCCGGGGCCGGCTCCGAAGGTGTGGCGACAGCAGCGGCCTGGGCCGTTGCCGAAATGGTCGTGACAGTGGGCGCCGCTTCTTCCGCGGCTGCGTCTTCGGGCGCTGCCGAGAACGTCCCTGCATCGACGCCGGCCTGTGCGGCGCGGGCGAAGTCTTCAACCGCCACGCCGGTGCCCGCGCCCGCGCCGGATTCCTTCGCTGCACGGCCTTCGATGGCAGCATCGGCGACTTTGCCGAGGATGAGCTTGATGGCGCGGATCGCGTCGTCGTTGCTCGGGATCGGATAGGCGACCGGGTCCGGGTCGCAGTTCGTGTCGACGAGAGACACGATCGGGATGTTCAGGCGCTTGCATTCCGCGACGGCGATGGCTTCCTTCACCGTGTCGATGATGAACACCGCCGCCGGGAGCCGATCCATCTGCTTGATGCCGCCGAAGTAGCGGTTCATCCGCTCGATCTCGTTCGAGATGTCGAGCTGTTCCTTCTTGGTGAGGCGCGAGTAGTCGCCGCGCTCCATCGAAGTCTCGAGCGTCTGGAGATGCTTGATCCGGCTCTGGATGGTGCGGAAGTTCGTGAGCGTCCCGCCGAGCCAGCGGTTGTTGACGAACGGGAGGTTCGCCCGGCCCGCCTCCAACTCCACGGTCTCGCGAGCCTGCTTCTTCGTGCCGATGACGAGCACATCGGACCCGTTCGCAACCACGTCGCGGATGAACGTGATCGCGCTATCGAGCCGGGTGACGGTCTGCTGCAGGTCGATGATATGGATGCCGTTGCGCTCGGTGAAGATGAACTGGCGCATCTTCGGGTTCCAACGGCGGGTCTGGTGGCCGAAATGGACGCCGGCCTCCAGTAACTGCTTCATGCTGACAGGGGTAACCAGGGGGTCCTCCAACGTGCGGCGTCATAGATTTGCCCTTCCGGGGAAGGACCGGGCGCCGCCTGAGAAACGCAACCGATTCAGGGTAGGCGAGATTCGGCCTTGACGGAAGCTGAAAGCGAATTCGTGTCGTTGCGACCCTCGGCCTGGCAATCTCGCGGGGGTCCGGCCTGGCCCGTCGGCGCGAACGCGAATGCCAATTCGTGCGGGCGGTTTGTTCCGAAGTCCCACGCGCTCTCGTAGGATAGCGCTCTATGTTGAGACTCCTGCGTTCGCACCTCCGGCCGTATCGGAAGTGGCTGGTGGCGGTCCTTGTTTTCCAGGCGATCCAGGCCTCTGCGTCGTTGCTCCTGCCGTCGCTCAACGCGGACATCATCGATAAGGGTGTCTTGCGCGGAGACACCGGGCACATCTGGTCAATCGGGGCGACGATGATTGCCGTCACCGCCGTTCAGGGGCTGTTCTCCGTCGCGGCGGTCTATTGCGGCTCTAAGGCGGCGATGAGTTTCGGACGAGACGTGCGCGCCGCGCTCTTCCACCGGGTGACAGAGTTCTCTGCCAGGGAGGTCAACCTCTTCGGTGCGCCTTCACTTATCACTCGAATCACCAACGACGTGCAGCAGGTCCAGATGCTGGTGCTCATGAGCTGCACGATGGTGGTGGCCGCGCCTTTGACCGTCGTTTTCGGGGTGTTCATGGCGATGCGGCAGGACCTGGGCATGTCCTGGCTGCTGGCAGTAAGCCTGCCCCTCCTGATGGTCATCCTGGGCGTCATCATCTCGCGGATGGTCCCGCAGTTCAGGCTCATGCAGGAACGGCTCGACAACATCAATGCCGTTCTCCGGGGCCAGATTGTCGGGATGCGGGTCGTGCGAGCCTTCGTACGAGAGCCGGTCGAAGTCGAACGTTTTCATACGGTGAACGAGGATCTGACTCAGACCTCGCTCAGAGCAGGGCGACTGATGGCCCTGATGTTCCCCACGATGATGCTGGTGGTGAATGCATCAAGCATCGCCGTCATCTGGTTTGGAGGACACCGGATCAACAGTGGCGCCATGTCCATCGGCTCCCTGGTGGCGTTCCTCACCTACCTCTCGCTGATCATGATGGCGGTGATGATGGCGACCATGGTCGCGATGATGGCTCCCCGTGCGGCCGTCTCCGCTGAACGCATCCAGGAAGTTCTCGACACGTTCTCTTCCGTCGTGCCGCCCGCCGCACCCATCACGGACCTGGAGTCGAGAGGCCGCCTCGACCTGCGCGACGTTGGCTTTCGCTACCCGGGCGCGGAACACGCCGTCCTCGAAGGCATTTCGTTCACGGCGTTGCCGGGCCAGACGACGGCGATCATCGGGAGTACGGGATCGGGGAAGACGAGCCTCGTAAACCTCGCGGCTCGCCTGTTCGACGTCACGGCCGGGGCGGTGCTGTTCGACGGTGTGGACATCCGCCAACTTGACCCGGACATCCTGTGGCAACGCATCGGCCTCGTGCCACAGAAGTCCTACCTGTTTGCCGGCTCAGTCGCGAGC
Organism: Candidatus Amarobacter glycogenicus; assembly: GCA_016719395.1. Classification (GTDB taxonomy): domain Bacteria; phylum Chloroflexota; class Dehalococcoidia; order Tepidiformales; family Tepidiformaceae; genus Amarobacter; species Amarobacter glycogenicus. Next base: position 107,555 of record JADJZF010000003.1, on the reverse strand, counting down.
AACCTGCGTTACGGAAAGCCCGATGCCACGGACGAAGAAATCTGGACTGCACTCGAAGTCGCTCAGGCGGCGGACTTCGTCCGGGCGATGCCCGGCGGACTGGACGCGAACATCGCACAAGGTGGCATGAACGTCTCGGGTGGCCAGCGCCAGCGACTGGCGATGGCCCGGGCCCTCGTGCGAAAGCCGGAAGTGTACCTGTTCGACGACTCGTTCTCTGCGCTCGATCTCGCGACCGATGCCCGGTTGCGGGCCGCTCTGGGGCCGTACACGAAAGACGCATCCGTCATCATCATCGCTCAGCGATTCTCGACGATTATGCATGCCGACCAGATCCTCGTTCTCGAAGGCGGCGAGACGGTGGGACTGGGGACGCATGAGCAATTGCTCGCGACCTGCCCAACCTATGCCGAGATCGTGGAGTCCCAGGTCGGCGAGGGGACAGCGGCATGAGTTCCCCACCTAAACCCGAGCCGCCAGTCCAGCAGCCGCCGCAAGCAGGTGGACCTGGAATGCGCATGGGCTCGTTCGGTATGCCCACCGAAAAGCCGAAGGACTTCGGCGCAGCGACGCGAAAACTGATCCAGCGTCTTCGGGTGGAGCGCGGCCTGGTCGCGGTCGCCATCGTGATGACGATTGCCAGCGTTTGTATGAGCGTGGTGCTCCCCGAAATCCTCGGGCGCGCCACGGACGTTATCGTGCGTGGCCTCTTCACGGGAAACGAGATCGATTTCGACGAATTGGGCCGGATCATTGGCCTCGCGAGCCTGTTGCTGCTCGGGTCGTGGGCACTGCAATACGGGATGTCGTACCTGTTGGCCGGCGTTGTCCAACGCACGATGTACCGCCTTCGTGCCGACGTCGAAGACAAGCTCAACCGACTGCCGCTGAGCTATATCGATCGCGCACCGCGTGGTGACCTGCTCAGTCGCGTGACGAACGACATCGACAACATTGCCCAGAGTCTCCAACAATCGCTCTCTCAACTGCTGACGCAGGCGCTCACGCTGATCGGCACCGTTGCGATCATGGTCTGGATCTCGTGGCAGCTCTCGATCGTCGCCCTCGTGACGATTCCGCTCACGATGGTCATGATGCGAGCGATCGCCAGGCGTTCGCGCACGCGCTTCATCGCGCAGTGGAGGAACACTGGAAAGCTCAACAGCCAGGTAGAGGAGACGTTCACCGGCCACGCGATCGTGAAGGCGTTCGGCCGCCAACGGGAAGTCGAACGCGTCTTCCGCGAAACCAACGACGAACTCTACGAGGCCAGTTTTGGCGCCCAGTTCGTCTCCGGAATCATTCAGCCGGCGACGATGATGGTGGGAAACCTGAACTTCGTCGCCATCGCCGTACTCGGCGGTATCCGTGTGGCCAATGGCGGCATGACGATCGGCGGCGTCCAGGCGTTCATCCAGTATTCGCGGACCTTCACCCAGCCGCTGTCGTGGATGGCCTCGATGGTCAACCTCTTACAGTCCGGCATCGCATCGGCCGAGCGGGTCTTCGAACTCCTCGATGCCGAAGAGCAGAGTCCCGAGGTCTCGGCATACGAGCCCGTCGGCCAAACCGCCGGCCGGGTGGAGTTCTCGCACGTCTCGTTCTCGTATAACCCCGAACGGCCGCTCATTACCGACCTTTCACTGACGGCCGAACCGGGCCGGACGGTCGCGATCGTCGGGCCGACGGGAGCGGGCAAGACGACGTTGGTGAACCTGATCATGCGCTTCTACGAACTCGACGGCGGCCAGATTACCGTCGATGGCCGCGATATCACCGCCATGCCCCGCCGGGAACTGCGGTCGCAGATTGGCATGGTGCTTCAGGACACGTGGCTCTTCGGCGGCACGATTCGGGAGAATATCGCCTACGGAAACCTGGGCGCGAGTGACGAGCAGATACTCGAGGCCGCACGTGCGACGTACGTTGACCGCTTCGTGCATTCGCTGCCGGATGGCTATGAGACCAGGCTCGACGATGACGGCAGTTCGGTGAGTGCGGGTGAGCGGCAACTCATCACCATCGCTCGTGCCTTCCTGGCCGACCGGCCGATCCTGATCCTCGACGAGGCGACGAGTTCGGTCGACACGCGTACTGAGGTTCTGGTGCAGCATGCGATGGCCGCTTTGCGGTCCCAGCGCACCAGCTTCGTGATCGCGCACCGCCTCTCCACGATCCGAGATGCCGAGACAATTCTCGTCATGGACGGCGGCCGGATCGTCGAACAAGGCAACCACGTTGAATTGCTCGCCCGCGAGGGCCATTACGCGAACCTGTACAACGCCCAGTTCGCCGGCGAAGTCGAAGCCATCGCATAGGAGCCGAAGTTTCGCGCGTACACCAAACGGAGGATGGGGGTGAGCGCGCCGCCAGCCGACGGCATCGATCGCCGTCGCTGTTGTCCCCTCTTGACAGCCCTTCCCGAAGAGGCGCATGCTCGCATGCAGGAAAGGAGGTGATGTGCATGGACTATCACAGTCGTAGTTACGGCCGGACCCTGGCACAGGAGGTGACCTCCTCCTAGGGGCGCTGCCCCTGTGGGGTGTCATCCAATCCTCCTAAGACTATTCCGGTCTTAGCTACGAAGGGGCCCTCGGGAAATTGACCGAGGGCCCTTTTTTATGCCCCGCGCCGAGCCAATTCCGCCGAAAGTGTGAGGCGCCCGGCCGCCTCTGCCTCTAGAGTCAAACTGGATGCACGCCAGCCACACCCTCGACCTCGATTCCTTCCGGCGCCAGCTCTCCACCCGCGAACTCGGAAGGGACGTCCGCTATCACGAGTCGATCACTTCAACGATGGATGAGGCTCGTGACCAGGCTTCCCGCGGCGCCCCCCACGGCGCCATGGTGATCGCCGAAGAACAGACCGCTGGGCGTGGCCGTCGCGGCCGCCAGTTTTATAGCCCGGCCCGGGAAAACCTCTACTTCACCCTCGTCCTGCGCCTCCCTCTCGCGGTCCATCGGCGCTTGCCGATCGTCCTTCCCCTGGCTGTAGCCCGGGCAATCCGGGCCGAAGGCGCGGATGCCCGGGTGAAGTGGCCGAACGACATCTGGATCAACGAACGCAAGGTGTGCGGCATGCTTATCGATGCCGAGCTCACGCAGTCGGGGGGCCTCGGGTTCCCAGGTATCGGCGTCAATGTGAACGGCGACCCGGCCGAAAACCCCGAACTCAGTGGGATTGCTACGAGCCTGGCGCGTGAGGTCGGCCACGAGGTGCCCCGCGAGCGCGTGCTCGCGAACATCTGCAACGAACTCGAGGCGCTTCTCGATGCCAGGCTCCCGGAGCTCATTAGCGAATACCGCGAGCTGAGTTGCACGCTCGGCCGGGCAGTCACCGTCAGCCCTTCAGGAGGAGAAGCCTTCGAAGCGACCGCGTTGAGCATCAGCGACGATGGGGAGCTGATGGTCCGCCGGTCCAACGGTCTCGTCGAGGCGATCAACGCCGCAGACCTTAGCGTCCGGCCGCGATAGTCCTTCCGGGCCGTGATTCGTTCACAACATTGGGCTATCGTGCTCCCGTGACCTTCGAAGAGATGTACGAACTCGCCGTCAGCCGAAAACGGGAAATGCCGGACGGCTCCTCCACCGCCCAACTTTTTCGCGGAGGGCCGCACGCCATCGGCAAGAAACTCGTGGAAGAAGCAGCTGAGAGCTGGATGGCGGCCCGCTTCGAAAGCGATGCCGCCCTCGCCGGCGAGCTCTCCCAGGTGCTGTACTACGTCGCCTGCATGATGGCGGAGAAGAACATCTCGCTCGAAGATGTGTACCGCGAGCTATGATCAAAGTCGCCCTCCCCAACAAAGGCATGCTCTTCGAGCCGACCATCGAGCTCCTGAACTCGTGCGGCTACCGCGTCAGCAAGGTGGGCAGCGCCCTCTCGTCCGTCGACCCCGAGAACGAGGTCGAGTTCTACTTCCTCCGCCCCGGCGATATCCCGCTCTACGTAGCCAACGGGATGCTCGACTGCGGCATTACCGGAAAGGATTTCGTGGCCGAGAAGGGCGTCGAGCACGTGAAGCTCCTCGACCTGAACTACGGACAATCGAAGCTCCGCGCTGCCGTACCGAACGACTCTCCGGTGCAAACGCTCGAACAGTTCGCGGACCTGACAATCGCGACTTCATTGCCGGGTATCGTCCGGGCCTTCTTCGCACCACGGGAGCTCCAGATCATCGAGCTCGAAGGCGCTGTCGAAATCGCCGTCCAGCTCGGGATCGCCCAGGCGGTCGTCGATGTGGTCGATACCGGGACGACCCTGAAGCAGGCAGGCCTCCGGGTCGTCGGAGACCCGCTGTTCCTTTCCAATGCGGCGCTCTTCGCGCATCACGGTCGCGAAGCACATCACCAGCTCACCGTGCTCAAGCAGCGGATCCAGGGCAAGCTCGTCGCGGTCGACTACATGATGGTCGAATACGACACCCCCGGAGACATCCTCCAGCGAGCCTGCGAGATTACGCCAGGTCTGGAATCGCCGACGATCACGCAGTTGCAGCGCGAAGGGTGGTACTCCGTCAAGGCCATGGTGAAACGCCGCGACGCTCACCGGATCATGGACGAACTCTCGGCCATCGGTTGCCGCGGCATCCTCCTGACAAGCATCGAAAGCGCACGGATCTAGCTCGCCAGGAACGCCGACCGGCGATTCAGGGCTGTGCCGTCCACACCTTCGATTCCCAGTTCCACAGCGTTGGGTAACCTGCCAGTTCGATCCGCCACGGTTCGAAGCGAATGAGCGCGAAGCCCGGATCGTCCGGAGTGCCTCCCCAGAATGCTGGGTCGAAGCCATAAGGCTCCGGTTCCGAGACAAACAAGCGGTATGCGACGGTCTTCTCCTCGGCATCTGTTACTTCGATTGCGCGGCAGTCCACTGTCACCGTCGTTTGCGCGGGGTCCCAATACCCAAGCGAAACGTTCGGATTTCTAGCGATGTGCGTGAGCTTCGGCGCGCCCGGAGCGGTACTGAGATAGCCAGTAATCCCGTCCCAGACGATATGGACGACTCGAATGCGTGGGCGCCCCGCCGCGTCCATGGTCGCCATCTGCGAGTACACAATCCGCCTGACTCGTGATTCGAACTCCGGCAACATTTCTTCGAGACTCACGAAATTCACGGCACGACGGTAGTGGCTGAGGCGCGTTCTCGACAACAGCGGCGCCTCGCCGCTGCCCGGACGCTCCCCCGTCCGTTACCATTAGCGGGTGCCTCCCATCACCCTTCACATGGTCCTCGCGCGCCAGATCGCGCTCGACCTCTGCCTCGCCGATGTGCCCGCTACCTCCGGCGCCTACCTCCTTGGCTCCACTTCTCCCGATATCCGCGTGATCACCAGGCAAGATCGCCTGAGCACGCACTTCTTCGACCTCAACGAACACAATCACCAGGACTCGGTCGCCACCTTCCTCGGGACGCACGGAAGCCTGGCCGCTCCCGAACGCCTCAACACTGAGACTCGCGCCTGGGCAGCAGGCTACATCACCCATCTGGTGATGGACGAGCAGTACATAACGGGAGTCTACCGGCCGTACTTCGGCCGCCACGAAGCGCTCGGCGGGGCAATGCGCGCCAATGTCATGGATCGGCTCCTCCAATTCGATCTGGAGCGAGAATACGGGGACGACCAGGGGCTGAAGGACGCACTGATTGCAGCCCTGGCGGGCGCTGTCGAAGGCATCGAGTGTGGATTTCTCGATGCGGAGACGCTGGAACGCTGGCGCCAGGTTTCGGCGGATGTTGCCAGCAGACACATGGACTGGGACCGCATGAGAAGCATGATCTCCAACCACCTGCGCTACGCCGGCCTCCAGGAAGGGGAGTCGCTGGGGACGTTCCTCGATTCGCTCCCCGAACTGCTCGATGAGACAATCGCGCACATAACCAGCGCCGAGATCGACGCATTCGTGCAGCGTGCCACCGCTTCCGCGCGATCGGCAGTAGAGAGGTACCTGGGATGCGGATAATCCGCAACGCTGAAGAGGGCAAGCAACTTCTGCTCTCGCGCCGTCCGCTTGAGACCGAAGAGCTGCCGATGGACATGCGGGAGACGACCTTCCGCACCTTCGGGCAGGAACTCAGCCCGGATGAAGTCGTGCGCCGCATCATCCGTGATGTCCGTGACGATGGCGACAACGCCGTCCGCTATTACAACTCGAAGCTCGACGGCGCGACCGTCGGCGACCTGAAGGTCAGCCGCGACGAGATCGCCGCCGCCTACAACACCCTCGACCAGGAACTGATCGAGGCGTTGAAGTTCGCCGCCGGTCGCGTTCGCCGCTACCACGAGACCCAGCTTCGCGGTGCGATGTTCGACTTCCAGCAAAATGGCCTTGGCCAGATGACGCGCCCGCTGCAGCGGGCCGCGATCTACGTCCCCGGGACCCGTGCCCCCCTCCCAAGCACGGTCCTGATGTGCGCCATCCCCGCTCGTGTCGCCGGGGTCGACGAGGTCTACCTGGCGAGTCCCGTCCTACCCGATGGCACTGTCCCTCCTGTGAAGCTGGTCGCAGCGGATATCGCGGGCGTGGACGGCGTCTACAAAGCGGGCGGCGCCCAGGGAGTGGCAGCCTTCGCCTACGGCACGGAGAGCATTCCGCGCGTTGACAAGATCGCCGGTCCGGGCGGCCTGTTCGTGACCATCGCCAAGCGCCAGGTCTTCGGCGACGTCGGGATCGACAGTATTTACGGCCCGACCGAGACCGTGATCATCGCCGACGAGAGCGCCAACCCCGAGTTCGTCGCGGCGGACCTGATCGCACAGGCTGAGCACGATGCGCTCGCCAGCCCCATCCTTCTTACCCCGTCGCACTACCTCGCTGACAATGTCGCCGCGGCGATTGAACGCCAGCTCAAGACCCTGGAGCGAGCGAAGATCGCCCGCGCCGCCTTCGACGGTCGCGGCGGTTGCATCCTAACGAATGACATCGACCATGCGATCGAGCTGGCGAATTTCTATGCCCGCGAGCATCTTGGCTTCTGCATCTAAAACCCATCCGCCTATGCGCACAAGGTGAAGAACGCCGGCGGACTCTTCCTCGGCGAGGCTTCACCGGAAGCCGTCGGTGATTACACCGCCGGCCCGAGCCACACCATGCCCACGGGTGGTAGTGCCCGCTGGAGTGGCCCGCTGGGGGTTCATGACTTTCTGAAGAAGATGGCTGTTGTGAACCTCCCCGAGGACGACATGGAGGAACTCAACCACTACGCCGCCATCATTGCGCGGGCCGAGGGCCTCACCGGCCACGCTCACGCCGTTGAAAAGCGCCTCCAGGGGCGATAGTTCACGATTCACGATTCACGGATGGCCCGCCAGACCGTGAGTCGGAGGGCTTGGCGATGAAACTCAGGGAACTGCTCCGCACGGACCTCGAAGACCTCGAGGACTACGTACCCGTCAAGCCGCTGGACGTGCTCGCGGCGGAGATTGGCTTGCCCGTCGAGCGGCTGGTGAAGCTCGATGCGAACGAAAACCTCTACGGGCCCCACCCTGAAGTGCTCGAAGCCATCCGCTCGGCGCCCTTCCACATCTATCCCGACCCGGGCCAGCAGGCCCTCCGCGAGGCTATCGCGCGTTTCCTGGATGTCGAGGCGGAGAACGTCGTCGCCGGGACCGGCGCGGATGACCTGCTGGATATCCTCATTCGCCTCGTGATGCCGAAGGCTATCGCCATCCCGACGCCTACCTTCGGCATGTACCGGTTCCTCGCGAAGATCTCGCGGGCAAAGCCGATTGAAGTACCCCGGCGGCCCAACTTCGACCTCGATGTCGTCGCCCTGAAGCACGCCGTCCAGGCTGGCGCAGGGATCGTCTTCCTGACTTCGCCGAACAACCCGACCGGGAACCCCGTCAACCGTGCGGAACTGGAGGCGATCTGCGCGCTCGACACCCTGGTCGTGGTGGACGAGGCGTACATCGAGTTCGGAGGGGAGTCCGTCGTTTCGATGATCGCGAGCCACCCGAATCTCGTGGTGCTGCGGACGTTCAGTAAGTGGGCTGGCCTCGCGGGCCTGCGTGTCGGCTATTCCGTGAGCGACCCCGAGCTCGCCAGCCATATGATGTCGCTGAAGCAGCCGTACAACGTCAACGTGGCCGCCGATGCTGGAGCCCGCGCGGCGCTCGCGCACTTCGCGGAGATCAAAGAGACCATCGCCAGCATCGTGGCAGAGCGCGACCGGATGGCGCGGCTCTGCGCAGAACTCGGCTGGCTGACGCCACTGCCTTCCCAGGCCAACTTCGTCCTCTTCGCAGTTGGGGAACGCAGGGCGGTCGATGTCGCGGCTGCGTTGCGCTCAAAGGGTGTACTGGTGCGCTACTACGAGCGGCCGGACCTCGTGAACTACATCCGCATCAGCGCGGGACGCCCTGAAGACACCGACCGCCTAGTGGCGGCGCTGCGCGAAATTTAGAGCACGGGGTCTGCCACCGCGTCTCCGCCGCGCCCCTCGGCGTGTCCCGCGTCGTTCAGGGCGTTTCGGATCGTCCCCACGATCAGTTCCGCCGAATGGGCATGCCAGCGTGCGTTGGCATGGAGGCCATCGCCAACCCGGTTCCGGGCGAGTTCAGGATCGGTCGCCCAAGCCGGCGTTTCGGAGTTTTCGTACCAGATGTGCTGGGCCGCGCAGAAGTCCCGCATCGCCCTCTGCACTTCGAGTCTGCGCTCCTCGTCTTTTCGCCGCCCACGTTTCGACCTGGAGTAGGCCGTCCGGCCGTCCGCACCCTGGATCGCCAGGACTACGCCCTCGTGCCGGGCCGCCCGGCGGATGACCTCGGAGAGGCGTTCCACGACCTGCCCCGTGGTGAAGTGCGGGTCGCCCCCGATGGTGGCCTGCAGGCTAGACCGCACCGTCCGGAAGACCGGGTTGTACGCCCACCTCGAACTTTCGGCGATGCGAAAGCCGGCGTTGCCTGCGCCCTCGCCGAAGCGCCCAAGCAGCCGCTTTGCCCGCAACGGTACCGAACGGTACTGGAACCAGTAGGCGAGCATGGTGAGATAGATGACGTCAGGATCGTAGCGCGCGATCCATCCGTCGACGGTGTCCGCGAGGTCGGCTCGCGGCCAGATGCTCCTGGCGATGACTTCCACGTCCTCGTCGTAGATCTCACTCAGTCGGTCCTGCACGATTTCGTGGCGCTTCTTGCCGCCTTCGAACCACTCGCCGGAATCGTTGCTGTTGCCGAGGAGAAGAACACGCATCGCCGTACTTTACACCTGCCGCCGGGGCGCATCATTCGACACAAAGGCCCAACATCCCCGATAACTGCCATATGACCGCACGCACCGCCACTGTTTCGCGCCGCACTGCCGAGACCAGCATTGACATCACGCTGGACCTCGATGGCACCGGCAAGTTCGTCACCGACACTGGAGTGGGCTTCCTCGACCACATGCTCAGCCACATCGCGAAGCACGGCGTCTTCGACCTGGACGTGCGTTGCAAGGGCGACCTCTGGATCGACCAGCACCACACCGTTGAGGACATCGGTATCGCGCTCGGCGAGGCTTTGGCCCAGGCGCTCGGCGACAAAGCCGGGCTGGTGCGCGCCGGTTCAGCCTACATGCCGCTCGATGAGACACTCGCCTTCTGTGCGATAGACCTGAGCGGGCGCCCCTTTGCGAAACTCGACCTGAAGCTGCTTGGTCGCGAGGTCGGTGGATTGCCGCCGGACCTCTTCAACCACTTCCTCGAATCGTTCGCTTTCGCGGCGAAACTGAACTTGCACGTCCGGGTTCTCGAAGGTGTGAACGACCACCACAAGATAGAAGCCGCCTTCAAGGCCATGGCCCGCGCGCTGGACGCGGCCGTGCGTGTGGACCCGCGGCGAGGCGGGGATATCCCGAGCACCAAGGGCACGATCTAGATTTTGGATTCCGGACTTTGGATTCCGGACTTAAAGCCAGCGCCGCGGGCGGGAATGTCTGCGAGCGTGGTTCGCAGCGAGTCGATGTCCATCGCGAGCATGTGCGGGGTCAGCGCGGCGAGCGCCCGCTCGGTATGGACCTCCCCGGTGCCGAGCAAGGAAGAAATTTCAGCCTCGTACACAGCGGCGCGCGAGTTCTCGCCCTGGCGATAGAGCGAGGGGAGGGCGAACAGCTTCAGAATGAGGAGCCCCTGTGCGGTCGCACAGGGCGTGGGGCGCCCATCAATCTCAACGACGCGAGTGCCTCCGGAGCGCCACTGTGACCGCGAGTGCCACGACGAACTCGTAGCTCCCGAAAACGTTGAAGGGTGTCGTTTCAGCGCCCAGGACGATGCCCTCCCCGAGCCAACCTCACGGGAGTTGACGCCGGACGCGGGCCGCTAGTTCCCGCGAGTGCCAACTCAGCGACAGGCGCCCGGGTCACCATCCCACTGTCCAGGTCGCGGCATGCTCCAGCGCGGCAGCGCTTGTCGATGATGTGCTCCCGCCATTCATCGGCGAACGCCTTCATTGCCGTCTTGATCGTCGTCATCGCGAACTGGCCGTGGAAGCAATTGGACCAGACGAGCGTGCCAACGAGTTTCTGCAGATTCTGCAGATCGACTTCGCGTCCGCCGCCAGCCTGTATCCGCCGGATGATCTCGACGGCACGCTGGGTGCCGCCGTGGCAGGTGGTGCAGCGCCCGCAGCTCTCATCCTCGCAGAAGCCCAGGAAGAACGAGCACATGTCTACCGTGCAGGTGTGCTGGTCGAAGAAAACGATCCCGCCGCCGCCGAGGAACATACCCAGCTCACGGTAGGGATCGAGTGTTAGCGTCAGGCTGCGGTTCGCGGTGGCGAGGCCAGAGAGCGGCCCCCCGGGCTGGAAGCCCTTGAGCGTACGCCCTTCGCGCATGCCGCCGCACCATTGATCGATGACATGACCGATGGTGGCGCCGAAGGGGACTTCGACGCAGCCGGCCCAATTCACCGAACCGGAAAAGGTGAACATCTTGGTCCCCTTTTCCTTGGCATCGGAAATCGAACTCCACCAGTGCGCGCCATTGCGCATGATCATCGGTGCGTTGGCATAGGACTCGACGTTGTTCACGTTCGTCGGCTTGTTCCAGAGCCCTGCCTGCGCCGGGAACGGCAGCTTGATGCGAGGCATGCCGCGATAACCGTCGATGGAGTTGATCAGCCCCGTTTCCTCGCCGCAGACGTACGCGCCGGCGCCGAGGAAGACGATGAGCTCGAAGTCTTTCCCCGTGCCGAGGATATTCTTGCCGAGGAGTCCCCGGGCGTAGGCCTGTTCGACGGCCTTCTGCATGCGCGCGAAGGCGAGCGGGTATTCATAGCGGACGTAGATGTAGCCCTCATCTGCATGACCGGCGAGCGCGGCGATGAGCATGCCTTCCACGATGAGGTGGGGGTCACCTTCCATGACGATGCGGTTCACCCATGCCCCGGGGTCGCCCTCGTCGGCGTTGCAGACGAGGTAGCGAGGCGATGTGGTGGCGCTGCGAAGAAAGTCCCATTTCCGCCCCGCCGGGAACCCACCGCCTGCCCGCCCGCCGAGGCCACTGTCCAGCACTTCTTTGACGATGCCCTCAGCATCAAGCTCGATCGCCTTGCCGAATCCTGCGTAACCATCGTTGGCGAGGTAGTGATCGATGTTCTCGGGGTCGATCTTGCCGATGTTCGCCATGACTCGGCGGACCTGGCCCTGCATGAACGGGTGGTCGCCCAACAGCGGAATATCAGAAGTCGGGTTGCCTTCAACGACACCAAGGGCGAGTTCCGGCATATCCTTGCCCGCCGCGATGGTCTCGATGAACTCGTCGACACGGTCCGGTGTCACGTTTCCGTAGAGGATGGTGTGCGTGCCGGCGGCCGAGCGCACAGTGACACAGGGCTCCATCCAGCAGAAGCCCCACGACCCGGTGATCCCGACATCGGCGACAAGCTTCTTCGAAGCCACGGCCGCGTTGAGCTTCGCGATCGTCTCGTCCGCGCCGCGGGCGAGCGATGACGTGTCGCGGGTGACCATGAATCGGATGCGGCCGGATGCCTGCTCCGCCGCCCAACTCGACTTCGCCGCGGAGACAATGGATTCGAGTTTCGTGTTCATTCGGCGTCGCCTTTGAGGCCGCGCGCCAGCGCCCTGGCCGATTCCGGCGTGAGGTTGCCTTCCACCTTGCCATTTACCCAGATCTGGGGCGCTTCGTGGCAGGTGCCGACGCACTGGCCCACGTGGAGGCCAATCTTGTGGTCGTCCGTTTGCTCGTGGAACCCGATGCCGAGTTCTTCCTGGAGTGCTTCCCGGATGCGGTCACCGCCCAGGACTCGGCAGGCGGGTCCACAGCACCATGCGACTTCGGTCTCAGCTGGCGGGTGCAGCCGGAAATCTGAATAGAACGTCGCCGCGCCGTAGATCAGCGCGGCCGTGCTGTTCAACTGCCGGGCGATGACCTCGAAAGCGGGCCTCGGCACGTAGCCGTACGTGTTCTGCACCTTGTGCAGCGCGGGCAAGACATGCCCGCGGTTGGGCTCAAATTCGGCCACCAATTCGCGCAATTCGCGCAGGTCAGGATCAACGGTCATCGACCGAGCCTCGCTTGTGAAATCGAGCACACTATAGCGGAAGGGTTCGCTATCGGCGCGGGGACTACGGCCGGTCGACGGACGGAGTCAGTCCCGTCAGGGCATAGCAGGCACCGAGACGGCGGGTCAGATCCCCGCTCCCCGGGCCCCCGCCACGTGCCTTGCGTCCGCGTCCATCATCTCCGCCACCCGTTCGCCCAGGAGCAGGCTGTAATTCTGTCCACGGTCTTCCGGGTACACCTGAGTGGTGTTCGAAAGGTACAAGCCCTGGACGCCCGTCCGCATCTCTGGAATCGAGCGGGAGTAATACGTCGTGATGACTGGTTGTCCGCCCGGGTCCTTGAAGAACCACTTGTCCTTCACCCACGAGGGGTCGAACTTCGGGTTTAGCGCCTTGATGCCTTCGAGGTACGACTGGAAGACCTCGTCCGCGCTCATCTCAAGCACCGGGTGGCCCGGCGCCGTGTAGTTCGAAAGGTAGACGACGTGGTTGCCGCCATACCGCTCTTTCGGGAGGAAGTTCGTGTGTTCGATGCAGGCAACGAACGGGAGGTCATCGCCGATGGAGAGCCAGTAGTACGGCGTCAGCGGGCGGTCCAGGGCCAGGATGAGGCATGTCGCCCACTGGTATCGCACGCGCTCCAAGATCGCCCGGTAATCGTCCGGGAGGTCCGCGCAGATGCGGCTGGTGATGATGTTCGGCGTCGTCATCAGGACCTGGTCGAACTGGTAGGACACTCCCCCCGCGCGGATCCCGGTGACGGTGCCCTCACTGACTTCGACCTTCTCGACGTCGGTGTTGAGCCGGATTTCGACTCCACGGCGCGAGAGCTCGTCGGCCAAAGCCATGTAATAGCGCCGGAACGAACCGTGTAGATAGCCCAGCGATTCACTGTTGCCCGAGCCCTTCCTGCTGGCGAACCGGAGGTAGATCTTGTTCCAGAGCCAGACCATGCCCACGTTGTCCGCCTGGTCGGCGAATTTACCCTTGAGCAGGGGGCCCCAGAATGCGGCGAACGCCTTCTTGCCCACGGCGCGTTCCATCCACGCGCGTGCCGTGACGCCTTCGTACCGGTCCACGCCATCCTTCTGGCGCCGAAGCCAGACAGCCGCCAGGCCGAGGCGGACGCGGCTCGTGAACGGGATCGCGGTGAACTTCAGCAAGTCCAGCGGCGTGACGAACGGGTACATGTGCCGTTTCACAAAGTGGGCGTTCTTCGGCTTGATCCACTCGAGGTGTTCGCTGAGGCCCAGGTCTTCGATGTAGCGGACGACGGTCGTGTCGTTCGTATAGATGTGGTGGTAGAAGCATTCAAGTGGTTCTCCGCCCACCGGGAACGTGACAACCTGGCCGCCGACTTCGTGCCGGCCCTCGAAAACAGTTACCTGGTGGCCGCGTTCGCTCAGGACCTTCGCAGCTGCCAATCCAGCCACGCCGGCACCCACAATTCCGACGTTCATCGTTGCGTCACCCGTTCTGTTTCAACGTGAGTGATGCGCCGGAAGGAAACACCGAAGCTCCACAGGAGGATGAGACCGAGGATGGTCGTCGGGATCAGGATGACCGCGTGGGCGACGATGGAGTAGGCGCCGGCCACGTTGTCGGAAACATCGGCGCCGACCAGGACCAGCTTCGCAGCCCACTCGAACGGGCCTGTGCCACCGAAGAACGTCGGGATGATGATCGCGAGGTTGGCCGCCGAAAGCAGCAGGCAGTAGTGAGCGAATGTCACGTTCAGGTCGAATCCCTGGCCGATGACGGCGTAGGCGCCAGCTTCGATTGTCCATGCGAGGCCGCTGAACAGTGCGACGAGGAAGAGCGAACGAGGGTCATGGACCGAACGGAGGCTCGACACCAGGTTGTCGGCAAGGTCAGTGGCGATGTGCTCGAAGCGGTCTGGAAGAATGCGGAGAAAGTAGTGAGTTACCCGCTTCGCGCGCTCTTCATCCAGCGTGAGCACATAGAACGCAACGAGCGCGGCGACAAAGAACGCCGTCGATACCCAGGCGATTGCCCGAAGGCGGCTATCTTCGAAGCCGACCACCGAGCCCGCGATGAGGAGCATGAGCACGAGCGTGCAACCATCGAATAGCCGCTCGACCGCGATGGTGCCGAAGGTGCCCATTCTGGAGACATTCTCGCGGTCACCGAGCACAAAGGCCCGGACTACTTCTCCCGCGCGGGCCGGCAACAGATTGTTTGCCATGTAGCCAATGATTGCGTACGGGAAGAGCCGCTGCGGGCTCATCGGCGCTACCGGGCGCATCAGCACCGACCACCGCACGCACCGGGCGCAGATAGCCACGAACAGGACGGCAGTCCCTGGAATGAGCCAGCGGTAGTCGGCTTCTCCGAAGGCGTCCGCGAGTTCGCTCGGGTGCGTCGCCCGCAGAAAGAGCGCGATGAGCACCGCGCTGATCGCGAAACTCGCCCAGAATCGGACAGAACGAAGCAAGAGGTTGCCGCCTGACGTTAGGGGATCGGGAACTGCCGGACGCGGGCACTGCCACCCTCGACGATCCAGAGCTTAGCATCGGCCGATTGCACGATCCCATATGGCCGGGACAGCGGTTCGGCCCCCGCTACGACGGACACCGACTGTCCGCCGCTGGAGCTGTACACCCGCACCGCGTTTTGGCCCGGCAGCGAAACCGCGATTCGGCTATCCGTCAGGACGTTGATGTACGGCTTGTCGTTGACTTCCTGGCCGCCCCACCCGTCGACCGTGAACTGGGAACGGAACGTGCCGTCGGCATTGAGCACCTGGACGCGCCGGTTGTACATATCGGCTACGTAAACCGTCCCGTCCTTGGCGATGTCGATGCCTACGGGCTCATCGAACTGGCCTTCGCCCTTCCCGCTGGATCCGACTGTCCTGACGAACTCGCCCCCGAGCGTGAAGACCTGGATTCGGTCGTTTCCGGTGTCGGTCACCCAGATGTTGCCGTCGCGGTCGATCGCGGCATCGCGCGGCCCAAAGAGGTCGAAAGGTCCCGCCGGTTTGGTCGTATCGGGCGCCGTGCCGAACGTAGCCAGCGACTTCAGTTCCCTGTCGAAGACCCGGATCCGCCAGCCGAATGTGTCTGCAACCACAACCTGACCTGTGGGCGCCACCGCAAGTCCCCATGGCTGCGATTGCTCGTTCACATTGGTCGACTCGAGCCGAATATCGACTGAAGCGAGGAAGTTCCCACCCGGGTCGAACTTCTGGAGCCGCTTGGTCGCCGAGTCGATGACATAGAGGTTCCCTCGGCGTCGGCCTCGACATCCACCGGCGCGAAGAACTGGCCTGGCAAGATCCGGCGCCGCCGAAGGTGAGGCGGCCGTCGTTGTCGGTTCCGGGCTTGGGCGGCTCGATGGGCGTGGCTGATAGCTTTCCCGTGGACCGGTTGAAGTTCGCCGGAAAGAAGGCGAACGCGTCGACGCTCCCATTTGCACGACGCGGGTCGTGGTCTCGCCAGTACTCGAGCCAGGTCGTCGCCCAGCCCTGGTGGGCGAAACCATCCCAGATGTGGCTCCAGGTCTCCGTCCGCAGCGGTCCGCAGTTCCCCTGCAGACCCGTGCAGATGCCCTCAGGCGGGATGGCCATCGCGTACTTGTAGTACTCGTCGAACCACCATCGGTGGGGATATTGTTCGTACGGGCCGTAAGCGATCGGCGAACTGGCGGCATAGTCCTGCACGCGGAAAAGGTTCGACTCGTTCACGAGAATGACCTGGTACTCGCCCGTCGGCATCCCGCTTCCGAAGTCGACGTAGCTGACCGCCTTGAAGTCCCGGAGGTACCACGCCCACGGCCAAGCGAACGAGTCCGTTGAATCGACGGCGATGGGGAGGTCGTAGCCGCGGCCGGAAGCTTCGGCCAGCGCCTCGATTTCCCTCGCGATGCTGGCCAATTCGCCCGAGCTCTGAGTGTAGATGAGCAGGTCTCGTGGGTCGTCGCCGCGGGCGAACGAGGCCATCACCATGCTCCTCACCGAGAAGAATGCGAACGCGCCGATGACGGCCGTTACTGCGATCAGCCCGATCGCCCGCCGCCCGGAAGGTGCGGCCGCGAACCAGATCGAGGTGACCACCCCCAGGGCCACCGCGGCGCGGATGAGGTGGTAGATGGCGCCGCTCGGCATGAACGCGATCACCGCGAGGCCGCCCGCCGAGACCATCGCGACGCTGAACAGCGTGGGGACAAGCTTCCGGAAAGCGGGACGGTCCTTCCACGCTTCCCACGCCTGTTGCACCGAATAGGCGGCCAGCACGCAGGCTGGAAGCGCGAGATGCGAGTTCAGCCAGGGCATCTTCTCGGCGCCCCACGCCAGCGCCGCGAACATCCCGACCAGCCAGAAGGCCAGGAAACGAGAGAAAGCGGTGCCCCGCACCACCGTCCACCACGCGCCCCCGATACACAGCGCAAGGGGGAGGAACTCGTAAGCCGGCATCAGCATGTAGTAGTAGAACCACGGTTGGTCGCCGCGGGAGACGTGCTGCTGCGTCTGCCAGTAGTCCAGCGAGCCCCACGGCCCCGAAATCAGCCCGTTCAGGTTCGTCCAGAATGAAGTCATCAGCGTCAGGTACGCCAGGCCGCAGCTGAAGAAGGCGATGCTCCACAGCTTCGGACGCCACTGCAGCCCGGCGAACGCCGCAATACTGGTCGTGACTGAGAACAGGCCGAGGATGGCCACCTGGTCCTGTCGGGGGATCGTGCCTTGCAGCCGCAGCTCCCAGCTGAGGCGGTCTTTTTCGATGATCCCGAAAGGTTCGAGGATGTACGCCCGGCTCACCGGCGTGAGCAACGGCAGCGTAAACGTCCCGAGGAGGATCAACAGGTCGCCCGGGCGCGGGACTTCCTCGCCCCAGTCGAACCGGTCCTTCAAGGCGCCGAGGAACGGCCAGAGCGCGGCCACAATCCACGCGAACGGCGCCAGCCCGAGGGTGAGCGCTGCGCGCCGCCACGGCACGTCCAGGTTCGTCAACTTGCGCCCTTCTGCTTCGAGCGTGGGGTCGCCATCCTCCAATCCGCGAGTAGCCATAATGGCGGTCAGTTCTCGCCGGTATGCGCGTGCCGACCAGTTCTGGAGCGTCCGTCCGGCCAGTTGGGCGGCCAGGTGCAGGTCGAGATAGACGAGGAACACCGCGATCGCAAGGAAGGCCCCTTCCTTCGTAAGCACGTTGCCGGTAAACCCGGCGGCCAGAAGGTAGAGCCAGCGGTCGCGCCCCTCTTCGTTGTAGCGCCACATCGCGGCCACCATCAACATCGTGAAGAACGCCATGTAGATGTCTTCGCGGAAGAATCGGCTGTAGTAGACGAGTGTCGGCGACAACGCGATGAACGCGACGGCGGCGAGGGTTCCCGCGGGTCCCAGCTTCCGTCGCAGGAGCAGAGGCAAGGCGACGAGGGCCGAACCAAAGACCGCCGCCGAGACGCGGCTCGTGTAGTCGTTCGCGCCGAAAAGGAAGAAAACCAGGCCCTGGATGTGGTAGTAGAACGGTCCGTGGAAGACCGGGCTGTGGCGGTAGCTGCCCTGAAGGAGGCTCCACGACCATTGCGCGTGAATGCTTTCGTCGTGGTGGAGCGCGCGCGTCCCAAGGTCGAAGAAGCGAAGGCCGAAGGCAATCCCGAAGATCGCCGCGTACGCAGCGAACTCCCACCTCAACGCGATCCGTCTCGCCAGCAGGCGCTGGACTACTCCCGTGTCGCCCGGCAGAGCTACCTGGCGTGCCGTCATTCCGTCGTCCTCAGGTACACAGCGACAGGCTCGAAGCCGGTCTTCAGGATGTTGCGGTTGCTCAACCATCGCAGGTAGTCGAGAAAGTCGCCGTCAGGACCGTGCCGCGTCACTTCCCACGACCACTGGCCTTCGATGACCGCGAAGCCCTCCGGAGCGGCCTCGGTCACCGGCCAGATGACGACCGTGGCTTCCGCCGGGATCCGCGATGCGTAAATAACCGATCCGGAGTCGCGCATCGGCCAGGTGCTCGCGCGTTCGAACCCGGAGTGGATGACGATCTGTCCCCCGTGCTGTTCGCGCGCGAGGAGGGCGATCTCCCTGATCTCCGCGCCCTGCACGCTGCTCATCGGAGACGGCAGCGGTTCGTTCGGGCCGCCGAAAGCCACGCCCGAGGCGCCGGAGAACATCAGCATGAACGCTGTCCCGGCCGGCGCGAGCAGAAGGGCGGGAGCGGTTCGCCGGTTGCTGGCGAGGAGCCCGATACAGGCAACGGCGGCGATGACGAGTCCGGTGACGATCAGCTTGTCGCGCCCGTCGCCGATCCGGTCGATGCGGGCCCGGTCGACGACCCACGCCTCAACCACAAGCGCAGCGAACACCATTGCCGCCAGGGGCACGATGGCGTGCGGCCACGAGACGCGCGAGATGGCCTCGCCGGCAGCCGGCGTGATCTTTCCGATGAGGAGCGCCAATATGACAGCAGCCGCTGCCAGGGGCACCGGATCCGTCGAGCCCGTCGACGCGACGACCCAGGTGAACGCAATCGCTGAAGCCACCAGCAGCCCGAGCGAGTCATCCGGCCACGTTTCGGCGTTCCAGCACTGGTAGGCGTGGTAGAGAGCGGCTGCTCCTCCCAACCCGAGCACCGGGAACCCGTAGAACCCGGCAAGGGCGCCAGTTGAGTCAGTCGACCACGTCGCCTCGAATCCGCGAGCCAGGGCGGCGATCGGCGGCAGGACCGGGTCCTGGAGGCCGAAACCGAAGCTCGTAGCTGCAAGCGCTCCCCCCAGGGCCGCTCCGCCGGCGGCCCAGCCCGCGCGGCTCCGGGTTGGATATTGTTGTCGCAGGAGCCGCACCGCTGCGAAAGCGAGCACGACCGGGAGCACCACTGCGCCTGACGTCGCGATCAGGAATCCGGCCGCGCCGAACGCCCAGTCTGGCGAGATTCGCCTCGCGCAGCAGGACGAGCACCCAGAACGTTAGCGCGATGTCGAGACCGCCGTGCCAGGCCGTCGCTCCGAGGAGGATGCTGACCGGGTCGAGCGCAACGACGACCAACGCCGCCAGTGCGCCCGACTCGCCGAGGGAAGGCCGCAGGCGGTAGAGAGCGAAGGGCACGGAACAGGACGCAAGCAACGCGAGGAGACGGGCAGGCACTTCAGAGGTCGTGAAGGCAAAGCTGTATGCGCTGATCGCCTGGAACAGTGTGGGGATGAATCGTTCGTCCGGGGTTCCTGCATGCGCCTGCCACGCCCCTGCCAGGCTGTCCAGTTCGACTCCGCCGACGGGTGCGCTGAGGAACGCGGCGAGGCGGTAGGCGAAGAACGCGGTGCCGGCCACGATCCAGGCCAGCTGCGCCACGGAGACTTCGACCGTTCGTTGGCGCGTGGGCCCGCCCGCCAGCAAGTCGCTCATGAGGTTTGGACCACCGTGTGCTGCGGCAGGCGGTAGATGGTGTAATTCGCGGTTCGGTAAGCGACGTCGAGGAACGTCGAGAAGTCGGGCAGAAGCCCCGGGTAACGGGAGAGTTCGATTCGTCCTACCACAAGGTATTCAGCACCGAACTCCTGCATCACATCCAGCACGGTGTCAGGATCGCCTGAGATGTAGACAGAGTCGACCAGCTGCTGCCGCCGCTGATACTCGGCATGGTTGTCCGCGTTGTTGCCCCGCCATTGGATCTCGTGGAAGTACCAGCCGATCGGCGTTGAACGGCCCGTGCGTGCCGAGATGCGCCCGGCGTCTGAGTAGTCTGAACCACCGTCGACGACTGCGGGGCCGTCCGCACCGGGCGACCACCGACGGCCGGTCGCCTCGATGACGACGGCATCTCGCGGCGTGTTCTCAGCGATCCATTCGACGAGCGCGTACTCACCCGGATCCGACGCCCTTACCGCCGCGAGGCCATCGATGTGTGTGTCCTGTGTGAACGCCTCGGTGCGGTTGAACGAAGCGAGCAACGGGAATGCCAGCCCAAGCCACACCAGCACGAGGGCGGGCCCCGCCAGCGACAACACGACCGGCCGCCTCCGGGCTTCGGCGACCACAGCGACGGTGGCCGCGCCGCCACCCAGTGCAAGCAGCATCCACGCCTGATATGAGAGTTTGAAGATCGTGTTCAATCGTGGAGCGCCGCCCGCGAACACGTCTTTCACGTAGAACAGTTCAGAACCGTAGAGCAGGAGGATGCCGAGGGCGGCAAAGGCGGCGGGCGCTGCCCCTGCTCTACGGGCAGACAACATCAGCACCGCCGCGAGCGAAACTGCCCACAGAGCGAAGGCGTAGATCACGAGCGTCCACCAGCCCCCGGCAGTGCGCGATTCGACCGCTGTCGTGAGGTCACCCTTGAGCCACGCGAACACGACCCAGCTAATGAACGGCAGGACCGGCAGCCATGCCGCACCCAGCGCGGCGTTGACCGCGCCGGCCCGCCGCAGACCGCGGGTCGCCGAAGCGGAAGCGACAATCCCGGCGGCGACGATGGGGCCGAACTGGAGCAACACATGTGCCGGCCGCGTTCCCGCGCCGACATAGGGCTGGATACCTTCGGCCTGCGATGAGAACGTCAGAACCCAGGGCAGGTACAGCAGGATCGCCGCGCCGCCCAAGGGAGCGACATAACCGACGGAGGTCACGAGCGCGGTCAACGGCGGCGCCCGGCGCAGGTTGCGCGCGAACACCGCCAGCGAGAAGACGAGGGTGAATGTGAGAACATCCCAGGCGTTCTGAAACGCCAGTGCGCCCAACAGGATCGCGACCGCCAGCCCATGAATTGGGAGCCGCCGATGCACGCGAAAGTCGAGCACCGACCTTCCCCGCCAGGTCGCTAGCGAAAGCGCCAGCACCAGCAGGACCACCGGGATGGAGGTCACGTGGGGGTGCAGGTCGCCCAGGAGGAAGCTGAAGAACGGCGACTCCGTGATGGTGTCCGGGATGATGCGCGTGTCGCGGAACCAAAACCAGAACTCGGTCGGGTACCACGCGGTCGTGCGCTGATCCGCCACCCCCGAATAGCAGTAGTCGGTGACCTTCGGGACGGAACAGGCGGCTATCTCTTCCGCGCCGAAGAACGCGTAGATTCCCCGGTCGATGTGGCCATGGGCAGCGGTCCATTCGAAGACAGCGGCCAGCGATCCGACGAAAAGCAGGACAACGATTGCATGTGCGCCGGCAGCGGTCGCCCATGCCCTGCCACGCGCGCCAAGCATCCACCGTGCCAGTGCGAACCCCAGGGACCCGATGGCCGCGGCAGAGGCCGCGAAAGTGTAGGCGAGAGAGAGGTTGTAACCGGTCGATGCGGGCACGCCGGAGACGGCGGTCAGGACCCCCGACTGAAGATATCCAAAGTAGTAGTAGCTGGCCTTTTCCCCGGCGAGCCACGGGTCTTTGGGCGGAAACTCCTCGGCATTCAGCGTGGCGTTCAGGTACATCAAGTCCATCGGCTGTTCGGTTCCGCCGATTTCGGCGTTGTACGAGCGGAAAGCGACGTAGCCGAAGAACGCGACCGTGAAAATCCCGAATGCGATGCCCAGACCAGGGATCCCCCGGCGCAAGGTGACCACACTCCAGCGGTCCCGGCCCATAGCCGCTGCCCCCGCGAGTCCAAGCAGGGCGATGGCCCCGAGGTAACCGCCGCGCCCCGGCGGCAGCAGGTCGAGCACGCGGAGGATGAAGTACCCGTAGCTCGCAAGCACCAGCCCCAGCGGGAGGGCGACTCCCGCCCCGCCATCCGGAAGGCGACGAAGAAGCACAGCGCCGATCGGGTATCCGAAGGCGGCGACGACCAGTGCGGCGGCCCAGAAGGCAAGGACATCCGCCATGGAACCTCCTAGGCCAGGAGCGAGTCCACGAAGTCTTCGGCGTCGAAGGGCGCCAGGTCGTGCATCTTCTCACCCGTCCCGATGAAACGGACCGGTATGCCGAGTTCATGGGCAATCGCGAAGGCGATCCCTCCCTTGGCCGTCCCATCGAGCTTCGCGAGGATGATGCCGCTCACTCCGACCGCCGAGGCAAACGTCTTCGCCTGCATCAGTCCGTTCTGGCCCGTGGTCGCGTCGAGGACAAGGAACGTCTCGTGCGGTCCGTCCGGGTGGTTTCGCTGGATGATGCGGTGCATCTTCTTCAGCTCTTCCATCAGGTTCGCCTTCGTGTGTAGCCGTCCGGCTGTATCGACAATGACGAAGTCGGCCTTCGCGCTCTCGCCCGCCGAAAGCGTGTCGAAGACGACTGCGCCGGGGTCCGCCCCCGGCTGGTGAGCGATGACGCGGACGCCGATCCGCTCGCCCCACACCTTGAGTTGGTCGGTGGCCGCGGCGCGGAAGGTGTCGGCAGCTCCAAGGATGACCGTCGCCCCGTCCTTCTTGAGTGCGTGGGAGAGTTTGGCTATCGAGGTCGTCTTGCCGGCCCCGTTCACGCCCACAACAAGGACGATCGTCATTTCCGGTGCGTCCTCGGCCAGCCATGCCAGGGGTTCCGCTGCCGGTTCGACCAGGATCTCGACCAGCTCGTCGCGGAGGAACTCACGCACCCGGGCGCTTTGCTTCACACCCTCGTCCTTCGCTCGTTTCCTGACGGCGGTGATGATCGCCTCGGTGGTTTCAAGGCCCGCGTCTGCGCCGATGAGGATCTCCTCGAGTTCGTCCCACAGGTCGTCGCTAAAGTCCGCGCGTTCGAAGAGTCCGCCGAGCCGCCCGAAAAACCCGCGCCGGGTTCGCTCGACGGCACGTTCGGTCTGTTCGTGGACTTCCGCACGCTCCTCGGGAGTCGGTTCGAGGGGCAGCTCTTCCTCGGCGATCGCGATGGCTTCGCCGCTCTCCTCCGGGACCTCGTGCGAGGGTTTCCTGCGCCAAAATCTCACGCGGCAATCCTGTTCTTGGTCGGCCCATGCTAACCGCGGCCACCTTAAGGGTCAGTTCTGGGGGATGTCCGCCAGCCGCAGTGACAGCACCTTTGAGACACCGTCCCTGCCCATCGATACCCCGTAGATCGCATCGGCGACCTCGATGGTTCGCCGGTTATGCGTGACGACAAGGAACTGCGTCTTCTCGGCCAACTGGCGGAGCGCAGTCGTGAATCGGCCGACGTTCGCTTCATCGAGTGCGGCGTCGACTTCATCGAGAACGCAGAACGGCGCCGGGTTCGCCGCAAGCAGCGCGAAGAGCAGCGCTACCGCCGTCAAAGAGCGTTCGCCTCCCGAGAGAAGACTGAGACTCTTGATCCGTTTGCCGGGTGGTTGCGCTTCGATTTCGACCCCGGCGTCAGCGAGGTTGTGTGGATCGGTCAGCGAGAGGCTCGCGACGCCGCCGCCGAAGAATGCGGCAAAGTACTCCGCGAATTTCGTGTTGACCGTGTGGAACGTCGCCGTGAACCGCGTCCGGATCTCTTCGTTGAGGTCGGCGATCGCCGTCCGAAGCTGATCCGAGGAATCCGTCAGGTCGGCGAGCTGGGTCGTCAGGAATTCGTGGCGCTCCTTGAACTCGCGGAAGTCTTCGGGGGCCTCGGCGTTGATCGTGCCGAGCCGGCGGATCTGGCGGCGCAGTTCCTCGATGCGGGCACGCATTGTCTCGACATCGATTTCCGCCCCGCCCTGCACGCGCGGCGCCTCCAACTCTTCCGCTGAAAACATCGGATCGGTGGCCATCGCATCTTCGAATGGGACGATCTGTCCGGCGCGGTCCGGCGCGAGCCCCTCGCGCTCCATCTCCAGGCGCAGGTGTTCGAGGTGCTCAGTAGTGCGCGCCAGCTCCGACTCCTGGTCCAGCCGCCTCCGTTCGATCGTAAGCAGTGTGGTCTGCGCTTCGTTGAACTCGTCCTGGATGGTCCGTTCGTGGTTCTCAAGGCGGTGGAGTTCGTCTCGGTCAGGGGCGGCATCCTCGGCGTAGCGGGCCTGTTCCGCTCGAGCGTTTTCGAGTTCGAGTGCGAGCTTACCCAGCCGTTCGTCGATGATGCCGCCTTCGAGCTCGAGGTTCCGGGCCTGCAAACGCTTCGCCTGGATCTGCGAATCCAACCGGTCGATGGACTTCTCGTGCTGTTCTCGAAGGGCGGTCAGTGTCCGGCGCTCGCCCTCCACGGTGGCGAGCCGGGCACTCGCTTCGGACACGGAGCGCAGCGCCGCTTCGCGCCGTTCGGTCGCAAGTTGCAAGTCGGCCTGAAGTGCTTCCATCGCCGCGCGCCGTTCGTCACGACGTTGCTGCAGCTGGATCGCGGCGGTTCGCGCCTGGAGGATTTGGGACTCGCGACCGGCGCGTTCTCGTTCGATGTCGGCGCGCTTGGAATAGACGGTGTCCATGTCCCGGCGCAGGCGGTGAAGCCGCTCCCGCTCGCGTTCGAGGTCGAAGCGGGCACCTTCGAGTGACCGACGGGTCATTTCGTATTCCGCTTCGGTTTCGTGCGATCGCTTCGCCACCTGTTCGATGGCCGCGCGGGCGTCGGCGACACGTTCCGCGCTCACCTCGGTCCTCTTGCGCAGTTCCTCGATCCGTTCCGGCAGCTCTTCGAGCTCTCGCTGGCGGATGAATTCGCCCTCATCGGCCCCGGTCGAGCCGCCGGCCATCACTCCGGTCTGCTCGATGTAGACGCCATCCAGCGTGACCACCGAGCCGAGCGCCCGCTTCACCATGCGCAGCCCCGACTGGACGTCCTCAACGATGATGACGCGGCCTAGCAGCGTATCGACCAACTGCTTCACGCGGTTCTCACACCGGATGAGCTTCGATGCGACGCCGACGACCCCGCGCTCCTTTTGCAGGTTCAACGGGTACACATGGCGGACCGAATCGAGAGGCATGAACTGGGCGCGTCCCTGCTTCCGCCGCTGGAGTGCGCCAATCGCTTCGAGTGCGACCGTCTCGTTTTCGACAACCACCGCGTGGAGGCGTTGTTCCAGAGCTGCGTTGATCGCTACCTCAAGGCCGGCCGGGACCTTGATCTGCCTGGAGAGCAACCCCACGACGCCCGGTACTTCCGGTGGTTCGCCCATGCTGCCGGGGGCGAACTCGTCCATCAGCGCCTGTCCCATGATCAGCACATTGCGCGTGCCCGCGGCGACTCCGTCGTGTTCGGCCTGCACCCTGCTCAGGGCGTCCAGCCGGCCTTCCAGGTGGTCGAGTTCGCGCAGATCCTGGTTGCCGGAGGATTCGAACTCCCGCACCTCTTCCTGTACCCGCACGAGCTGCTCCCGGGCGGAATCAGCTTCCCTTCGCGCGGCTTCGAGGTTGATCTCCCCTTCAGCCACCGACGCTCGAGCTTCGCAGTAGCGCCGGCCATAGCCGATGAGTTCGACGATGATCTGCTTGCGGCGAGCGACCAGCTGCTCGAGTTCACGTTCCAGGTCGGCGATTCGGCGCTGGGCGGACTCGATGTCCGAGTCCATCGCGTTCGCCCGACGGTCGTCGCCATCGGCGCCGTCATGCAACTCCTGGCTTCGGCTGCGCAGCGTGGAGTACTCGCGTTCGGCGGCATCCAACTCTTGCCGTGTGCGCTGCATGCCTTCGCGCGCCGTTTCAGCTTCCCCCACGACCTCGATGCCACGCCGTCCGTCATCGACATCGGTTGAGGCGAGCGAGAGCCGCTCGGCCTCGATCGCTTCGAGTTCCATGCGGACCTCTTCGCGCCGCGAGGACACCATGTTGTGGCGTTCCCGGTCGAGCACCAGCGCCTGTTCGGCAGTCGCCAGCCGCTGGTCGATCTCGGAGTTTCGCGTGTCGCGCCGGCCGATCGCTTCGCGGCGCTTCCGAATCTCATCGGAAAGCGCGCGCAGCTGTTCGCGCAGCTGGGTAACACGCTGAGCCGCCGCCGTGTTCTCCGCCGTGCCCTGGTCGAGTTCAGCTCGTACGCGCACGAGTGCGTTCTGGGCTTCGTTCCATTGGTGTCCGTAGTAGGTCTTCAGGAGGTCAAGGAGTTCAGCCGAAAGCCTCTTGTGTTCGGCTGCCCGTTCCGCCTGCCGGCTGAGGTGGGCGAGTCGCGGCTCTATCTCATCGATGATCAGCGAAACCCGGTCGATGTTGTCTCGCGTCGCCGAGAGTCGATCCTGGGCCTCGCGGATCTTGAGCCGGAACCGTTTCACGTCGGCAGCTTCATCCAGGAAGGATCGCCGCTCGTCGGGCGACATGCTCAGTACCTCGTCGACGAGGCCCTGGCCCATGATCGAGTAGCTGTTCTGTCCGACATCCCCCTTCATCAAGAGGTCGATCACGTCGCGAAGCCGCACGCGCGAACCGTTCAGCAGGTACTCCGAATCGCCGTTTCGGTAGACCCGCCGCGCAATCTCCACCTCTGCGAAGTCAACCGGGAGCCAGCGGCCCTCGTTGTCCAGCGTCAGGGCAACCTCGGCCATGCCCACGGCGGCGCGGTCCTTTGTCCCGGAGAAAATGACGTCTTCCTGCTTCTTCGCTCGGAGCAGCTTCGAACTCTGTTCCCCGAGGACCCATCGGATCGCGTCGGAAACGTTGCTCTTTCCCGAACCGTTTGGTCCCACGACCGCCGTGATTCCGCGCCCGTACTCGAACTGCGTCCGATTGGCGAAGCTTTTGAACCCCTGGACGGAGAGGCGTTTCAGGTACACGGGGTCAGCCCTCCATCTTCGGTTGTGAAGTCAACGCCAGCACGGCTTCCTGCGCGGCGGCCTGCTGGGCTTCGCGTTTGCTTCTTCCCTCGCCCCGTCCGAGGGTGGTCCCCGCGACGCGGACTTCCACGATGAACCGGTGCTCCGCACCGGAGGCTTCCTGCACCGTGACATATCCCGGTGGTTCATGCCAGCGTGCCTGGACGAGGTGCTGCAGCGAGCTTTTCGCATCGACGCGGGCGCCTTCGCGATGGATCTGTTCCAGTTCCGGCTTGAGCAGCCGCCGGGTGAGGGCCTTGGCCGCGCGATACCCGTGCGCCTGATACACCGCCCCGATCACGGCCTCCAGCGCACCGGCAAGATTCCGGTCCCGCGTCCGGCCACCGGCGGTTTCCTCACCCCGTCCGAGGATGATGTGTTCGCCCAGCCCGAGGCGTTCCGCGACGCGTGCGAGGCTGGTGCCCCGCACGATCTCCGCGCGCATCTTCGTCAGGTCGCCCTCGCCCGCATCCGGGAATTGGTCGAAGAGGACGGACGCGAACACCATCCCCAGCACCGAATCGCCGAGGAACTCCAGCCGTTCGTTCGAGGCGGCCGTCGAATCGGCTTCGTTGAGGTAGGACGCGTGGGTCAGGGCCTGCCCGAGCAAACCTTCCGGCAGCGGCTTTACGCCAAGCCGTTCGACTAAACGGTCATAGTCGGTCGAAGTGGCCAGGGCCACGCACCCTCCTGTCCCTCATCTGAGGGACTGGCGGCCACCAGGTTATGGGGCGGCCAAGGAATTGCTAAAGCGCTATGATCATAGGGACGGCTTTCCCTGCGAGTCAAGGTTCCTGTAGTCTCAACACAGGTTCAAAACATGGCTTCCGCTCCAGGTACCTCCGTTTGCGTCGTCTGTTTACTCGTCGTCGAACCCCACATGGAGGCGTTCTGTGGGGTCTGCGGCGCCCTTTACCATCTCAACTCCCGGGCCGACCTTCCCGGCGACGACTGTGGCCAGGTCTGGATCAACGAGGAACACCTCGGTCTCGAGTTCGGCTGCAACACCTGCCTCAACCCGCCCGCGGAACCGCGTGGCGGTAGCCTCGACGACGTCCTCGATCTGGACGAAGCGGCGGCAGCATCCGGTCTGGCAGGCCCAGTCATCGAGCGCGCCGCCCAACTGGGACACGTGAAGCACCGCAAGACTGCGTCGGGCGTACTGCTGTTCACACGGGCGGATGTACTGGCTTTCGCTGCTACCCACTGAGCCGCATCGACATTCGCCCTTCGAGTCTCGACAATTGCGCGGTGCCCGCCACCTGCTGCGTGGAGTGCAAGGAAGACATCGGCCGCCGGAGCGCGCTCATTTGCGCCGATTGCGGAGGCCTGTTTCATTACCCCGACTCGCGAATTGACGAAGTGGGCCGGGCCTGTGGAGTTCATGTGATCGGATTTCGGAGTCTCCTCGGACGGGATGCTGTCCCGCTCTGCCTGCGCTGCGACATGGCCTTCCGCCTGCGCTTCGGTGTGCCATCGTGAGCGCCCGTACGCGGCGCAAGAAAACGTCATCGCCGGTGCAGGCACCGGGCGGCATGCAGCCCGTCTCCAGACCGGCGTGGGAGTGGCGGACGTTCCCCGTCTACTTCGCCTTCGCGGCCGGCGGTTTCATCGGGCTGTATATGGGCCTCATCGCCGGCCTTGCAGGCGATACGCCCTTCACCTACGTCGCCTTCACGTTCTGGGCGATCCTGCTCGGCTTCGGCTTCTCGCGGATCACCTCTCGCTGGATGATGAACCGTGGATGGGGCCGCCGGATCCAGCGGACCGGCAAGCGCTGACGCGTCTCTGAGGAGAAACGCGGAAGGCCGCCCTGGTGGGACGACCTTCCTGGTGAAAGAGATGAGTGTCAGCCGGGCGGTGGCGCGCGCCCTTCGTCCAGCAGCGTCCCCACGCTTCCTCTGAGGAAACGAAGAAATCTTCCGGGGCGCCTCCGGGCACTTCGTGTCAGGTTGACACGAACTACCACGGCGTGGCACTGTAGACGAGGGCTTAGTGTAGGAGTGACACTAACCAGGAGGTCCCGCATGGCTATCCTGACGCCGAAGGCGCTCGACTATGCCGAGAGGCTGGTGATGTACACCGATCCGGACACCTGTCCGACGGATGCGCTCATCCCGGTCCCCCTTTCCGAGGAACCGGCATTCGTGAGCTGGCAGCAGGACATCCCGCGTGAATACCTCGCGATGACACCCGAGGAGTTGGACCGGCGGATAGCCTACGCAAAGGCCAAACTCGGTACGCGGCTGACGGTGCTCGGACACCACTACCAGCGCGATGAGGTCATCAAGTTCGCTGACTTCACCGGCGATAGCTTCAAGCTGGCCCGCCACGCCGCCGAGAAAGAGGGCTGGAATACGTCCTCTTCTGCGGCGTCCACTTCATGGCGGAATCCGCCGACATCCTCACCGCCGAGAAGGTGAAGGTCATCCTCCCAAACATGGCCGCCGGCTGCTCGATGGCCGACATGGCCGATCCCGACGACGTGTACCAGGCATGGGACGAAATCCACGAGATGCTCGGTGAGGGTGCGAGCGTCGTGCCCGTTACCTACATGAATAGCGCGGCCACCCTGAAAGCGTTCGTCGGCGAACGCGAAGGCCTCGTCTGCACCTCCAGCAATGCCGCACGCGCGCTCACGTGGGCGTTTGAGCGCGGCGAAAAGGTCCTCTTCTTCCCGGACCAGCATCTCGGCCGGAACACCGGCTACGCGATGGGTATCCCGCTCGATGAGATGGTCCTCTGGAACTGGCGAATGCCGCACGGGGGGTCACCGCCGAGCAGCTTAAGAAGGCGAAGATCATCCTCTGGCAAGGGCACTGCAGCACCCACCAGCGCTTCACTGCCGCGCAGATCGAGAAGGCTCGCAAGGAGCACCCCGGCGTCCGCGTCATTGTCCATCCCGAGTGCCCGTGGGACGTGGTCCAGGCCGCCGATGACAACGGCTCAACCGAAAAGATCGTGAAGGCGATCAGCGAAGCCCCCGCCGGCACGACCTGGGCTGTGGGGACGGAGATCAATCTTGTGAACCGCCTCGCCGCGCAGAACCCGGACAAGACAGTCTTCTGCCTCGACCCCGTGGTCTGCCCTTGCAGCACGATGTACCGAATTCACCCGGCCTACATCGCCTGGGTGCTCGAAGCGCTGCTCCAGGGCGTGGTCGTCAACGAAGTGAAGGTCGACGCCGAGACTCGGAAGTGGTCGCTCGTCGCTCTCGAACGAATGCTCGCACTGCCGTAGTCGCAGGCACGACGGCAACAGCACGAGGAGGGTCCGCGTTCCGCGGATCCTCTTTCATTTCCCTCCGGCCCTTCAATTGCCGGACCCGATCGCCCGGTACTTCGTGCGCCGATGGTCTTCGACTTCCTCTCTCGTGCGGAGCAGCAGGTCGTCCAGCACTTCGGCAAGGTGGGCAACCCGGTCCTGGGCGGCTTCCAGCTCGAGCAGTCGCTGCTTCGGCTCCTCCTCGAGCTGGAGCCACGGGCCGATGAAGTCAACCAGTTCGTGCGGTCGCACGGGTAACTTCAGAGCCTGTGCCCACTGGTCCGAAAGCGACAGCGCCAGCCGGAAATAGAGCGGGAAAGTGGTTCGCACTGTTTCCATCGCATGTTGGAGTTGCGGCGTGTTCGCCGGCGAAGGTTCTTCGATGATCTCGATCTCGCCGTACGGATAGGGTCGCGGCCGCAGCATCCGCTGCAGGCGGAATCGGCGCGTGCCCCGGGTGTCGATGGCGAACCGGCCGCCCGGGAGTTCGGTGGCATCTTCAATGCGAGCCAACGTCCCGACGCGATGAGGCCTTGCCCCACCACCAACCTCTTGCCCCTCACGGATGAGGATGACCCCGAACTCCCGGCCGCTCGCCAGGAGCTCCCGGACCATGGTCTTGTAGCGGTCCTCGAAAATGCGCAGCGGCAGCGGCATCCCCGGGAAAAGGACGGTGCGCAGTGGGAACAGCGGCATCTCCACCAGCGTCTCTTACTCCCTGCGCGACTCGATCCAGGCCGTCAGTTCCGCCTGGTGTTCCTCGAAGTGGCCAACGCCGGCACCCTGGAGGAGACGGTTCCCGATCAGTGGGCGCCCTCCCTCGGCGGCCAGCCCGAACAACTCCTCGGGCAGCCCTCGGGCTGCCGCGAGATACCCGGCGTAGGCGGCATCGAAGTCCGCAAGTGCCGAGCGTCCCGCCTCCGCCTTTGTCGCGAACGTGGCATTCCAGGCATCGGCGTCGCTGTAGTCGACCCCGGCCGGTGTCGGGCGCTCTCCACGACTGGTGCGTGCGATGGCAGCCGTCATTTCGCGGTACCAGCCCGCCATGTGGGCGAGGAGCTGGGAGAGGTTCCACTCTCCCAGCCACGTTTCGCCGTAGGCCCCGTCGTCCAGCGCTTCGAGCGGGGCGCGGAACTGCTCGTATCCGCGCATCAGGTCGTGTATCGCCGTCGACTTGTCCGCCATTCAGCTACTCCTGGATACCGGCCAGCTTCTTCGCATAGGCGAGTGTTCTGCGGGAATCATAGGCGCGCGAGATCATGAGCTTCTCGGCCTCCAGCGAACCTTCCGCGTGGATCGCGAGGACAGCGTGGTAGCCGCCGAAGTCCCCCGTCGTCAGGTCGCTGACCATATTCATGGCTCGCGTGCGTACTTCCCCGTCGATGCCCGCGCGGCCGCCGAGGTACTTCCTCAGGAGGTCGCCGGTTTCCGGGTTGGCGAAGTCCTCCACGCCAGGTCCCGTGACGAGCATGCCGCCGGCGATGTCCTGGACGTGCTGAAGTGCCTCGTGGTAGTGGTGCGCGAAGTGGTACTTCGCCATGTTGGTGGTCAATGCGTCTGGCGCGAAAATGCCGTCCGCATCGCCGGTGCCGCGGATCGCAGCCATCTCCGTCAGGGCGCGCAGCGTTTCGGCGTAGCTGATGAGCCAGATCATCTTGTCGCGCACGTGGGCGGCCTTCGCAATGCCGTTCATGTCAGCCATCAGGAGGGCAGACCCAATCAACGCGTCGACGAGCGGAAGCTTGTAGCTGACGGCGGTGAACCGGTGGTACTCGACGAAGCCAAGCGCGATCGCCGCCGCGAAATCGTGCTCGCCGGCCATGAACACGCGGTCCCATGGTACGAACACGTCATCGAAGATGGTGATCGTCTCCATCATCTTCCGGTCGGCGCTCAGGGGGGCGTCAAACTCGCTCTTCGGGCTGCCGCCGTACGGGCTCGCGACGAGTTTCACCCCCGGCGTATTCACCGGGATAGCGAACGCCAGCGCGTAATCCTTGTCGGCCTCCGACATCGCCCGGGTCGGGAGCACGATGAGTTCGTTGACGTTGGTCGTGCAGCTCGTGTGGATCTTCGCGCCCCTGACCACAATTCCATCGGCCCGGCGCTCGACGATCCGTGTGTAGTAGTCGGGATGCGGTTGGTTCTGGGGCCCTGCACTCCGGTCGCCCTTAACGTCGGTCTGGGCGACCGAAAGCGCGAGGTCGTTGTCCCGGCAATGTTTGTAGAAGGCCTGGACTCGCCGCAGGTAGTCGGTCTCGTACTTCTGGTCGACCTGGCGGGAGACGCGATGAAGTGCGAAAAGCGCATCGGTGCCGATCTCCTTCACGAGGACGACCAGAGTCTTGCCAAGGGCGGTCGCAGCTTCGATGAGCTGGCTGCGCTTGAGGAGGTCGTCCGTGCTCGCGGGGATCTTGAAGTAGCGGCTGTACTCGTCGCCGCCCTCTTTCACGACGGCGAGTTCCCGGTACTCGGGGTCCTCCGTCATTTCGAAGTCGAGCGCGGCGTGATGGACTGCCTTCTTGATGATCGGGTGCGTCGTAACGTCGGCGACCTGCTCGCCGCGGTAGAAGACGGTTCGGTCGTCGCGGATGGAGTCGATGTACTGCTGCGGAGTTCGGAGACCCATGTGGCTCAGGTTGTCCTCGCTGGTGGATTGCCGCGGGCCAATACCGTTGGCCGGGATAGTCTAGCTGCCTCTGGAACAGGGTGCCGGGAACAAAGAAACAGGCCTCGCTGGTCACGAGGCCTGTTGTGTGTTTGCTCCGCCCTTCAATCCCGGATCCGTTCTGAGCATTTCCTCCCGAGGGGAGCGCCGCGGGCACCTTCCGTCAGGGGCAACCGCTAAGCGTTTGCGTAGCTACCTGGTGCTGCCGGGACTGGGGCGCTGTGCCTGGCCCTTGCGAGCCTTATTGCGGACCGAACCACCAGCGATTCTTCGCATGGACTCTGAGTTTCATCTGGACGAACCTCCCATCCTGGCGGGCTACCGGCTGTCTCGCCTTTATCTCTGCACGATCCAGACTCGGTAGAGGGCGTGGAAGCGGAGACCGGTTGTCCTGGTCATTTCCTGTTCCTCCTTTTCCCTCGACCCCCGTCCTGGGTGGTCTTTGTTCCATATAGAGAATAGACCCCCCGCACCGCCGCACCATGGGCCGAAAGACCCAATTGGACTGGGCCTAATGGGCCGAAACGCTGCGTCATACGGCGGTCCGCGAAGGGGGATAGTGCGCGCCCGGGACCTGCGCTACATGCTTCGTAGCAGCCGGATGCGCTCTTCCGTCGGTGGATGCGTGCTGAACAGGTTGTTCAGGAAGCTCTGGTGTTCTTTCAGCGGGTTGGAGATGTAGAGGTGAGCGGTCGCTTTGTTCGCCGCCTCAAGCGGTTCCGGGTCGAGCGCAATCTTCTCCAGCGCCCGGGCCAGTGCCTCCGGATGCCGGCAGAGGAGCGCGCCGCTCGCATCGGCCAGGTATTCGCGTTGGCGGCTGACCGCGAATTTGATCGCCTGGGCGATGATCGGCGCAAGGATGGCCGCGACGACGGCCAGGATAATGATGATGATTCCCAGCCCGCCGCCACCTTTGTCTTTGCCGCCCTTCCGGCCGCCGGCGCCCATGAAGCTCCACCGGAGGAAGAAGTCGCTCACGAGGGCGATGAGCCCGGCGAGGACGACCGCCAGGGTCATCACGCGGATGTCATAGTTGCCGATGTGGGACAGCTCATGCGCGAGCACGCCTTCGAGTTCGATTGGCTCCAGTTTGTCCAGCAGGCCTCGGGTTACAACCACATGTGAATGGTTCGGGTCCCGGCCCGTCGCGAACGCGTTCGGGGCGGAGTCCTCGATCACCCAGGTGCGCGGCATGGGTAGCCCGGAGCCGATCGATAGGTTCTCCACCCGCCGGACGAATTCCCACTCTTCTTCCTTGGTAACTTCATGCGCCCCCGAAATGGAAAGCACGATGCTGCTCGATGCCCAGTACGAAAACAGCGCGTAAACGATGAGCGCGATCCCGACGAAACCCATCACGCCCAGTCCCAGGCCGAGCGCGTAAGCAGCGAGCCCAATCAACGCCGTCAGGATGACGACGAATCCGATCATCATCAGCCACGTCGTCCGTTTGTTCGCCGAGATCCGGTCGTACACGAGGGTGGAGCCGGGGATGGGAGCGGAGGGCAAGGTCATGGCGAGGCATGCGCCGCGGGACTGGTTGCGTCGATTGCTCGACCGATCGGCGCCGGCCCGGCCAGGACGGCGATGTCCCGCTCAAACCGCATCTCAATTCGCTTCGATTCTTCGGCATTCATGGTCGATCGTCGGTCCTGGTGCCAGCGCAAACGGTCGATCTGCGCCGTCACGAAGTTAGTTCGTGCCGAACGAAACCTTGACGTCTTCTCTCGCGGCTTCTTCCGCTTCGTAGAACTCAGCCGGTTCGAAGTGGAACATCCCGGCGATGATCGACGAAGGGACGGTAGCAGTCTTTTCGTTGTAGACGCGGACGTTGCCGTTATAGAACTGGCGCGAATACGCGATCTTATCTTCGGTGTCGGTCAGTTCGCGCTGGAGTTCGAGGAAGTTCGTGTTCGCCTTGAGGTCCGGATAGGCCTCGGCGACGGCGAACAGCGACCGGAGCGCACCGGTCAGCATGTTGTCGGCCTGGGCGGCCTGGCCCGGTGTTGCTGCGCGGTCCAGCATGGCGCGAGCCCGCGTCACATTCTCGAGCACTTCCTTCTCGTGCGCGGCATAGCCCTTCACCGTCTCCACGAGGTTCGGGATCAGGCTGCTGCGGCGCTTCAGCTGGACGTCGATGCCCGACCAGGCTTCCTTGACGCGGATGCGGGCGCGGGCGAGGCCGTTATAGATGCCAATCACCCATGCGACGATGGCGACGACAACAACGGCGATGACGATGAGCGCGATGACGAGGGACACGGTGTCGCTCCTTGGCGGGTTCGCCGCAATCTTAACACAGCGAAAGGCACGCTCCGGAAACGGTCGCTGGGAGCGTCCCGCAGGGCCATCCGGAGGCGCCTACACCAGCACGCCTTCGGCAAGCAGGTCGGCGATCTCATCCATCGTCAGGCCGATGATCCGCTCGCACACGTCCATTGTGTGTTCGCCCATCAGTGGAGCCGGCCCGGGCACCCAGCCGGGTGTCTCCGAGAGCCTTGCCGCCGGGCTGTCGTGCGCCTCGCGCCCGGCTTCCGCGTGCTCGACGTACTGGTAGTACTCCCGATCCTTCAGGTGTGGGTCCCGATCCAGCATGTCCTGGGCGTTTTGCACCACGCCTGCGGGTACTCCGGCCGCCTGCAGCGCCGCGCAGAGTTCTTCCGCCTTCCAGCCCGCCGTCCAGGAGTTGACCAGTCCTTCGAGTTCGTCCTCGTTGTCCTTGCGTGCGACAAGCGAGTTGAACCTGCCGTCTTGGGCGATGTCACCGTGCCCCAGCACGCCAGCCACCCGCATCCACTCAGCGTCGTCGCGGCAGGCCACCACCACCCAGCGGTCCGGCGAGTTCACCGAACCCGGGTCGTCGGCGCAGCGGAAAGCGCCGTGCGGCGAATACGCCGGGTGGCGGTTGCCCGTCCGCGTCGGGTTCGTGCCGTTCGCGAGCCGCTCCGCCACAGCCGTCCCGAGGGCGTTTACGACCGATTCGAGTTGCGGGAGCTCGACGCATTGGCCTTTTCCGGTCTTTAGCCTGTAGCGGTGCGCAGCCAGCATGGCCGTCACCGTGTGACCGGGGTTAATGACATAATCCGGGTAGTTCGTCCCGATGCCGAAGGGTGGGCGATTCGGGAAGCCCGACATCTCGCTGATGCCGGTAACAGGAGTCAGAACCGCCCCGAAGCCAAGGAAATCGCGGTGTGGTCCTTCGAGCCCCTGCATCGGCGCGTACGCGGCGATGATGCTCGGGTTCACCTTCGTGATCTGGTCGTACCGGAGGTTCCACTTGTCCACGACTCGAGGCGTGAAGTTCGTGAGGAAGAAGTCGCTCTTCTCGATGATGCGGTAACCGATCTCCTGGCCCTTCTCGGTGTTCAGGTTGAGCGACATCGAAAGCTTGCCGGTGTTGTAGTTGTTGAAGTACCCCGAGACGTTGTAGCCGGACTTGAACGTGCCGTCCGGGTTCATCGCGAAGGGATGGACCATGCGGATGCCATCGACTTTGGTTTCGGATTCGATACGCACGACTTCTGCGCCGAAGTGGCAGAGTGTGTTGGCCGCGATCGGGCCGGCCCCGAACCACGAGAAGTCGGCGACGCGGAGACCTTCGAGGGGTCGCTTGGACATGGTGTGGCTCCTTCTTACAAAGCCGCCAGGACGGCTTCGGTGTGTTCTCCCAGCCGCGGCGGACGGGCGATCAGCGCGGGTGTCTCCGAGAGCCGGTAGGGCGGGCCTGGAAACTCTACAGCTGGCCCGGCGGGTGCTTCCGGGAACGTTACGTACCAGTCGCGGGCCCGCAACTGCGTGTTTTCGGCCAGGTCTTTCGGCGTCGAAACGATCCCGACAAGCAACTGCCGGTTTTGCCCTTCTTCGTAAGCCTCCTTCGCGGTCTTCGAGGCGAAGAAATTGGCGATTTCCTGGTTCATCGCGCCGAGGTGTTGGAGGACCGTCACCGCTTCCGCGGGGTTGCCCATCAATTGTGTCAGGAACGCCATGTTGAACTTCGCGAGCAATGAGGCATAAGGCTCTTCGTCTAGCTTCCCCGCCTTGCCCTCCTCGCGCATCCACGCGACAAGGTCCGGGAGATCCTTTCCGGCCGGTGCGATGATCAACAGGAGGACGTATCCGTCTTTGGTCTTCAGCGTACCGGAACCCGGGAGTCGTATCGGAAGGGCGCCTAGTTCGCCCGTCCGCGTCCGGTTCTTCTTGTGAAAGTCCCAGAACTGCATCGCGGTTTCCTGGGAGATAGAGACAGCTTCCTGCGCCGACACGTCGACCAGTTGGCCCTGGCCGGTCGCTTCGGCGTGGAGGAGGGCGATCATGGTGCCCTGGGCCGCGTGGATGCTTGCCGAGACATCCGCCTGCCGGCCATAGATGAGGTTCGGCGGGTCGCTTTGTTGGCCGGCCAGAGTCATGAGCCCGCCCATCGCCTGGCCGACGATGTCGGCATATGCCCAGCCGGCGTGCGGTCCCGTCTGGCCAAACCCGGTCACGGAGGTGTAGACCAGCGACGGCTTCTGCGAGCGCAACTGTTCATATCCCAGCCCGCGTGCAGAGAGATACCCGACAGGGTAGTCCTCGAGCACGATGTCGGCGCTCAGGGCGAGCTTGCGCGCCGTTTCCTGCGCTCCGGGGAGGTCGAGGTCCAGGACGACCGACTTCTTCGAGGTGTTGTGCACCCAGAAGGCAAGGCTCGCATCCGGCTCGCCTTCGAAGCCTGTGATGAACGGGCCGACGTGGCGTTCGCGGCCGCCGCCAGGCGGTTCCACCTTGATCACCTCAGCACCGAGGTCGCCGAGGAGCCGGCCGCAGTAAGAGCCGATTTCGTCGGTGAATTCGATGACTCGGACTCCTTCGAGGGCGCGGTCCGTCATGCTTCCGGGACCGCGGTGACCCGTGCCGGGAGCGTACGTCCAAGGATCTCGGCGGCTCCGGCAACCATGTCGTGCAGGATGTCGGCGGCGGGCCGGATCCTTGTCAGCATGCCCGAGGCCTGGCCGGCCGCATTCATGAGCAGGTCTTCCCTGCCCGACTGGCGTACCGAGTAGACGAGGTCCTGGATGAGTAATCCCTGGAGGCCCATCGGGAGCGCCTGCAGCCCCGAAGACTCCCAGGCCTCGATGAGCGGGTTGTTGATGTTGCGCATCGTCTTGCCGCTGTAGAGGCGGGTGATCTTCGTGTCTTCATCGCCCGCGTCGAGGACGCGTTGTTTCTGCGTCGTCGGCTGGTTCGCTTCTTCGGCCACCAGGAAGGCCGTGCCACACCAGACCCCCACGGCGCCCAGCGCGAGGGCGGCGGCGAGGCCGCGCCCATCGGCGATTCCGCCAGCAGCGATTACCGGTGTTGGTGCCACTGCATCGATGACCTGCGGGACGAGCGCGAAGGTCGCAATGCGTCCGGTGTGCCCCCCTGCCTCGGTCCCCTGCGCAACCACCGCATCTGCACCGATGCCGGCCACGCGCTTCGCGTTCTTCACGTTACCAACCAGGCAAAGGATCTTCGTCCCGTTCGCCTTAAGCCGGTCGATCCAGGGCGCCGGGCTGCCGAGGCCAGAGGCGAATACCGCGATCTTCTCCTCGATTACGACTTCCATTTGCGCGTCGGACATGCCGCCGCCGCTTGGCCTTGGCGCGGTGGCAGTCGGCCGCGGAGCCTCTTGCCACTGGACGCCGAGGTTCGAGGCGATCGACTTCAATCCCGCGGTTGTCTCCTTGGGGATGAGGTCGCGGGGGTCGCGCGGCATTTCGCCGGCGGCGGCGCCACCCATGAAGTTCGAAGGCAGCAACAGGTCCACGCCGAATGGCTTGTCGGTCATGGTTCGGACCTTGTTGATTTCGGCACGCAGGCGCTCGGCGCTGAACCCGGCGCCGCCGAGGACGCCAAGGCCACCGGCGTTCGAGACTGCGGCAACGAGGGCAGAGGTCGCAACCGGGCCATCGATTCCGCCGGCAACCGGTCCCATGCCGGCCAGGATGACCGGGTATTCAATTCCGAGCGTGTCGCAAAGCTCGGTGCGCAGGACAGGGCGGGCCATAACACACCTCCAGGGGGCAATCGGCCCGAGTATACGTGAGCCGCCGCAATATTGAAGCGCCGTTCAGCTTCGTCTAGACCCCCGGCCGGTCACCGGCGAAGATTGAACGGTGAACAGCGCCGTAACGCCATGGGTGCTCGCCGGGCGCATTCTCTCCATCATCGGGATGGCGTTCTTCGCGGCCGTCGCCATCCTGCTCTTCATCATCCCGGAGTGGACCCTGGGTTTCGTTTCATTGCTGTTGTTTTTCCCTTTCTTTGGTCTCATCGTGCTGGTGGAGCGCTACCAGGCGAAACACGGGATGATCGGGCCAGAAGCTGACTCGGAACGTGCCGGTTAGGCGCAGTTTCGTCGTATCACTCGTCGTCGCTGCAGCGTCGTTCTCGGCTTGCTCGACTGGCGAGCCCGCCGCCGATGACCTCGATCGGCGCCTCTGCTCCTCCGCTGACCTGCAAGGCGACTACATCGAGCTCGCTCGAGGTGAGTTCACCCCCCGGGATCTGGCCGACCTGAGTGACGACGCCGACTTCCGCGAACGCCAGTTCGAAGAAGCCGGCTTGCTCCGAGGAAGGTTCGTGTTCTTCAATCAGGTACTGCCGAAGCCCCCGTTCGATCCGCCGTTGAGCGTGGTTTGCCAGGCCGTCGAGTTCGCGACGCCGGAGCAGGCGGCCGCCTATGCAGCTGGCCTCGACACCGACCACCCTGCCCTGCAAGTCTCGGGAATCGCCTGGCTACCGGAAGGAAACAGGACGGTAGAGGACGTGGCGCCCGGCGTGCACCGCATCACTGTCGAGCCATCTGGCCGCCGCATCGCCGTGCTGGTCGCCCACGTGGCGCAGGGAAAATTCTTCACTTCAGTCTACTTCGGCTCGGAGGGATCGCTGCCGGAGATTGACTCGTTGCGGGAGCTCATCGCCCGCGTTGTGGCCCGAGTCGAAGAGGAAAGCCCTCACCGGTGACCGGCGAGGGCTCGTTTCGTTCGATTCCCCGCTCGAGAGTGGCTACTTCTCTTCGATGGTGACGGTCGTGATCGTTGGGTTTTAGTGGCTTGCTGGCCGTAGTGGCATTCTTGTCGACGACGTCCATTCCCTGGAATCACTTCGCCAAACGGGTAAAATGTTTCGGGCCGCGTATTGTCGTAGTCCAGGGAGAGCTTGTCCTTCAGGTTGATGAAGAATTGGCTCGCCGAATCCGTATGCCTGCGCCAACTTTGGCCATCGTGAATCGAGTCCCGCGCTTGTTCGATTTCTGGTTCGGCTCGTCGGCGTGTGGTGTACCCGGGCCGCCGGGGGCTTCCGGCCGTGGGTCACCGGCCCATGATGCGGTTCGAGGTTCCCACGCGATGGACGACTGATCCCGTCGAAATAGCCCTTCTGGGCGAGGAATACGAAGCTATTCACGGTCTTTGGCGCCTTGTCCGCGTAGAGCTGAATGACGATGTCGCCTTTCGACGTCTTTATCGTGGCCGTGTACTGCTTTGCCGGATCAACCACCTGCTCAGCGGCCGCGAAGCTCTTGGCCGTGACCGATGCCGACGGGCTCGCCGTCGCGGAAGCGTCGACAGTTGCCGTCGGAGTGACGGTCCGCAGGTCGTCGGCTTCCGCATCGCTGTCGTTGCCACGATTGGTCAGTACGGCTGCGATGATCATGGATGCGATCACGGCGACGCCAAACAGGGCGAACAGCCTCACGTTTCCGAGGAGGTTCATCGGGAAGCCAGGCTTGTAAATGTCCTTCGGGCTGGTATTCCCCAGCTGGTACGAACGTCGGCGCGCCGGTTCCTGCCGCAGGTGCTGCAACTCCCGCTTTCGCTTCTTGGCCAAGTGGTCAACCTCTTCTTTGGGGGCGGCGGCGTCGGCCGCACAACGGTCATCTCAGTATACGAACGGGGTTCATAGGGGCCATGCACCCTCGAAAGCCAGCGGCTGCGGACCGCGTTTCCGGCTCGTCACTTCATCCGCGTGCCTGCGAAGATGAGCGACACAGTCCCCTTCGGGAAGCCGTCGAGGTTCAGCGCGTCCGGGTCGTCCGCCTCGACGATGGTCCGGATCGTCGCCCGGCCGCTAACCGTGTCTCAGGGCCGATTTAGGCCGCTGAGGTCTGCGCTCGGCAGGGATTCGACCCACCGCCGTGGCGGAGCCGTCCCAAGCCGGATCGACACGGTGCCTTCGCGGGCGCTGGAGGTGAACTGCCAGGCCTCCCGGTCATCCCAGGGGACCGATTGAAGGCCGTAGATCATCGATTTCTCATGCCCCTTGCCGAGAATCACCACGATGTCTCCTGCAGCTCGGGCGCGCTCGGGGGTAGCTGGCGCAAATGGCGGGCTGCTGCGCCGTCGCGCGGTCCTCGACTTCGATGAAGTCGCTCCCACGCGTCTTGCCGGCCCCTTCTGCGTGCCGGCCGATTTCGCGCACGATGGCGGTGGGGTCCTCCGAGCGAGGATCCTCATTGGTAAAGACCGAGAAGTCCGCCCCTTCGGCGGCCGCCCGGCCAACTCCGAAGCGGCGCCCGGGGTCACGTTCACCGGCCGCGCCGACGACCACGATCAGCTGACCCTTGCACACGGCACGCAGCACCTCAAGTACCTTCCGGACGGCGTCGCCGGTGTGCGCATAGTCGACGATGACCTCAAAGGGCTGCCCGGCGACGATCCGTTCCATTCGCCCCGGCACGCCCGGTGCCTCGGTAAGTCCGCGGGCGATCTCCTGGACGGACGCGCCACAGGCGACTCCGGCCCCGGCCGCTGCCAGCGCGTTCATCACGTTGAACAGCGCGGGCAGGGCAATCGATGCGTCCGCTCGCCCCTGCGGCGTTTCGAGGCGGAAGTCGCTCCCATCCGCGCGCAGGACGATGTTCCGCGCCGTGACCTCAGCCTCCCGCGATTCGAGCCCGAAGCGAATCGGCAAGGCCGATGTACGCCAGAGCATGGCGTTGGCCGATGGGTCGTCGGCATTCACCACTGCCGCTTTCGCCACGCCCTTATCCGTCGCCGAATCAAGCGCAGCGAAGAGCAGGCCTTTGGCTTCGCGATAGGCGTCGAACGTCTTATGGAAGTCCAGGTGGTCGCCCGTGATGTTCGTAAAGACGGCGACGTCGTACTCGACGTGGTCCATCCGGTGGAGCGCGAGCCCGTGGCTCGTGCTTTCGACGATCGCGAACTCGCAGCCTGCGTCGGCAAACCGGCGAAGGAGGCGCTGGACTTCGGGCGCCTCCGGACTCGTCATCCGGTCCGTGACCTTGCCGGATTCGCCCGGGAAGTAGGTATCGACTGTCCCGAGACGCCCGACCCGCCCCCCCGCAGCTTCAAGGACCGAGGTCAGGAGGTGCGAGGTGGTGGTCTTGCCGTCGGTTCCGGTCACCCCGATGACGACCATTTCACGTCCGGGATGGCCGTAGAACCATGCGGCCGCACTCGCCTGCGCCGGCCGCGTTGCCGGCACCGAAACGAGAGCCAGCGTCTCAGGCAGCACGAGGAGGGAGTCGACATGGTCTGCCTGCACGATGGCCGCAGCGGCCCCGGCAGCGGCCACCTGAGGCAGGTAGGTATGCCCGTCCGTGACAAAGCCAGGGACGGCGATGAACAGTGATCCTTGCTTCGCCTGCCGCGAGTCGTATTCGAGCGCCTGGACGACCGTATCCGGGGATCCGCGCACGAGGCGCGCCCCCGGGACCTCGGCTACCAGAGAGCCCAGCGTTCGATCGGCGGGTTTGGTCATCGCCAAATCGTAAACGCCCGCCGGGTCAGTGTCAGAGCCCCTGGAGGATATCGAGGAAGTTGCCGAGCATCCGCGCCGTGGCGCCCCAGATCAGGTCTTCTCCGAACTGGTAGCTCTGGAACTCATATTCGCGGCCGTTGATTACCCGGCGATCCGGGATGAGGTTCCTGGGATCGCGGAGGTGATCGAGTGGCACCTCGAGCAGGTAGGCGACTTCGTGGTGGCTGAATTGCCAGTCATATGGGTAACGGTCCAACCACGCGACGTAAGGCGTGACCTTGAAGTTCGAGACGGTCACCATGTCGTCGAGTTGGCCGAGGACTTCGACGTGCTCCGGCTCCACGCCGATCTCCTCGTGGGTCTCCCGCAGAGCTGTGTGCAACACCGAACCGTCTTCGGGGTCGGTCGCCCCGCCGGGAAAGCTTATCTGGCCCTTGTGGTCGCGCACCGAGTCGGTCCGCTTCTGAAAGATGATATGGGGCCCCGTCGGCCGTTCGTGGAGGATCAGCAACACTCCCGCGGGTGGCAGCGGAGGATCGGGTTCCTGCGTAATCGGCTCGTATCCAGCGAGCAATCTGCGGATGTCTTCTCTCATCCAATCCTTGCCTGGAACTGGCGGCGGCGCGTGGACTCGATCAGTTCGGCCCAGATGCGCTCGTTCATCGATTGTGCATCGGCCGAGGGGTTGCTTTCCACCGCCGCGTGCAGGGCGATGAGTCCCCTGCGCAGGCTGTCGTTTTCGCTCTGAAGCGAAGAGATCCTGAAGTTCGGCGCGGCTGGCGTTGCGGCGGCGG
This sequence comes from Candidatus Amarobacter glycogenicus, assembly GCA_016719395.1. GTDB lineage: Bacteria > Chloroflexota > Dehalococcoidia > Tepidiformales > Tepidiformaceae > Amarobacter > Amarobacter glycogenicus. The sequence continues at coordinate 64,042 of JADJZF010000003.1, read as the reverse complement.
CTTCAACCGCCGCGCGTGCCGTTCCTGCGAGTGCCAGGCCATCAGCCAGGATCTCCCGCGTCACCCCGTTTTCCACGACGAGGCGGTCAGCTCCCCGCTCCGTCTCCTCCGCGATCCACATCGCCAAACTGGCGGCAATTCCCACCGTCTGCTGGCCGAATGGGGTCTTCACTTCGGCGATCACATTCGTCAGCAGGTTGATCGCGATCCCCTGGAGCGTGCGCGATGTATCCGGCCTCATGCGATCCTCCCCAGCGTGCGCAGGAGCGCCTGGTCCTGCGCGTTTATCAGACTGTAGGCCACCATCGGCAGGATGAGTTCGTTCGTCCGTCCCTCCTGGAACGAACGTGCCCCCGTAATCCAGATGCCCTGGCATTTCACGTGGCTGAAGACTTCCCACCACAGGACCGCCGCCGGATCGGCCCGCAGGCCGCTGGCCCGTTCCCAGAGGGTGATCGCCGTCTCGCGGTCCACGATTCCCCCGGGACGCCCGTCTTTCGCCCATTGCCACGATTCGTTCAGTGACCAGGCAAGGTCTTCCACCGGGTCACCGAGGTGCGCCATCTCCCAGTCGACGATTCCGTGGATCGAGCCGTCTTCCCGGTAGAGGAAGTTGCCAACCCGGTAGTCGCCGTGGACGACACCGACGCGCTGGGCGGGCGGCGGCGGGTTGGCCCGAAGCCAGCGTATGGCCGCCCGCATCAACGGTTGGGGGCTCAACTCCTGGACGTTGATGATCCCCTCCCAATGAGCGAGTTCCTTCTCCCACGCCGTTTCCGCTGCCGGCGGCTCCGCCACTCTTTCGATGGCCGTGCCACGCCACTCGAAGTTCGCGATGATGCCAAGGATGTCGTACATATTCCGCGCCATCTCGGGCTGGACCGCGAGATAGGGAGGCGCCTGTGGGGCCCGGGTGTTCGATTCGCACCCCAGGATCCGGTCCATGATGAAGAACGGTCCGCCGATGATGCTGGCGTCGGGTTCGAGCCAGCGCATGCGCGGGACCGGAACGCCCGAGTTCCAGAACGCCGAATAGAATCCGTACTCGGCTTCCCGGTCCGTTTCGAGGAGGCTGGCAGGAGGATCCTTCCGGACGACGAAGGCCTGCGAGTGCTCCTCGCCGTCCCCACTCCAGGTGGCGTCGTACATCCAGGTCTCGCGGGATGCGCCGCCCGGGATGCGGAAGAGGTTCGTGACCCGGACGTTTTTCGGCCGGGAGTTTGGCTTCTAGGTACCTTGCGAGTGGGGCTTCCATTGCGGCCGAATCGTGGAGTCGTGTTATCGCGACTGTCAATCGCCGCCGTCATACCACCCGCGAGACGTGGAGGGCCCCCCCGAGCTCAGGAGGGAGCTCTGGCTGACCTCGGCTGAAGTCCCGGCGGTGCCGCGCTCCCGGGCCGGGCGTTTTGGCGCCAGGCCGTACGACCTACCGGTTCTCGTACGCCAGCACGCGCGAACGCCGCGGCCGCCCGTTCGAAGCTCTGGAAGAGCGGAATGTTCGCCGCATGAAACTTCGGCTGGATGCTCGCGACGTACTCTGCTTCATGGGCCGGGTGAAGGATGACCAGGAATGGCTTCTTCGAGCGTTCCTTGTGCAGCGCAATCTCCTCGATCGTCTTGTCGAGTGTTTCCGGCTTCCCCTTCCATTGCCGTGCCGCGAACATCGCCGAAAGCTCCATCGCCATGGCGTCGACGTTGGGGTCCGCATCGAGGATCCGGAGGATGCGGTCGAGCGTGTCCATCGAGCCCTGGATCGTCCCCGCCATGTCGAGCGGGTTCTGGAAACTGCCGCCCACGATGTTGAAGAACTCGCCGAGCTCTGTGTACGTCCCGTCGCTGAAGCGCGGGACCCGGAGGCCGGCCTTGGAGAAGGCGTCGGTGATCGAAACCGACTGGCCGCCCGTCTGGGCGAGCAGCGCCATGCCGGTGCCGGTCGGCCGCTTCGCGTTGAGCAGCAGCTTCATCACGTCGATGGTTTCATCGAGGTTGTTCGTCGTGATGGCGCCGCACTGGCGCATCATCCCGTCCCAGACCGCCTGGGGCGCCGCCAGCGAGCCGGTGTGCGACATCGTCGCACGCGCGCCCGCCTCCGTTTGTCCACCCTTCCAGACGATCACCGGCTTCCGCTTGCACGCCTCGCGCAGTGTTTCGAAGAAGCGCCGGCCGTTCTTCACGCCCTCGACGTACATGCCGATGACCTCGGTTTCGTCGTCGAGCATGAGGTACTCGAGGTAATCAGAAACATCGAGGACGACGGCGTTGCCGAAGCTGGCACAGCGGCTAACGTGCATGCCGTTCGCCGCGGAAACGAGACTGAACATAATACCGTGCGTACCCGACTGCGATAGGAAGCCGATCTTCCCGTCATCCGCAACCGGGGCGTCGGCATTGAAGCGCACACCGACCTTCGGCAGGTAGAGGCCCATGCAGTTCGGGCCAACAAGGTTAAAGCTCGCCTCGCGCGCCATCTCTGTGAGCTGCGTCTGCAGCTTCACGCCGAGTTCCTCGCCGGTCTCGGCGAATCCGCTTGTGAAGAATCCGGCGCCGTTCGCCTTGTTCGCGATGAGGTCTTTCAAAACGTATGGCGAGACCTGCCGTGGCACCGCAACCAGCGCGTAGTCGATCGGCTCGGGGATATCCGCCATCGACTTGAAATTCTGGATACCGAGCGCTTCGATGCCGGGGATCTCTTTCTCATCGAGCTGGACGGAGTAGAGCCGGCCGCCCTTCTCCTTAAACGGCAAGTTGTTGCGAAGCCACATATAGCCGGGGCCTTTGTCGCCGATGACGGCGACGACTTCCGGGTTGAACATGCGGTCGAGCTTGTGACCGGGGACTGCCATGGAGCACCTTCTTCTGCGAACGGGCGAAACGCGGAAACGCGGACGGTCAGACGAGGACGTCAGCCTTCCGAGACGACGATCCGGGCATCAACTGCCAGGGCCCCATCCGGATAGGCGAAGACCGGGTTCAGGTCGAGTTCGCGCACTTCCGGGTGCTTCTGGACGAACTCAGAGACCTTGAGAATCGTGGTCCTCAATGCCTTCAGGTCGGCGGCTGGCTGGCCACGCACGCCCTCGAGGACCGGGCGGCCCTTGATCTCGTTGATCATCTGGTCCGCGTCCTTCTCCGCCAGCGGCACGAGGCGGAACGAAACGTCCTTCAGCACTTCGACCATGATGCCGCCCAGGCCGAACATCATCACCGGGCCGAACTGTGCGTCGGTGGTCATCCCGACGATGACCTCGGTGCCCTGGGGCGCCATGTGCTGGACCGCGACACCCGCGATGCGGGCATTTGCCACGGCCTTCTTCGAATTGGCGACGATCTCGTCGAATGCGGCGCCGACGGCATCCTTGTCCTTCAGGTTCAGCTTCACCCCGCCCACGTCGCTCTTGTGCGCGATGTCCGGGGAGACCACTTTGAGGACGACGGGGTACCCGGCCGATTCGGCCTGGGCCTGGGCCTCGGCGCGCGTGGCGGCAAGGGTGGTTGTGGCCACCGGCACGCCGGCGTCCTTCAAAAGCGACTTGGCTTCGACTTCATTGAGCAGCGTTCGCCCTTCGGCGCGCGCCTGGGCGAGGACGGATTCGAACGACATAGGAGCCTCGATTGGGGCGAGAGTGTTGTGGCGCGATTGTACGGGAGGCGCGGGGGAGTGTCTCAGGGACGCGGGCAGCCAGGTGGCAAACGGCTTCCCAGACCGGCGGTTGCCTCGCGCGCTTCCTGCCTTCCGAGGTTCCAGGTGCGCCAGCCATCATCGTCCGGTGCCGAATCGAGGAGCGCGTTCCCCACTACGCAGGCGTCGGCCTCTGCCAGCCGGGGAAGCGCTGCGACCAGTGTCGGCGTGGCGTCCGGGCTCAGGCTGGCGGCGTAGGCTGCATCGAAGTTGCGGCTCGCCGCCCGATAGACATTGGTGCGGACGATGAACGCGTCCGGGTTGATTGCGTTCAGCGCGAACACCCCTACTGTCCCCGCAGCAAGCGCAGCGAAGCCAAACTGCCGTCGCCGCTCCCCCAACAGGGTGATGCCGAGCAGCAGGCAAACAGCGGCGAGCCAGAACATGAATGCGGTGCTGTAGAACCGGAGCTGCGTCAGTCCGAACTCGTCGACGTACACCCGCATCCGCTGCAGTGCCGAGGCGATGATGACGAAGAGCAGCGCAAGCAGCGCGGCTGATGCCAGGCGGAACGCCGTTCTCAGGACTGGCGAGGAATCACGCAAGAGCCAGTGCACGCCAAGCAGCAGGGGGATCACGAGTGCCGCAACGGCCACCAGTTCGAAGAACCCTTCGCGCGCGTACTCGGCGTACGTCAACTCCGCGGTGACCTCAACGTGCCCGGCCCCGCCGAACAGGTACCGGATCTGGAACACCACGAACGCAAGGAAGAGCAAGTCGACAGCACCCAGGACGGTGGCAACCTCGATCGGCCCCAGGCGGATGGCCTGGGGAGGCGCCACCTCCGGGAGTGGTTTCGGGGCCTGCACCAGCACCGAATAGAGGAAGCCCGCCGCGACCCAGGTCCACCAGGCGACCCTCACCACGTGCAGTACCCCGCCTGACAGGTCGAAGTAGACGGCAGATCCGAGACTGTCTGCGAAAATTGCATCTGCCGATGCGAGCAGTAGACCGAACACCACCACGAGAGGAAGGGCCAAGGCCACGGCACGGGCCGCGAGCAGAAGCCTTCCGCCCCCGAACTTCGATCCGAGAATGCCCCAGTTCATACGGCGAAATGCCAGGTCGGCCACGCCAATCACGCCGGAAATCAGCGCCAGGGCGGCCAACCAGAGGTACTCGCTGACCGCCCCGACGCGCACAACCCCGCTGCGCATGCGGAACGCCGCCACGGCGAGGAGCCCGAGGACTGCTGCCGTGTCGATGGCCTGGAGGAAAGGGGAGGACCTCCACGCGACGCAGGCGGCGAACAGGAGGGCCGGCGCGATAACCCAGCGTCCCTCGCCGCGAAGGGGCTTGCCGCTGAATCGCGAGAGCGCCAGGAGAGCGGCTACCACGGAGGCCGTCCAAAGGAAAAGGTTGGCGCCCAGGATCCCCGGCAGGAACAGGATTTCGCCCAGGACGCCCAGCCCCGCTGCGGCCAGGAGGATGGCCGGCGCCAGCGCGTTCGGCGTGTCGGGAGTTTGCTTGTCCATCCTTCTCAGGACGTCTCTTGCCGCGTTTTGGTTCCCCCGGAGCACGCGGGAGGCGTAAATTCCCCGCCACGGAGGTGGTGACTGTGGAAAGCGATTTTGATGTTCTTGTGGTCGGCGCCGGTTCGGCCGGTGCGGTTATCGCCGCCCGGGCGAGCGAGGATCCGCGCCGCTCGGTCCTCCTCCTGGAAGCCGGCCCGGACTACCCGGATACCGCCGGCACGCCCTTCGACCTGGTAAACAGCCACAACAACTCCTACGCCGACCACGACTGGGGATTTAGCTACCAGGCTACCGCCGCCGGGCGTTCGGCGCCGTTCCCCCGTGGACGTGTGACGGGAGGTTCGAGCGCGGTGAACACCACCATCGCGTTGCGAGGCATGCCTGAGGATTACGACGCGTGGGCTGCCGCCGGCAATCCTGAGTGGGCCTGGGAGCGCGTCCTCCCCGCGTTCAAGCGCCTCGAGCGCGACCTTGACTTCGGTGATCGCCCCTACCACGGCGATGCCGGGCCGATCACCATCCAACGCTACCGTACCGCCGAGCTGACCCAGGTGCACCAGGCCTGGCTCGAAGCCAGCGATGCCCTCGGCTACCCGCGCTGCGAAGACGCGAACGATCCCGCTGGTTGGGGTTCCGGCCCCCATCCGATGAACAAGATCGGCCGGCTCAGGATTTCAACGGCCATCGGTTACCTTTCGGCTGCCCGTGCCCGTCCCAACCTCCGTATTCGGCCGAACACGCTCACCCGGCGCGTCGTCTTCGAAGGGACCCGTGCGGTGGGTGTCGAGGTAGAGACGGACGGCAACATCGAAGTCCTCCGCGCGCGCACGATCATCCTGAGCGCCGGAGCACTCCAGTCCCCGGCAATCCTCATGCGCTCCGGCATCGGCCCCCGCGACGAACTCGAGCGCCACGGCATCGAGCTTCTGCGCGATATCCAGGGTGTGGGCACGAGGCTCTCGGACCACCCCGCCCTCGCCGTGGTCTGCCGCGCGAAAGACCCCAGCCTGCTGGATGCCGACCAGCCCATCGTCCAGACGATCCTTCGCTACACCGCGCCGGGGAGCGCGTTTCGAAACGATCTCCAGATCGAAGCGTTCTCCTTCTCGCCTCGTGGCGGCCCGCTCACCAACTTCGCCATCGCCGCCGTCCTCGAGCAGGTGCATGGGACCGGTACGCTGCGCCTCGCATCGGCCGACCCGCACGCCCCGCCAGTCGTCGAACAGCGCTTCTGCGAAGACGAGCGGGACCGCAGCCGTCTCGTGGCCTGCCTGCGGGACACGATCGCGTTCGTGAAGACGAAGCCGCTCTCCGACATGGTGGTGGAACAGACTTTCCCGGACCCCCGCCGCGCGCTCTCAGATGAATCGCTGGGCGACCTCTGCCTGCGTCTCTCTGCAAGCGGCTTCCACCCCTGCGCGACGGTTCCCATGGGCCCCGCTTCCGACCAGGGAGCGGTGGTCGACCAGTATGGACGCTGCCATTCGGTCGAAGGCCTCGTCGTCGCCGATGCGAGCATCATGCCCACCGTCACCCGCGCAAACACGAACCTGACGTCGATCATGATCGGTGAAATGGTCGGCGAATGGGTGCGGACCCGTGGCGCGGAGTTATACGGGCTGTAAGTCGAGGTTGTCAGCGCCTCCTGTCATGTCTAGCATGCTGTGCGCCAAACTGGGCCCACGGAGGAGAGACCATGCACACTATTGCAAAAGAAGAGGTTGCGGGAGCTTTTTCGGAGTGGGTGGAGGCGAACTCCAACTGGGACTTCGAGAGACTCTGGCGATTTGAAGCATCCGGGATCGGCTTCGGATATCGGACTGCGGCTGCCCGCCGCATGGGCTCCATAACCGAAGACGACTTCCGCCGGGTTGGGGAGGAAGCCAAGGGCCGGATGATCCGCTACCGGATGGAGACGGAGACACTTCGGACCGCCGTCGACGGCGACCTGGGATTGGCGTGGGGATGGTATGTCGAGGACTTCCAGGAGAAAGGGCTCCCGCCGGAGCGAGCCCGCGTCCGTTTCACACAGGCCATGCGGAAGGAAGCGGACGGCTGGAGAGTAGTCATCTTCCACCGCGACATTCAGCCGTACGCCGAAGATGGTCAGTATCCCCGCAGCCTGACTGCGGTTGAGGAAGTTCCGTAGCGAGCCCGCGCCCTGAACACAGCCCCGCTCCGACGAGTGGCGGCGCTTTCGCCGCGGCACTTACGTTTCATCCCGAGGACGTCGAGGACCTGCAAGTAACTTCGGTCCCCGCCCGGGCGTTTCCACCTGCGATGAGGCTCTTCCACTTCTCGGAGGACCCGGCTATCCGCGAGTTCGTCCCGCGCACGCCGTTGCACCGGCCTGAGGTCGAACCACTCGTCTGGACGGTCGACGAAGCCCGCGCCTGGACCTACCTCTTCCCGCGGGATTGCCCGCGTATCCTCCTCTGGCCGACTCCCCAGACGACGCCGGCCGACCTCGACCGCTGGTTTGCCGGTCGTCCCGATGCGCGCATCGCCTGCATCGAGTGGGCATGGCTCGACCGCATGCGTTCCACTCCGCTCTACCGCTACGAGCTGGCCCCGGCTCGTTTTCGCCCGCTTGAAGACGACCCGTGGATGCTTGTCAGCCGCGAGGTCGAAGTTCCGCTGGCCGTCGAACCGGTGGGCGAACTCATCGGGGCTCTTGGACGCCAAGGCGTTGAGCTGCGCTTCATGCCATCGCTCACGCCCCTCTTTGGCGCGTGGGACAACAGCTTCCACTTCTCGGGCATTCGCCTCCGGAACGCGATCGGTTGGCCTCCCGAGGCTGCTGGGACGCGTTGATAGGGTCCCGCCGTCGTTCGAATCTGGTACGCTCCGGCCGCTTTCGCCAGGCTTGAACGAGGAGGCACCGAAAATGGCTGACTACACCGACATCGTCGTAGAAATCGAAGACCCCGTCGGGGTGCTCCGCATCAACCGGCCCGAAAAGCTGAATGCATTCACCTACCACACGCTCGCCGAGATTCAGCGCGGGGTAGATGAGCTGGTAGCCGACCGGCGTGTTGTGGGTATCGTCATCACCGGCACCGGTCGCGCATTTTCGGCCGGCCTGGACTCGCAGGCACTGGTGGACGTTACCGCGGCCGAGGCGAGCGAGCCGGGTTCGCGCTCTGCGGCGCCGGGCCCCCAGATCCCGGGCCTGTTCACGAACCTCCTGGCAGTGCCGAAGCCGGTTGTCGCGGCCGTCAACGGCGTGGCCGCTGGCGGTGGGTTTGTCCTCGCCGCGAAGTGTGATGTCCGTATCGCCGCCGCCGGCGCGAGCTTTACCACGGTGTTCATGAAACGAGGACTCATCGGCGAACACGGCATGACCTGGCTGCTCCCGCGGCTCGTGGGCCCCGGCCGGGCGATGGACCTGATGATGACGAGTAAGCGCATCGATGCATCCGAAGCCCAGCGGATCGGCCTCGTCGAATACGTGTGCGAAGAAGGCGAAGACGTCGTCGAGCGCGCGAAAGCCTACATTCGCGACATCTCGGGAAGTATCGCGCCGCTCGCCTTCGCCGAGACGAAGTCACTCATGTATGCCCACATGGGCGCCGACTACGAGCGCGCCTTCCGCGAAGCTGATGTCGTCCAGTGGAAAGCCGTGGGTCGTCCGGATGCGACCGAGGGCGCTCGCTCACTCATCGAGAAGCGCGCGCCGAACTTCGAGCGGCTGGGGTAGCTTCCTCCTCGGGCCGACCGTCAGCTGTCGAGCTTTGAAACCCAGTCCTTCACCACCGCCGCAAGGCTGCGTTGGGGTTCCGAGGTCCGACCCGCATGGTCGACAATCCTGCTTTTCGAAACCGGACTGTAAGAGCCTCAAACACCCCGGAAATACGGCATCGCAGCTTCATCCCCCACGTCCTGCCACACGACCTCCACCGGCATGTCGCAACGGACCTGGTCGTGCGGGGTGTCCACCAGGAGGCTGGTCATGCGCGGGCCTTCTGCCAGGGCGATAGCGGCGACGACGTACGGTACGTCCGGTTCGAAGTCCGCGGACTGGGCGCGTTCGCAGATAGTGAAGCTGTAAAGCGTGCCCCGGCCGCTGGCCTCGAACCATTCGAGTTCGCGCGAAAGGCATTGCGGGCAGTGGGTGCGCGCGTAGTAGAAGACGTGACCCCGCGGGCAGCGTTGGAGCATGAGCTTGTGCTCTTTCGTGCCCGCCCAGAACGGTGCAGAGGTAGGGATGGGGTTCGGGATCGGCGCAGGATTCGGCCGGTAGGTCGTCATGGTCACGCCCCCTCAGGATGATCGAGACCTGCTCGCTCATGATTCCGCCATTGCCGTTGACGAACGCTGTGTCGCATTTGCGCAGTTGGCGGTCTCCGGCCCGGCCCTGCAGCTGGAGGACGGCCTCGGTGACGTGCGACATTCCTCCGGCGATGCCGGCCTGGCCGAACGACAGCTGGCCGCCGTGGGTGTTCATCGGGAAGTCGCCTTTGTACGTCAGGTCGTGTTCCATCACGAACCGCCCGGCCTCGCCCTTGCCGCAGAAACCTGTGTCCTCGAGTGTGAGCAGCACCGTGATCGTGTAGCAGTCGTAAAGGGAAGCCAGGTCGATGTCCTTCGGCTTCAGCCCCGACATCGCCCACGCCCGGTCGGATGCTGCCTTGATCGGCGAGTGCGTGAAGTCGGGTTCGTACGTCACCGAGCGGTGAGTCGTGTTCTCGCCGCCGCCAACCACGTACACCGGCCGGTTCTTTGTCTTCGCCGCCTTCTCCTTCGAGGTCACGACGACCGCGGCCCCGCCCATGCACGGCATCACGATCTCCAGCATGTGGAGTGGGCTGCAGATCATCGGCGAGTTGAGCACGTCCTCGGACGTGATCGGCGTGTTTCGGAAGACCGCGTGGGGATGGGCGAGGGCGTTCGTGCGCTGGTCGACGGCGACCTTCGCGCGCTGCTCGTCGGTCAGCCCGAATTCGTGCGCGTAGCGGTTCGCGATCATCGCGTATCCGTACGTGCCCTGGACGGCCCCGAAGGGTATCTCGAATTCCGCCTGGGGCGATCCCCAGACAACCGCCACCCCAGTCTCGTGCGTAATTCACCGGCGGCGCCTTCGGGTTCCGATGGTGCGCCTGTGTGTACAGCATGCAGAGTGCCGTCTCGCAGAGCCCCATTTCGATGGCCATTGCCGCGCGCAGCACCAGGGCGGCCCCGGAAGCGCCACCAAGGTCGACAACCTCCGAGAAGTGAGACTCGACCCCGAGGTACTCGATAATCGTCGCAGGGACGAACATCTGCGCTTCCTGCAGGTTGTTCCCGGTCAGCACGGCATCGACATCGCTGATGGAGAGGCCGGCGTCATCCAGGGCCATCCGGGCGAGTTCGGAATAGGCCTCGAGCCCCATCCAGAGTTTCTCGGGCTTCCGTGAAGGGGCGAACTCGGCGACGCCGACGATGGCTGCTTCGCCGCGCAAACCGCGCATGTGGGTGCTCCTGTGGCTTTGGGAGTGTGCCCCGGATGCTACGCCTGAGAGGGGACGATGGAGAAGTCTCGCGAGGGCAGGCCCCTTCCCGCTACGATGGTTACGGGCCTTCTAGCCGCGGCCCCGGAGTGACCACCATGCAGCTTTTTCAACGCCGCCACGTCCAGTTCCCGCCCCCGGAACACGTCCTTCGCGGGCGCGATCAACAGATGCCGGTACCCGACCGCCACCTTGTGCTCGGGACACCGCTCGCAGGACCGTGGCCCGAGGGTTGCAGGCCTGCATCGTTCGGCATGGGCTGCTTCTGGGGCGCCGAGAAGTTCCTCTGGAAGGTGCCCGGCGTCTACTCCACGTTCGTCGGCTATCAGGGCGGCAGCACCCCCAACCCGACCTACCACGAGGTCTGCTCTGGCCGTACCGCCCACACCGAGGTCGCAGTCGCGGTATACCACCCCGCCGCCGTCGCTTACGACAGCCTGTTGAAAGTCTTCTGGGAGAACCACGACCCGACCCAGTGGATGCGCCAGGGAGGCGACATCGGCACGCAGTATCGGTCCGCGATCTACTTCGCCGACGCGGAACAGGAGGCCCAGGCGCGGGCATCGAAGGCACGCTATCAGCAGTCACTCACTGCCGCCGGGTTCGGTGAGATCGTCACCGAGATTGTCCCGGCCGGGCCTTTCTACTACGCCGAGCCCCACCACCAGCAATACCTTGAGGCGAACCCCTACGGGTACTGCAACCACGGATTCTGCCAGGTCGGCTATCCCGGGCCCGGCGAGGGAGCACCTGCCGGTTGAGCTTCCCCGGCTGAGCCCGGTACGAGGCCCTCGCGGTCCAAGCCTCCGGGAAACAAGAAGGGCTCCCCTGCGGGAGCCCTTGGAGCGTCTTGGAGGCGCCAGTCGGATTCGAACCGGCGGTGGAGCTTTTGCAGAGCTCTGCCTTACCACTTGGCCATGGCGCCGTGTGAAAAGTAATGGTGCCCAGGGTGAGATTTGAACTCACACGCCCAAAAGGACACTGCCCCCTCAAGACAGCGTGTCTGCCGTTCCACCACCTGGGCCCGGATACGCATGGTACGAATTGCCCCGGCCCAGCGGCAAGCCGCGTGAGGGAAGGCCGAAGCGAAAGGTCTGGCAGGGGCGGCAGGATTCGAACCCGCGACCGGTGGATTTGGAGGCCACTGCTCTACCAGCTGAGCTACACCCCTGCGCGAATATCTACATTAGCAGGGAACGCCGAACAGGAAACAGCGCCTACGCCGCCCGGCGATGCGAGGCCATGCTCCCACACGCCGGGCAACGCGGGATGCGCGTCGCGCGCGGGCTCTGTGAGAAGTTAAACGGCGCCCGGCAGCGGTCGCACTCCATCCGTTCGAACATCTTGCCTTCGGCGAATTTTCGTTCCCAGCGCGGTTTGATGATGGTGTGCTCGGCCACGGGTGTGTCTCCTGCTGAGAATTACGGCAGGGAATGGCTCGAACTTCATAGGTATTTGTTCACACACTGCGAGAGCCTGCCAAATTGGCGGCGGACTCGGACGTTCAGCATTAACCCGGCAAGGCCGTACACTCCTTGGATGCAACAGAACCCACGGCATCTCCTCTCATCGGCGGATATCACCGCCGGCGAGACTCGCTTCTTGCTGGACCTCGCGATCACGTTGAAAAAGCGTCCGCAGCCGGTTCTTGCCGGCCGTCAGCTGGCATTGCTGTTCGAGAAGCCGTCGTTGCGTACGCGTGTGAGTTTCCAGGTGGCAATGCGCCACCTCGGCGGCGAGACGATTTACCTGGCTCCACAGGAAGTCGGTCTCGGCGAACGCGAAGCGATCAAGGACGTTTCGCGCGTCCTCAGCCGCTACGTCGACATCGTCGCCGTCCGGACTTTCGGCCAGGAGATCGTCCAGGAGTACGCCGAGTACTCCGGCATCCCCGTCATCAATGCCCTGACGAACGAGGAACACCCCTGCCAGGCGCTCGCCGACCTGCTCACCCTGAAGGAGAAAGTGGGTGACCTCAAGGGCTTCTCCATCGCCTACATCGGTGATGGAAACAACGTCGCGACCAGCCTCGCTCTGACCGCTACCGCTCTCGGCATGGACGTGCGAATCGCCGCGCCGAAGGGCTACAGCCTCCCGGAAGAGGTGGTTTCTGAGTCCACCGCCCGCGCGCAGGCAAGCGGCGGCAGGCTGACACTCGTAAACGACCCTGCACAGGCTGCGGCCGGCGCCCAATCGGTCTACACCGATGTCTGGACTTCCATGGGCCAGGAGCGCGAAGCCGAACGCCGGCGAATCGCCTTCACCGGCTACCAGCTGAACATGGAGTTGATGAGCAAGGCAGCGCCCGGCGCGTTCGTCATGCACGACCTCCCCGCCCACCGTGGAGACGAAATCACCGACGAAGCGATGGAAAGCCAGGAATCGATCATCTTCGACCAGGCCGAGAACCGAGTTTGGGCCCAGGCCGCTGTCGCGACCTTCCTGCTTGGCGCGGCCGGCGAAGTGGGATGATCACGGCGACCCGCTCCGGGGGCCTACAATGCCGCTCGGCGCCCCGGCCGACCTGATTCGCTATGCCCGACACGCAGCACTTCCGAGAAGTCCTTTCCCAGTTCGACTGGACGAGCGCGGTCGACATCCTGTTGATCGCCGCGGTGATCTTTACCCTCCTCCGGATCATGAGTGGCACGCGCGTAATGACGCAGCTCCGCGGGATGCTCGCACTCTTCCTTGTCTTCGTGGTCCTCGGCAGAGCGCTCGATCTCACGGTCATCAACTACCTGGTCGAGAACTCGGTGACCGCACTGTTGATAGGCGCCGCGATCATCTTCCAGCCGGAGTTCCGGCGAGGGCTTGATCGCCTGGGCCGCACCGGTGTGAGCGGATGGTTCACGCCCGCGAGGTATGAAGATGTCATCGATTCAGTCGTGAAGGCTGCCGGCCGAATGTCCGCTGAGAAGCATGGTGGCCTCTTCGTGCTCGAACGCGAGACCGGCCTCCAGGACGTCATCGAAACAGGCATCCCGGTTGATGCGAGGGTTTCACCCGAACTCCTCGCCGGCATCTTCTATCCGAATTCGCCCCTGCACGACATGGCAGTCGTCCTGCGGGACGAGCGCGTCGTCGCTGCCGGCTGCGTGCTCCCGCTCGCGAACGAGCTCCCGGCTTTCGACCGAAACCTCGGGACCAGGCATCGGGCGGCCATCGGTATCACCGAGGCTACCGACGCGCTGACCGTGGTGGTCAGCGAAGAGACCGGCGACATCAGCGTCGCGCTCCACGGCCGGCTCACGCACGTGCCGGATGAGCGCGGCCTGAAAGCGGTCCTCGAATGGGTGTTGGAACCTGGCACCGCGGCCAACGCCCGTGCCGGAGAGCCGCCCGTATGAGCACCGCCAGTCGCAAAGCCAGCACCAGGGCATCGCTCCCGGGTGCCGTCGCGAGCGTCGCCCGTGGATCATTCCTGAACCTGTACCGGCACTGGGTGTTGGCGCTCTTCAGCCTCGTTGCCGCTTTCGGCACATGGTTCGTCATCCAGGATGTCGAGAACCCGCGTGTCACCGCCTCCTACCCGCTCGAAGGCGCGCCGCCCTCCATCCTCGTTCAGGCGGTCAACACGGATCACCTCGTCCCGAACAGCGAATCCCGAGTCTCTGTCGAGGTCGAAGGCCGCGAGGGCGACCTGGTGAACCTATCCGACGATGATTTCGAGGCGACCATCGACGTCAAGGGCATCCCCGCGAACACGCCGACGGAGGTCCAGGTGCGGGTAGTCTCCAGGCGCGATGGAGTGAAGGTCCTTGCAGTGAGCCCGGCCACTATCTCGGTCACGATGGAACCTCTTGTCGAAGCCGAGTTCGAAGTCCGCCTGAGCCCCAGCGGGCAGCTCGCAACGGGATTCGAAGTGACCGACCAGAAGATCGAGCCGCTCACCGTCAAGGTCAGCGGGCTGCAGGACAGGATCGACAACGTCGTGTCGGTCGAGCTCGATGTGAACCTGAGTGCCCTGCGCGAAGGTTCCAATGTCTTCGAAGGCGAGCTCCGCGCGCGCTCCCTGACTGGCGGCGAGGTGGCCGTGACGAATCTCTCCCCCGAACGCGGGAAAGTTACGTACACGGTTCGGCAGGCGTTCGTTCAGCGCTCCATACCGGTGGCGGTGACGACGACGGGCCAGGTCGCACCCGGTTACCACGTCACAAGCGTCATCATCGAACCGCCCGTGATTTCGGTTTCGGGCCCGGCCGACAAGATGGCGAGCCTCAACGAGTTGCGTACGGAGCCCATCCCTCTCACGAATGCCACCAGTGAGATCCGGCTGACTCGCAACATCGATGTCCAGCAGGAGAACCTCTCGCTGGAGAGACGGCAGGTGTCGGTCCGGATAGAAGTGAAGCCGATCGAGTGCCCAGGTGGCGCGGCAGCGAGTCCCTGCGGGGCCGTCCTTCTTCAGTTGGCGCCGGTCCCGACCGACCAGCCGAGCGGCCTCGTCATCACTAGTGTCGTGCGTGTGTCGGTCCAGCTCACTGGCCCCCTCCCCGAACTCGATAAGCTCACGCCAAAGTCGATCACCGCCACGGTCTCGCTCGCCGGAGGTCTCGCCGGCCCCGGGCTCTACCCGGTGACGGTCAGCGTGCCTCCCAACCTGCAGGGCCTGGGCATCCGCGCCGAGCAGCCAGCGCCAATCCCTGTAACACTGGGAACAGGACCATGACTGCAGTAACCGATGTCCTTTCTCGCGTTGTCATCGTTGGCCGGCCGAACGTCGGCAAGTCTTCCTTGTTCAACCGCGTCTACGGAGAGCGCCGGGCCATCGTGGAAGACGAACCCGGCACCACGCGCGACCGCGTCGAGGCTGATGTCGAGTGGCAGGATGTCCGCTTCCGCCTTATCGACACCGGGGGCTACGAAACCGATGCCGAGAACGTCTATGCGCCGCTCATCGTCGAGCAGATCAAGACGGCCATGGCCGGCGCTGCCGTTGTGCTCTTCTGCGTCGATGCCCGCGACGGCCTCACCGCCAGCGACTACGACATGGCAGAGGTTGTTCGGCGGGCAAACCGGCCAACCCTCGTCGTCGCGACGAAGGCGGATAACGAACGCCGCGAGCTGACGGGGATCGCCGAGGCATCCTCGCTTGGCCTGGGCGAACCGATGCCGGTCAGCGCTATGCACGACATAAACGTTGGCCTCCTGCTCGATGAAGTGATCAAGCTCCTCCCCGCCGACACAACGCTGGTCGAAAGCGATCGCGTTCGAGTCGCGATCATCGGGCGGCCGAACGTCGGCAAGTCGATGCTCGTCAACTCGATCCTGGGCCAACAGCGCGTGATCGTCAGCGATGTCGCCGGGACCACGCGGGACGCGATCGACTCGGAAGTGGACACCCCGGAGGGTTCATTTCTCTTGATCGACACCGCCGGGATCCGGCGGCCAGGCAAGCTCGGCAAGGGCGTTGAGTTGCATTCTGTCATGCGTACCACCACCGCCGTTGAGCGCTGCGATGTGGCTGTCCTTGTCGTCGACGGGACCGATGGTGTGACGTCGCAAGACATGCACATTGCCGGAATCGCGATGGAGCACCTCCGCGGCCTCATCATCGCGGTGAACAAGACGGACCTCTGGGAAGACCCGGAAGAGCGGCGAGCGTGGGCTGAATCTCAGATGCGGGGGCGTGTCACATTCGCGCCCTGGGCGATGGTCACCTTCATCTCAGCGCTGACTGGCCAGGGGACCCGCGACCTGTTGAAGCTCGCACTGGTCGCCCGCGACGCCCGGCGCCGCCGGCTTACGACCGCGGAACTCAATAGTGCCCTGAACAAGGCGATCCGCGACCACGTTCCTCCCCTGGTGCAGAACAAGCGCTTCAAGCTGCTCTATGCGACGCAGGCCGGCATCGACCCCCCTACCTTCATTCTCTTCGTCAACGACCCCAAGCTCGTCCACTTCAGCTACCGGCGTTACCTGGAGCGCAGTATTCGCGAAGCCGCTGACTTCGATGGCACAGCCATCAAGCTGGTGTTCAGGGCAAGAAGCGCGGATGATGCCCGGTCGTGACCGACTACGCGGTAACCATCGTCCTTGGCTATGTCATGGGCTCTCTACCGTGGGGCCTCATCGTCGGGTACCTCTGGTTACGGCGTGACATCCGGGATTCAGGGAGCGGCAAGACCGGCACGACGAATGTCCTGCGCACTGCCGGGAAAATCCCCGCCGGCCTCGTGATGATCCTTGATGTCGCGAAGGGCGCCGTCCCCGCCCTGGTCGGTCGCCTCGTCTTCGATAACGATGGAGCGGCGGTGGCCGGCGCGTGCGCATCCGTAGTCGGGCATATCTGGCCGGTCTTCGCCGGGTTCCGCGGGGGCCGGGGAGTTGCCAGTACTTATGGCGGCGTGCTGGGGCTCGCCCCTCTGGTCTCACTCGGCTTCCCGGTGATCGGCGCCGTCCTGGTGATTGCTACGCGCTACGTGTCCGTCATGTCTGTTGTGGGCGTGCCGCTATGTGCCGCGCTAATGGCCGTCGCAGCAGCTTTCGGCTGGACTGAGTGGGTGTACGTCGTGTTCGCCGTCTTCGCCACAGTCCTTGTCGAATACAAGCACATCCCGAACATCAAGCGGCTGCTGGACGGCACCGAGCCGAAAATCGGACAGGGTGGCGGCAGTCCCGCCACAGGCTGAGATGAGCCGCTTCGCTGTCCTCGGCGCGACATCCTGGGGCGTGACACTCGCATGGCTGCTCCACGCCAACCACAACGATGTCGTCCTTCTCACTCGCACGAGTGCGGAGGCGGACTCCGTACGCGAGGAGCATGGACTGGCCCGTCTGCCCGAGCTCCATTTGCCCCGGGATGTTCACGTGCAGCCGGTCCCTGCCCCGCCGGGCCTCGATGGCGCCATCATCGCCGTTCCCGCCCAGGCGCTGCGCGCTTCGGTGGCTGCGTCAGGCCTCGCCCGCGACGTCCCCGTGCTTTCGGCGGCGAAAGGCATCGACCATACCGGCGGGCTCCGCATGAGCCAGGTTCTCGGGGAACTCGGATGGCCCCCGGGTTTGGTCGCGGCAATCTCCGGGCCAAACCTTGCCCACGAGATCGCGCGCGGACTTCCGGCCGCGGCCGTCGTGGCCTCAGCTTCGAAGGAAACCGCCGAAGTCTGGCAGCGTGCGCTCGCGGGACCGGCGTTTCGCATCTACACCAGCTTCGATCTCACCGGCGTCGAACTCGCCGGAGCCTACAAGAACGTCATCGCGATTGCGGCTGGCGCCGCCTGGGGGCTCGACTTCGGCGCCAATACGGTTTCGACAATCATGACCCGCGGGCTGGCAGAAATGGCCCGGCTCGGCGTCGCCTTCGGCTGCGATCCGCTCACGTTCCAGGGGCTCGCCGGCGTCGGAGACCTCGCCACGACCTGCTTTTCCCCGCTCAGCCGCAACCGCCGCTTCGGTGAATTGCTCGCGGGCGGAAGGACCGTGGACCAGGCCCGGACCGAAATCGGCGAAGCGATCGAGGGAATAGCCACTTCCGGTGTCGCCCTCGAACTCGCCCGCGAAGCGGGTGTTGAGCTCCCCATCTGCGCGGAAGTCGCGGCCGTCGTTGCAGGAGAAAAGACGGTGGCGGAGGCCATGCTCAGCCTCCTCGCGCGGCCGCTTCGCCCGGAGGCCGGTTCGGCCTCCTGATGGTACGATCGGTCGATGCGCGAATCGTTGGCCCGGCTCCTGGAGATGCTCGCCGATGGCCACGAACTCACCGTGCCGGAGTTCGGAGCCTTCTCCGATCTCGACCGGCCCGCAGCCGCACTCGTTCGCGAACGCTGGCAGGGACTGCCCGTTGCTACACGTGCGCTGCTGCTCGAACGGGCCGGAGAACTGGCCGATGTACACCTGGATCGGAACTTCGAAGCGCTCGGCAAGCTCGCTCTCGATGACCCCGAACCCGAGGTTCGCGAACGCGCTGTGGCGGTGTTCTGGGAGTCGCGAGATTCCTCCGTCGCCCGCCGTCTGGCCGTGCTCGCAGTGGACGACATCGGGTCAGGCGTCCGGGCCGCTGCTGCCCTGACGCTCGAGGGCTTCGTCGAGGCCGTCGAGACCGCGGAACTGGACAGCGTGACCGCGGCGGCGGTGACGTCGGCCCTTCGCACCGCCGCTGATGACCCGGTGGTCGGCGTCAGGGCCGCTGCCCTCGAAGCGGCCGGCGCGCTCACCCAGGACTGGGTCGCCGAGCGTATCCTCGATGCCTACGAAAGCGACGAGCGAGAGCTACGCGTCGCCGCCATCCGGGCGATGGGGGCGTCGGCACAGGAACGCTGGACTGAATACCTTGCCGACCAGCTCTACTCCGGGGAGGTTGAGATGCGTCTCGAAGCGGTGTTGGCGGCCGGAGCGCTCGGCTCCGAAACCCTCGTCGCTCCCCTGGGAGAGGCCCTTGCCGATGACGACCCGGAAGTCGTCCTTGCCGTCATCGAGGCTCTCGGCGAGATTGGCGGGGAAGCTGCAGTGGACCTGCTCAACGAGTTCGCACCCGATGCTCCGGAAGGCATGGAAGAGGCTCTCGAAAGCGCTCTCGGCCTTGCCGCCGATATGCAGATGTTCCGGCGTTTTGGCGACCCCGTTGCCGAGGATGAGGACGACGAATGAGCCGGAAACTCCCCATCCACGAGGCGGTTTCCGCGGGCGGCGTCGTCTGGCGCCGCGGGCCCGGCGACCGGATTGAGGTCGTCGTCTGTGGTCGCCGTGCGGACCGCATCTGGGGTCTGCCCAAGGGGACGCCTGACTCCGGCGAGGTGATCGAACAAACCGCGCTTCGCGAGGTCCAGGAGGAGACCGGCCTGGAGGTCCGGCTCGGCGAGCGGCTTGGCTCGATCGAGTACTGGTTCACCGCCGGAGGTGTGCGCTACCACAAGCAGGTCCACCACTGGATGATGGAACCCGTGGGTGGCGATGTCTCGCACCATGACCATGAGTTCGACGAGGTTCGCTGGCTCCCCGCGGCGGAGGCGTACGAGAAGCTCACCTACGAGGGCGAACGCGGCCTCATCGCCGAGGCCGCGCGCAAGCTGGGTGAACCGATCGACCTATGACCGCGCCGCCGCTCGGCCCACTTATCCTTGCCGCCGGGCCGAATGTCCGCATCCGTCTTCGTGTGCCGGCGGATGGCCCCGACGAGTTCCGCTGGCGAAGCGACCCGGAGACGGCTCGATTCGACGGCCGGGCACCGAACAAAGAGCCCCTCGAACGGTTTCTCGATGCCTTCGCCTACGAGCTTGCTTACGGCCGCAACGACCGTGAACAGTTTGCCTTGGATGCGGCCGACGGGCGCCACATCGGCACCCTCATGCTCTACAACTTCGCCGCTGGCGGTGATTCGGCGGAGCTGGGCATCTCGCTCGGCGAAGAGCAAGAACGCGGACACGGCTTCGGCCGCGAAGCGCTGATCCTCCTCTTGCGCTGGGTCTGGCACAATCGCCCGCTGCGTAGCGTTTCCCTGCACGCGCTGGAATGGAACGAGCGCGCCATCCGTGCCTTCCGGGCTGTGGGGTTTCACGAGTCGGCGCGCGTGATTCGCGATGGGCAGGTCCTCTTGCGCATGGAAGTTCGGCGCGAGTGGTGGCTCCTCTGGGAGATGGAGGGCAGGTTCAGCCTGGCCGGTGCGAAAGAACCGCACCACACCCCCGCGACTGGCTCGCAAGACCCCTGACACCGCCTGTCCACCCCGCTGTCACTCCCCGGTCCGGCGCCATGCACCGGTGCGGTCTGGGCAGACGCCCCCGAATGCCGACATTCCTTGTAGAGCAACGCACTCCGGCCCGTGTTTGGGGGTCGTGCTGCGAGAAGGTGTTATGGAGCAGACGTACCCAAGCACGTCCGGGAACCTCGCAATGCAGCAAGAGTTCGAAGAAGAGCCCCGTAACGCGCCCCGGCCGGCGCCCGCGCACCTCCGGGCTCTGCCCTCGCTCCCTGGTGCGCCAGACCATGTCCACGAACTCGGCCTGCCTGACCGATTCATCGAGGACCTCGCCCTCAAGACGCTGTACCGAATCACCGTCCCAAGTCCGGTCGGCGTCGCCAATTCGATGCGTGTAAGCCCCGGCGTCGCCCGCGAAGCGCTCGATGAACTCAGGCGTCAGCGGCTCGTTGAGACGACATCTGCATCAGGCCGCCTCGAGACCGAATGGCAGTACCGCCTCACCGAATTGGGCATGCACGAAGCCGAAAACGCTTTCGGCCGAAGTAAGTACGTCGGCCCGGTCCCTGTCCCCATCCAGGACTACTTCCGCATCCTCGAACGTGACACGGAAATCGGAGCACCCGATCCCGTCAGGCTTGCTCGCGCATTGCAGCAGCTCGTCCTCGCACGCGACGTGGTCGCAAAGGTCTGTCTCGCGCTCACGTCCGGCCGTCCGGCGATGCTCTGGGGAGCTCCGGGAAACGGGAAAACCACGATTCTCGAACTGACGAGTGAGGCAATCCAGGGCGTGACCCTCATGCCGATGGCCGTCTACGTCAGTGGCCACATCATCCGGCTCTACGACGACCTCGTGCACCAGCCCGTCGAAGGCGATGACACCGCGGACGCTACCTCCCAGTTCGACCGCCGCTGGCTTCGGATCCGCCGTCCGTTCGTGTTTGTCGGCGGCGAACTCCGCCACGAGGACCTCGATCTCTCGTACGACCCCGCCCTCGGCTACCACCAGGCGCCGCCTCATGTGAAAGCGCACGGTGGATTGCTCGCAATCGACGACTTTGGGCGGCAGCAGGTCTCGCCGCACGCCCTCCTCAACCGTTGGATCGCGGCGCTCGAACGTGGCGAGGACACCATGGCCCTCGTGACGGGCGAACGCATCACCTTCCCGTTTCGCTCGACGATCTGTTTCAGCACCAACCTCGAACCGAAGACCATGCTTGAAGAGGCCCACCTCCGCCGGATCCCGTACAAGATCCGCATCCCTGAACCGACGCCTGAGCAGATGGCGGAGATCTTCCGCCGCTTCGCCGATGCGATGGGTGTCGAGACAACGCCACCCGGCATAGAAGTCGCCGTCGAGATGGTCCGCCGTGCGAGCAACGGCAACTTCCGGAGCTGTCACCCGCGAGACGTGCTCCAGCTCATCATCGAAGAGTCGCGCTTCGTGAAGCGTCCGGCGGTCCTCGAACCCGGCGCCGCCCGCCGCGCTTGCGAGGTCTACTTCGCCGTCGATCCGGGACCGGTTACGCGGTAGGGAATCGCTCCAGCTATCACCTTCCCGCAAGCCTTCGCCAGGATCCCGACAGCGGACGCTATGCCCTCACGACTTCGAACGAGTAGGTCTCGATGACGGGGTTGGCAAGCAGGCGGCTGCACATCTGGTCCACCTGGGAGACAGCCGTCTTTGGATCGGCCGCAGTGAGGGTCACCTGGAAGAACCGCCCCGAACGCACGCCGGTGACCGAATCAAACCCAAGTGAACCGAGCGCGCCGCCGATCGTGATGCCTTCCGGATCGTTCACTGTCGGCTTGAGTGAGACGTACACCCTGGCGAGGAAAGCGCCTGCCTTCGCGGGGGCCTTCACCTTCTCCGCCTTGCTGGCGGTCTTCTTCTTGTTGTCTTTCTTCTTGCTCATTCGGGTAGCTCCTGGCCAGTCAGCATCTTGTACGCGGTGCGGTAGCGTTCGGTCGTCGCGGCGACCACTTCGGCGGGCACGGGTGGTGGTGGGTCGCCGTCCTTCCAGCCGCTCCTCGAAAGCCAATCGCGAACTGGCTGCTTGTCAAAGCTCGGTTGCGGCCCACCCGGACGGTACTCGTTTGCCGGCCAAAATCGGCTGCTGTCGGGTGTGAGTACTTCATCGATGAGGATGACCTCTTCGTTCCAGTACCCGAACTCGAGCTTGGTGTCGGCGATGATGATTCCGCGTTCCAGGGCCACTGTGTGGGCGTAACCGTACACGGCGAGTGTCCGCAGCTTCATCGCGTTCGCGGCCTCTTCACCCACGATGGTCTCCAGTTGGTCGTAGGAGATGTTCTCGTCGTGGCCAACCTCGGGCTTTGTGCTTGGCGTGAAAATGGGCTCGGGTAACCGGTCCGACTCGCGCAGGCCCTCAGGCAGTGGGATGCCGCAGATGGCACCCGTCCGCTGGTAGTCCTTCCACCCGGAGCCGGAGATGTAACCCCGCGCGATGCACTCGGCCTTCAGGCGCTTCGCCTTCTTCACCAGCATCGAACGCCCGAAGTACTCCGGCCCGAGTTCGAAAGGCACCATGTGCTTGTTCTGCGGCCCGATGACCGCGATGAAGTGGTTCGGTACCACTTCCTTGATGCGGTCGAACCACCACGCCGAAAGCTGCGTGAGGATGCGGCCCTTCTCTGGGATGCCTGCGGGCAGCACCATGTCCGCCGCCGAAATCCGGTCGGTGGCAACGATGAGCATCTTGTCGCCGAGGTCGTACGTGTCCCGCACCTTGCCCCGGTAGGTCCGCCCGGGCAGCTGCGACTCAAGGAGGACATCAGGCACGGGATTGCTCCTTCGCTGAGATGTAGAAAATCGTCGTGGCCGCCGCGAGGTAGGCCCCCGTCGGGACAGACACGATGCCGAACAGGATGACGCCCATCGACTGGGCGACGAGCGAAGTAGTTCGGCTCGGGTCGGCACTGAACGGCGCGAGGAATGTGGCGAAGACAATGGTCCCCACCGTGAAGACCAGGATCGCAACGAGTACGCCCGTCAGCAGGACGCCGATGAACCGCAGCATTCTCCCTTTCAGCGTCCGCCAGCTGACCTTCAGGGAGCCACCCAGTCCCGTCCCATCCAGTACCAGGGCGTGGATCGCCAGCCCCCAACGGATGATGAAGTAAAGCACGACGACGATTCCGGCAGCCGTCGCGAGCAAGAGCAGGTAGAACATCGCCCCGAGGACGAGCAGTCCCCCCATCCTCGTGAATGCGGGGTCCAATGATTCGGCCAACCTCACCGGACGGCCCTCCAGGAGGTTCCGCACAGCGACGATCGTCGCTCCAGCGCCAACGAGACTGAACAACATCGAGACTGCCATCAGGAGCAACAGGGCGAGGATCAAGCCCGATGGCGACGAATCCAGCCGGCTGAACGATTCGAAGTCGGCGGCCGGGTAGAGGTCGTGGTACAGGTAGAAGTAGAACGCCGCCCCGAGAATGCTCAGCGGAAGCTCGATCACCGCCAGCGGGAGCATCGTCGCCTTCAGGTTCGACCGGACGAGACGAAGCGCCTGCCGCCATGTCGGCTGTGCCCGGGGCACGCTGGGCGGAGTGACCACGAGTACCGGTGGCGCGCCCTCCGGGTTCACAGGCCCAGGCGCTCGAAAGTTGCGCCGATATTCGTCAGGTAGAAGCCGTAGTCGAAGATGCCGCGCAGATGCTCCTCCGAGATCCGGCCCGTGACTTCGGGATCTTCCAGCAGGAGGTCGAAGAACGAAGTGCGCGACTTCCATGCTTGCATCGCGTTGCGCTGGACGATGGCGTAGGCATCCTGGCGGCTCAGTCCCGTCTCGATCAGTGCAAGCAGCACCCGCTGCGAGAACACGAGGCCGTACGAGCGTTCCAGGTTTTCGCGCATGTGCTCGGGGAACACCGTTAGCCGCTCCATCACCCCGGTGAAGATCGTCAGCATGTAGTCCAGCACCAGCGTCGCATCGGGGAAGACGATCCGTTCCGTCGAAGAGTGTGAGATGTCCCGTTCGTGCCAGAGCGCAACGTTCTCCATCGAGGTCACCGCGTAGCCGCGAAGGATGCGCGCAAGCCCGGTGACGCGTTCACAGAGTTCCGGGTTGCGCTTGTGGGGCATGGCGCTGGAGCCCGTCTGGCCCTCATCGAACGGTTCTTCCGCCTCGCGCACCTCAGTCTTTTGAAGTGCGCGGATTTCCGTCGCGAACTTCTCCAGCGAGGCGCCGATAAGCGCAAGCGTCGTCACGAACTGCGCGTGGCGGTCGCGCTGGATGACCTGTGTCGAGGCGGCCTCGATCCCCAGCCCGAGGTGCTTGCAGACGATCTCCTCGAGTTCAGGGGGGCACGAAGCGTGCGTCCCCACGGTCCCGGAAATGGCGCCGACTGCCACCGCTTCACGGGCGGATTCGAGGCGCTTGCGGTTGCGCCGCATCTCGTCGACCCAGACCGCCAGCTTCAATCCGAAGGTTGTCGGTTCGGCGTGGACGCCGTGAGTGCGGCCGGTGCAGAGGGTGTCGCGATGGGCCACAGCCTGCTTCTCCAGGACCGCGGAAAGCGCATCAATGTCTTTCAGCAGGATGTCGCAGGCGTCGCGGAGCTGGAGACCCGTCGCCGTATCCCACACATCAGAGGAGGTGAGGCCGAAATGCACGTAACGGCCTTCTTCCCCCAGCGTCTCGGCGACGGAGCGAAGGAATGCCGTCACATCGTGGTGCGTAATGCGGATGTACTCGTCGATCTTCCCGACGTCGAATCCAGCGTCCCGCCGGATCTTCGCGGCTGCTTCCTTCGGCACCTGGCCGAGCTCCGCCCAACCTTCCACAGCGGCGACTTCGACATCGAGCCATCGCTGGAACTTATTCTGGTCGCTCCAGACGGCGGCCATTTCGGGGCGCGAGTAGCGGGGAATCACGCTCACATGGTACCGGGAACGGATGCCACGGAACAGGGAACGGCTAGACTCCGACGATGGCAGAACCGTTCTATTCGCGTCCCAGCCTGCACGTGGAAATCTACGCCACGCGCTCGGCGAGCATGCCCGTCGTAGAAGGCGATATCGACTTCTACCTGGAGCTCGCCCGCAACGCGCCGGGGCCTGCGCTGGAGCTGGGTTGCGGGACCGCGCGCGTCGCCCTGCCACTGGCGCTGGAGGGCATCCATGTCACCGGGCTGGACCTGTCCCAGCCGATGCTCGATGTAGCGAAGGCAGAGGCAGCGGCAACGGGGGCCGGGACAACGCTCGCACTCGTGCATGGGGACATGTCGAACTTCAGTCTGGGACGACAGTTCGGCCTCGTGTACATCGCTTTCCGTTCGTTCATGCTGCTGACGACACCGGACCAACAGCGCGGCTGCCTCAATTGCGTCCGTGAGCACCTGGTGCCCGGCGGGATCCTCGCGATCGACATCTTCGACCCTCAACTCGATCGAATGGCCGAGGGCCCGATGCCCGAGGCCTGGCGGGACCTGGGCGAGGTCCTTCACCCGGAGACGTGGAACCCCGTCCGCATCGAAGCAACCGACCGGACGGCGGACATCGTCGCGCAGGTGTTCGAAGAGACCTGGCGGTTCACGGAACTGGATGGCGATGGCGGCGCCATCCGCGTCGAAGAAGAAGTGCTCCGAATGCGGTGGACCTACCGGAACGAGATGCGGTACTTGCTCGAACTCTGCGGCTTCGAGGTCGAAGCGGAGTACTCAGACTATTTCGGAAGCCCGCCGGCGTACGGCAAGGAGCAGGTCTGGGTGGCGCGGAAGAAGTGAGCGCCGGCCCTCGGATTTACCCCTGCGACTGCTTGTCCCGGAACGCCTTGTACGCCTCGCGGATGTCCGGGTGCTTCAATGCGAGGATGGAGGCGGCGAGATATGCCGCGTTGCGGGCACCCCACGAGCCCACCGCCACGCCCGCGACAGGTACGCCGGGCGGCATCTGGAGGACGCCGTAAATCGCGTCCAGCCCCCCTGCCACTTCGCTCGAAGCGAGGGGGATGCCGATCACGGGGAGCGTGCAGTTCGCGGCGACCGCCCCGGGCAGGTGCGCCGCCCCGCCGGCCGCGCAGATCAACACCTCCAGGCCGTCGCTCTCGGCTCGCTTCGCAAACTCCCGCACCCTGTCCGGCGTGCGATGTGCCGACATTGCCCGCACGACGTACGGGACGCCGAGCTCGTCGAGCGCCTTTTTTGTCGGTTCCAGCAGCGGCTCATCGTTCGCGGAACCCATGAGGATTGCGACCAGGGGGTTAGCCATCAGACAGCCTCCAGGGCGATGTCGGTTCGGTAGTAGGCGTTCTCGAAAGTAATCCGGCGGGCGTTGTCGTAGGCGATGGCCCTGGCTTCCTCCATGGTGTCGCCCATCGCCACCACCGTGCAGACGCGCCCGCCGGAGGTCACGAAGCCGCCGCTTGCCGGTTTCATACCAGCGTGGAAGACCAGCACATCCCGGTCTACGGCGTCCAGTCCCCTGATGGCCAGGCCCGTCTCGAACGACTCCGGGTAGCCTCGGCTCGCGATGACGATGCCGACTGACGGCTTCGACGACCATCGCACCTCGATCGACGCCAGTCCCCCGCGGGCGGCAGCGCGGGTGACCTCGTACAGGTCGCTTTCAAGCCGGGGAAGGAGCACCTGGGATTCCGGATCGCCCTGGCGGGCGTTGTATTCGACGATCTTCGGGCCCTCGGCGGTGACCATGATCCCGGGGTACAGGGTGCCGTTGTAAGGATGCCCTTCCGCGGCCATCCCAGCTATAAACGGGTCGACTACGAGACGGCGGATGTCCCCGATCAACGTGTCGGAGATGCCGGCACTGGGGCTGTAGGCGCCCATCCCGCCGGTGTTCAGGCCCTCGCCACCATCGAGCGAGCGTTTGTAATCGGTGGAGAAGGGCCAGAGCACGGCGGTCTTGCCATCGCAGAAGGCGTGACAACTGGTTTCCCAGCCCGGCATGTCCCGCTCAATGACGATGGTGTCGCTGGACGTCCCGAATTGGTGGTCGACGAGCATTTCTTTGATCGCCGAGAGGGCTTCGGTTCGAGTTTCGCAGCCGACGGCACCCTTGCCCGCAGCCAGACCAGAGGCTTTCACCCAGAGCTTCCCCGGAGGGAGTGATTCGAGGTAGGTGCACGCCGCAGCATAGTCATCGAAGGCACGTCCGTCGGCAGTGGGGATGCTGTGCCGCGACATAAAGCCCTTCGCCCAGGATTTATTGGCCTCGATGCGTGCGGCCGCCGCCGACGGCCCGTAGCAGAGGATCCCTTCGGCCTGCAGGCGATCGACGAGCCCGAGCGGTTGCGGGTCGTCGCTGCAGGCGAGGTAGAAGTCGATGCGGTGCTGTTTCGCGGCGGCGACGATACCCTCGATATCAGTCGTCCTCGGCGGGAGGTTCGTCGCGATCAACCCCGTGCCGCTGTTTCCGGGCGCCACGAAGACGTGCTCCACCTTCGGGGATTGAAGCAGCTTCCAGGCGGTCGCGTGTTCCCGCCCGCCCTGGCCTACCAACAAGACTCGCGCGCCCACTAGCCGGCTACTCCCATTCGATCGTCCCCGGCGGCTTCGGTGTGATGTCGTAAACGACGCGGTTGATGCCGTGCACCTCGTTCACGATCCGGTTCGACATTCGGGCAAGAAGTTCGTGCGGGAGGCGTGCCCAGTCTGCCGTCATCGCGTCGTCCGCCACTACCGCGCGGATGGCGACGGCGTAGCCGTAAGTCCGGTAGTCGCCCTGGACTCCGACGGTCTTCGTGTCAGTGAGGACGGCGAAAGTCTGCCAGATGTCACGGTAGAGGCCCGCCTCCCGGATCTCATCCATCACGATGAGGTCCGCCCGGCGGAGGATGTCGAGCCGCTCCTTCGTAACCTCGCCGATGCACCGGATGGCGAGGCCGGGACCGGGGAACGGGTGCCGCCAGACCATCTCCTCAGGCAGTCCAAGAGCCTCGCCGATTCGCCGAACTTCATCTTTGAACAGGTAACGCAGTGGCTCCACGAGGCCGAGTTTCATGTCCGCCGGCAGCCCGCCGACGTTGTGGTGCGTCTTGATGACCTTCGCCCCCTTGCCATGGGAGCCGCTCTCGATGACGTCCGGGTAGAGCGTGCCCTGGCAAAGGAACCGCGCGTCTTCGATAGCGCGACTCGCGTTCGAAGATGCGGACGAACGTGTTGCCGATCCGGATCCGTTTCGTCTCCGGGTTGGTCACCTCGGCGAGCTGGGTGAGGAACTGGTCTTCGGCTTCAACGTGGATGAGGTTGATCTGCATGTTGCGGCGGAAAGTCGTCACCACCTCCTCCGCTTCGCCCGATCGAAGCAGCCCGTTGTCGACAAAAATGCAGATGAGCTGGTCGCCGATCGCCTTGTGCACGAGGGCTGCCGCAACGGCGCTATCGACGCCGCCCGAAAGGCCGCAGATCACCTTGCCGTTTCCGACCTGTTTGCGGATCGCCTCCACCGTCTCGTCGATGAAGTTCCCGGATGTCCATGTGCCTTCGGAGTGACAGATGTCTCGCACGAAGTTGCGCAGCATGTCCTTCCCGCGCGGGGTGTGGACGACCTCCGGGTGAAACTGGAGGCCGTAGTAGCCGCGCGCCGGGTCGGCCATCACTGCATATGGCGAGTTGCCGGAGTGAGCGATGGAAACGAAGCCCGGCGGGAGCGCTTCGAGGCGGTCGCCGTGGCTCATCCAAACCTCGACCGAATCGGGCAGGCCTTCGAGCAGCGGTGTGGCGACTGAGCGCGTGATCGATGCCGGTCCGAACTCCCGTTCGCTGCCGGGGCCCACCCTGCCACCAAGCTGATGCGCCAGCAACTGCATTCCGTAGCAAATACCCAGGATGGGCTTGCCCGAGTCGTACACCCACTGTGGTGCGACCGGGGCGTCCTCGTCGTACACGGAAGACGGCCCGCCGGAGAGAATGTAGCCGCGGACATCGAGGCCTGCGACGCGTTCGGCCGGAGAATCCCACGGGATGAGTTCGCAGTACGTGTTCAGTTCCCGCACGCGGCGGGCGATCAGCATCGAGTACTGGGCGCCAAAGTCGAGCACGACGATCGTCTCGTGGCCTCTGGCGGGGTCGTTGGCGGCTGAAGTTTGTGCTTCGGCGAGGGTCTCGGTCATTGAATGCGCAATACCCATACGGCAGGGTAGCCAAATTGTAGACTCTGATCTACGAAATCGCTTTCGCCGCCGCGCGCGCGGGGGCGAGCCTCGGGAGCCAGCTTGCCGACCTTGCAACCATCAGCGGAAGCGGTGTCCGTTGCCAGCGACGCCCTCGCTCGAGGCGGACTGGTCATCGTGCCGACCGACACCGTTTACGGCATCGCCGCGGACGTTCGAGACGATGCGGCGGTGCTCGCGGTCTACGCCGCGAAGCGCCGGTCGGCGGACTTCCCCCTCCAGCTGCTCTTCGGGAGAGATCCGTCATGGCTTGAGCGGCACGCGGTAGTCACGCCAGCTGCCCGGACGCTCGTCGATGCGCTGGGTCCCGGCGGATGGACCATCATCGTTCCTGCGCGGGAAGGGTGGGCCAGCCCGGCCCTCAGCGGCGGCGCCACCGTCGGCTTCCGCATGGTCCCCGTCGAAATCACGCTCGACGTGATCGACGCGTTGGGCGGCCCGGTGGCGGCATCGAGTGCCAACATTTCTGGAGGGACAAGCCCTCTGACCTGCGCGGAGGCTGTAGCCCAGGTGGGCGCGGCGTGCGCGGCGGCCATAGACAACGGACCGACGCCCCAGGGCATCGACTCGACCGTGATCGACGCGTCTGGTGCCGATGTGCGCATCCTTCGGGAAGGCGCGATAGACCGCGCTACGGTCGCCCGTATACTTGGTTTGGCCCAGATACCCGTTGCAAGGAGCATCCGCTCGTGAAGGTCGGTTTCGGCGCAGATCATGCCGGTTTCGAGTTAAAGCAACACTTGATGGAAACGGCGAAATCGCTCGGCCACGAGGCCGTGGACTACGGCACTTACTCGGCGGACAGCGTCGATTACCCTGACTTCGCCGAGCCCGTCGCCCGGGATACGGTCGCAGGCGAGGTCGACCTCGGAGTGGTCGTCTGCAGCAACGGGGTTGGCGTGAGCATCGTCGCGAACAAGGTGCCCGGCGCCCGTGCCGCGCTCTGTCACACCGGCTGGGGCGCCTCGCGCGCCCGCCAGCACACCGATGCGAATGTGCTCGCCCTCGGCGCCTGGGAGATCGGCCGCGCGATTGCAGATGAGTGCCTCATGGCGTTCCTTGCCAGCACTCCCGAAGAGGGGAACCATGCCCGCCGGCGCGACAAGCTGGCGAAGGTCGAACGCCGCGGAATCGGCGCGGCGGCGAACCCGTCATGAGCGACGGCATTGGGAAGAAGACCGTCCGCGACATCGACGTCTCGGGCAAACGTGTGCTCGTGCGCGCCGACCTCAATGTCCCGCTCGAAGACGGCGCGATCACCGATGACACACGCATCAGGGAGTCGCTGCCAACCATCAAGTACCTCGTCGAACAGGGCGCCCGGGTAATCGTTTGCTCGCACCTCGGCCGCCCAAAAGGTGTCGATCCGGAACTCTCCCTCGCGCCGGTGGCGGGCCGGATGTCGAACCTTCTGGGCGCGGATGTGCTCTTCGCCGAAGACTGCGTCGGGCCGGTCGCGGAAGCGGCCGTCGCCGCTATGGGACACCACGTCCTCCTGCTCGAGAACTTGCGGTTCCACGCGGAAGAGGAGAAGAACCAGCCGCTCTTCGCCGAGCAGCTCGCCTCGCTGGCTGAGGTCTTCGTCAACGACGCCTTCGGCGCCGCCCACCGCGCCCACGCCTCCACTGAAGGCGTGACGCACCACCTGCCCTCGGTGGCGGGCTTCCTGATGGAGAAGGAGGTTCGCTATCTGAGCGCGCTGGTCGCGCACCCGCCGAAACCGTTCGCCGCTGTCGTCGGCGGGGCCAAGGTGAGCACGAAAATTCCCGCGATAGACCACTTGCTCCCGAAAATCGACATGCTCCTCCTTGGTGGAGGCATGGCCAACACGTTCCTGAAGGCAACCGGCATCGATGTGCAGATGTCGCTCGTCGAAGACGGACAGGTGGAAGCGGCCAAGGCCATCCTCGAACGTGCGAAGGCGGCTGGTGTCGCTGTCCACCTCCCGGTCGATGTCATCGCAGCGAGCAAATTCGCTGAGGATGCCGAGGCCCTGACCCGTCCTATCGCCGAGATCCCTCCGGGTTACATGGTGCTGGATATCGGGCCTGCCACGGTGAAGGCCTACGCCTCCGCGCTGAAGCGGGCGAAGGCGGTGGTCTGGAACGGCCCGATGGGCGTCTTCGAAATGGAGAAGTTCTCGCACGGTTCGTTCGACCTGGCCCGGGCCGTCGCCAATCTCGATGCCACGACTGTCGTCGGCGGCGGCGAAACTGCGGCCGTCGTCGCCCTTGCCGGTCTGCAATCCCGCTTCACCCATGTGTCCACCGGCGGCGGCGCCTCGCTCGAAATGCTGGAAGGGCGCGAACTCCCGGGTGTCGCCGCGCTCCTGGACGCCTGACGATGACGAATCCGGGCCATGTCCCGCTGCTCTTCAGTTTTCGCGGCATTCGCCTCCTGCAGGTAATCGTTGCCATCGGGGCCGGCGCGATCGCCATCGGTGGAGTCGTGGTCCTCAAGGCATACCTCGATGAGGGCGGGGTCCCCCTGCTCCTGATGGGCGTCCTCTTTGGAATCCTCTTCATCTGGATGTTCGGTATGGCCCTGCGCCTCCCGACTTCCTTCGTAGCCATTTCCGAGGACCGGATGCGGATCCGATACGGCGGTTTCGTCGATGCCATCGTCGAGACGCGCGATGTTGCAGGGGCACAACTCGTGACGTGGAAGTGGTGGCGAGGCCTGGGCGTACGGACCGGTTTCGGCGGCGGAGTCGCACTCGTCGCTGCCTGGGGTCCGGCGGCGGAGGTCACCCTCAAGAGCCCGATTCGCGTCTGGCTCATCCCCCGTCTCTGGCGCGTGAGCGCGACGCGTGTGGTGCTCAGCGTGAGGAATCCGCACAAGTTCGTTGAGCGCTTCGGGCCGGTGAAGGCCGAACCACAGAAGTCGGCGGCTGCATCGAAACGGAAGCGCCGCTAGGAGGGCTATCGCATGAGGAAGCCATTCGTCGCAGGCAATTGGAAGATGAACACGACGGAGGCCGAGGCCGTCGCGCTCGCCCGCGGCGTGGCCGAAGCGACCAGCGGCGCGGCCTGCGACGTTGCCGTCGGTGTGCCATTCCCCCATCTCGGAGCGGTCCGCGACGCTTTGCGAGGCACGCCCGTGGGCGTCGGCGCGCAGGACGTCCATTGGGAACCGAAGGGCGCCTTCACCGGGGAAGTGAGCGTCGCCATGCTCGAGGACTACTGCCGGTACGTCATCATCGGCCATAGCGAGCGCCGCCAATTCTTCGGCGAAACCGACGACTGGGTGAACCGGAAGCTCGCCGCTGTCCTCGCTTCGAAGCTCGACCCCATCGTCTGCGTCGGCGAGCTCCTGGAGGAACGCCGGGGGGGTCTCACGGAGAAGGTGCTCTACCGCCAACTCCGTGCGGGGCTCACCGGGCTCACGCTCTCCGAGCGCGTCACGATTGCCTATGAGCCGGTCTGGGCCATCGGCACCGGCGAAACCGCCACGCCGGAAGTCGCGCAGCAAGCATGCGCCTACATCCGCGGCGTGCTCCGCGAGATCGCACCTGCCGCTGCGGACGCCATGCGCATCCAGTACGGTGGCAGTGTGAATGCGGAAAACGCCCTGTCGCTGCTCTCCCTTCCCGATATTGACGGCGCCCTTGTGGGCGGCGCTTCGTTGAAGGCTGATCAGTTCGGGGCGATTTGCGCCTCGGCGAGAGCCTGAGGTGCTGCGCCGTCTCGTGGCTATCGTCGGCGCGACGGGCGCGGGAAAGTCCGCCATCGCGCTCGATCTGGCCCAACGCCTCGGCGGCGAAATCGTCAACGCCGACAGCCGCCAGGTCTACCGGGGAATGGATGTCGGCACAGCGAAACCGTCCGTGGAGGATCGCCGGCGGGTGCGCCACCACCTCTACGACGTCGCCGATCCCAACGATGGATACAACCTCGCGCTCTACCAGCAGCACGCCCGGGAGACGCTGGAGGCGATCTGGGCACGCGGCGCCTTCGCCTGGCTCGTCGGCGGCACGGGACAGTACGTCTGGGGGCTGCTCGAAGCCTGGCAGGTGCCGGACGTCGAGCCTGACGAAGAGCTCCGGGCAAGGCTGGCTGCTTTCGCCGCCCTTGAAGGTCACGACGCGCTCCATCGTCGGCTCGCAGAAGTGGACCCGGACACGGCCGGCAAGATCGACGGCCGCAACGTGCGGCGCGTCATCCGCGCGTTGGAAGTGTTCGAAAAAAGCGGCCGGACCATGAGCGAGTGGCAGAGGAAGAAGGACCCGGACTTCGAATTCCTCCTCTTTGGCGTCGACGTGCCGCGGAATGTGCTCTATCCACGTGTCGACATACGAGTCGAGGCAATGTTTGAAAGCGGGCTTATCGAAGAAGTGCAGGGCTTGCTGGATGCCGGCGTGCCGGCCGATTGTCCGGCGATGTCGTCCATTGGTTACGGCGAGACCGTGCGCCATCTCGAAGGCCAGGAGACCCTCGACGAGGCGATAGAACGCACGAAGATAGCGACCCACCGGCTGATCCGTGCCCAGGACCAGTGGTTCCGCCGCGATGACCGGCGTATCACCTGGGTCCGCGACGCCGACGGCATCGACCTGCAGGCCAACATCTTCACCGGCGCCTGTACCAATGCGATCCGGGGCGAGGGCAGGCCCTAATTGAGACCAGGTACCATTGAACGGGGCGACCGGTCGCGGATACACTCTTCCCATGCGCGTTACCAAGATGCACGGCGCCGGAAACGACTACGTCTACACGCTCCCTCGCCACGACCGCGATGATTGGGATGAGGTCGCCCGAAAGATTAGCGACCGGCACTTCGGCATCGGCTCAGACGGTCTCATCCTTGGCCTGAAGTCGGACAAGGCGGACATGCGGATGCGCATGTTCAATGCCGATGGGTCCGAAGCCGAGATGTGCGGCAACGGTATCCGCTGCCTTGTAAAGTTCGCCGTCGAAGAGGGGTTCCTGCCGCGCGATGCCGAGACCGTTTCGGTTGAGACCCTCGGCGGCATCAAGGTCCTGCAACTCTTCCGTGAAGGCGGCGAGATTACCTCCGCCCGCGTCGATATGGGCCCGCCGAACTTTTCGCCGGCCTCCCTGCCCGCGAGCGTGGAGGGCAGTGGCCCCATCGTCGACCTCCCGATCGTCGTCGATGGGATGGACCTGAAGCTCACGCTCGTGAGCATGGGCAACCCGCACGCGATTCATTACATCGACCATGACCCGGCCGCTTTCCCTCTGGAACGCGTCGGCCCGCTGGTGGAGAACCACCACCTTTTCCCACGCCGGACGAACTTCCAGGTCGTCCAGGTGCTCGGCAAGGGAGAAGTGAAGCACCGAGTCTGGGAACGCGGTACTGGTATCACCCTGGCTTCCGGGACGAGTGCGAGTGCCGTTTGCGCCGCGTCGCGGATGCGTGGCTTCACCGGGGACCGCGTCATCGACCACATGCCCGGCGGCGACCTTGTCCTCGAATGGGATGGCAGAGGTTCGGTATTCATGACCGGCCCCGCTGTCCGAGTCTTCGATACGGACTGGCCAGGTTGAGCCGACGCTGGCACCCCTGATCTCGGTTTCCCGGATCTTCTCTCGTGATCGCTCTGGAACGACCTTGCGCCGTGCGAGAATGATCCCGGGAGGCGCTCCATGAAGCTGTCCGCAGTTCTTGCCGCCAAGGGCAACCGGGTCTTCACGATCGGCCCGGGTTCCTCGATTCGAGACGCAATCGACACGCTTGCCGGGAACAATATCGGCGCGCTGGTGGTGCTTGGCCGCGCCGGGGAGCCGGTTGGGCTGCTGTCAGAACGCGACATAATCCGTGCGATGGCCAGCAGCCCCGGGGCGATTCAGCAGACGGTGGCGGACCTGATGACCTCCCCGGTCCTGACGGCCGCGCCCGACGACGACGCGGACAGCGTCCTGCGCACCATGACGGGCCGCCGCTTCCGCCACATGCCCGTCGTTGAAGGCGACTCGCTCGTCGGGATGGTAACAATCGGCGACCTCGTAAAGGCCCAGCTCACCGAGTTCCGCGGCACGGTCGAATCGCTCGAAACACGGTTGTTGGAATCCTGATGGCGGCATCTGCACTCGCAGGCACCCCTGAAAACCCGCTTCGTGTCGCAATCGTCGGAGCAGGGCCGGCCGGGTTCTACGCCGCCGACCATCTCCTGAAGCAAGAAGACGTTGTCGTTTCCGTCGACATGTTCGACCGATTGCTCTCCCCATACGGGCTCGTCCGCCATGGCGTCGCCCCGGATCACCTCAAGATCAAGACCGTCACGAAGGGCTTCTCCCAGACGGCGATGCACCCGCGCTTCCGCTTCTTCGGCAACGTCGACTTCGGCCGCGACCTGACGATCGATGACCTCAAGGGGCTCTACCACCAGGCGGTCTTCTGCACCGGCGCCCAAACGGACCGCCGCATGGGCATACCAGGCGAGGACCTCGAAGGCAGCCATCCGGCTACCTCCTTCGTCGCCTGGTACAACGGGCACCCCGACTACCGCGATTGCCGGTTCGACCTCTCGCAGGAGAGTGTCGCGATCGTCGGAGTTGGCAACGTGGCGATCGACGTTGCGCGGATTCTCTGCCTTTCACCGGAGGAGCTCCGAGCGACGGATATGCCCGACTACGCCGTGAAAGCGCTCAGTAAAAGCCGGGTCCGCGACGTGTACCTTCTCGGCCGCCGGGGTCCGGCCCAGGCCGCCTTCACGAACCCGGAGTTGAAGGAACTCGGTGAACTGGCCGATGCCGACGTCGACATCCCCCACTCGGAAGCAGAACTGGATCCTCTCAGCCGCGAGGAACTTGAGGCCAGTGGCGACCGGATGCTCGCCCGCAAGGTCGAGATGATTCGCGAATACGCTTCGCGGGCGCCCGGCGGAAAGCCTCGAAGGCTGCACCTTCGCTTTCTGGTGTCGCCGGCTGAGCTGCAAGATACCGGCCAGGGGCGCGTCGGTGGTCTTCGCCTGGTTCACAACGTCCTCGTAAGGACGGCATCCGGCGCGCTGTCGGCTGAAGCCACTGGAGAATCCGAGACCATCCCGGCCGGTCTCGTCTTTCGCTCGGTCGGTTATCGCGGCGTCTCGCTCGCCGGGGTGCCATTCAACGAACGTTGGGGAGTGATTGCAAATGCCGGCGGCCGCGTGCTCGACGCGGAGAGCGAATTGCCAGTTGTCGGTGAATACGCAGCTGGCTGGATAAAGCGCGGTCCCTCCGGGGTCATCGGTACGAACAAGCCGGACGCACTGGAGACGGTGACGGCGATGCTCGAAGACGCGCGCGCCGGCCTGACATGGCAGCCCTCGTCCGCCTCGCCCGAGGCAGTCACGTCGTTGTTTGCGGACCGCTGCGTGGATTTCACCACGTTCCAGGACTGGTGCGCGATCGATGCCATCGAGTTGGCGGAGGGGGAACGGTGTGGCCGCCCGCGCGTGAAGTGTGGCTCGCGCGATGAGATGTGGCGGGCGCTCGGGCGGGTGGATGGCCGTGCCGCGCGTTGATGGTAGGATCGGTGGCGTGCAACCGGCGCGCGATTGACGCGGCAGGCACCACCCGAACCACAGGATATTCATGATGAAACTCGCGAAGCGCGTCGAGGCGCTGCCTCCTTACCTGTTTGCTGAGATCTCCAAGCGGATCGCCGCCAAGCGCGCCGAAGGTGTCGACATCGTCACCTTCGGGATCGGCGACCCGGATCTCCCGACTCCTCGTCACATCCTCGATGCGCTTCATCAGGCGGCCGAAGAGCCGGTCAACCACCGGTATCCGGAATCCGAGGGCCTGCCCGAACTGCGGCAGTCGATCTCCGATTGGTATGAACGCCGCTTCGAAGTGAAGTTCGACCCGCAGAAGGAGACCCTTCCGCTCATCGGCTCAAAAGAGGGCATCGGCCACATCGCTCTCTGCTTCATCGATCCGGGCGATATCGCCCTTGTTCCCGACCCCGGCTACCCGGTTTACGAGGTCGGCACGATGTTCGCCGGCGGGACCAGCTACAAGCTCGACTGCACGCGCGAAAGCGGTTGGAAGCCTGACTTCGAGAGGATCCCCGCCGATGTTGCCGAGAAGGCGAAGCTCATCTGGCTTAACTACCCGAACAATCCCACCGGCGCTGTCGCGGACTTCGACTTTTTCGAACGCGCTATCCACTGGGCGAAGAAGTACGACGTCGCCATCCTCCACGACAACCCTTACTGTGACGTCGCCTACGACGGCTACAACCCGATCAGCATCTTCCAGGTGCCTGGCGCGCGCGATGTCGCCGTCGAGTTCAACTCGTGGTCGAAGATCTACAACATGACCGGGTGGCGGATCGGTATGGTCGTCGGCAACCCCGAGATGATCGACGCCCTGATGCGGGTGAAGTCGAATATTGACAGCGGCATCCCCCAGGCCATCCAGAAGATGGCTATCGAAGCCGTGTACGGCCCGCAGGACTGCATCGACGAACACAACGCCATCTACCAGCGCCGCCGCGACCGCATGGTCGAGGTGCTGCGCAAGGCTGGCCTCGATGTTGACACTCCGAAGGCATCCCTCTACGTCTGGGCGAAGCTTCCCGCTGGTATCACCAGCGCCGAATACGCCGCCAGCCTCATCGATGAAACCGGCGTGGTCGTCACCCCGGGCCGTGGCTATGGCCTGAACGGCGAAGGCTACATCCGCCTGAGCGTGACAACACCCGATGACCGGATGGAAGAAGGGCTCCGCCGGATTGAGGCCTGGGCCGCGAAGTAGACGCGCGGAGATGCCGCCCCGGCCGCTGCCTCTGGTATGATCTGGTCGTGACGAACGAATTCACGGCGATTATCGAGGACTGTGGGGACGGCTGGTTCTGGGCACGCTGTCCCGAAGTGCCAGCTGCCAATGGTCAAGGAAGGACGCCCGAGAGCGCGAAGGACGACCTCGCATCGGCGATTCAGTTGGTGCTGGCTCACCTGCGAACCGAGGCTGCAGCGCAAATGCCACCTTCCGCGACTACGGACATAGTCCGCGTCGGGTGAAACGCGGCGCCTTCATCCGGCACCTTACCGCCGAAGGCTGCCGTCTGAAGCGCGAAGGGGCGAAACACTCCATTTGGCAGAATCCTGCCACAAACGAGATCCAGGCTGTGCCCCGCCACCGAGAGATCTCCAACGTCATCGCCTCCGCGATCTGCCGCGGCCTCTCCGTACCGCCACCCACTGGATAGCTATGCCCTCGAAGTTTCACTCCACCGCACCGATCGCCGACCGAGCGTTCCTCGTCGCCGCTGACCTCCCGAAGGCGCTGCTTCCGGCCGAGGAGTCCTTGGGCGAACTTGCAGAGCTGGCGAAGACCGCCGGCGCCGCCGTCGCCGGGTCGACCACCCAGAAGCTCGAACACCCGAACGTGGCGACCTATGTCGGCAGCGGCAAGGTGGAGGAGATCAACGAAGCCCACAAGAGGCTGGACTGCAACGTCGTCATCTTCGACGACGAGCTCTCTCCATCGCAGCAGCGCAACCTCGAACGAGCGCTCGGCGTGAAGGTCATCGACCGGACAGCGCTCATCCTCGACATCTTTGCGACTCGCGCCCAGACGCGGGAGGGCCGCCTCCAGGTAGAGCTCGCACAGATGCAATACCTGCTCCCCAGGCTTGCCGGACAGTGGTCTCACCTCGAGCGAATGGAAGGTGCAATCGGCACCCGCGGTCCGGGTGAAACACAGATTGAAACCGACCGCCGGCTCATCAACGCCCGCATCGCGAAGCTGCGGCGCGACCTCAAGGAAGTGAGCACGCAGCGCGAACTCTACCGCCGCCGCCGGGCACGAAATAACGTTCCAGTCGTGGCTCTGGTCGGCTACACCAACGCGGGAAAGTCCACGCTCATGCGCGCACTCTCCGGGGCGGACGTCCTCGCCGAGGACAGGCTCTTCGCCACCCTCGACCCCGTGACCCGCCGCCTCGGACTCCCCTCGGGCGAGGTCATCCTCCTCACGGACACCGTAGGGTTCATCCAGAAACTGCCGACGCAGCTGGTCGCAGCGTTCCGAGCGACACTCGAGGAGCTCGAAGAAGCCGACTTGTTGCTTCATGTCATCGATATCTCTCACCAGAACGCCTTCGAACACGCCGAAACCGTCGATTCGACGCTCCGCGAACTCGGTGTTGGTGAGAAACCGACACTTCTTGCCCTGAACAAGGTCGACTTGCTGACCAACGAAGACGGCGAGCAAGTAGCCGACTTCGATGAGGCGCGCGCCATTATCCTTGGGGCCGGAGCTCCTCCGGGGAATGTCGTCATCATTTCGGCCGCCAGCCGTTGGGGACTCGACAATCTCCGCCGCCGCATCGAGGCGGCCCTCGATGGCGATATCGAGACGGGCGAGGCCGGGATCGGCGAACTCGTCGGTCGCGCCGTTTGAACGGCGCCGGACGAACCGGTACAACACCCCTATGACGCAAGAAAGCCCGCCCGTCCCGCTCGAGCACGGAGACGGACCACTTACGGGTTACCGTGTGCTCGATTTGGCCGACGAGAAGGGACAACTGTGTGCCCGGTTACTCGCTGAACTTGGCGCCGACGTCATCAAGATAGAACCGCCGCGGGAGGGCGACCCAACCCGTGCGAACGGGCCGTTTTTCAAAGGCGAGCAGGGCCCGAACACCAGCCTCTACTGGTGGGCGATGAACGCCGGAAAACGTTCGATCACCCTCCAACTCAGGCTCGAAGCCGGGCGCGAGATCCTCCGGAAGCTCATCGCCTCGGCTGACATCATCGTCGAGACGCGCGCCCCCGGGGAGTCGGCGGCACTGGGACTGGATTACGCCAGTGTGTCCGCCGCGAACCCGGCCGCTATCCTCGTGAGCATCACGAATTTCGGCCAGACGGGCCCCTACGCGAACTGGGCGGCGACCGACATCGTCGCCTCCGCGATGGGCGGCCACATGCACCTGAACGGCGACGACGAGCACGGACCCGTCCGGACGACCGCTCCCCAGGCATTCGCCCAGGTGAATGCCCAGGCGGCAACCGGCGCGATGGTCGCTCTGTATGCTCGCGCCGTGAACGCGGGCGTCGGACAGCACGTGGACGTTTCCATGCAGGAGGCCATGGCCAACGCCATGGATCACGCCCAACAGACCTGGGACATCCGCCATGTCAACACCTACGGTCCCGGCGTCGGCCGCCAGACAGCTGGCGTCCGCAGCGGCAGGTATCTCTTCGAAACCGCGGACGGTTGGATCACCGCCCTGGCTGTCGGCGGGCTCATCGGGCTGCGGGCGGATGCCGCTATCGATTGGCTCGCCGAGTCTGGCGAAGCCCGGGACCTGGCCCTGCCGGCCTGGCGCAAGAAACTCACGGCGATGGAGCCCCTCGCCGCCGAGGAGCGTGCCTATGTCGAAGAGACGCTGTCGCTCTTCTGCACACCGAGGAAGAAAGAGGCGCTCGTCGCCGAAGCCCAGAACCGTGGTCTCGGCTGGGCGCCTGTCTTCAGTCCCGGCGAAATCGTCGAAAGCAGGCAACTCGCCGACCGCGAATACTGGGTGCGTGTCGCCCACGACGACATCGGCGAGTCCTTCATCTATCCCGGCGCGCCCTACAGGCTCAGCGAAACACCGTGGCGGCAGCGTGGACGCGCTCCTCACATCGGCGAACATAACGAACAGGTCTACTCCGGCCTGCTCGGTATCGACGCTGCGGAGCTTCGCCGATTGAAGCTGAAGATGGTGGTGTAGCGATGGCCCAGCAAGCACGAAAGAAGCCTTTTGAAGGCCTGCGCGTCGCCGATTTCGCATGGGTGGGCGTTGGCCCAACCGTCTCGAAGTACCTGGCCGACCACGGCGCCGAAGTCATTCGAATTGAGTCGAGCACCTACCCCGAGGCGCTTCGCCGCGTGGGTCCCTTCGTGAACGACACGCCGAACATCGATGGCTCCGGTTACTACGCCAACTTCAATTCCTCCAAGCTCTGCATGTCGGTGAATTTCAAGCACCCGCGCGGCCCGGAGCTCGTCAGGCGGCTGGTGGCGAAGTGCGATGTCGTGACCGAGTCTTACACGCCGGGGACGATGGCCCGGTTCGGTTTCGACTACGAGAGCCTCAGCGCGGGCCGGGACGACCTGTTGATGGTCTCGATGCCGCTCTATGGCCAGACGGGGCCGTGGGCGAACTACATGGGCTACGGCCATGTGCTTCAGGCGGCGTCCGGCTTCAACCACCTCACCGGATGGGAAGACGGCCCTCCGATTGGCACCGGAATCGCCTACACCGATTTCCTGGTGCCGCACTTCGCGGCCGTCGCCGTGATCGCCGCGTTGGACTACCGGCGCCGGACCGGAAAGGGTCAGTTCATCGACTTCAGCCAGCTCGAAGCCGGTGTCCACGGGCTCGGCACGGCGATCCTGGATTGGACCGCAAACGGGCACGAACAGATTCGCCTCGGTAACCACGACATAGAAGCCGCCCCCCACAACGCCTACCGCTGCCGCGATGGTCGCTGGGTGGCCGTCGCCTGTGCAACAGAAAAGCACTGGGAGGGCCTGAAGGCCGCTCTCGGCCGCCCCGAGTGGTGCGACATGGATCGCATGCGCCGCCGCTGGCAACGCCTCAACGAACAGAAGGAAATCGACCGGCACCTCGGCTACTGGTTCGAGGACTACACCAGGGCGGAGACGGAAGAAGAATTCCAGACTGAGGAAGGCGTGGAAGGCCCACCGGTGCGCAAGTTCACTACGAGGCAGGTGGTGGAACTGTTCCAGTCTTTCGGCGTCCCCTGCGGCATCGTCCAATCAGCCGAAGAGATGCACGCCGACCCCCAGCTCGCGCACCGTCACCACTATTGGAAGCTCGAACACCCGTACATGGGATTGCGCACCTACGACGCACCGGCATTCCGGCTTTCGGAGACACCGGGCGAGCTCACGAAGGCCGCCCCGATGCTCGGCGAAGACAATGAGTACGTCTACAAGGACCTCATCGGCGTTTCAGACGACGAGTTCGTCGAGCTCATGGCGAGCGGAGTGATGGAGTAACGCGACACCCCCACCGGGGTGAGACAACGAGCGAGCCCCGGCAGGATTGTCCTGCCGGGGCTCTCGACGTTGCTCTGACGGCGGCGAACGACCTTACGGTGCTGCTGCCGCTGCCGGGGCTGCCGCGCCGGGGACCGGCGCACCTTCCTGGATCACGAGCTTACCGATCATCTGCGTCGGGTGTGCCAGGCAGTTGAAGGCGTACTCGCCCGCCGCCGGCGTTGTGAACGTGAAAGTATCGATGCGGATTCCGCCCTTGAGTTCCGTGGTCACGTCATCGCTCGCGCAACCCGCAGTGCAACCCTTGAGCAGTGGGCCAGAGGTCTGACCCCCTGCGAAGATCTGCACGTTGTGCGGCGGCGTCTCGTCCCGGTCATCGAACTTCAAGGTGATCGCCGTGTTCGGGGGAGCGACGATCGTCGTTCCCGTGGTGAACTTCGTGTTCTTCGCAACGATCGTGTCAGACGGGGGAGCCGCGGTTGGCACCCCGCCGCCTCCCGAGCCGCCATCAGAGAAGAGACCAACTCCCGCGCCGATCATGAACCCGCCCAGGATCACCGCGCCGAACGTGCTCACAATCGCTGCCGTGCCGAAGCGGACTGCGACTTCCTTCGTGTCGCGGACGACTTCCATGTCGAAAACCTGCACCGACCCCGGGACAACCTGCTGTTCGCTCTTCGCCAGCAAGTCGAGCAGGGTCGCGCGGGTCTCCTCATAGGTCGCCAGGCCTTCGCGGTCGGCCCACGTTGTCTCCACGAGTGCCTGGGACGGGCCAGTGCCCGAAGCCGAGACGATGACCCGGAGATCCTGGAACCCCTTAAGCCCGCGAAGCTGGTTATTCGTGTCTTCAAGCTGGCTCACGATTCCGTCCGTGGCCCGGGATGCCTCGTATTGGTCCTCCGCGATCGCGAAAGTGACTACCTGCGTGTAGCGGGCCTCACCCAGTGCCGCGCCCGAAGCAGCTCGCTGCTTCGTCCGCCGATCGTCCCAGACCCAGCCAACCATCGCGAACAGCGCAACGACGATCGCCGCGCCGAGCAGTGGCGCCGCGAAGGCCGCATCCTGGTCCCGCGTGTAGAACAGCAAGGCTGCACCGAGCAGCAGTGCTCCGATGCCCGCCGCGACCGGCCAGAGCGTGGAGTCGGCTTGGGAGCTGTCGCCGTGGGTGGCGTGTCCGTTATCTGAATGATCCATCGGGTCGCGTGTCTCCTCGAAGGCCCAATTTGACGGTGTATTAGCGTAGTAAACAACGCCAGCCCGGCAGCGTCGACGAAGCACCGGTGAGACGCCCGCGCGCCGATAGGGGCGGCTCAATCCCGATTGTGAACGGCGTCGCAATCGGAGTTATAGGACGGGGTATAAACCCTGTCAAGAAACCGTCCACTCGGCCCGCGGCCTCTCGCCAGTCTGGTGTGGCAAGGTCCCTAACCGAGCACGGCCGCGTCTACGCCCATCGCCACGAACAACAATGCCAGGTAGAGCAGCGAATACTTGTACAGGTCGATGGGTCGCGTGCTTGCGGGCTTTCGCCAGAGCCTGGCGGCCATCGCCACGAAGGCTGCGCCGGTCGCAAGGGCCGTCGCGTAGTAGATGAAGCTCAGGTCGCCCGCAGGGCCAAGCAGGAGCGAGACAACGACAAGCACAACGCTGTATCGCAGGATCTGCGTGCGCGTGTAGCCTGCGCCGTTGGTCACCGGCAGCATCGGCACCCCTGCTTCTGCGTAGTCGCCTTCGAGCCGTAGCGCGAGTGCCCAGAAGTGCGGCGGCGTCCAGAAGAAGATGATGGCGAACATCATCCATGCGGCCACCGACATCTCACCGGTGACGGCCGCCCAACCGACCATCGGCGGGAAAGCGCCGGCGGCGCCTCCGATGACGATGTTCTGGGGCGTCCGGCGCTTCAGCCAAACGGTGTAAATAAAAACATAGAAAAGCAGTGCGGCCAGGGCGAGTGCCGCCGCCATGGGCGTCGTGGTAACCCAGAGAAAGCCGAATGCGA
This sequence comes from Candidatus Amarobacter glycogenicus, assembly GCA_016719395.1. GTDB lineage: Bacteria > Chloroflexota > Dehalococcoidia > Tepidiformales > Tepidiformaceae > Amarobacter > Amarobacter glycogenicus. The sequence goes on along the minus strand of JADJZF010000003.1, from coordinate 19,646 downwards.
ACGCCCCGAGGGCGATCCCAAAGATGAGGCCGTGAAGCGGTTCGATTTCACCGGTAACCAGCGGGCGAGATTGCGTGCGGCGCATCACGCCGTCGATATCCCGGTCGTACCAGCAGTTGATCGCGTTCGCCCCGCCCGCGGAGAGCGAACCTCCGATCAGTGTTGCCAGCACCAGCCAGGACGACGGCCAACCTCGCTCGGCCACGACCATCGCCGGCACGGTCGTGATCAACAGCAGGGCGATGATCATCGGCTTCGTGAGCGAGATGTAGTTGCGGATAGTCGTGCCGATGTCGGGCCGGGCAATGGCCATGGCTTCAGCGGTCATGCGGGCGCTCCGGCTTTCGTTAGGGGCGTGGGGACGCGGGCGACAGCCGGCGAGTAATACGCCAGCGCAACCGCGCCTGAGAGCGTAAACCAGATCGATGCCGCGATCACGGTATGCGAAATCGTCAGCGGGTCCGGGAAGGTGTACCAGACGTTCAGGGCGCCGACGATCACCTGCGCCGTGTAAAGCACGCCTGCGAGAGCCGCGACCGCTCCAGCCCACCGGACTTCCTCCCGCCTGCGCCAGGCGGTGACCACCAGCGGCACGATCAAGAACGCAAACGCTCCTGCGAGGTACCGGTGTGCCATGTGGACGACCTCGTGGTCATCGGAGGCGGGAAGGATGGAGCCATTGCAGAGGGGCCAGCCTTCGCAAGAAGTCGCCGCGCCACTCTCCGTCATGTATCCGCCAATCCAGAGCACGAACGCCATCCAAACGATGGAAACGAGCGCAAGCTTTCCGATGGCGCTCGCTCCGGGCCGGCTGCCGAGACTGGCGCCCTGCGTCGCTGGATCCTCCACGTACATGGCGATCGCCACAGCGATCTCGCAACTCAGCACGATCATGGCGGTGAGCAGGTGCGTCGCGACGATTTCTGGCGGGAGTTCGCGGACGACCGTGATCGCGCCCAGGAGGCCCTGCAGCCCAACAAGCGGGACCGTCAGCGTGGCGACCCAGACGATGAATGGCACATGCCGGTAAAACTTCCATGCGCAAATCGCTACCCCGATGACCAGGAAACCCACCAGCATCGCGACGAAGCGGTGCGAGAACTCGATCCATGATTCCTGGTGGCTGGGTGGCACGGCCCCGCCGTGGCAGAGTGGCCAATCGGGACAACCGAGGCCCGAACCGGTCGCGCGCACCAGCACGCCAACGCCCACGAGGACGAGTGTCGAAAGGGCGGTAACGACCGCCAGCCGTCGTGCGAAAACCATCGGGGGAGTGCTGTGCCTTTCCGGCGGAGGCGCCAGTACGTGCTCGAACGGAGAGGCGGTCCCACGCCTGTCCTAACTTCCAGAGGAAAGGTTGCCATTGCCGCGTTGGGAGGGCAAGGCGAACGGCTGGGAAGGAAAGAAGCGGCGTGCCGATCCGCTCCGCCTAAAAGCCCTGTGTCCCGTCCAGCCAGCGCAGCCCATCCACGAGCACGCCGCCCACCGCCATCTCCCAGTGCAGGTGCGGTCCGCTCGAAAGGCCGGTGGAACCTACCAGCCCGACAACATCTCCCCGCTCCACCGTGTCACCGACCGTTACGCGTAGCGCCGACTGATGGCCGTAACTGCTGAGAACCCCCGCGCCATGGTCGATGACCACGAGGTTTCCGCGATAGAGCCCTTCTTCCGCGAAGACGACGATGCCACGGTTTGTCGCGCGAATTGGCGTGCCTGCGGGCGCCGCGATATCCGTCCCGCCATGATGCCCGCCGCGGGGCCCGCCGTTGAACGACCGCTCTTCTCCGAAGTAGCCGCTTACCCAGACGTCCCCGCCGAGTTCGAGGGGATCTGCCAAGAACCCTCCCACTGGCGCGTGGTGACGATCGCATAGAGATCCTTCAACCGCTGCGTCTCGTCGGGAGGCGGTGGCGGAGGTGGTGGGGCGTTCGGGTCGGGCGGTGGGGCTGGAGGCAGATAAATATCGTCGAACGTCCACTGTGTTTTGCGCACGGTGAGGTCGTACGAATAGTCGAGCTGTTCCTCCAACGTGCCGACGACATGGACCGATAGCTTGGCCGGTCCGGCCGGGTCTTCCGTCCCGAAGCCGACAAACCCGGAAAGCCCTTCCGGTCCCATCGCAAGCGTGTACTGCCGTCCGAACACATGGGCGCTCCCAGCGACTGCGTTGATGGCACTCACGAGGATCGCTCCACCCTGGTACGGGCTGAACTGCGAGACCGAAATCGTTGGAAAGAGCCCGTCGTTGCTGATGTTCGGCGCGAGCAGGCGATACGGGAGTCCCGATTCAGCCGCCCTCACCGGCGTGCCCGCCGGCGAACCGCCTTCGCCGAGGGCGAGGCGAACCCGGCTGCGCCCGAGGGTCCCCAGGACGACAACTCCGGATGCTCCGGCGATGAAACGCCGCCGCGTCAGCATTGGGTCACGGTAGCCCGTCGCAGACTCCCGGTCATGCAAGATTGTGTAAAAACCCGTTAGATGGTGTCCCGCAAGGCGCGCCGGGCCGCGTCGCGGGCGGCATCTACCACCGCCAGCACCCTTTTCGGGTCGGGTATGCCATCCAGCACGAAGTTGGGGACCTCCCCGGCCGTCTGGCAGCGCACGTCGCCGAAGTTGAGCATTGTGTGGAGGATGCCTTCGCGGACGACGCGCATGTCCTGGACATCGACCAGGTCGGCCGAGGCCATCTCATGGTGAAACCAGTGCCGCTTGATCGAGTCCACAAGCCGCTGGTTCGTTACCGCCCAGATGTCGTTCTGGTACCGGTACCAGTGGAAGTAACCCCTCACGCCCCAGTAGCCCGCCCAGGCAATCAGCGCCGCCGCGATACCCTTCCCCGCGAGTCCGTCGAAGCCGACGGTTGAGAGCACAAGGAGCACGAGCCCGATGGTGCCCACGATGCCCGAGAGGATGACGACGGCCAGGTATCCGTAGAAGAACAGCCAATGGCGCCGGGCGAAGAGCAGCACGACCTCATCCGACTGAAGCTCGAAGGGAAGCTTCGGCGTCGGCCGCCCGGCTGGCGACGGAGGCGGGATGTCGGGCTGCTCCGTCACGGCTGGCCCGTCACCGCGCGTGGCGACACATTCGCCTCGGCGAACAGGGCTGGCTCAGCCACCGAATCCCGCGCCTTCGAGGGGCGATCGCGCCTCCGTGCGCATCCGCTTAAGTAGCCGGTTCGACACCGGCCGGGCGTCCGGATGGGTGCCGCCGTTGCGCTCGGTGGCTTCCCGCCAGGCAGCCGCCCGCCGGTTCGCCTCGGCCGGGTCGTCCAGCTCCTTGCAGTCGATCCGGTCCTGGTTGATGTCGATGGTTATCGTGTCGCCATCCTGCAGGAGCGCGATCGGCCCGCCCTGGATTGCCTCGGGCGAAACGTGTCCGATGACGAGCCCGACCGAGCCGCCGGAGAACCGGCCGTCGGTCATTAGCGCGATCGTGATGCCCTGCTGCCGGCACAGCGTCGTGATCCGGGAGGTGGGGTCGAGCATTTCGGGCATCCCCGGGGCGCCGCGAGGCCCTTCATAGCGCACCACCACCATGTCGCGGTCGAGGAAGGTCTCGGGAGCCGTGCCCAATGTCTCGAGGAGCGCCGCCTCGCTGTTGAAAACGCGCGCGCGGCCAACGAACTTCCCGTCTTCGAGCCCGCCTTCAACGCCGGCGACCTTGATGACGGCGCCGCCGCCCGGTGCGATGTTGCCGTGGAGCAAACGCAGGCCGCCCGTCGGCTTGTACGGAGTCTTCACCGAATGCAGCACGTCCTCGTCGGGCGCATCCGGCGCGAGCCGCGCGACCTGCTCTGCGAGCGTCTCGCCCGTGCACGTCAGGCAGCTTCCCTCGAGGAACCCGGCCTCGAGCAGGTCTTTCACGACGACCTGGAGCCCGCCCCGGTCTTCGACGTCCTCCATATAGAAGCGGCCGAACGGCTTGACATCGGCCACAACCGGGACTCGCCGCGAGAGATCGTTGAACTCGGCCTCGGTGATCACCTCGCGCCAGAGGTCGATGCCGGCTGCACGCGCGACTTCGACGCTGTGCAGCACGACGTTCGTCGACCCGCCGAGCGCAATCGCGACGGTCAGGGCGTTCCGCAACGAGGCTGCCGTCACGATGTCGCGGGGCCGGATGCCCCGTTCGGTCATCGTCGTCAGACAGTCGACCAGCTGCTGCGGGAATTCCTGCACGCGCCGCGGGTCCTCGGCGGTAGGCGCCACCATGCTCAGCGGTTCCATCCCGAGGACGGCGATGAACGACTGCATCGTGTTGTAGGTGTACATCGCCGCACAGCTGCCATACCCGGGGCAGCCGTACATGGCATAGCGAGTCCGCTTCTCGTCGCTGGGGTCGGCGGCCACCTGGAACGCCGAAACGAGGTCGATCCGTTCGCCGGTCTCGGGATCGTGTCCCGGCATGATCGACCCATCCGAGAGCAGCACGGCCGGCTCGTTGTGCTCCAGCACCGCTGCCAGCGTCCCGACCGGCGGCTTGTCGCAGGCGACGACGGCGATCACGCCCTTCACCGCGTTGGCGCTCAGATGCAGCGTGACCGAGTCGTGCACCACTTCGCGCCCGATGAGCGAATAGGGCATGCGGTCCGTGCCGTTCAGCTGGCCATCGGAGACGCCGATCGTGTATGCAGGCGCGATCAGCCGCACGGCCAGGTCGTCTTTCGCAATCCGATCGGACATTGCCTGGTGGACCGCTTCGACCTTGCTGTTGACGCCGATGTAGCACTGGCTGTCGCCCAGGTTGCCGATGACGCCCCATACGGGATCGTAGATCTTCGTCGGGTCCTGTCCGAGGACGCGCGCGGTCCCGACGCGCTGCACGTCACGCCCCGGATTCCGGGAGACGAAAGGCTGTTTGGAGGAGTTGCTCATGGAAAGAGCATGTTCGGCCATGCGGCCCGCCGTATCAAATGCCCGGCCCGAGGTTTCGCCTCGGAGTCCCGCTTCGCGGGGTGGGTTGTTGAGAGAAACTCGCACGGCGTATCCTCTTTCGAGGAGCTGCCAATGCGACGCACCAGTTTTGCCGACATGCCATGCTCGGTCGCCCGCACCCTCGAGGTCGTGGGGGAGTGGTGGACGATGCTCGTCATCCGCGAGGCGTTTAACGGCGTTCGCCGCTTCGATGACTTCCAGGGCAACCTGGGAATTGCGCGGAACGTGCTGGCCGCCAGGCTCCAGAGCCTTGTCGACAACGAGGTGCTCGAGCGTCGCCAGTACCAGGATCGACCGCCCCGCTGCGAATACCGGCTCACCCAAAAGGGCCGGGACCTCTACCCGGTGCTCATCGCCATGCTCACCTGGGGCGACAAGTGGATGGCCGGCGAGTCCGGGCCACCGTTGAAGCTCACCCACGAGTGCGGTCACGCGCCTGAGGCCGAATTGGTCTGCGCCCACTGCCGGGAAACCCTCGATGCCCGTCAGGTCAAAGCGGAGTACGTCGTCCCCGGGCGCTAAACGTCCCCTACACCATCGGCCACGGATAGTGACGCGCTTGCCCGGGCACCGGGTAACGCTTGTCCCGGAGCAAGCGTTCGATGCGGTGAAGCATGGCCGTGCTTTCGTGCTCGTGGAGGAGCGCCAGCAGCGGCACAGCTTCCTCTGCCCCGGCCGCGATGGCCAGCCCGGCCGTTTCGATGTCTGCCAGCAACTGCGCCGGGATCTCGTCGCCGGCCCATTCCCAGATGACCGACCGGAGCTTGTGCGCGGGGTGGAAGCAAAGCCCATGGTCAATGCCCCAGATGTGGCCATTCGCATCCAGCAGGCAATGGCCACCCTTGCGGTCGGCGTTGTTGGCCACGGCGTCGAAGGCGCACATGCGCATTAACTGCGGGAGCAACTCCTCCCGCTCCCGCTGGACGAAGAAATGCTCTTCCGGGTCGTGTGGCATGAACATCTGGAGCGACCCGACGCCGTGCGGTCCGTCGCGTACTACCGTCGGCGGTACGAAGTCCCAGCGGAGCAGCTTTGCGAGTTCGTACGCGGCCGCTTCGTGCTTGTAGAGGTGACCATCGGGGAAGTCCCACAGTGCGGACTCACCCTTGTGCGGCTTGTAGATCGCCGCGAACTGCTGATCATCCGCACAGACCTGGGCAAGGTAGACGTAGTTCGAGGAGTACCAGACCGGCCGGCAATCGAGGAACGTTGCTTCGCGGAGAAGCCGTTCGGCGCCGGCGAAATCGACCTGGGTGGCCATTCCTCTGAGCTTACCAGAGGGAACCTCGCCGGTTCTGGCACCGCTCACGGTAGAATCTCCGCCATGTACCCACTTGAACACGATGAACTTGCGGCCGAACTCGGCGAACTGCTCGTTGCCCGAGGCGAAAAGGTCGGCGTCTCGGAGACCACCGCGGGCGGCCTCATCTGCGCACGCATACTCAGCGTCCCGGGGGCTTCGCGCTGGTTCGATGGCGGGATCGTTCCCTATGCCGGCGCCCAACGCTGGGAGCAGCTCGGCCTGGACCGAGAGATCGCTCGCGAACACGGCGCTGTCAGCCCCCAATGGGTGGCCGCCACCGCCGAAGGGTTGAAGCGCGCGATGGGACCGGCATGGACGGTCGCCGAAAGTGGCATCGCCGGGCCCCAGGGCAGCCGAAGGTCGCCCAAGCCTGTCGGCTCCGTCGCCATCGCCTGCGCAGGTCCGCACGGGACCGTCACGGAAGAGCATGTCTTCCCCGGAACCCGGGCCGAAGTGATGGTGCACATCAGCCAGCGAGTGCTCCAGCTGCTCATCGAGCAGGTAGGGGCGGCGGGGTAGTGCCAGGCCACGAGGACTTCGCGAACCTCATCCCCGATGTCGTCGGCCGTTTCGGCCTCTGGCCGCTCGGCGAGCCGATCCCGGTGACCAGCGGTACGCTCAATTGGAACTTCGCCGTCGAAACCGATGGCGGGCGCAAGTTCGTCCGGCGCTATCGCGACGACCTGCTCCTCGACAGGATCCGCGGCGAACACGCACTCGTCGTTTGGCTTGCCGAACGAGGCGTCCCCGTACCGGTTCCCGCACAGACGCCGACCGATGAGTCGATTATCCAGATGGCCGGGCGGTGGGCGGTCTTCGATTGGGTTGAAGGCGAGGTGCTGCCCCGCGGCAGTCTCACCCCCTCGCAAGCGCGGACCCTTGGCATGGCCCACGGGCGCATCCAGTCGCTGCTCGCGGGACACCCGTTGAGCGCCGGCGCGACGATGCAGATGCATTGGGACAAGGCGGAGTCTCTCGCCCTGCTCCAGCAGGTGCGGACGGTCGCCCCGCGTTCCGGCGCGGAAACCTGGGTGCTGGGGGCCCTGGCGAAGCAGCAAGCGCTGTTGGAAGCCATGGACGTCGCTCCGCCCAAGTCGTTTCAGTCTCTGCCGGCCCAGGTGCTTCACGGTGATTTCCATGATCACCAGGTGCTCTGGGAAGGAGATGCCATCGCCGCCGTTGCCGACTGGGAACTCTGGCACACAGACCCGCGCGTCTGGGAGGTCATCCGCTCGCTGTCGTTCTCGCAGCTCCTGGACACGCCCCTGCTGGAGGAGTACCTCGCCGGCTATCGTGAACACGTCAGCCTCTCGGAAGGCGAATGCCGGCTCGGGCTCAGGCTCTGGTGGCAGAGCCGGGTCGTAGGACTGTGGGCGTGGTCGGCCTATTTCCTGCAGGGGAACACGCGGGTCGCGAAGTTCCTCCCGGCCATGGCCGAGGAGTTGGGACGCGTTGCGGATGAGGCGTGGAAAGCCACGATCGAGGAGCGGTTCGTGCGAGCGGCGACAGGATAGGCCCGGGCTGCCGGGCAACCTTTCGCGCGCCGGAAAGCTGCTGGCGTGTCGAATTCCGGTCCGAGCGTTCGTCCACATCGCGAAGAAGGGGCCACCGGCCCGACCCAAAGACCGCCACAGGAGAAGACATGACGCAGTACCTGGTTTCCATCCACCGTCCTGACGACTACGACCCGTCCGTCGCAGAGGACGAAGCGATGTCCCGCGATATCGATGCGCTCAACGCCGAGATGAAGGTCGCCGGAGTCAGGGTTTTCGTTGGCGGCTTGCAACCTGTCAGCAGCGCGAAGTCGCTCCGGGCCAGGGCAAACGGTACGGTGCTCGTTACCGACGGGCCGTACCTGGAGACCATGGAACACGTTGGCGGGTTGTGGGTGCTGGAGGCTGCTGACCTTGAGGAGGCGCTGGCGTGGGCCCGCAAGGCCGCTGTCGCCTGCAGAGCGCCAGTCGAGGTGCGCCCATTCAACTGACGAAGGCCCCGAAGGCCGCAACCGAGCGGCCTATCCACCAGGCCGGGGTGCACACAACCTGTGCCCGACTGCGCCTCTGAGAGCCGTTTCCGAGAACCGGCCGGCGCTTTGCGTTGGGGGCGAGACAGCGGAGCACTAGTTGCCGCGGGGCCCCGGTATCAGTCGTTCCGGACCCACCTGTCAGTTGTCGGCACTGGGGCTACTCGATTCGCGCCCGGTATTGGATCGCCTCCGCCATATGCGGCGTTTCGATGCCGTCGCTGTCCGCCAGGTCCGCGATCGTCCGCGCCACCTTTAGCAGCCGGTGAAACGCCCGCGCCGAGAGGTTCAGCCGCTCGACTGCCAGCTTCAGCACGTCGCCGGCCCCGTCTGCGAGTTGCCGTTGGGCGAAGTCGCGCACCTGCGGCGGCGTCATCTCTGCGTTGGTGTGTCCCGGCGAACCGTCGAACCTTCCCGACTGCACCTGCCGTGCTCGAGCGACACGCTCCCGCACCGCCTCCGACTTCTCGCCGCCTGATAGCCCACTGAGTTTCTCGAACGGCACGCGAGGCACATCGACGAACAGGTCGATGCGGTCCATCAGCGGACCGGAAAGCCGCCGCTGATACCGGGAGATCAGCTGCGGCGGACAGACGCACTCGCGTTCCGGGTCTCCCGCGTAGCCGCACGGACATGGATTGAAGCTCCCGCAGAGGATGAAACTCGCCGGGAACGTAACGGCCTGTCGTGCCCGGCTGATCGTCACCGTCTTGTCTTCGATAGGCTGCCGGAGCATCTCCAGGACGCGCGGGTCGAACTCCAGCAACTCGTCCAGGAAGAGGACTCCCCGGTGGGCCAGCGTGATCTCGCCCGGGCGCGGGATCGACCCGCCTCCCACCAGCCCTGCGTTCGAAATGGTGTGGTGCGGCGCCCGGAAGGGACGGTTCGTGATCAGGCCCGTGTTCGAGGGCAGGAGCCCGGCGACGCTGTAGATGCGCGTCACCTCCATCGCCTCCGCCGTGGTCAGCGGCGGCAGTATCGAAGGCACGGCGCGCGCGAGCAGCGTCTTGCCACTCCCAGGAGGGCCCTTCAGCACGATGTTGTGTCCTCCGGCTGCCGCCACTTCGAGGGCCCGCTTCACATGCTCCTGCCCGACGATGTCCGCGAAGTCCGTGACGTTCGCCGGCGGCTCTGGCTGGCCCGCGCTGGGCTCGCGATGGTAAGCATCGATCGGCACCGCCCCGAGCAAATGCGAAGCCAGCGAGGCCAGGCTCGTCACCGGGTAGATGGCCATCGCGTCGACGAGCGCGGCTTCGGGCGCATTTTGTTCGGGCACGAAGGCGCGCTTCATCCCACGAGCGGCGGCGAGCATCACCATCGGGAGCAGCCCACGCACCGGCCGGACCTCCCCCGTCAGCCCCAGCTCCCCGATGAACACCGCGTCCTCGACATCGGCGACGACCTGGCCCGAGGCAAGGAGAATGCCCGTGGCGATCGGGAGGTCGTAGGCCGGGCCTTCCTTGCGCAGGTCGGCCGGGGCAAGAGAAATCGTGACCTTGCTCCCGTTCGGCCAGCTCAGGCCACTGTTGCGGATGGCGGAGCGGACCCGTTCGCGTGACTCCTGGACCGCGGTATCCGGCAGACCGACCACCGTCGTCGCCGGCAGCTGCGAACGCGTGATATCGACTTCGACGTCGACCAGTTCGCCATCGAGGCCCACGACCGCACAGCTCAGGACCTTTGCGAGCACGCCGCGATTCTGGGGCGCGGCGGCAGGGGGGTCAACGTGAGGGGAGCTGAGCAGCGACGGCAGCAAGGCCCACAAGGGACGGCAGCCGCCTCACATCTGTCACTGACTGGAACTCGAACTCCACCACGTATTCGTATGATGCTGCGGGCAGGATGACGAGCACCACGCTTCCCTCCCGCACCGGCATTGTCTCGACCAACTCGTACGACAACGCCAACCGCCTGATTGGCATAACCCATGTCAAGAACGGCTCGACGACGGTGGCCTCCCCCTTGAAGGCCATCGCTGGAAGCTCCAGGCCACGATGTGCAAGCGAGCACGGGCCGGTTAGTTCCGAACTGGGCCCAGGTGTCGGCTACTCAGCTTGGCCGCTTGTTGATGACCCAACGATGCCGAGCGCGACCGCTAGGCTTGCCGCAGTTCCGGGGATTGTCGCGGCCATCAACACGGCGACAATTGACGCCCAAGGCATCGGACCCGGAGGGTGAGCCTGGGACACAAGCAACCAGCAGGAGGTAATACCGGCGGTGACACCAACGCCAATAACCGCAGCGAAAGGAATACCGAATAGCAACGCCTCGAGGAACCTTAACCGTCGCTCGGTCACACCAATCTTCAGCAGGTGCCGGCGCTGCGCGCGAGTTGAGGTCAATCGATCCATGATGGGCAGGATGGTCCCAAGGGTCAGGACGGCGGCGGCCATCGCCAAGCCGGCAACGGTCCAACTCCATGATGGTGGATAGTATCGCCTGAAGCGCGAAACCCCGAGCACGCTCGATCCGGGCAGGGCTGTTGTGGTCAAGGTTCCCACGGATTGTTCCAAGTCGGCCGGGCTGGTCGTGCTGTCTATGACGAGCAGGCCATCATGGAAGTGCGATGTCTGACTTAGGTCGGACGGAGCGTGTTCGTGCGTTGCAGACTCACTTCCGGTGTGCTCGTGCCACTCGGTCCCCAGGCGCAGGTCTGGCGCTAGCACCAAGTCGAGCTGCGACGGGAGCCCGAGAGCTTGCGACATGCGAAGTTCTCCGGTCGAATCGAAGTCAGCTGGACTGTTCTGGTCGCACCCCATCCCGGCGATGTGCCTAGAAATCTCTTGGCAGTTGGCGCCAACAATCCACCGATTTGCGTCCTCGCGGAAGACCGCCACCACTGCTGGCCGCAACTCACTTGCAAGTTGTCCGATCTCGTCCGCCGTGGCGACGTTGATGTTCACCGTTACCAAGGCGACCGGCGGAGCGTGTCCCGAACGGATTTCAGCGTTCGTCAACTTTTGGTAACCTAGGACAGTCAACGTCAGCGCGACAAGTGTCGCGGCTGCTATGTGGGGCCTCGCGTTTCTGATTGGATCCCAGCCCAAGCGGCTTCCGGCCAATAAGGTCGGCACCGTGTGGATGTGCGCGAGATGGACTCCAACCTGACGCACGACCAAGGGCGCGACCAGCGGCACTCCAACTAACATGAGCACCATTGCTGCCACGAGAAGACCATCCGCCCTTGCTTCCGAAACCCACGGACGTGCCAACAGAATCAACGCGGCGATGCCGAGTGGATAGAGGCGGTAATCCTGCAATCGCGCGCGGCCTAAACTGGGGCGCGGCCGGAGGTCTGGTCGACGCCCGATCGCCAACGGGCCGGCGGCGGCAAGCGTGCTCGTGATTGCGAGGATGGCAACGCTGTCAAGTAGGGCGACCCACCAAGGTAGGACAAGGTCGCCTTTAAGGGGATCCATCCAGACGAACGGCATTGGACCAACCTTAGGAGCCAGCGCGAGCCAGGTTACCAAACCGAGCGCGACACCCGGCGCCGCCAAACTTAGCACCTCGGCCACCGCGACTTTGACCAGAGTCCCTCGAGGAGCCCCTAGCCAGGTCAATATTTGGAATCGATGGTCCCTCAAGACGGAGTTCGCGCTTGCCCCGAGATAGAGCAGGATTAGTCCCGGCAGAAACGCGAAGATGACCACACCGGTAACCATTTGGCTCGACCTCGGCAGGTCGCTCAAGCCGAGTACGAGCCCACGTTGAGACCCTGAGGGCCGGCCGAAAGCGACGATGTGATGAGTTCGTTCGTTTACGCGATCGCGCGGCAACCCAACGTAGGCGATCAGCTCATCAGAGGCTACGAGTCCGTCGGAGCCAATTTGTGTCCAGAGCGGGTACCGTCGTGCGAAGTCGACGTCCTCGGCCAAGACTTGCGCCAAGCGTGGGGAGACGAAGGCCTCGCCAGGAGTCGGCAAGCGCGGCAGGCCTGGTGGTACCGGCGGATTGCCTTCCAGCGGTGCTGCCAGCCAAATCGTCAGATATTGGTCACCGTTGACCACGTCGGCACGCGGCTGCAACAACACATCGGCGTCACTGGGAACTTCCGCGAGAATCGGTGTGCGTTCGAGCAAACGCTCCTCTTGTCGTCGATTGGCCGCCAAAAGGCCCGACCCGAACAAGACTAGAATGACCGAGATGGAGCTTGCTAGCGGGACAGCGAGCTGCCGCCATCGATGCTCCGGCGAACGGCTAGTGGCGAGCCGAAACGCCAAGCGAACGATCACGACGGTAATCCTATCCGGGCTCGCGCATCGATTCTCCCATCTCGAAGAATCACCGACCGGTGAGCTCGGCTCGCAACCTCGGGATTGTGGGTTCCCACCACGACGGCTGCCCCGAAGGTCGTCGCTAGCGAGAAGATAAGATCGCAAACTCGAGATGAGTTCTCCTCGTCCAACGCACCAGTCGGCTCGTCCGCCAAAATCAACGCCGGCTCGGTCACCATGGCGCGCGACACCGCGACACGCTGGACCTCGCCGCCTGAGAGGACATCGGGACTGTCCCGGCCACGGTTCGCGAGCCCGACAGTCTCGAGCTGGTGAGCGGCCCGACGTTCAGCATCATCCCACGGAACACCTCGGAGTTTGAGCGGGAGCGCGACGTTTTCCAAAACGCTAATTTCAGGTAGGAGTTCCCCGAACTGAAACACATACCCTACATTCGCGAGCCTGCTGGCAGCCCGCTTTGACGCCGTCTGCAAAGTCACCTCGCTGTCGACCAGCCAAATGCGGCCGGAGGTCGGTTTGACAATGCCGCAGACGCAGTTAATAAGTGATGTTTTGCCTGCGCCGGAAGGCCCCATGATCGCTATGCTTTCGCCTCGTTCTAGGTCAAACGAGATGTTGTCCAGAAGGCGACGTCCAGGGATTTCCAAGGTGAGATTTTCAACTCGTAGAACAGCCATTGGACGCCGCCTTCATTCTTGCTCCAAGAGGCCGCACTGACTGAGTAGCACGGTCTCTAGGCGAAACTACTCGTAGTCGTAGCCGCTGCAAGGATCAGGTGCGAACTGATGGTCCTCGCACGTGCGGTGCCTGTAGAGGTAGAACAGTGACGAAGCGGTGCCTTCGCCGCTGGAGCAACCGTCTGGGTCGTCGACTCGGCGCTGGGTCCCCTGGTCAGTGGTGGTGTAGTAGTGTGAGTACGCTCCATCGCCGTCGCACTCGCCGTCGTGGATTCGCACAGATTGGTCGTCGAAGTTGACATCCCAGGAGTAGTTGTCTCCCGGGTCTGAGCCGTCGTACCACGCGGTCCCGCCGAAAGCGAGTGCCGGAGTGATAGCGACAGCAAAGGCAAGTATCGCCGAGGCGAACTTAAGTCCCATTTCGTGCTCCTCACTGATTCGAAATTCGACAACGCGCTTTGTCGTCGAACATAGTTCTGCCGCGATCGCCGCACGTCTACGCAACCTCGCTCTTGAATCTGCCATCGTTTTTCAGCAGTAAGAATGCTGGAGCGCTGCAGCAGTCTTTGTGGAGGACTATCCAAATGCCGGTCAGGACATCGTCGTGGCGGGGCAGGCCGAGAGGGACGAGGATGAGTTCTTTGACCTCATCCCAGCGGCGCTGCGTCTGCGAACGCGAGTAATTGACTTTGCCGGAAGCCTTCTCGCAGTTCCCGGAGCTCACGCGCCCTGCGACAACCAAGTGATGGTCGTCTCTCAGGCCGCGGACACAGTGATCCGTGAGGAGAGCGATGATGTCGGCTAAGGCTTCAAAAGATTCAATCGCCACGCTCCACCCCGGCGCGCCGTCCGTCTCTGGGGCTGCCGTCCGAGGGTTGAAGCTTCCAACTAAGCCAAACGCTCAGGCGGCGACAGAACACGCTTGGCGACACCTTAGTCAGTGCGACCCAGGATTACAACACGGCATGTGTAAATTCCTAGCAGGTTCTTAGACGATGGGCAGCGTGTGGCTACGGGATCGTCGCCCTCCAATGGTGGGACGGCGAAGGCGAAGAGACGGCAGATTACCTGACACCCACCGAGGTGCAGCGCGAGCTCTCCCTGACCTTCGAACACGAAGGTGTCGCGCCCGGGACGGTGATGTTCCATGGCTTCAGCCGTGGTGCGGCCAACAGCTACGCGGTCGTCGCCCGCGATGCCACCGAAGGCCCGGGCTACTACCTGCTGGCGGTCGCGAATTCCGGGAAACCCAGCCAGAACTACCCTCCGAACGTAGAAATACAGGCTGGTCTCCTCGGCCAACAGCCGCTCGAAGGCACCAACTGGGTGACGTTCTGCGGCGAACGCGATGCCAACGCTGCGCGCGATGGCTGCCCTGGGATGCGCGAAGCGGCGGCCTGGATCGAGCGCTTCGGCGGCGCTGTCCTCAAGGCGATCGAGGATCCCACGGCCGACCACGGCGGGTTCCACAAGTCCGCGGCCAACGTCAACGCCGCTCTCGATGTCTTCGCGGGTCTGTTAGCCCGGTGAGGCGGCCCGCCACCGTGACCCACCGCTCGCCGCCGGCTTGCTGAACCGCACGCCTGTGTGGGATACCATGCGAACGACAATGACCGCTGTTCCCGGCTATACCACAGTCCCCGGCCTTCCGCGTTCTCCCCGGCAAGTGACCGGCTGAGATGCGACTCATCCTTGTCCGTCACGGCGAATCGGTCGGCAATGCCGCAGGCGTGCTCCAGGGCCGCCTCGACTACGGGCTCAGCGACCTCGGGCTCCGGCAGGCACACCTCACGGGTGGCCACCTCGCCGATTTGGGAGCCGACCGTGTCGTCTCCAGTCCACTCCTGCGGGCCGCCACAACCGCGGCGGTGATCGCTGATGCGATGCGCCTCGAAATTGGACTCGAAGCGGGCCTTGCCGAGTACGACATCGGCGAAGGGGCTGGCCTTACCCCGTCGCAACTGCGCGAAAAGTTCCCGGAACTGCTGAAATCCCGGGCCCGTGGCGAGCGGTTTCTCTTCCCTGGCGAAGAGGGCCGCGACGCCTTCCATGGACGGCTCGCGGACGCCCTGGAGCGACTCCGCCAATTCGAAGGGACCACGGTCGCAGTGGCCCACGGCGGAGTGATCGGTGCGATTTGCCACATGGTCGTGGGTCTGGACCTGGACCGGCCGGGCGCCTTCATGGTCGGCAACTGCTCGCTCACCGAGATCACTCGGGACCGTGCCGGGCGCCTGGTGATCGCGAGACACAACGACATGTGCCACCTCAGTGGCATCGAGACGACCGTCGACCGGGGATAGGCCGCGGCAGAACGGCCGCTACTTCTTCGCCCGGGCCTGCATTTCCAGGATCGTGTTGGCGATCAGGCGAGCGTGGGGATACGGCTTCCAGCCTTCGGGCGTGTTGTAGTAGCGCGTCCCGGCCTGGTATTCGTCGGGCTCGCGGTCGCCGTACTCCACGTCGACGCCGTCGACGCGGATCGAAGGTGATCCAAGGAACTTCTTGTCGCGTGCGTCTTCGGAGTCGATGACCTCCGTGTAGTTGACCTCGATCGTGGGGTCGGTCGATTCGATGGCGAGGCGCAGCGCCTCTTCTGCCGCGGCGCTGCGGCCTGTGCTCTTGGAGTACAGAAATTCGATCTTCATTTGGCTTCTCGTTCCGGTAGTGTGGTTGGCTCGCCCGCCCGAAGCTCCGACCACCGTGCGACGGCGCGGGCTTCGAATCCGAGTTCGCCTGGTACGTAATACTGTGGCGAGCCGAGTTCTTCGGGCAAATACCGCATTTCCCTGGCGACATGGCCCCGCTCTTCGTGGGCCGATCGATACCCCTGGCCGTAGCCGAACTGGCGCATGAGGCCCGTCACCGCGTTGCGGAGCTGCATCGGCACGGGCAGGTGCGCTGTCCTCGCGGCGTCAGCCATTGCCCGGCCGTACCCGGACCCTGCGCTGTTGCTCTTGGGTGCGAGAGCGAGGTAGAGCGCGCATTCCGCCATCGCGTAGAAACCCTCGGGCATGCCGATGAAGTGGACCGCTTGCTGGCAGGCGGTCGCCACCACGAGTGCCTGCGGGTCGGCAAGGCCAACGTCCTCGGATGCGAGGATCACCATCCGGCGGACGATGAAGAGCGGGTCCTCCCCGGCCTCGGTCATCCGGGCGAGCCAGTACAGTGTAGTGTCCGGGTCGCTTCCGCGGATCGTCTTGATGAACGCCGAGATCGTGTCGTAGTGATAGTCGCTCTGGCGGTCGTAGTACGGGCGGCGGTCCTGTAGCGCCTGCGCAACATCTTGCGCGGTGATCGTCGGACGGCCGCCGGCCTCCGCCACGTCGGCAGCGATCTCCAGGGCCGTGAGGGCAGCCCGGCCATCACCGTTGGCGCCTTCGGCCAGGGCAAGACGCCCTCCCTCGTCGATCGCGAGTTCGCGCATGCCGAGGCCGCGTTCCCGGTCGGCCAGCGCGCGGTCCACCAGCCCGGAGAGTTCGGCCGGGCCCAGTTGCTTCAGCCGGACAACACGCGCCCGGCTCAGCAGGGGAGCGATCACCTCGAACGATGGGTTCTCCGTCGTCGCACCGATGAGCGTGACGGTGCCGTCTTCCACGTAGGGCAGGATGACGTCCTGCTGCGCCTTGTTGAAGCGGTGGATCTCGTCGATGAAGAGGACAGTCCGTCTCCCGGATGCGCGACGTGCCTGTGCTTCGGCGACGACTCTTCGCAGGTCCGCTACGCCGGAAGAGACTGCCGAGACAGAGACAAATTCGGCCTCCACGCCTCTTGCCACGATGCGGGCGAGAGTCGTCTTTCCGCATCCCGGCGGACCCCAGAGGATGAACGAGGGCAGGCGTCCGCGTTCGAGCGAGCCGCGGAGCATCGAGCCGGGACCAACGGCCTCTTCCTGGCCGATGAACTCGTCGAGCGTCTGGGGGCGCATGCGTGCTGCGAGTGGTGCGTCCGGCGGGATCGGTTCGACACCGAAGGAGAGCTTCGGTTGCATCCCCTTAGCCTCCGCGTTCGTACTTGCTCATCTGGAGGACGCGGGAGACGGTGAGTTGACCCGAATACTGGCCCATGTGCCCGTAACCGCCTTCGGCACGCTTCTCAAGCGTACCGGCGAGCTTTGCGCGAACCGTGCCGTAGCCCGCCGTCCAGGCGGGATCGTAGCCTTGTTCTTTGAGCTTCTCCATCAACCGGGACTCGGGTGTCCACGCTACCCAGTAACGGGGCGAGGTCTTCGAACTGTCGCCCGGGACGAACGAGGATACTTCCCATCCGAACGAGAATGTGCCCTCGAAAATTGCGCCATCTCGCCGGCGTCGGCGAAGGTACCACCACGCCGCGGCCGAGGCCCCAATGACGGCGAGTGCAGCGATGACAACGACGACGGAAGTGCTCACGCGGGCAGTCTAACCCGCAAGCAGCGCGATCGTTACACCATCGCCGCCGTCCTGGGGCGAGGCGGACTCGAAGCGTCGCACCAGCGGGTGGTTCGCAAGCGCCTCCCCGGATTGCCGCCCGCAGGGCACCGTGCCCTGCGGTGGATGATCCGGACGAACGGAAGCCCGGCCCGAAAGGCTCCATCGAGGTACGTTTCGAACTGCTCGAGGGCTGCCTCGGCGCGCTGGCCGCGCAGGTCGAGCTCCATGCTGACCGGCGGCCCCGTCGGCACAGCAACCTTCTCGCCCGAAGGGCCCGCCTGCTCGATGCGGTCGATGCGGTCCACCGAGACTTTCATTCGGAGCGACCCGAACTGGACTTCAACCCTGCCGTCGTCGCCCACAGGCGAAAGCGCCTCGCCCAGCTGGGGGATGTCGCGGACGTGGATGACATCGCCCGGGAGCACCTCTCGCCGGAAACTCACTACTGCCGGCGTTGCACGCTTCGGTTTCGCTGCTGCCGTTAGCTTCTCAAGGTCGGCGCCCATCTGCTTCAGCGTGTCGTCCGCCGACCTGACGTCGAAATCCCGGGCCGCCGCCTTCCGTTTCAGCGTGTCGGCTTCGCGACGCATCCGGACAAGCGTGTCTTCGGCTTCGCGCTGCGCCGCCGCGAGGATGGCCGTCCGCTCGTGCTCGATGGTGTCGCGCCGTTCAGCGAGAGCGAGCCGGAGTGCCTCGGCCTCCTGGTGGGCAAGCTCTTCCCGGTGGCGGGCCTCGGAGGCCGCCGCACGCTCGCTGCGGATCTCGCCGAGCAGGTTCTCGAATTCGAAGTGCTCTGGCGCAAGCTGGTCGCTCGCTCGCTGCAGCACATCGTCGGATAGTCCGAGCCGGCGAGCGATCGCGAGCGCGTTTGATTGCCCTGGCAGACCGATAGTCAGGTGATAGGTCGGGCTGAGCGTCTCGATGTTGAATTCGACCGAAGCGTTGCGGAGTCGAGGGTCGTTATGGGCGAAGACTTTGAGTTCGCCGTGATGGGTGGTGGCTACCAGCGTGCATCCGCGTTCCAACAGTGTTTCGAGGATTGCCCGGGCGAGGGGGCCATCAGTGTCAGCAGCCCGAGCGTCTTCAGCGCAACCGTTTTTCCGCCGGTGTTCGGTCCCGTGATGAGCACACCGGCGTATTCACCCCCGACTTCGATGGTCGTCGGCACCACTTCTCCGCGCAGCAGCGGGTGGCGACCGCGCTTGATTACCGTGGCCCCGCCGTCCTTGAACCAGGATGCGACCTCGCCCGGGGGCGGCAGCGCGGCCTTCATTCGCCGCCCGAGGCGGACCTTCGCCGTGATGACATCGAGCCTGGCCAGGGCCATCGTGCTTCGTAGTGCCTCCGCCTCCATGTCTCCGAGGATCGCTGACAACCGCTGCAACACGCGCCGGACTTCGCGCTGTTCGGCAAGCTGGAGTTCCCGCACCTGGTTCCCTGCGTCGACGACGCCCATCGGCTCGATGAAAACGGTCGCACCGCTCGAAGAGACATCGTGGACGATGCCCTGGACCTGGCCGCGGTAATCCGCCTTGATGGGGATGACCTTGCGCCCGTTCCGTTCCGTCAGCAGTCCTTCTTGCGCGACCCCGCGCCGTATAGCGTCGGCGAGAGCGGCGTGGGCGCGCTGTTCGAGGCGCGACTCGGCAAGACGCAGTTCCCGGCGCGTGGTCCCGAGCTGCTCGCTCGCGTTATCAGCCACCTCGCCGCGCGGCGTGATCGCGCGGTCGACTTCATCCGTGAACCGGCGGAAGTCGCTGATCTCGTCCGCTATCAGAGCGAGCTGCGGTGCACGGTCGCGGAGTTTCTCGATGACACGATGCGCGCTCCAGGCAGTACGCAACGTCTGCGCGGATTCGACGAGGTCGCCTGGCTCCAGGAGTTGTCCGATGCCGGCGGCGCGGATGGCACCGCGAATGTCGTGGGCGCCCGAGAACGGGACGTCGATGCCCATTTGGTCAACGCGCGCATTTCGGCGCTTTGTGCCTGGAGTTCGAAGGCGCGGTCGTATTCGGTCTCCGGCCTGACGGCCGTGGCCAGTTCGCGCCCTATGCTG
>JADJZF010000002.1 GCA_016719395.1 Candidatus Amarobacter glycogenicus | reverse complement strand
CAGTGGCGCCCAGTTCCAGAAGAACTGGGGCATTTCTCGCGGCGGTGCGCTACGGGGTCGGGGGCCACCGGGATGCTGCGGATACCCCAGGAGGATCAATACGGCCCCACCAGGTGTCCTGGCTGAGATCGTAGCTGACACCGTTGCAGGAGAGCTTGCCGGACCAGCTGCCATGCTGCGTGATGCGGTGTAATCCATCACGGGGACGTTGCGGGCGAGGCGGAGGAAGTGGGCCTTTCTGCTCTGGCAGGGAGCGGGTTACTGAAGACCAGTCCGCGGTGATGCCCCACTTATTCTTCTTCGCGACCTTCACATGATCTTACGAAAGCGGCTCCGACGATCCGACCGAGATCGGCCCCACGCGGGTATCCATGCGGTCATCGCCGAGGAAGCGCGAGGCGCGCACGTAGTACTGTAGGCGGCCGCCCTGGACGACGGAGAAGGCCGCATCCATGACGCCGAGGTTCGGGTAGACGCCCATGGCCACGGCAAAGTAGACATCACCGTCGCGGCGGTAGCCGTTGAAAGAAGTAGCGGTCGTAGAAGTTGCGGTCGCTGGTTGCGACGCGGTCGAAGGTGTAGGGGGGCTGGTGGATGAGGTACTCGTCGGCTGGTGTGACGGCCATGTGGCTAGGGACTCCGAAGTGCTTGGGGTGTGGCGGGAGCGTAGGGCATGGAGGCGAAAAGGTGAACGGGCCGGAGAGTAGAATGCCGACTTGTGAGTGATACGACGCCCCTGGAGACGATCATCCCGCGGATCCTTGACCACTTCGCGGCGAAGAACGCGGCGCGGGAGCAGGCCCTTTCGGCGAGCCGGGCGATTATCCGGATGAGCGCGAACAGCATCCGCGCAGTGCATCGCGGGGAGTTCGAACAGGCAGCCCAGCAGCTCGACGAGGCAAAGCAGGTCCGCGACGCGCCGTGGCGGCGCTCGAAGGGCACGCGGACGTGTACTACGCGGGCTTTCTGCATGACGCGCAGAAGGAGTACGCGGAGGCGCGGACGACGCTCGCGCTCTTGAGCGGTGGAAGCATCCCGGCGCCGGAAGAACTGGGGGTGGAGTACCCGGCTTACCTGAACGGCATCGCCGAGGCGGTCGGAGAGATGCGGCGGATGGTGCTCGACCGGCTGCGGGCGGGACAGTACGACGGCTGCGAGGAGATCCTCGCGGCGATGGACGACATCTACGCGGTGCTGGTGACGATCGACTTCCCGGACGCGATGACGGGGGGATTGCGGCGGACGACGGACCAGACGCGAGGCATCCTCGAGAAGACGCGCGGAGACCTGACGATGGCGATGGTTCAGCGCCAGGCGATCCGCGCGTTGGAGTGAGACACCACCACGGATGGCACGCGGTGCGCGGAGACCCTCCGGGGACGTGAAGCGCCCTGGAGCATCAACACCCTGGAGGCAGGAAGATGGCAGAGGATTGGTCGAGGCCGGTGGTCCACTGGGAGATCCAGGCGAGAGACGCGGAGCGGATGTCGGCTTTCTATTCGGCGATGTTCAACTGGTCCGTCGGAGACGGGCGGGTTCGTGATATCAGCGCGGGCATCGGCGCCCCGGAGACGATCACGGGGCACATCCGGCCGTCAGGCCGGTCCGGCGTGGTGCTGTACATCCAGGTGCTCAAACTTGCGGATTCGCTGGCGAAGTGCGAGGAACTGGGCGGTACTGTGACCCACCAGCCGCGCGACCTTCCTACCGGGGTCACCATCGCGGGGATCGAAGACCCGGAGGGGAACCCGGTGGTGCTGGTGCAGCAGTGGGGAGGAAGGCAGAAGGCCCCCGCCCCTGCTGCATCTTCCAGTGGGCTGGTTCTATTTGGTCTTTGGTCATCTCGAGTGCTTCCCGGATCGTGACGTGGTGCTGACGGAGGACTTCTCGAAACCGCCACTCATCAGGCTGGTCTTCCGTTCGCCGGATTCCTTGGCGCCGGGCTTTGTCCACGCCTGGGCGCTCTGTCCGGTCTTTTCGAGGAGGTTCGCGTAGCCGGTCTGGGGAGCGAGGAAACTGCCCTTCTTATTCTGGGCGGACTTGCCGAGGGTTTGCTCATCCACGCCGAGCTGACCTTCGTTGTACATCTTGGCTATCAACTCTGGCGAAACGGCCGGGCAGTATTCGTCGAGGAGGCCGAGCATGTGGCCGAATTCGTGGGCCGACGTGTATCGGTCCCAACGCGCGAGGTAGGACTCCTTCACCTGTTCGACGCCGGGCGATGCCTCGAACCCAACCGAACGCCCGGCTCCACCGCCGACCTTGGCTGAGAGCGGGTTCGTGATCCCCGCCGCGAGAAATCGCTTCTTTAACACCGTGAAGCGGTCCAGCAGGAGGACCCTGGGCTCGTCCTTGTCGAGGCTGACCTTGACATCGATGGGATGCAGGTCCGAGAGGGCGCTGTATTTCTTCAGGTTCAGGATCGCGTCAATCGCGGCGGTCACGGGGACGTCATCGGCGATTTCGTCGGAGTCCCACTTGAACATAACGGGATGGAGGGCGAAGCGCCTTGATCATGCGCGCTGGCGGTCGCCTTCGAAGGCGGGGAGGATGTTGTTCTTGTTCTCAGTTGCCGCGAGGTGTTTGGCAACCTTCGGTTGTCGATTTGTCGCAGCATCCTGCGCCAAAGCCCCGCCGAATTCGCGGGTGACGCCGGAGGTGCCGCCGGCGCGCATGCCGCCTTCTTTCTTTTCGAACGCCTTCGAGACACTGAGAGCGTAGTGGGCCTTCGAGGGGTCGTCGACGAGTTCGATTTGCACCTGGGGCTTCGCGACGACGTCTTCGTAGCCGGGCTTGTCGCACTTGAACGGCGCGATATCGCCCCACTTTGTCATGATGGAATCGACCCACTTCTGGGACCATTCCTTCTTGGCTGCCTTCGTCCAGTAACGGTCCTTTTTGTTCTTCACCTCGACGTAGTACGCGGGTTCCACATCGCGGAAGTCGAAGTGTACCTTCGAGATGACGTTCACGATGCCTGTTGCAGGGCGGTAGACGACATCGAATTTGCCGATCGTCGTCGAGGGCCGGAAGTCCTTTTTCTGGAAGGTGGCAAGGTTGAAGCGTTCTCTATCGGTCTTCGGCTCCGGGGGGGCCTCAACCTGTTGTGCCTGTTGCTTCTTCTTCTTACCCCAGCCGAAGAGGCGCTGTACCTGCTGGTTGCCGATGGTCCGCTGGAGGCCCGGGCCGACCACTCGAGATGGGGCGGCGTGACCGGTCTCCGGCCGGGTGAGCGATTGCATGAGGCGACCGACGGCCTGGGCGCCGATGGCTGTGTGGAGGTCGCGGAGCGAGTCAGGTTCGGAGGTATCCACCGAAACCGACTGCTCCGGGCGTCGAGCAACGGGCGCCACGCGCCGAATCGTCTCGCGCGTGTGTACGCGTGACCGGGTCTTCGAATTCGTCGTGCTGCGAACGGGCGCCACGTCCTCATGCCCCCTTGAGGTTTCGCGGAGCATAGCAACCGCCGGGAGCCGTGACTATCGGGCGCGAGGCCTGTCAGATACCCGGCTGAGCGCGGGCGATGACGGCCTTCGTGTAGCCCATCGTGTTCAGCTTGCCGCCGAGATCGCCCGTCTTCTCGTTGTTGGCGATGCAATCGTGGATGGCCTGGAGGAGGCGGCGGGACATGTCGAAGAGGCCGCAGTATTCGAGCAGGTAACCGTAGGCTTCGATGGCTCCACTTGGGTTCGCGATGCCCTTTCCGGCGATATCGGGGGCGGTGCCGCCGGCGGGGTCGAAAATACCGATGTTCGGCTGATGGCTGGGCGTGAAGGCATAGGAGGCGCTGGCGCCGAGGCCGATCGAACCGATGAGGCCGTAGACCATGTCGCTGAGGAAGTCGCCGTACTCGTTCGGCGTGACGATCACGTCGAAACGTTCTGGCCGAAGGATGAGTTTCGCGAGGAGCGAGTCGAAGAGCTCCTTTGTGTGAGTGGTGTTGCGGTACTCGTTGGCGACTTCGGCGACGACTTCTTCGAAGAGTCCATCGGCGGCGCGCTGAATCGTGTACTTACTGGTAGACACGACGTTGTGGCGATGGCGCTCGGCGAGTCGGAAGGCGAAGTGCGCGGCGTGCTCGACCGGCGTGCGCTCCATGACGCGAATGGAAACGGCGGAGTGATAGCCGATGCGCATCCCGGCATCCTCATAGGTGCCGCCGGTGGCGACACGGACGACATGGAGGTCGATATCGCCGGTGTAGTTGGTGGAGACTCCCGGGTAACTGCGGCAGGGCCGGTGGATCACGGAGAGGCCAAGCTGGTCGCGCATCACCTGGTTCGGGCTAACGGTCCGGGTGACGGTTGGGTACTTCATCGCGGCGCCGAGGGCGCGGGTAATTTCGATGCCCTCTTCGGTGGCGGCGGTGGACGCCTCGCGGCGCTCCAGCGACCAGTCGACCGGGCGAAAGCTCACGGGCGATCCGAAAGCCTCGTTGATTGCATGGATGGCATCGCGAAGTTCGGCCGCGATCCCGTCTCCGTTCAGTTCCGCAACTTCGCGCATAGGGAACCCTCAGGTGTCCGGTATCAGGCTCGGGAGGGGCCTGTAGGGCGAGGGTACAACGGCGGCACTGGTTGCGCGTGCCTACTCTGGTGCTTCAGGGATTTCGATGCCGCGGAAGTGGTCGATCGTGCGGGCGGAACCGTCCGGTTCGAGGTCGATAGCGACAACGTCGATGCGGGCGCGTTGGGGATCGATCGCGCGTGTTTCGCAATAGCCGATGGCGGCCTGCCACATGCGCTGGAGTTTCGCCGGGACGAGAGATTCGGCGGCGGCGTCGCCACCGCTGCGGGTCCGAACCTCGACGAAGACGACATCGTCTCCGTCGGCCGCGACGATGTCGATTTCGATGCGACCGACGCGGACGTTCCGTTCGATCACGCGCATGCCGATGGACTCGAGGCGGTGTGCAGCGACGCGTTCGCCGAAATCACCGAGCCGCCGGCGGGAAGTCACCATCTGAAGGTGTACTGGGCGACGGGAGCGTAGCTGGTCCGATGGATAGGGCTCGGACCCCGCTCCTGGAGCAGGCGCTTGTGCTCGGGCGTGGGATAGCCCTTGTTGCGGCAGAGGTTGTAACCCGGGTAGAGCTCGCAGAGCTGGTGCATGAGGGCATCGCGTTCGACCTTGGCAACGATGGAGGCGGCGGCGACGGCGACGCTGAGGGCGTCGCCATCGATGACGGCTCGGACATTCGGGAGCGGGAGATCAAGGGCGTCGCTGATGACTGCGTCGGGCCTGACGGCGAGCTGTTCGAAGGCGCGGAGCATGCAGAGTCTTCGCGCGGGGAGGATGCCGATGCGGTCGATTTCCTCGACGGAGGCCCAACCGATGGCGAACGGCACGGAGTCACGGATCTTCGCGGAGAGTTCATCGCGGGCTTTTTCGGGAAGGACCTTGGAGTCGCGGACCTGGGAGTACCAGCGGAATCGGCGGCCAGCCGGCAGCACCACCACCCCGGCCGCGACCGGCCCGGCGATCGGCCCGCAGCCGACCTCATCGACGCCGGCCACCCAATGGGCCCCGGCGTTCCATGCCTCGCGTTCGAAACGTAGCGACGGGACCGGCGTCTTAGCCACGGAGGCATCATGCAGCACGCGGGAAGGTAAGGCACGAGGGCGAGAACGCGGGCGGGAGTGAGCAGCCTAGGCGATCCTGAAGGTCGTGGGTGTTATTTTCGCGGAGTTGGGCTATTCTGGTAACAGGTTTCCTCGTTCTTGTTCACCGAGCCTCTGTGTTCTTGCCTGACTGAATCGACGAACCGTTAAACCCAAGGAGGTCGTCGATGCCTTACAACGACAAGACCCTGACCTGTTCCGATTGTGGGAACTCCTTCACCTTTACCGCTGGCGAACAAGAGTTCCACCAGTCAAAGGGCTTCACCAATGAGCCGCGGCGCTGCCCCAATTGCCGCGGTGCTCGCAAGGCCGAAGGCGGCGGCGGCGGTGGCTTTGGTGGTGGCGGCGGCTTTGGCGCCCCGCGCCGCGAGATGTTCAGCGCGATCTGCGCGACCTGCGGCAAGGAAGCCCAGGTCCCCTTCGAACCCCGTGGTGACCGCCCGGTCTACTGCCGGGACTGCTTCCAGCCCGCACCGCGTTCCGGCGGCTTCGGCGGCGGCGGTGGTGGTGGTCCCCGCGGCGGCGGTGGCGGCTACGGCGGCGGCGGTGGTGGCGGCTCCCGCGGCGGTGGTGGTGGCGGCTCTCGCGGCGGCGGCGGCAACCGCTGGTAAGCGTTCTCTAGCAACCCCAATCGCCGGCCCAGGCCGGCGATAGCAACAAAGCAAAGCACCTTCGCATGAATGCGAAGGTGCTTTGTCGTTTCCGCACCTGCCGCGCGGGGGGAGAAGCGACCCGGTAGTTGAGAGGGCGGGGCGGTCCCGTGCTAGGATTCGCCACCGCTCGAAGCGGGCTCATCCCGAGTCCGTGGCGGGAGCCCTGACCTGGAGGCGCCTGTTGCCCGGACCACTGGATGGACTGACGGTCGTTGACCTTTCGGAATACATTTGCGGACCGTACGCGACGAAATTGCTGGCCGACTTCGGCGCCGACGTGATCAAGGTTGAACGTCCGGGCGGCGATCCTGCCCGACGGGTTGGTCCCTTCCCCGGCAATCAGCCCGACCCGGAGAAGAGCGGCACGTTCTTCTACTTCAACACGAACAAGCGATCGATCGAATTGGACCTGGCGTCGACGGCGGACCGCGAGGCGCTG
Source organism: Candidatus Amarobacter glycogenicus (assembly GCA_016719395.1). Lineage (GTDB taxonomy): Bacteria > Chloroflexota > Dehalococcoidia > Tepidiformales > Tepidiformaceae > Amarobacter > Amarobacter glycogenicus. Next base: position 390,459 of record JADJZF010000002.1, on the reverse strand, counting down.
TTGCAGCTCATCGACCGGGCAGATGCGGTCGTCGAGAGCTTCCCGCCGGGGTACCTGGACGGATTGGGCATCGGTTGGGACGTCATCCACGGCCGGCGGCCCGACATCCCGCTCATCTCCATCACGAACTTCGGGCAGGAGAGCCCGTATCGGGACTACGTGGGGAACGAGCTGACCCTTTACGCGCTTGCGGGCGAACTGTACACGATGGGTGTCCAGGAACGTGAGCCGGTGACGATGTACGGCACGGCGTCGCTGGTTGAATCCGGTTCGGCTGCAGCGACGGCGACCTTCGCTGCCATCTTCGCAAGCAAACGGCAGGGCATCGGGCAGCGGGTGGACTTCTCGATCGCGGACAGCCACTTCCTCGGCGCGGACCGCCGCCACGTGGGCACGATCTCGTATGAGTTTTCGGGGCGCCGCACGGTGCGTGCCTCGCGGTCGAACCGGGCCGCCCTGTCCGGTGTGTACCCGTGCGCCGACGGATGGGTGGAGTTCACCGCCGCTTCTGGCCGCATGGACCGGTTCGCGGACATGCTGGGGAACCCGGAATGGATCCGGGACCCAAAGTGGTCGATCCGGGCTACCCTGCTTGACCCCGATAACGTGGCGGAACTGGAGGCCCACTTCTTCGAGTGGCTCAGCGAACGCACGAAGCGCGAAATCTGGGCGGCGGCACGGGCGGCACGCGTACTCTGCGGGCCACTGTTCGACGTGGCGGAGCTTTCTGCGGACTCGCACTTCCGCGACCGGGGATTCTGGGCCACTGCGAACCATGCATGGCTTGGCGAAATCACCATCCCCGGGCGGCCATTCGTGATGCCGAAGGCGCCCTGGTCGCTCCGGCGGCCCGCGCCGCTGCTCAACGAACACGGTGCGGAAATCCGCGCCGAGATCGCATCGAGACCGGCGCTCGCCCCAACCGTCCGCACTTCGAACCCCCGCCTCCCGCTGGATGGCATCCGGGTGATAGACCTCTGCGTGGTGTGGGCGGGCCCCTTCGCCACGCTGCTTCTCGGCGACCTGGGGGCCGAGGTGCTCAAGGCCGAGAACCCGCACGTGATGCAGCCGATGACTCGCGGGACGCTGGCGCACCCGACCAAGGCGTACGCGGCGATGCTCCCGCCGGCGGCGGGGGGCTACCCCAACAACGACCCGGCTCCGCACGCGTACAACTACAGCCCGACTTTCGTGCAGCTTTATCGGAACAAGAAGAGCTTCACCGTCGACCTGCGGACCGAGGAGGGGAAAGAGATCTTCGGCCGCGTGGTGGCGCAGTCCGATGCAGTGGTGGAGAACAACGCGACGGAGACGCTGGAGGGCCTGGGCATCACGTATGACTGGCTGCGGAAGTACAACCCCCAGATCATCATGGTCCGCATCCCGGCATACGGTTCCACCGGCCCGTACAACCAGGCACGGGCCCTCGGCGTCCACCTGGAGAGTGTGATGGGGCACACGCTCCTTCGAGGCTACCGCGACGCCGATCCCTCCGAAAACTCGGCGATCTACTCGGGCGACTACCTGGCGGGAGCGCAGGCGGCACTGGCGGTAATGCTGGGAGTGTGGCACCGGGAGAAGACGGGCGAAGGGCAGCTGATCGAAATCGGCCAGGCGGAGAACGCCTCGCCGATGCTCGCACAGGCCTTCATGGAGTACGCCATGAACGGGACGCTCCCGGAGCGCCGAGGGAACCGGTCACTGTACGATTTCGCCCCCACTGGGGTGTATGCGTGCCGGCCCAGCGGGACGGCGGAGGAGTGCGGGGACCGCTGGATCGCGATCTCAATCGAGACGGACGAACAGTGGCGGGCGTTGCGCGGCGCGATGGGTGACCCGGCCTGGAGCAAAGACCCGGCCCTGGAAACGAATGCCGGGCGGCTTGCCGCACACGATGCAATCGACGCACAGCTGGCGGCGTGGACCGCTGACAAGGACGACTACGAGCTGTTTCACGCGTTGCAGGAGGCCGGTGTGCCGTCGGCGCCGGTACTCGAGGCGTCGCGAGCCTTCGATGACGCGCATGTCCTGGCGCGCGGGCTGTACCAGCCCCAGACGCTCTACGACCAGGTGGGTACGTTCCGCTTTAACACGCCGTTCCTACGCTTCTCGGAGACGCCAACGAGCGTGAGGCAGCCGCCGGTCGCATTCGGCGAACACAACGACTACGTCTACCGCGAGTTGCTGGGGATCAGCGATGCCGAATACCAGCGGCTGGTCGAAGCGGGGCACATCGCGCAGGAATTCGACGCCACCATCCCGTAACGATCCTGCCCGAGAGGTGGTCAGACGAGGCGGATCCGCATTCCGCCGATGACGATGACGCCGTCTTCTCTCAGCAAGCCGCGTGCGCGGGCCGCAGTGCGGGCGGACTCGTCGTCGGTGGCAGCCAGATCGATCCCGCCGAGGCCTTCGGGGCGACCGTCGGTTGCGGCGACGAATCGGAGGCTGGCGTTCTGGAGTTTGATCGTCGGGTTTCCCGCAGCGTCGGACGTCACCGGGTCCTGGATGATCTCGCTCCAACGGGCGGCGAGCTTCTCCGGCTCCGGCGATTGGATTTCGGCAGCGACGATGGACCTGACGCGGCCGGTGCGGATGAAGTCCTGCCAGGGGCCACGTATGGCGTGGCTCCAACCGGGGATGAGGTCGTCGGCGCCGACGTGCCAGTCGATTTCGAGGAAGGAGCCACCGGTGTCCTGCGGGTGGAGCTGCATGAGGCAGGCGGTTTCTGTATCACGGGCGGCGACGACACGGATACCGAGTTCTTCCACGCGGGCTTTGCGGGGGGCGTGGTCATCCGCCTGGCAGATGACCATATAGCCGCCATCGCCGCCACGGCGTTCGAGGTAGCGGCCGCCGGCCGTGTTCTCGCGCACCGGCGAACACACCTCGATGAACTGCGTGCCGACGGGGAGGAGACGGTTCTGGAGCCCGTAGACCGGAGGCAAGTGTTCATCGATGTACGCGACCTCGATGCCGAAGACGGCAATGAGGTCGGCAGCCACCGTGTCTGCATCGGCAACGATGAGGGCGATCTGGCGCAATCGAAGCCACATGGTTGGCTACCTTCCCTTGAATTCCGGTTCGCGCTTTTCGACGAATGCGCGGAAGGCCGCGCGGGAGTCCTCCGAAGCGCCTGTCCGCTGGTGCCGTTCGGACTCGATGCGGATGTACTCTCGCAGGCTCACGTTTTCGGCGGCGAGGAAGTTGAGCTTCATCGCGCGCAGGGCAAGTGGCGCCGACCGGGCAAGGCGGGTGACGATCGCGGCGACTTCACCGCGGAAATCCGCATCCGGGAAGCACCTCGAAACGAACCCGATGCGCTCAGCTTCGGCGGCGCCGAACTTCCCGTGGAGGAACATCAGTTCGCGGGCCTTCGTCGCACCGACGATCCGGGGGAGAAACCACGGTGCGGCCATATCGCCGGAGATGCCGACACCGAGGAAAGCCGAGTTGAAGTTCACGCTCTCGGCGGCGTAGCGGAGATCGCAGGCGGCAGCCCAGCCGAGCCCGGCGCCCGCACAGGCACCATTCACGGCGGCCAGGGTTACCTGGGGCAACTCGTGGAGCATCGCCGTCAGCTGGAAGTGTTCCGGACTGAGGGGTTCTTCGCCTGCGCCGGAGCTGTAATGCTGGAGGTCGGCTCCGGGGCAGAAACCCTTACCCGTCCCGGTGAGGACGACGACACGAGTGCGGTGGTCGGCCGGCAACTGCTGGAGGACGTCGTAGAGCTCGCGCATCATCTGGTTGGTAATCCCGTTGAGCCGGTCCGGCCGGTTCAACGCGATCGTCCCGACGCCATCGGCCGACTCATAGGTAATCGTTTCGTAGGTGGCCATGTGCCCCTCCGGCTTCGGAATTGCCGGATTCTAGCCCAACGGGGGCAACCGTAGCTCGCCCTTCACGGTGAGCCGGCGGCAGTGGATCGTGTGCCGCCAAGCGGGGATGCTCACTCTCTCCGGAGGCAAAGATGACGGTCGAACCCCAGCAGCGTTTCGTGAAGTCGCAACGTGTCCAAATCTCATATTGGGACTGGGGCAACGAGGGCGCGCCGCCGCTTGTCCTCGTCCACGGCGGCCGCGACCACGCACGATCGTGGGGCCGCCTCGCCGAAGAGCTGCGCGCCGACTACCACGTCGTCGCTCCCGACCTTCGCGGCCACGGCGATTCGGGTTGGACGCCGGGCGGCAGCTACGGCCTGCCGGACAACGCACTCGACATCGTCCGCGTCATCGAGACGGTTGGGGCACCGGCGAGAGTGGTCGCCCACTCGTACGGCGGGTCGGTCTGCCTGGTTGCCGCGGGCACGTACCCGGAGTACTTCAGCTCGCTTGCGGTCATCGAAGGCACACATTCGCTCAACCCGCCTGACGAAGAACGGGTGGGACCGGCGTGGGTACGGCGCTGGGGGGACCGCATCCGCTCGTTCGAGGACCAGCAGCCGCGCGTCTACCCGAGCCTCGAGGACGCCCAGGCGCGGATGAAGGAGGCGAACCCCCGGCTGCCGGAGAGGATCCTCCCGGGCCTTGCGGGTTACGCTTCGAGACCGGTCGACGGGGGTTTCACCTGGAAGTACGACCTCTGGGTGAACGGACGGACCTCGATGGAGATCCGGCGGAGCGAACTGCCCGCGTTCTGGGAGGCGATCACCTGTCCGGTGTTGCTCTTCGTGGGGGGCGAATCGCACTCCCGGCGGCGGCAACACCCGAACCCCGAGCGGCACCTGCGCAACTCCCGCACCGTCGAAATCCCAGGCGCTGGTCACTGGATCCACCACGACCAGCCGGACGCGCTGCTCAACGAGCTGCGACCTTTCCTGGCGGGGTGCGGCGACGCCGCAGAGTGAATGCTGGAACAGGGCGGAGGTGCGGGCGTAGGCTCTGTCTCCATGGAATACGCCGACCTCGAACGACTCTTCGCCACCCAACGGGCTGTGCGCCTCTTCGCGTCTCGTCCCGTCGATGACGCGGTCATCGAGACCATCATCGCCGCAGCCACGCGGGCACCAAGTGCCCGCAACTCCCAGCCGTGGCGGTTCGTCGTCATCCGCGAACGCGCTACGAAGGAGCGCCTTGGCGAGGTGTTCGATGAGCTCGGGAGCCAGATGTACGGGGCGGGAGCACCGGAACGCACGCCCTGGGGGGACGTCCCGGTCCTGATCGCGGTGACCTCTGAGTACGCCTTCGGGAGTACCGAGTCCGGGCTCGCGGCACTGGGCGCATCGATCTACCCGGCCGTCCAGAACTTGCTTCTCGCGGCGCACTCGCTCGGGCTGGGGAGCGTGCTCACGACGCGGTGGAAGGCGCGCGAGGCGGAGGTTCGGCCACTGCTCGGGCTTCCAGAGACTATAGCGGTCCACGCGATCATCCCGGTTGGCTATCCGGCGGAGCGGATGGGAAAGAACCGCCGCCGCGCGGCATCCGAAGTCACCTACCGGGAGAGATTCGGCGCACCCTGGAACTGAGCTGGTTTCACGATGCAACGAAGTTTGCTTCCGCGTAGACTCCGCCCCCATGACGGAAGCCGACGCCCCAGCTCCCGTGGCGACCGAGACCGCCGGCGGTTCGCGTAACCCGTTCACGGTCGCGGGCTTCCGGCTGTGGTGGCTGGCATCGATCGTTGCCGGCACCGGCGTAGGCATCCAGGCAGTGACTGTGCCGCTCTATATCCGCGACCGGGTCGCGGAGGACCACCGCGCCGTGGCGATTGCGGCCGCGCTGATATGCCAGACGCTGCCGGGAGCGGCACTGGCGCTGGTTGGGGGCGTCGTCGCCGACCGAGTCGAGCGGCGGCGGATCCTTGTGCGGACCTACCTCGTGGCTGCCGCTGCGTCGCTGGCATACGTCGGCCTGGCGGGTATGGAGGCGGACGTCATCTGGCCCGTGTTCCTGCTGGCGGCGGTGGTGGGCAGTGCCGGGGCCTTCACGAACCCGGCGCGCCAGGCCATGGTCCCGCAGATTGTTAGCCAGTCCCAACTCCAGAACGCGGCGATCTTCGGGACTATGGCGTTCATGGCGACTCTGCAGTTCGGAGGGCCATCGATCGGGGGCGTGCTGGCCGACGGTTACGGGCTCACCTGGGCGTTCGCCACGGAAGTCGCCGCACTCGGGGCGGCAGCGTTGCTGTTTTCGCGGATAGCAACGGACCCACCCATCCCGACCGGAAAGAGCGTCTTTCGCGACCTGATCGAGGGGCTGCGGTACGTGCGTCGAAACAGCTCGCTACTTGGGATCCTGGCACTTGTGACGATACCGGGGATGCTCCTGATGGGGCCTTTCATGGTGACGATGGTCCTGATCGTGCAGGACGTGTACGAGGCTTCGGACAAGTTCGTCGGGTTCCTCGTGGGCTCGATGGGAGGGGGAATCCTCATCGGGTCATTCTTGCTGAGTGTGCTCAAGCTCAGGCGGCGCGGATTCCTGCTCTGCTTCTCGCTCCTGAGCGGTGGGACGTTCTGGATTCTCTACGGATTCGCACCCAACATCTGGTTGGCGATGGGGCTCGTGTTCATCGCGGGGATGCTTGGACCGGCGATCTTCATCAACTTCGCGGTCGCGCTACTCCAGGAGAACTCGGAACGGGCGATGATGGGCCGCGTGATGAGCATTTACGGGTTGGGTTTCAGCGCGGCCGCGCCAATCGGGTATGCGCAGGCTGCGTGGCAGGTCTCGCTCTGGGGGCCGCAAACCACCATCGCGGTGAGCGCCGGCATCGCGGTGATGCTCGGGATCGTTGCGCTGCTCTTCCTCCGTCCAGTCACCAGGTTGGCCTGATCGCTACCAAGCTGTCCGGCGTCCACGGAAGCACCGCCCAACTCTTTACAGAGCGGTTACTTCCCCTTGGGTTTCTTCGCGGCCGGGCTGGCGATTCTCTGATCGTGACCGGGGCGCCCTCAACCCCTTTCCGGTCCAGACGAGGACTCTTTGACGCGAACTCCGAAGTTTTTCTGGCGAGCAGCCCTCCTGGGGCTGGCCGCTGTCGCGGTGACGATAGGCGCCTTCCGACCCGGCGAAACGGTCTCGGAAGCGGATGCCGCGGGGACGCTCCCGCAAGGCTGGCCGACCACCCTGCAGGTGGGAATGATGGACAGCCCGGGCGGGGCCGCCGCGATGCGCGCGACGGCGCCTTACGGGTTCCGCTACCAGTACCTGGCGGCAGGTGTGAACACCGGCAACGGCTGGGCGAACTGGAACCCGAACGGGCAGTTCGTGACTTATTACATCGAGGACTCGGTTGCGAACTCGATCATCCCGGTCTTCACGTATTACCAGATCTTCATGAGCCTGCCGGGCTCCAGCGGCGGAGAGATGGAGGCGGTGCTCGCCAACCTCCAGAACGCCTCGACGATGGTGGCGTACTGGAACGACCTGAAGCTGTTCTTCCAGCGCGCAGGCGCCTTCCCCGACAACAAGGTTGTGCTTCATGTCGAGCCCGACATGTGGGGATACGTGCATCAGCGCGCAACCGGGGACAACGCGACAACAGTGGGGGCGCGCGTTGGCGGCACCGGGATCGCGGAACTGGCCGGGCTCCCGGACAACATGGGCGGGTTCGCGAAGGCAGTGGTACGACTTCGCGACACTTATGCGCCGAATGTCGTGCTGGGCTACCACATGAGCATCTGGGGCACAGGAGTCGACATCCAGTGGAGCCAGACTGACAACCCGACGACGGACGCCCTGGCGACGCGGGCGGGGAACTTTTACAACTCGCTGGGCGCGAACTTCGATATCACCTTCGCGGAGTTCAGCGACCGGGACTCGGGCTTCAAGCAGGTGATCAACGGGCTGGGGACCACACTCTGGTTCGACGCCGAGGATTTCGCACGGCACGCACGATTCCTGAAGACGTTCTCAAACACCGTCCAGAAGCGCGTGGTGCTGTGGCAGATCCCACTTGGCAACACGAAGATGCTGGCCATGAACAACACCTGGAATCACTTCCAGGACAACCGGGCGGAGTGGCTCTTCGATGACCCTTCGCGGGGCCACCTCTCGACGTACATCGACGCCGGCGTCGTGGCGTTCTTGTTCGGCCGGGGCGCCGACGGGGCGACGTGCGCGTGTGACGCAGCCTATGACGGCGTGACGAACCCGGATCCGATCAACGGCAACACCGGCCCCTCGCTCAACGCGGACGACGACGGCGGGTTCTTCAAGCAGAAAGCGGCCGCGTACTACGCCCAGGGGGCGATGCCACTTTCCGGGGGCAGTCCGCCGAGCACGAGCACACCTGCACCTTCGACGACCGCCACGATGACGCCGACGAACACGCCTACGCCCGCAACGCCGACAGCGACCGCAACGGTTGCCACGCCAACTGCCACGACCACGACGCCGACTCCTACTGCTACCGCGACCCCGGCCGCGGGACTCGCCTGGACGACATCGGCAACGACCTCGGCCGCCACGGTGGACCGGGGCACCTCAATAACGATTGCCGCGAACGTGCGGGCAAGCCAGGCAGCCCTGGCCCTGGTGGATGTCGAGGTCTACAACACGGACGGCGAGAAGATCTACCAGCGGTACTGGGACGGCCAGTCGTTCAAGAAGAATCGGACCCGTACTTTCAGGACGACATGGCAGGTGCCAGCCAACCTTGCGCCGGGGGTTTACACGGTGAAGATCGGCGTCTTCAGCCCGGGATGGGGAGTGATGCACCACTGGAACAACGGCGCGCGCACGTTCACGGTGCGGTAGCTACTGCAAACCGGGATAGCTTCGCCGCGGAGGGCGGGGAGAGCAGCGACTACTTCCGCGGCGCCATCTCCACCATCGCCTTGTGGATCAATTCGCGGCGCTTCAGCGGGTCTGTCTCGCAGGTGAACCAGCTAAGAAACGCGGTGTCGACGCCGGCATCGAGATAGCGCTGGACGTGTTCGTTCCGCTGTTCGGCGGTGCCGTGGACGATGAGGTCATCGACCACCTGTTCGGGCGTGTTCGCGATGGCACCGCGGCGGTCGCCGGCGTCCCAGCTCTCCCACATGCCCCGCAGCGTCTCGCTCCGCCCGAGCCACTGGTGGAAAGACTTGTAGACCGGCACCTGAAGGTAAGCGTTGATGTGACGCTTCCGCATGAGTTCGGCTTCGGGGCCCGGGGGATCGATGTTGACCATGAGGCGAGCGGTAATCTCGATCTCCGCGGGATCGCGCCCGGCTTTGGCCGCGGCCTCGCGGACGACGGCGACCGACTTCTTGACGTCCTCGGCGGAGAGCCAGTTGATGATCGCGCCATCGCCGACTTCGCCGGCGACCGTGAGCATGCCTTCCCGGAGTGCGGCCACGTGGATCCTCGGCACGGACGGGGGTGGCTGGGAGAGGCGGAAACCATCTACCTGGAAGGTCTCTCCGTTGAAGACGACGCGTTCGCCGGCCAGCGCTGGCCGCAGGAACTGGACCATCTCTTTCACGCGGGTCGCAGGCTTGATGAACCTGCCGTTGTTCCACATCTCGATGATGGGCTGCGAGCCGGAACCGATGCCGAATTCGAAGCGGCCCGGGGCGAGTTCGCCGATGCTCGCGGCGCTCTGGGCAAGGGTGGCGGGGCCACGAGAGTAGACATTCGCGATGGCGGTCCCGAGCCGCATGTTGGTGGAGAGTGCCATGACGGCCAGCGGAGTGAAGCAGTCCTGGCCATCGACTTCGAACGACCAGGCATCGGTGTAGCCGAGCTGCTCGGCTTCCTTCGCGAAGGCCACGTGTTCCGGGAGGGTGTACCCGAGGATGGGAACGGAGAGCGCGATTCGCTTCTGCACGAGGCTATTCCCCCATCAGCCGGTGCATGCGATCGACAAGGACGGGGACGTACCACTCGAAGTCGGCACTGGCGGGATTGGAGGCGGTCGCTTCGAGGAAGTGCATGTAGAGGCCTTCGAGGATGATGGCAAGCTTGTAGACCGCGAGCACATGGTAGAAGGCGAAGTTCTTCATCGAGGTACCGCTCTTTTCGGCGTACATCTCGGCCATCTGATCGACGGTGGGGAACCCTTCGCGAGTGGTGAGGGCAGGGCCCTCGGCGCGACTGCGCGTGCCGGGGGGATCCCCCGGGTCGCCCCAGGTTGAAAGCAGCCAGCCGAGGTCAGCGAGTGGGTCGCCAATCGTCGCCATCTCCCAGTCAAAGATCGCGATGAGTTCGGGCCGGTCCGCCCGGTACATGACGTTGTCCAGCTTGTAGTCGCCGTGGACAACGGAGACGCCGCCGGCGGCCGGGATGCGCGTCTTCAGCCAGGTTGTGGCGGAATCGAGGCCCGGCAGAGGGCGGGTGCGAGGCTGGGTCAGCTCCCACTGCTTGCTCCAGCGTTCGACCTGGCGGGGGAGGTAGGAATCGCCTTTGCCGGTGAGGCCGGCGGCCTGGTAGTCGACCGAATGGAGCTCGACGAGCGCCTGGACGATCTGTTCGGCGACGGCGGCGCGTCCGGGCGGATTGTCGTAGGCGGCGGGCATGTCCTGACGGATGACGACGCCGTCGGCGCGCTCCATCAGGTAAAACGGGGCACCGATGACGGACGTGTCTTCGCAGACAGCGACGGGACGGGGGACGCGGGCGCGGCCATGGAGGGCGGAGAGGTAGCGGTACTCGCGAATGACGTCGTGGGCAGTGGGAAGGAGCGGTCCGCGCGGCGGGCGGCGCAGGACCCACCGCCGGGCGCCGCAAGTCACATAGAAGGTTTCGTTGGAGAAGCCCGCGACGTGTTTCTGGACATCGAGCGGCTCGGTGGCGCCGGGCACGTTCGCGTGGACAAACGCCTGGAGGGCGGCAACATCGATCAGCTGGTTGATGGTGTCATCGGCCATTCTGGGAACCCCGAATCAAGACGTGTGGTGGTCCCGCTCCGGAACAACCTGCTGAGTCTTGCCCGAGAGGTTCCGCCCGTCAACCGGGACGGATCCCCGACGGTAGCTGTCGCCTGGGGGCGCTAGACTCGGGGAAGAGGTGAGGATTGAGCATAACCAGGACCTCGGCGACGCACCCTTTGCGAGTCGGTTGGCTGCCCACGCCCTGGCTTGGCAAGGTCGGTTTGACGTTCGCGCCGGGGAAGAAGCACCTCGAGGCGGCCACGGGAGCGTGGCAGCGCGACCTGGCCACGGACATCCGTCGTCTGCGCGACGAGTTTTCGGCCGATCACCTGGTCTGCCTGGTGGAAGATTCCGAACTCAAGGAGCTGCAGATCGAAGGCCTCGGCAGCGCGGCGCACGCGGCGGGCATGGCGTTCCATCGGCTGCCGATCCCCGATGGGTTTACGCCGAGGGACGTGGGCGCGACGTCGGTGCTGGTCGCGCAGATCGCGGGATGGGCGGGATCGGGAGAGGACGTGGTGATCCACTGCAAGGGGGGGCTTGGCCGGGCGGGTACGATCGGAGGGTGCGTCCTCCGGCAATCAGGAATGGACGTACCAGCAACGTTCGCGGCGCTGGCAGCCGCCCGCGGGCCGAACTGCCCGGAAACCAAGGGGCAGAGGGACTTCATCCAGGCGTTCGTGCCCGCTGCGCCAGACCAACGTTCACGACTATTTGGTGCGGTGCTCGGAGCGGCGGTAGGAGACGCGCTGGGACACCCTACCGAGTTCCTGAGTCACGACGGGATCACGCGGACGTTTGGCCCGTCGGGCGTCAGCGGCTTCGAGCTATGGTGGACACGGGGCACTCATCGATTCGCGCCGTACACCGATGACACGCAGCTGGCGGAGATTGTCCTGCGAGCGCTCGTGCAGCACGCCGATAGCCCAGGTTCGCTGGACGCGGTGATGGAGGCGATCGCCGCGAATGTGGCGAAGTGGAGCGTGGACCCGCAGGGCGGCCACCGCGCTCCCGGGAACTCGTGCATAGCCGGAGCGGAAAGGCTGCGCGCGGGAACCCCATGGCGGCAGGCGGGCGGGCCCAACGCGGGCGGGTGCGGTTCGGTAATGCGGGCGTACCCTTTCGGGCTCCTACTCCGCCACGACGTCGCCCGCGCTGAACAGTGGGCGGTGGAGCACTCGCGAATGACACACCAGGCCCCGATCGCGCTGGCAGCGTGCGCCGCCATGGCGGTAGGGGTCGCCGGCGAAGTCCGCGGGGACGCCCCGGGGGAAGTGCTCACGGAGATGGTGGAGGCCGCCGGCAGATACGACGCCGGGACGGCGAGGATGGCGGAGGAAGCCCTGGCGGACGCGGCGAACGGGACCGATCCGGTCGCGGTACTGGAGCGGCTCCAGGGCTGGGCAGCCCACGAGGCGATCGCAGCTGCGATGTTCGTAGTAGCGCGGCACGAGCGCGACCTCCCCGGCGCGCTCCTCGAAGGGGCGAACGCAGCAGGCGACAGCGACAGCATCGCGACGCTTGCCGGGGCTCTACTGGGGGCCCGGCTCGGCATCGAAGCGTTGCCAGCGGAGTGGCTGCGGGACGTGGAGCGTTCCAGCGAGCTTCGAACGCTCGCGGCAGAAGCGTTCGATGTGATCGAGCGCCGGTAGGTCGAGCCCGACCGGGCATCGGGGGCGGCTAGGAGTCGTCGCGCTGTCCGCGCAGGAATTCCTCGATATCGAGGACCAGATCTTCGCCGCGGGGGAGTTCGGAGTGGGGCTCGGCATCGGCACCGGAGTCCATCGCCCGTTCGAGTTGCTGGACGTAATCCTGGACTTCCGGGTTTCCACTGAGGGCGGTGTTCACCTCTTCGACGAAACGGTCACTTGCGGAATCGAGTTCCGAGAGGTCCCACTCCATCCCGATGATCGCCTGGAGGCGCCGGTGCAGCGCCGCCGTGGCCGGGGGATTCTGCGAGGTGGTGATGTAGTGGGGAACGTTGGCCCAGAGGCTGGCGCCGGCGAGGCCCGCTCCACGGATGGCATCGTGGAGGACGCCGACGATGCCGGTCGGTCCTTCGTAGCGGGACGGCTGCAAGTCAAGCCGGCTTGAGACTTTCGGGTCCATCGCGCTTCCGGTGACGCGCGGAGGGCGGCTGTGGGGTACATCGGCGAGGAGCGCACCGAGCGAGACGACAAGGTCGGCGCCAACCTCTTTGAACAACTCGGTGTGGGCTGCGGCGAAGCTGCGCCACCTGAGCGCCGGTTCGGTGCCGATGAAGATGACGACATCGTGCGGTCCGGTCGGGTTGCGGGCGTAGAAGAAGTCGTTGGAGGGCCAGTTCACTTCGCGGTCGCCGCGGGCGGTGATACGGACGGACGGGCGCTGTTCTTTGAAGTCGTAGAACGGTTCCGCATCGATGGTCGCGAACTTGCGGGCGCCGAGGCGGCGGACGATGAAGCGGGCAGCGTTGGTGGCTGCTGAGGCAGCGTCGTTCCAACCGGAAAAGGCACAGACCACGACGGGCGCTTTGAGACCGGGCTGGGCATCGACTTTCAGGAAATCCACCCGGAGAGGATACCAAGGGAGCGGAGCGGTGTCAGAGAGGTATGGGAACGATACCGGGCGCCCGGGCGCCGCCTCCGCTACAATCAGAACATATGAGCGATCGCGCTACGGTGCTCCACGTCGACCTCGACGCGTTCTACGTATCGATGGAGTTGCTGCGCCACCCGGAGTTGCGGGGTGCGCCGGTGGTTGTGGCGGGCGGACTCGGGAACCGGGGCGTGGTGAACACGGCGAGCTACGAGGCCCGAAAGTTCGGTGTGCGGTCTGCGATGGCCGTGAGCCAGGCACGCCGGCTCTGTCCGCAGGCGGTCTTCCTTGCTTCGGACTATGCCTACTACAGCAAGGCGTCGAAGCAGTTTCACGCGATCCTGCGGGACTTTACGCCGCTGGTGGAGCCGGCCGGTTCTGACGAGGCCTATCTCGATGTGCGCGGCACGGAGCACCTCTTCGGTGCGCCGGAGGCGGTCGCTGCGACGATCAAGCGGCGGGTGCGCGGGGAGATCGGCATCTCGGCATCGATCGGGGTGTCCGTGAACAAGCTGGTCTCGAAGGTGGCGAGCGACGCCGGGAAGCCGGACGGACTGGTTGTGGTGGCGGAAGGGACGGAAGCTGCGTTCTTCGCGCCGCGCCCCATCCGGGAGCTCCCGATGGTGGGACGGAAGACCGCGGAGATACTGGGCGGGCTCGGCATTCACACGATCGGCGACATCGCGAGGACACCAGAGTCGGCGCTGGTGGCGAAGTTTGGAAGACACGGCGCAGACCTGCGAACGCGAGCCTTCGGGATCTACGACGCCCCAGTTGTTTCGAGCCGGGGTGACGCCAAGTCGATCTCCAGGGACATCACGTTCGATGAGGACGAACCGGACGGCGACCGGCTGCGTGCCGTCCTCCGTTCGCAGGCGGAACGGATATCGCATGAACTGGTCAAGAGCGGTAAGGCCGCGCGGACGGTCAGCCTGCGGCTGCGGTTCCCTCCGTTTGAAACGCTCTCGAGGTCGGTCACACCGCAGGTGACGGTCGACCTGGCGGATGAGATCTACTCACACGGGTGTGCGCTCTTCGAGAAGGCATGGGACGAAAACGAGCGACGGCCGGTCCGGCTGATTGGGATCGGAGTCCACAACATCGTCGAGCGAGCTCGCCAGTTGCGGCTCGGGGAGACACTCGAGGCCGACCGGCTGCATGACACCGTCGAATCGCTACGCGGCCGGTTCGGGGACCTGACCGTGCGGCGGGCGAACGAGCTTCGCAGCCCCTACCGGCACCACGGGCCGGACTACATCCCACCGTTCACCGCGCCCAAGTTCGATGCTGAGTTACCCGGAAGCGCTGCCGCGGAGATTGGGAACGGGGACGGGGAGGATTGGGAGTAGCACACAGCATGACCTCGGTGCTACCCGTTCACACCTTGGCGTGCCGATGACCATATAATCCTGACCAACTTTAGGGGGGTTTGATAAGTGCCTGGTGAACCTGTCCGCCAGAACTGGCTGACCCTTGGGGCGGCGAGCGCGCAACTCGGAGTCTCAGAGTCGACGATCCGCCGGTGGGCGGATGTTGGCGAGATCCGCTCGTACCGCACGCACGGCGGCCACCGCCGCATCCTGGAGGAGGACCTGCTCGCGATCGTGGCGAATGCGGGCGTGGCTGCAGCGGCGCGCGATACCGATCGGATCAGCGACCTTGCGCTGGCGCGTGTGAAACGGCGCATCACGCGCGGCCGCCAGGGCCACAGCCTCGACCACTTCAGCACGATGAGCCCGGAGGCGATCGACCGCCTGCGACTGCTCGGGCGGCAGGTGGTGGACCTGTTCGCGCGCTACATCGCGAGCGATTCGAAGAAGGAACGGTTCACCGAGGACGCGCGGACGATTGGCCGCGAGTACGGACGTTCGCTGGTGAGCGAGAAGGTCGGGCTGACGGCCGCGGTGGCGACGTTTAACTCCATGCGGCGTTCACTGGAAGAGACGGCATCGCAAATTGCCATCGAAGCGGGGCTCTCGACGGACGAAGCTGTCGAGGCAGTCGAAAGCACGCTCGAGCTCGCCGACCAGATCCTGGAAGGCATGGCATCGGTCTACGAGTTGGCCTCGGGGTGACTCTCACACCTCCCGGCCCTTCTCTCAAGAGGAGAAGGGCCGGGGACAGTCCTGGGCAACTAACTGCGCGGAAGGCCGAGGCCGCGCGTCGCGATGACGTTCCGGTTCACCTCGCTGGTGCCTGCCGCGATGGTGCTGGCGACCGAGCTCATGTAGGCGTGGGTGATGCGCCCCTTCATGATGGCCATCGGCGAGTCGTGGTGGACGGCGCCGATCATGCCGAGCAGGTGCATGCCAGTCGACGCGATGCGCTGACCCAGTTCGGCGCCGTAGTTCTTGCTCATGGAGGCTTCATAGTTCGGGACGCCGCCGCGCTTCTGGATGCTGATGAGGCGGTAGGAGATGAGGCGGGCGATCTGGGCTTCGACGGCGCGGTCGGCGAGTTCGTTACGGACGCGCTTGAGGCGGTGAGCGAGCCCGGCGCCGGCGGGGGCCGACTTCACCATGGTGACGATGTCGTCCACGAAGTGGCCATGGCCGATGGCGCCGGCGATATTGCTGCGCTCAAAGTCCAGGAGAGCAGCACCGACGTACCAACCGCGGTTTTCTTCGCCGACGATGTTCTTGGCGGGCACACGGACGTTGTCGAAGAATTCCTGGTTGAAGACATGGTCGCCGGCCAGCGTGATGAGAGGCTGGACAGAGATGCCGGGGCTCTTCATGTCCATGAGGAGCATGGAGATCCCTCGGTGCTTCGGGGCATTCGGGTCGGTACGGGCGAGGAGGAACATCCAATCGGCGCGGTGGGCGCCGGAGGTCCAGATCTTCTGGCCGTTGATGACGTAGTCGTCGCCGTCGCGGATGGCGCGCGTCTGGAGCGAGGCGAGGTCGGAACCGGAGCCGGGCTCGCTGTAGCCCTGGCACCACTGGACCTCGCCGGAAGTGATGCGGGGGAGATGTTCGCGCTGCTGTTCTTCGGTGCCGTAGCGGATGAGGACGGGGCCGAGCATTTGGACGCCCGAGCCGCCAGTCTGGGGGGCGCGGGCCATCGCCATTTCTTCGCTGTAGACGAACTGCTCGACGACGGACATGCCGGCGCCGCCGTACTCCTTGGGCCAGTGGGGCGCAGTCCAGCCTTGCTTGCCGACGGCCGTGCGCCAGCCTTTCATGGCTTCGACGATTTCGGGGTCGTCGGGCTGTTCGAAAGCAGATACGCCCTTCAGGGCAGAGGGGAACTTGGAGCTAATGAAGCTGCGGACCTGGGACCTGAAAGCGGCCTCTTCGGGCGAATCGCGAAATTCCATGCAGGGACCTCCAGTGTATGCAGGGAGACTACTCCGATCGCAGAGGCTCCGCTGCGATCGGCCGGTTGTCGGAGCGGAGCCTTTCAGCCGACTATCCAGACGATGACCGAACAGATCACCTGTGAACGTACCGGGGCGGCGCTCGCGACCAATCTGCGCCGGGCCAACTCGCCCTGGGCGCGGTTCCGTGGGCTGATGCTCGCGGCACGGCTTGCGCCAGGCGAAGGCCTCGACATCAACCCGTGCGGCTCGATCCACATGATGTTCATGCGGTTCGCGATCGACGCGGTTTTCTACGACCGCGACGGCAAGGTAACGAAGGTGGCGCGGCGGGTGAAGCCGTGGGTAGGGCTTGCCTTCGGGGGGAGGGGCGCAAAAGGTGTGCTGGAGCTGCCGGCGGGCAGCACCGGGGACCTGGCGCCGGGCGACGTGCTGATCCGGAGCGTCTCGGGAAGCTGGTAAGGGCCCTGCTAGACGCCGGCGCAGCCGGGCAGCGTGAAGTAGGCAATCACGAGCGCGATGCCGAACAACATCTGCTTCATTACTCCGAGGTATCGGCGGGCGGTGGCGCGTTCCACAGGGTGTCCGCACAATCCTTCAATGTCCGACGATCCGTACGCCGCCGACGCGGCTTTCTACGACGCAATTCACGGCGACTTCCGAGAAGACACCGGCCTCTGGCTTTCGTTCGCAGGGAGGACCGACCAGCCTGTGCTCGAGGTTGGTTGCGGCACGGGGCGAATCGCGCTGGAGCTGGCCCGGAATGGGCACGAAGTCACGGGGATCGACCCATCGGCGGCGATGCTGGCCATCGCGAGGGCGAAGGCCGAGGCGGACGCGCTGGAGGTGTCCTTCATCGAAGGGCGGGCGACCGAGCTGGCATTGCAACGCGAGGGGTACGGCCTCGTCCTCATCCCGCTTGACGTGTTCCTGTACTGCCAGGACGGCGAAGAACAGGTGTCGTTGTTGCGGACACTGGGCGAGACGCTTGTCTTCAACGGCGCCCTGGCGATCGACCTTCCCGGTCCGGCCGCCGGGCTCGACCCGGACACGAACGGACAGCAGATGCTGGTGTTTTCGGGCGAGACGGAAGACGGCCGAGTGTTCGATTGCTACCACCTGCACGAAGACGACCTGGCTCTGCAAACCCGCCACCTGCGCGTCACCTACGAAACGATTGGCTCGGACGGGCTGGTCCGGCGGCAGATCGGCGAGCACGAACTCCGATACGTGCACCGCTTCGAGCTGGAGTACTTGCTGGCGCGGTCCGGGCTGGTGCTGGCTGATGTCTACGGTGACTATGACCTGGGGCCGTTAACGAACAACAGCGAACGGATGATCGTGATTGCACGCAGGAGTGACGGATGACCGCTCGAATTGTGGTTGATGCCATGGGCGGCGATAACGCTCCCGGCGAGATCGTGGCGGGCGCGCTGATGGCGGCAGGCGGACTCGGCGTGGACCTGATCCTTGTCGGCCGGAAAGCGGCGATCGAGGCGGAACTCGAAGGCGCCCAGGCGAAGAACCTCAAGATCATCGATGCGGCGGACGTCATCGAGATGGATGAACACCCGACGGAGGCCGTCAAGAACAAGCCCGAGAGCTCGATCAACGTTGGCATGCGGATGGTCAAGAGCGGCCAGGCAGACGCTTTCGTCACGGCGGGGAACACGGGCGCGAGCATGGCGGCGGCGATGCTCACCCTGGGGAGGATCAAGGGAATCGGGCGACCGGCGCTGGCAACCATTTTTCCGACCGGAGAGGGCCGGCTCACGATGTTGCTCGACGTGGGCGCGAACGCCGACTGCCGGCCGATCCACCTGCTGCAGTTCGCCTACATGGGTGCGGCGTACATGGAGCGGATGTTCAAAGTGCAGAACCCCAAGGTTGGGCTGCTCTCGATCGGCGAAGAGGACTCGAAAGGCAACCAGCTGACGGTCGAGGTGAACCAGGCGCTGCGCGCCAGCCGCCTGAACTTCATGGGCAACGTCGAGGGCAAGGACCTGACGAGGGGTGTCTGCGACGTGGCGGTAATGGACGGATTCACGGGGAACGTGGTCCTGAAGACGGCCGAAGGGATGGCAGAGTTGCTGCTCGGCGAAATCCGGAAGGCGGTGGAGTTGACGCCGTGGAACCGCGCGGCCGGCCTGATCTTGATGTCAGAACTGCGAAAGGTGAAGCGCCGGCTGGACTACGCGGAGTACGGCGGCGCCCAGCTGGTCGGTGTCGAGGGGATCGTCGTCATCGGGCATGGGCGCTCCAACGCGCGGGCCGTGTTCAGCGCGATCAGGGCCGCCCGGGACGCGGTCGACAACAAGGTCGTCGACACGCTGCGGGGGATCGCGAAGGAGATCCCGGCGAAGACCACGAAGGTCGGCAGCGGAGACGCCACGGACGATGGCGACGACTGACCGGCACGGACGGTAGACTCGGGAGCGTGACTGCGGCCCTGTTGAACGAACTGCGCGCCATCGCCGGTGACGCCCATGTGCTCACCGACCCGGACCTGCGCGCCAGTTATGAGACCGACTGGACCCGGCGCTACCAGGGCCGGGCGCTGTGCGTGGTGCGGCCCGGTTCGACGGAGGAAGTCAGCCGCGTGGTCCGTGCCTGCGCGGCGGCCGGGGCGGCAGTCGTCCCGCAGGGCGGGAACACCGGGCTTGTCGGGGGCAGCGTGCCCCGCGGCGGCGAAGTCGTCCTCTCTCTGCGGCGGCTGGCAACCATCGGTGACTTCGACACGGTCTCCGGCGAAGTGACGGCCGGGGCAGGTGTGACGCTCTCGTCGCTTCAGCAGCACATCCGCGAAGGGGGCTGGGCATTCGGGGTGGACCTGGCATCACGCGACAGCGCCACAATCGGCGGGATGGTGGCGACCAACGCGGGCGGCATCCGGGTGATTCGCTACGGGGCGATGCGGCGGCAGGTGCTCGGCTTCGAGGCGGTGCTTGCCGATGGCGGCATCGTGCGACGGATGCCGGGGCTTGTGAAAGACAACACCGGATACGACCTCGGGCAGCTGTTGGCCGGGAGCGAAGGGACGCTCGCCATCCTGACGGCAGTGCGGGTCAGGCTCGTGCCGCAACTCGAGCGGCGAACCGTGGCGCTGCTCGGTGTACGGGAGCTCGCCGGGGCGCTCGAGGTGGTGGCGGCAGTCCGGGGCGAGTTGCCTTCGCTGGAGGCCGCCGAAGCGTTCTTCCCGGAGGGCGTAGAGCTGGTGTGCCGGCACGCCGGGATGGGGCTGCCGTTCGCGACGCACCCGGGCTGTTACGTCCTGGTGGAGTGCGCCGGGAGGAGGGACGAATCGGCGGAACTCGCCGAAGTGCTCGGCGGATGCGCGGCCGTCGAGAATTCGGCGATGGCGAGCGATGCGGCCGGGCGAGCCCGACTGTGGGCATACCGCGAACGGCACACCGAGGCGATCAACGCCGAGGGCATCCCCCACAAGCTGGATGTCACACTGCCGCTGGCGCGTCTGGCGGAGTTCGAGGCGCGCGTGCGCGGAACCATCGCAGCTGCGGTAGCCGGGGCACGGCCGATCCTCTTCGGGCACGCGGGCGATGGGAACCTCCACGTCAACATCCTTGGGCTCGATCCCGACGACGACCGCGCCGACGACGCCGTGTTCCGGCTCGTTGCCGAACTTGGCGGCAGTATCAGCGCTGAGCACGGAGTGGGCATCGCGAAGCTGCCATGGATCGGGCTGACGCGGTCAGCGGAGGATCTCGCGGCGATGCGCGCGATCAAGAAGGCGCTCGATCCCAGGGGGATGCTGAACCCCGGAGTCATCTTCCCGCTGGAGTGAGCCGTCGCTGGATTTCGGCGCGCACCTCAACCATGGCCGTCTGCAGGTTATCCACATCCCTCTCCATGTGGGGTTCGGCGAAGACGAAGACGCAACGAGCGACGGGACGTCCGAGGGCAGCTTCGAGGACAACGGCATATGCCGCTCCCTGAAGGCGGTAACGAGCCATGGCCTCCGTGACCTGTGCCTCGCTGCGCACCGAATCCGTCTTGTAATCGACCACTACGAGCCCGGCCGGGGTCTCGTAGAGGAGGTCGATGAACCCTTCGACCAACGTCTCCTCGATCGGTGCCCCGACGTAAAGCTCCCGCCAGTGGCGACCGGTGAGGGCCTGGCGGACCGCTGGAGAGGTGCGGCAGCTCTCGACGAGCCGGGCGATCCGATCGGCCTCGTCTGCCACGCCCTCGGCAACCGCCTGGGTGCGCGCGATCTCCGCCAGGCCGGATCCGGTTGCGAGGTCGAGCGTTTGGAGGACGGCGTGGACGGCGCGGCCGACGGAGGTCCCGGCGCGGCCCTTCTTCCATGGCTGGTCTTCGACGTGCGGTTCGGGCTCGACTTCGGTGGACGAAGGGGGCTCGCCGTGAGCGATGGTGGTAGCGGCAAGGACGCGTGCCAGCCCGAGCCGCTCGATGCGCCCGGCGCGTTCCGCGATCCATGCGTCGCGGTCCTCCCGAGTCTGTTCAGGCCCGGCCGCCGCCGCCTCGCCGGGGCCGATCCCCAGCCCGCGGCTGTAGGATGACCAGTCCGGAAACTGTTCCCGAAGGGCGTACAGGCACTCGGCGACGGCGCAGCTGCGGCCGGCGTGGCGCCTGGGATGATCCGTTTTCGCGGCGTGGTAGAGGCTGACTACCAGGCGTTCCTTCGCGCGGGTGGCGGCGACGTAGAAGAGCCGATCCCGTTCCAGCCAGCTCTGCGTTTTCTCCGCCTCGGAGTAGTCATCGTAGCCGGGCGTCTGGAAGTAGGACCCCTGGACACCGATGCGGACGGCGACAGACTCGTTACCGGAGTCCGCGGTCCGCCAGGCGACCCGAGGCTGGATGAATGTCCGCTCCACGCCGAGACCGGCGAGGATGACGATAGGGAACTCGAGTCCCTTGGCGGCGTGGACGGTGAGCAACTTAACGGCGTCGTCGTCCGGTTCGTTCGCAACGGCCTCGGCGATGAGGGTGCGCTCTTCGGCCTGGGTGCGAAGCCACTGGACGAACTGGCGGAGCGATGCGACGGTCCCGGATTGGCCCAACGAACGGGCCTGTTCGGCGACAAAGCGAAGGCGGCGCCACGCTTCGCGGGGACGCGGGCTGGCGACCGAGAGTTCGAGCAGCTTGCGGCCAGCGATGACGCTTTCGACGAGGGCTCCGATGCTGACCGACCAGCGCGCAGCGTGGAACGCCGAGAGTGCCTCCATCGCCTCGCGGAGCGGCGCCGGCGATCCTTCTGGCACGCGACCCAGGTAGTCCCACCGGCCGCCGGCGTTCACATGGGCGAGCAGTTCGCCATCCTGGACGCCGAAAGCCGGGGACCGCAGCGAGGCGACAATCGCGACATCGTCGGTGGGGTCATCGATGGCGGCGAGGATGTTGGTGAGATCGCGGATTTCCTGGGCCGCGAACAGGAGCGAACGGCTTTCGATGCGCGTGGGGATCCCGGCATCGGCCAGCGCGCGTTCGATCGCGGGGGAGTTCGTGCTGGTCGGGAGGAGGATGGCGATATCGGAGTAGCGGGTGATCGTGCCCGTCCCGCAGTCGCGGGCGAGCCAATTCTCCTGGACCGCGTCGATGACGGTGGCGACGATGGCCTCCGCTTCCTTCTTGCGGACATCCGCAGCGCTTGTCTTCGTCTGGCCGCCCGTCGGCACGGCTTCACCGAGCAGATCGACGGCCGGGAGCTTACCTTCGGCACGGCCCGGTTCGAGAGCAATCCAGTCAGCCTGGAGAGCGTCGTGGCCCGAGGCGGAACCGCGGAAGAGCTCACCACAGGCCTCGTTTACCCACCGGATGATCGCGGGACGGCAGCGGAAGTTCTTTCGGAGGGCTACGTGGCGAGCGGAGAAGGCCCCCCGTGCGCGCTTGAAGAGGGCGATATCGGCCCGGCGAAACCGGTAGATGGACTGCTTCGGATCCCCGACGAAGAAGAGACGGCCGGGGTGTGCCGTGATGGCATCCCAGCTCGCGGCCGAGGGATCGTCGCTGGCGAGGAAGGCGGCCAGCTCGACCTGGATCGGGTCCGTGTCCTGGAACTCATCGATGAGGATGCGGGTGTAGCGCCGATGGAGGGCGGCGCGCACGGCAGGGTCATCGCGAAGCAAGTCGCGAGCAAGGACGAGCAGGTCATGGAACTCGAGCTCGCCGGCGTTGCGGCGCTCCCCGGCGGACGCGATGACGAACTCGCGGACGTGGGGGAGGACGCAGCCGAGGACCCAGCTCCGGGCTCCCTCGAGCATCGCAAGCCGGGCTTCCTCGGCCTCGACGACGAGCTCCCGCATGTGTATGACATCGTCCCAGTTCGCAGCCTGGCCAAGCCGGGAAGTGACCCCGTTCTCGGCCGAAGAGGAGGCTATCGCAGGCATCCGGGAGAGCAAGCGCAGCAAGTCCAGCTCTGCCCTTTCGCGGGCTTCAGGGGTGCCGGCGGCGGCCTTTGCGGCAGCTATCTCGCGCAGGAAGTCGAGATAGCTCTCGAGGGAGTCCAGCTTGCCGGTTAGCGCGTCGGTCTTGCCCGGTCGGCGGGCAGCGGCGACCTCGTCGAGCGGGTCCAGGATGCGGGACGGCTCAAGCCGGGGCTCAGCGACTGCGGGGAGGTCGATTTTCGCGATACGCTCCCAGTTTTCATTGAAGATTCCGGCAACTTCCTGCAGGTCTCTCAGGCGGAGCCCGATCGTGAGACCGATGAGGAGTGGGCGTTGGAGGCCAGGCGATTCGAGCAGCTCATCGCGGAACCTGGACCAGCGGTCGCGGAAGGCGACGGTGGCCTGGACGTCGTCGCGGAGGGAGATCCGCGGCGGCAACCCGGCTTCGAGGGGATAGAGCGAGAGAATCCGCATCGCGAAACTGTGCAGTGTCTGGAGAGCGGCGCCATCGAGTTCGTCGAGAGCTTGCGAATAGTGTTCGCGGCTCGCGGAGCGGGCGGGATCCTTGCTGGCCGCTTCAAGCTGTTCGCGGACGCGGTCGGCGAGTTCGGCCGCTGCCTTTTCTGTGAAGGTGATGGCCGCAACCTGGGAGACGGGGATCCCATCCTCGACGAGGGCGAGAATGCGCGAAACGAGCGCGGTGGTCTTGCCGGTCCCGGCACCCGCTTCGACGAAGAGGGTCTCCCCGGTTGCGCTGATGATAAGTGCACGTGCTTCGGCGTCAGAGAGTTCAGGCATCAGTCTCCTCCACCGCCGCAGACTCGCCATCGGCCAGGCCAGCGAAGGCCGCGAGGCCGGGGTCGCCCTTGACTTCCGCCCAGATCTCGGTCCGGTTCGCCGAGGGGCAAACGGCATCGTAGGGGCAGTACCTGCAGTTCTCCCAAGGGACGCCATAGGGACGGGTCTCGCTGCCGGGAACAGCGGGGAAGTAGCCGTTCGACATGGTCTCGACGAGGGTGGTGACGACTCCACTGAGGTTCGCGTAGGTCCGGTCATCGAGAACCACGGGCTTGCGTTCGAAGGCGGCGGATTCGCTGATGAACCAGTAGCTGGCGGTCACGGGCGGCGCTGAGTCCTCGCGGAAGGCCAGTGCGTAAACCGGCAACTGGAGGAACTGGCCACCCGCCAGCGGGTTTTCGGGCTTGAGATCCTTGTAGGTGGAGGAGCGGCCCGTCTTGTAATCAGTTATGACGAGTCTGCCATCAACGCCGGCATCTATCCGGTCGGCCTTGCCACGGAACAAGAGGGTGCCGCCATTGGCGAGCTGGAGCTCGGCCGGCGGATGGCCGGAGCCCATGCCAAAGGCCGCTTCGGCTTCGCGGAAGCGGAGGTGGCCTTGCCGGCGCTCCTTCAGTTCCTCAGCGAGTAGGAGGTCCAGGTCGCGCAGGAGACGGGCCTGTTCCGCCTGCCAGGTCAGGGCCTTTCCGGTGACGCCACGCCGTTCGGCGTCGGCAAACTCCGCGAAGGCGAAGTCGCGGAGGGCGGCGCGCTCAGCGGGCGACCAATCCGCTTCAGGTTCGGGCCGGTCTTTCGTGTGGTTGAAGAACCGCTCCAGGGTGGCGTGCATGATGTTGCCGATGGCGGCGGGTTCGATCGTGACGACTTCTTCCGGCCGTTCGACTTCGCCGACGCGGAGGATGTGGCCGAGAAAGTACTTGAACGGGCACTTCGCGAACGTTTCGAGAGCGGTGGGCGATATTGCGCGTTCTGGCCCGGGGACCGGGGCGGCTCCCTGGGGGACCCGGCCGCTCCAACCATCGAGGCGGCCACCGCCCCGGCGGTGGCGCGACTGACGGGCGGCAACCCCTCGCGCAAGGGGGTTGGCTTCGGCGCCCTGGAGGAGGAAGTGGCCAGGAAGGCGGCCCCGATATCCGAAGAGACTGGCGAGGTCCCACTCCTGGAGCGAAGCGCGCTCGCCCGGACCGCGGAGGGCTGATTCGAACGAGTTGACCACTCGGAACCACGGGGGAGGAGCGGCGAGCAGCTTCTCGAGGCCGGCGGCGTAGACGGGGCTCCCGGCGAGGTTCGAGGCAGCCTGGAGCAGCCAGCGGGACGGCTGAGTGGCGCGCTGGGCTCTCAGGTCGCCCCGATTCTCCCAGCTTCCCGATCCGACCGAACGGAACCGACAACGCTTCCTCGAGGGCGACGGCGAAGGCTGTCCGAGTCATCGGCAGATCGACCGCGGATGGAAGGGTAGCGCCGAGGGCCGCGACTTCTTCGAGCTGGCGCTTCACCCGTTCCCGGGCATCAAGTTGGACTTCATCTTCGAGTGCGTTCTCGGGGAGGTAAGCGTCGAGCCACAAGAGGCCCTGGCTGGCATGCGCGGCCGCGGGCATCTTTGCGTCGGCCCCGAGTTCCTCATGCAGGGCGGCGATGAACGCCTTGAGGCTGCGAGCCCAGCGCGCGTTTCGCGAGTAGCTACTCTCGCCCTGGATACCAAGTGCGGTGGCCCGCTCTTCCTGGCCGGCAGCGTGGAGTTCGAGCCTGCTCTCCCACTGGCCCGCACCCTTTACGACACCCGCTTCGCGGCTGATTTCGTCCCAGCGGTGAGACGGCACTTCGCGGCCGTCGCGGTGTATGGGTGCGGCGGTGAGCCAGTCCATGACGACTTCACGGGCGTACCCCGGGTCGCCCGGGCCTTTCGCGGAGGCGATTCGCGGGAGTCCGAACAGCGTCTGTCCTGCGACGGTCCGCGCGAGCGTGCGATTCGGTGGGCCGTTGTGGGGAAGGCCAGCGGAGGTGAGCGCATCATCGAGGAGAGCCGCGTAGTTCTCCTGCGAGCCGAAGGTGATGGCGATGCGATGGAGCGGCGTGCCGGCAGCAAGGAGGGCCATCGCCTGGCGAATCGCCTCGCGTACTTCCTCCTCGGCGTCCGTCGCGGAGACGATGCGGTGGGCGGCGGGCGGGCCGGGCTCGACGCGGGTGGCATCTCGGGCGTCCGGCAGTCGTTCGGCGAGCGCAGTGGTGACGGCATCGACGGCCGCATCGCCGGTGAGCCCGAGCACCGCGTGGACGCCGATACCCTGGGCGGAGGCGGCCGCCAGGAACCGCTGAAGGGCGGGAGCGAGCTTGCGGGGGAGGTAGAGGATGCCGGCGCCGATGGTCTCCGCGGCGGCCGGGTTTGCGACCGCCCGGGCGGCGGCATCCATCAGGTCGATCTCGTCGAAGAAGCCGCTGGTGAGAACCCGGTAGCGTTCGTAGAGGCGGATGACATCCGCAGCTCGGGGGCTCGTCCGGGCGAGGCGCTGTTTTGCGGCAGGGGTGACTTCACGGAGTTCGGCGAACACGCGCTGCAACTCGCGGGCAGTTGCGGGGTGTCCGGCGACCGCGCTGAAGAAACCAGGCTCTTCGGAAAGTACGGCACGCACTGCCTGGAAGCGGACCCATGGTGTGAGGGGGCTCCGGGCCTCGGCGGCGAGCGTCGGAGCTCCAAGGATCTCGGCGAGGCGGGCGGCAACCATGAAGTGAACGTTCACGACCGGGAGAGTGGCGGCGAGCGCCCGGCGCACGGAGAGGCCGGCGTAGTTGGAGGGCACAATGACAGTGACGGGAACGAGGGGATCCCGCGCCTTTTCGGCCGCGATTCGCGCGGCAAGAGCTTCTCGGGCAAGCCGCCCGTATGGGACCAGGTCTATCACGCGCGCGCCCGCCACCCTTCCTTGCGAAATCGTATCCGCAAGTGTCACCCAGTGTGTGTCGCCGCCGCGACAGATAACGACGAGTTCGGGGACGATACTGGTTTCGTGGTGTCACCGCACGCATGTTCTGCTAACCTGCTCAATCACATGGTCCGGTTCATTCACACCTCCGACTGGCAGCTGGGCATGACGCGGCGATTCCTTTCGCCGGAAGCGCAATCGCGCTTCACCGATGCCCGATTGCAGGCGATCCGGACAATTGGCGAGAAGGCCCGCGAGCGCGATGCGGCGTTCGTGGTCGTCGCGGGCGATGTGTTCGAATCGAACATGGTGGAACGTCAGCTGGTCCAGCGGGCGCTCCACGCGATGAAAGAGGCCGCGGTCCCGTTCTACCTGTTGCCGGGGAACCACGACCCGCTCGCCGCGGGATCGGTGTTCCTCTCGCGCGAGTTCACCGCGGAGTGCCCACCGAACGTGGTGGTGCTCGACGGAACACCGATCGAGGCCGCACCCGGCGTGACCCTGGTGAGCGCACCATGGCGTTCGAAGAAGGTGACTGCGGACCCGATTGCCGAGGCCTGCGAGGCCGCGGCGGGCATCGACGGCATGAAGGTACTGGTTGGGCACGGGCGGTGCGAGATCTTCTCACCGGACACGGAGTCCCAGGAACTGATCCGGCTGGGCCCCGCGGAGGCGGCGGTGACATCCGGAGGAGTGCAGTACATCGCGCTCGGCGACCGCCACTCGCGGACGGCGGTCGGGTCGAGCGGGCGAATCTGGTATTCCGGCGCCCCCGAGCCGACGGAATACCGGGAGACCGATCCGGGCCTTGCGCTTGCGGTCACCCTGGAAGGCGACAGAGTCCAGGTGGAGGCGCTCAAGGTGGCAACCTGGCGATTCACCGAACAGCCGTGGGACGTGAACGAGGCGGCAGACATCTCACGGCTCCGGAACTGGCTCGACGGGCTGCCCACGAAAGAGCGGACGATCCTGAACCTGGGGCTGAAAGGGACGATCAGCCTCTCGGTCGCGGCAGCACTGGAGGAGATCCTCGACCACTTCGAGCCGATGTTCGCCGCGATCGAGCGGCGCGTGAGTGACACCGACCTGCTGGTCGTGCCTTCCGAGACCGACTTCTCGGACCTTGCCCTTTCCGGGTTCGCGGCGCTGGCGGCAGGGGACCTGGCAGGGCTATCAGAGGGCGGGGGGATCGAGGGCCGGGAGGCGGGTGATGCGCTGCTCCTGCTGCACCGCCTGGCAAGGGGCGCCGCATGAAGTTCCATCGTGTTTCACTCCGCGACTACAAGGCGATCCGAAGCTTCGTAATCGAACCTCGCGAAACAGGCGTGACGATCATCGAGGGCGAGAACGAGGTCGGGAAATCGAGCATCGCCGAGGCGTTGTGGCTGGTGTTCGACCAGACCGACGACTCATCGAGCGCCGCGGTGCGCAACCTCAAGCCTGCCGGGCGCGACGCCTCGACCGAGGTGGAAGTCGATGTCTCGACGGGGCAGTACCGGTTCACTTACTTCAAACGGTTCCACCGAGGCTCACGGACCGAGTTGCGCATCGCCGCGCCGCGGCAGGAGACGCTGACCGGCCGGGAGGCTCACAACCGCGCGCGGCAGATCCTGGACGAGACGATGGACCGCGCGCTCTGGGAAGCATTGAGACTCCAGCAGGGGGCAAGCCTGGAACCGCTCAACGCGGGAGACCACCAGTCACTCCTGAGGGCTCTCGATGTAGCCGCGGGGGAGCTTCTCGGCGGTGACCGCGAGCAGACGCTGTTCGAGCGAATCGAGCAGGAGTTCCTGCGCTATTGGACTTCGACAGGGCGCGAGAAGGCGTCAGGCGATGGCCCGAACGCGCCGCGCCTTCGCAGGGCGCGCGACGAGGCGCAGGCGGAAGCAGAACGGATCGCTGCCCGGATCGCTTCGCTGGAAGAACGCGCAAACCGGAGCACGGAGCTTTCGGACCAGATTGCCACGGTGGTTGCTGATTTGGAACGCCTGAAGGAACAGCAGGGGGAGCTTTCCCGGCAGGATGAAGCGCGCCAACGGTTGGCCGGGAGCGTCGAGACGACGGCAGCGCGGACGGCCCAGCTTGAAGGTGAAGCGAACCGGATCGCAAACCAGCTAACAGTCCGCGACAGCGTGGAGGCATCGCTGGCACTTCGGAAGAGCGCATGTGACCGGGCACGAGTGGAGCTGGACGAAATCGCGGCGCCGCTCACCGAGGCGGGCGCACGACTGGTGCAGTTGGAGGCGGCTGCGGCCGAGGCCGAGCAGGCGATTGGAGCCGCAAATCGCTCCGCAGCGACCGCAGAAGAGTTCGTCCGGCTCTCAGAGCGCGAACTGCAAGTAACCCAGATGTCCGAGCGGCTGGCTCGCATCGAGAGCAATGAACCGGAGTTGCGCGGGGTGATCGGCTGGCTCAACGGGTGCAAGGTCGACCGGCGCGCGCTGCAGGAGATCGCCGGGGCGGAGCGGGAAGTCGAAAGAATCCGCGGGCTTCGCGAGTCGGAAGGCGCCTCGATCGAAGTCAGCGCACTGGAAGCGACCGCGCTGGAGGTCGACGGGCAAGAAGCCGAGATTGGGCCGGACCGCATCTACAGCGGCAAGGTGCATGGGGTGTCGACGCTGAGACTGCCGGGGGGAATCGTCGTCCGGATCTCCGCGGGCGCGGCAGCGCGCGAACTGGAAGGCGCACTGGCGGCGGCGACTGCCGCGCTCGAAGAGTGCCTCGCCCAGGCCGGAGTTGAATCGGCACAGGAAGCGCGGGAAACGTGGGACGCGCGGATCAAGAGTGAGGAGCGGCGGAAGTTCCTGATGGAACAGATCCGCGCCGACCTGCGCGACCTCTCGGCGGACGCGCTCCGGGAGAAGCTGGAACGCGAACGCGCGGCGATCGGCACAATTCGGGAGGCGGCGCAGGCGGGAGTGCCCGAGTCTCTCGATACGGCAAAGACCTTACGCGACCGAGCGCTCCAGGCAGCGCGGGATGCCGTGGAGGCCGGGAAGCTGGTGAGCCAGGACCTCCAGGATGCCCGGTCCCGCGTAGAGCAGCTGGAGCGCCAGCAGTTCGAGCTGAGTACCAGCTTGAAGTCGGTCGCCGCCGATGTGGCGCGACACGAAGCGGAACTCCTGCGCCTGGACCAGGAACGCGGCGACCGGCCGCTCGCGGACGAGCTCGCATCGGCGCGAGCGGCCGTCGACGCGGCGACGGCGAATCTCGCCGAAGGCAGGCTGGCACTCGCGGCACTTCCGGATGTCTCGGCCACCAGGACAACGGTCGCAACGGAGCTCGCCGGCGTGGAACGAAGACTCCAGGAGGCTCGGGACGAACGTGCTCGAGATGTGGGCGTCCTCGAAGACGCGGGCGCCGAGGGGCTGCACGGCCTTCTATCGGGGGCCGAGCAGCAGCAGATGGAAGCGGCGCAAGAGCTTGGCGCGTACGAGCGCCGAGCGACCGCGGCGAAACGGCTGTTCGACACCATGACCCGCCGCCGCGAGGAAGCTCGAGAGAATTACGCGGACCCGATGCGGCGCGCGATCGAAGGACTCGGCAAGCGGGTGTTCGGCCCATCTTTCGGGATTGAGCTTTCAGAAGCGCTGCAGATCATGCGGGTAACGCGGAGCGGAGAGTGGCTCGACGTGGGCCAGCTCAGCGTGGGCATGAGGGAGCAGCTCTCGGTGCTGACGCGCCTGGCTTGCGCTTCGCTGGTGAGCGCCAGCGATGGCGCGCCGGTGGTGCTGGACGATGTCTTTGGCTGGGCGGACCCCGTTCGACTGCAGAAGCTGGGGCCGATCCTCGCGGACGCGGCGCGGGAGACGCAGGTACTGCTGTTCACCTGCCATCCCCGCCGGTTCGACTCGGTCGCACCGGCGAGGGTGATCAGCCTGCCAACCGGCCGAGTGGAAGAGCGCCGCGAGGGAGACATGGCGCCTGCGCCGGAGGTCGCGCCACGTGCTGCGGGCGCTGCCGGCCGTTCGACAGTAACCGCGCGAACAGGCACGCCACAAGCAGCGTTCGACCTGTTCGGCGAGCCCCGAGGCTGCGGGAACCCGCTAGTAGGGGCGGACGTCGCGGGCGAAGTCGCGGCCGCCGCGGACGGTGACGCGCATGATGGCGCCGAAGCGGGAGTCGTCCTCAATCAGATCCACCACACCGGCCGCGATATCTTCGGGCAGGAGGATCCCGCCGACCATGCGGCCCATCTCTTCGACATGTTCATCGCCGCTGCGGCGGACGAGGGGGGTATCGGTGAACGACGGGCAGATGGCGTTGACGCGAATGTTCGCTTCCTCGGCCAGGTAGGCGAGGGAACGAGTGAAGTTGACGACGCCCGCCTTCGCCGCGGCATAGACCGGCGATCCGGCCATGGGCAGCAGTCCACCCATTGAAGCCGTATTGATGATGACCCCGCCCCGGCCAGAGCGCCGCATCTCGCGCACAGCGATCCGGGTGGCATCGATGACGGCTGTCAGGTCGATATCGATGACCTTCGCCCAGTCTCCGGGGTCGTCGGCGAAGAGGTCTTCCCCGCCGATGCCGGCATTGTTGAACGCGACGTCGAGACGGCCAAAGTGCTCGAAGGCACAGGCGAAGGCTCCGGCGAGATCCTCTGTCCTGGTCACGTCGCAATGGCGGAAAACGGCAACACCGCCCTTCGCGCCGGCCAGATCCACCGTCTGGCGGCCACCGGTCTCGTCGAGATCGGCGACGATCACCTTCGCGCCTCGTCCCGCAAGGGCAAGGACGGCGGCGCGGCCGATGCCTGAACCGCCCCCGCTGACGACGATTGCTCTGCCTTCGATTTCCATCAGGTGCTCCTTGTTGCGGGCGCCGTGGCCGGCTGGAAGTTCGGGATCGAAACGCTATCGGTCGTTCGAAGCGTGGTGCGTCATTGTAGGCCCGGAGTGTGTCGTCCGTGCCGTCGCATCGACAACCGGCAGGCAGCGACTCGACAATTCGCGGATGCCAATTTTCGCCGTTGGGGACAAAGTCCCTCGCATCCATCCGTCCGCCTTCATCGCGCCAACCGCCAGCATCGTGGGCGATGTCACCATCCACGAAGACGCGTCGGTGTGGTACGGCGCGGTCGTCCGAGGTGATACGAGTTACGCGGTGATCCACCGCGGCGCGAACGTACAGGACGGGGCGGTTGTCCACGGCCGGGCTGAACTGCCGGCGATCATCGAGGAAGAGGCTTCGATCGCCCACAACTGCGTGGTGCACGGGGCGGTCATCGGGAAGCGGGCGCTCATCGGGAACGGCGCCCTGGTGCTGGACGGCGCGAAGGTGGGCGCGGGGTCGCTCATCGCGGCGGGTTCGGTTGTCCTCGGCGATACCGAGATCCCGCCGGGCGTGCTCGCCGCCGGGACGCCGGCGGTGGTGAAGCGCCAGATCGCCGGGACAGCTTCGGAGGAATGGGTGACGGGTAACCCGGGCCGTTACGCGCGGCTGGCAGTGCTGCACGGCGAGGGAATCCGGGAGATGTCACGGGACGAGGTGACAGTCCCCTGACTCGGAGTCAACGCTGCGCGGCGAGCAGGCCAGTCACCAACAGCGTGACAACGAAAGCCGCGCCGATGAGGGCCTGCAGGGTCCTCCGCTGGTTGACGGTGAGGCCCGCGGCCGATTCATCTTCGATGATGTTTTGGCCTTCCTCGTTCTCGCGGAGTACCTCGCGGGCGTGGTGGGCTTTGCCGACCGGCACGAGGATCGCCCAGGCGCCGCCAAGGGCGAACGCTGCCGCCCGGTAGGGTGCAGTGTGGCCCTGGATGCGGGTGCGGATACCCTCAGCTTCGAGGCGTCCGGCGACGATACTGGCGACGGCTTCGGAATCTCCCTGCCAGACCTGTTCCCAGGGTCGCGACTTCCGCTCAAGGCGCACGATCGGCCCCATGGAGCTAGGCCGGAACCATCGTGTCGAGGCGGTGGCGGCGGAGTTCAGCCATCACCTTCGCGCCGGTGGCCGCATCGGGCTCGACCACCGGGAGCCGGGGGGCGCCGATTTCGAAGCCAAGCTGCCGAAGCACGTAGCGAATGGTGCTCGGGCTGCCGTTGAGGAAGCAGGCATCGGTGACCCTGCAGAGCGGCCGGTGGATGGCGGCGGCTTCTGCAAGACGGCCCTCGTGGATGAAGCGAAGCATCTGTTGTTGCTGGGAGGCGACGATGTGCGACGTGACGCTGATCGCTCCCCAGGCGCCCATGCACCACAGGTGGAAGTTGTCGTTGTCGTTTCCACTCCAGATCTTGAAGTCGGGCGCTGCTTCCATTATGGCGGCGGAGTGGGCAAGGTCGCCGTTCGCTTCCTTGTCACCGACGATATTCGGGATCTCGGAGCAGCGGAGCACGGTTTCGACAGTCATGTTGATGCCGGTGCGGCCTGGGACGTTGTAGACGATGACCGGCAGACGGGTGCTCTCGGCGATGGCACGGAAGTGCTGGAAGATGCCTTCCTGCGGGGGCTTCAGGTAGTAGGGGACGACGGCGAGGATGCCGTCTACGCCAGCTCGTTCGGCCTCGTGCGAGAGGTGGATGGAATGGCGCGTGTCGTTCGTGCCCGCGCCTGCGACGACGGTGGCCGAATCACCGAGCTCTTGCTTCACCTCTGACCAGAGCCTGAACTTCTCCTCGTCCGAAAGAAGTGGCGCCTCACCGGTTGTGCCAGCGAGGACGAGGCCATCGTTGCCGGAGCGGACGAGATGCGCAGCAAGCCGGCGCGCATGGGCGTAATCAACCTCCCCTCCAGGCGTGTACGGGGTGACCATCGCGGTCAGAAGACGGCCGAGTTCAGGCATTGGGAGCGGGCTCCTCGGTGAGGTGAATCGTTATTGTCGATTGTTGGATGGCGGTTGTCGATTCCTCGCGACGGACACGGGACGGCCCCGGCAGGAACTGCCGGGGCCGCAGGGAGGGACTCAGTAGCTCCAGAGGGAGAGAACTACTGGGAGTTGGCAGGACCGTGCTGACCGCGGCCCGCACGGCCTTCGTTGACGAAGCGTGCGATAGCGGCGGCGGCACGCTCCTTCGCGGTGTCGGCCTTTTCGGCTGGCAGTTTGCCATCGGCGACGGCCTTGTCGATGGCTGTGTTGGCGTCGGCGACGAGGGCGTCGATGACGGCCTGGGTCTGGGGGCCGGCGATGTCGGCGATGGTCTGGCCGCCCTTGAGCTGGTCGCGCAGGGTGGCGACGTCAGTGCCAAGGACTTCGGCGACGGTTTCGAGCGAGTGCTTGGCGGCAGAGCGGACCTTGCCACCGCGATCCTCGCCACCGTCTCGATGCTTGCCCGGGACAGCGTTGAGGAGACGGTCGATCAGTTCGGGAGCTTTCGCTTCGATGGCGTCGGCCTTTTCCTGGGTAAGGTTGCCGTTCGTTACGGCCTCATCGAGCCTGGCGGCGATGGCCGTGAGCGCGTTTGCCTTCGCCTGGGCGGCGGAGACATCGCCGTACTGGTCGATGATCTGGCCGAGGGTGAGGCCGGCGCCGGCGCCTTCCTTGAGTTCCTCGCGGGTAACCCCGGAGTCCTTCAGGACACTGGCAATGCCGAGCTTGATGGGGTGGGCGCGGCGTTCCGCCTGGCCCGAGGGCGTGCCGGAGCCCGGCTCGTCGGCGAGTGCGACGCTGCTGGCGCCGATGATGCCGACCGCGATGACGCTGGCCAGGCCAACGGATGCGATGCGGCTGCTTCGAAGTGAGAAGCCCATGTGTTTCGGAAACCTCCGTGATTCGCCGGGGTGAGTGCCCCCGGTCAGTGATGCAATGGCGGAGCCACGGCGAAAGGTGCCGCGGGGCGCAGCGGTCCTTTACGCGTGCTTTTCGATCCAGCGCCCCTGGAAGAGGAGCAGGTCCCCCGTGCGAAGGGAGACAGCGGCGGGTGACGAGGCGATCTCGTTGTGGATGCCGCGAGGCCCGAAGGGGAGGGTGAAATCGCGAAGCGGCCAGCGGAGGCCTTCAGTGGTAACTCCGGTGCACTCGCCCAGGGCGACGAGGGAGATCACGGTCCCGACAGGTCCTTCGATGGAGGCGGTGCCGTGGACGGAGCTGATCGTGAACAGTTCATCGTGCATGCGAATTCGCGCCCGCCCGCGGTAGGCGGTGAGGACGGAAAGGTTCGCCAGTGCGTGGTCGGAACGGCCGCCGCCGGCCCCCAGGATTTCTATCTCGTCGCAGCCGAGTGAGAGCGCATACGAAACGGATTTTTCGAGATCCGTGGTATCGAGCCGGGCGGCGCGGTGGAACCGGTCGCCGGGAATCGCGGCGCGTGTCGCCTCGTCGACGGAGTCGAAGTCTCCCACGACGGCATCTGGGATGAGGCCGTTGGCGAGCGCGTGGCGAGCGCCGCCATCGGCGGCAACGATGAGGTCGCCGGACCGATGGCAGCCAGCCACGAGAGATACCGACGGCGCTTCGCCATTCGCAAAGAGAAGGGCGCGCATGCGGGTAGTAAAGCCCCGAAATGAGCATGGCGCGAGCGACTGGCACATTCGTGACCGTAAGGCTAACGTGTTGGATGCAGATTACTGGAGGTAAGTTACCAATGCCTACGATCCCCGACTCCCATCGCGACATCCTCACAGGGAACAACTTCGCGCACGTGGCGACCCTGACGCGGTCTGGTGGACCGCAGGTCACGCCTGTCTGGATCGACCTGGACGGCGATACCGTTGTCTTCAACACGGCGGAGGGCCGGGCGAAGCAGCGGAACCTGGACCGGGACGGGCGTGTGGCGATTTCTGTCCATGACCAGGCGAACCCGTACCGCTACATCCAGATTCGCGGAGTGGTCGAGGAGAAGACGCACGCCGGCGCGGATGCCCACATCGACCGGCTGGCGAAGAAGTACATGGGGCTGGATTCATACCCTTACCGTTCGGAAACGGAACGGCGGGTGATCTACCGGATACGGCCCGAGCACGTGCAGGTGATGGGGTAGGTCGCTCGCACTGACCAGGGCGGCGACGTAGCATCGCGTCCGATGAACGTCCTGCTCCTGGGGGCCAACGGGCAGCTTGGCTCCGACATTGTGCGGCTCTGGGACGACCCGGATGTCGCGCTCGCCGGGGCCACGCGCGCTGACGCGGACGTGACCGACGTCGCCGCTGTGGCGCGGCTTGTGCGCGAGGTCCGTCCGGACGTCGTCATCAACACGACCGCGTTCCACAACCTCCCGGTCTGCGAACAGGACCCGGAGACGTGCTTCCGCGTGAACGTCCTCGGCTGCTGGAACGTCGCGAGGGCGTCGGCCGATGCAGGGGCGGCGATCGTGCATCTGAGCACCGACTACGTATTCGATGGCACAAAAGGCTCGGCCTACGTTGAGAACGACGCGCGGAGTGCCGTCAACGTTTACGGCGCCGCCAAGATCGCAACTGAGGACGTGGTGCGCATCGCGAACCCGGGCGCGCTGGTGGTACGAGTCTCCGGGTTGTACGGGCTGGCAGGATCGGCGGGCAAGGGCGGGAACTTCGTGGAGACGATGCTTCGCCTGGCGCGGGAAGGGAACCCGATCCGGGTTGTGGGTGACCAGGTGACCGCGCCGACAAACACGGCCGAGATCGCCGAGGCGCTCCTCCCGCTCATCCGCGAGGGTGTCCGCGGAGTGGTCCACCTGGCCGCCTCGGAAGGCTGCAGCTGGCACGACTTCGCCGCCGAGATTTTCCGGCTGGCGGATGTCGCACCGCCGCTGGAGGCAGTGACGACGGAGGAATTTGGGGGACCGGTGAAACGCCCGAT
Organism: Candidatus Amarobacter glycogenicus; assembly: GCA_016719395.1. Lineage (GTDB taxonomy): Bacteria > Chloroflexota > Dehalococcoidia > Tepidiformales > Tepidiformaceae > Amarobacter > Amarobacter glycogenicus. The sequence goes on along the minus strand of JADJZF010000002.1, from coordinate 353,965 downwards.
GTATTCCGTCCTGAGGAGCACACGCGGGGCCGAACTCGGCCACTGGCGGGACGGGCTGGCCCGGTACATGCGCGAGAAGCAGACGGAGGCGGAAAGGTGAAATCGATGCCGTTGGACCCTCGCGGGCTTTTCCAACGACCCGACGGCCGAATTCAGCCCCGAAGCCAACTGGCAAATGAACGCCGTTGCGACCGATTCGATCGCCGAGCTCTGCCGGGCGGCGGGAGTGAAGAGGCTGGTCTTCGGGAGTTCGTCTCGGCTCAGCGAGGCGCCGCGGGTGGAGGATCTGACAAGCCGCCCCAGCCGCAGCCAAACGAAGCTCAGCCTAGGAACTCCCGAGCCGTCCAGGACCTACGTCCGCGGGAGGCGAGTTTTGAGGAAGCAGCAGCTCGAAGGTGCCTCGTTCGCCAGGCATCGCACGGCCACGGTCAGAACGACCTGCGGCGGCTCACCTGCCGCCACTGCGGAACTGGTCGCCGGGAGACGTTCTAATGCGGTCGGCTGGAAACGGCGCTATGACCCGTTCGACCTGGTTGAGCCTCAGGAAGCCGCTGCAGCCGAGCGCCACGCCAATCTCGCCCCGTCAAGACAACATGGACGACAGCCGAAGTGCTGGCTGTCCAGCAGGTCGGCCCGCACAGGGAGCTTCCTCTCGCTGGGGGCAAAGAGAAGCTCGATGGCGCCGTCCTCCTCTTGCGTGACGGGCGAGGCTCTCCGCATCAGGTGTGGGCCGCCGGACCGTCGTCAGGTACCTCAAGGGACGTGGCTTGCTCAGGGAGCCACTCCAGACGAAGCCTCGCCACAGGCGCCGATGGAAGCGTGCCTGGTACGCCACGGCGCAAACCAAAGGGCCGCTGACGAGGTGAGCGAGTTCGCCGAGGTCCAGTACAAGTGCACCGGACTCTACACACCGCCATCGGAGGGCACGGTGGCCTGGAACGACCCTGACATCGCCATCGAGTGGCCCTTCGATGATCCGGTGCTTTCGGGGCGCGACCAGAATGGGATGAGCCTGAAGCAGTACAGCGCGAACCCGGCATTCCGCTACACCGGAGCTTGACGGCGGCGGCGGGTACACTTCGGCGATGATTCGACGAACTTTTCTCGGGCTTGGAGCGGCTCTGGGGTTGCTGCTGGCCGCCTGCAGCTCCACGGACGAGCGTGTTGCCGACGCGCCGGAAACGAACGCCGACCCGGCGACGGCGACTGCGACGGGAGCCGCCGCGACATCGACTCCGCCGGCGCAGGCAATCCGGAAGCTGGGGACCTCTTCGGGCGTGGCGACGACGGCGAAGGACCCGAGCTTCGCGGCGCTGGCGGGCGCAAAGGCGGCTTTCGGACAGATCGACCGGGCGGCGTACCAGATCGAGATACCGGATTCCTGGAATGGCGAGCTGGTGATGTTCGCGCACGGGTTCGCAGGGTTCGGGACGGAAGTTGCAGTGCAGGCGCCTCCGGCGGCGTTGCGGCGATACCTGGTCGCAAGCGGCTACGCCTGGGCTGCGAGTTCGTACAGCGAAAATGGCTACGTACCGGGCATCGGCGCCGATGACACGCTGGCGCTCAAAAAGCTGTTCACCACGAAGTACGGCGAACCGAAGCGGACCTACATCACGGGCGCATCGATGGGAGGGAACGTCGTGGCGCTGGCGCTGGAAAACCAGCCGGGCGAGTACGACGGCGGCCTGGCGCTCTGTGGGGCACTGATGGGCATTGGGCAGATCGACTACCTGATCTCGTGGGTGGCGGTCGCTGAGTACACTTCCGGGCTGGCGTTTCCCATCGGCCAACCAGGTGCGGACCTCGGGACGCTGATCCTCCAGGAGATGCCGAAGGTGCTCGGGAGTTCGGCGACGCCGACTCAACGGGGCCTCCGCTTCGCGTCAATCATCAAGAACCTCACCGGCGGGACGCGGCCGTTCTTCCAGGAAGGATTCCGGGAGCAGTACGCAGTGAACTTCGGGCTTGCCCTGCTGGACCCGGAGCGGAAGGGGCTGGTCAACCGAGCGGCGACGAACACCGGCGTGGTCTACCACATTGACCCGGGGCTCGGCCTGACCGATGCCGAAGTGAACGCGGGTGTGCGGCGGTTCGCGAGCGACGCGGCAGCGCGCAACGCTGAGCAGTATCCCGACGCGGCGCTGACGACCGGGAAGATCAGCGTCCCACTGCTGACGCTGCACAACACGGGCGACCTGTTCGTGCCTATCACGATGGAGCGCGACTACAAGAAGGCGGTGACGGAAGCGGGAAAGAGCGACCTCCTGGTACAGCGGGCGATACGTGCAGGGGGACACTGCAAGTTCAGTGAACCAGAGCTGACCACGGCCTTCCAGGACCTTGCGGCGTGGGTGCGCGATGGGAAGAAGCCGAAGGGCGAAGACCTTTCCGGGGACCTGGCGAACGCCGGCATGGAGTTCACGAACCCGTTGCGGGCGGGGGACCCGGGCGGGGTGAACTGAGGGGACGGGGGCTGAGGACGGACCGCTTCCCCTTCGTCCTGGGAGAACGCATGGCAGCGTCTTGACAGGCCGTGGCGGCGGGAACAGGATGCGTCCAACTCATTCGGGTCGCGTGAATTAGTTGACAGCGCCTGAATCGACCCCTGAGCCCCTGCTGAGCGCGGCAGTCGTGCGCCTGACGTGCCTGAACTTCCTGTTCTTCAGCGTCTACCTGCTTTACTTCCCGACTCTGCCGTTCTTCATCGAACGCCTGGGTGGCGCGAAGAGCGAAATCGGCCTGCTGATCGGCATGTCGAGCCTGGCATCGCTGGTGGCACGGCCATTCGTCGGATACGCGGTGGACGCCTACGGGCGGAGACCAGTGATGCTGACGGGACTGGCGGTGTTCGTCCTCAATGCACTGCTCTACAACGTGGTGCAGTCGGTTGCCTCAGTGGCGGTCCTGCGGCTGCTGACGGGCGCTTCGATGGCGATTTTCGTCACATCGGCCAGTGCATCGATCGCGGATGTCGCTGCGCCAAGCCGGCGCGGCGAGGTGATGAGCTACTACGGACTTGCCAACAGTCTTGCCTTCGCGATCGGCCCGGCGCTGGGCGGATTCATCATCCACGCCGGGTGGCTAACGGGATTCGACGACGCCCTCACCAGCCGGATGGGCTGGCTAAGCGGCGCCGAGACCGGCGAACTCCACTTCACCTCGCTCTTCCTGTTCTCCGCGGCAGTCGGCGTGCTTGCCCTCGGGATTGCCGCGCTCGGCGGCGAAACGCGGCCGACGGGAGTGGGAGCGGGACGCAAACTCGACCTCGGCAACCTGTTTTCACGGGCGGGAGTCTTCCCCGCATCGATCAACTTCGCGAGTTCGTTCGTGATGGCGTCGATGGTGACGTTCATGCCCCTGTTCGCCCGCGATCACGGGCTCGAGAACGCGGGCTCGGTGTTCATGGTGTACGCAGGGATGGTCATCATGATGCGGCTCAGCCTGGGGCGGTACATGGACCGGTATCCGCGATCGTGGTTCCTCGTGCCGGGCATCGCTTCCCTGTCGCTCAGCATGATCGTCATGGCGACCGCATCACATCCCGCGCAGATGTTCGTGGCGGCTGCGTTCTTCGGGGCCGGCGCAGGTTCGTTCCAGCCCGCGATGATGGCCCTCCTGGTCGACCGTTGTGCGCCAACCGAACGCGGCCGGGCGCTGAGCACGTTCACGCTCGGAAATGACCTTGGCCTGAGCATGGGCGCGCTCCTGCTCGGCGTGGTGGTCGAACATGCGGGCTTCCGGGCCGCGTTCTCGGTCTCGGCCACGATGGCCGGGTTGGGGGCCCTTTTCTTTGTGATTGCGACGCAGCGGGCGCATGGGTGGCGACAGCCTGTGGTGGCGCGGGCGTAGGCAGGCTTGCCATCCGCGAGTGGTATGCCTACCATTCCTGCGAGCGAAGAGGAGGTGTCTATGCAAACTGCAACAGCTTCCACGATGACCTTCGCCACCCGGGCGCGCCTCGCGGCGTAGCGCGGCGGGCGAAGTGGCCCGCGGGCGACGCCCGCGCACTTCAGGAGTCAGAACCACTTGAGTTTCGTACTTGGTACGGTCGTGGAATGCGACCAGACGGGGTGCACCGTGCGCCTTGTCGAATCGGGAGAGACCACCCGCGCGGTGTTCTCGCAGTTGGTCCGGGATAAGGTCCGTATCCGCCGTCAGCAACTGGTAGCCATCGATGAGGGCAGTGGCCTGCCGGAAATCGCCTGGCGCTGGTTTCGCGGCGTCGTCGAGTCGATCGATGACGCCGGGGTGGCGATCCGCAGGCTGGACCGTCCACCGGGGTCGTGCCGGACTGTGGCGAACCCACATGGCATCGCTGCTGCGGTCGGCGGCGAGGTGTACTACGGACACCTCGATGACTGGGAGGTAGTCGCCGCCGTCCACGACGACGCGCCGGAGGACTCAGAATCGGTGTGCCGGCGGTACTTCGACCGGGTGAGGGAAATCACCGGGACCTGAGCGGCCAAGCAGGCGTCGGAGGGGGGATCCAGCGCATGGACCCCCTTCCTATGCGCGCGTGGCAAGTGCCTGGCCGACCGCCTCCTGCATCAACTGGAGGTAGACGTCGTGGAACGCTGCAGTCGTATGGACGCCGTCATCCTGGTAGAAGACGTCTCGATCGGGAGCCCGGCTGATCGCCCCTTCGAGATCGGCCACGACGAAGTGGTGCCGCGCTGCCACGGCGAGCAGGGGAGCCTCCATGCGATCGAAACGCTCGTGGACGCGCGGCTCGCGCTCCTGGACCTCTTTGGAGAAACGCACATCGCGAACCACGACAACCTGGGTCGACTCCCTTCGGGCGAGACGGTCCATGATCTCCTCGAAGATCGCGGTGGTCTGTTCAACGGTCGAAAGCGGGCGAGTGCCGAGCACCCGGCGGGCCGCCTTCCGGGCGGCGCGGTTTGCCGAGCGGCGAAGGCGGCCTTCACGCGTGTGCCCCTGGAAGCGAGCTTCGGAGGCGAGGAAGAGTCGCGCTGCGCGAGGGCTGAAACGGGCGCGTACGCTCTCTGCGACCGTCCCGACGGCGATCACGAACCCCGTCAGCGGGAGGATGACGATGTCTGGCTCCGCTTTCTCGACCGCGCCGACAAGGTAGTCGACTGCACGGGAGCCCATGGCAGCGAAGCGAACCTCGCGGAGTTCGCACGGTTCGCCGGTCCCGGCCTCGACCCAGGCGCGGGTGCGTTCGGGCCACGGAAGGACGCCTTCGGGAAGGAACGCCGTCCCGGAGTCGCTGTGACCTGCCACGAAGAGCCGAGTCATTCCCGGGATCATAGACCGAGGCGGGCACTCTCGTGCCCGCCTCGCGAATTGACCCTCAGCCGGACCAGGTCAGATGCGTTCGACAACGGTCGCTGTGCCGATGCCGCCGCCGACGCACATGGTGATGAGACCGTAGCGGCCGCCGGTGCGCTCGAGTTCGTTGATGATGGTGCCGAAGAGGCGCGCACCGGTGCAGCCGGTGGGGTGCCCGAGGGCGATTGCGCCGCCGTTGACGTTGACCTTGCTCATGTCGGCGTTCATTTCGCGCTTCCACGAAAGGACGACGCTGGCGAACGCCTCGTTGATCTCCACGAGGTCGATGTCCCGCATGGTGAGTCCCGCACGCTGGAGGGCCAGCGGAGTAGCAGTGATCGGGCCGGTGAGCATCAGCGCCGGATCCGAGCCAACGACGGCCTGGGAAACGATGCGGGCGCGAGGCTTCCAGCCCATCTCCTTCGCCTTATCGAGGTGAGTAAGGAGGACAGCGGACGAACCATCGGTGATCTGGCTGGAGTTGCCGGCGTGATGGACGCCGTTCTCGCGGAAGCTGGGCTTCAGCGCGGTGAGAACTTCGAGGGTGGTGTTCGGGCGGATGCCTTCATCAAAGTCGATGACGGCATCGACGAGTTCCTCGGTGCCATCGGCGTTCTTGTTCTTCTTCTTGCCGGGCACCGGGACCATCTCGCCCTTGAAGCGCCCTTCTTTCTGGGCACGGGCGGCCTTCATCTGGCTTTCGACAGCGAACTCATCGGCCTCGCCCCGGGTGATGCCCCACTTGTCGGCGATGCGCTCGGCAGAAAGGCCCTGCGAGGTGAGGTCGTACTGGTCCTGCATCGCCTGGGTGAAGGGGTAGCCCATGTTCTGGCCGACGTTCGCGCCGAGCGGGATCTGCGACATGAACTCGGTGCCGCCCGCCACGACAACCTCGTGGACGCCGGAGCCAATCTGGTTGGCGGCGAAGTGGACAGCCTGCTGGCTGGAGGAGCACTGGCGATCGAGGGTGACGCCGGGGATGGTGTACGGCCAGCCGGCGGTGAGCACGACATTGCGAGCGAGGTTGGTGGATTGCGCGCCGACTTCACTGACGCAGCCATAGATCACGTCGTCGACGATCTCGGGGTCGAAGCTGTTGCGCTTCGCGAGTTCCTTGAGGAGGAGTGACGAGGTTTCGATGGGGTGGTTCTGGGAGAAGACGCCTCCGCGCCGCCCGAGGGGCGTGCGGATCGCGTCGACAATGACGACTTCGCGCATGTGGACTTCCTTGTGAGGTTTGTTTGCGTGGTGCGAAGGAAGTGTACGGCATCCGGGGTACGTGGCGGGCCGGGCGTCGCCTGGAAAGCGAGCACGGTGTCCGACCGTCGTTCGGCCTATGCAGGAGACACTACGGAGGGGCACCAGACCTCTGGCCGGGACTGTGGAAGCAGTACACCGAAGCGCGGAATACACGTTTTCGAAGTCAGAAACAGACTCGATCCGCCTGATCGAGGGCCTTGGCGTGGAAGGCGATGTGCACTCGGGGACAACCGTGAGACACCGCTCACGGGTCGCTATCGACCCGACTCAGCCGAACCTGCGGCAGGTGCACCTGATTCACTCCGAGCTGCACGAACAACTCGGGGAGCAAGGCTTCGCGGTTGGACCCGGGCAGATGGGCGAGAACATCACGACACGGGGGATCGACATCCTCGGATTGCCAACGGGCGCTGTGTTGCACCTGGGAGCAACGGCCGCGATCCGGGTGACGGGCCTGCGGAACCCCTGTGGACAACTCAACGGCCTGCAGGCTGGCCTGATGAAGGCTTGCATCACGCAGGATGGCGCCGGGAACGTGACCGAGCGGCGAGCCGGCGTGATGGCCGTGGTCGTTTCAGGCGGAGAAGTCCGTCCCGGCGACGCGATCGTGGTCGAGCTGCCCGGCGGAAGCGCGGAGCCACTGAGACCGGTTTAGGCAAGCGGCGCGACGAAACGGAGGGCGCCGGGGACGATCTCGATCTTCGCCGGGAGGAAGCCACCAAGCTCGCCATCGAGGTCGAGCCGTGAGCGTTTCGGCGAAGAGAGTTCGACGATCTTCGCCGGGTGGCGGTCGACGCCTTCCATGTCGACGTGGGTGCCGCCTTTCCGCTGACCGTCGACCGCCTGGAGGACGGCTCGGCGGCCAAGGTCGCCCCAGCGGATGACATCGAGGATGCCGTCATCCGGCGCGGCGCCAGGGGCGGCTACGAGGTCTCCGCCCCAGAGTTCCATGTTGTGGACGCTGACGGAGTTGTAGCGGCCGTCGTACGCCATCCCATCGATGGCGAGCGTGAACTGGCGGCCCATTGGTCCGAGCATCTTCACACCGGTCATGACCATGTACGGGGCGGTATCGCCGAGGCGCTTGAGCCAGCGCGGTGTTGACTGCGAAATCTCGGGAACCCAGCCTGCCGAAGCGGCGAGGAGGAAGTAGCGGACCTGTTCCTGGCCATTTTCGTCGCGGGCGGTGACTTTTCCGGCATCGATGCGACGTTCGAGGCCGGCGGTAATCGCCTTGATGGCGAGGCTGCCACGGGTAATACCCAGGGCCTTCGCGATGTCTTTGCCGGTGCCGAGGCCGATAGTGCCGAGCCGGACGCGATCGCCCGCGCCCCTGGCAAGGATGCCGTTGGCAACCTCGAAGACGGTCCCATCGCCACCACAGGCAACGAGGAACTCGCGGCCGGCGTCGATGGCTTCATCGGCGAGTTCGGTGCCGTGGCCGCGGTGAGTCGTGAAAACGATGTCGGCGGCGAGCCCGGCGCGCTCGATGGCATCGATGATGGTGCCGACGCGCTTCTTTGTACGGCCGCCGCCGGAGTTCGGATTGAGGATGAAGAGCGGCCTTGCCGCCACTTCAGGCGATATGCTCTCTGTCACAGACTCACCCTAGCGCGAACCGGGCAGAAGGTGAAGGAGCACGATTGGAATCGCACGAGAGCTTTCGGGCGATGGACACCGATATCGACCTGTTCATCGAGACGGCAGGGGCGCCGCCGCCCGGCGCGTTCATCGGCGTGCGGCTGCTGTTCGAACAGCAGGAGGAGCGCTTCTCGCGCTTCCGCGAACAGAGCCTGCTCTCGAGGCTGAACCGGGGCGAGGTCATCGAGGACGCATGGCTCGCGCGGGTCGTGGCCATGGCGATCGATGCGCATCAGCTGACCGGCGGGTACTTCAACCCGATGGTCCTCCCGGCGCTGGCGAAGGCGGGGTACGACCGGACGTTCAAGGAGATCGACGCGGAGGGCCCACTCGAGCCGCAACGCGTGCCCGATCCGGCGAAGGTCATCCGGGTCTCGGGGCTTTCCGTGGAACTGCTGGCCGGGCAGATCGATCTCGGCGGGATCGTGAAGGGATGGACTGCTGACCTCGCGGCCGAACACCTCGCGACCGACCACCAAAACGCGTTCGTGAACGCCGGGGGGGACATCAGGTGCCTTGGCGACGACGCCACGGGGACGGGCTGGGCGATGGATGTCTCCGCACCGGACGGGTCGAACGGGTGGAATGGCCGGCTGACCGGCGCGATCGCGACCTCGACGACGCTGAAGCGCCGCTGGAAGGTCAGGGGCGGAGGTGAGGCCCACCACCTCATCGACCCCGGGACAGGAATGCCCTCCGATTCGCCGTTCGTCCAGGTGAGTGTGAAGGCCGAAGCCTGCTGGCTGGCAGAAGTGTGGGCGAAGGCTGTGCTGATCGGCGGGCCGAGCGTGATGGAGCGCGCCGCGCGGGCGGGGCTGGCCGTGCTCGCCTATGGACGCGATGGCGCCCGGCCGGTGTCAGAGGGCTGGTGAACTGTCAGCGCCGACGGGTGGAGGCGCCGCTCAGTCCTTCAGGCGCGAGAGATCGTAGACCAGGAAGACGGTCGGGCCCTGGCGGATCGGGCTTCCGCCCGCGCGCTCGATGGTGACCACCGCAGTGTCGTAGCTGGTGATGCCTTCGGGGACGATTGTCTGGTGGCGGGCAAAGCCGTCCGGATCGGCGGCAAAGGTACCGAGGCTGTAGTACTTGCCGCCCGAATTGACCCAGAGCTGGTAGGTTTCGCCGGCCGGACGCTGGGGCAGGTCACTGGCGACGAACCAGACTCGCTTCTGGTCGCCGTCCCAAACGAGGCGGCCGATGGATGTCGAATCTTCGGCGGCCGGGACGACATCGGCGATCCTCGTGTTGTTTGAGAGGAGAGCGACGATGAGGTCCTGGTCTCCGGTCGCTGCATCGGCGAGGCGAGCAGCTTCCTTCTCCTGGTCATCGAGCTTCCGCGTGAGGGCGGCGATTTCGACTTCCTGGGAGAGGGCCTCATCGATCTTCCGCTGGAGCCGTTCGTCGTCGTCGCGAAGGCCGCTCATTTCTCCCCGCATCCAGACCATGCCGGTGAACGCGGCCACAGCGACGAAGACGGCGGCGATTCCGGCCGCTGTCCTGGCATATCCGGCGACACGGCGCAACGGCCCTGGGCGGCGGATACCGGCCGCGGCAAGGACGCGGTCCTTCAGGTGCGACGGTGGCCGCCTGAGCGGGGAACTCATCGCGAACCTGGCGGCCAGGCGTTCTGAATCGCGGACGATGTCGCGGCAGGCAGGGCACTCGGCAAGGTGAACCGTGACGGCATGTTCGGACGCCGGTTCGAGCGAACCGATGGCGAATTCGTCCGCCTGCTCCTGAGTGATGTGTTCGCCTGTCATCGCTCGCGCCCTAACCCCTGACTTCCAACGACTTGCGGAGCTTCTGCATGCCGAGGCGAATCCGAGTCTTCACGGTGCCCAGCGGTTCGTGGAGGCGGGCGGCTATTTCCTGCTGCGTGAACCCGCCGAAATAGGCGAGTTCGAGGGCAGTCTTCTGTTCTCCGGGCAGGTCCCGCAAGGCAGTCCTGACGGCTAGCTGCTCTTCGTGCAGTTCGGCCGTTGATTGAGGGTCGGGCGGATGGGTGGCGAAGAGCGGCTCGGCAGCCTCATCGGGCTCGCCGAGGGGGCCGCCTTCGCGGCGCCGTCTCCGGCCGCGCGCCCTGAGCTCATCGACGGCGCGGTTGCGAGTGACGCTCATGAGCCAGCTGAGGAACCGGCCACGATCGGCGATGAATGCCTCGGGCCGGCGCCAAAGGCGGACGAAGACATCCTGCGACGTATCCTCGGCCAGCCCGGCATCGGCGAGTATGCGAAACGAAGCCGAGTAGACGAGGTCGACATACCGGTCGTAGAGAACGGCGAAGGCTAGTTCATCGCGGCTGGCGATAGCGAGCATAAGGGCTTCATCCGGCCAATCGGCGCGGGAGGCGAGTTCCGCCTCCGCGGGACGGGCGAAGACGACCGTCCTACCAACGTTACGTATACCAGCCGTTTCCGGATTCCCCTGAGGTCCCATAGGTATCTCAAATCGAGATCATACATGCGGCCCGCGCCCGAACCAGCGACTTTACCGTTCTTGTCGAAAGGCGGCTTATCCATTTACGCGACGCTACTGGCAGGTGTCCGACACTGGAGGGACTAAGACGGGAGTGACCGCCGATGCGCCGATTCACGCGTCCCCTGGCAGCCGGAATGCTGGGCCTTACCCTGCTTGCAGGGGCTGCCTGCTCTGATTCACCTGCCTCGACGGCAAGTCCTGAGACCCAGGCTCCAGCAGCGGCAAGCCCCGCCGCCGATGGAACACGACAGACTTCGGTGAGCCAAACGAGCGACGAGCTCTCGACTGCGGACCTGGTGAAGCTGGCGGAGCCATCGGTCGTCCGCATTGAGACGAACAGCGGCGTTGGCACCGGATTCGTGGTGGGCGCGGACGGCTACATCCTGACCAACTTCCACGTGGTGGAGGGCACAACCGCCGGCCGAACGGCGAGCAACATCCGGGTGACCCTGAGCGATGGTTCCGTTGCGGCCGCGACTGTCGCCGGGACCGACTCCCGGACAGACCTCGCGGTGCTCAAGATCGAACGGACGGGCCTGAAGGCATTGAAGTTCGCTGACCTCGACAACGTCCTCATCGGACAGGACGTCGTCGCCATCGGTTACGCACTCGACCTGCAGCAAGGAGAGGGGCCGAGCTACAGCGTCACGCGGGGGATCGTCAGCCAGAAGAACCGCGTAATCAACGAGGGAGCTCAGGCGCAAATTTACGGGGCTGTGCAGACGGACGCGGCGATCAACCACGGGAATAGCGGCGGTCCGCTCCTGAACATGTATGGCGAGGTGGTCGGGATCAACACCGCGCTGGCGCCGGACGGGACGGGTGGCACCGCCTCCGGCATCGGCTTTGCGGTCGGCTCAGACGTCGCGCGGGCCGTCTACGAGCAGATCCTGACGAGCTCCCGAGTGAACCGTGGCTTCCTCGGGATCGGCACCTTCGAGACGCTGCGCCCCGCCAAGGCGAGGGAACTCAACATCCCAGAGTCGCAGGGCGGACTGCTTGTCGGCAACGTGACCGCCTCGGGCCCAGTCGGCACTGCCGGCCTGAAGGCCGGCGACGTGATCATCCGGCTGGGGAACACCGAGATCGCGAGCGAGAACGACCTGATGGTCGCGCTCATCAAGAACAGCGCGGGGCAAACCGTGACGCTGGAGTACTACCGCGACGGCAAGAAGGCGAGCATCCAGGTGACTCTGGGGACGCCCTGACCCGGACTGAACATGACCTCTCCACGAATGAGGCCTCCCGGGTGTTCCGGGAGGCCTCATTCGCTTGCGGGCGGTACGCTGGGGCAGTGCCACCAACACGCATCGTGTCGCTCGTGCCAAGCCTCACGGAACTCATCGCATACCTCGGGGCCGGCGACTCGCTGGTGGGCCGGACGCGCTACTGCACGGAGCCGGCGTCTATCGCGAAGCGGGTCCCGCCGGCCGGAGGGACAAAGGACCCGGATATCGCCGCGATCGCAGCGCTCAGGCCGGACCTCGTCATCTCGAACAAGGAAGAGAACCGGCGGGAAGACGTCGAGGCCTTGCGCGCGCGGGGCATCGAGGTCCTGGTGACGGAGATCGACAGTGTGCGCGAGGCGATTGGCGGGATCCGGCAGATGGGGGAGCTCCTGGAGCGGCGCGAGCCTGCGGCGCAGCTGGAGGAGGAGATCGAAGCAGCGCTCCTGACCGCACAGTTGGCGCAGGCAGCGACCCGCGTCTACGTCGGCGTCTGGCACAACCCCATGCTCGGGCTGGGGGCCGCGACGTACGGGCAGTCGCTTATCGACGAATGCGGCGGCGTGAACGTGCTGGGCCACCGCGAGCGTTACCCGGAGCTGGCACACGGTGAACTGGCGGCGCTCTCGCCGGACTTCATCCTCTTGCCTGACGAGCCATTCCCGTTCGATGACGGCCACGCAAGGTACTACGGGCAGTTCGCGCCAGCGCGTGTGATCGATGGCAAGTTGCTCTGGTGGTACGGGCCGCGCATGCCGGCGGCGATCGGCGCCCTGCGAGCGATCCTACGAGAAGCTCAGAATGGTTGATGTGCGCGTTGCCACGGCGGAGGGTTTCGGCGAGGCGTGCCTCAAGGCGCTCCTGGACGCAGTGCGCGACCGCGATCACCCGGTGATCGGGTTGCCGACGGGCAACACCCCGGTGGCGCTCTACGAGCGACTCGCGGCGGCGGCGCATGCCGGAGAGGTGGACATCTCGTCGTGGCGGCCCTTCGCCATCGACGAGTACGGCGGCCCCAGGGACCACCGCTGTTCCAACCGCGCCTTCTTCTCGAAGCACTGGGCTACAATCCCCGGCGCTGCCGCCGTCGAGCAGTTCGACCCTGGAGCACAGGATGTCGAAAGGGAGTGCCGGCGGATGGGGGCGGCGCTCGAACGGGCCGGCGGACTGACCGTCTCGCTCCTCGGGATCGGGATGAACGGCCACCTCGCGTTCAACGAACCCGGGAGTGCGGCGGACAGCACGGTGCGGCGCATGGAACTCCGCGAAGAGACCCGGCGAAGCGCTGCCGCGTGTTGGGGCGAGGATGCCCCGCATTGGGGCCTGACCCTCGGATTGAGGGAACTGCTCGGCGCGGAGCGGGTCATCGTGATGGCGAACGGCACCAGCAAGGCGGCTATTGTGGCGGCCGCGGTCGAAAAGCCAGCGAGCGTCGACCTCCCGGCGAGCCTGAGCGTACGGCGCCATGGCACGGCCTGGATCCTTGATGAGGCTGCGGCGTCCGGCCTTCGAGGGTAAACCGAAGGCAGAACGAAAGGTCAGGTCGTCTGGTTCCGCCGGTCGAAGGCGATCTCACCCCTGCAGACCGTCATCTGGACCTGGAGGTCGCCGTCGAGCAGGACGAGGTCGGCGTCCATACCGCGTTCGACCTGGCCCTTGCGATTGGATGCACCGGCAACACGGGCAGGGTTTGTGGAGCACAGGCGGAATGCGGTGGAGATGCTGATGCCCAGGAAACGCATCGTGTTGCGGAAGTGCTGGTCCATGGTCTCGACACTGCCGACGATGGTGCCATCGGCTTTTGCCGCCTTCCCGCCGGAGACGGTGACATCCTCGCCAGCGAAACGGCCAGAATCGGCCTGCATGCCGGCGAGGTGCAGGTTGTCGGTGACGACGACGGTGCGGTGTGGCCCGAGGATGCGGTAGGCCATGAGGAGCGGGGCGGGGTCCACGTGTGCGCCATCGCAGATCAACTCACAGGTGACGGCGTCTTCGAGGAGGGCGGCGATGATCGGGCCGCCTTCTCGCTGGTGGATGGGCCGCATCGCATTGAAGAGGTGGGTGACGTGGCGGATCCCGGATTCGAAGCCGGCTCGGCACTGTTCGCTGTTGGCATCGGTATGGCCCATGGCCGGAATGGCGCCGCTGGCGGTGATCGCCCCCGCGAGATCGAGGGCAAGGGGGAGTTCGGGAGCGAGGGTTACCTGGCGGATATGGCCGCCGGCAGCTTCCTGGAAGCGAAGAAACTCCTCGCGCACCGGTGGCCGGAGCATCGCCGGGGGGAAGGCGCCGTGGCGGAGCGGGTTGATGAAGGGGCCTTCCAGGTGGAAGCCGAGAGCCTCGGCGCCGGACGTCGAATGGATGGCCGGGCGGAGTGCTGCGAAGATCTCCACGGTATCGGCGGCATCGCGACCGACGGTACTCACGAGGAACGAGGTGACCCCGTTGCGGGGCGCCCATGCTGCGTAGTCACGGATGCGGAACTGATCGTGGGTGAGAAATGAATGCCCTCCGCCACCATGGACATGGACATCGACGAAGCCAGGGCCGATGGTGAGCGCGGCCGCATTGACGACCTCGGCTTCGGGGGCGTTCAAGCCGTTCCCGATGGCGACGATACGGCCATCACGGCAGAGGATATCGGAACGTGACGGGCCGGAGGGCAGGGCCACGACCCCGTTTCGGATGATGAGCGGGCGGGACATACGGCTTTACGCATTCCTTGACTGAGGGGTGCGGCGGAACCTACGGTGGCGCAAATCCGACGGTCGGGCCCCACGTGAACCTGAGCATCTCCCGGCGGACCGGGTGCGTCGGCGCCATTATTGGCGTCGCCCTCGGGGCCGTCTACTCCTCAGTTTTCGCCTACCAGCGAATCGACGGTTACCTGTTTCCAGGGAACGAACTGGCCGTGCCGGCGGTGACTCTCGCGATCCCCGCTACCGACATCGGCGTCGATGTTTCGCTGCCGGGAGTTTCGACGACTACGCGGGCGCCATGGAGTCCCGATGACCGCCTGAACATCCTCGTGCTTGGGCTGGACCGAAGGCCGGGCGAGCCGGAGAGCGCCTCCTACCGGGCCGACACGATGTTCGTGGCGAGCATCGATAAGCACGCGGGCAACCTGCAGTTGCTGGCCATCCCGCGCGACACGTGGGCCGACATCCCCTTTCGGCAACACGACCGGGGTGTGGGCCCAGAACAAGATCAACGCGGCGTACAGCTACGGGCAGTTCTATAAGTACCCCGGCGGCGGCGCAGCGGCCTGTGTCGCGGCGGTTGAGAAGAACTTCAGCATCGACGTTCACCAGTTCGTGGTGATCGACTGGGTGGGGTTCGTCGAACTGATCGATGCGATTGGAGGGATCGAGATCACGGTCCCGGCGGACATCTCCGACTACGGCACGGACTCGCTGGATTCCTTTCCCGACCAGACGGTGAAAGCCGGCCAACAGCGCATGAGCGGCGCCCAGGCGCTTGGTTACTCGCGGGTGCGCGTCGATGGCGACCTGAAGCGCATCGAACGTCAGCAACTCGTCATCCAGGCCGTCGCCGACAAGTCGGTGGGCCTGGGCCTTGTGTCGAAGCTGCCGGAAACGTGGGACGCCTACCGCCACGCAATCCGGACGGACATTGACACGGCGCAGATCCCCGGATTTGCGCTGCTCGCGAAACAGATGGACCTCTCCCGGATCGAGACGTTCTCCCTCGGCGCCGCGATGTACGGGAGCATTGCCGAGGACGGACAACTGGTACTCCTCCAGGACCAGGACCGGGTTTACGACATCATCGACCGCTTCATGGCGGACCCTGAACTGCGAGGCGAAGCCCCTCGAATCGTGTTTCAGTACGCGGCCGGCGAGGAGGCGCTGGCCAAGGCGGCGCTGGTCCACGGCGGGGTGTTCGGGATCCCACCCGCCTTCCTGAGCATGGAAGAGGTCACTGGGGTGGACGAGCCGGGGATATTCGACGTGACGGGGAAGCGGTACACCGCGGAGAAGCTGCGGGGGCTGTTCGATCTCAGACTCATCGAAAAGGCGGACGACATACCCGAGGGCGCGGATGTCGTCGTCAGACTCGGGGCCGGGACAGCGTTCAAGAGCCCCTGAGCATGGCTATTCGACGGTAATCGTGGCTTTCATCTGGGGATGGAAGTCGCAGGTGATCTTGTATTCGCCTGCAGTCTTCGGGGTCCACGTGAAGACAGCGTCCTTCTTCATGTTCCCGGACTCGTTCTTCCCTTCGATCGTCACCGTGTGGAGCGCGGTCTCGCTGTTCTTGAAGTAAACGATGTCTCCGACCTTCACTTTGAGGCTGGTAGGGATGAACTTGAGGCTGTCCTGATCGACGAACGGCACACCGTCCGGGACCCCAGCCACGTTGTTGGCGATACCGGAGTTGGCGGAATCGCCGTCCGAGCTACCGCATGAGGAAAGGAAGAGCGCACTGACGAGCAAGAGCGGCCGCTGCGACAGCGGAGAAGGCAATGCGGGCGTTCATGGGAAGGTCCCCCGTTCGTGGCGATGCCCCCAGTTTCTCCGGTAGCCGGACGAGTGCATAGGGAAGTCGTGACGAATGTCACGATCTCCGATAGACAGCATATACCGGGCCTTTTCCGGGAGGGGTAGAAGGCCCCCGAAACGGGGGCCTTCCAAGGAAGAGAGGCGGGGTGCGCGACTCTTTGACGGCGAGATGGGAGTTTCGTGGACGGTGACTTCCCAACGGAATCTAGGGCGCAAATGCTAACCTTGTCAAGCGGTTTATCCTTTCTTCGTTGACAACAGCGCGGCCAGATGGGTGAATTGCCGGAAGATGGGCAACTCGATACCACTCCAGGTGTGTCTCCGCTGCGGCGACCTGCTCGCGGACATCAAAGGCTCGCGGCTGGCCGTCTGCCGGACGTGCGGCTACAAGGACGACTGCTGCTAAGGGCCGTGGCGGAGCATCCGGCAAACACCCGGGTGCGATTCGGGTGGTGGCATGACGTGGCTCAGCCGGCGCTGGGAGACGTCCCCGCGCGGAGCCCGCGGTAGGCGGGCTCCGCAGCCTCGAAGGCAGGGAAGCGGACGGTCATGGTGCGGGCGATGCCTTCCACCGATCCTCCGCGGGTCCGCCACTGAACGAGCAGGAATGCGACCCACCACAGCAGTGCCGAGCGGACAAGGGCTGGTAGCAGCTCCCACTCCGCATCGGACAGGGGGCGAACTGTCTGGTAGCCCGAGAGCAGAGCCGCGGCGAGCTTCTGGTCGAGCGGCTGGAACGGCATCAAGAGCGGGGCGATGTCGCAAACGAGCGCGTCGCGCCGGGACTGGTCGAAATCGAGCAGGCCGGAGAAGCGGCCGTCTGTCCAGAGCAGGTTCGACCGCTGGAAGTCACCGTGGATGGGGCGATCGGGCAGGTCGGGATACTTCAGGCGAGCGAGTTCACGAAGGTTGCGGTAGCGCTGGCGGCGGATGAGCGAGGCAAGGTCCGGATGCTCGCGAGCGAAGGCGGCTAGCAAGTCGTTGAACGAACCTTCACCGGCGGGGGCGACCGCGGCGTCGAGTTCCCACGTCTTGCCGAAGTCCGGCCGTTGGCCATCGAGCTCGAAGCTCGCAAGGTCCCGGTGAAGCCGGCCGAGGAGCCGGCCGGCGATGTGGAAGCTCGCGGGCGTTTCCATGGCGCCGGTTTCGCCCTCGAGGTAGGCGGCTGCCGCCCAGAGCC
Source organism: Candidatus Amarobacter glycogenicus (assembly GCA_016719395.1). Lineage (GTDB taxonomy): Bacteria > Chloroflexota > Dehalococcoidia > Tepidiformales > Tepidiformaceae > Amarobacter > Amarobacter glycogenicus. Next base: position 336,362 of record JADJZF010000002.1, on the reverse strand, counting down.
GGCCCGCGTGGGCGACGAGCTTCGTGCCATCGATGGCGGGAAGGGCCGGCGCTACCGGCCAGCCTCGTGAACCCGCATGCTCGACGAGGTCCTGTTCCCAGCCGATCGCCGCGGCGGTCCGGAGAAGGTGGTAGCGGCGGATGACGCAGCGGCGTTCGCCGGAGCTGACGAGCCAGTGCTGGTTCATGAGGCCGCCTTCGAGCCGTGAACAACCGGCGCCGGGGAAACCGAATGCTTCGAGCACTTCGGGAGAGACCGGTTCGGCGGCGGCGGCGGGATCCATCACTTCCACCTTCGGGCTTCGGCGACGAATGTGGAAGACAGGGGGCTTGCTCCCCGGCGCAAACGGAAAGGCGGCCCCAGGGGGCCGCCTTTGGCGTGTGCGTGTGCTGCCGTGGTTACTTCTGAATGATGTTCAGGGTGCAGGCGGAGCAGAGGCCGATGACATGGGCCATCCCGATCTTGGAGCCTTCGACCTGGCGCGCGCCGGCCTGGCCGCGCAGGTGGAAGACGATTTCCGCGATGTTGGCGACACCGGTGGCTCCGAGCGGGTGGCCCTTGGAAAGGAGGCCGCCGCTGGCGTTCACCACGGTCTTGGTCTTGGGCTTGTAGGTCTTGTCGACGAAGGGGGCGATGTCCTCTTCGTACTTCGTCGGGATCTTGTTACCGATCCAGGTGGCACCGCTTGCGATGTGCTTGCCGGCCATACCTTCGTCGCAAAGGCCGAGGTTCTCGTAATGGAGGAGTTCGGCGGTGGCGAAGCAGTCGTGGAGTTCGACCTGGTCGAGGTCCTCCGGGCCGATGCCGGCCTGCTCGTAGGCGATCTTGGCGGCGTTGCGGGTGAGGGTGTTGATATCTGCGAGCGTTTCATCGCGGACGGACCACGGGTCGCTGGTGAGGACGCTGGCTGCGATCTTGATCGGCTGGGTGGTGAACTGGCGGGCCTTGTCCATCGAGCAGAGGATGGCCGCGGCGGCGCCATCGCCGGTGGGGCAGCACATCAGGAGCGTGTTGGGGTAGGCGATCATCCGCGCGTTCATCACTTCATCGAGCGGCGATTCCTTCTGGTACTGGGCGAGGGGGTTGCCAGTGCTGTGGAAGTGGTTCTTCACGCTCGCCATCGCGAAGTGTTCCATCTGGGTGCCATGGGCGCGGGCGTGTTCCATGCCGGCCATGCCAAAGACGGCGGGCATCATGTAGGAGCCGACGCGGCCTTCGAGGCTGGTGGCGGGGTCGCCGCGGGAGCCGAGCAGGCCCTGCTTGCCCATTTGTTCGGAGCCGACGGCCATGGCGACATCGTAGGCGCCGCTGGCGATGGCGAAGTACGCCTCGCGGAAGGCGGTGGAGCCGGTGGCGCAGGCATTGGCCACGTTGACGACCGGGATGCCGGTCTGGCCCATTTGCTGGAGGATTCGCTGGCCGGACCCGGAGGTCGCGTACAGGTTCCCACTGTAGAGCGCCTCGACGCTCTTCATGTTCATGCCGGCATCCTTGAGGGCTTCGAGGCCGGCCTGGGCGGCGAGTTGGGAGAAATCCCGGTCCGCATAGCGCCCGAACTTGATCATCGAGACGCCGACGATTGCTACTTCACGCATGTGGCTGTTTCCTTCCTGGTCGCTTTATCAGGCGGGGGTGAAGCGGTAGGCGACGTAGCTGTTGCCTTCGCGGTCTTCCGAAACCTTCTCGGTGAACATCTTCACCTTCATGCCGAACTTCAGGTTCTCGGGCTTCGGTTCGATGCCGACGATGTTCGTGTTGACGCTTCCGCCGCCATCGAGGTCGATGATCGCGGCGATGTAGGGCGCCTGAACGTAGGGGGTGGCCTGGTGGATGATCGTGAACACGTACAGTTCGCCGGTGGAGGCGAGCTGCACTTTTTCGAACGGTCCATCGCTGCTGCACTTGCCGCAAAAGAGGCGCGGACCGACGTAGCGGGTACCGCAGTTCTTGCAGACGGACCCGTTCAGGTAGTCCTTGTCGCGGGTTTCACCAAGGGTGAGATGTGGGACGAGTGGGCGCACTTCGGGCGCCGCGGCTGTGGCTTCGGCCAAGCGGATTCCCCCTTTCAGATGGCAGCCCCGTTGGCCCGCGCACGCTTGCTTGTCCCCGGGCCGGGGCGGTGCGATGGGTATGGTAGATGGTGGGGGGAGGATGTCAACGGAGGGGTGTATCGCGCCTTGGCCGTGTAATTGCGAGCAACGCCGAGCCCAGTGCGAGCAGGACGAGCGCAAGTCTCCCGGCCCGTGAAGGAGTCGGCTCCGGCTCCGGACCCGAACCAAGGATCGGCGGAAGGGGTCCCACACGCGGCGGGAGGAGGAATGCGCTCGCAGATAAGGACGCTGCCTCATGACCTACGCCGTCGCGGCACCCGAAGTCTACGCCGGAGATTCCGGCCTCGGACACGTAAAGCACCCGCGCGGAGTCGTCAGTTCCCTCTACCTCGGGCGTCCCGGGATCGGAATAGCCTCCGAAAAACACTGCAAAGTCCGCGCCCGTGGCATCTCCACTGACTCGCGCCACGGCGAACAGCGCCTTGGGGTGCGAAACCAACTGTTGAGCCGCAGCCTCGAGTGCCGGGTCTCCTTGCGGCAACCAGGACGACTGGCAACTCGCGCTCCGAAACACATGCACACTCGTGCCGGAAGGTTGTCCCACTGGACACCGGACGCTGCCTATCCCGCCCGCGGTGGAACAAGGCCGGGCTGTGAACACGAACCTGCCGAGGAGTCCCGCGTGGTCCCGCTCAAGCATCTCCGCAATTGCGCGGTCCACTTCCGCCAGTCCAGTCCGTGTTGCATCGGGGTAGGCCCAGGAGGGCGGCTGCTGCGCGGCGACTGGCGTAAAGCCTCGCAAGCACGCCCCGGCCATGGCAACGGCAACCACAAGGGCGGCGCGTAACTGTGCCGTGAACGTCGCCGGGGTCATGACACCACCGCTGTGAAACCAGCGGCTACCGCCAAGCTGGTGGTTCGCAGAACAGATGACGTTGATACCGACCGGCTGGATCGCCCGAAGCATCCGCAAGCTGCTTCCGGTCTTCGCCGCCACACCCATAGCTGGCCGGCGCTGAAGGCGGTGAACGTCAGGAAGCACGCCCAACACATCAATGTCCTGTTGCCCACGTTAAAGGCTGCGGCCATGAGCCCCGCTGCGAGAGTCAACTCAAATGGTGGTAGCCCCAGGCTCGCGACCCTCGTCCATGTAGGCCCGAAACCCCAAGTCCGAACCGCCGCATTAAACTCGGTGCGGAACCTGAGTTTGAGGGTCGCGGACCAGGCCAACAAGGCTCCCAGCGCGCTGATACAAACCCCGGCATCGTCAATGCCTCCCATTCACGCCCCTCCTCAGAAGTAGTACAGCCACGAAGCGGAACTGCAGCTTATGGACGTGTTCGCGCCGCTAGCCCCAATGGCCTCCATGTGGACGTGCGCACCTTCGTAGCAATCTTCTATGTTGCCGGCAGCCACGTAGGCGATCTCCGTCAGAGCACGAATCTCTCCGAACTCGGCGGTGTTCTGCGGTCCGGTGAATGACGCGTTGCAGTGCCCGTAAACTACCGACCCGAGATAAGTACCGCCTCCATTGAGGCCGGTGTGGCCGTCCGGTCGAGACAGCCTGCTCTTAGATGCGTCCGCGGGGTTGCCGGTTGCCCGAAATGACACCCGGGCGCTGAACGCCAGGATCGGCCCGCTCCTCAGTCGTCCCTCAGGACCGAAGACGGAAGAGCGAGGAGAGGGAACGGCCATACAGTGAAGCCAAGGCGCGAACCTCAGTCGCCGGGGTAGTGCTCATTCGCGACCCCGGTCGTTTCGTAGACCTCCTTTGGAGACTTCGTAAGCCATTCATCCGCGCACTTCAGGAACGCCACGGCCTGCACCGCACTGAAACCCGACGAAGCGAGCGCGCCGCGCTGGGCCGGTGGTGTTTGAAGCAACCGCAGGTTCGCCTCTTGATCGGGGTTGGCCTGGTTGAGTTCGCCGAGGAACGCCGAGATGGCCGCTTGCGTTAGGGGGCCGATGCTGCGGACCCGAACGGGCGCACCTTCGGCGACCATGCAAGCCTCGAAAGGCGGCCAGGCCGGATTGGAGACCGGATCTTTCGCCTTATCCTCCTCACTCATCTGACGATCGTCCCACTGGTGAACATAGAAGCCGACCTGGGGATTCCAGAACTGAAACGCTCCGATTGGGCGCGGATCGACCTCGGCTTCGTCCGAGACCGGAAGCTTTGGTACGCTCGGGTCATCGTCAGCCGTTGCGCTGACAACCGCCGCCGCACCAATGACCATTGTAGCGAGACCAGCCGCAGCCAATGCCAGCACTCGGTGCCGTGGAGTTCGGAGAATGAATAGTTTCATAGAGGTGCCTCTTCGGGAAATGGTCGCCTTTCTTAGTGCTCGGGCTCAGTATGGCGCTGTCCCTGTAATGCCGGGCAGATGCATATACTGAGCGTCGTTATACCGCTGGGTGACGCTCTTACCAAGATAATCACTAGGATTGTATTCACCCACAGAATTCTCCATATGGAGATGCGAGGCTCCGGCGCAGGTCGCTGGCGGCGAACCGGCCGGAAAGCTGGCCACGGTCGCCACGTCCATTCCTCCCAACGAGAGGTTATTGAGTTTGAAATTCTCGGCCCACGTAGGCCACAGTTTCACCGAGTTATAGGCGTTATTCCAATGATACCATAGGGCCGAGCTGCCGGAAGCTCCAACCCTGTAGTTTGGGGCAACGTGCTGAAAGAGCAGGCTATTGCCGTTGATGTAGGCAGCTGATGTGTCGTAGTACAACAGGTCGATCTGAACGAGTTTGCCGTTGTAGGATGAGTGGCCCGGTTCCCATTGGGAACAATACGTCGAGAGTTTATACGCGATGGCATAACCACCAGAGACGCCAGTCGAGACTCCATTCGGAAGGTAATCGACCTGAACCCAGGTGGTCTGATTGGTAGCGTTGCCGATGTCGATTCGAGATGACCATTGCCCGGCATGAGGACCTGTCACGCCGTCTCCATTTGGATCGCCCGTGATGCACGGCGCGAAACTTGGTCCGTCGTAACACTCCAGCGTAGTGATCGCCCCACTCACGGGGGATAGAATCGCCACGCGCCCGGCAACGACGTGCGCACTGGCGGGGCCTGCGGTTAACATCGCCGTGCCGAGTATCGAGCCCCACAAGAACGCTAGCGCAGTTGGCTTCAGGGGTCGTTCCATCCTGGCCTCCTCAATCTGACCTGCTCTTAGTGAACTCCCCGCCGGTATCGTTCGCATCCGTACCCAATACGGATTTCTTCTTAACCGACGATATCCCGCCACAGCTCGTGTCGATCCTTGTAGCCCAGCTTCTGCAGCACGTTCGCCACGTGGGTCTCCGCCGTCCGCAAACTAATGACAAGCTCTGTTGTGATTTCTTCGTTAGTGAGTCGCTTCTTCAACAACTCCAGCACCTCGCGCTCGCGAGGCGTCAACTCGTCTTTGCCGGAAATCGCCATGACTTCCTCCTCGCCTCCCCGCTCGGGGGGGACCGCTAGAACCACCATGGGGCGCGTGGAGACCATACCACTTGCTAATGAACGCACGAACCATGAGAAAGGTTCCCGGGAAGTTGGGCGCCGGGTGTTCGCTACCGGGCGGGTATGGCCGCCAGGAGTTCTGTAGTCGGGCCGAGGGGCTCGGTCCCTGGTAGGCGCCGGCGATGGCGCCACCCGGGGCGACGACCGCGACGCCCATCTCGTCGCCAAGCGATGGGAGGCCGATGGCGGCGGCGAGTTCTCCCTTCCAGTCGGGGAGCATGACGACGAACTGCGACGGGTCCTGGCCGGGTTCCAGGGTGGCAACGACTTCTTCGTAGCGTTTCGAAAGGGCGCTCTCCGCCATTTTCCGCATCAAGCGCGGGACGCGGGCAAGGTCGACGACGCTGGCGATGACGACCGCGGCCGGGTCCGGGAACTGTTGCCGGAGCGCTGCCCGGAAGGGGTTGACGAGCTCCGTGGTCGCCTGGGTGGCAAAAACGAGGACGAGTGGTGCGGCCGACTTGCGTGGGTTCACCGTCCTGCCGGAAACGACGGACTTCAGGGTAATGTCCGGAGCCTGCTTACTATCGCCCATGCTGCCGTGCTCCACCGTTCGAACATGAACGTCCTTCGAGGATAAGGCGGGCGGGCGAGGCAGTCCACGCGGGGGACCGCTCGCGGCAAACTCAGCGAACGTGGATCTCCTGGGCCGATTCGCCGGGGGAGGCGGGGGAATCGCCCTCTTCCAGAGAGATGCGCGGCACGATCCGTTCGAGCCATCGCGGGAGCCACCAGTTCCATTCGCCCATGAGTTCCATGGTTGCCGGGACGAGGAGCAGCCGGACAACCGTGGCATCGACGAATACCGCGACCGCGAGGCCAAGGCCGAACTCCTTCACGACGCGCTGGTCGTTCAACACGAAACTCAGAAACACCACGATCATGATGGCAGCGGCGGCGGTGATCACGCTCGCGGTTGAAGCGAGTCCACGCGCAACGGAGCGGGCGTTATCGCGGGTGCGGAGGTACTCCTCGTGGATGCGGCTGACGAGGAATACCTCGTAGTCCATGGAGAGGCCGAAGAGGACGGCGAACAGCATCATCGGGAGGAACGACTCAATGGGACCGGTCGAGCCGGCGCCCACGAGGCTCCCTCCCCACCCCCACTGGAACACCGCGACCACCACCCCGTAGGCGGCGCCGATCGAGAGCAGGTTCATGAGGGCGGCCTTTATCGGGATCATGAGCGAGCGGAAGACCACCACCAGGAGCAAGAAGCTGATGCCGATGACGAGGCCGAAGAAGAGCGGCAAACGCGAGCCGATGCGGTCGGCAATGTCGATCCCGCGGGCGGTGGCGCCGCCAACGAAAGTCTCGATCGCCGTCCCCTTCGTCGCCGCGGGCAGGACGTCGTCTCGGAGCGCGTGGACGAGCGTGGAAGTTTCTGCCGACTGAGGCGAGGTAGCCGGGACGACGGAAAGGACGGCCACGTCACCGGACGGGTTGACGATCGGCGGGCTTACCGATGCGACGTTGGGTGTGGCTGCGATGGAGGCGCGGATCTCCTCCGCTCCTTCGGCCGACACACCAGAGAGCACGACCTGGAGCGGGCCGTTCATGCCTGGCCCGAAAGCATCCGCGATGTAGTCGTATGCCCGGCGGGTCGTGGCTGACGTGGGGTTGTTGCCGGCGTCGGCGGAACCGAGCCGCATGTCGAAGAAGGGGATGCTGAGCACGAGCAGAATGACGCTGCTCGCGGCCAGGAACACGTAGGGACGGCGCATGATGGCATGGCCGAGCCGGTACCAGCCGCTGTCTTCTTGCGACGGGCGGGCCTCGGCGCGGCGGCGGTTCCCGGCGCGGACGATGGCGCCTCCAGTGACGCCGAGGAGGGCCGGCAGTAGTGAGAGCGCGGCGAGGACCGCCACGGTGACCATCGCGGCAGCAGCAAGCCCCAACCAGCCAACGAAGGGGATGCCCATGAGCCCCAACCCCAGGAGCGAGACGATCACGACGCCTCCGGCGAACGCCACCGATTTACCGGCGGTGGCGACGGCGATGCCGGCGGCTTCTTCGCCGTCGTGGCCGGAAAAGACGTTTTCGCGGAAGCGAGCCACGATGAAGAGCGAGTAATCGATGCCGACGCCGAGACCGAGCATGGCGGCGATATTCGGTGCGAACTTGCTCAGGTCGATGGCGGCAGTCATGGAGTAGATCACAGCGAAGCCGATCGCGAGGCCAGACATGGCGCTGGCAATCGGGAGGACCGTTGGCGTGAACGCGCGAAAGAGGATGTAGAGGATCACGAGCGCCGCGATGATGCCGAGCACCGTGGATTCATTCGGTCCTTCGCGCTCCTGGGCAGCAGCCACGGGACCGCCAAGCTCGACTGCCAGCGAGGTGGAGCGGGCTTCTTCAACGAGTGTTTCGAGCGCCGCGGCGTGTTCGGAGGGGACATCATCGGCACCCTGGGCGTACTGCACACGGGCGATGGCAACGGTGCGATCCTCAGACACGAGACCGCCGGCCGGGGCGAAGGGAGACGACACGGCCACCACGCCGGGTATGGCGGCGGCTTCTTGTGCGAGCGTTTCAATCGCCGTCCTGGCGGCGGGATCGTCGATGCCGCCCGGTGCGCTGAAGACAACGTCGGCATAGTCGCCCGAGCGTTCGGGAAACGAGCTCTTGAGTTCGTCGACGGCCTGCTGGGATTCGGCGCCGGGAAGCGTGAGGGTGTTGATGGTGCCTTCGGAGATGGTGCGGGCGGTGAGGCCGAGGGCGGCGCCGACGACGACCCACACCCCGAGCACGTACCAACGCTTGCGATAGACGAAGCGGCCCCAGCGTTCGAGCATGCTGCGATCAGTGTTCATGGGGATACCGTCCTTGGTGCATAGCCTCCATCGTGTGCCAGCGCAGGCACACATTCCCGGACTTTAGTCGCTTTTCCGGTGGCAGCGGGAGACATCTGCGCGTCGGGGCAAGATCGCGGGGAGGGCGCGTAGGATGCAGGCATGTCTCCAGGAAGCACCCGGGCCGACTTCGCCGCGCGGCTCAAGGCAGTCCCGTTCTTCGCACGGCTGGCCCCCGATGCGCTGGCGGCACTCGCCAGGGAGGCCGACTGGCGCGAGTACGCACCCGGCGAGGCGGTGTTTTTCGAAGGAGAGCCGGCGGCCGGGCTCTTTATTCTTGATTCTGGCTATGTGAAGGTCGTGAAGGCCTCCGCCCAGGGACGTGAACAGTCGCTTGAATTCATTGCCCCCGGACAGCCATTCAACACCGTCGCGGTGTTCACATCCCATCCCAGCCCCGCCACGGCGGTCGCACTCGAAGCGTCAGCGGCGTGGATGCTGCCACGGGAGCCCGTCAAGCGGCTGCTTCGCGAAAGTCCCGCCTTCGCCGAGCAAGTAATCGAGAGCATGGCGGACCGGATGGTGTTCCTTGTCGGGCTGGTGGCAGACCTGTCGCTCCGGTCGGTAATGGAGAGGTTGGCCCGCCTGTTGATCGAGCAGGCGACTGATGACGTGGTGCAGCGTCCGCGCTGGTACACGGTGCCGGAGCTCGCGTCGCGCCTGGGGACGGTACCAGACGTCGCGCAGCGGGCCTTGGGGAAGCTTGCCGCCGACGGCATGATCGATGTCAGCCGGCGCGAGATCCGGATCAAGGACCGGGGAGGGCTCGAAGCGCTGGTGGGCTGAGCGGCTGGGGCCATCGCTTCTTCCACGCCCGTGGAGGGCATTCGCCACGTGGGTCTCCACGGTCCGTTCGTCGATTCGGAGCGCTTCTGCGATCTCTTGGTTCGTCCGGCGTGACTCCAACGATTCGAGCAACTCGCGTTTGAGGGGCGTCAAGTCGTCCTTGCGTGCCATCGCCATCGCTCATCCTCCTTCGCTCTCCCGCTCCCGTGGGGAGACACCAGCGTCTCCCGGGGCAGGGCAGTCCTGTCCGTCCCAACGTTTCAAGCGCACAAGTTGTTCAACAAATGCGGATTCGAGGTGCGCAGGACGGAGAGCGTGTCGTTACGAGGATTCGAGGGGGCACCTAACCATCGGTCTTCACACTCAGTATCGGGTGCCCGTGCGGGGGCGGTGGGTAGAGGATGCCAAAGGAGTAGCCCCGTCCGGCGGCGGCTGCGCAAAAGCCCGCCCTTCGCCGAACAAGTCATCGAGAGCATGGGGCTTTGACCGGATGGTGTTTCTTGTCGGGCTGGTGGCGGACCCGTCGCCGTCAGGGGCCAGTGTAGGAGACGCTCGTGTAGCCCCAGCCTTCGGCATCCTGGCAATTGTCGACGTAGTCGTAGCTGACATAGCAGTATTCGGTGGCGTTGTTGCAATCGCAGGCTTGGGGGGGCTGCTTCCAGCGCCCGAAGTAAACATCTGCCCAGTAGTTGCCGGCGCCGCATGGGGGATCGCCCCAATCTGACAGCCAGAACGCTGTGTATTGATAGGAATAGCCATTGCCATCTACTATCCAAGGGGCTGGGTTCATGTTGGTTATCCAGGTCCCACTAGGCCACCACGCTGACGGGTCGTTGTAGCAGGCCGTCACTGGATTCCAATAGGCGTGGTACCAGTGGCCGGCGAATTGACCTGGCGCCATCTGTGAACTCGACCAAGCGCCTGTGTAGGCTGCGAATGCGTAGCCGGTCGAATACGCGGAGTACCCTGTGGCGGACACTGGGCCGCTGAAGAACACGGCTCCGAATGCGGACGTGGCCGCCAGAGTGACGGCTAGTGCCAGAGTTAGTAGGCGACCCACTGGGAACCTCCTTGAAGCAGTATGGCAAACCGGTGCCCGACGACGTCGAGGCCGCTGTAGCCGCGCCGACTGAGTGTCTCCGTGCGGAGCCAAGTAATACCCGCGTCCCCGGAATACACGACGTCGTCCGAACCAACAGTGATCGCGACGGCGCCGAGCCGTTCTCCATCGTAGTCGATGGCCAGCAGAGCGGGACGGGCGAGCGAGTGTTCCCAAGTCTCGCCGTTGTCGGCCGAGCGCAAGACCCCGCCAGGTGTAGAGACGAGCATCGTGTCGCGTTCTCTTGCGACTCCCATCACCGATGCCAGACCGAACTTGGCGTCCCCCGACGTGTAGGCGTCGGCGGGCCGACCGCCCGCGAGACTCTTCCCGACTGCCCAGGGCAAGGACTTCCAAGAACCGTCGGGCCGAAGAACTTGCGCAGTAGGCCCAGCCTCGGTCGCCACGGTGGCCAACAGTTGGCCATCGTCAGACCCGATATCCGAGACCTTGCCCGCGGCCGGAATGGTCGCTAATTCGCGGGACAGTGTGTCAAAGGAAAAGATTCCGCCGTCAGTAGACAGAAGCACAACACTTAGCGAGCCGCTCCGGGGCAAGACCACCAACGCGTTGGTGACGGGCCGGAGCCCGGATGGCAGCGGACTAACCCGAAGCCACTGCGACACCCCGTCGTCCGAACGCCAAATGTCGACGCTGTCTCCGGAGTCCGCAACAGCGTAAACCGGCGCGCCGGGCACTGACTCGTCGGCAGCTACCGCAAGCACCCTGCCGTGAATGGAGCTCTCTCGCCAACTCACTCCATCGTCCGAAAGAAGTAGCCCTCCGCCCGTCCCGACCAGACGTGTCGCGGAATCCACAGCGCCGGATGACGCATCGACACCGATCCGCGCTGGGGAGCCGCCAAAAGTGCCAGACACAGCTATGGTAGTTGGCCCGGTTGGGCTGTCCCCGATCGAAAAGTGCACGCCGGTTTGTTTTGTGCCCAGCGAACCGGCGAGGCCGTCGCGGTAGGCAGCGGCGGAGGCCACGGCGTAGGTTGAGTCGATCTCAGGGCGCGCCAATCGCGCGGCTGGAACGCCCTTTCCGATCGCTGCCGCGGCCGGATCTATTGCGTCTGTCACGGCGCCTCCAGTGATCCGGACCCAACGCGGGAGATGCGTCTCGGCGTCAACGAAGTCCATTTGCCAAGAAAACCGGCGCCCGTCCAGACCTGAGGTCGCCGTGGGTTGGTCGCCCACATCGACGCTTCGGATCGCCGTAGCATTCCAAACGCCGCCCCAAGTCGCCGATTCCTCCACGCCCAAGTCCCACGCCTCCAGGAGGCTGATGGCCCGCCCGCTAATGGGCGGCGAAACCTGCTTTAGCACTCTGGTGGGAGGCGAATCGTCGTCGAATGCCGTTAGTGCGGCGGCAGTGCCGATGAGCGATCCGAGGACGATGGCCGCTGTCAACTCTAACGCGCGAAACCTCAGGATCCGTTGAAGCCTCATCACCGGCTCCTTCGAGAAGATGCGAGAAAGCCTACTGAGTGGCGAAGCTTGTGAAATCCATAGTTTTCCCGGAATTCGACTTAACCGAGTTTCAAGTCATTCCAAAGTTCCTGGCGCGTCCGATAGCCGAGCTTCCCGAGGGCGTTGTGGACGTGGGTCTCCACGGTGCTCTCCTCGATTACGAAGTGCCGCGCAATTTCCTTGTTGCGCCATCGTCGCTTGATTAGTTCCAGCACCTCGCGTTCGCGGGCCGTCAGGTCGTCCCTTCCTTCCATCGCCATCGCTCATCCTCCTTCGCTCTCCCGCTCCCGTGGGGAGACACCAGCGTCTCCCGGGGCAGGGTAGTCCTGTCCGTCCCAACGTTTCAAGCGCAAAAGTTGTTTAACAAATGCGGATTCGAGGTGCGCAGGACGGAGAGCGTGTCGTTACGAGGATTCGAGGGGGCGCTGTTCGAAAGCGGGGCGATGTCCAGCACTTCGAGTTCGACGCCGTCGCCGCGCCAGTCGCGTTGGAGCGAGAAGACGACGTCGACCTGGCCGTCGAGCTCGGCCTCGGCCTGGCGGAAGGCGATGCCGCGCCAGGTGATGGGGCCGTCTTTGACCATGAGGCGGAGGTGGTCCTGGGCCGAGCCGACGGGCTTTGCGTCCTTCAACTGGACGCCGCGCGCGAGGAGGACGGGCTTGCGGTTTCCCTGGCCGCAGGGCTCGAAGCGCATGAGGCCCTTCACTTCGGTGCCGGTGAGGCCGGCGAGGCGAGCCTCTGCGTCGACTTCGATGAGCCGGCGTGCGGGCTCCCAGCCGAGCTGTTCGGAGGCAGTGTTGATCAGCCGGTCGCGGAGGGTTTCGAGGTGTTCGTTGCGGACGGTGAAGCCGGCAGCGGCACGGTGGCCTCCGTGGCGTTCGAGCAAGTGCTTCTCCTTACGGATGGCGGAGACGATGTCGAAGCCGGGGACGCTGCGGGCGCTTGCCCGGCTCTCTTCCGGGCCTTTCGATAGCACGATGGCAGGGCGGTTGCGGCGCTCCGCAAGGCGCGAGGCGACCAGGCCGACGATACCGGGGCTCAGGCCCTCGGCCCAAACCATGATGAGGGGGTCATCGGATGTGCCGAGCTTCTCTTCGGCAAGGGCGAAGGCTTCTTCGGTCTGGGCCTGCCGCTGCCGGTTCAGGTGATCGAGCTGTTCGGCGAGGTTGCGGGCGGTCAGCGGATCTCTTGCGAGCATCAGGTCGAGGGCGATGTTCGCGTGCGCGAGACGGCCGGCGGCGTTCATGCGCGGCCCGATGGCGAACCCGAGGGTCTCGGCGTTGAAGCGCTCGGGCGCCGTCCCGGAGACTTTCGCGAGGGCATCGAGGCCCCAGCGCAGGCCTTTCTGCATCTGGGCGAGCCCCTCGGTGACGATTCGCCGGTTCTCATCGAAGAGTGGGGCCACATCCACCACGGTGCCCAGCGCCGCGAGATCGACGAATGCGGAGTGATCGAAGGCACGGTGCATGGCCTCGTAGAGGACATCGAGGAAGCGGTAGGCGACGCCGACGGCAGCCAGTTCATCGAAAGGATAGGGCGAGTCGGGGCGTTTGGGGTTGACCGCCGCGACCGCCGCAGGGAGCTCATCCGGGACGGTGTGGTGGTCGAGGATGATGACGTCGAGGCCGAGTTGGTTCGCGTAAGCGACTTCGATGACCGAAGAGATGCCGCAGTCGGCAGTGACGAGGAGGTCCGCGCCCATCTCCCGCAGCTTCTTCACGGCGCCGAGGTTCAGGCCGTAGCCTTCGGCGAAGCGGTCCGGGATGTAGTTGATGCAATCCGCGCCGAGCGGTTTCAGCCCCTCATAGAGGACGGCGACGGAGGTGACACCGTCGACATCGAAGTCGCCGTAGAGAGCGATGGTCTCGTTTCCTTCGATTGCCTGGCGGACGCGGGTGATGGCCTCGTGCATCCCGGGCAGTTCGAGCGGGTCGTAATCCGGGGCGAGATGGGGCTTGTAGAACAGGTCGGCCTGGGCGCGAGTGGTGATGCCGCGGGCAGCGAGCACGGTTGCGACGATGGGCGGGAAGTTGGCGATGCCGTTCTGATGGGCGTAGGGGTCCCGGAGCCGCCAACGCGGTTTCGGCAGGCCTACGAGCGCGGTCACTGGCGGGGCCGGTACTTTCGGAAGACGAGGCTGGCGTTATGCCCGCCGAAACCGAGGGAGTTGGTCATGACTGCTTCGAGCGAGCCGGACCGAGCGACGTTCGGCACGTAGTCGAGATCGCAGTCGGGGTCGGGTGTCTGGTAGTTGGCGGTGGGCGGGATGATGCCGTTCTGCATGGCGAGGATGCAAACGGCGGCCTCGACGGCGCCGGCTGCGCCGAGCAAGTGGCCGGTCATGGACTTCGTCGAGCTGATGGGGAGTTCGTAGGCGTACTCGCCGAAGACCTTCTTCAGCGCGACGGTTTCGAGCTTGTCGTTCATCGGAGTGGAAGTGCCGTGGGCGTTGACGTAGTCAATGTCATCCGAGGCGAGGCCGGCCTGTTCGAGGGCCTTGCGCATGGCGCGGGCGGCGCCTTCGCCGTGCTCATCGGGCTGAGTAATGTGGAAGGCATCGCTGGTGGCACCGTAGCCGGCGAGTTCGCCAAGTATCGTCGCGCCGCGGGCGAGAGCGTGCTCTTCGGACTCGAGGACGAGTATGCCGGCGCCTTCGCCCAGGACGAACCCATCGCGGCGGGCATCGAACGGCTTGGATGCGCGAGCCGGATCGTCGTTGGCCGTGGTGAGCGCCTTGGCCGCGGCGAAGCCCGCGACGCTGATCGGCGTGATCGCCGCTTCGGTGCCTCCGGCGACGGCGATTTCGGCATCGCCGCGGCGGATGATGTTCGCCGCTTCGCCGATGCTATCGGCGCCGCTTGCGCAGGCGCTGACGAGCGCATAGTTCACGGCCTTCGCCCCGAGGCGAATGCTCAACTGGCCGGAGGTCATATCGGGCAGCATCATCGGCATGAGGAAGGGGCTGACGCGGCCGGGGCCTTTGGCCAGGAGGGTGTCGTACTCGGCGACCAGGCTGGTGATGCCACCTATCGCCGTGCCGACGATGACGGCGAAATCGGTGCCATCCGCGGGATCGGCCTCATAGCGAGCCTGTTTCAGCGCTGCCTCGGCAGCGACGATCGCGAACTGGGTGAGACGGTCGGCGCGGCGCGCATCTTTCCGGTCCATATATATGGATGGATCGAAGTCCGGCACCTCGCCTGCGACTTGAGAGTCATACCCGGCAGGGTCGAAGAGCGAGATCCGCCTGAGGCCGGAGCGGCCCTCGATAAGGTTTGCCCAGTTGTCGGCGGCGTTATGTCCGAGGGCGGTAACCATCCCTATTCCGGTGACGACGACACGGCGGCCAGTGGAAGCGAGGCTACTCACGGTTCGTCCCGAGTGTACATCAGGGCGAAGCTACATCCTTCACGACTTTGGGAAGGCGCCCGGCAATTTCGGATGCGAGAAGACCGGCTGCGCCGTAGTCCTCGCTCAGAGCTTCGCCGGTGGCGCCGTGCAGATAGACGCCCAGACAGGCAGCCTCGAACGGCGCCGCGCCCTGGGCGAGATACCCGCCAATCACCCCGGCTAGGACGTCGCCACTGCCGGCGGTGGCGAGCAGCGGATTGGCGAAGGGGCTCAGGCTCGTGCGCCCGTCAGCCGTCGCGATGACGGAATGGGCTCCCTTGAGCACGACGGTGCAGCCGTACTTCGCCGCCGCCTCGCCCGCGATCGCCAGCCGGCGCGACTGGACATCGGCCACGGTCGTCTGCATGAGGCGGGCGAGTTCCCCGGGATGGGGCGTGAGGACGGCGTTCGGGGGTACGCGTCCCGGCCCATCGGGCAACGAGGCGAGGGCGTTGAGCGCATCGGCGTCGATGACGACGCCGTTCGCGGCGTCCTGAAGGTCAGGCAGCGACGCCCAGATGAACGCCCGGATCTCGGCGTCGTCTCCCAGCCCCGGCCCCACGACCGCGGCGCTGAATTGCAGCCACTCGTCCCGGAGGGCGATGGCGGTCTCGCCGGGCAAGCCTCCGGAAGGGGTTTCCGGCTGGGGAAGCCAGGTGACCTCCGGTGCGGCGCCGGCCACCAGGCCTGCGACGCGCTCGGGTGCGGCGACGGTTACCAGGCCGGCCCCCGACCGGTAGGCTGCGACCGCGGCCAACTGGACGGCGCCGACGTAGTGCCGGCTTCCTCCGACGACGAGGACTTTCCCGAACGTCCCCTTGTTCGCATCTTCCGGCCGCTTCGGGAGGTTTAGCCGGACCCAGCGCGACGTCAGCAGTTCGAGCTTCACGGCTTCCTGGGCGGCCTTCGGGATGCCGATGTCGATGACCTGGACCTTGCCGAGGACCGCGCTGGCCGGAGCCTGGTACATCCCGACTTTGGGCAGGCCAAAGGTGACGGTCATGTCGGGCTCGACGGTGTGGGCGTCGACGGCGCCGCTGTCGGCGTTCACTCCGGTCGGCAGGTCGACGGCGACGAGCTTCGGCGGCTGGTAGCCCGAACGGGCGGCGGCCAGCTTATCGAGGGCAACGGCCATGGGCTCGCCGGGATCGAGCGGACGCGCTTGCCCGATGCCGAGGAGCGCATCGACGACCAGGTCGCAGCCCATGAGGGCCGCATCGAGCGCAACCTGATCAGCGTCTTCGCGACCATCGACGAGGACGATCTCCCGCTTGCGAATTTCTTCAAGCCGGTCTTCGCGGCGATGGCCCTTGGGCATGTAGACGGTAATGCCGGCGCCCCAATCGAAGAGGTGGCGAGCAGCGACGAGGCCATCTCCGCCGTTGTTGCCGGGGCCTGCGAGGACGACGATACGGCGGCCTTCGAGGGTGCCGAGCAGCATCCATGCTTCCTGGGCGACGGCGAGGCCGGCTTCTTCCATGAGTTGCGCTTCGGAGCTGCCGGCGGCGACGGCCGCCTGTTCGAGCTCGCGCATTTGCGCTGCGGTGACGAGTTTCATCGGAGCCCCTTTTCGCGGATAAGCGCGAGGGCGCTCTCTCCCCTGCGCGGAGTGTCTTCGAGTTCGGTCATGGCGCGTTCGCCGATGACTGAGGCCATTGCGAGTTCGTTCGAATGGGTCATCGAGATTTCGAGCCCGCGCATTTCGATGTCTTCCGCGCGCTTTGCCCCGCGGCCGTAGAGAAACACCAGGGGCTTGCCCCGGCGGTTCGGGAGGACTTCGATATCCCGCCAGCCGACGCCGCGGACGCCGGTGCCGAGCGCTTTCATCACGGCCTCTTTCGCGGCGAAGCGGGCTGCCAACTCCGGGATGCGGCCCCGGCAGTGGGCGATCTCGTCGGGCGTGTAGACGCGGTTGAGGAAGCGGTCTCCGTGGCGAGAGACTACGTCGGCGATCCGGTCGATTTCGATGATGTCGATGCCGTGGGCGAACTTGCGGTCCATGCGCGCCGGATCGTACGCGAGAGCCGAGGTTCGCGCTGAGGCGGCGATCCCGACACGACGGTGTCGCGGACTTCAGGAAACCACCAGCTTTTCGATAATCACGATGGTGAACCGGGATGCCGCAGGCCCGGCGCCAGGAACGATCGATGGTTTCGCAGGACCGCAGAGCGCATCAGCGCTACCCCGCATGGTTCCCGATCAATGTCCGGATCGACGACGACCTGAATCCGAGGGCGGCGATGCTCTGCGACATCTCGCTGGGGGGAGCGCTGGTCTGGGGTTTCTGGGATGACCAGGGGGGCGAGCGAGCGGCGCTCGAAGTCACCTTCCGGTCGGATTCATCGAGCATCCCGGCGCGGATCGTCTCGGTCGAACGCCAGTGGGACACCGTGATCCTGCACCTCCAGTTCCCGCCGGGCCTGATCGAGGGATCCCCTGCGTTGGGGGGTCTCATCGAGGAACTCGCGGACCACTTCAAGGCCTACCAGGTGTACCTCGCCCATCGGGCGGACGACGACCCTTCGCTCGGGCGGACCGCGACGCAATACCCCATCGACCGCGCGAGCGCGTAGGGCGTTCGAAGCACACCCTCTCCTACGGGCGTATTGTTCGAGGCACACCACCCCGGAGGACCTGCTCATGGCCGCTGCCGACTTCCTGGCAACCTGTCCCGAAGACCTGGGAATCGATAGCGAGAAGCTCGAAGCCGTATTCGCCCGCGCCAAGCGCGATGTGGACGATGGCACGCTGAAAAGCGCGCAGGTGGCAGTCGCTCGCCACGGGAAGCTTGCCGGGCTGCGGACCTATGGGACCGTGCAGCACGGCGGGGTGGAACGAGAGGTCCCGGCGACGGATCGGACGCTCTACACGATCTTCAGCTGCACCAAGGCGATCGTTGGTGCAGCGACATGGACGGTTTGTGAAGACGGCCTCCTGAGAATCGAGGAGAAGGTCAGCGACATCATCCCGGAGTTCGGGACGAACGGGAAAGAGAACATCACGGTGGAGCAGGTGATGCTCCACATCGGCGGATTCCCGCTTGCGCCGATGGCGGCGACGGAATGGGACAACCGGGAACGCCGGCTTTCACGGTTCGCCCAGTGGCGCCTGAACTGGGAGCCAGGATCGAAGTTCGAGTACCACGCGACGAGTGCCCACTGGGTGCTCGCTGAGATCATCGAACGGAAGACAGGGAAGGATTTCCGGGCGTATGTCCGCGAACGCATCCTCGACCCCATGGGCCTCGACGACTTCTATGTTGGCCTGCCAGCGGCAGAGGGCGGGCGCGTCGCGGACGTGCGCCACCTGGTGCCGCCGACGCCCCCACCTGGTGGTTGGGGAGAAGTGACTCCCGATGCGATCAAGACGTTCAACCGGCCAGAAGTACGGGCGGTGGGCGTGCCCGGAGGCGGCGGAGTGGGAGGCGCGGCGCAACTCGCGATGTTCTATCAGCCTCTCGTGAACGGCGGCATGACAGCAGGGGGGACGCGCATCATGAAGGCGGAAACGATCGAATGGGCCACGAAGGTGCGCACCAAGGAACACCATCGCGACCCCCTTTTCAACGTGCCGGTAAACCGGGCACTGACGGTCGTGGTCGCGGGCGGAGACGGAAACACCCACATCCGGGGGTTCGGCAAGACAACTTCGGCCAGGGCATTTGGGCACGGCGGCGCAGGAGGCCAGATCGGCTGGGGTGATCCCGAGACGGGTATCTCAGTCGGATACACCACGGCCGGGTTCGTGGGTGACGTGCTGCAGGGAAGACGGGGAGTGGCGATCAGCAGCCTCGCGGCACAGGTGCTGGCCTGATCCGATTTCCCGGTGTCGCGGGGGTCGTTCAGGCGGCGCGGTGGCTATCGAGCGCGGCGATCTGCTCGCGAAGGCGGCGAATCCGGCGGATGCGGTAGCTGTTCATGACGAGGCTGGCGTCATCGAGGAAGACGGGGCCTTCGCAGCGGCTGCAGTGGATTAGTGTCGATGGGTCTTCGCCCTCGCCGAGCTGGCGGCCGCGGAGGCCGCCGATAGTGAGGTGTGCGCCCTTCTGGCCCACCCAGCGTCCATCTTCGAAGCCGCAGTGGAGGCACTTGACGTTCCCGATGACCAGCATGACCCACCTCCTGACGGAGGGAGTATCGCGGGCGGGCATCTGCTGCCGGGATCGGGGAATCCCCTTGTGGAGTCTCCCGAGTCCCCGCGAATCGCGGAGACGAGGCAGGCGCACGCGCTACTCCTTACCTTTAGGTACGGCAGATTAGCGCGCCAGGCACAACAGATTCGGGAAAGCCCTAGCTGGTCTGGGAGACGTTGTCGACGCGGTAACGCATCGTGCCCTGGGGGGCTTCTACCTCGACCTCATCGCCGACGCGGCTGCCCAGCAGTTTCTGGCCGACCGGGGACTCGACAGAGATGCGACGCTCGCGGGCGTTCGCTTCGCGGGAGCTTACGAGCTGGTAGGTTTCCTGGCGGTTGCGGCCGACGTGAGTGACGGTGACCATCGACCCGAGGGCGGCGAGGCCTTCGTCACGGCCGGAAGCATCGACAAGCACCGCGCGCTTGAGCGAGGTCTCGATGCGCTGCTTGCGGTCGTTGGTGAAGGCGAGCGCTTCGCGCGCGGCGTGGTAAGGGGCGTTCTCTCGAAGGTCTCCATCGGAACGGGCGTGCTGAATGGCCTTGACCAAGTCGGGAACCTTCGACTCGATCTCGGAGAGTTCGCGCTTGAGGGCGTCGATACCGTCAGCGGTCATCTCGATCGGCGCTTCTTCAACGCGAACAGCAGCACTGCCGGCGCGGCCACCGGTGCGGCGCACACGGACGTTGATGCCGAAGTTGGAGTTGCAGTAACTCTTCTTCTTCAGGAACTGGAACCAGGCCTTGAGGGCTTCTACGCGCTTCTGGGCATTGGGGTCCGACGAACGAATCTGACTCTCGGAGTAGCTTTCGACGCGGCTGCCGCTGAGGCTCGAGCAAAGGGTCTGGGGATCTGCGTGCTCGACGTACTTGCGGACGTAGTGTTCGTAATCGTGCCGTTGGGCGGGCTTGAGGGACTGGAGGTATTCGTGGAGGGCTTCGCCGAGAGTGACCTGAGTGACTGTCGCACTCTGCGATTCATTCGTCATGATCAGAATGTATCATCGATCAGGTGAACGTGCGTAGCGTTAAGCCGCTCGCCCGATGAATTGGGACGAACTTCCCGGGCTGTTCCCGGCGCTGGCGGAGCCGGAGCGCTGGCTCCCATTGCTCAAGGCCCACCTCGCATATATCGCGGAAGCAGGCGAACACACGCGCGTAACCGCGGTCGCCCCGGACGATGCAATCCAGCGCCAATACGCGGAGTCCCTGGAGACTTGGCGCATCGCGGTTGAGGCGCTCGGAGCGGCGCCGCCCGAAGTCGTCGACGTCGGGAGCGGCGGCGGCTACCCGGGCCTCGTGGTCGCCTGTGTCGCACCGGAAACCCGAGTTTCGCTGGTCGAGCCGCTGCAGAAACGGGCTCGCCTGCTGGAAGCGGTTGCCTCGGCCCTTGGGCTGGCGAACGTTGAAGTGTTTGCGCAACGAGCGGAGGAAGCCGGGCGGGGCCGACTCCGGGAGACCGCCACGCTGGTTACGGCGCGCGCGGTGGCGGCGCTGCCCGAACTGTTGGAGTACACGACGCCGTTCGCACGGGCGGGCGGCATCATCGCCCTGCCCAAGGGCAGCGCGATGGCGGGAGAGCTGGCGGCCGCCACGAGCGCGATGAGGGAGTTGGGGTGTGAGCCGATGGACTCAGTGGCGATGCGCCCCGCGATCAGCAGGACCGTCTCTGTGGCACTCTTGCGCAAGGTGGCCGGCACGCCCGAACGGTATCCGCGCAGGCCGGGCGTGCCGGGCAAGAGGCCACTGTAGGGCGTTCGCTACCGCGTACTCCAATGATCAGATTGTGTTCCGCGACATCGCAGAGTCGTGCTATAGTTCGCGCGACCGGCCGGGGGGTCGCTTTCGGGAGTAAGCGCGCCCACCGATTCCGACCCGGGAAGGCATGCAGGAGGCAGCATGGACCCCAACTTGATTCTCAACAAAATTCTCCGCCTGGCGCGGCTGGACACGACGGTTTTCGACGAGGTCCGGGACGACGCCAACGAACTCATCCCGGCGATGATCGTGGCGGGCGTCAGCGCACTGCTGGCTGGCCTGGGAGCGACGCTCTTCTACGAGTTCAACTTCGACTACGGCCCGGAGAAGCCCTGGCTGAACACGTTCATCCTTGGCGGCGTCTTCATGGCGGCGCTCTACCTCGTCTGGGTACTGATCGCCTACGTCATCATCGTCCAGGTCTATAAGGCCTCGGCCGACCTGCAGTCGTTGCTGCGGACGATGGGCTACGCGGCGCGTGCCGCTGGCGCTTTCGGTGCTGATGTTCATCCCGGTGCTCTACCCGGTGTTCGCAATCGTGCCGCTGGCGCTGCTGTTCGTGATGTCGATCTACGCGGTCCAGGCAGTGACCAATGCGGATTCGACACAGGTCGTGATAGCAAACACGGCGGGGTTCTCAGTGATGGTGCTGGTGCTGAGCATCGTCGCTTTCTCCAGCGACACGACGGTGATGGGCGCGGGACTGTTCTCGATTCTCCAGCGCATTCCCTGATCGTTCGCGACCACGAATCTTCTTCAAACGGCCGGGCTCGTTTCGGGGTCCCGGTCGTTTGGCTGTCCCGGCTGGACGTCTGATTCGCACAGGGCGGGACTGGCGTAGCCTTCGCTGAACATGCCGCGAGACAACGCAGCCGCAGCGCGCCGCAACGAGCGCCTCTACTACGCATTCCTCTTCCTGATGGACCTGGGGTTCTGGTTCGGGATCTGGATCAAGTACCTCACCGTTTCACGCGAGTTCGAGCTCAAGTACATCCTCCTGATGGACCTGCCATTCTGGCTGATGGTGGCGGCGCTGGAGGCGCCGTTCGGCGCACTGGCCGACCGAATCGGCCACAGTCGTGTGCTCGCGATCGGGGCAGCGGTGTTCGCGCTCACAATCCTGGGCTTCGGCTTCACGACGAACTACTGGATGCTCTTCGCGGACTACATGCTGTGGGCGATTGCGGCGGCGTGCCGGAGCGGAGCCGACCAGGCGCTGCTGTTCGATTCGTTCAAGCAGGGGGGCATGGAAGGACGGTTCTCGAAGGTCATCGGCCGGGGGTTCGCGATCTCCATCAGCGCGGGCATGGCCGGGGTGATCATCGGCGGCGTGCTGGCAGCACAGACGAGCCTGGCGTTTACCGTGCAGGTGAGCTTCGCCGGACCGGCGCTGGCGACGTTCGTCGCGCTGGCGATGGTGGAACCGCACGTAGAACACGAGCGGCCTCACTACCTTGAGAACCTGAGGCGCGGGTTCGCGTTTGCCTGGCGGACGCCCCAGGTCCGTTACACGGTTCTGCTCGGCTCGACGATCATGATGGCGGCCTTCGCGCCGGTCGTCCTGATCCAGCCATTCCTGATCGACCACGAGGTGAGGACCGGGCTTTTCGGCGTGTTCCAGGCGCCGCTCCGGCTGGCGGCCGTGGTCGCCGCGATTACTGCTCACCGGGTGGCAGCACGCACCGGCGCGCCCGCGATGTTCGCAGTGGCGTGCCTGGGCATGGTCCTGGCATTCGGCGGGCTTTCGGCCGTCGACCGGGTGGGGGTGTTCGCGCTGTTCGCGGTCCCGGCCATCATCCAGGGTTTCACGCGGCCGACCATCGACACCTATATCAACGAGCATACGCCGAGCGAGACGCGGGCGACGGTGCTGAGCGTTTCCTCGCTCGTGCTGAGCCTCCAGGTGGCATTCTTCGAACCGGTGATTGGTTTCATCACCGATGATGTGTCGATAAGGGCGGCGTTCGCGTTTGTCGCGGTGTACTTCCTGGTGGTGATGCCGCCGCTTTACCTTTTCTGGCGCCGGGCCTACGTGCCGGTACCCGGGCACGCACCGGAGGTTGGGGCCGAATCAATCTAGTTCGAACCTGTCGCTCGCCTTCCGGAGACGGATGAGACTGGAGTCGGTGAGCGAACGGGCGCGGGGTCCAGGCGCGATGCTTGTGGCCGGTCTTCAGGCCAGCGCGGTCTTGAGGGCGTTGCATGCTTCGGACAGCGCCTGCTTCGCGCCATCGAGCATCGCGGTGAGCTGGAGAAAGACGTGGACCTGGTCCTGGTAGATCGAAAGCTTCGCTGGGACGCCGGCATCCTGGAGGGCTTTGGCGAAGAGCTTCGAGTCGTCGAGCAACGGGTCCTGTGTGCCCACGATGAGATGCGCCGGAGGGAGCCCTCGGAGGTCGCCCTTGATGGGAGCGATGTAGGGGTCATCGGGTGATGCGCCGCCGGAGAGGTAGTGGTTGTAGAACCAGATCATCGCCTGACGCGTCAGGATCTTTCCTTCGCCATTCTCGATGACCGAAGGGAGGTCGTTGTTGGCGGTGAAGGCCCCATAGAGGAGGAGCTGGAGGCGCGCCGTGGGGCCGTTTTCGTCACGGAGGCGCAGAACGGAAGCTGCCGTGAGGTTCCCGCCGGCGGAGTCGCCGCCGATGGCGAAGCGCGAGCCGTCCGCGCCGAATTCGGCGGCGTTCACTACGGCGTACCTGATTGCGGCTACGCAGTCATCGAGCGAAGCCGGCGCCGGGTTCTCCGGGGCCATCCGGTAGTCGACGGAGACGACGACGCAGCCAGCGCCGAGGGCGAGTTCGGCGGCGAGCTTTGCGTGGGTGTTGGGGGAGCCGATGACCCAGCCGCCGCCGTGCAGAAAGACGAGGAGGGGGAGCGTACCCGCGCCAGACGGCCTGAAGACCTTCACCGGGATCTGCCCCGCGGGTCCGGGGACGCTGCGATCGGTGATCGTGACGCCTTCCGGCATCGGCGCGTTGAAGGCCTGGAAGCTGACTTCCGCGCCCGCCCGGGCGGTGGCGGCGTCTTGCTCCCACATCGGGGGGACATTTGCCGCCTGCGCCTGGGCGGCCATCATCTGGAGAAGGCCCTGTACCTGGGGATCCATCGTGCGGCACCTCGAAGGAGAGAGTGGGCGGACTATACCTGCCCGCTGATGGTGCGTGCAGCGGGTTGGGGCGCGGTAGGCGGTGTCGGCCCCCCGCCGGGGCCGCGGCGGCCGGCCCGCCCCCCCCCCCCCCCCCCCCCGCCGGGCCCCCCCCCGCCCGCCGGCCCCGGTGTGGCGGCCATAGGCCGTGGCGGCAAACGGCTACACGACCACTTGCTCCCGGTACTCGCCGAAGACGCGGCGCCAGAGATTGCATACCTCTCCGACGGTTGCGCCGGCGTTCACGGCGTCGAGGATGCAGGGCATGGTGTTCGAGTTCGGGTCGCGGCTGGCGGATTCGAGAGCGGCAAGCGCGGCGGCGTGCTTCGCCGAGTCGCGGGTCGCCTTGTGTTGCTTCAGCCGCGCGAGGTGGCGTCTCTCGCCCTCCGGATCAAACTTCAAGATAGGGATGTCCGGCTTCTCTTCCGAGACATACTCATTCACACCGACGACGATCCGGTCGCGGGTGTCGACTTCGAACTGGTAGCGGGCCGAGGCATCCGCGATTTCCTTCTGGAAGAAGCCGTGCTCGATCGCGGGGATGACTCCACCGAGGGCTTCGACCTGGTCGAAGTACTTCAGCACCTCGTTTTCCATGTCCGTCGTCAGCTTCTCCACGAAGTAGCTGCCGCCGAGGGGATCGACGGTGTTGATCACGCCGCTTTCGTGAAGGATGACCTGCTGTGTGCGGACGGCGAGACGGGCGGCTTTCTCGCTGGGGAGGGCGATGGCTTCGTCCATGGCGTCGGTGTGGAGCGATTGGGTGCCGCCCATGACGGCAGCAAGCGCCTGGATGGCAACACGGACCAGGTTGACTTCGGGCTGTTGTTCCGAGAGTGAGACACCCGCCGTCTGGGTATGAAACCGCATGAGCCAGGATCGCGGGTTGCGAGCGCCGAATTGTTCGCGCATCTGGCGCGCCCAGATACGGCGGGCGGCACGAAACTTGGCGACCTCTTCGAAGAAGTCGTTGTGGCTGTTGAAGAAGAAGCTGATGCGCCCGGCGAACTCATCGATGTCCAGGCCTCGCGCCAGCCCCCACTTCACGTACTCGATGCCGTTGGCGAGGGTGAAGGCGAGTTCCTGTGCGGCAGTCGCTCCGGCCTCACGGATATGGTAGCCACTCACGCTCACGGGGTTCCAGAGCGGCATTTCCTTTGATGCGAATTCGATCGTGTCGGTCACCAGGCGCATTGAGTGGTCCGGCGGGTAGATGAACTCGTTCTGGGCGATGTATTCCTTCAGGATGTCGTTCTGGAGGGTCCCGGCGAGCTTTGCGCGGGGGATGCCGCGCTTCTCCGCGGCGGCAATAAAGAGCGCCCAGACGACCGGGGCCGGGCTGTTGATGGTCATCGACGTGGTGATCTTGTCGAGCGGCAGGTTGCTGAGCAGGATTTCCATGTCGCTGAGCGAGTCGACAGCGACGCCACAACTACCGAACTCGCCCGCGGCCCACGGTTCATCGTGGTCGTAGCCCATCAGTGTTGGCATGTCGAAGGCGACGCTAAGGCCGTTGTTGCCCGCGGCGAGGAGGTCCTTGTAGCGCTGGTTCGTCTCCTCGACCGAGCCGAAGCCGCTGAACATGCGGATCGTCCAGGGCTTTCCCCGGTAGCCGGTGCGGTGGACACCACGGGTGTACGGGTAGTTGCCGGGGAGGTTGATGTCCCGTTCGTAGTCGAGATCCGCGATATCGGTGGCGTCGTAGACGCGGTCGATCGGCCGGCCGGAGACCGTCATGAAGGGTCCGGCGAGCTCTTTGCCTTCCTGGATGACGGCTTCGTCGTATTCCCGCCGCAGCCGCTTTGAACGTTCGAGGTCGGTCATGGGGTGTGGCCTGCCTTTGCCGGACTCAGTTGGGGATAGTCTAGCGGGAGCAGATGGAGACTTTCGAGACATCGTGAACGGAGGCCGCTACAGCGAGAGATCAGGGGCGCGTATCCTTGACTGATGGCGAAAGACGAAACGTTCGATATCACTACCGGGTGCGACCTCCAGGAGGTCGCGAACGCGGTGAACCAGGCCCGGAAGGAGATCTCAACCCGTTTCGATTTCAAGAACGTGGTTGCCGAGATCGACTACGAGCATAACGCGACGAAGATCGGGCTGCACGCGGCCGACGAGTACAAGCTCGAAGCGATGTGGCAGGTTATCCAGGGGCGGCTCATCGCCCGGAACGTGCCG
This sequence comes from Candidatus Amarobacter glycogenicus, assembly GCA_016719395.1. GTDB lineage: Bacteria > Chloroflexota > Dehalococcoidia > Tepidiformales > Tepidiformaceae > Amarobacter > Amarobacter glycogenicus. The sequence goes on along the minus strand of JADJZF010000002.1, from coordinate 309,974 downwards.
GTGCAGAACCTCGTCCGGGGTACGGCACAGAAGGCGTCGCAGGGAACGATCCGGCAGGAGGTCACGCTCGTCCAGGCGATCGAGCAGGACATCGCGAAGAAGATCGTGAAGTTCGTGAAAGACCAGAAATACAAGAAGGCCCAGGCGCAGGTCCAGGGCGACGCGGTGCGAATCAGCAGCCCCAACCGCGATGAACTCCAGCAGGTGATCACCGACCTGAAGGCGCAGGATTACGGGATCGAACTCAAGTTCGGAAACTACCGGTAGGGCGGTCCCGGGAGGCGCCTACCCTGCGCCGAATGCTTCGAAAGTCAGGATTGTGAACGTGTCGCGGATGTGCGGGATGGCGTGGATGTCACGTTCGATCAGCCTCCCGAGCCCGTCGACGTCCGAAATGTAGAGCTTCGCCAGCAGGTCGTATTGGCCGGTGATGCTGTAACACTCGGAGAAGGACTCGACCTCGGCGACGCGATTGGCCACCTCAGTCGCGTGGCCGGGTTCGGTTTTGATCATGACGAAGACAGCGCGCATGGCGGTGGAGTGTACCGGATCCTCGAACGGTAGATCGGCGGCCCACTCCCGGTTTCAGTAGTCCCGGGGCCCACCGCCCCCGGTGAGGGAGTCACGCTTGCTGGCGATTTCGGCGCGTTCCGCGAGGATGCGGAGGATCTCGAGCGCCTGCTGCGGCGTTGGTGTCTCGCCCGCAGCTTCGAGGAGCCGGGCGACCTGCTGGTCGATGTCGCGAAGCTGGCGTTCGAGTTCGGCAAGCGAAGCCTGGCGAGTAGAGCCAGCGGAAGGCGTCCCCTCACCCGAGCCGGAGCCCGCCGGGGACGGCGTGCCAGCCACACCGGTGGGAACACCGCCTCCGCTCCCGGGCGATGTCCCCGGGCTGGCGCTCGCCGGGGGCGCCGGCGTTTCGCCACCGGTTCCGGGAGACGGGGGCGGTGGTGTTGGCGTGGGTTCGATGGCGGGAAAGAGGAGGCGGAGCACGACCTCGTAGTCGTGGCGGGCGGCGTCGTCATCCGGGTTATCGAGGAGGGCGCGGCGGAAGGCGTCCAATGCCTCGTTGAGGCGTTCGAGGGCGAACTGGTGGTGGCCGATGGAGCTGTAAGCGCGGGCGCGCGTGGCTGCATTGTTGGAGGCCAGCGCCCTCCGAGCGGCGGCGATCGCTTCGGTCTCGCGGCCAGCGGCGGCGTAGGCGGCGGCGAGGTTCAGCGCGACCGCCGGGTCATCCGGGCGTGCGACCTGGACTTCGAGGAATTTTTCGACCGCGAGACCGTAGTCGCCGCGCTCCATGGCCTTGCGTCCTTCTTCGTTCGCCCGGTAGCTCTCCGTCGCACAGCCGCCGAGGATGACCGCGAGGGCCGCCAGCGCGACGCCAGCGCGGAGCGGGAAACGCGCGAAACGTTCGGCCAGTGCGCCGAGGAGGAGCGCGGCAAGGGCAATCCCGGCAAACAGCTGGTAACGCTCAACGGGGAGGATCGCCGGGCGGGATTCGATCCGCGAACGTTCGAGCGCACGGAGGCGGCCATCGACCGCGCCCGGGACCAGCGCGAGGTCCGAACCCACATACCTCCCACCACCGGCGGTCGCAAGCGCACGCAGGAATGGCTCGTTCAATTTCGTCACGATTTGCGCTCCCGTGACGTCCAGCTTGGGCGCCTCGATGCCGGTGCGCGGGTCCACGACCGGAACGATCGAGCCGGATGCGGTGCCAACTCCCGCGACGAGGAGGTCGGCGCCGGACTGCTGGACGCGAATTGCCGCGGCGGCGGGATCGCCGCCGAGGTCGTCGCCATCCGTGATCAAGAGGATGACGCGGCCAGCCTCGGCGTCTTCGCTGAGCAGGGAGACGGCCTGTTCGAGGCCGAGGGCTGCGCTGGTGCCGGCCTGGACGAGCACGGTACCTGTCTGGAGGGAATCGACCACCTGGCGAGCGGCAACGAAGTCCGTGGTGAGGGGAAAACGAACGCGCGAATCACCGGCAAAGACGACGAGCCCCACGCGGTCGCCGCCGAGGCGGTCCATGACGGCGTTAACCGTCTCCTTGGCGGCTTCGAGCCTGGTCGGGGCGACATCGCGGGCGTCCATGCTGCGGGAGATGTCGATGACAACCACGAGGTCGGCGCCGGTCCGGGGAACCTCACTCTCGCGCGTCCCCCAGCGCGGTTGAGCGGCAGAGGCGACGGCGGCGACGGCAGCGAGAGAGAACAGACAGGCAGCGGCATAAGGCGGCCGGGCGCTGCCGGTGCGCGAAAGGCTCCGGGCTCGTTCGCGGGCACGGGCGGTGCCCCGCCACCAGACGGCCAGCGCCAGCGGGATGACCGGCAAGACAACGAGAATCCAGGGGTTGGCGAAACTCACGCTGCTCATGCGGGTGTCCTCCGGAGGAAGGTCCCGCGGAGCGCCAGCTCGAGGGCGAGAAGCGCGGCCGCCGCAATGGAGAACCACGGGGCCCATTCGGTGAAGCTATCGAAGGAGGCCCGCCCGACTCGGCTCTGTTCCAGGGAAGCGATCTCGTCGTAGACATCCTGGAGCGCTTCTGGACTATCGGCTTCGAAGTAGATGGCGCCGGTCCGGTCGCTGACGGCAGTCAACAGCTCCTCGGCGATGCCTTCGTTGAGACCGGGCTCGCTCCGGGTGACGACGCCGATCGTGTAAACACGGATCTTGAGCGATATGGCGAGCTCGGCGGCTTCTTCGGGCGAAATGGAGTCGGCAGTCTGCTGTCCGTCGGTGAGGAGAATGACGATCCGGCTGGCCGCAGTGGAGTCCTGGAGCATGTTCAGCGCTCCGGCGAGGGCGACGCCGATGCCTGTGCCATCCGGGATGACTTCCTTCTCGATGTTGACAACCATCCGGTCGAGGGCCTCGTAGTCCAGGCTGGGCGGCGAGAGGGCGAGGGCGTCCTGGCGGAATACGACCAGGCCGACCCGGTCGTTCTCGCGAGAAGTGATGAACTCCCTGACGACCTCCTTCGTGGCATCGAGCCGGGACCTTCCGGGGGCGTTCCGAGCATCCATCGAACTCGAGATGTCGATTGCCAGGGCGATATCGACTCCCTCGCCCGGGACGACGGCGTCGGCATCGCCCTGGCGTGGACCGGCGACCGCAACAGCGAGCATCAGGACGGCGGCGACCCGCAGAGCCGGGAGGAGCCTGGCCGCACGGAGGCGCACTGTCGGGCGCAACGAAGCGACGGCCCCCGTGGAAGGGATGGTGTAGCCGCGGGGTTTGCGGCGGGCCAGGACAGCCACCGGCACAGCGAACAAGGCGAGGGCAAGAGCGAGGGGTTCGGCGAGTTCCATCAGCCAGCCACCTCGACGATCTCGCGGGCCATCGTGAGATCGGCCTGGCGGCGTTCCGCGGCCGGCCTGTAGCCCGCGTAGATAACCGAGTCGCATTCTTCGAGGAGGCCGCCGACGAGGCGCGCTTGCCAGCGGTCACCCTCTGCTTCGAGCCGCCTGCGGAGTTCACTGGAGGTGAGGGCTGTCGCGCGCAGACCGTAGCGGCGGGCGAGTTCGCTCTTCACGACCGACGACATCAGCCGGTAGGCGGCGACCGGGTCGGTATCGAGGACCTGTTCGGCGCCTTCGAGTGAAGCCGGGGCTTCGGGCACGGCAACGAGTGGCACGTGCCTTCGAACGCGGCGGCCGGCGACACGCAGCAGCAGCCAGACGGCGAGCGAGAGCAGCGCTGCGCCAAACAGGCCGCCCGCAACGAGGACCGGTTTGAACAGCGGCGACTCGGCCCCGGCAATCGCAACCGGTGGAGGCAACGGCGAAAGGGCGAGTTCAGCATCGGCAGGGAGGGTTGCCACGGCCGTCAGCTGCACAGGCGGCAGCTCAACGGTAACCGCCTCGGACCCCTCGACGATGGCGACGGATGGCGCGAACGACACCGTACCGGGCGCGAACGGGGCGATGCGAGCCGCGATATACCAGACAACACCATCGGCGCCGGGGACCTGGGTGACATCATCGATGCCGACGAGTTCGACGCCGGCCCAGGAGGGAGTTCCTGGCGTCAGTTCGACGGTTGCCTTTGGGGGCGCGGTGACGCGGATTTCCATGACCAGGTGTTCGCCGATGAGGGCGTTGGTGCGGGAGAGCCGGACAGAGTCTTCACCGCGCACAGGGGTCGATGGGAGCACGGCCAACCCCACGACCGCCATCAGCAGGAGCGGGAGGCGCTTCACGCCGCGCCCACCGTGCGGCGCCTGAAGAAGCGAAGGAGCGCCGGCACGTAATCGGTCCCTACAACGACTGCGATCTCATCGATCCCAACCGTGCCGAAGGCAAGGCGCCTCTCCCTATCCAGTGCGGCGACGTGCGCGGCATAAGCCTCGCGGACCTCCTTGCTGCTGGTGTCGACTTCAGCGGGCCGACCGGTTTCGCTAGTGGCGCCGCCGGAGGGGCGCACAAAGCGCTCCGGCTTGCTCGCGAAGAGGAGGAGGCCCACCCGATCCTTGTTGCGGATTGCGGCGAGGGCAAGGACGGCGCAGATCTCTGCGGCAAGGTCGGCCTTGGTCTGTGGATGTGAACCGGCGCGCTGCGACGCACTCACGTCGACTACGAACATCACCGTGAGATCGCGGTCTTCGCGGTAGCGGCGGATCATCGGGGTCCCGGTGCGGGCAAGGGCCTTCCAGTCGATCGAGCGGATGTCGTCGCCTGGGAGGTACGGCCGAAGTTCGTCGAATTCGATTCCGCGGCCGCGGAACACCGCGTGGTACTCGCCGAGGAAGAGATCGTTCACGAGGCGGCGAGCCTTGATTTCGATGGCGCGGATGCGATCGAGGAGTTCGGGCGGGATGCTTCCGGGACGCGGTTCGCCGGGGCGAAGCGGATCGTACGGCGGACTCTTCCGCGCGAACGGGAGTCTCATGGCGAGCGCCGGGAAGTCACTGCCGCGGCAAGGAGACATGGGCGCTGAAGACGAGGCCGGACCGCCATCCGAGGACTCCTAGGGGACGTCGACGCCCGCAAGGACGCGGTCGATGATGTCATCGGTCGAGAGTTCTTCCGCTTCGGCTTCGTAGGTCGTGACGATGCGATGGCGAAGGACATCGTGGGCGAGAGCCTTCACATCGTCAGGAGTGGTGTAGGCGCGGCCGCGGAGAAAGGCGTGAGCGCGGGACGCCTGGGCGAGCGCGATGCTGGCGCGCGGCGAGGCGCCGTAACCGATGAGCGACGTTAATTCGGGAAGTCGATAGGCCGCCGGTCGGCGAGTCGCATAGATCAGCTGGACGATGTACTCCTTCAGGGCCTCGTCCATGGCGACCTCCTGGACGGCCCGGCGAGCGGCGGCAAGGTCCATCGCGTGGGCCGCGACGTTGACGGCGGGGGTGGCGCCGTTCAGGCCGATCTCGAGGATCTGGCGTTCTTCCTGGCGCGTGGGGTAATCGACTTTCACCTTCAGGAGGAAGCGGTCGAGCTGGGCTTCGGGGAGCGGGTAAGTTCCCTCTTGCTCGATGGGGTTCTGTGTTGCCATCACTAGGAAGGGCTCATCCAGTGGCATCGTCTGGCCGCCGATAGAGACCTGGCGCTCTTGCATCGCCTCGAGGAGAGCGGACTGGACCTTCGCCGGAGCACGGTTCACCTCGTCGGCGAGGACGAGGTTGGCGAAGACGGGACCGCGCCGCACGGTGAATTGCCCATCGGCCTGGTTGAATATCTCGGTGCCAATCAGGTCGGCGGGCAACAGGTCCGGCGTGAATTGGATCCGGACGAACTTGAGGTCGAGGGCCTTCGCGAGTGTGGAAACCGTGAGCGTCTTGGCGAGGCCCGGAACGCCCTCTACCAGGATGTGCCCCTGGCAGAGCATCCCGACAAGGAGCCGATCGATCAGCTCTTCCTGCGCGATGATGACCTTGTGGACCTCGGCCCGGACGCGGCCGAGGGTCTCGGCGACGAGCGCGGCCTGTGGGGAGAGCGATAGGGCGCCTGCGGCCAAGCGTTGCTCCGGGGGCTCAGAGAGTGTCGCAATTGTAGACTTCAGGGGTGTAAAGACGCGATGAACGACTTTCCGCCTCGCCCGTTAGGGACAGTCAATCGTCGATCGGTTCGTCGGTCTGGGGCGAATAGCTGGCGCGGGCGAAGGCGAGGGCCCAAACGGTCCTGGCGCCGGCATCCTGGAGGGAACGGGCGCACTCCATGACGGTGGCGCCGGTGGTGACGACATCATCGACCAGGGCGACGGTGAGCCCGTCGAGCCTGGGGCCGTCGTATTCGAATGCCCCGGCTACGTTCGCGCGTCGCTCGCCGAGCCGCTGCCCAACCTGGCGCTCGGTCTTCCGGACGCGCCGGAGTCCCGGGGCAGGTTGCCAACCGGCGAGGGTGAGGAGCAAGGCCGACTGATTGAAACCACGGCGCTTCTCCCGTGACCGATGGAGTGGGACCGGATAGAACCGGTCGATGCCGAGGTCATCCGCCAGGGGCGGGAGGGCCGCGGCCATGAGCGGGGCGACGGCGCGGTAGTAGCGGTACTTCAGCGCGTGGACGAGGTTCCGGGCGGTGCCCGCCATTTCGAACGCGGCGCGGACCCCTTCGAGCTCGTGCAGGTGAAAGCAACGAGGGCAATTGCCATCGCCGTCCCAGGCAGCGGTGCAGAAGGGGCACCGTCCTTGGCCGGCGGCCTCGGAGAGCAGGTCCGCGCAATGGGCGCAAAGGGGCAGATCGAACTTGCCGCAACCGGCACAGCGGGGCGGGTAGAGGAGATCGAGCGCGGCGTTGGCGGCCCGGCGAATCACGCCCGCGAGTTTAGCGGCGGGAAAGCGTCCGCGCTGTCTACAATGGTGGGATGGAAATCACCGTACTCCTGTTCGCATCGGTCGCCGAAAAGGCGGGTACGCGGAAGCTCACGATGCCGAGCGAGCCGGGTGACACCGTCGAGCGCGTGCGTGACCGGCTCCTGGGAAGATTCCCGGAACTCGCCAGCTCGGTGCCCACGCTGCTCTACGCGCTGAACGAGGAGTACGCAAAAGAATGGGAACCGGTACCGCCGGGCTCGACGCTCGCCCTGATACCGCCGGTTTCGGGAGGCTAGTTCAATGCTCATCCGCGTGACCGAATCGGAACTTCAGCCGGACGAAGCGATTGCCGCCGTGCAGACGCCCGCGAGCGGCGCCGTGAACCTGTTCCTCGGAGTGGTTCGCGACAACAACCTGGGCCGGTCCGTCGGCTACCTGGAGTATGACGCCTACCCGGCCATGGCCGAACGAGTGATGCGCGAAATCGCGGAAGAGGCGAAGGCGCAGTTCGGCCTGGAAGATTGTGCCGTCCTTCATCGGACCGGCAGGCTGGAGATTGGCGAGACGAGCCTGCTCGTGGCGGTGGCGTCCGGTCACCGCGCCGAATCGTTCGAGGCGGGCCACTGGCTCGTGAACCAGATCAAGAAGCGGGTGCCCGTCTGGAAGAAGGAAGTCTGGGACAACGGCGAGGCGTGGGTCGAAGGTCCGGAGTCGCTCGGGCTACAGCAGGCGCCGGCGACGATGCGGGAGGGTTAGCCGGGTTGGCGAGCCACCCTCACGCATTCAGCCGGTACTGCATGCATTGCGGCCAGCGTTTGACCTCGGCGATCCCCGAGGGTGACACAAAGAGACGGATGGTCTGCCTGGACTGCGGGTTCGTGCACTACCTGAATCCGCGCCCCGTTGCCGGGACGATCCCCGTGCGTGAGGGAAAGGTGCTCCTCGGACGGCGTGACATCGAACCCCGGCGAGGATTCTGGGTGTTCCCCGGCGGTTACATGGACGTGGGGGAGAGCGCCGAGCAGGCGGCGATCCGGGAGACACTCGAAGAAGTGCAACTCGAAGTAACCGGCCTCGAACTCATCGGCGTCTTCACACGAGTGGAGCCAGGGGTGGTGGTGATCGTCTACGAGGCTGTGGCTGTCGGAGAGCCGGCCGTCGGTCACGAGACGAGCGAGATCGGCTGGTTCGCCCCTCACGAGATCCCATGGGACACGATCGCGTTCGACAGCACCGAGGCGGCCTTGCGGGCGTGGGTGGCGAAGCAGGGCGCGTAAGGCTCAGTCCTGGAGATAGCCCGCGAGTTCACGGCCGGGGACCGACGATTCGACGTAGCCAAAGGTGCCGTGTTCGAGCGTTTCGCGGGCGGCCGAAAGCAACCCCGTCATCGCCGCACGGTAGAGCGAGGTCGCGAGGCTGATGCGCTTCACGCCGGCCGCTGTGAGGTCGGAAACGGTGAAAGAACGATGCGGCACGCCGACCATGAAGTTGACGGGCCGAGAAACCGACCTGCAAACCGCGCGAACCGCATCGAGGTCTGGAAGGCCGGGAGCGAAGAGGACGTCGGCGCCTGCCGCTTCGTAGGCTTTGAGGCGGCGAATCGCATCATCGAGGTCGGTGTTACCGCGCAGGAACCCTTCGGCACGGGCGGTGAGGGTGAAGTGGAACGGCAGCCCACGGACTGCCTCCACGGCCGCCGCGACGCGAGCGGTGGCCTCTTCGATGGTGAAGAGCAGCTGTCCAGGATCACCGGTCGCATCTTCGATGGAGGCCCCCACGAGGCCAGTCTCCGCAGCCAGCCGGTAGGTCTCGGCAACGTCGGCAGTGGTCGACCCGAAGCCGTTCTCGAGGTCGGCGGACACCGGGAGATCAGTCGACGCCACGATCAGTTCGCAATGAGCGAGAGCTTCGTCTCGGGAAATCTTGCCGTCGCGGCGTCCAAGAGTTCCGGCGCTGGCGCCGCTGGAGGTTGCGAGGGCCCTGTAGCCGAGCGCCTCGAGGATCCGGGCCGAGCCGCCGTCCCACGGATTGGGGATGACGAACGATCCTGGGGCAGCGTGCAGAGCCTGAAACGAGCTGGCTTTGTCGATCTGAGCAGGCACGGCGGGACTCCTGAGGATGGTGCCCTCGATGATGCACCGCCTACCTCGAGGCTGTCCCGAACCAGTCCGGGTCTCGCTGGGCCACGGAGTGGCGCGCCGGGCCCGGACAACGCGATGATCCGCACGTCCGCGCGGCATCGAGCGCCACTCCCTGGCCACGGTTCTGCGATTCGCCGCAGACGGTGACGCCCCCGGGACAGGAGGCGTCACCGTCACGTGCGCAGCGGGCCAGCGTTAGCGCGCGGCACCGACGCTGAAGATGTCGAGCTCGGCCTCGACCTGGTGGCCGACGTAGAGACGGTGGTGAGCCACATCCAGGGCGAACACCGGAACCAGCCCGTGCGTTCCCGGGAGAGGTTCGCTGTGGAGCGTCGCCAGCGTCTGGCGGTCGACCACGGCGACCGAGTAACTGACGACGCCGCTATTGTTCGTGGTCGCACTGGCCCAGTACTCGCCGGATTCCGTGTCGACAGCGAAGACTCGGAGCCCGGCGCCGAGTGTCCGACCGGTCGGCTTCAGGGTCGCCGCGTCGATCTCGACTGGACCGACAAAGAGGCGTGCCGCGCCGGCATCGAAGAACAGCAACTCACCATCCTGCGGCACCAGCTTCCAGTTCAGGCTGGTCTTGCCTATCTCAGCGAGCTTCGTGTAGCTAGCGTTGCCGTCGTAGACCTCGAGTTTCTGGCTTTGCGACCAGAGGACGAACACATGGTTGGCGGCTTCGTCGACGGCGAGCTGGATCTGTCCGGGGCCTCCGCCGGTGTCGCCCGTCTTGAATCCCGCAAGGGTGATTGTCGACAGTACTCTGAGGCTGCGGAAGTCGACCACGACGACCTTGCGAAATTCTGGATAGGCGACGTAGGCGAGCGAGCGGCTGGAGTCGATGGCCATCGCCGGCAGCCGGTCAGTGCTGCCATCGGGAAGGCCAAGCGCGACGTTGCCAAGCAGTGCGTGGCCCTGGCTCACGTCGTAGACGCTGAGGGTGCTGTCCCACGCGTTGAGGACGAGGAGCCTGTCGCCTTCGGCCGTCGTCTGGACCGGGATGGGCCATGTGCCGGATTCGAAGGTCTCGAACGTCCCGTCGCCGGGGCGGTACTCCACCAGGTAGCTGCCACCGAGCCGGCTGCTGAGGAAGACGGACTGCCCGTTCCCCGCGAAGGCGACCTGTTCGACGCTGTCGCCCAGGCGCAGCGGCGTGGCCCCGGTGAACTTGGACGTGTCGACGCTCCAGACGACGGAAGCGTCGCCGTTCGGGATGTAGATCTTGCCCGTCGCTGTGTTGAGTGTCATCTGGTGGGGCTTACGCCCGAAGGAAACGGACGTGACCTGGCGGCCGTTCGCCGGGTCGAAGACCGTCATCACCCCGCCCACGCCAGCCACCTCGCCGGATTCCGGGCGTTCGAGCGACATGGCCACGATCTTGCCGGAGGTAGGGTCGAAGAGGACGTCCTCGACGGTGTGGCTCGAGGGGAGCCGGAAAGTCGAGAGCTGGCTACCGTCGGAGCGGAGCACGATGACCGTGCGCGGGGTCGCGATGAAGAGCCGGCCTGTGGTCGAATCGAAGGAGAGCCAGGCGGCGCGTTCGTTCGGCGGCGCAGCGTAGGTGATCTCGGCCGTCACTTTTCCGGTAGCCGGGTCTACCAGGTGGAGCTGGCGCTGGGCCCCTGTCGACTGCGTGTCGAGCATGTAGACCAGGTCGCGGGTGGGGTCGTACGCCATGGCGCCGGTGCGCTCGCCCAAACTCTTTTCCTGGTACAAGAGCCCGAAGGTCGCGCCGCCGAAGGCCTGCAGCCCGTTGTCCTTGGTGACCAACATGAGCTGCCCGCGCCCGCTATCGACGAACGCCTGATGGCCCTCGATGAATCCGCCAACAGCGACGGGACCCTCGATCGCCCCGGTGGCGAGGTCGATCCTGCGCAAGGTAGCACCGCTCGCCTCGAGCACGTAGAGGTCGTTCGCTTCGGGGTCGACGTAGAGGTACTTGAGGGCGCGGACTGCCACGCCGGAGTCGACCGTGCTGACCCACTCCTCCGTCTCGCCATCAAGGATGGCTATCGACTGGCTCATGATGCCCGAGACGTAGACCAGGTTGCGCACCGGGTCGGCCGCCACGGAAAAGAGCTTCAAGACGTTTTCGTCGATGGGCCGGTCCTGGAGATCGAGGAGGCTCACGGTGCGCTCCAGGCAAAGCGCATCGTCGCAGACCACTTCCGCGGGGAGAGCGCCCGGCGCGGAAGCCCCCGCTTCGGAGAGCGAGCCCGGCGTAGGCGCGCACGCGGCGGCTGCGACGGCCAGCGTGGCGACGAATAGGAAAAGAGCGAGGGCTTTCATCGGGTACCACCTTCTCGGCCGGAGCGCATGTCCGGCGGTTGACAGGTGATGGCGGATTGGGGCTCGCGGGTGCCGCAGCCTTCACTCCCGCCTTAACCTCGGCGTGACGTACCCGCCAGAGAGGAACCGGGCGATCCAGCGGACGAGGGCGCGCTGGGGTTGCGACCAGGCGGCACCCCGGCGTGGAATGACCCAATCGAGCCTTGAACCAAGACCGGGATCGGGATCGCTACTTCAGCGAGACGATCGGCACGGCCTTCGCCTGCCCTGGGATCGTCACTTCGAGCGCTGCTACACGGGCGCCAACCGGCACCTGAAAGCTGAGCCACCCGCGTCTCGACTCTCCCGGCTGGAGCTGGCCCGACTGAAACCCGGGCGTGCTGTTGGTGATCGCCCAGGTGTACTCGACCCCAGAGGCATCGAGGAGCTTGAACGAGGCAAAGGAGTAGCTCTGGCGCGCTGTCATCGCTTCCTGGGTGACCTCGATTGCGACGCGGCGGTTGCCAACAGCGGTCTGGAAAAGTCCGGGCGGCTCGGGGTCGACTACCTGATGGACGGTGTAGCGTGAACCGTTGAACTCGACCGTTTGCCCGATCCCAACCATCCCGACGACGGTCGTGGCGGACCTCGAAGGACGGGGCGTGAGCTCGGCAATCGCGGTCGCGGAGAGCATGGTGGCTTCGCGGATGACGGCAGTGATGGTGGCTCCGGCGCTTCCGCCGGACTCGTAGATCGAGCCCTGCGGGGTGGCGGGGTTATCGCCCACTCCAGCGCCTGTAGAGCGGGAATCGATCTCCGAGTTGACGATTCCCGACTGCACCCGCGCGACGAGAAGGATAATCCCGACGGCGGAAACCAGGACCGAGAGAACGAGCAGGCCGGCGGCCCGCGGCATCGTCATGGCCCGATCCTAAGCGCAGCGTGCGTTGTAGGGATCAACGCCTGCGCGAGTAATTTCCCCGGGCCGGGGGAGCGTCGGGCTGGCGGCCGAGGCGGTAGTGCGGGGCGAGCAGCGTGACGACCGTCCCTGCATGGGGATCGGCTATACGGGCGACGATGCGGGGATGCGCTTCCTGCAGGCGGTCCAGCGATTGGTCGGTTGTCACGACCGTGGGCAGGCCGGCGACGTGGCGGTAGTTCACCACCTGGTAGAGCTTCTCCTGCGCCCACTGTGTTGTCGCCTGGGCGCCAAGGTCGTCGAGGACGAGAAGGTCGACGTTGCGCACACGGTCGAAGAGTTCGTCGTAAGGGGATTCTTTGCCGGGTGCGAACGACGCGCGCAGGTAGTCGAGCAGGTCCGGGACGACTGCGAAGAAGACGCCGCGGCCATCGGCGAGGACGCGGTTGGCGATGGCCGCGGCGAGGTGCGTCTTGCCGCAGCCGTTGGCGCCCTGGAGTACAAACCAGCCCTTCGGGTCTTCCGCATAGGCCATGGCGGCGCGAAAGGCCGATTCGAGCGATTCGCGTTCTTCGGAGTGAAGGCCAGCGACGCGCAGGTCGAAGGTGCGGAACTGGTGTTCGGCGATGCGTTCGCGTGTCATCCCTCCGACCTGGGCATAGCCGCCGCGCACTTCCGCATCCAGGACCATGACACGGGACAGGCCCTCATCGCAGAGGCGGGTTGCAAGCCGCTCGTCCAACTGCTGCGGACGGGTGGTAGTGGTGAAGACGGTGGGGAGGCTCGCGTTGTAGCGGTGGTTGACCACCTGCAGTAGCTTCTCGCGGGCCCAGGCGGTACCGGCGCCTGTATCGATATCGTCGAGGATGAGGAGGGGAGTATTGCGAACCTGATCGAACAGCTGGTCGAAGCCAATGTCGTCGTCATCGGGCTCGTAGCTCGCGCGGAGGTGGTCGAGCAAGTCCGGCACGACCATGAAGAGGACCGGCTCGCCGGCGGAGATGCGGTCGTTCGCGATGGCCGCAGCAAGATGGGTCTTCCCGCTACCCGAGACTCCGCTGAACACGAGCCAGCCGGACGGCGCCCCTGCAAACTCGCGGGCTGCCTTGTAGGCCTCTTCGAACCAGCCGCTCTCGCCGGTGCGGCCGGTCGGTACGAGGCTCTGAAACGTGAAGCGGGTGAGCGAACCGAGATTGCTCATGCGCTCAAGACGCGTGCGGCGGACGTGCTCGTCCTCGTTCATCACACAACTGCAAGGCTCGGCCTTGCCGAAACGGGGATGGTCGACAGGGAGCGACCGGCGGACGAAACCGGCGCCCTTGCAGATCGGGCAACTGGAGACCTCCGGCGGGGTCTCAGTTCCCGGGCCTGAGCGCACCTCCGAGATATCGGCGTTTGCGGTCTTCGAGAGAATCTCGCCCAGGCGTTTCATTTGGACGGCCCTCCTCGGCCCAGTTCCTCAGGATTTTCTCAATGTAGCGCCAGTTGCGCGCGTTCAGTTCGGCAGCCTCGCGGAACGCATCTTCGATCCACTCCGCGGGATAGAGGTCTTCGGCTTCGACGAGCCGATCGCCGACCATCGGGGTGATCGTACCAATGTGTTCTTCGTAGAGCCGGAAAATGCCCGGGCGCTGTTCGGGGAGCTCCAGCGGAACGACTGTCGTTTCGGGGCGCAGGCTGAGTTCGCCGCTCCGGACACGGGTGACGGTACGGCGGGAAACCGGGTCGTTCGGGAAGTAGACGGCTTCATCGACGCCGGCCCCGCGGAGACGGATGGCGATGAGCGCACGCAGCTCCAGGCACCGTGCGAGACCGGAATCGAGGCCGGCCTTGCCCCCGCCGAACGCTTCGAAACTCGCCCGGGCAGCGGGTTCGGCCCAGATGACAGCGGCGCTCGCGCAGCGGGCTTCGCCACGCTGCGCCTGGGCCAACCGGCTGACCCAGAGAAACGCGAGCAAGGCGTCCGGAAACTCCAGCCGGGGCAAGACCGCCGAGAAGAAGAGGTTCGGAATCGCGGTCGCCTTGCCGATACCGGGAAAGCCCGTGAAGTCGTTCAACGCCGGGTTCCCGCTTTCCGGTCCCCGCGACCGAGCTGCTCGGCGGTGAGGGCGTTACTCGGGGAGGTCATCGGTGCGGAGGACCCAGTCTTCGAACTTGGCGAACCGATCGCGGAAGCGGAGCTCGACGGAGCCCGTCGGGCCGTTGCGATGCTTGGCGACACTCACCTGGGCGACGCCCTTCGGGTAGGCGCTCTCGGGGAGGTCGGGGTGTTGCTGGGCCCACTGTTCCTGGGTGACGTAGAGCTCTTCGCGACTGAGGAACATGACGATGTCGGCATCCTGTTCGATGGAGCCGGAATCCCGGAGGTCAGAGAGCATGGGAGTGCGCGGGTGGCGGTTCTCGATGGCGCGCGAAAGCTGCGCGAGGGCGACGATCGGGACATCGAGTTCGCGCGCGAGGCCCTTCAGCGTGCGAGAGATGTAACTGATCTCCTGGACACGGTTTTCGCGCCCGGTCTGGCTTTCCCCCTGCATGAGCTGGAGGTAGTCGATGACAATGAGGTCGAGCTGTTTCGCTTCGCCGGCCAGCCGGCGGGCCTTCGCGCGCAGTTCGGCGGCGGTTAGCATCGGCGAGTCGTCGAACCAGATGTTGGCTTCCGAGAGGCGGCCGGCGGCGGCCACGACGCGGCGCTCTTCGAGCTCGGTGTTCTGCCCCAGCCGGAGGCGGCTGCTATCGACGCCGGATTCGGCTGAAAGGAGCCGGATTGCGAGCTGTTCGGACGACATTTCGAGCGAGAAGAAGGCAACATGGGCGCGCTGCTCGATAGCGGCATTCCGGGCGATACCGAGGGCGAAGCTCGACTTTCCGACGCTCGGGCGGGCGCCGATGATGACGAGGTCAGAGCGTTTCAGGCCCGTGAGCAGCGTATCGAGGTCGGTGAAGCCGGTGCGGATGGCCGAGAGTTCGATGCGCTCGATCTCGTCCGGGTCCTGGTCGAGGTAGGCATCGAGGAGCTGCCGAATGTGGACGAAGTCGCGGAAGCTTTCGCCGCCGCGGATGCGCTGGATCAGGTTTTCGGCTTTGGAAAAGACCTGTTCGATCTCGGCGGGGGCCTCGTAGGCCATCTGGAGGATGCCGGTGGCGGCATGGATCAGGCCGCGGTAGGTGCTGTCGCGCTTGACGATGCGGGCGTAGAACTCAGCGCCGAGGGACGTCGGCAGGCGGCGGATGATATCTGCGAGGAAGACCTGGCCGCCGACATCCTCCAGCCGGTCGCGGGTAGCAAGCTCGTGGGCGACGGTGATCTGGTTGACCACTTCGTCGCGGTTCCAGAGCGCGAGGCAGGAGTCGTAGACCCAGCCGTTCTTCTCGCGGAAGAAGTCCTGGGCTTTGAGGATGCCCTGGACGGCGATCATGGCCTGGGGATCGACCATCAAGGAGGCGATGACCGCCTCCTCTGCCTCGATGTCGTGCGGGGGTAGACGTTCGAGTGGCGCGAGGGTCATAGGGTGGGGAGGAAACCGGGGAAAGCGCGGGTGCGCGCCTGGGCGCGCGGATGGCCTCGGTCCCTGTTCTCCTCCTTTCCCTGGTTACTCTTCTTCGGTCTCTTCGGCAGCAGCGGCTTCTTCGGCGGCCTTCGCTTCAGCCAGCGCCTTCTTTTCGGCGGCGATCTTCGCTTCGGCTTCGGCCTGGGCCTTCTTCTCGGCGAGGAACTTCTCGACGACGGGCTTCGATGCTTCGTCCGGCACCACATCGACGGTCACTTCGGAGGTGACGTTGCGGGTGAACTTGATGGTCACCTGCTTCTGGCCGATTTCGCGGATGGGCTCGGCGAGAAGGACGATTTTGGAATCGACTTCGACGCCGGCCCCGGCGGTCAGCTGTTCGGCGATATCACGATTGGTGACGGAGCCGAAAAGGTGGCCGGTTTCGCCGACTCGGGCTTCGATGGTGACGGTGTAACCATCGAGCTTGCCGGCGACGCCGCGCGCTTCGCCATCGAGTTTCTCCTGGCGGCGGGCTTCCTTCTGGGCGAGGGAATTCGCGCGCTGGAGGTTATCCTTCGAGGTTGAACCTGCGACGCCGCGAGGCAGGAGGAAGTTGCGAGCGAAGCCGTTCTTGACTTCCTTCACTTCGCCAACCTGCGCGGTGCCTTCTACGTCTTCGAAAAAGACGACTTTCATGACCTGGACTCCAAGTAGGGATAGCCCCGGCGGGACAAACGGCGGGGTGAGTGTGCCCGCCCGGTGCGATCCCGGGGGCACCGTAGACGAATAAGGATAGCTGCTCCATCCGTTATCGTCGCGTGGGGCGATCCTTGATAGTTCCTGTACGGAGTCCACGGGTTATGGATACCGGGTGATCGCGACAAATCGTGTCGTGTCCTGGCAAGTGTGCGCGAGGAATCCGGCCAGCGGCCTGGGCCACCGTCGTTGCCGGTCAGCGGTAAAACACGTAGAGATCGCCGAGCGTCGCGCCGGTTTGGATGTCGTGGCCTTCGACGCCGTACGCCAGGCTTCGTGAGTCGCCCGACAGAGCAGGGCCGAAGTATTTCGCGGTCCCTGGCGCAAACCGGCCGGGAGTGACCACCGTAGCGGGAAGGGCATCCGGGAAAGGATCGAAGTAGTCGAGCCCGGCCTTCCGGTACGGGCCCCAGACCAATGTTCGGCCAGCGATCGCGGGTGGTCCGCCACAGCAAAACGAGAGGTCCGCAGACGCGAGGGTGCCCAGTACTTCGCCCGTCGCCAACGACACCATGACCAGTCCGGCACCCAGGATGCGTGTGCCACCGGAGCCCGCCACTGTCTCCCCGCTCATGAATGCGAACGCTGCTGCGTCGCCCGAAACCGCAGCGATGCCGAAATCCACGATGACTGTGCCATCGGTGGGAGTGATCGATGGGCACCAGGTTTCCCCGGTCAGGAAGTCGTGGACGAAGGGCCTTGCGACCGGCAATGCGTTCACTGAATCGCCAATCAGCACTTCCCGGAGCAGGGGCTCGCATCTCGCTTCCGGGACGGATGACGCCGCAAAGACCAGCCAACGCCCGTCGCTTGAGAATCCCGGGGTTCCGGCATCGAGCGCCGGTTCAAGCGGCGTCCTCCAAACCGTGTCTCCCGAGCGAACGTCGCGCACCTCCAGGATGGCGAGCGTTTGTGCGGCCGATTGTTCCAGCTGTACGGCCGCAACGAGGTCCCCTCGCGGCGAAACCGAAGCGACAAGCGTCGGGACATCGCTGAAGTTGCGGAGGCCCGACGTGCCGTTCTCCCAAAGTCGAATGCCTCCGAAGAAGGGATTGGCTCCCGCCACGATGAACGCCACGACATCGCCATTCGCCGAAACCGATGGCCCGGAGGATGACATCGCCGAGGCTGAGCCCGGTGCGAGGTCGGTAAGAAGCTGGAGCTTCCTTTCCCGCCGGTCGAATCGAAATACATCGGTGCCACCGTTTCGATCGTCCTTTACGAGGTTGGACGCATCGGATTCGAAAACGAGGTAGCGCCCGTCGGTGGAGAGGTGAGCGTTCCGGGATGGGCCGTTCGCGGGCGCCCCATCGAATCCGACCGTCACGAGGCCCTGGAAGAGCGTCTCCGACTCTGGCTCGGTACGTGTCGCGAACGCGTGGACAACGGCGACAACCGCGACGCCCGCCGCGGTAACCAGTCCGATCTTCACCACAGCGGGTATCCCCGCCCACATCCGCCGCGGGCGCGTTGGCTCGCGCCATGCCGCCAACTGCTCGCGGTTCTGGAGCCCCAGCTTCCCGAGCATGTTCGAGACGTGGTACTTCACCGCATCGAGCGAGACGCCCAGCCGCACGGCGATTTCGGCGTTCGTCAGACCACGGCGGAGGTGCGCAAGCACCCGCTCCTCCGCTGGCGTCAGCAGGGGATAGGGAGGCCTTCCGCGCTGCCGCCGAGTCCAAGGAGATGCCATGCCGCCACTTTAGCGGCGGACCTCGCGAATTTCCCTACCCGGCCGCTTAACGCGCGCTCACCGGCTCTTTCGCATCGAGAGCGAAGCCCTCGTAGCCCTCCTTCGCCACCTGGTCGCACTTCTGGGCGTAGTTCCCAACGCCGCCGATGTACGGCATGAAGACGCGGGGCTTGCCCGGCACGTTCGCGCCGAGGTACCAGGAGTTCGCCTTCGGGTAGAGGGTGAAGCTCGCCACGGTGTTTACGTGGTCGACCCATTCGTCTTCTGCCCTGGTTGTCGCTTCGATGGTGGCCGTTTCGTGCTCTCGCAGGTACTCAAGGCAATCGGTGATCCAGTCGACGTGCTGCTCGATAGAGACGATCATGTTGCTCAGCACGGAGGGGCTGCCAGGCCCGGTGATGGTGAAGAGGTTCGGGAAGCCGGCGGCCTGGAGACCCAGGTAGGTGCGCGGGCCATGCTCCCACTTCTCGTTGAGCTTGAGCCCACCGCGACCCTGGATGTCGATCTTCGAGAGGGCGCCCGTCATGGCGTCGAAGCCGGTGGCGAAGACGATCGCATCGAAGTCGTAGGCGGTGCCATCCTGCAGCTTGAGGCCGGTCTTCGTGATTTCGGACACGGGGTTGTTCTTCACATCGACCAGGCTGACATTGTCGCGATTGAAGGTCTCGAAGTAGCCGGTATCGACGCAGAGGCGCTTCGTTGCGAAAGGGTAGTCCCGAGGGCAGAGGAGCTCGGCCGTGGCCGGGTCCTTGACCGTCTGGCGGATCTTACTTCGCACGAATTCGGCCGCGGTGGCGTTCGCTTCTTCGTTGATGGCGAGGTCGATGAAGGCGCCACCGATAGCGAAGCCGCCGATCTCCCAGCGGATCTCGAATTCGCGCTGGCGCTCTTCGGGCGTGGCTTCGAGAGCGGACTTTTCGGCGGGGGCTCGGACAACGCCGCCCTGCGAAGCCCGGGCGGCCCGGCGGAAAGCCGTGTAGTCCTGAAGGATTTTCGCCTTGTATTCCTCATCGATCGGGCCGTTGTGCGCGGGGACGCTGAAGTTCGCGGTCCGCTGGAAGACGGTCAGGTGCTTCGCCTGGGCGGCGATGAGCGGTATCGACTGGATAGCGGAGGAACCGGTGCCGATGACGCCGACGGTCTTGCCGGTGAAGTCGACGCCTTCGTGCGGCCACTCGCCCGTGTGGTACCACTCGCCCTTGTAGCTATCGAGGCCCTTGAAGTCGGGCACGCGCGCCGCGGAGAGGCAGCCTGTGGCCATGACGCAGAACCTCGGCGGAGTAGCTATCGCCCCTGTCGGTGGTGACGAGCCAGCGGTTCGTCGCTTCGTTGAAGTGGGCGGAAGTGACGCGCGTCTCGAACCGCACATCCTTGCGGAGGTCGAAGCGATCGGCGACCCAGTTGACGCACCGAAGGATTTCGGGCTGGGTGGCGTAGCGCTCTGACCACTGCCATTCGTGCGGGAGGGCTTCATCGAAGCCGTACTGGTATTCGAGGCTTTCGATGTCGCAGCGGGCGCCGGGGTAGCGGTTCCAGTACCAGGTGCCGCCTACGTTGTCGCCGGCTTCGATGACCTGGGCGGTGAAGCCGGCCCGACGGAGCCGGAGGAGCTGGTAGAGGCCGGCGAAACCGGCGCCAACGATGAGCGCGTCAAGGGTGCGGACTGGTGCGGCAGCTTCGGACAAGGGGAATCCTCGCGTTGGTGTGGCTGGGGCCGGATTCTGACATTCGCCGGGCCTCCGCCGCAACATGGAGGGCTGGGGCTCTCCGACTATCGTGCGGAGGTCGTTCGGCAACGGCGCAGCGACGCGAAACCTCCCCAGGCATGACTCGCGTCAGACCGGGAGGAGGAGGAGCCGGGACGACCCGGGGATGGTCATCTTGCCGCGGTTCACGTGAGCGGTGGAGTTGAGGAGCGAGGCGAACACGGCCGGATGGCGTTCGCCGAGACCCGCTGCGCCTTTGAGCACAAGGACCAGGTCCTCGCCGCGGGGCACTTCGATCTTGGTCATCCCCACAGCACCCGGCTTCGAGAGGTCCGACATGCAGTCCTCCCAGGCGTTCATGTTCGAGCCATAGAAGGCGGGGAAACCCATCACGCGGGCGAACTCGGCATGGAAGGAATCCATGTCCTTCACGCGGGTGAGGTCGATTTCGACAGAAACCATGGCGGGTACTCCAATTGAGCGCAGTCCGGGCTACTTGAGCTCGGTGAAGTTCTTGTAGTGGTCGTTGGTGTAGTACGCGGTGCCATCGCTACTGGTAACGATGCGGTCGGCGCCGCGGCCCTGACCGGCGAGGCAGGGGATCGTGTCCCACTCTTGATAGGTCTGGCCGGCAACGTGGGGGAGCCGGGCGCCATCGGGCATGGCGTCGTTGTTGAAAACGCGGCCCCCTGCGTACTCGTCCTTACCCTTCTTGAATCCGGGGAAACCCCGACCCTGGATGTCCGGTATGTGATTCCTTCCGCCCGCCTGGACACTTGGTTTGGTCACCCAACCGGCGACTCCGCGGGCTTCCGCCGGGATGGCGACCGCGTTCTTTCCGCCTTCCTTGTACACCGCTCGCTGCACGGTTTCGGCGGAAATCGCGGTGGCTACCGGCTCTGAAACCGGGGGAACAAGCCTCGCCACGGCGCTGTTGCCGGCGAAGCGCTGGAGACCACGAAGCGAGGCCGGAGTGAGGCCGCGGGACGAGGCGGTTGTCCCCGCAAGGCGAGCAACCGTCCGCTGGAGGCTTCCGGAAAGCAGCGGTACCTCCATGCCCGGGAGTTCGACCGCCGGGGCAGCAACATGACTGTGGGAGGTGGCCGATGCATCGGCCTTCTGTGCGTCCGCGTGGGAATCGCTCATCGCTGGATGCCCCCTAAACGGTTCCCCGGCGCCCCCGGGTGGACAACGGTGTCCGCCAGCCTACACCGAATCGCCGGGGGGCTGAAATCGCCGTGTGCGAAAGCGGACGTCCTCGCACAGCCAACCCCGTCCATCCGACGAGCGCGCAGACAGAGGCGAAGTCCGTCGCTTGTTTGCGACGTCGCCGGATCGGATCAGCGCTTGAGCGGGTCACCGGGAGCGGAAACCTGCGCTGCAAAGTCGGCTTTGACCTGTGCCAGGATGGCCGGATCAGCAATGAGGTCATAAGCGGCGCGGGCCATCGCCTTGGCGACGCGGATCGTGCGCTCGTGAGCTTCCTCGGTTGCGGCTGCTTCGGTGAACGGCGCCGTGTGGTTCGCATTCAGCGGATCCGAGGGGATGCCGAACATTGGGTGGATCGTCGGCAGGACGTAGCTGACGTTGCCCATGTCGGTGCTGGCTCCGAACCAGGGGAGCTTGCCGACGGGCAGGCCGAGGGCAGCCATGTGGGTGCAATACCGCTCGGCGAGCGGTTCGTTCGAAACAAGGTCGGTGTAGGGCCGGCCTTCCCAGTGGATTCCGACACGGCAACCGGTGGCTGTGGCGGCGGATTCGAGGCAGGCCTTCACGCGCTCCTTCAGGTTCGCGAGTTCGGCCATGGTCGCCGAGCGGACGTAGTACAGCGCCTCGGTGTAATCCGGGATGATGTTCGGCTTCACGCCCGCCTGCGTGAACACGCCATGGATGCGGTCAGTTGGGAGGATCTGCTGGCGCAGTACGGAGAGCGCGTTGTACCCGAGGACCAGCGCATCCAGCGCGTTGAGGCCCATCCATGGCATGGCGGCGGCGTGGGCGTTCCGGCCGAAATACTCGACGCGGACGTGCTGCATCGCCTGGACTTTCGGGGTCGCGTTGTCCATCGGGGCGGGGTGGGCCATGAGGGCCGCATCGAGGCCATCGAATGCGTGCTGCTCGATCAGGATCTGCTTGCCGGCGCCACCCTCTTCGGCGGGGCTGCCGAGGATGACCACGGTACCGGGACGGCCTTCGAGACCAGCGCGCAGGCCAACTCCGGCACCGACGCCTGCGATGGCAATGAGGTTGTGGCCGCAGGCGTGGCCGATCCCCGGGAGGGCATCGTATTCCGAGAGCAGGGCGACGCTCGGGCCACCAGAGCCGGCGACCGCCCTGAAAGCGGTGGGCATGGTGTGGGCACCCCGCACGACTTCGAAGCCCTCGGCGTCCAGGAAATCGGTGAGCGCCTGGTGGGCGTGGTGCTCTTCGAAATTCAGCTCGGGGTGGGAATGGATATCGAGGCTGAGCCTGCGGAGGTCTTCGCTGGCGGTGTCGATAGCCCGGTCGATCCGTTCGTAAGCGTCCATCGCGCGGCATTGTGCCACGGCGGAGACGTTCGGCAAGGGAACCGCGAGGTCAGACTCCCAGTCGCCGGTCGTTTTCGGCCCAGGCGATGTCGTTCAGGGCCATCAGCCCTCCTGAAACAAGCGAGTGACCGCCGAGCAAGACCGGGACCGGCGCCTCGGCAACGACGCGTGTGAAGCGACGGAGGAAGGGCTCCTCGATCGCTTCCCAGGCGAGGAGGTCGCTCTGGAAGCGGTCTTCGCGGGAGGGCTCGATGCCCATGTGCGCTTCGATGACGCGCGTATCGATCACGATGCCGTCACCGAGTTCTGCCATCCGGCGGAAGAAGCGTTCGGGACCAACCTCTTCGATCAGGAAACCGAGGAGGCTGCGGGCCTGGTAGCCGGGAGGCGCAGTAGCAAGACCGCGTTCTTCGGCGAATAACCTCACGCGGCAGGCGGTCTCGCGTTCGAGATACTGCCAGGCCTGGCTTCCGCCGACGCGTCCAGCGACGACAACCTGGCGGGTGCGGTCGCAGAGGAGGGGCATGAAGGCGCGGTAGCGGCGGGCGGCGGCCTCTGCAGGGCGGGCGGCCTCGGCGAGTTCGGGCGGGAGACTTTCGGACAGGGACAGCACCGCCAGGTCGCTGGGCGTATCGAGGTCGAACTGCGTGGCGGTGGTCCGTGGGAGAATGATCGAGGCGAGACCTGCGTCATCGCGGAGGCGCCGGGGAAGGACGTTGTCGCGGGCGAATTCTCCGCAGCGGTCGACAGCGTCGCCGGGCGTCCATGCCGTGAGGTCGGCGGAGAAGAAGTTATTGGTGACGAACCGTGGGTCGCGGGCATCGAGTTGTTCGACGACCAGACGGAATTCGTCGACACCGAGGAGCGGGACCGAGCCGGAGCCCATCGTCGCGGGCTTCTGGAGGCCGTAACGGCCGACGATGCCGCGCAGGCGCGAGGCGAAGTCGAAGCGGAGCCCCGGACGGTCCAGGTCGATGAGCAGGCCGGGGAACTCGGGAGCGAAGGCGGCGGGGTCGTCGGTGGCAATGATGACCGCTTCAAATCCAGCGGCGAGCGCGGAACGGGCAGTGTTGCGGGCGGCGGCGATGCGGGCGGCAGCCAACATCTGCTCGGCAGGGCCGGCGCCGGTGCCGCCATGGAAGACCACAAGGACAGGCCGTTCGAACACGGATAAAGCGTAGCCCCAGCCGTGAGCGGGCGCATTTCGCCATCCCGGCGGGAAGACGACTGCCAGCGGGCCGCGACCTCACATCTCACGGACGAGCAGCCTGCTGCCAACAGCTACTCGTGGGGTGGATCGCAGATCGCACCGGGCGCTTCCACCGGCGGCATATACTGGGTCGATGGCGGAGGCGACGTACCCGCAACTGGAGGGCGAAGGCCTCGCGCTGCGCCCGTGGGACGAAGACCTGGCCGAACAGATGGGGAACTGGGGCGTCCGCGGTTTCCCCTACCATGCCTTCGACCTGCTGCACCTGAAGGACCCGGTAAAACGCGCCCTCACGGTCGAGAGCTGCCGCGAGGAAGGACCCCACAGGCACTTCGTTGCGGTCGAGGACGGCGTGGCTGTCGGCCGCGTTTCGGTAAACCTGCGCGACCCGACCGGGAGCTACATCTGGGCCGTCCATGTGCCACCGGAGCACGAGGGGCGCGCGGTCTGCCGGCGGATGCTCGCCGTACTGATGCGCTGGCTCGAAGTCGAGCATCCGCGTCCCAGCTTCGCCCTGACGGCGAACGCTTTCAATGAGCACGCACATCGCGCCTATGGCGCGCTCGGCTTCGAAGTCGCTGAGACACGCTGGAACTACGACCGGGAGATCGCCGAGGCGCTCTGGCGAGTCACCCCAAAGCAGCGCGAGCCGGTGCAACGGTTGATCCGTTTCCAGAACGGGCGCTGGCAAACGAAGGTGCACATATTCCGGCGACAGCCCGGCGCTCCAATGGACCTCGGCATCCGTGAATCGGAAGGCGCGGCGACTTAAGGCTGCGGGCGGCCGAGGACGACCGTGATGTTGTCGGGCCCGCCGGCATGGTTCGCGAGGTCAACCAGGCTGGCCGCCACGCCTGCGAGATCGTTACCGGACAGTGCGTCCGCGATCTCTTGCTCGGTCAACGGCCCAAAGAGGCCGTCTGAACAGAGCAGCAGCGTATCGCCGATGCCGACGCGGAGTGAGCCGGTATCCGGTTCTACAGCAGGTTCGAACCCGACAGTCCGCGAGACGATGTTCCGGCGCGGGTGCGTGCGCAAAGCCATCGCCGGCAGCGCCCCTTCGCGTACGCGTTCGGCCACCCAGGAGTGGTCTTCACTCACCTGGCGAAGGGTGCCCGTGGAGTGGAGATAGAGGCGGCTGTCGCCTACATTCAGCCACCAGACCTCGTGGCCGGAGACGAGGGCAGCAACAAGCGTTGTAGCGCTGTGTTGGCCCCCGGCCTGCGGCATCGCCTCGCGGTAGACGGACCCGTTCGCGTCCGCGCAGGCGGAGCGCAAGGCGGCCTCGGGCGACATGTGGGTAAGCGCCTCTTCCAATCGCTCGGCGAACACTTCGGTGGCCCGGGCGCTCGCCCAATCGCCCCGTTCGTGGCCGCCAAGCCCATCCGCGACGCAAAGCAGCGTCCACTTTCCGAACGATCGGACGAGGAGTGCATCCTCGTTGCGGGAACGGGTCCGGCCAGTGTCGGTGAGGAGGCGATGGCGAATTCGGGGCGGGTCATCGGCTCACAAATTCTTATGCATGTATAGCACAGAGCTATAGCTATTGGCTCCGGGATGGATCGATCGGGCTACCATCGCCGGGATCCGTGGCGTAGCGTAAACGGTTGATCGGCTGTTGGGCACAAAGATAGCTGCCAGGGGTGCCCGGCCGGGCTTAGCGAATGGGCCGCAAGGATGGCCCGCAGAAAGAGCGACAATCCCGTGTTACTCGTGTTGTTCATCGTGCTGGCGGCGAGCCTCGCCGTGTTCCTGTTCCTGGTGGTTGCCGGGCGGATGCTCGTCAACGTGGGGGGCGACGAGGTCGGACTCATCGAGCGCCGCTTCTTCGGCAATAACCTTCCGGAAGGTCGAGTCATCGCGATGCGCGGCGAGATCGGCATCCAGGCGCGGGTACTACCGCCGGGCCTCCACCTCCTCTTCCCGTTTCTGTACACGGTGCGGAAGGACCGCATGATCCTCGTCTCTGACGAAGAAGTGGCCATTCTCGAAGCGATCGATGGCCGGCCGCTGGACCCGGGCCGGATCTTCGCGCGCCACGTCGAGGGCCACGACACCTACCAGGACGGCGAGGCGTTCCTCCGGAATGGCGGCCAGAAAGGCCCCCAGATCGATATCCTGCCGCCGGGCAAGTACCGGCTGAACACTTATCTCTTCCGCGTGCGGCTCGTCGCGGCGATCCGCGTGCCGGCGGGGACGGTGGGTGTCGTCATCGCGCACGACGGCGAACCGATGGCGGCCGCGCGGCTCCTGGCGCGGAAGACTGCCGGGCACACGGCGTTTCAGAACGGCGAAGCTTTCCTCGAGAACGGCGGACAGCGCGGCCCCCAGATCGAGGTGATCCTCCCCGGACAGTACCGCATCAACTCCGACTTGTTCGCTGTGACTGTTGAGCCGGCGGCAATCGTAAAGGCAAACCAGGTGGGCCTCGTGACGGCGCGCGATGGCAACCCGCTCCCGGAGACCGAACTGGTTGCCCGGAGCGTGACCGGGCACAACGACTTCCAGGACGCCTCGGCGTTCCTCGAGAGCGGCGGGCAGCGCGGTCCGCAGTTCGACCTGCTGAAGCCTGGCACGTACTACGTCAATCCGCTGATGTTCGAGGTGACGCTGGACAAAGTCGCTGTCGTCGAACGGGGTGAGGTGGCGGTGCTCGTCTCGAACGTAGGCGCGGAGCCTGAACGGATGACGCCGGACGAGCGGCTCACGACGGGCGAAGAACGCTATGTGGTACCGGCCGGCTACCGCGGGATTCAGCGAGAAGTCGCTGGGCCGGGCGTCTACTACCTGAACCGCTGGGCATACATTGCTTACATCGTCCCGACGACCAACCTGACGATCGACTGGGCAGTGGAAGCCGGCCTCGAATCAGAAGCTGCGCCAACCGCCGCCGGGACGATCAGCCGCGCGCAGCTCTTCAACCCGCTGTCAGTCATCAGCCGCGACGGGTTTGAGATGAGCGTCTCGGTGAAGGTTGTCATCCGCGTACGGCCGGACCAGGCACCCCTCATGGTGGCCAAGATCGGTTCCATCGAGAACCTCATCGACCACGTCATCCATCCGATGATCGACTCATCGTTCCGCAACCAGGCCTCATCCTCGGCCGCGATGAACTTCATGCAGGACCGCGCGGAGGAGCAGGCGAAGGCCGAGGAGCGGGCCCGTGACGAACTCGAGAAGTACCACGTTGAGTGCGTCTCGGTGCTGATCTCGCAGATCGTGCTGCCCCAGGAACTGATGAGCATTCACACGCGGCGAGTGATCGCGGCCCAGCAGCAGGAGATGTTTATCGAGCAGCAGAAGGCCGAGAAGGAGCGCATCGGCACAGAGAACACACGTGCGCAGGCGGACCAGCAGATCAACCTCGTCAGCGCGCAGATCGGCGTCCAGGTGGCGGAGCAGACGCGCCAGAAGACGATCATTGAAGCAGAGGGTCGTGCCCGGGCCGTTGAGCTGACCGGCGCAGCAGAAGGCCAGCGCATCCTGGCAGTCGGCGCGGCCACGGCGGAGGCATACGACAAACAGGTTGCGGCAGTGGGCCAGGGCAACCTGGCCGGTATCGAGGTAGCGAAGGCGATCGCCGCCGCCGGCCTGAAGATCACACCCGATGGCCTCGTCTCGGGCGGAGGCGACGGCTCGTCGTCCAACGTGTTCGCTGCCTTCATGGCGCAGCTCCTCGCCCAGAATGCGAGCGGAGGCGCGCCGGAGTCGAAGGCCGGGTAGGCCCCGGCCGCGGCCGTCCCGGCGCGGAGAAGTCACCCCTTGGCAGCGCGGGTCAGGGGTGGCGACTCGCGCCGGGAAGCGGCCGGTTGCAAAAATTGGACGCCTGGACTACTTTTTGTCCGTGCGTACGAAAACCAGTACGGTCGTCCGAGAACAGCCGACGTTCATCGAGGCCGCGCGCAGGACGCAGATCGTGGCGGCAGCGACGGAGACGATCGCGGAGTTGGGATATATCAACGCCTCGCTGGCGCAAATCGCCAAGCGTGCGGGCGTCAGCAAGAGCGTCATCGGCTACTACTACGCAACGAAAGACGAACTCGTCCGCGCGGTCGTCGATACCTTCTACGTAGCGGGGCATGTGGAGATGATGCGCCGCCTGGAGGGTGCCCCGAGCGCCACGGAACTGCTCCAGCGGTATATCACCAGCAACCTGGCGTACATCGCCGAGCACCGGGGCGAGACGCGAGCGATCGGCGACATCGTCGCGAACTTCCGGGGGGCTGACGGCCTTCCGGTCTACCAGATCGACGATGCCGAACCGCTGATCCAGGGGACTGCGGCGATATTCGACTGGGGCCAGCAAGCGGGGGAGTTCCGGCAGTTCGACTCACGCATCGTGGCTGTGATCCTCCGCAGTGCCATCGATGCTTTCGGCCAGCAGTTGAGCGCCAACCCCGAGCTCGACATCGAAAAGTACACGCGGGAGATGACGGACTTCTTCCTGCAGGCGGCGCGCAAGACCACATGACGTCGGCCGCCGGAGGGCGGCTTTGGGATCACAACTACCCGGAGGAGAACTATGGCTGGGCAAATCGAGGGAAAGGTGGCGGTGATCACCGGCGCCGCAAGCGGCATCGGCGCCGCCACGGCACGGCTCTTCGTGGCCGAAGGGGCGAAGGTCGTTCTCGCGGACATCCAGGACGAGCGGGGAGCGAGAATGGTTGAGGAACTCGGCCCATCCGCGAGCTACCGGCACACCGATGTGACGAACGAAGACGATATCGAGGGAGCGGTGGGCCACGCGGTCGAGAAGTTCGGGCGGCTCGACGTGATGTTCAACAACGCCGGCCGCGGCCACGCGGAAGGGCTGATCGAGGACCTCACGCCGCAGATGTTCCGCGAGGTCACCGACATCCTGCTCGGCAGCGTGGTCTTCGGGATGAAACATGCGGTGCCGGTCATGAAGCGCCAGGGATCGGGCGTCATCATCAACACGGCGAGCATCGCCGGGCTTGGCGTGGGTTACGGGGGCAGCATGTACTCGGCATCGAAAGCGGCCGTGATTCATCTCACCCGTGTGATCGCGAACGAAGTAGGCGAGTCCAACATTCGCGTGAATGCGATCGCGCCAGGGGCCATCCCGACCGCGATCTTTGGGCGAGCCGGTGGGATGACCCAGGAAGCGGCGGAGGCGCTCATCCCGATGCTGCGCGCAGGATTCGCCACGGCACAGCCGATCCCGCGTTCCGGCGACGCGAACGACGTTGCGAACGCGGCGCTCTGGCTAGCGAGCGAGGCCTCCAGTTTCGTCACGGGAATCTGCATTCCGGTGGAAGGTGGACTGACGACGGGCAAGCTGTTTTCCCAACGTGTGGCCGAGATGCAGGGTGCCGGCGGGATGTAAAGGCCTCCCTGCCGCCTAGCCCATTCCCCAGACCATGCTGTTGCGGAGGAGCCGGGTGTAGGCCGCCGTTTCCCACGTGGTGCGGACGACAGGCGGGGTCTTGCCTTCTGGGTCCACGCTCGTATCGACGAAGGGCTGACTATTGGTGGAGGGTGTGTGGCAGTGGCCGAGCGCGACGTAGGTAACACCGCCTTCGCCGACATCGCGCGTGTAGCCCATGACGCGGGTCTTGCCGTCGGGGAGGAGGGCTGTGTCCTTCTCGTACTGAAAGCCGAAGCCACGCGGGGAGTTGTCGGGACCGAGTTCGGCGGTGAGGAGGACGCGGGCCTTCGGGTCGCTGCATTCGACCATGTACGGTTCGTCGATCGTCTCGAAGGTCTCTGGAAGGCCCTCGGTGAGGCGGTCGTCCGAACTGTGGACCTTCACCTGGAACCTGCGAACGGGCGGGTGGTTGAGGAAGAAGCCGCCAAGGGTTTCGTGGTGTTCGAGGCGGGCCATCGCCCGGCGACGGTCGTTCGGGCTATCGAGCCGGACGGCACGACCACCGGTGGTCCCGTGGAGGCCGAGCCAGTGACCACCGGCATTGATCCAGGCGCGGATGGCTCGATCCTGGTCCGGTCCGGGGTATGGCCCGGCCACGTAGGTGATGAGCAGCCGGCTGATCGGCAGCCAGCGTTCGATATCAACGAAGTCGTTCGCGGTCGAGGCGTGGATCTCCTGGTCAGCCAGCAGTTCGAGCAAGCGCAGCCGGGCATAATCGTGGTCGTGGCCGGCCGGCTGGCCGGGCGGGAATCCACCGCAAATCACGTGAGCGCGGGCGGGCAGCTGGGACATGGCGATCCTCCTCGGTTGGAGCGCGAATCTAGCGGGTTCCGGGCGAGTTGGGAACCCGGTCGACGCGAAGGCCGCGCTTGACTACGCTTCCGCGGAGACCTTGGAGGCGCTGCGAATGATTCGCCGAATCGATCACATCGGGCTAGTTTCGCCATCGTGGGAAGAAGCTCGGGCAGTCCTGCTGGAAAAGCTGGGTTTCCCGATCGCCGATTGGAAGGGAGCGGGTGAGACCGGCTCATACTTCAAGCCCGAACGGACGATGAACTACTTCCTGCAAGTGGGTGAAGGCGACACGGTGATCGAGATCATCGTGCCGCAAGACGCGACGAGTGGCGCGGCGAAGTTCCTGGCCAAGCGGGGCCCTGGACTGCACCACATCGGCTACGCGGTCGACGACGTGGAAGAAGAGGCGGCTCGGCTGACCGACCAGGGCCTCCGGCGGGTGGACCTCGGCCCGCGAGCCGGCGCGGCGTTCTTTTACCCGCAGGGTGTCCACGGCGTCCTCACCGAGTTCGTGCCCTACCGGAACCCCGGCGCGCGCCTGCACACGTAGCCCAGGAGGCCCTTCTCTATGCTGACGAAGCTGACGTTTTGCCTTCGCCGAAAACCTGGATTGAGCTGGGACGAGTTCTCCCAGTACTGGCGGACGGTGCATGCGCCGCTGGTGCGGGAACGCGCCGAGCTCCTCGGGATCAAGCGGTATGTCCAGGTGCGAACGCTCCAAGACCGTGAGCTGCATGCCCGCATGCAAGCGAGGAACGGAGGCGCTCCGGAGCCGTTCGACGGCATCGCCGAGCTCTGGTTCAACCGGGCCGATCCCCGGGCCGGCAGCGAGGCCTCCCGGGCCGCCGCCGCCGAACTGCTCGAAGACGAGCGCAACTTCATCGACTTGCCGAACTCGCCGATGTGGTACGGCGAAGAGTGGGAAGTTGTGCCCGGGGATTAGCCCAGGTCTTCGATCCGGAACATCGGCGTGCGCGCGCAGACGCGAGTAATGTCGGCCTCACCGGGATTGGGCCACGGAATGCCGAAGTGGCTCTTCGTGACGCTGGCCCAACGCTCGAGGTAGGCGAGGAGTACCGGCGGTTTCTCGGCATCCGCGAGTTCGTGGACTATGCGGATGCGGCGCTTCTTCCGCCCAAGCCGCAGCTGTGCTTCGCCCGCGGCGCGAAGGTTGCGCGTCCAGTGCGTGTCTCCGCGTGGGGCAACAAGGTACTCGACGCCCTCGAATGCCATCGGGTTGACGGGTGTCGACATGTCCTTGCCGGACTTGCGGCCGCGGACGGTGAGCAGCTGACCGCCCTGGGGGCTCAGGCCGAGCCGGATGACGACTCCAATCGAGGCGTTCATGACCCGGACCGGCAGGTTCGGTTTCTTGTACTCGGCAGCCACAGTGAACGCTCCTTCAGTGAAGTTGCGACGATAGCACAGGAGCCAGTGGCGTGCCGTGTTCGCCAGGCGCGGCCGCAAACGAAATCCGGACGGGACGGCGGAGCGCGCATGGAGCGCGCATGGAGCGCGAGGATTTACTCGCTCGGAGGGTGAGGGGCGAGGCCGGCATCGGGATAGGGCGGCAGTGTGGGCGGCGTCGCGATGGGCCAGGGGTTGGGATTCACCGTCGCGGTCGGCTGGGGCACGGGCGTAGCTGGCAGCGGGGTGGGTGTGGCAGATGGCTCGGAAGGGGGCGTGCCCTGCAAGGGAGTCGCCGGGGCAGCCGGTGAGGAGGTTGGCTCCGTGGTCGACGCGGGCGGTTCGGTCGCGGCGGACCGCCCTCCACTGCCGGCACTCGTGCTGCCCCCGGACGTGGAGCCGGCGGGGCGGGGTAAGGCAGCGACCTGCGATAGCGTGAGCCTGGGCGGCGCGGGCGTGGCAGAAGGCTTCGGACTGGCAGAAGGCGACTGGCTCGCGACGGGGGAAGGGGTGGTGGTCTTCGTCTTGCCGGAGTGGGCCACCTCTTTCGTCGCAGCGACCGTGGGCGACTCAGTGCCTTCCGGACGCGCGGCACTGCCCCCCGAACTGGTATAGGCGAGGACGCCAGCGCCAACGACGCCTGCAACGAGCACGAAGAGGCCCTTGTTCATCGAGCATCCACCGCTGTGAGGATCGGATGGCGAGGGCGAGCCGGGGGGCGGTCAGTCGGTAGCCGGCGCGTGACGAGCAGGTGAATCGGCGGCGGCGAGCGGCAGGGAGACGGTGAAAGTCGCGCCCTCACCCGGAGGACTGGAGACCCTGATGGCGCCACCCATCCCCTCGACGAACTCCTTCGCCATGGCGAGTCCGAGCCCGGCGCCACCGCTGTCCCGGTTGCGAGACGCTTCGCCCCGGTAGAAGCGCTCGAAGACGTGGGGCATGTCCTCCAGGGCGATGCCAGCGCCGGTGTCGCTCACCGAAATGGTTCCCATCGTGCCGGAAGCGCCCACGACGACCCGCACCATGCCTCCTTCGGGGACGTGGCGGATGGCGTTGCGGACGAGGTTCTGGATGACGCGGGCCAGCCGTCCCGAGTCGGCCAACGCCAGCACGGCCTGGGGCGCTTCGAGAGCGACAGCGACCCGGGCATCGCGGCGGGCGAGTTCCACCAGGGGCGCGATGCTCTCACGGACGACCACGGCCAGGTCCACAGGCGCGATATCGAACCTGAGAGCACCGGCTTCGGCGCTCGCCAATTGGAACAGGTCGGAGACGAGAGACTCAAGCCGCGCAGTCTCACGAAGTGCCATTTCCACGCGCGGATTGGCGGGAGACTCGTCTTCGAGGGCTTCGACCTGGCCGCGGATGAGCGCGACGGGTGTCCGCAGCTCGTGAGAAACGTTGGCGACAAGCTGGCGGTTCGCATCGAGGAGGGCGACGGCGCGGGCACGTTCAGCCTCGACGGAAGCCATGGTTTCTTGCAGCCGTTCAGCCATGAGGTTGAAGCTCCCGGCGAGGGAGGCAACTTCGTCCTCGCCGCGGACCGGCACGCGCGACGCCAGCGAGCCGCCTGCGAGCGATTCGGCGGCGCCGGCCACATCCCGGATGCGGCCGCCGACGGAACGCGCGGCGGCCACCGCCAGCAAGACGGCGACGGCAAGGCCAGGAAATGCCGCGACAACGCTGCCCACCCAGACGCTCATGACCACGGGCCGGACCTCGGCTCGAACGATGGCACGAGCGCCCTGTGGCGCCTGGATATCGGACTTCTCGACGATGACAACGGCTCTGACGGTCCCGGCGGAATCGACGACCGGGTAGGCTCCCACGCCGGAGCCCCCATCGAGACGGGAGTTCCCGCGCAGACCCGTGCGCCCTTCACGAGCCTCTGCGACCACTGCTTCGAGCGCTGCCGGAGCGCCGGAGAACTCTCCCGCAACAACTTCCGGCACCTCCGAGTCCGGGGAGATGATGGCGATGCCGCTGACACCCTGGAGGAACTGCTTCGGCCGAACATCGAACTGGTCACGATCCGGGCCGCGGTAGAGCGGTACCTGGCCGGAGGCGAGCGCGGCGAGGACCGGCCCGAGGTCTTCCGTGCCGGTTCGGTCGCCGGGATTGATGAGGCCGGTACTGACGAGGAACGCGGCGACCACCCTGGCGTCGTCCGCGGGCTCCTCTTCCGCGTACCGCCTGGCCGAAGCCCCGGCGGCGGCGAGCGCGCCAACGAGGATAAGGGCGGTCGCCAGCCCCGCGACGAGGGTGGCGAGGTTGTAACCGGCCAACCGCCAGCGGAGGCTTCGCCTGGCCCGCTTCCTGTAGGCGGTCACGGCCGGCCAGACCAGGAGGTAGCGCATCGAACGCAAGCGACGGCCAATCCACCCGAGCATCAGCCGGCCTTCACGCGGTAGCCCATGCCCCAGACGGTCTGAATGGTGGAATCGCCATCGCCCAGCTTCTTTCGAAGACGCTGGACGTGCGTGTCGACCGTCCGGGGACCGACTGCCTCGCTTTCGTCCCAGATGCGTTCGAGCAGGTATTCGCGGCTGAAGGCTCGACCGGGATTCGAACAGAGCAGCTCGACGAGGTCGAATTCGGTCGGTGTGAGTTCGAGGGTTGCGCCGCGGAAGTCCACGGTGCGGTCCGCACGGTGGACGACGAAGCCGCCATGGTGCAGGACCTCGGGTGACGCCGGCTCCGCGACCGGAAGGCGGGGCGTCCCCGCGCGCCGCAGTAGCGCCGCAACTCGGGCGCGGAGCACGCGGACGTGGGTTGGCTTGGAGAGATAGTCATCGGCCCCGGCCTCGAGGCCGTTCACGATGTCGATGTCCTGGCCGCGCGCCGTGAGCATGAGCACCGGCGCGAGGCTGAACGCGCGAATCTCCCGGAGCGCCGAAACACCGTCCAGCACCGGGAGCATCCAATCGAGCAGGATGAGGTCGACACCGCCGGCGCGGACCTCTTCAACGGCCGTCCGTCCGTCGAAAGCCTGGCGCGTCGCATAGCCTGCCCGGCCGAGCTGTTCAACGAGCAGGTCGTTCAAGTCGCGTTCGTCTTCTACGACCAGGATTGTTTGCACACTCGAATGGTCGGTGGCTGCGCCACTGAAACGCAATGGCAGCTGTGACAGTTTCGTGAACTCCGGGCGAGACGATGAGCCGGAGTCCGCGAACGAAGCGACGTTGCGGGCGGGAGGAGTGCTCCAAATGCAACTATTGATAGGCCCGATCGTGGGGTTGCTGTTGCTGGGCGTCGGGTTCGGTATTGTCGAACGGTTCTGGCCGTCCATCCGTGGGCAACGGCGCCTCCGGCGGGGATGGCGGACGGACCTCGCCTGGTTTGCCTGGCAGCCAACCCTTGGGAAGCTGCTTTCGGGAGTCGTGGTCTTTGTCGCGATCATGTCGCTCGGGGCGCTTGTGATGTCGCCCATCCCCACGGACGAACTTCGCGGAGTTAGCCCGCGCGAGACATGGGTGACGGGACTGCCGCTGGTCGCCCAGGTCGGGGGGATCCTGTTGCTGGGCGACTTCCTGGGTTACTGGCAGCATCGCGCCTTCCATACAGTAGGCACGCTCTGGAAGTTCCACTCGATCCATCATTCCTCGACGGACCTCGACTGGCTCTCCTCCGTCCGTGTCCACCCCATCAACGACATCGCCAGCAACGTTGTGGTCGCGTTGCCGCTGCTCTTCCTGGGGTTCAGCCCTGTGGCGTTCGCGGCATATGTGCCGGTGCTGACGCTGTACGGGGTGATGCTGCATGCGAATGTTTCATGGACCTTCGGGCCGCTGCGGCAGGTGATCGCCAGCCCGACATACCACCGCTGGCACCATACGAGCGAAGTGCAGGGTCTGAACAAGAACTACGCCGGGCTATTCCCGTGGATCGATCGGCTTCACGGCACCCTGTACCTGCCGAAGGGCGTCCAGCCTATGCAATTCGGCGTGGCCGGCGAAGCCATCCCAACCGGCTTCTTCGGACAGATGAAGTACCCATTCCGGGGGGCAGGGAGCGGCTCCGAACCGGCCGAAGCCGCTTCCGCGCGTGCGTGACGCCGCACGAAGGGCAATGCGTGGCAACGACAACGAACCGGAGAACACGAAGCCCCTCCACGTGGAGGGGCTTTCGCATTGTGCCTGACAGCTAAGGGCTGGGGCCTTAGCGCTTGGTGAACTGCGGCGCCTTGCGGGCCCGCTTGAGTCCGGCCTTCTTGCGCTCCTTCATGCGGGAGTCGCGAGTGAGCAGGTTCTCGGGGCGCTTGAGCGCGGGCTTGACGTTGGGGTCGCTGGCGACGAGCGCCCGGGCGATACCCATCTGGATGGCGCCTGCCCAACCGGAGATGCCGCCACCATCGCATTTCACCTGGGCGCTGAAGCGACCTTCCCGGCCCAGGCGGGTGAGTGGGGAGAGGACCTCGGCGCGGTGGGAATCGCGCGAGAACACTTCTTCGAGCGGCTTGCCATTGACGACGACCGCACCGTTGCCGGGGTAGAGGCGGACGCGCGCGACGGCGGTCTTGCGGCGGCCGGTGCCATAGAAGTACTGGTCAGCCATTGGTTACTCCTCAGTCCCTTCGGACTTTGCCGCGGCGCGGCGACGGGCCGGCTTTGGGGTTTCTTCGGTTGGCGTCTCGGCGGTGGCTTCGACGGCCTTGCGGCGCGGAGCCCGCTTCGGGGCTTCGACAGCTTCGGTGGCGACGGCTTCCACTTCCGTCTTTCGACGGGAGGCTCGCTTCGGCGCCTCGATTACTTCAGCGGCAGCAACGGCGGCGACGGGGGCCGCTTCTTCGATGGCCGGGGCAGCGGCGGTCGCGCCGCGCACGCGGGCCTTCGCCGCCCGGGCGGCACTGGCGGCCGGGCTGGGCTTCGGGGCCGCGGCAGCAGCCAGGTGCTGTTCCTGCGGGACCGAGAGCGGTCGGAGGCGCTTCACTTTCGGGACCACGGTCGCGAGTTCCGACTGCGCTACGGTGCGCGCTTCTTGCGCCTTCACCGTGCCGGCCAGCTGCGACTGGTGCGGGTGGTTCAGTCCCTTGTAGACCTTCAGGTGCTTGAACATCTGCTTCCCGAGCGGGCCCTTGGGGAGCATGCCCCAGATGGCCTGTTCGAGAACGCGTTCCGGGAACTTCTCGAACTGCTGGGTGTAGGAGCGTGACTTGAGTCCCCCGGGATATCCGGAATGGCGGTAGTACGTCTTCTGGTTGGCCTTGTTGCCGGTGACACGAACCTGCGAGGCATTCACGACGATGACGAAGTCGCCGTCATCGAGGTGGGGTTCGTAGGTCGGCTTGTGTTTGCCCTTCAGGAGCGAGGCCACCTCAGTGGCAACGCGCCCGAGCGGCCGGCCAGCCGCATCGATCACATGCCAGTCCTTGTAGACCTCGGACTGTTTCATTCGCACTGTCGTGTTCATACCGTATATCCCTCGTCGTACCACACGCGCTGGAGACAGAGGCCATGGGCCGGGGCGACGTACGCCATCGAACCTGGCTCTGCCTGTTGGAGCAGGCGGACGATTTCCTCCACTGTTTCGGCGCCGCGCCCGACCCGGATGAGGCTGCCGGTGATCCGGCGGACCATCTGGGGCAGGAACGCGTCTGCCTCGATATCGAACAGGAGGGTGCTGCCTTCGCAGCGCCATCCCGCGGTGAACACGGTGCGCACCGGGGTGCGTTCCGGTTCGAGCGGCCCGGAGAAGGCACTGAAGTCCTTCTTCCCGGCCAGCGCTTGCGCCGCGGCCTGCATTGCCCGGACATCGAGGTTACCCTCGACGAACCAGGCGCCGCGGCGCGTGAGCGGTTCGCGCGCTTCGCCATTGGCGATGGTGTAACGGTACCAGCGTTTGCGCGCCCAGCGCCGCGGGTCAAACCCGGCTGGCACTGCGCGCACTGCGCGGACCGATACATCTTCCGGCAGGTTGGCGTTGAGCGCCTTCCTGACGGTTTCCGCCGCGTGCCGGGTCTCGGCACTGAAGGCGGCTACCTGGCCGATGGCATGGACGCCCGAATCCGTGCGTCCCGCCAACTCAACGCGGGTGGGGGATCCGAAGAGCACCCCTGCCGCGGTTTCCAGCACTTGCTGGACGGTCCGCACGTTCGGCTGGATCTGGGACCCTGCGAACGCCGTACCGTCGTAACTGACCGTGGCCGCGAAACGCGTCGCGGACACGAAGGGCTATGCCTCCGAAGAGCCTTCGCTGTCTTCGGCGGCGGCTTCGCTGGCGGCTTCTTCCACCACCGCATCGGCTGCTGCTTCGACTTCAGCGACGGTTTCGGGGACTTCGACCTCGGCCTCAGCTTCAACAGCCGAGGCTTCGATTTCGGCGGCAACCGCGGCGGCAGCGGCGGCGCCGGCGGTGGGCCGGGCGGGGGCGCTCGGCGCGGCGGTCACGCGCTGGGGGCGCGGAGTCGGCGGGGCGTCGACGAAATCGACGAGTTCGATCGTGGCCATTTTCGCCCCATCACCCTTGCGGGGTTCGAGGCCGGTGATGCGCAGGTAGCCGCCGGGGCGGCTGGCCATGCGTGGGCCGAGGTCATCGAAGACCTTCTTGACGACGCCAGGATCGAAGACGAACTTCATCGCCTGGCGGCGGGCGTGGAGATCGCCGCGGCGCCCGAGCGTGATGATGCGCTCGGCCATCGGGCGGATTTCCTTCGCCTTCGCCTCGGTGGTGGTAATGCGCTCGTACTTCAACAGGTCGGTGACCAGGTTGCGGTAGAGCGAGAGGCGGTGGGCTGTGTCGCGGCCAAGGTGGCGGCCGGCTACGCGGTGTCGCATTGGGCTAGTCCTCGTCGTCGGCGCCGATGAGATCGTCGGCGCTCCCGTCTTTCAGGAGTGCTTCCTTCAACGCCTTACCGAGGGCGCTCAGGTTTTCTTCTTCTTCATCCTCATCCATGATCACGGAACTCGCGCGGCCCGTCCGGACGATGGGACGGCCCATGGGTCCGCCCGGGCGGCCGGTGGGCGCCTTCGCAACAGGCGAGTCGACGATGGGGACAAGGCCTTCGGCGGTACCATCGACATATCCAAGCTCGATCAGGCGATCGCGGAGTTCGTCGTAGGACTTCCGTCCGAAATTGCGGAGGGCGAGCAGTTCGTCCTCGGACTTCTCGAGGACCTGGCCGACGGTCATGAGCCCGCTGCGCTTGAGGCAGTTGTAGGCGCGCACGGAGAGGGCGAGGTCTTCGATTGGCGTGTTGTAGCGGTCGGGCGCCATGAGCAAGCCACTGGTAGAAGGCGTGCCAACGGAGACCGGTCCGCCATAGTGCATCGACACGTCTGGGCGGCCCATCTGGCTGAAGAGCGCGAACTGGTCCATGAGGATATCGGCGCTCTGGCCAACGGCGTCGATCGGGCCGATGGTGCCATCGGTCCAGACTTCGAGGATCAGCCGGTCATAGTTGGTGGACTGGCCGACGCGCGTCTTCTCGACGCGGTAGTTCACCTTGCGGACCGGGGTGAAGATGGCATCGACGGGGATGACGCCGATGGGCAGGCCTTCGACCGAACCGGCGGGCACGTAGCCCTTGCCGAGTTCGGCGTGGAACTCGACGTTGAGTCGCGCTTTGGGGACATCGATCGTTGCGAGATGCAGTTCGGGGTTCACGATCTCGAAATCAGCAGGCACCTGGAGGTCGCCGGCGGTCACCTTGCAGGGACCTTCGATATCGAGCGCAAGCGTCCCGGAGCGGTTGCTCAGGGCGCGAATGCGGATTTCCTTGGCGTTTAGGAGGAACTCGGTGGTGTCCTCCTGGAGGCCGAGGATGGTTGAGAACTCGTGCTGCACCTGTTCGACGCGGACGGAGGTGATGGCGGCGCCTTCGAGCGAGCTGAGGAGGACGCGGCGAAGGGCGTTGCCAAGAGTAATGCCGTAGCCCGATTCGAGGGGCTCGGCGATGAGACGGGCAAATTTCTCCGTCTCTTCGTCGACAGTGAGCTGCGGGACGACGCTTTCAGTCGCCTGGCCGATCAACTCGAGGGAATCCATCATTGTCCTTGTAGTCCTCTACTCTCGCAGGTACTGGGCGCGGGGTTAGCGCGAGTAGTACTCGATGATGACGTTCTCGTTGAACTGGTGCGTTTCGCCGTGGGCGACGACTGGAGGGCGGAAACCCGGCCGGAAAGGTTCGCAACATCGAGCGCGAGCCAGGTCGGCGGGTTCTTGGACTTCATCGTCTCCTGGACGATCTTGTAGTACTCGCTGCGGATGCCGCGAGGCGTGAAGGCGACGGTATCGCCTTCCTTCAGGTGGGCCGAAGGGACATCGAGCTTGCGGCCGTTCACGGCGATGAGGCCGTGGCGGACGATCTGGCGAGCCTGGTTTCGGGAATCGGCGAAGCCGATCCGGTAGATGATGTTATCGAGGCGGGTTTCGAGGAGGCGGACGAGGTTCTCGCCCGAGACTCCGGTTCCGCGGATAGCTTCCTTGTAGTAGCGCACGAACTGCTTCTCGAGCACGCCATAGGCGACGCGGGCGCGCTGCTTTTCGCGCAGCTGGAGGCCGCGGTCCGAGACCTTGCGGCGGCGGGCCGGGCGCGGTCCTGGCGGGTTCGGGCGGCGGTCAAAGCTGCACTTGGGCGTGAAGCAGCGATCACCCTTGAGGAAGAGCTTTTCGCCGTGACGGCGGCAAAGACGGCAGACGGGGCCGGTGTAACGTGCCATTGGCTGGAAGCGCTCCTATACCCGGCGCCGCTTGGGCGGGCGGCAACCGTTGTGGGGGATCGGCGTGACATCGCGGATCGCGGTCACGGTGAGGCCGCTCGCCTGGAGCGAGCGGATGGCGGCTTCGCGGCCGCTGCCGGCGCCGCGGACATAGACCTCGACGGATTGGAGGCCGTGTTCCATGGCGCGGCGGGCGGCGTTTTCGCCCGCGAGCTGGGCAGCGAAGGGGGTGCCCTTGCGGGAGCCCTTGAAGCCGGAGCCGCCGGAGCTGGCCCAGGCGATCACGTTCCCGTTGGGGTCGGTGAGCGTGACCAGCGTGTTGTTGAACGTGCTCTTGATGTAGGCCCGGCCGCGAGGGACGGACTTCCGCTCGCGCCGCTTCAGGCGGCGCGTTTTGTCGGCGGCTCCACGTTTTGCATCTGCCATTGGTGGGCTCCCTCTCCTACTTCTTTCCTGCGCGCTTCTTGCCGGCTACCGTCGTGCGGGCGCCGCGCTTCTGGCGCGCGTTGGTGCGCGTCCGCTGTCCGTGGACCGGAAGGTTCCGGCGGTGGCGCTGGCCGCGGTAGCAATTGATCTCGACGAGCCGGGCGATGTTCTGGCGAACTTCGCGGCGGAGGTCACCTTCGACGGTGTAGTGCTTGTCGATGTATTCGCGGATCTTCAGGACGTCTTCGTCCGTCAGTTCACGGGCGCGCGTATCGGGGTTGATCCCGGTTTCACCGAGGATCGCCTTCGCGCGCGTCGGCCCAACCCCATAGATATAGGTGAGGGCGACTTCGATTCGCTTATCGTTGGGAATATCGACGCCGGAGATACGTGCCATGGCCTTACCCCTGCCGCTGCTTGTGCTTCGGATTTTCGCAGATCACCATGACGCGACCGTGCCGGCGGATGACCTTGCACTTATCGCAGCGTGGCTTGACGGATGCTCGAACTTTCATCGTTTTCCTTTGATGGCGGCAGGGCCGGCCTACTTGAATCGGTAGGTAATACGCCCGCGAGAAAGGTCGTAGGGCGAGAGCTCTACGAGGACTCGGTCGCCGGGAAGCAATTTCACGAACTGGATGCGGATGTCTCCACCCAGGTGGGCGAGCACTTCGTGACCATCGGCCAGTTGCACTTTGAACATATTGTTCGGCAGCGGCTCAGTCACTTTTCCTTCCACTTCAATCGCTTCCTTTTTGGCCATATACCCTCGTTTCGCGGAGATGGAATTACGGGAGCGTGAGGACTTCGGCCTCACCTCCCGCCCGGATGGCTATAGTATGCTCGAAATGACAGCATAAGCTACCGTCTTTCGTGCTAACAGTCCAGCCATCCGGTCCTTCAGCCACATCTGGCCCGCCAGCGTTGACCATCGGTTCCAGTGCCAGGACGAGCCCGGGCTGGAGCTTCGGCCCCTTGAATCGCTGGCGGAAGTTCTCGACATGGGGCTCTTCGTGCATATCACGCCCCACGCCATGTCCACCGTAGCCCTTGACGATCGAGAATCCGCTCTTGCGAATCGTGTCCTCGATGGCGCCACGGACGTCATTGAGGTGGGCGCCCGGCCTTGCGGCCTTGATGCCCGCCCAGAGGCTGGCTTCGGTCACCTCGATGAGTTGCTCGGCGATCGGGTTCACCTTGCCCACGGGCACGGTAATCGCCGAATCGCCGACGTAGCCGTTGTACGTCGCACCCAGGTCCAGGCTGACGATATCGCCTTCCTGGAGGATGCGGTTCCTGGGAATGCCGTGCACCAATTCATCGTTGATGCTGACGCAGATATTTGAAGGATAGGGCACTTTGCCCCCGGGCGCGTAGTTGAGGAAGGTTTCCTTGGCGCCAACGCGCTTGTATTCCTCCCGGACGAACTTCTCAATCTCCATCACGTTGAGGCCGGGCCGGATCATCTCCCGGAGATGGGCGAGGGTATTCGCCACGATGCGGCCAGCCTCGCGCATGACAAGAATCTCGTCGTCGGATTTGAGCTTGATGACCATACCTAGCGGATGGCCTCCAGGAGCGCCGACGTGACGGCATCGAGCGGCTGCTCGCCGTTGATTTCCTTGAGCGAGCCGGCCTTGCGGTAGTGCTCGATGAGCGCGGCCGGGGGCTTTGCTTTTCGAGGCGGGAGGCGACCACTTCAGGGCGGTCGTCTTCGCGCTGGTAGAGCTCGCCGCCGCAGGCATCGCAGATTCCGTGTTTCTTCGGCGGGTCGTTCTTCTCGTGGTAGAGCTTGCCACAGGCGCGGCAGATCCAGCGGCCTCCGAGACGGGCCATAAGTTCCGCATCGCGGACCGAGATGAGGAGGGCGAAATCGACTTTTGCGCCGTTACCGCGCAGGGCCTCGTCGAGGGCTTCGGCCTGGACGACGTTGCGCGGGAAACCGTCGAACATGGCGCCGGCCTTCGCATCCGTTCGCGAAATGCGTTCCAGCAGCATCTTGATGGTGACTTCATCCGGGACGAGCTCGCCCTTCGCCATGTACTGGTTGGCGAGTTTGCCAAGCGCCGTCTCGTTCTTCACGTTCTCCCGAAACATGTCGCCCGTGGAGATGTGCAGAAGCTGAGTGGCGGCGGCGATGCGCTGCGCCTGCGTGCCTTTTCCGGCACCGGGGGGGCCAAGCAGAACGATGTACACGTTAGCGAATGAATCCTTCGTAGTTGCGCATCAGAAGCTGGGCTTCCAGTTGCTTCATGGTATCGAGGACGACCGCCACGACGATGAGGAAGCCCGTGGTGGAGACGGTGAGCGCCCGCACATCGGTGAGAAGGCCGATGAAGAACGGCAGGATGGCGACGAACCCGAGGAAGAAGGCGCCCGCCCAGGTAATACGCGTGACGACACGCTGCAGGTAGGCCTCGGTGGGTGCACCGGGGCGGATGCCGGGGATGAAGGCGCCCTGGCGCTGGAGGTTCTTGGCGATCTGCTGCTGCTGGTACTGCACCATCGTGTAGAAGAAGGTGAAGCCGACCACCATCGCGAAGAGGATGGCCCAGTACCAGCCGGTGCCGCCACCGCCGCGACCTCCCTGGAACTGCCTCACGAAGAACTCCGCGACGCTTTCGACCCAACCGCCGGCGCTGGTGAAGTACGAGGCGATGATTGGCGGAAGGATCATGATCGAGAAAGCGAAGATGAGGGGGATCATCCCGGCCATGTTCACCCGAAGAGGGATATGGCTCTGCCCCTGTTGCCGATACATACGCCCACCCCGGAACGCCGAGCGGGCGTATTGCACCGGCACCCGCCGCTGCGCTTCCTGGAAGAAGACGACGAGGTAAATGAGCCCGAGGGCGAATGCGGCGAAGCCGATGATCGCGATGATCGACTGCGTGGAGAGGCTCGGGATCAGGGCGGGCAGGCGGGCGACGATGCCGCCGAAGATGATGACGGAGACGCCGTTGCCGATGCCGTTTTCGGTTATCAACTCACCGAGCCAGACGAGGAACATCGTGCCGGCCGCGAGCGTCAGCAGCGTCGAAAGCGTGCCGATCGGGTGGTTGATGATGCCGAAGTCCTGGACGACATCGCCGCCGCTCTGTCCGTTGATGAAGACGATCTGGCCATACCCCTGGACGAACGCCATGATCGGGGCCATCCAGTGCGTGTAGAGTTGCAGCCGCCTGCGGCCCTGTTCGCCCTCTTCCGAGAGTGCGCGGAACGACGGCACCAACGGGGTGAGGATCTGGATGATGATCGAGGCGGTGATATAGGGGTAGACGCCCAGGGCTGCGACGCTCAGGTTCTGGAGCGCGCCACCGGAGAAGATGCTCAGGAAGTCGAGCAGGGCGTTGCCTTCGAATGCCGCTTCGAGGGCGTCGCGGTCCACGTTCGGGATCGGCACATGGGCCACGAAGCGGAAGACAACAAGCATCGCCAGCGTGAAGAGAAGCTTCCGCCGGACGTCTTCCTGACGGAAGGCGTCGACCATTGCCTGGAGGAGGCGCGGCCGCTGAGCCGGCTGAACTGCCATCGTCAGCTGTCCTTCACTTCTGCATCTTCGCCGGCAAGCACGATGCATGTGCCGCCAGCGGCTTCGATTTTGGCCTTCGCCGTTTCACTGAAACGGTGGGCACTGACGGTGAGCTTCGTGGCGAGGTCGCCGTTGCCGAGGACCTTCACGGGCTCGCGCAGGTGCTTGAGGATGCCGGCTTCGCGCAGGGACTCCGGGGTCACACTCGAGCCCGCATCGAAGCGGT
Organism: Candidatus Amarobacter glycogenicus; assembly: GCA_016719395.1. GTDB lineage: Bacteria > Chloroflexota > Dehalococcoidia > Tepidiformales > Tepidiformaceae > Amarobacter > Amarobacter glycogenicus. Next base: position 266,079 of record JADJZF010000002.1, on the reverse strand, counting down.
CGAGGGCGGCCACGTTGACCGGCTGGAAGGGGACACGCCACTTGTTGTTGAACCCGCGAAGGACGTGGAACTTCCGGGACGTAGGGAACTGGCCGCCTTCGAACGCGTCGTAAGGGAGTCGCTTGCCGGAGCGCGACTTCTGACCCTTGAGGCCTTTGCCTGCGTAGGTGCCCTGGCCGGTGGCGTTGCCGCGGCCGATGCGCTTCTTGGAGTGGGTCGCGCCCTTGTCGGGGCGGAGTTCATGGGCGCCGATGGTCATTTCGGGCTACCTTCCTGGAGATCGACGAGGTGCTGGACCTTGTGCACCATGCCGCGGTGCGCGGGCGTGTCTTCGAGTTCCACGGACTGGTGGAGACGGCGCAGGCCGAGCCGGCGAATCGTGTCCTTCTGGTCCTTGTTGTAACCAATGGCGCTCTTGCACCAGGTGACGGTGATGGTGGCCATCTAGCTTTCACCCCGGGCGATAGCCAGGCGGCGAGCACGCGCGCCGGTCGGGTCCTGCAACGACGAGAGTCCCTCGATGGTGGCGCGAGAGACGTTCACGGGGTTGCGGCTGCCGAAGGTCTTGGCGAGCACATCGGTGACACCGGCGGCTTCCATGATGGCGCGGACAGCACCGCCGGCAATGACGCCGGTACCGTGGCTGGCGGGCTTCATCATGACCTTGGCGGCGGAGAAGCGGTTCCAGACGGGATGGGCGATGGTGCCGCCCTTCATGGGGATCTTGATCATGCCGCGGCGCGCCTGGGTCGAGCCCTTGCGAATCGCTTCCGGCACTTCGTTCGCCTTGCCGAGGCCGACGCCGACGCTGCCGTTGCCATCGCCGACGACGACGAGGGCGCTGAAGCTGAAGCGGCGGCCACCCTTGACGACTTTGGCGACGCGATTGATGTAGATGACCTTTTCGGTCAGCTCATCGCCGCCATCGCGGTCACGGTCGCGGCTGTCGCGGGGCCCGCGGTCACCACGGTCAGAACGGTTGCTTCCCATTTAGAACCCCAATCCAGCTTCGCGAGCAGCTTCAGCGAGAGCCTGAACGCGGCCGTGGTACTTGTAGCCGCCACGGTCGAAGACGACGAGTGAAACGCCATTAGCCTTCGCCCGTTCGGCGATGGTCTTACCGACGATGGCCGCGCGTTCGCTCTTGGTCTTGCCCTTGAGGTCGCCAACGAGTGCCTTGTCGGCATCGCTGGCGGCGGCCAGGGTGTGGCCTTTCAGGTCATCGATGACCTGGGCGTAAATGTGTTGTGAACTGCGGAATACGTTGAGGCGCGGGCGCACGTCGTTGCCGGAGACCGACTTGCGGACGCGGGCATGGCGGCGGGAACGCGCGAGGACAGACGTAGCCTTTGCCATTACTTGCCTACCTTCCCGGCCTTGCCAGCCTTGCGGCGGACACGCTCGCCGGAATAGCGGATGCCCTTGCCCTTGTACGGCTCGGGTGGACGCAGCTTGCGGATGTTGGCGGCCACCTGGCCGACCTTCTCTTTGTCGATGCCTTCCACGTTCACGCGGGGGCCTTCGACGGTGAACGAAATGCCCTCGGGGGGCGTAACCACTAACGGGGTGGGAGAAGCCCAGGGCAAGCTGCAGGTTCGAGCCCTGCATCTGGGCGCGATAGCCGACACCCTGCACTTCGAGGACTTTGGTGAACCCGGTGGTGACACCGGTGACCATGTTGCTGAGGAGTGTGCGCGAAAGCCCATGGAGCGATCGCTGCTTGCCTTCATCGTTGGGCCTGGAAACGTTCATCACGCCCTCGTCCCGGCCGAGCGTGATGCTCAGCGGGAACTGGCGGAAGAGCTCGCCCTTCGGGCCCTTCACGGTGACGAAGTTGCCCTCGCCAACGGTGACGGTGACTTCGGCAGGGACAGGAACGGGTTGGCGGCCAATGCGCGACATCGTCTATTCCCCTACCACACGTAGCAGATGACCTCGCCGCCAACTTCGTTGCGGCGGGCCTCCTGCCCCGACATGACGCCCTTGGGCGTCGAAAGGATGGCCATACCCAGGCCGCCGTAAACCCGAGGGATTTCGCGGCGCTGGACATAGACACGAAGGCCAGGCTTGCTGACACGCTTGAGCCCATTAAGCACGGGCTGCTTGCGGCCGCCGTAGCTCAAATCAACCTTCAAGTTGGGCTGCGGCTTGCCTTCTTCGCTGGCGACGGAGAAGTCCTTGATGAAGCCTTCTTCTTTCAGGACGTTCGCAATCGCGATTTTGATCTTCGAGGCCGGCATCAGCATGGAATCGTGGCGCGCCGAAGAGGCGTTCCGGATTCGCGTAAGCATGTCGGCGATTGGGTCACTTAGACTCATAACTCTTCCCCTCTAGCAGTTTGCTTGGCGCACTTACCAGCTGGATTTGGTGACGCCGGGAAGGAAGCCCTTGTGGGCAAGCTCCCGGAAGGTGATGCGGGAAAGGCCGAACCTGCGGATGTAGGCTTTCGGCCGCCCGGTGATCATGTCGCGGTTGTGAAGCCGCGTCGGGCTGGAGTTGAGGGGGAGCTTCATCAGCTCGCCCTGGAGGCGCATGACTTCCTGGGGGTTATCCCAGGACTTGCGGAGTTGTTCCTTCAGTTCGGCGCGCTTTCCGGCGTACTTCGCATGAAGTTCGCGCCGGCGCTGGTCGCGGCCAACGATGCCTTTGGATGCCATGAGCGCCTCCTCAGTTCTTCCTGAATGGCAGGCCCATCAGCTCGAGGAGCTTCCGGCCTTCTTCGTCTGTGCGGGCGGTAGTCACGATCGTGACCTGGAGACCCCGGACCTTATCGACGCGGTCGTATTCGATCTCGGGGAAGATGAGCTGTTCGCGAAGACCGAGGCTGTAGTTGCCACGGCCGTCGAATGCGTTCGGATTCAGCCCCTGGAAGTCCCGGATGCGGGGCAGGGCGGCACTAACGAGGCGATCCAGGAACTCCCACATGCGATCGCCCCGCAGGGTGGCGGCAACGCCGATGGGGTTGCCTTCGCGCAGGCGGAAGTTCGCGATGGAGCGTTTCGCGCGGGTGATGACCGGCTTCTGGCCGGTGATCGCGGTAATCTCGTCGGCGGCTTTATCGAGCGCGTTCGCATCCGTCAGGGCCTCGCCGAGGCCGATGTTGACGTTGATCTTCGTGATGCGCGGGATCTGCATCACGTTGCCGTAGGCGAACTGCTCTTTGAGCGCGGCGGCAACGTCTGATTGGTAGCGTTCCTTCAATCGCGGCGGCATTACTCGATGTCCTCTCCGCTGCGCTTGCCGACCCGCACCATCGAACCGTCCTCGCGGCGGCGGAAGCCGACACGCGTGGGCTGGTTGTTGCTGGGGTCGATCAGCATCACGTTGCTCATGTGGATGGGGGCTTCGCGCTCGATGATCTGGGAAGCCTGGCCCTGCTGGCGGGCGCGCTGGTGGCGCTTGATGATGTTCACGCCCTCGACCAGGACACGGTTGTCCTTGTTGATGACGGCGCGCACGGTGCCTTGCTTGCCGCGGTCCTTGCCGGCGAGCACGACGACTTTGTCACCACGCTTGATCTTCGCAGGCACTAGAGCACCTCCGGGGCGAGCGAGACGATCTTCATGAAGTTCCGGTCGCGAAGTTCGCGGGCGACCGGCCCGAAGATGCGCGTGCCGCGCGGGTTTTCGCCGTCGCTGGCGAGGAGGACGGCGGCGTTCTCATCGAAGCGGATGTACGAACCATCGGGACGGCCGTACTCCTTGGTGACGCGGACGACGACGGCCTTGACCACGTCACCCTTCTTCACGTTCGAATTCGGCTGGGCCACCTTCACGCTGGCGACGATGATGTCGCCGGGGCGTGCGTAACGGCGGCGGCTGCCTCCGAGCACGCGGATGCAAAGCAGCGAGCGCGCGCCGGAGTTGTCGGCCACCTTCAGCCGGCTTTCCTGTTGAATCACCCCTGCACCTCCGCCTTGGGAGCTACCTGGGTTTCCTTTTCGAAGTCCCGTCCGATGGTTTCGGGCGCCACATCGGCAACATCGCCGCGGGTGAGGACTTCGATGACGCGCCAGCGCTTGTCCTTGGACATCGGGCGGCATTCCTGGATGCGGACAAGGTCGCCGAGCTTGCAGCTGTCGTTGTCGTCGTGCGCCTTGTAGCGCTCCGTCACGGTGACGACCTTGTGGTAGAGGCGGTGCTTCTTCTTGCGCTCCACCGAAACCACGACCGTCTTCTGCATTTTGTCGCTGACGACGGTGCCCTGGATGACACGTTGGGTTCCCATGGCTACTCCTCACCCAGGATGGCTTCGATCTGGCGTTCGCGCTTGAGGGTGCGAAGGCGCGCGATCTTGCGCTTGGCGTTGCGCAGCTCACGGTAGTTCTGGAGCTGGCGGCTGGCGTGCTGGAAGCGGAGGGTGAACAAGGCGCGGTAGGCCTCATTGATCTCGTGGTCCAGCTTCGATTCGTCGAGTCGGCGGAGGTCTTCGGCGGTCTGGCGTGCCATTAGATAACTGCCTCCTCTCGGACGACGATTTTGGTTGGCACAGGCAGCTTGTGGGCAGCCAGGCGAAGGGCTTCGCGAGCGACGGCCTCGGGCACGCCGGCGATTTCGAACATGATCCGGTCCGGCTTGACGACGGCGACCCACTTATCAGGCGCGCCCTTGCCGGAACCCATGCGGGTCTCGGCCGGCTTCGCGGTGACGGGCTTGTCGGGGAAAATCCGGATCCAGACCTTGCCGCCGCGCTTCATTTCGTGAGTCATGGCGCGGCGGGCGCTTTCGATGTGGCGGGAATCGATCCATGCGGCGCCCATGGCCTGGAGGCCGAATTCGCCGAATGCGATGTAGTTTCCCGTGCCCGCGACGCCCTGGCGGCGGCCGCGGTGCTGCTTGCGGTGCTTAACGCGGCGAGGCTGAAGCATTAGCTGGCCCCCTCATCCGAGCCGCGGGCGGCAGCCTGCTGCTCCATGGAGATCGCGGTATGGGCGGGGCCTGCTTCTTCGGGCCGAACAGCAGGCGCGGCGACCACCGCAGCGACTGGTTCCGGCATTTCCTCTTCGATGCGCGGGAGACCGCGCTGGGGGAGGATTTCGCCCTTGTAGATCCAGACCTTCACGCCGATCCGGCCGAAGGTGGTGTGTGCTTCGGCGAGTCCGTAGTCGATATCGGCGCGGAGCGTGTGGCGGGGCACGCGGCCCTGCGTCTCGTCCTCGCGCCGGGACATTTCAGAACCGCCGAGGCGGCCGGCGATGGCCACGCGGCAACCCTGGGCGCCACGCTGCATCGTCCGCTGGACCGACTGCTTGATGGCGCGCCGGAAGGCGACGCGGCGCTCGAGCTGGTCGGCCACGGAACGGGCGACGAGGTACGCATCCAGCTCAGGCGTGCGGATTTCCTGGATGTTCACGCGGACGCGGCCGCCGGTGAACCGCTCGAGCGAGTTGCGGAGGTCTTCGACCTTGGCGCCACCGCGGCCGATGACGATGCCCGGCTTGGCGGTGTGGATGGTGACCGTCACGAGGTTCGCGTTGCGGTCGATTTCCACCCGGCTAATCGAGGCATCCGGAAGTTCATGGAGGATGAACTCGCGGAGGTTGAGGTCCTGGTGGAGACGGGTCGTGTAGTCCTTCTCAGCGAACCACTTCGACTCCCAGTCGTAGATGATGCCGAGGCGGAAGCCGTGCGGATGTACTTTCTGTCCCATTTAGGCCTCCCGCTCGTCGAGGATGATCGTGATGTGGCTCGACCGTTTCAGGATGGGGCTAACGCGGCCGCGCGAACGCGGGCGGAAGCGCTTCTGAGTCGGGCCGTCATCGGCGAACGCGCGCTTGACGAACATGTTGTCGACATCGAGGTCGAAGTTGTTCTCGGCGTTGGAGGCGGCCGAAAGGACCACCTTTGAAACGGTGCGAGCGTGCGGCGACTGCACGTACCGCAGAAGCGCGAGCGCCTGGTCGACCGAGAGTCCGGTCAGGCGATCAAGAATCAGGCGGACTTTGCGCGGAGAGGCGCCCATGTTCTGGCAGCTGGCTCGAACTTCCATGGGTTAGCGCCTCACCTTGCTCTGGCGGTCGCTCTTGGCGACGTGCCCGCGGAAAGTCCGCGTGAGCGCGAATTCACCCAGCTTGTGGCCGACCATGTTTTCGGTGACGAACACCGGCACATGGCGGCGGCCATCGTGGACGGCGATCGTCAGCCCGATCATCTCGGGCAGGATCGTCGAAGCACGAGACCAGGTCTTGATGACCGAGCGGCTGGCCGCCCCGCGCATCGCCAAGACCTTCTTTTCGAGGGAAGGATGGATGAAGGGGCCCTTCTTGGTAGAACGTGACATGTCCTACTCCTCCTAGGTCCGGCGGCGGACAATGAGCTTGTCCGTGCGCTTGTTGTTCCGGGTGCGGTAGCCGAGAGTCGGCTTGCCCCAGGGTGTTTTCGGTCCCGGCATACCAACCGGGGCGCGGCCTTCGCCACCGCCGTGCGGATGGTCGCGAGGGTTCATGACGGCGCCGCGCACCTCGGGCCTGCGGCCACGGTGGCGCGAACGCCCGGCCTTGCCGAGTTTCACGAGCGAGTGCTCGACGTTGCTGACCTGGCCGATGGTCGCGACGCATTCGATGCGGACGCGCCGCATTTCGCCGCTCGGCAGGCGGAGGAGTGCGTAATCGCCTTCCTTCGCCATCAGCTGCGCACTGACACCGGCGCTACGGACCATCTGGCCGCCGCGGCCGGGCGTGAGTTCGATGTTGTGGACCTGCGTGCCCGTCGGCATGTTGGCCAGCGGGAGCGAGTTGCCCACGCGGACCTCGGCCTGGGGACCGCTGCTAATCACCGCACCGACGGCGAGGCCGTTGGGAGCGAGGATGTAGCGCTTCTCGCCATCCCGGTACTGGAGGAGAGCGATGCGCGCCGTGCGGTTCGGGTCGTATTCGATGGCAACGACCTTCGCCGGCACGCCGGCCTTGTTCCGCTTCCAGTCGATGATGCGGTAGAGCCGGCGCGCACCGCCGCCGCGGCTGCGGACGGTGATGCGGCCCTGGTTGTTGCGCCCACCCGACTTGCTCTTGAGCGATTCGGTGAGGGCTTTTTCGGGCCGCTTCTTTGTGATCTCGCTGAACGTCTGCGAACTCGCGTTGCGGCGACCTGGGGATGTTGGCTTGTACTGCTTAATCGGCATTGCCTAAATCCCCTCGAAGAGTTCGATTTTGTCGCCCGAGACGAGGGTCACAATGGCCTTCTTCCAATCGGGGCGGTTCGTGACACGGCGGCCGAAGCGCTTCGGCTTGCCCTTCATCACCATGGTGTTGACTTCTGCGACGCGGACGTTGAAGGCGACCTGGACGGCTTCCTTGATCTGGTTCTTGTTCGCGCGAAGGTCGACTTCGAAGACGTACTTGTCGGCGCCCGTGAGGACGGTTGTCTTCTCGGTGATGATGGGCCGCAGGAGGACGGCGTAGGGATGAATTTCCTTCGGCATTAGACGACGGCCTCCTTCGCACGGCCGCGCTGCGGCTTGAGGTTGGCGCCGCCCCAGAGGGATTCGCATGCGCGAATCGCGTCTTCCGACATCACCAGGCGGTGCGCGTTAATCAAGTCGACAACGTTCAGATTCTGGGCGGGGAGCGCCTTTGCTATATCGATGTTGCGCGCCGACCGGGTGACTTCCGGCACGTGGGCGCCGGTAACGACGAGCGCCCGGCGTTCAACGCCGAGGGCGTTGAGCAGGTTCTGCATCGAGCGAGTCTTTGCATCGGGCGTGCTGAGCCCTTCGATCACCAGCAACGTGCCGCTGGCAGCGTGACTGGAGAGTGCGGAGCGGATCGCCAGCCGGCGCATGGTGCGCGGCAGGTCCTTGGCGAAGCTGTGCGGCTTCGGGCCGAACGCGACGCCACCACCAACGTGGTGGGAGGCACGGATCGAGCCCTGGCGAGAGCGGCCGAGGCCCTTCTGCTTCCGGATCTTGACTGTCGATCCTGCGACTTCGCCGCGGCTCTTGGTGCTGGCCTGGCCGGACCGGCGGTTGCCCATCTGGGCGACGTAGGCCTGATGCAACACCGAGCGGTTCGGTTCGATGCCGAAGACCTCGTCGGCGGCATCGATCTCGCGCAGCTCCTTGCCCGCGGTATCGAACACTTTCAGCTTCATTTCGATACCTTCTTCGTCTTGCGAATTCGGACGAGCGCGCCAACCGCGCCGGGGACGGAGCCGGCGACGAAGATGACGCCACGCTCGTCGTTCCGGGCTACGACTTCGAGGTTCCGCACCGTGACGCGGACATCGCCCATGTGGCCCGCCATGCGGGTGCCCTTGTAGACACGACCAGGGGTGGTGCCGGAGCCAATCGAGCCGGGAGCGCGATGGCGGTCGCTCTGGCCATGGGTCTTGGGCCCGCCGCTGAAGTTGTGGCGGCGGACGCCGCCCTGGAACCCACGGCCCTTCGACTTGCTGGTTACATCGACTCTTTCGCCCGTATCGAAGAGCTCGACGCCGATCTTGTCGCCAAGGGCGTAGGCGCTGTCCGAGGCGAACTCGGCGAGGTGGCGCAGCTTGAGGTTGCCGGCGGCCTTCAGGTGTCCGGCTTCCGGCTTGTTCAGGCGCTTGTCGTCCTGGAAGCCGATCTGCACAGAAGAGTAACCGTGCTTCTCGGGGGTGCGGATGTCGGTCACGTAGCAGGGGCCGACTTCGACGGCAGTGACGCCGCGGAGGCGCCCCTTCTCGTCGAACACCTGCGTGGTGCCGAGCTTGCGTCCGAGGAGTCCTTCAATCGTCATGGCTACAGCTTGATCTCGATGTCGACACCGCTCGGCAGCTGAAGCCGCATGAGCGTGTCCACCGTCTTGGAAGTCGGCTCCATGATGTCGATGAGCCGCTTGTGGGTCCGGATTTCGAATTGCTCGCGGGCATCCTTGTGGATGTGCGGGCCTTTCAGCACCGTGAACTTGTCGATCGAGGTCGGGAGCGGCACAGGGCCGGCCACGGCCGCGCCGGTCCGTTCGGCTGCTTCGACAATCTGCCGAGCCGACTGATCCAGGAGGCGGTGATCGTACGCCTTGAGCTTTATCCGAATTTGCTGACGTGCCATGTGCGTTCCCCTCGGTTCGCGGAATCGCCTAAGCGAGAATCTTGGTGACGACGCCGGCGCCGACGGTGCGACCGCCTTCGCGGATAGCGAAGCGGAGGCCTTCTTCGATAGCCACCGGCTGAATCAGCTCGATGGTCATGGTGATGTTGTCGCCGGGCATCACCATCTCAACGCCTTCCGGCAGTCCGATGGCGCCCGTCACATCGGTGGTGCGCACGTAGAACTGCGGCCGGTAGCCGTTGAAGAACGGTGTGTGGCGTCCGCCCTCTTCTTTGGAGAGGACGTACACCTGTGCTTCGACCTTGGTGTGCGGCTTGATCGACCCCGGCTTCGCCAGGACCTGGCCGCGCTGCACGTCGTCGCGCTCGACGCCTCGCAGAAGGCAGCCGACGTTATCGCCCGCCTGGCCTTCATCGAGGAGCTTCTTGAACATCTCGACACCCGTAACCGTCGTCTTGCGCGTCTCCACGATGCCGATGATCTCGATTTCGTCGCCCGTCTTGACGATGCCGCGCTCGATGCGGCCCGTCACCACGGTGCCGCGGCCCTTGATCCCGAAGACGTCTTCCACAGGCATCAGGAACGGCTTGTCCAGCGGCCGCTCCGGTGTCGGAATGTAGTCGTCCACCGCGTTCATCAGGTTCCAGATGCACGCGTATTCCGGTGCGTTCGGGTCGGTCGAAGCCGATTCCAGGGCCTTCAGCCCGGAACCGCGGATGATCGGGATGTCGTCCCCCGGGAACTCCTGGCTCGAGAGCAGTTCGCGCAGTTCGAGCTCCACCAGTTCGAGGAGTTCTTCGTCCTCCATCATGTCGACCTTGTTCAGGAAGACGACGAGGGCCGGCACTTCCACCTGGCGGGCCAGGAGGATGTGCTCGCGCGTCTGCGGCATCGGGCCGTCAGGCGCCGCCACCACCAGGATGCCGCCGTCCATCTGGGCGGCGCCGGTGATCATGTTCTTGATGTAGTCGGCGTGGCCAGGGCAGTCGACGTGCGCGTAGTGGCGCTTGTCCGTCTCGTACTCCACGTGGGCAATGGCGATGGTGATGCCCCGGGCGCGCTCTTCCGGAGCGTTGTCGATCGAGTCGAACGCCCGGAACTCCGCTTCGCCCTTCAAGGCCAGCACCTTCGTGATCGCAGCCGTCAACGTCGTCTTCCCATGGTCTACGTGACCAATCGTCCCGACGTTTACGTGCGGCTTCGTCCTCTCAAATTTCGCCTTCGCCATTGATGGATTCCTTTCCTGGTGTGGAGCGTGTTCGCGGTTGGGTTACGCCGACTGCTTCGTGAGCTGGGCGGCGACGTTCTTGGGAACTTCTTCGTAGTGGTCGAATTCCATGCTGTAACTCGCGCGGCCCTGAGAAAGCGATCTCAGGTCTGTGGAGTAACCGAAGGTCTCGGCGAGCGGGACCATGGCGTGGACGATCTGGGTCTTGCCCATCGAATCCGTACCCATGATGATGCCGCGCCGCGAGTTGATGTCGCCGACAACCGACCCGAAGTAATCCTCCGGGCAGCGCACCTCGACCTTCATGATCGGTTCGAGGATGACGATGCCGGCCCTGCGGGCCGCTTCCTTCACGCCGATGGAGCCGGCGTTCTTGAAGGCCATTTCGGAAGAGTCGACGGCATGGAAGCTGCCATCGAGAAGGCTGACCTTCACATCGAGGACCGGGTAGCCCGCGAGGATGCCGCCCTGGAGGGCTTCCTTGGCGCCCTGGCCCACGGCCGGGATGTATTCCTTCGGGACCGAGCCGCCAACGATCTTGTTTTCGAAGACGTAGCCCATGCCGCGTTCGAGCGGTTCGACTTCGAGCTCGACAACGCCGTACTGCCCGCGGCCACCGCTCTGGCGCACGAAGCGGCCCTCGGCGCGAGCCTTCTGGGTGATAGCTTCGCGGTAGCTCACCTGGGGGCGGCCCACGTTGGCTTCCACTTTGTGCTCACGCTTCATGCGGTCGACGATGACTTCGAGGTGGAGTTCGCCCATTCCCGAGATAAGGGTCTGGCCAGCTTCTTCATCGAAGGTCCAGTGGAAGGTCGGGTCTTCTTCGGCCATCTTCCCGAGTGAGACGCCCAGCTTGTCCTGGTCTTCCTTGCTCTTGGGCTCCAGGGCCACGCGGATAACGGGCTCCGGGAAGGTGATGTTCTCGAGGATGACGGGATGGTCCTGGGCGCAGAGGGTATCGCCGGTGAACGTCTGCTTGAGGCCAACGACGGCTGCGATGCCGCCGGTGCCGATCTCGGCAATCTCCTCGCGCTGGTTCGCATGCATCAGGAGGAGGCGGCCAACGCGCTCGCGTTCGTCCTTGGTGGAGTTGTAGACGCCTTCGCCGGCCTTGAGCACGCCGCTGTAGACGCGGATGTAGGCGAGACGGCCGACGAAGGGGTCGGTCACGATCTTGAAGGCGATGGCGCTCAGCGGCTCCTGATCGGACACGCCTCGTTCGACTTCGCCGCCGCGCTTCGGGTCCGTGCCCTTCACCGGGGGGATGTCGATCGGGCTCGGAAGGTAATCGACGACCGCGTCCAGCATGAGCTGGACGCCCTTGTTCTTGAGCGCCGAGCCGCAAAGCACCGGGACCGCGAGGCTCAGGAGCGTCGCCCGGCGGATGGCGGTCTTCAACTCGTGGGTGCCGATGTCGTGGCCCTCGAGGTAGCTGATGGCGATCTGGTCATCGACGTTGCCGATGCCCTCGATGAGCTTGTCGCGCGCTTCGGCCGCGGCCTGCTGCAGGTGCTCGGGGATGTCGCGGCGCTCGGGCTTGTCGCCCTTCTCGCCGCCGAACCACCACCAGCAGTTCTCGATGAGGTCGATGCAGCCATTGAACTCGCCTTCGGAGCCAACAGGGATCTGGATGGGGATGGGGTTGCCGCCGAGGCGGTCGATCATCATGTCCACAGTGCGCCAGAAGTCGGCGCCGGTCCGGTCCATCTTGTTTACAAAGGCGATGCGGGGGACGCCGTAGCGGTCGGCCTGGCGCCACACCGTCTCGGTCTGGGGTTCAACGCCGGCCACGGAGTCGAAAACGACGACGCCGCCATCGAGGACGCGCAGGTTGCGTTCGACCTCGGCGGTGAAATCGACGTGGCCGGGAGTATCGATCAGGTTGAAGTGGTGGTCGTTCCATTCACAGGAGGTGGCGGCGGAGGTGATGGTGATTCCGCGCTCGCGCTCCTGTTCCATCCAGTCCATGGTCGCCGCACCCTCATGGACCTCACCGATCTTGTACGTTTTCCCGGTGTAGAAGAGGACGCGTTCGGACACCGTCGTCTTGCCCGCGTCGATGTGGGCAATGATGCCGATGTTCCGAATGCGCTCGAGTTCAACAGTGCGGGGCATGAATTCTCCGAGGCCTTTCGCTTACCAGCGGTAATGGACGAAGGCGCGGTTGGCTTCGGCCATACGGTGGGTGTCGTCGCGGCGCTTGATGGCAGCACCGGTGTTATTTGCAGCGTCGAGGAACTCGCTGGCGAGTTTCTCGCTCATGGAGCGGCCGTTGCGGCTGCGAGCGGCGGTGAGGAGCCAGCGCATGGAAAGCGCAAGCCGACGGTCGGCGCGGATCTCGACCGGAACCTGGTAGGTGGCGCCACCAACGCGGCGGGGCTTCACTTCGAGCACGGGCGTGGTGTTGCGCACGGCCTGCTGGAAGACGTCCAGCGGGTCGCGGCCCGTCTGCGTCTGGATGCGATCGAACGCGCCATAGACCACGCGTTCGGCGGTGCTCTTCTTGCCCCGTGTCATCACCTTGTTGATGAGGACCTGCACGGTGGACGAGTTGAAGCGCGCATCGGGCAGGGTCGGGCGCCGTTCTGGACGGTTACGTCGGGCCATTGTCGAAGACTCCTGTCAGGCCTTACTTCTTGCGGCCGGCCGCTTGGGCGTTCTTGCGGGTGCCGTACTTGGAACGGCCCTGCTTGCGGTTGTTCACGCCGGTCGCATCGAGGGCGCCACGGACGATGTGATAGCGGACGCCCGGGAGGTCTTTCACGCGGCCGCCGCGGACGAGCACAACGGAGTGCTCCTGGAGGCTGTGACCCTCGCCGGGGATGTAGGCGGTGACTTCGATGCCGTTCGAGAGGCGGACGCGGGCCACCTTGCGGAGGGCCGAGTTCGGCTTCTTTGGCGTCTGGGTGCGCACCTGGGTGCAGACGCCCCGCTTCTGGGGGGAACCCGACTTCCCGCCGACCTTGGTGAGCCGGTTGGAATGCGAGTTGAAGCTGAAGAGCAGGGCAGGCGCGCCAGACTTCTTCGTCTTCGGCGTGCGTCCCTTGCGGACGAGCTGGTTGATGGTCGGCATCGCTGCTCCCCTGCATTGGGCATTTCGGGCGGCCTGAATTCAGAAACCGCGGTGTTTGGCCGTTTGGGGCCTTCTTGTTCTGGGCACGAAAACAGGCCGAAAAGCCTGTTCGTGAACAGCGCCCCGGCACCGTCATGGGCCAGAGCCGTCTTCAAGCACTCAGCTTCGCGACCTGCGCAAACTCGTAAAGTTCGCCAGTCAATAAGCGCCGAATGAGAAGAGTATCACAGCGATAAGTGCTGTCAACTTCAGGGACAGCCTCAACCGGTGGCTCCGCTGCCGCCTAGAATAGCGGTTCATGGATTCGATTTCGAGCGACGAAGCCCGCCGGATAGCCCTCGCCGCGCAGGGGTTCGGCCTCCCCCGTCCGCGAAGACCGGGCGCGGATGACATGCGCAGGACAATCGACCGGCTTCGCCTGATCCAGATCGATTCGGTGAACGTGCTGGTGCGCGCCCACTACATGCCGTTTTTCTCGCGGTTGGGGCCGTACCGGCGGGAGATGCTCGACGAGCTCGCGTACCGTGACCGTTACGTCTTCGAGCAGTGGGCGCACGAGGCCTGCTTCATCCCGCTGGCCGACTACTCCCTGCTGCGCCATCGGATGGATCGCGGGCGGCGCTGGCACAGCCGCCACCTGACGGCGGAGCGCCAGGCGTACTTCGCATCCGTCCTGGAGAAGGTGCGCGAGGAGGGACCCGCACAGGCGGGTGAGCTCGAGGGGAAGCGCGGCAGCAAGGGGTGGTGGGAGTGGAGCCACGCGAAGGTCGCGCTCGAATACCAGTTCGCCCACGGGCGGCTCGCTGTGAAGGAACGGCGGAACTTCGCGCGAATCTACGACGTGGCGGACCGCGTCTTCGACCCCCAAGTGCTGGAAACCCCCGGACACGCGGAAGCAGACGCCCATCGCGAAATGGTGGGCCAGTCGCTCGCGGCGCTTGGTGTCGCGACGGCGCACGACGTCGCGGATTACTACCGTTTGAAGACTGCCGAAGTGAAGCCGCGGATCGCAGAACTCGTTTCAGCGGGGATGGCCCGTCCGGTGCGTGTTGAAGGCTGGAAGGACGAGGCGTACCTGGCGCCCGGCGTCGCTGCCGCACGGAACCTGAGCGCGAGTGCCCTGCTCAGTCCGTTCGACAACCTGGTCTGGGACCGGGCGCGGACGGAGCGACTGTTCGGATTTCGGTACCGCATCGAGATCTACACGCCGGAGCCGAAACGCGTGTACGGGTACTACGTGCTGCCATTCATGCATGACAACCGCCTCGCGGCTCGAGTCGACCTCAAGGCAGACCGCAAGACGCGGACCCTGCTCGTGCCGGCTGCCCACCTGGAACCCGGCGCACCGGCCGGGAAAACGGCGACCGCACTGGCGAGGGAACTCCGGGCGATGGCGCGGTGGCTCGGCCTGGAGCGGATCGCGGCCGGCGAGCGAGGCAACCTGTCGGCACGATTAATGCGGCACTTCGCGCACTAATTCGGGTCCCGATTGGACTCATACCGGGCTGCACCAAACGGTCACCGAATCATCCGGAGGGGCACCCTTCGCCACGAGTTGAAGTGTCCGTTAGTTAGGGTAGGCGGCCTCCTGACCAAGGGTTCGCCAAGCGACATTGTCCTCCCCGTCGCAAGGGGCGCCCCATCCCAATGGGGCGCCCCACCCCTACCGCGGTCCCCGGCCCGGCGGCGCCGGACTCCTTGCTTCGTGGCCTCCTTTCGCCTTTCGATATGGCTGATACCATGGAAAACTGGTGGTCGGAGCGCTCGCGGGACAGGAGCACAAGTGACGCAGGAAGAATATTCGGCCGTATGCCCGTACCTCGGCCTTGCCGATGACGCGGACTCCCACGCGACCTACGCGACGGAAGCGCATCGCTGTTACCGGCTGCCGAACCCAACCCGGATCGCGACGCCGCACCAGGAGAAGCATTGCCTGGGCGCGAACCATGTGACCTGCCCGGTCTACCTTGGCGAAGGCGTGCCGGCGCGGCCAGCACCCGGGGCGGCCGCCGCCGCTCCAGTCGCGGCGAGCACGAGCCAGGCCCCCGCGGGAGCGACCGAGGCACCCGTACGCGCGCCACGCCCCGGCCAGAAGCAGCGCCCCCAGGGCGAATCTCGACCGAAGCGACCCGCGAATGCCGGCACCCTTGGGCCACGGCCACGCACGGGCGGCATCAGCATGCCCGTGATGACGGCCGGACTCTTCGCCCTGGCGCTCGTCATCGTGGCGATCGCATTCGCCATCCAGAACCTCGTCGATGACGGGGACGACGGGGGACTCTCGCCCGCCGACACCGTCGCGACGGCCGCCGCGGTCGACAAGACGCGCACGGCCCAGGCCGCCGGCGGCCAGCCGACGCAGCCAGCGAACGGGACGCAAGCGCCCGGCGGCAGCCAGACAGCGACCGGTACCCGGACTCCGGGTACCGCAGGCCCAACCGCGACGGGAACGCGGACCCCGGGGACTGGTACCCCAGGAGCGGGCGGAAAGACCTACGTCGTAAAATCCGGCGACTTCTGCGGCACGATTGCCGAGGCGAACGGCGTGTCTCTCGCGGCGCTGCTGCAAGCCAACAACATGACCGAGGCCGATTGCGCGACGCTCCAGATTGGCAAGGAGCTCAAGATCCCGTAGGCGGGTCCTCGCCGAGCTGCATGGCAAGTTCAGCGTGGTGTTCGGCCACCCAGGTGGTCCGTGCCTGCCAGTGGGCCGGATGGCTCTGCCACCCGTGTTCCCGCTCCTCAATCCACTTCCAATCGGCCCAGCACAACAGCGCCATGTCCAGGTCCCGCCAGGCGAGCCGGCGGATCTCCTTCATCACCGGTGTACGGTCCCGCTTCCGTTTCTCGAACTTGTCGGCCAGCAGGATGACCTTGGCGATCATGGGCATGTGCGCTGCGCCGAGGGTGTGGTCGCGCACCGCCGAGAGCGCCTCGTCATCGATCACGCCGAACCGCTGCCGGAGGGTTACCGCCGCGATAGGCCCGTGCAGGAGCACCGGGTCGGCCCTGTCGGCCGCTTCGATGGACAGTCCTGCCTCGGTTGCCAGCCTGATTTGCTGATCCGGGGCGAAGGACCGGAAGAGGTCATGTCCCCACGCGGCGAGCGTCACCCGGTCGCAGTCCAGGTCGTAGCGGTCGGCCAGGTCCAGGGCTTCGACAAGCACGCGTTGGACGTGACGGACGAGGCCTTCCGGCCGGGACTCGAACTCCGCCTGGATGGCGGCAATCTGCTCGCGGACGGAGGCAACCATTAGCCTTCGGGGCCGAGCATGCGGCCGCCGAGCAGATGCAGATGGAGGTGATGGACCGTCATCCCGGCGGCATCGCCGACGTTGAAGGCGAGGCGGTAGCCGCTCTCCCAGACTCCTTCGACGCGCGCCACGTCTTTCGCGAGCATGAACACTCCCGGCCAGCATCTCGGTGTGGTTCCACTCGAACTCGCGGGCGCTATCGACGTGAACCTTCGGGATGATGAGGCAGTGGATTGGTGCGCGAGGATTGATGTCGCGGATAGCAAAGGCGTGCTCGTTCTGGGCAACCTTCTCCACCTGGATTTCTCCACGGCTCATCCGGCAAAAGAGGCAGTCCTGCATCTGCATGGTGGGATTGTCGACGTGCTCCGGGCTCTATGTAAAACGGTAAATGGTCTGGTGCAGCAAGCGTTACAGACGGTTTACAGTTCGGCCATGAGCGAACAACGCATCAGCGTACTTTCTCACTTCTGGGCGCCGCTGTGCGCGATCGGGAGCCGCGGGCCGAAGGGGCCAAACGCGCAAATTTGCGTTTCGGTCTTCGGCGCTTCGATTGTGCCCGAGCGGCCGCGGCTGCTCGTGGTGCTTTCGAAGACGAATTACACGACTGAACTGGTGGCCGCATCCGGGACGTTCGCCGTCACGGTCCTGGCGGAGGCCCAGGCGGGACTGCTGGAGCCGCTCGGGCTCCACAGCGGACGGGAGGTATCGAAGCTGGCCGGGATCGCACACACGCTGACCGCAATGGGCGACCCTGCATTCGGCGGAGCGGGGAGCATCGCCTGCGAAGTGCTTCGGACCGACTTCGGCGGCCGCGGGCCCCCCCGGGGCCCCCGCCCGGGGCATTCGAAGACTTTGGCGTTCGGGCTGGCGGCGCGAGGGACGCCGGGGGTTCTCCGGCCGCCGTAAGGGTACCGCGACGCTCGTTGATACGACAGGCCAGGCGATCGGCGCCACCAGGACGCGGCGGCGTCCCCCCCCCCCCCCCCCGCCCCCCCCCCCCCCCCCCCCCCCCCCCCCCCCCCCCCCCCCCCCGCCCCGGGGCGGGGGGCCGCCTCCGGCGTCAGCTGGCAGGCACTCCGCGAAGGGCAGGGCTCGCTGGGACGGCGCGCATGGCGTCCCTCGCGCAGATCCGGCCGCGATGGAAGCGGTACGCACCAGGCAACACAAACCGGACCCTCAAGCGGCCGCCAGCATCAATGACGCCGATGGCTCGTCGCTCGTGGTCCACGCCGGCGCCGACGACCAGGTGACTGATCCGACGGGCAATTCCGGCGGGCGTATCGCCTGTGCGGTTATTGCGACGGGGACCGCGCCGTTGCCGCCGAACCGGGGGACCGAGGCTCGGCGGCCTCGCGAGGCGCAGGCGAGCTCCCTCTGCTTCATCGACCGTGTGAACCAGGCACGACTACTCTCCCCGAGACCCCTCCAGGACCGCGGAGAGGGATTCTTTGTCCCCGAGGTCCGCGTCGCGTCGAGGATGACACCGCGGATGAAGCCTTCCTTGGCGGCGTTGTAGGCAGGCGGGTCCTGGCCGACTTCATCGAGAATCCGGCGTTTGAGCGCTTCGTAGTCCCCGGCCGTCGCCGGATTGGCGCGCAGGTAGTCGCGAAAGAGCAGGTGTTCGGACCAGAATTCGCCGCCGAGCACGCAAAGATGGGCGTTGACCCGCGGCGGCCCCTGCTTGCGGTTGTACAGCGTGCCGGGGACCGTCTCGCCGCGGTATTCGTAACCGAGAGGTGCAAGCAGCGCGACGTAGCGCGGGTAGGCCGCTTCTTCTTCTACGCCGACCATGACATCGACGATCGGCTTCGCGCCGAGGCCGGGCACGGCGGTGCTGCCGATGTGCTCCACCTGTCCGGGCGGCAGCCCCAGCGCCGCTGCGATGAGGGCACGCTCTGACTCGAAGATCGGGGCCCAATCCGGATCGTGCGGGACGATGCGGTAACTGGGGTGGGCGCCTGTCATGAATGCCCTGCCGAGATGTGTTCCGGGCATGGTACGGCCTCTTCTTGCGTGATGGTGCGAAGTTCGCCTGCTACCATCGGCGCCACAACTCCCAAAGGCACAACGCATGACTTCGACAGAGGCTTCTACGACTACCGTCCAGACATCCGCGGGTTCCCTCCGCGGCGAGACTCAGGGCGGGATCCAGACGTTCAGGGGCATCCCGTATGGGGCGCCCACGGGTGGCGCGAACCGTTTCATGGCCCCGCGCAAGCCGGAGCCGTGGGCGGGCGTCCGCGATGCTCTTACCTACGGCCCGATCGCGCCGCAACTGAGCCGCGATGGAGCAGGCTCCGCCAACCCGATCGACGATGCCCGAGGGAACGAGGGCGAAGACTGCCTCGTCCTGAACGTGTTCACGCCTGGCACCGGTGACGGCAGCCGGCGACCGGTGATGTTCTGGTGCCACGGCGGCGGGTTCATCAGCGGTTCGGGCGGCGCCGCCTACGATGGTTCGAACCTTGCCCGCCGCGGCGACGTGGTGGTGGTCTCCATCAACCACCGCCTGAATGCCCTCGGTTTCCTCCATCTGGGGGAGATCGGTGGGCCGGAGTTCGCCTCTTCCGGAAACGCCGGCATGCTCGACATCGTCGCCGCTCTCGAATGGGTGCGCGACAACATCGCCGCGTTCGGTGGGGATCCCGGCAATGTGACGGTTTTCGGGGAATCCGGCGGCGGCAGGAAGACGGCGGTGCTGATGGCCATGCCCGCAGCCAAGGGCCTCTTCCACCGCGCGATCATCCAGAGCGGCCCAGAACTCCGGGTCAACGAAGCCGCCTACGCTACCCAGCTCGCCGAGGCGGTGCTTTCGGAACTCGGGGTGAAGCCGGGCGACCTAGAAGAGATCCAGCGACTGCCACTCGGCCGAGTCATGGCGGCGCAATCGGCGGCTGCGGCGAAGATGCCGTCGTCGAATGCGCGGGGCGGCTTCCGGCCGGTCATGGATGGCGCGGTCCTGCCCTCTCACCCGTTCACGCCTGCCGCGCCCGGACTCTCCGCCGACGTGCCTCTGATGGTTGGCTTCAACCGGACCGAGGCGACACTGTTCCTCGCGAATGACAAAGAGGCGTTCGAGCTCGACGACGCCGGTCTCCAGAAGCGGGTGGCGCGCCTGCTTCGCGAACGATCCGAAGAAGTGATCCGGGAGATGCGCGCGCTCTACCCGGACGCTTCGCCTTCAGACCTTTACATCGCCATCCATACGGGGTTCCTGCGATACCCGATCGATTCCATCCGGATAGCGGAACGAAAGGCTGCCCAGGGAGGAGCGCCCGCGTATCACTACACGTTCGAGTGGGAATCGCCGGCCCGCTGGGGCAAGCTGAAGACGCCCCACGCACTGGAGATCCCCTTCGTCTTCGACAACGTTGCGCTGGGCACGTGGGCGACATTCACGCGGGCCACACCGGAGGCGCACACCCTGGCGGCAAAAGTCAGCGCCACTTGGGCTGCGTTCGCACGCACCGGCGACCCGAACAGCGGCGACCTCCCCCGCTGGGAGCCTTACTCGGCCGAGGATCGGAAGACGATGCTGATCGACAATGAGAGCCGGCTGGCGCCCGACCCACGGCCCGAAGAGCGCCAGCTATGGGAACGCCTTTACAAGGGGTAGTGCGACGAGCGCCGGCAGCGGCCCCTCAAAGCACCGCGTAGACCTTGTACGAAACGGTGCCGGGCTGGTCGATCCAGCCGACGCCCACGGCGAGGATGCGGTTCAGCCAGCGGTACTGTTCGGCGCCTGTCTCGAACCGGGGCGTGGTCCGGAAGTACATACCGTCGGCAGGAGTCTCAGCGAGAGGTCCGAGCGAATCCTGGTGGAGGAGTCCCGGATAGAACGCATAGATGTCCGCGCCGTCTTCGGTGCGAATTACTGCACGGACATCGAGGACGTTCACCTTGTCGGCGCGGGCGACCATAAAATCGGCCCCGAACGGCATGACCTTGCCGCGGAGGCGCGGTCCATCGACGGTCCCGCCAGTGACGGGATAGATCGTGCGCATTCCGCCGCCGAAATCGCCGACCTGGTAGGCATTCACCGCATCTACCGTCGCGTGGAGGTCAAAGAGCCACTCCGTCCTGAGTTCGCCTTTCATTGATTCGTCCTTCCCTTCCGTTCGAGCTGTTCGCGGGGGTTCTGACTTGATAAACGCTGTGTTGCTGTGTTTTCCGACGGTTCAGAGTGTCGTGAGGGACCGGGGGTAGACCCCCCGTTCATCGAAGGGCTGGATGTCGCGGTGGAACATGACCACCCGCCAGCCGGATTCGTCCCTGGACATCACCTGGGAGAAGCGTACGCGGGCCTGTTCCGGGGCGAAGCCTTTTTGCTGGAAGGTCTCGACGTAGGTACCCCAGGCGAGGCCGAGCTCCCCGGCGACATCGGTCTCCAGGATCTCCAGCTCCATGCGGCGACTCTCAAAAGTTTCGAAGAAACGGGCCGACCATCGCTTGAACTCGGCGTCGTCCGATGTGGTTACGGCACGCGGGGCGCGGGTCCGGTAACCGTAACCGACTCCGCCTCCCTCCATGGCCCAGACCCGGGCGACATCGCGGGCGTTGAACGCCTCGACCCAGCCATGCATCGCCTGAGCGACCTCTTCCCTGGTGATTCCCATGCTCCAAGTCTCCTCGGGGGTTGTGTTCAATCGGGTTGCCAGGCGACGCCCGCAAGAGGCCCGGTTGTATCGGAGGGCATCCGTCCACCGGCCTGTCAGGGCGAACTTCCACTTCCCGGCGGTCGCCAGACGGCGGCGCGATCCTAGCATCCACGGCAGTCATTCGGGCACGAGGCCGGCGACTTGCACGGTGTGGAAGAGCGGGGAGACGACGGACCGCCGCCGGGTGCGGGCCTTTTAGAAGCCCGGGCAGTTCCGCCCGCTCGGGCAGGCGTACTTCATCAGCGCCCCGCCAGCTTCGCGCGCTCGACTCTCCAGTCGTTCGAACTCTGCGGCCTTGCCTCCGACGACGATATCCACGGCCTTCGTGGCGCGCTCGTGGAGGGCATCGTGGGCTTCCTTCGCGAGTTCTTCGGCTTCGCTGTTGGGAGCTGAGTCCTCCAGCTCTCCGAACTCCTCGTCGACGTACTCGCCCCACGCCTTCGCGGCCGCGTTCCAAGAAGTGAACTCGGGCAACTTCTTTTCGCAGGCGGTATCGCCGGACTTGCACTTCGCCTTCGCCGCACTGCTCCATGCGTCTCCGGCGTCCACATAGGCGCCGTATCGCTCCGCCTCGCCGGCGAGTGTCCGCGATGCGGTTTCCTTCCAGGCGGTAAGGTCGCCTTTCGGCGCCGAGTCGCTGTCGTCATCGCCTCCACATCCCGCCAGACCGATGAATGCGATGGCCGCAAGGCCGAACAATGACACGCGCATGGCACTTCCCTCTCCAGAATTGTCGGCGATGCCCCTTCCCACCTGCACCCCGGCACAAAGAGCTCGCAGGTCGCCGTCCTGTGCCTGCCCGGCCGCCTCTCGCCTGGACCCAACGGCGGTAGGAACTACAGCTAGGCGAACAGGACGTGGGCCTTCAAGAAGGCTTCGACTGACTTGTAGAACGCGTCGATTGTCTCCTGCTTGCGCCAGCCGTGACCTTCTCCGGGGTAGAGGTGGTACTCGTGCGGGACCCCGCGAGCCTTGAGCGAGGACACAATGCTATCGCTCTGCTCGCGCGGGACCACCCGGTCGATCTCTCCCTGGAAGACGGCGATGGGGTCGACGATCTTTCCGGCGTGGAAGATGGGGGAGCGCTCGCGGTAGACGGCCGCAGCTTCCGGCAGTGGGCCAAGCATCGAATCGAGGTAGCGGGCTTCGAACTTATGCGTATCGGCGGCGAGAGTGAACATGTTGGCGACGCCGAACATGCAGATACCCGCCTTGTAGAAGCCCGGGACCTCCACCAGCGACTGGAGGACGGTGTAGCCGCCGGCACTGCCACCCATG
This sequence comes from Candidatus Amarobacter glycogenicus, assembly GCA_016719395.1. Lineage (GTDB taxonomy): Bacteria > Chloroflexota > Dehalococcoidia > Tepidiformales > Tepidiformaceae > Amarobacter > Amarobacter glycogenicus. The sequence goes on along the minus strand of JADJZF010000002.1, from coordinate 243,561 downwards.
ATGACGAGGCGAGAGGGGTCGGCCATTCCACGGTCGGCGAGGGCATCGGCGCCGAACTTCGCATCCTGGACATCGTAGATGCCCCAGCTTTCGCGCAGCTTCAGCATGTAGTCACGGCCGTAACCGGTGCTCCCCCGGTAGTTCGGGAAGAGCACGGCGTAGCCGCGTGTGGCGAAGTACTGGGCCTGGGCGGCCCAGCCGGCGACCACCTGGCTGGTGGGCCCACCGTGGATGATGACGATGAGGGGCGGCGCGCCGATCCCCTCGAAGCCTTCGCTCGCCGGCGGATAGTAGAGCCCGTGCGCCTGTTCTCCATCGAAGGACTTCCAGGAGACCGGTTCGGGAGCAGAGAGGGCTGAAGCGGGGACGGTCTCGGTATCCGAGCGGCGGATGATTGCGTGGGCAGGCGGCTTGCCCGCGAGATCGAAGACGACGACACGGCCGGGCTGCTTCCCGCCCGCTACGAGCAGCGCAACCTTTTCGCCGGTGGGTGCAGCCGCGGGCGTGCTCAGGGCTGTGTAGCCCGGATGGAGCTGGCTGAGATCGGTGGCCTCGCCGGAGGGCGAGATGGCTACCAGTGTCCCGTACCCGGCTCGCTGGCGGACTCCGAGAACGGTGCCCGAGGGGGTCTGAGCGAAGGTCCTCATGCCATGGCTCCAGGCGGGCGTTCCGTGTTCGCACTCCCCGGTTGTGAGTTGGGCCACCTTCCCCCGGCCAGGTCCTTCCGGTAGATGTGGCCCCACCCGGTCTCGTCCGAGACGTAAAGGACGGAGTTGCCGTCAGTCGAGAACATCCCCTGGAAGACAGAAACCTGGGAGTTGCCGGCGACGACCTCGGTTGCGGCGACGACGGGCAGCCCGTCTTCGGGGAAAGCGAGCTTCGCAACGCGGAGCTCGGTACCGTCCCAGGGCATGTTGGGGTGATCCCATTCGACCCAGCAGAGACGGTCGCCGGCGGGGTGCCAGGCAGGCTGCATGTAAAAGTCGCGGCCCTCTCCGATACGCTGGGGCCAGCGCTTGCCCTGGGAATCGACGATGGCGATGGCGTCGACATCTTCATAATTGTGGATATAGGCGACCCAGCGGCCGTCAGGGGAGACGACCGGCGTCGAAGCAGCGCCGAAGGCGGGGTAATCGGCCGGGCTCGGCCGCCAGCGATTTCCTGGCGGTAGATGCGCTGGTCCGCCTGTCCGATGAAGTAGGCAGCGCCATGAGAAAGGGTGAAATCCCCGCCGCCGTACCCAACGAAGGCTCGGACGGAGATATCGGAAGTGAGGTCGCGCGTTGAACTGTCCTGGGCGCCCTGGACGACGATAACTCCCTTGTCCGAGCGGCCTTCGACCCAGGCAAGAGTCTGGCCATCGCTATCCCAGCAGGGTTCGGAAAGACGAATGCCTGCGGCGATGGCCGAGGAGGTGATGGGGCTGGGCCAGAGGCCGAACATGCGTTGTTGTCGGGACATAGGAGTACTCCAGGTTCGGTATGCAGCGCGCGAGTATGCGCTCGGAAGCCGGACGACCGGCGCCCGGCCCGAAGATACTCGCAGAGGGCCGGAGCCTGCCGCAACGGAGCGGAGGAGTCGGCCGCCGGCAAAGTCCGGGCTACCCGCCCGCGGGGTGCTGGACGTTCCTACAGAGTCGCCAGGAACCTCTGGACTTCTGCATTGAAGGCGGCCGGCTGGTCTAAGTTCGCTGCGTGGCCGGCCGCCGGAATCGTCACCTTCTTCGAGCCAGGGATCTTCTTGGCCATGTAGTCAGTCGCGCCGAGGAATGGCTGATCGTCCTCGCCAACGAGGACGAGCGTCGGCACGGCGATGCCTTCGAGCGATTCGATGATGCGGGAGTCGAACTGGGCGAGCATCCCGCGGGCGGCGTGGGCCAAGCCCTGGGCCGAACGGTGCTGCGAGACACGCACCTCGGCGCTCGCGCCCAGCGCATCGAGGCCCCGTGTTTCGAAGGTGTGGGCCCGCTTCATTGCGGTGACGTTCCAGCCCTCACGGCCGACGGGGTTCTTATAGCCGGGGCCTGTATCGAACAGCATCAGCGCCCGGACCATCGACGGGTGGGCGAGGTTGAAAGCGAGCGACATGTAGCCGCCGAGCGAGAGCCCACCGATGACGGCATTTTCGATCCCGAGGTGCTGGAGGATGGCGGCCATGTCATCGACGGTCGCGGCTTCGGAGTAGGCCGTCGGTTCGTCCGGAGAATCTGACTGACCATGGCCGCGCATGTCCCAGGTGATGATGCGGTAGCGATCCTGGAGGGCTTCCACCTGGCCGGTCCACATGCGGGTCGTTGAGCTGTAGCCGTGGCTGAGGAGGATGGCCGGTCCGGTGCCATGATCTTCGTAGTAGATGTTCACGCCGTCACGGCTGATGGTGGGCAAGGGCAGGTCCTCCGCTGGGTTGTAAGGCGGGATTCTACGTGCTTACCGGGACTGAAACAGGCGCCGGCTGCGGGGGCTGGTGAACCGAAGCCCGAGCAGTACGGCTGAGGAGCGATGGCTAACACGCGGAGGTTGCCATGGGAGGATTTTCGCGAGAACGTGAACCTCATCGGAAGGTGCCCTGCCAATGCGACTGCTTCGCCTGACGAACAGCAACGACTACAACGACGAGATCCCGGAGCTCCTGCGCGGGGAGGCCATCACGCGGCGGCTGGTGGCAGAGGCAATCGGCGAAGAGGTGGAGACGGTTTCCCGGGCGTTTTGGCCGAGCTCGAAGCTCCCGGCGAAGGTCGCCGGATGGCTCGATGAGTACGAACCGGACATGGTCTTCATCCGCTGCGCAGCCTACTGGGTCTCGTTCGAATCGTTGCCCCTGCGCATCGACCGAACGCTGGGGCGGCTCGGACGGTGGCCGGCGGCCGTGGGCAAACGGCTGGGCAGCGAGCCAACGGTCGCCTCAAACCGGGCGGCAGTCTGGGTCCGGCGCAGGCTCGTGCGGGCCATCGGGGGCGACACGTACTTCACTCCTGGCGAGGCAACCAGACACGTCGAAGCTGTCCTCCGGGTCATCCTGGCGAGAGAGTCGACGATCGCCGTCGTCCGGGGCCCGGGCCATGCCCACAACACCGCAGGTACGGCGCGCGGCCAGCGACGGGCACTGGCGCGGAACGGTGAATTCGACGAACAACTTGCCGCACTGTGCGCCAGGTTGCGGGTGGCCTACGTATCAGCCAGGCCGGCAGCAGCGGTGGCGGAGTCGCTGGGGCGCGATGACGTACACAGTACGGCCGCCGGCCAGAGGGCTTTCGCCGAACTCGAGTCGCCGGTGATCGCGAAGGCATGGGAAGACGCGAGACGGGTGTGAGAGCGGGCCTCGCCTAGCGCTTCCGGGCGATTACGTCTTTCGCAGCAGCTGACAGGCGGCCGGGGTGAGTTCGAAGTAGCCGAGCAGCTCGTCCCACTTCCCGCTGGTCCCGTACCGGTCCACGCCGACAAACGCAACGGGCGTCGGGAGTGTCTCAGCGAGGACGCGTGCGACCTGAGTGCCAAGGCCGCCATGCGTCTGGTGCTCTTCGGCGGTGACGATGGCTCCGGTTTCGCGCGCGGCGGCGAGGACGGCATCGCGATCGATCGGTTTGATCGTCGCCATATCGATAACGCGGGCGGAGATCCCATCGGCAGCGAGCTGGGCGGCCGCATCGAGGGCGATGCCGACGAGGATGCCGCAGGCGATCAGGGTCACGTCGCTACCTGGGCGGAGGACGTTGGCCCTGCCGATTTCGAAGCGAAACGAGCGGTCGTAGATGGCGGCGACCTTCGGGCGGCCGGTACGCACGTAGGACGGGCGCGTTGTCTTTCCCACGGCAATGATCGCCTGGCGGGCGGACTCGAAGTCTGCTGGGACGATCACGTCAAACGGGATGAGCGACGTCATGAGGGCGAGGTCTTCAATCGCCTGGGCGCTGGCGCCGTCTTCGCCGACCGTGACGCCACCGTGGCTGGCGACGCAGTTCACATTCAGCCCGCCCTTCGGCTGGGCAACGGATGTCCGGATCTGGTCGAAACACCGGCCGGGGAGGAACGAGGCGAAACTGGCGATGAAGGCGGTCTTGCCGGTTGCCGCGTATCCGGCGCCGATGCCGACCATGTTCGCTTCCGCAATGCCGACGGAGTGCCAGCGCTCGGGGTATTTCTCGCCGAACTGGTATCCCATGGTTGATGCCGAGAGATCGGCGTCGAGGGCGACGACATCGATGCCCTGTTCAACGAGTTCGGAGAGGGCGACCGGGTAGGCTTCGCGCGTGGCCGCAGCTGGAGCGGTGGGAGCGGTCACTTCAGGCCTCCGGCGATCTCTTCGAGGGCTTGAGCGAGCTGGTCCTTCGTCGGCGCCTTGCCGTGGAAGCTCGGGTTGTTTTCCATATAGCTGACGCCTTTACCCTTCACCGTGTAGGCCACGACGACGCGCGGCTTCTCATGCGGTCGCTCGGCCTCCGAAAGTGCCTGGTCGACGGCGGCCATGTCGTGGCCATCGCACTCGATGACGTGCCAGCCGAAGCCGCGCCACATTTCGGGCGGATGGATTTTCATGATGTTGTCGCCGAAGCCGTCGTTCTGGATGCCGTTCCGGTCGACCATGGCGATGATGCGGTCGCCGAGATCGAAGTGGGGGACGGCCATCGCGGCTTCCCAGACCTGGCCCTCGTTGAGCTCCCCATCGCCCATCATGACCCAGCAACGGAAGTCGCGCCGGTCGAGCCGGCCGGAGAGGGCGTGGCCGATGGCGAACGAGAGGCCCTGGCCGAGGGAGCCACTCGACATCTCGATCCCGGGCGCCGCGGACATCGACGGGTGGCCCTGGAGGGGGCTGCCGAGAGTGCGGAACTTCGCGAGGAGCTCGGTGCTGAAGTAGCCGCGCTCGGCGAGCAGGCTGTAGTAGAAGGGCGTCGCGTGGCCCTTCGAGAGGATGAAGCGATCACGGTCCGGCCAGCCGGGATCGGCCGGGTCACAGCGGAGGTGGTTCCAGAACAGGGAGACGCCGAGTTCGACGGCCGAGAGTGAGCCGCCCGGGTGTCCGCTCTGGGCCTGGTAGACCATTTCGACGATGTGGGCGCGGAGGCGTTTCGCCACATCCTTGAGCTCGGCGACGGAAACGGGTGCGAGTGTGGTGGGCATCGTGGGTAAGAATAGAGTGGGCCCGAATCCTGCGCGATTGGATCAGCCATGCGGGACGCGGGATTCACACTTGTCCGCCGTTATGATCAGCGACCGGAGCGGTTTCCCCGTGTCCGTCAGAGAGGAGCGAAAGGCCCATTCAGATGGGGAGTCAGTGGGTCTGGAAGCAGGCCTGGATGCTGAGAGCGGCTTCGGGCGAGCCGGTCAATTCCCCGACAGCCTCGGCAACGTCTTCGCCCCGGATGAAGCGGAAGAAACCCTGGGTGTTGGTCTTCAGGTGGACGTCCGCGCCGGGGGCGCCGTGACGGCGTGGGTGAAGGTGGCCATCGTGGATATCCAGGGTCCAGGTATTGCAATCGCTGCAGTCGGAGATTTCGACAGTCATGCGGGCGGCGAGGTCTGCGGCTGTCTCGGGCCGGAACGAGAACGTCGGGATCACGCGCATCGCGAAATCGTGGCTTACCGAATGGCCGATCTTGTCTTCGGAGAGCGGCTCCGCGAAACAACGGCCCCAGTCCAACAAAGCCAAAAGGACGGGCCTGACGGCCCATCCTTTATCGGTAAGGGTGTACTCCACGCGAGGGGGGAGACCCTTGAAGTAGCTACGGTTGACGAGTCCTTCGGCTTCGAGGCGCTTGAGCCGATCGGAGAGGACGTTGGGCGACATGCCGGAACAACTTTCGAGGATGTCGTTATAGCGTTGGAGACCGGCCATGAGGTCGCGGAGGATGAGCAGGGTCCAGCGATCGCCGAGGACGTCCAGGGTTTGGGCGATGACGCACGGGAGGTTGTACGTCTTCCTGGCTGGGTCAAGGTCGCTGCGCTGGGCCATGGGCTGGCTCCCGTATTGATAGTGTTAAGAAGCTGCAGGACGCTAGTACCAAGACTATTGACACGATAGCGCCGGATGCTATTATTTCGCTACGGCCCGCCACTAGCGAAAAGCTAGTGCCGCAGGTCACTGAAAACAAGCGTAGATGACTTCGCGAAGGCGAGTCAACAAACGGAAAGGATGGTCACCAACCATGGCACTCGCCACCAGCACCGCAACTTCTCCGGCGGCCTCCACGGAACAGCACTTTCACCGCTGGCGAATCGATGAGCCGAACGGCCAGTTGAGCATTGGAACCTGCAAGACGTGCGGCGCCACGAAGGAATTCAAGAACTGGCTGAGCGACGGCGACTTCATCACGAATGAAGAGCATCGCATCGCCGCCGCCGCCTAATTCAGCCTCTTTCCTGGGGCGGCCCCTCTCCACCGCTTCCAGGGCATCCCCCATACCGCCGCCACCGTCCCACAGGTGGCGGCGGTTTTGCGTGTGCGGCCGGGGCGGTCAGACGGGGAGCGCAGGGGCAACCGCGTCCCAGAGGTCGAGTGTCGGCTGATACTCGTCGTTCGTTTCGCCGAGCGTGACGACCACCATTTCATGGTCGGGAATGACCATGATGAGCTTGCCGCGCGCGCCCTGGGCGGTGTAGACGTTTTCCGGAGCCCCGGGAATGCGCTTGCCATCGCGCGCGGTGGGCGGACTCTTGGGGTCTCGCCAGGTCCCTCCGCCCTTGTTGAGCCACCAGAGATAGCCGTAGGCGGTGTTCGCTTCAGGGAATGGAGGCTCAAGGGCCGCATCGACGAAAGACTCGTCCATGAGTTGTTCCTGGCGCCACTTCCCCTTTCGCAACCAGAGCAGCCCGAGGCGGGCGAGGTCCCGGTGGGTCGCCTGGAGCACTGGGAGTGGGCCTCGGTTGCCGATCTGCATCCAGCCCTTCTCATTGCGCGGCCAATCGAGGGTGAGTCCCAGCGGAGCCGCGAGATCCTCATCGAAGAACCTTGCAGGAGACTTGCCGGTCGCCAGCCAGAGGATGTTCGGCAGGCTGTTCAGGATCGGCCCGCTGGTATAGCGATAGGTGTTTGCCTCCGGCGACCCACCGGCCGTCATGGCAAGGACATGCTCGATGGTCGCGCCCTCCTTGATGTGCGGATGGTGCACCGGGAGCCAGTCGCTGACCTTCTCTTTCACGTCCAGCAGGCCGCGCTTCTGAGCGATTCCCACGAGCGTGGCGCCGAACCCCTTGGTAATCGAGAAGACCGGGCGCCTGGTGGCCTCATCGCCCTCGTAGTACGTCTCGTGGACGATGACGCCATCCTTGACCACCAGGAATCCGTACCGCTTGTCGATCTTGCCGACGGCAGCCGCGGCCCTCTGGAGCAGGCCCGGATCGAGACCGTGAGCCGCCGGGGCCTCCGTGGCCCACTGGGCGCCGGGGAATACGAGCGTCATGTGTTCGCCTTCGCGGACGTGGAGAGTCGTGGCTCGCCCGCGAGCGAACTGTACCGGGACACTGCGGGGGCCTGCCAGCGCGGCCGGGCGCTAAGCAGCCACCACGCTGGTCTTCGCGACGATGTCGCCGATGCGCTTGTTATCAGGCCGCACGGCGGCGCAGATGAATCCGACGAGGTAGAAGATGGGCAGCCCATCGACGATACGGAGGACGTTGCGCAGGATGACTGCACCGATGGTGAGCGGTCCAGAATCGCTGACGACCTTGAGTCCCATCGCCTTCTTGCCGGGTGTCGCGCCCAGGTAGAACTCGGCGGCGATGTAGTAGCCGATGACGAGCAGGAAGTAGACGAGGGCGGGGAGGCCATCGAGATGGGCGGAGAACGAGGCGCCGTCCGATGTGTCGGACTCGGCGTCTCCGAAGACGGCAGACATCAGGAAGAAGACGACTGCCAGGATGACGATATCGATGATGGCGGCGACGACGCGTTTGCCGAGCATCTAACCCTCCCGCGGAGCCCCGCGCTGGCCGGCACGATACGGAGAGCGGCCGAATCAGACCAGTCCTTTCGCCTTGAGCCCCTCCAACTCGGCGGGCTGCATCCCGAGCAGGCCGAGGAGGATCTCCTCGTTGTGTTCGCCGAGGAGCGGTGCGCGGTGGGCGACGCGTCCTGGCGTGGCGGTGAGGACGGGGACGACGCCGGGCTGGAGAAGGTGGCCATAGTCGGCTGACTCCACGGAGAGGACCTGGTGACGGTCGGCGAAGTGCGGGTCGCCGACGATGTCCTCCATAAGGTAGACCTTCGTCGCGGGCACTCCGAACTGATCGAGGGTGGCCTGGCATTCGGCGAGCGGGCGCTGGCCTACCCATTCCCCGAGGATGGCGTGGATGGCAGCGTGGTTCTGCATCAGGTTCGTCCGGGGGGCGAATCGCGGGTCATGCACGAGCTCGGGCTGCCCGATCGCTTCGCAGAGCTTGCTGAACGCACGCGGAGTGGTCGCGTTGATGACGAGGAAGTGGCCATCGGATGTTTCGAACTGCTCGGCGGGGACGACGCCGGGCATGTAGTTGCCGGAGCGCTCGCGGTCCTTGCCCTGGAGCCCGTAGCTGGCAATGTGGGTGCCGCTCATGCGCCAGACCGCTTCGTAGAGCGCCATGTCGACGTCCTGGCCCTTGCCGGTCTGGTCGCGCGCGCGGAGGGCGAGCATCGCGCCGAAGGCGGCGAACATGCCGGCGCCATAGTCCGCCACGAAGTACGCCGGGCGAACGGGCGGACGGTCGGGATAGCCAGTCAGGCCGGTGATGCCGGCGAAGGCCAGGGCGACGCGGTCGAAGCCGGCGCGGTCCTTGTAGGGCCCGGTCTGTCCGTAGCCGCTGATGCGCACGGTGACGAGTCCGGAGTTCGTTTCGCGGAGGGTATCGGGGGCGAAGCCCCACTTCTCGAGTGCGCCCGGGCGGTTGTTATCGACCAGTACGTCTGCCCTGTCGGCGAGGCGGCGGAAGACGGCGGCGCCTTCCGGCCTGGTGATGTCGAGGGTGATCGCTTTCTGTCCGCGGTTGTCCTGGGCGAAGGAGACGCTGCCGCGGTTCGATTCGCCGGTGACGGGTGGTTCGATCTTGATTACTTCGGCCCCGGAATTCGGCGAAGAGGGTGGAACAGAACGGCGCGGCGAGGATCTGGCCGGTGGTGATGACGCGGATCCCGGTGAGGGGCAGGATGGGTTCGGGTGTGGTCATAGTGGCGGAAATGATACGGCCGGCGGAGGTTGGCCGTTGGCGGGCAGTGGTTGGTAAGCGTGCGCCGTCGGAGGATCCGCGGCGTGGATGAGACGTTCTATGAGCGGGTGTACGGCTACGTGACGCAGGTGCCCGCGGGACGTGTGGTGACCTACGGGCAGGTCGCGCTCGAACTCGGGGCCCCGGCAGCGGCCCGGGCGGTTGGCTACGCCCTCCACAACCTCCCCGGCACGAGCGGCGTGCCCTGGTGGCGGGTGGTGAATGTGCGCGGCGGCATCAGTCATGGCAACCGCGGTCCGGCTGTGGACTTCCAGCGGCAACGGCTGGAGGCAGAGGGAGTGCGGTTCGACCTGGCGGGGAAGATCCGATTGCGGGAATACCGGTGGGTGGGGAGTAGGTGGCAGCCGCCACACGAACCTTGCACGAGTCTGTCACCGACTGGAACTCGAACTCCACCACGTATTCGTATGATGATGCAGGCAGGATGACGAGCACCACGCTTCCTTCCGGCACCGGCATTGTCTCGAGCTACGTCGACGGCCTTGGCTCGACGATGGCTATCGTAGATAGCTCCGGCAACAGCCAGAAGTCCTACACCTACGATGTCTACGGCGAAGCGACAGCGAGTGGCGGGCTTTCGAACGAGTTCGACTTCGCCGGCCAGCAGACCGACGGGACGGGGCTGCAGTACCTGCGGGCGCGGTACTTCGACCTCGAGACGGGGACGTTCCTGAGTCGGGAGCCGATGGCCGTTGGCCCGAGGTGGACGCACTCGAATCACGGTTACGCGAATGCCCGTCCCGCGTCGATGATTGACCCCTCGGGCACGGTCGCCATCGATACCGAAGGCTGCGAAGTTGGCAACGTCGGGTGTCACGAACGGGCCGGGGGATACATGGGATGCACATGGACCACCCCGCAGAGTTGCGACCTCGCACCGGGCATCTACCCACGCGGTTTTGACGAGGTTGGCGGTTGGCTTCGGGAATATCAAGGCGAGTGGCAGTATTGTCACTCGCGGAGCCTCTCAGGCGTGGAGTCCTACGTCGCGAATCCTGACTGCGACTTTGTCACGGGCGACGCAGGATTCGCGGATCTCCCATGGTCCACCTACGCGGCAGTGCTCAGGGAGTGGTGGAGATACAGCCACGGGTGCAGAGGCGATCTGCAGTGTGAGCTCAACGGGCGCTCGGCACGCGAACAGTTGGGCGACTGGGACGTGTGGAAGTGCGCCGGTGACACCACTTGTTCCGCGAGGGTCGCCCAATGGATAGAGCTGTCGCAAATTCCCATCCTTGGCCTTCTTTGGGCGGAAGTGTCATGTCGACGACAAGGAGGCTGCTGATTGGCCGGCGGGATGGCACAGAATGGCCGGCCTTGGCGCGCTACGAAGGTCAATACAGCCTACCTCGGCAGGCGGATTGGGGCGTCCGTTGTCGATGGTGCCATACTCGCCGCAGCGCTCTATCCGTTTATCAGCAACGTGGCCTGGGCAGCGATTGCCATCGGAGTTGGGTTTAGACTCGGCTTCCACTACTTCGCACATGCGACGCCGGGCAAGTACTTCTTCCACCTAACGGTCGCGCCGGTCAGCGCCAGGTTCTCGGTCTTGCGGCTCGCCCTGCGCGATGGGTTCTTCGTCGCGGCGGCAGTGTCCACGACGCCGGAGGTCGACAGTCTGTTCAGTCTGGCCGTGACTGGCGTCGCGGTCGTTGATCTTGGCTGCGGGCTCGTCCGGCGAGACCACCGAACCGTCCACGATTTTGTGGGGGGGACCGTGGTGGTGGAAGAACGAACTCGGTGACGACCAGCTTCGCCTACCGGGGCGTCGGCCTGCGCGACTCGCGGGTGGTCAGCGGCGGCGCGACGACGACCTTCACCTGGGACATCGCTTCCGGCCTCCCGGTCGTCCTCGACGACGGCAACCAGTACGTCTACGGCGCCGGCCTGACGGCGATGAAGCAGGGCGGGAGTTGGTACTACTACCTGGCGGACGGCCTCGGCTCGACGATGGCCATCGTCGACAGCTCGGGCAACAGCCAGAAGTCCTACACCTACGATGTCTACGGCGAAGCCACCCCCTCCGGCGGGCTAAGCAATGAGTTCGACTTCGCCGGCCAGCAGACGGACGGCACGGGCCTGCAGTACCTGCGGGCGCGGTACTACGACCCCGAGACGGGGGTGTTCCTGTCGCGGGAGCCGATGGCTACAGGGAATGGATGGCTGGGGGAATCCGTTCGCGTATGGCGGCGGGAATCCGGCGAGGTTCAGCGACCCGAGCGGCCTGTATCCGAGCGAGAGCGACGACACCCAGTTCCGCGAACACTGGGCGTGGACCTCCGCTTCGGTCTTCGGGTACGCATCGATCGCTCCGAACCAGTGGATTGAGCAACGATACGTCAACGGAGTCTCGTGGGGACTGTATCGAATCTGCACACTGCTTGACGAGTATTCGGGTGCATTCACATGCAGCGGCGGCGTGGGCGCAGAGGTGCTGCAGGGAGTTCTGGACGACGCATATCGCTCTGCGGTCTTGGATCGACTGGGCGACTTTGGCGAAGTGATCACCGCGCTCATCGCGGCATCCATCAACGCGACGGAATGGGACTCGGGGCGAGGGCGCAGAACAACGAACGAAGATGATGTTTTCGATCATCTGGAGCAATTTCACGGCATCGACCGGAACACTGCCAGCTACCGTCTGCACAAGATCAAGGATGAATTGGATAGGACTAACCCGGGATCAGATCCGTACTTCGACTACACGGGGAACGTGTACAGCCGACAGACAGGTGAGAAAATCGGAAGTCTGACGGATTCCGGGTGGTACTGAAGATGTGGGCGATTCTCAGGCTGGACCGCTTCAAGTCGAGGCAAGGCAAACCGGGAAGCTGGGAGGCGATCCTTAGCGCTCCTTCGATAGTGAACGACGAATCTCGAGGTCTCTCGGAGGTTGAACGGCTCGGCGCGCTCCCATCCGGCTCGAAAAGTGAGTACTTCTTACGACAGGTGACGCTTGACGGCCGCGCATCGCCCAAGAGGGGCACTGCGCTGTGGTTGGTAGTCGGGGTGCCCGGTGATAGCGACATGCCGCGTTCCAGCGATGTCTCGGTGGCGGCAGTCCTCGATTCCCGAGAAGCGGCGGAGAGGCTTGTGCGAACCCTACCGGCCCCGACGATGTGGCTCGCTTTGCCAACCCGGTCACGGTTTACTGAGGTCGACGAGTTCAATTGATTCGCGCCCATCGTTGCACCGTAGGTCCGGCAACCTCGATCACCTATCCGGGTGGCTCGAACCAGGTGACCTACGGCTACGACAACGCGAACCGCCTCACATCTGTCACCGACTGGAACTCGAACTCCACTACGTATTCGTACGATGATGCGGGCAGGATGACGACCACGACGCTTCCTTCCGGCACAGACATTATCTCGAGCTACGTCGATGGCCTCGGCTCGACGATGGCTATCGTCGACGGCTCGGGCAACAGCCAGAAGTCCTACGCCTACGATGTCTACGGCGAAGCCACGCCCAGCGGTGGGCTAAGTAACGAATTCGACTTCGGCGTCCAGCAGACCGACGGCACCGGCCTGCAGTACCTGCGGGCGAGGTATTATGACCCGTAGACGGGGGTGTTCCTCAGTCGGGAGCCCATGGCTGTTGGACCGAACTGGCTGGAACTTTCGTATCGCTATGCCGCTAACAACCCCGTCCTTTTGAGGGATCCCACTGGCTCTTGCATTGCGGCGACGCCAGAATGCGGGGCGAGCGGATTCCGGAGGCCCAGCGGCGGATCCGGAGGAAGCCGAACGTTGTCAGGAAAGGCACCGGGCGGATGGCGAGCCCATCTGGAAAGGACCGGAGCGGGTCTGCGCTCGATAAAGGGTTACGTAGACGTTCCCTAGGGAGGATGAAAGATTGCATAAGATAGCTGCCGCGATAGTCAACCTCACAGTTGCGAATTCACTGAGACCATTTCTTACCGGACTGGGGTTCAGAAGCGGCCCGGGCCGCTCATTTCTCAGAAAGGTGCCAGGTGGAATAACTCAGAGAATCGTATTCCAGTTGGTCAGAGCCCGGGAAGATCCAGAGCTCAACATCTACTTCGGCATCGGATTCGAGGCGCTCAGACCCATTGAAGCGAGATGGAAGAGCATCAGCCCAGCCGAGGCGTCTAATTCTCAGCTGGGAGATTCCGTCGGCCACGTTTCGCCACCATTTCGGTTCCGAAGCCTCCCGGTCGTGAACGCTGACCAGCTTGCGGAAGCATGCTTGGATGAACTCACAAACAACGTACTTCCGTTTCTCGTTCGCCACTCAGACCTTTCCACGGCAGTCGAATGCTGGGACGGTGATTACCCATACGGGCGCGTAAACGCTCGGATATTTGGTCCTCTCGGGCGGCTGGCGCTTGGTGACGTCGCAGGTGGTATCGCCTCTGCGTACCTCCACCAGCGCAGGACTCGGGCGCGGCTAAGTCCGTCGGTGCGGACGTGATGGGCCAGCAGTTTTCGACTGGCCGCGATCATTCCGGAGACTATGTCCCGTCGAGGCGTCAGGCGTAGCGTGTCTCCGGCGGCTCGAACCACGTGACCTACGACAGCGCGAACGCCTCACATCTGTCATTCGACTGGAACTCGAATTCCACCACGTATTCGCATGATGATGCGGGCAGGATGACGACCACGACGCTCCCCTCCGGCACCGGCATTGTCTCGAGCTACGTCGACGGCCTGGGCTCGACGATGGCCATCGTCGACAGCTCGGGCAACAGCCAGAAGTCCTACACCTACGATGTCTACGGCGAAGCGACGCCGAGCGGTGGGCTGAGCAATCGTCCCGTAGAGCACCCTCAGTCGTGACACGTCCCTCTGGCCGCTAATCGAACCAGCGCATCTCGCCGGGGGCGAGGTCGACTTCCCACGCCTGGCCGCGGTGCTGGATGGCGATGACTCGCGGCAGAGCCGCGTCGTTGCGAACCTGGAGGCGGCCCGAGACCTGACGGGCGAAGAGGTCCTTCCGGGTGAGGCCGGCCGAGTCGCCGACGACGCGGGGGGTCTTGCCGGGGGCCGAGACCTGCCAGAGCGTGCCTTCGTGGGCACGCAGGAAGACATCGCCCATGGGGAGCATGCGGGCGTTCCAGACGTCGAAGGCAACCTCGCCGGGGCGCAGGATTTCGGTCCAGGGGACCCACTCTGATGTGTCGTCCCAGTTCAGGACGCCGATCAGCGAACGGCCCTCACCGAGGTCGGCTCGCCAGACGCGCGGGACCGGACCGTCGGAGGGGTCGACCGGGAGAGCCGCGACGCCGGCCGGCGGGAAGAGGGCAAGTGCCATCTCGCGCCGCTGTGGGTTGAGCTTCGGCAGGTCGTCGCTGGCGACGACCATGCCGCCGCTGAGGGCGATGCCAGTGGCAAGAAAGCGAGTCTCGGCCTCATCGAGCGACGTGTCGGTATCGCGCACGATGAGGCAGTCCGGGTCGTTCGCCCACCAGCGCATGTGCATCCAGTTACGCTGCAGGGTGAGGCGCATGGCATGCTTCACCGACGGGTTCGGGCCATCGGCCCAGACCTCTTTTACGTCGGGGCCGACGCGCATCGCATCGACGAGGCCAACGGCGGGAGCGAAATGGCAGGTGCAGCCGAGGATGAATGTCTCGTCGCCGGCCTCTTCGCGAATGATCTCGAGCCCGCGGCGAAGGTTGGCCGGGGCAGTCGTGCCGGGTGTGTGATAGCGGACCAGCGTGGATGACACGGCGGCGAAGCTCAGAGCGTCGAGCTTGAGGTACTCGTAGCCCCAGTCGCGCACGGTGGTGCGAATGGTGTTGCGCAGCCAGGCTTCGGCCTCGGGGTGCGTGCAATCGAGGACTGCGCACCGGCCGAGCCAGGTCTGCACGTACAGCGTCTGGCCGTCGTGCGTCTTCAGCACCATGTCCGGGTGTTCACGCAGGGCGGCGGAGTGCTCGTTGAGGACGAAGGGTGCGAGCCAGAGCCCGGGCGTGTAGCCGGCGGCGCGGACCTCGTCCGCGAGGGCCTTCATGCCGGAAGGGAACTTCTCGTTCGGAATGAGCCAGTCGCCGGTGTGCGACTGGAAGCCGTCGTCGATCTGGACGAATTCGGCAGGGTGCATCTCGCGCACCATGTCCGAGAGGTTGGCGAGCACATCGGCCTCGCTGACGCGGTTGTAGAAGTAGTACCAGCTGCACCAGCCGGTCGGGACACGGGCGGGCACGCGGGCCTGCATCGCTTCGGCCACCTCATCGGCGTACCGCTCCACCAGGTCGAGGGCGTTGCCCCCGGCGATGAAGAGGAGCGGGGGCAAGACCAGCCGCTCGCCGGGGGCGAGTTCCACGGCTTCGAGATCGAATCGGAGGGCGATGCCCTGGATGCGCGTCTCAGCGGCGTCGAGGGTGTATTCGATCGAAAAGAAGAAGCGGTCGCCGCGGAGCGAGCCTACGAGGAGCACAGATGGCTGCTGCGAAAGGATCGAGAGCGCACCGACTTCGCGAGAGACGTAGGTACGGGTCTCGCCCGCATCGCGGAGGAAGCGACCGTCGTAGCCGGGTGGTGAGTCTTCACCGAAGTTCCGGACGAGCGCGTCCATCTGCATATAGCGGCCGTGGAGCCAGGCCCAGTTGCCAGTCGCGGGTGCATCGAGTTCGCCCACGACGCCGACCTCGCCAGGCACGACCGCAACGCCGGAGTTGTTGACCACGGTGAGTTGCAGCCGCCCGGTGGGGGCATCGAACGCCGTCTCGAGGGTGAGACCGGGGGGCAGGTCAATCGGATTCAGCCAGAGGTCCCAGGGAAGGTTCAACATGCAGGGACAGGGTACAGGCTGCAGGGGCAACGGACGCTTCAGCCGCCGAAGTGCAGCCGCGCTGCGGCCAGGCTCTCCGGCGTCCCCGCATCGAACCACGGCCCTGCGATGGGCACGGCACGGATTCGGCCGCCCGCGGCGATGAACGCCGCAATTGCGCCCGGGAGTTCGTACTCACCGCGTGACGAAGGCTCCAGGGCCTCGACGAAACCCCATATCTCCGGCGGCAGGACGACGAGCCCGGCGTTGTTCCAGCACGTGGTCGACGTTCCTTTCGGAGGCTTCTCGACGATCCGGGTGACCGCCCAGTCATCATCGACCTCCACCGCGGCTCCGGCGTGGGGGTCATCGACCTCGTTCACGGCCAGGGAGGCTCCCGTAGGACCGGCCGCAGCGATGACGCGACCGTAGTTCGCGGCATCGACGACGATATCGCCCCAGCCCACGAAGAAAGACGAGTCGCCGACATCGGACCGGGCGAGAGCCAGTGCCCGCGCGGTGCCATCGAGCACCGCCTGGCGGACATAGCGGATGTGGACACCCCAGCGACGGCCGTCGCCGGTGGCCTGTTCGAGGGATTCGGCGGCGTGGCCGGAACCAATCGTGAATCGATCGACTCCGGCATTCGCGAGGCCGCCGATGATCCAGTGCAGCATCGGTTGGCCGCCGACTTCGAGCATGGCCTTCGGGAAGTCCTGTGTGAGTGGGCCAAGCCGGGCGCCCCGCCCTGCAGCGAGCAAGACGGCGGAGGTGACCGCGTTCATGCGAACGAGAGCCCGTCCGAGGCCGTCACTTCGAATGCCGGCCCGCCGGTGGCGGCGACCGCGGCTTCGACCACCGCCGGTACCTTTGCCGGCGGACAGGCGGCGACGGCGTAACCGCCGAAACCGGCGCCCGTCAGCCGTGCGCCGAACGCCCCGGACTTGCGCATCGCCGCGGCCACCTTGTCCAGCGCCGGAGTGCTGCAGCGACAGTCGTTGCGGAGACTGTCGTGGGATTCGTTCAAGAGCCTGCCAAACGTCTTGAGGTCTCCCGCGGCGAGGGCTACTTCGGCAGCATCGACGCGCTCGGCCTCGGAAAGCACGTGCTGCGCATACCGCTTCACCGGCACCTTGCGGGCGGAATCGAAATGGCTGGTGGCGAACTGGATGATGCGTTCGACGTTCGCCTCGACGGCGTTCGCGGCGTTCCGTGGAGCCATCTGGTCGGGCAACTCGACAACCATCACGCCGGCGGCGTCGATGCCGGCCACGTTGCCGAGGAGTGGCGTGCCTTCGAGCTCCACGCCCAGCATGTCCGCCAGCATGAGGGCGGCGATGCGGGTGCCGACCACGCGCTCGTTGTAGGCATCACGCACGGAGCCGCCCTTCGGGGCATCCTGGCCGGAATATGCAACAACGAACGCGAGGCCTTCGGGCAGCGGCACGTAGCGGACCGCCGGTGGGAGGAACTCGATGCGAAGGGCGTTTCCGGCTCGGCCAAGGGCGATCGCCTGCTGGTCCATACCGCCGGTCTCTGCGCCGGCATGGCGCTCGGCCGTGGTCGCGAGCCGCGCCGCCTCGACAGGTTCGAGGGGGCTGCCCCAGGCTGCCGCGAGTGCCGAGATCACTCCAACGGTGAGTGCGCTCGAGGAACTGAGCCCACCGCCGGCCGGCAGGTCGCCATCGATGAACAGGTTCGCGCCCCTTCCGGGAGCCACGGCCGCAAGTTCATGGAGGGCACCGGAGAGGTACTGATGCCACGGCTCGGACTGGTGACGAGGCGCCGACCGGGCGATCTCCGCCTGCGCCGGGAACGCCGCCGAAGTCGCTCGCAGGATACCGTCGGCGGTGGGCGCCGCTGCGATGAATGTGGCCCTGTCGATGGCGATTGGGAGCACCGGCAGGCCGCAGTAGTCGGTGTGCTCGCCGATCAGGTTTACCCTGCCGGGCGCACGCACGACGACCGAGGGTTCGCAGCCGAAACGGCCACCGAAACCTGCGCGGATGCTTTCTGCGGAAACCACAGTCCTCAGGGTAGCAGCGCCGCCAGTACGAACGCGCCGCGCGATCGCGGTGGTGCCGCCGGGGCGTGCTGTAGAATCGCGGCATGCCTCGAACTGAGCCCCGGCTCCCAGGCTTGGGCGACTCCTACTTGGGCGGAGAGCCGGTGCGGGCGCAGCGAGCGCAGCCGTGACCGGGCCTTCGAGGCCCGCGTCCTCTTCACGCGACAACCGGCCGACCACGCCTTCCGGGCCAGCGACATCCACGCAGACATCACCGCCAGATCACTCGCCCCGATGAGCGTGCGCGCTGTCCTCTTCGACGTCGGCGGCCCGATTGATACCGAGGTGCTCCACGAGGCCCTGGTCGATGCGCACCTGATCCGCGCGCTGCTCTCCGTCGGTGTGAACGCGAGCGAAGCGGCCTTCGAGGCCGCGAACACCTGGGCCGTCCAGTCCTACGCCCCGGATGCGTACGCGGCCATACTCTGGCGGCTCTGCCGGGGAGACCGGTTGCGCGCCCGTGAGGCCCAGCGGCTGTTTGCGGAGTCGTCGGTGGAGCGTCGCGAAACCAGGGGTGGGCTCGAGCTTCGACCAGGTATCGAGGCGCTGCTGACGAGCCTTCACCAGCGAGGAGTGCTTCTTGGGCTGGCCGCCAACCAACCGGCCCAGGCCCTCGACGACCTGGACCGGTTGGGGCTGGGCCGGTACTTCTCCCACCGAGACGTCAGCGGACACCACGGTTACCGGAAGCCGGATACGCGGCTGTTTCTTCGGGCGTGCGAAGACCTGGGCGTCGCCCCGGACGAGTGCGTCATGGTTGGGGACCGGATCGACAACGACATCTTCCCGGCCCGTGCACTGGGCATGGCGACGGTCCTCTTCCGCACCGGGAGGCACATGGAACAGCAACCCCGGTCGCTCCAGGAGGTCCCGGACGCGGAGGTCCACTCTGTTTCGGAGCTGGTGACGGCGCTCGACCAGCTCATCGCCAGCCACTGAGCGGCCGCTAGACACCCGGGCGATGAAACGTCCGGTAGGGCGAAACCGTGCGGAACCCCATGCGCTCGTAGATAGGCTGGCCCATCTCCGAAGACTGGAGCGCGGCCATGTCGCAGCCGCAGGCGGCGCCGCGTTCGATGCCGTGCCAGGTCATCGCTTCGCCGAAGCCGCGCTTTCGGAACTCCGGCGCCGTCGCGACGTTGTGGATCCCGGCCACGCGTCCGCCGAAGACCAGCGTAGAGCTGGCCGCGGGGAGACCGTTGAGGTAGCCGACGTAGCTCTCGACCTCCGGGGCGCGCGTGAGGTCCGCCGTCACGAAAGCCTCGACCATCGCCAGGGGGATCCCGTAGCCGGCGGAGATCACGGCACGGAAGTCATGGAGGGCCATGCCGCTATCGACGAGGCGGATATCGAGGCCGGCGGGCGGCGCCGGGACGCTCATGCTGGTAGAAGCCATACCCGGGACGGTATCGCTGTAGGGCATGCCAAGGCGTTCGCAGGCTGCCTCGCTCGCGCGGTCAAGACCCTCGCGGATGCGCACGATGAAGGGTTCGCGACGTGAATCGAAGAATGCCATGGCCGAAGCGATCTGGTCCTCCGGGGCGCTGAGCGGGCGCGTCACGAATGCGAGGTTCATGAACGCAACCGGCAGGCCACTGGAAACGCAGAGCAGGCCAGAGGACTCGCGCACCGCCCCTCCGGCCGCGCACCTGCCGAAGGCGCGCCAGGCCTGGAAGTAACTCTCGTCGGCACGGTCCACGATATTCATGGCTAGCCCTTCGCGTAGTCCCAGGAGATTACCTTCTTGGGCACGATGTGGATGAAGGCCGAGCCCGGCCGAGCCTCCGCCGGGAGCTGATCGGCGGGAGTGCCGCGGCGGCGCATGGACTCCCGAAGGAGGGGAAGCTGGCGGGCCGGGTCGAGAATGACATCGGCCTCGCCCTGGATGCAGACGCCCTTGATGTCCTGCATGGTGCTGCCGGCTTCGAGCATGAGCGAGACCTTCGGGTTGCGGTCGATGTTCTTCAACTTCTGGGTGCCGGCGCGGCATCCGATGTAGATGTCGCCACCGACGCGGAAGTAGCCGATCGGGACGGAGTGGGGAAAGCCGTCTGCGCTCATGGTTGTGAGAGCGATCCAGCCGGGACGGCTATCGAGAAAGGCGTTTACCTCGTCCTGGGTCATCTTCCCTGGCATGTGTGCCTCCGTTGCGTGGTGGGCGAATTGGAAACGACTCTATCCACCGTGTCCAGTAGACTCCCGCGACACAGACCAGGATCGGGGGCAAACGATGGCGAACTACGTACGTTTCGAACGCAAGGACGGATCGCGAGGGGCTGGACAGGTCGAAGGCCAGAGCATCCGCGTCATCGAGGAGCCATTCTGGGCGAGCGCGACGGCCACGGGCGAGCGGCTCGCTCTCGAGGCTGTGCGGCTCCTCCCACCCTGCGAGCCGCGCTCGATCGTCTGCGTCGGCCTGAACTATTCGAGCCACCTGAACGGGAGGCCGGTGCCCGATCCGCCGACGCTCTTCTTCAAGCCGCTTTCGAGCATCGCCGGCCCCGGCGACGACATCCTGTTGCCGACGGGAGCGACGCACGTCGAACCGGAGGGCGAAATCGTCATCGTTATCGGACGGAAGCTGAAGAACGCTACGCGCGAAGAAGCCCTCGGCGGGATCTTCGGCTACACGGCCGGGAACGACGTGAGCGAACGCGCCTGGCAACGTTCGGACGGCCAATGGTGGCGGGCGAAGGGCAGTGACACGTTCGGGCTTTTCGGGCCGACGATCGTGACCGGGATCGACTACCCGACGCTCGAAGTGGCGACCCGGGTAAATGGTATCCAGGTGCAGCACGGCGGAGCGACCGAACTGATCCGGGATATCCCCGAGATCGTCCGGTACGTGAGCAGTGTGATGACGCTGCTGCCCGGCGACATTATCTACACGGGGACGCCGGGCGAACCGCCGCGGATCAACACTGGCGACAGCGTCGAGATCGAGGTAACCGGGGCGGGCGTGCTCAGGAACGGTGTTATGTAGAAACGCGCCACCGGGACTCCAGGTAGCGTCTCCGGTCAGGCCCAATCGAGGTAAGCGGCTGAAACCCAGCCAGACGCGCCGGCCGGCGTCCTGATGAAGAGCCAGGTTGCGTCGCGCCGCTGCTGGGCGCTCCGCAGGCCTTCTTCGAATTTCAGGTCGGTTGCGAGCTCGACGACATCGCCATCGCGAAGCAGCGCCAGGACGGATGTACCCCGGGAAGGGCCGGCACGAACGTTCAGGCCATCGCCGGTACGAGCGACAACGAAGCGAAAGCTCGCTGGGGGGGCGCCGGATACGCGCTTCAGGTTCAGCAAGATCGGCGGCGACGCCCCCCCATGGCCGCCGTGGGGGAGCGCGAACACCATGTCTCCCGGCCCGGACGCCCAGGGATCGAGGTGGTCGGGGCCATCAGGAGTCGCGACGGTGGCACTGAGCCATTGGCCGGTGCGGCGGATGTAGACCTGCAGGCGACCAAAAGCGATGAGGTTGGCATCAAATGGGCAGGGCGAGGGCGAGCGCATCGCGTTTCTGCGGAACCAGGGGACCGACTCGCCGGGGACGGCTGGCAGTGGGATGCGAGTCACGGTGCGGCCATCGGCCGAGATGATCGCGTATTCGTAGGCGTCCGATGCGTCTCCCTCAGGTTCGGGCCCGCGGACCATGGCGACGAATCCAGAGCCATCCGCGAGCCATGGGTTGGCCGGCGTTCCGTCGCTGTAGCCGATCGACGCGGAGAGCATGGACCATTCCGGGTCGGCCTGGCCGGAGCCGAACGACGACACGGCGGTCCAGTACTCCCGGGCGCTATCGACACCCTGCATAGGGGCATACCTCAAGGTCACCTCGGAGACGCGCCGGAGGCCATCCCGCGAGTAGGCCGTCGTCCAATCCAGTTCCTGGACGCGTGACATGCCGTCCTCGGCCCACGCGCCGTCCCAGTTGAACAGTTGGCCGAAGGGCAGGGGCTCGGCGCCCGGGTACTGCCAGCGCCCAAGAAAGCCATCGAACCCGCCATCGAGGCGATCCAGGCGGAGCGGGCGGGCCGTCACACCTCCATGGGGCTCGATCTTCTGGCTGCTCTGGACGATCGCGCCTCGTACGAGGTCTATGAGGTGGAGCTGGGGGTCGGTTGAATCAGTGCCGGACCAGATAGCGAGACGCGTGGCATCGCGGGAGAGCAGCGAAGGGAGGCCGAAGCCCGAAGCAGGGAGCTGGAACGCCCCGGTCGGGCCAGACTCGAGGGGTGACCCCGGCCGAAGCGCGAAGATGTGGAACCGGCCTGTGCCGCGCCGTTCCATGAGTTCCTCGAAGACCAGCATCCGGTTGGGGGCTTCTCCGCCTCCGGCCACCAACCGGAGGCTTTCGAGCGGCCACGACCAGCTCGACTGGAGGATGAGGGGATCGGCAAGGTAGCCGCGGCCGGAGCCATGTTGAGCCCAGACCAAGGTTCCGCCCGGGCCGGTTTCATACAACACGAACCCCGAAGCCCCTTCGGCCCGCGGCTCCGTTTCGAGGAAGCGGAGCCCGGAGACCTGGCCAGCTTTCAGGGAGAGCGAGAAGAGCCCGTGTGGCCAGTCGATCGGGGCGCCGTTGACCCACGTCGCTGTCCCGTAGGTCTCGCCGAGGCCACCTTCACGACGGATGGGAAGGCCGCCGAAGGCGGCGGGAGTTGCGCTTCCAGCAGGGGCCGCAGTGCCCGATTCGCTGGCGCCGGGATCACGTCCGCCACTGGAGCCACGCCGAGCGACAGCCACCGCCGCTGCTCCGCCAGCAATCACGAGCGTGGCAATCCCACCTGCCAGCACTACCCGGCGCGTGTGCTTCGGCGGCCTCCGGCCGGGTTCGCCCGTTTCCGCGCCAATGACGTATTCGTCCTCGCTCCCGTTTCGGACCTGGGTGGCCGCAGTTACAGCGGGGAGTTCGGCGGCGGCGCGCAGTCCCGCCCGGCCGTCGACCCCGAGCCGCCTGCACACGTGCTGGATGCGTTCGTCTGCCTGACCCACGGGTACGCCGAGCCGGACGGCTATCTCGGCGAGCGGCATCGGCTGGATGGCAAGGTCATAGATGCGCCGGTCCAGCTCGCCGAGTGTGTCGGGGGTGACCCACTCCTGCATAACGCTTGAGCTCCCGGGCGAAGATACCCTGCGATCCAGAACGCCGGGAGGGCGGCTTCGGTTCCCGCGCTATCGAAGAAGCGGCCGAATCCCGCAGCGGCCGGTCACGGTATCGCTGCACGCAGCGGGCGCAGCATGCGTGCCAAGGAGCCGCCGGCCGGAAGCTTCGCGAGCGTTGAGGTAGGCGCCGAACGCGTAGAAGTCGGCGTCGCTCAAATCCTCGCTGCGCCAGATTCGCTGGACGCAGGAGGTGGCGACCGTTTCGACGAGGGAGCGGTACCTGCGAGGACCGTGGCTTCCCAAGTTGTAGGGCCGTAACGAAGAAGGCTCCGCGTTACGGCGAGTCTCGGGTTACGAGGTTAGTCCCAGCGGGCGGGGAGCTTCAGGTACTCCAAGTTCTCGTCGCCGACTTCCCGGCGGATGACATCCCAGAAGTCCAGGTCCCATTCACCGACGAACGTGTAAGAGGCACCTTGCTTGCCGGCCCTGGCGGTGCGGCCGATGCGGTGGATGTACTCCTCCGCGTTTTGGGGCACGTCGTAATTGATCACGTTCTCGATATCGGGGATGTCCAGGCCACGGGCCGCGACATTCGTGGCCACCAGGAAGTCGAGTGCCCCGGAGCGGAAATCCTGGATGACGCGGTCGCGCTGGCCCTGGCGAAGGTCGCCGTGGATGGCACGCGCCTGGACGCCGGCGGCGACGAGCTGGTCGGTGAGGCGATCCACACCGATCTTCGTGTTACGGAAGATGAGCGTGCGCCCGAGACCGTGCTGTTCGTAGATGTACCGCAGGGCGAGGTACTTCTCGCGTTCCGAGACTTCGCAATAGAACTGGCGGACGCCGGCGGCGGTACGCTGTTCGGGTTCGATCTCCACGGTCTCGGCGCGGCGCATGTGGCGATGTGTCAGCCGAGCAATGCTCATGGGCATCGTGGCGCTGAAGAGGGCGGTCTGGCGCTGCTTGGGCACGGTGCGAAGGATGTAGTCGATGTCGCGGGCGAAACCGATATCAAGCATCGCGTCGGCCTCATCGAGGACGACGAAGTGAACACGTTCCAGCCGGAGGGTGCCCCGCTTGAGGTGGTCGATGACGCGGCCCGGCGTACCGACGACAACATGGCAGCCTTTTTCGAGCGCCATCAGGTCGGACCTCACACGGCTGCCGCCGACGAGGCCCTGCGTGGTGAACCCGTAGAACTTGCCGAGGTGTTCGATGACATCTTTCACCTGGTTCGCGAGCTCACGCGTCGGCACCATCACTACGGCCTGGACTTCGTTGCGGGATGGGTCGATGGAGCGGGCCAGCGGGATGCCGAAGGCGATGGTCTTGCCGGTGCCTGTCTGGGCGAGGCCGATGAGGTCCTCGCCATTCAGGAGACGTGGGAGGGCTGCCTCCTGGATCGGTGTCGGGTCGGTGTAGCCCAGGGCGGCAATCGCCTCGAGGGCGGTGTCGCCGACTCCGAGGCTGGCAAATGCTTCGGAGATTGGGGCCTTCGTGGGCGGCAGGTTGGTGCGCGGCCGGGGCACCGAATCGAGGGTCTCGGGACCGGCGCCGCTACCGCGCCGTCCACGGTTCCGGCGGCGCTTTGGGGTCAGTGGATCGTGGGCGGAGGGGTGGACCGGCTGGTCGTGGTGGGCGTGCAGGTGTGGCGCGGCAGGCCTATGCGCGGCAGGTTCAGGACGGCCGCGGGTGCGGCGGTAGTGGGCGCATCAGTGGCAGCGGCGCCCTTTCGCTTACGGGTGAGGAAGGACAGCAGGGGGCTCAGGTTCCTTTCGGTGGCGCACAGGTGGTGCGCCGAACTGGCCGCTGCGCCGAGCCCTCACAGGCGCGCTGACCGGGCGATAACAGATACACACTCGAGCGAGGAGGCGACAAACGAACAGTACGACAGACGTATGGGAGCGTTCAGAGGGCTCTCGGTCACCATCAACTCTGCTGGTGAGCATAACACAGATGGTTACCGGAAGATCAGGTTGACAGACGAGGCATCAAACCCCTCGAGCACCGTGGAAGATCGCGATTATTTCGATGCGCTCGTGGGAGAGTCGATACCAGATGCGGTAGTCCCCCTCGATTACTTCGCGAATGGCATCGACGTCGTACTCGGGAACCTTCCGGCCCTTCCGAGGGTTCAGTGGTAGCGTCTTGATGCGCGCGTTAATCTCGAACCGGGTTCGGCGTGCGGCCGGGGAGTACTGACCCAGGTAGGCGGAGATGGCCTTGAGAGACTCTCGCGCCTCCCGCGAGACAATGACCCTCAATCGTCCCACTCCTCCATCTCAGCTTCGAGTTCCTCAAGAGTGACGAACCGACCGGCCTCGATATCGGCCAGGCCCCGACACCGCGGCCCTCTCTGCTGGAGAGCCGCCGTTCGCGGGCCGGCCGGCAAGCCAGGAAGCTTGTCTTCCGCCTCTTCCTCGGTCAGCCGGGAAACGTACTCCAATTGCTGCTTCGCGGTCATGCCTCCAGACGCAGGCCGACGCCTGGGGCTTCACCTGGCTCATGAGCGAGAGCAGGTTGCCTTCGGGCCCCTTGAAAAACGCCATCCATTCCTCGGTCCCGTCGGGGTGAGTGAAGATCCGGTGCGGCTCACCTTCGAAGCCGACTCCCTTCCCGCGCAGGGTCGTGACCGAGCCGTGAATGTCATCCACCTTGAAGTAGAGCACGGAGTTGCCGTTGCCCTGGGCCTCGGGGAGCGCATCGACCATAAGGCGGGTGCCGGCGCAGTCGAAGAAGGCGAGCTGTCCGGCGGTGAAGAGGTGGATCATCCCGAGTTTGTCGCGGAAGAAGGCGACGGCTGGTTCCAGGTCTTTCACGGTGTGGGCGACCTGACCGGTCTGGGCGAGGGCGACGGGGATTGGCGCGGCGGGCATAGGGGTCCTCCCGAAAAGATGGTTCGCGGGATGCCGTCCGACGTACGCAGGGAACGGCTGTCCGGCAGGCTGAGATTCGCCCCGGTAGATCGCGATGCGGAACTCCACCTGGTTCGACCAGCTGCCGGGCGGCGGCATGCGCGAATTGTAGGCAACGGCGGGAGAAATTCCTTCTCCTGCCGGTTCGATTCGCCGAGGTCCGGCGCACTCTACAATCCGGCCCACCCGGAGGTTGCCCCAGTGACTGACTACCCGCCCGTCATCAACGAAGATTCGGGCGGCCGCAATCGTGTCGCTGCGGAAAAGGGGTTGAATGCCGCGCTACACTGGCGCGACGCGAAGTTCGGGGATGGCCGCGCCTGTGTGAACGGCCCGGAGATTCGCGACGCTGACGGCGGGCTGATATGACGATCAAGGCAACATCCATCTTCTCGATCATGGTCATCTGGGCGGCGAGCATCGCCGCGGTGGTATCCGAAAACGATGCCTGGTGGATCCTGATCTTCGCGGCGCTGGCCACGGGGGCAGTGGGGGCTTCGGCCTGGCGGAGGCTCGGCATATCGCGGTTGCTCGCCATCGCCGGCACATGGGCGGGCATGGCGCTGGCGGCCGGCAGCACCAGCGACGCCGCCTGGACGAGCATCTTCGCGTTCCTCACGACCGGCGCCGTCGTCTATAGCACGATGAAGCGCGACGCCTGGGTGCTGGGCCTGGGGATCTCGGCGGCGTGGCTGGCCGTCGGAATATCCGTCATCGCCCAGGGTGAGGGTGCGAGCTGGATGTGTGTCTTCGCCTTCCTCACCGCCGGTGCAGTCGCGAACAGCCACAACCCGTTTTCGCGCGGGATCGCAGCGATCGTCTGGTGGGCCGCGGCGGGGGCAATTGTCGTTCTCACGGGGGCAGGGATGGCATGGCTCGGCGTCATCGCGTTTCTGCTCACGTCACTTTCGCTCGGGTTCGGGGGCTTCAGCTTCCCACGGGGCCTCGAATGGGACCTCTGGGACCGCGACGACGACAACGAACGTGTGAAGATCGTGCGCTAAGATCCGGGAGATGAGTTCCCGACCGCAGACCGCCGACCTTTATGAAGAAGACGACGAGCCGGACCTCGGTCCCGATGAACGCGACCTGGACCTGATGGATGGCAGCTGGGAGCGGGAGTATTACTCGGGCAGGATGAAGACCCGCAACTGGAACGCGATAGGCGCCGGTATCGGCATCCTCATCCTCGCCGCGATCCTGGTCCCTATCGTCCTCGGGCTCTTCGACTGATGGGAGCCCTCTCCGCCAAAGTCGTCGCGCTCGTCTGCCGGGGAAGCGAAGAGGACCGGGCGATCGCGGTTGCGCTGGCGGAAGCCGGGGCGGACCTCGCACTCGGCACCGTCTCGGTCGCCCAGGTCGAGGAGTTCTCGACAGCGTCGATCGCGAACGAAGTCTGGGCGATCGGGCGCGAACAGTTCAACTCCGTCCTCGATGCCTCCGACCCGGCCGCTGCGGCGGCTTTCGCGGCGGAAGTCTGTGATCGCCTCGGCCGTTGCGACGCAGTGGTGATCGCCCCGGGCCCGGCGCCCAGGATCCAGGTCGATGAACTTTCGCGTGACGAGTGGGATTCGATCGTTGCGGGAGGGCTGACTGCGCCGCTGTTTGCGGCGATCGCGTTTTCCCAGGTCATCGAACGCGGCGGGGGCGGCGCTATCGCAGTTGTGATCGATGGTGCGCCCCACGGAGACGTCGCCGGGGCCATGATGGCGGAGGGCCTGCGAGCGATGGCGGCGAACATGGGCATCGCGTGGGGTGGTCGCAAGCTCCGCGCGATCGTCCTCAGCCGCGACGGCGCCCCGGAACACGTGGTCTCCGCCCTGGGCTGACCGATTCCTCCACGGCGCTTCACCTCTTCTCCCCTGAATCAGGCTGCTGCAATGGCATGACCTCGTCCCTTTCCATCTTGAATGGAATCGGACGGGCTTTCCGCGGGACGGGCCTGAGCATGTTTCGGCGCGGCGAGGCTGAGCCAAACGGACTCCGAGTTGACGTTAGAACCTTTGGTATCAGGAAACTTCAGTTCTGTATTGATTTTCTTAAAATTGCTATTGACTTCTTGGTGAAAGGGGTCGATTATCTCATCAGGCCATGTGCCAACCGGGCCAACCGGCCCGAAAGGAGACCAGAAATGGATATCAACACCCGGTTCATCGAGGACCACAGCCGGTATTTCATCGAGAGCCGCCGCGAATCGTGCCGGCCCTACCGGTACGGGAACGGATCGCCCGCTGCCTCTATGATCGCGACGGCCGCCGCAGGCGTCCGCCGTGCCGCAGCCACCGTCGAACGTTGGGCCCGCGGGACGAACGTCACCGTCGCCGAATACCGCCTACCGCGCGCCAACTCCGCCCGGTAGGCAGGAGGAACCCGAATGGCCCGCTTCGTGGGTGCGTGTCCCAGCTGTGATAGCGCTCTGGTCGTCCGCCGGCTGGAATGCCCCTCGTGCGGAGTCGGGGTCGATGGGCGGTTCGATGCCGGCCCCCTTGCAAGGCTCAACCGGGAGCAACTCTCGTTCGTTGAGACCTTTCTGCGGGCCCGGGGGAAGATCAAAGACGTCGAAGAGGAACTCGGGATTTCCTACCCGACCGTCGTCGCCCGCTTGAACGATGTGCTGATCGCACTCGGTTTCGAAGCCGGCGAGGACCCACGCGACGGCGAACGCCGGCAGCGCGTGCTCGACGAGCTTTCCGCCGGCCGCCTGAGCGCCGCGGAAGCGGCCGAACAGCTTCGGAGCCTGGGGGCGCGCGATGGCTGACGGACGCGACGACATCCACGCCGCGCTGGAAGAAGCCGACCGGCTCCGGCGCCAGGCGAAACTGGAAGCCGACCATGTCCGGCGCGAGGCGAAGGCCGAAGCCGACCGGCTCCGGCGCGAGGCGAAGGCCGAAGCCGACCGCATGCGCGACGACGCCCGGCGCGGGCGCGACGAAGCGAGAAGGATGCGCGACCAGGTCCGCGAAGAATCGAGGCGCGAAGCTCACCGCGGCCGCGGCCCACAGGTAGGCCGTTTCGGGAGCAACGAAGACGACGCAGAGGGCGTCCGGACCGAGCAGGCCCTCTCGCTCGAAGGCATCCGCCAGGTCCAGGTCGACCAGACGGCCGGCAAGCTCACTATCCGCGCGTGCAAAGAGGGAGAGGCCCCGGGCGTCGTCTCGATCGGTAACAAGAGCACGCCCGAAGTCGACGTCCACCGGAGCGGGGACCGGCTCGTCATCGAGGTCCGGCTGACGAAGGGATGGCTCTTCCGCCGCCGCCAGGGCGCCTCCACGATCATCCGCCTCGGCGAAGGCTCGTTCGAACAGGTCCGAATCGACAACGGCTACGGTGAGACGGAAGTGCAGGGAATCAGCGCAGCAGACCTGCGAGTCCATGTGGGAGCGGGGACCGTGCAGTGCCTCCTCACCTCCGGGTCCCTCGATGTGAGCGTGGGAGCGGGCAAGGTTTCGGTGCTTTCTCACAGCGGCCTCGCCCGCTGCGATTCGGGGACGGGCGACGTGCTGATGGACATCGCCGAGCTGGCAGCGGGCGAGTACAAGGTGGATGTTGGCCTGGGGCGCGCCGAAGTGCGGCTCCCGGCCGGTGGCGAAGTGACAATCAAGGCGTCGAGCGGAATCGGCAAGTCTCGCGTCGAGTACCCGAGCGCCCCCGAACCGGCGATGACCTCCGTCCGCGTTACCTCCGGGATCGGCGAGTGCATCGTGAAGGCTCGGGATGCTGGGGCCGGAGCACCATCCCGTAGCGCGGCCTTCACCGCCCAGCCCAAACCGCAGCGGCCGGGCCGCGCCGCCGCAGCCTCTCGCCGGCGGGAAGGCGAAGAGATGCGCGTACTCCAGATGCTCGAGCAGGGCAAGATCACCCCCCAGGATGCCGCCGACCTGATCGCGGCACTCCAGGGTTCCTCGGCGCCAGTCTTTGATGAGCCGGACGACGAACCGGGCGTTTTCCAGAGCTAGTTCGCCCTTCGCCCCAGGTACCCCAGTTTGCCCGCGGATTCGTGCAGCCCTTCGCGGAAGGCGGGATGAGCGATCTCGATGAGCATCGAGGCGCGTTCGCGGATGGTCTTGCCGAAAAGGTTGCGCGCACCGAATTCCGTCACCACCCAGTGCACATCGCCGCGGGTGGTCACCACACCTGACCCGGAAATCAAGTCGGGGCAGATGCGGGAGAGCGTGCCGCCCTTCGCCGTCGAGGGCAGCGCGATGATCGGCAGGCCGCCCCTGGAGCGGGCGGCGCCGCGGATGAAGTCGACCTGGCCGCCGATGCCGCTATAGAACCGCGGGCCAATCGAATCGGCGACCACCTGTCCCGTGAGATCGACGCTCAGCGCTGAGTTGATGGCGACCATGCGGTCGTGGGCGGCGATCACGTCGACGTTATTGGTGTAGTCCACCGGGCGCAGGGCGATGCGTTCGTTACGGTCGAGGTAGCCGTAGAGTTCACGGTTGCCGACGACGAAGGCACTGACGGTCTTGCCGGCGTTGATGGTCTTCCGCGCGCCGTTGACGACCCCGCTCCTGAGGAGTGGCAGGAGCGCCTCGGTAAACATCTCGGTGTGCACGCCAAGGTCGCGGTGGCCCGTGAGGGCGTTGAGCACCGCGGCGGGGATGGCGCCGATCCCCATCTGGAGCGTGGCGCCATCTTCGATGAGGCCGGCTACGTGGCCACCGATCGCCGTCGCTTCCGGGCCGGGAGCTTCGTGCTCGGACTCAGGCAATGGTTCATCGATCTCGATGGCGAGGTCGATGTCATCCAGACTGAGGCTATGCCCCGAGGTGCGAGGCATCTGGCGGTTGACCTGGGCGACCACGGTCTTCGCATGGCTTGCAGCGGCGAGGGCACAATCAACCGAGACACCGAGCGAGCAGCGTCCATGCTCGTCCGGGGGCGTGACCTGGATGAAGGCGACATCGAGCGGAAGCGGCCCGCCTGGCGCGAAGAGCGATGGTATTTCGCTGAGGAAGACGGGGGTGTAGTCGGCCCGGCCTTCCTCGATGGCGCGGCGGACGTTCGGGCCGATGAAGAGGGCGTTGTGGCGATAACGCCCTTCCATCTCCGGCGCCACGTACGGAGCGGGGCCATTCGTATGCATATGGACGACTTCCACGCCCCGGAGGTCGTCGCGCAGCACAACCATCCCATCGATGAGCACGTGTGGCGTTGCCGAGCCGCCATGGACGTATAAGCGGTCGCCACTCTTAAGGGTGGCGACCGCTTCATCGAGAGTCACTATGCGCATGCGAGAAGCATGGCGGAGACGGCACGCCCGGCACAACCGCCGGTGCGGGGCCTAGCTACTGAATCCGGCTGATGACGAGCGAAGCGATGCCAAGGAAGAAGACGAAGCCCATCACATCGGTTATGGCTGTCACGAAGATGTTGGCGGCGAGCGCGGGGTCCACTTTGACCGCCTTGAGGCCGAGCGGGATGAGGACGCCGGCGAGGGTCGCGGCGCAGATGTTCAGGAAGAGCGCGCAGCCCAGCACGAGGGAGAGTGTTTCGTTCCTCTGCCAGATGTAGGCGCCGAGCGCGGCCACGACACCAATGGCAAGGCCGTTCGCCATGGCGACCAGGATTTCCTTGCGGCAGGCCCGGAAGACATCGCTCACGTCGAGGTCGCCGAGGGCGATGCTTCGGACGGCGATCGTCGCCGTCTGCGTGCCGGCGTTGCCGCCCATGCCCGCGACGACGGGCATGAAGTAGGCGAGCACGGCGGCCTTGCTCAACGCGCTATCGAACAGCCCGACGACGGCGGCGGCGAGGAACGCCGTCAGGACGTTGGCCATCATCCACGGCAGGCGGCGCCGGACACTCGTCCGCACAGGGCTGAAGACGCGCTCGTCCTCGCCGACCCCGGCCATCCGGTACATGTCCTCGGTCGCCTCTTCCTGGAGGACGTCGATGAGGTCGTCGGCGGTCATGATGCCTTCGAGGCGGCCGTCTTCATCGACCACGGGGAGTGCCATCAGGTTGTACTTCTGGAGGACCCGGGCGGCTTCTTCCTGGTCGGTCCCGGTGGCCACAGCGTGGACGTCTCGCTGGGTGATCTCGCCCAGCCTGGTTTCGGGCGCCGAGACGAGCAGGTCGCGGATGGAAACAACGCCCTGGAGCCGCCCGGCCCGGTCGAGGACGTAGAGGTAGTAGGCGCGCTCCGCGGAGGGCCGAAGGACACGAAGGTAGTCGATCGCCTGGAGGACCGTGATGTCGTCGTTCAGGGCGACGAAGCCGCGGCTCATGAGGCCGCCGGCCGACTCGTCGCCGTAGGCCATCAGTTCGGCGACTTCTTCGCCGCGGTCCAGGGCGGCGAGCGTCTCGACCTGCTCGGCGGGCTCGAGCTGCTGGATGACGTCGGCGGCGACGTCGTCTTCGACTTCTTCGAGGACGGCGGGGAGATCTTCCACGCCGACGCCGCGGATCAGGTCGCGGAGTTCGTCATCCTCTACGTATTCAAAGAGCTGGCCGACGACATCGGACGGCAGCCGGCCGAGAAGGTCGTGGCGTTCTTCTTGGGAGAGGTCGAGGACGAGTTCGGCGAGGTCGGCCGGGTGGAGGGACGTTACAAGCGCGACAAGTTTCGCCCACTCGCCAGAGGCAGCGAGTGCGCGAGCATCTTCCAGGACTTCGCGGGCAGCGACGTCTTCTGGCACTGCACGGCCCTTCGTTGGTGAGGTTCCAGGCACGCGGGGTTGCGCACGTTTGGAACGTACGTCCGGGGTCATGAAGGGTCAATCACCGGTTGTTAACGTGGGCGGCGAATCTGAAAGAAGAAAATGTGCAAACGCTTGTGCGGATGATCTATACTCTGTTCCAGTGCCCGCCTGCAGCGGGCCGGGAGGTGTGCGGATGCGACGAAATCGAATCATCGCGGCGGTCGCGGCGGGGCTGGGGGTCATCAGCCTGATCCCCGTTGCCACTGCACTCGGCGATGACTCCAGCGAGCCCCAGGGCCGCTCTATAGAAGCCGTAACGGCGCTGGGGTCGAGCTTCACCTACCAGGGCCGGCTCACCGACGCCGGCAGCCCCGCGAACGGTACCTACGACCTTCGCTTCATCCTCTACGATGCCGATACGGCCGGCGCTTCTGTCGGCACCACCCAGACGAAGGACGACGTTACCGTCACGAACGGACTCTTCGGAGTCGAGCTCGATTTCGGTGCGGGTGCGTGGAACGGCGATGCCCGATGGGTAGAGATCGCCGTCCGGCCCGGGGCGAGCGCGGGCACGTACACAGTGCTCTCGCCACGTCAGCCGATTAGCCCGACGCCGTACGCGCTCTTCGCGAAGGCGGCGGCAGGTATCGCCGTCCCGTTTGCTGCCTCGGGGAGCCTCGCCGGGGCGCCCGCCTCGACGACCGGGCTCTTCACCGTTACGCAGACAGGGACCGGCATCGCCATCGCGGGCAACCGGACCAGCACCGATGTCTCGGAATACCCGGGCGTGCTGGGGACGAACAACGGCGGCGGGGCGGGTGTCCAGGGTGAATCAACGGCGGCCGACGGCGTGGGCGTGCGGGGATATGCGATTGGCGCCGGGGGCACCGGCGGCTACTTCTACGGCGAGACTGGCCTTGAGATAGACGGGGCGATCAAGGTCTCGGGCGCGAACCCTGCGGCGTTCGTGCACATCGTCGACACGGCTGGCCCAGATAGGAACACCTGCCCCGGGGACGGGGGCGTCCATAAGGCGAACGCCGCGACCTACCTCCCGGTGACCGACCCCACCGCCATCGTGCTGATCACGCCCATCAACGTGATCGAGGGCGTGGCGCTCACGTGGTACCCCGCCGTTGCACCCGCGTGGTGCCCTGGCGTCACGGATCGCTGGGTCATTTTCTCGACCTCCGGGCTTGAGGATTCCATTTCCGCGGGCGCTAAGTTCAACGTCCTGGTGATCTCGAAGTGAGCGGGCGGAGGCGCGGTCTCGCACTCGGAGCGGGCGGCGTCGCCGCGCTCGCCCTGGGCGCGGCCGCCTTCGCCCAGACATCCGGGGGTGTGTACGACCTCTCCTGGCGGGCGATCGCGGGCGGGGGCAAGGCGACTGGCGACGCCTACACGGTCCACTCCGCCATCGGGCAACCGCTGGCAAAGACCTCTTCGGAGGGGAACTACCAGGTGAGCAGTGGATTCCTCGGCGGCGGCGCCGAGAAGTACAGGCGCTTCCTGCCGGTGCTGGCGCGCGACTGACTCCGGCAACGGCCGAACAACGAAGAAGCCGCCTTTGGGAGAGGCGGCTTCTTTGTGTGTTGGGAAATGGGGCGAGCGGCGGGGTTCGAACCCGCGATCTTCTGGGCCACAACCAGACGCGTTAACCACTACGCTACGCCCGCCACGGCGAACGACCAGAATACCAGAACGCCGGATCTACGGGCGAGCCAGCGGCTCAGTACTTGGAGATGTTGATTTCCTGCATGTGGCCCGTGACGGTGTAGATCACGCGCTCGCAGATGTTCGTGCAGCGGTCGGCGATGCGCTCGAGGTTGTGGGCACACCAGATGAGGTGGGTGTTCCGCTGGATCGTCGCCGGGTCGGCGATCATAGCGGCGATGCAGTCCTCGTAAACGCTGTCCTGCAGACGGTCGACTTCGTCGTCTGCGTCGCAGATCTGGCGGGCCATATCCACGTCGTGGTCGATGAACGCCTTCAGGCTGTTGCGAAGCATGGCCACGGCGCGGTCGGCCATTGCCGGGAGGTAGCCCAGCCTGCGGGGGAGGGGCTCATCTCCGAGAAGCAGGTTAATCCGTGCTATGCCTTCGGCGTGGTCGGCCATCCGCTCGAGGTCCGTAATGATGTAGAGGATGCTGGCCAGGGAGCGGAGGTCGGTCGCCATCGGCTGCTGGGATGCGATGACGAAGGTGGTGCGGTCTTCGATCTCGAAGCGCTTGGCGTTGACCTTCTTGTCGTCCTCGATGATGCGGCGCGACCAGGTGGGATCGCCGTCGCGAAGCGATTCCATGGCATCCATGATGGCCTTCTCGGTCATCGAGCCGAGCACGAGTACGTCATCCTGGAGCTGCTGGAGCTCTGAGTTGAAGAGGTCGCGCGTCATTGGTGGGGCCTTCCTCTCAACCGTTAACCGAAGCGTCCGCTGATGTAGTCCTCGGTGCGCTTGTCACGCGGGGTGGTGAAGAGTTCCTGAGTTGGCCCGTATTCTATCAACTGCCCGGTCGTTTTTTCATCCGTGAGCATGAAGGCGGTGTAATCGGAGACGCGGGCGGCTTGTTGCATGTTGTGGGTGACGATGACGATGGTGTAGTCCTTCACCAGCTCCCGCATCAAGTCTTCGATCTTGAGGGTCGCGATCGGGTCGAGGGCCGAGCATGGCTCGTCCATGAGGATGACATCCGGCTGGTTTGCGATTGCCCGGGCGATGCAGAGCCGTTGCTGCTGGCCACCGGAGAGGGCGAGGCCGCTCTTCTTCAGGTTGTCCTTCACTTCGTCCCAGAGCGCGGCCCGCTTGAGCGATTCCTCCGCGAGCTGTTGGAAGTTGCCCTTGTAGCCGTTCACCTTCGCGCCGAAGACGACGTTGTCGTAGATGGACTTCGGGAAGGGGTTCGGCTTCTGGAAGACCATGCCGATGCGGCGGCGCACTTCCACGGGATCGATCCCGGGCCCGTAGAGGTCTACCCCGTGGTAGCGGATGCGGCCCTTCGTGGTGACATTGGGGATGAGGTCGTTCATGCGGTTGATGGAGCGCAGGAGCGTGCTCTTGCCGCAGCCGCTCGGCCCGATGAGGGCTGTGACCTGCTTCACGGGGATCTTCATGGAGACGTTGGTGAGCGCCTGCTTGGAGCCGTACCAGAGGTTGAGGTCCTCGACGGAGAGGGCGATGTCACCGGTGGGCTCGGCAATCACGTTGGCTGGGCGCTCCGAAGCCAGGGTTGCCCGCAGTGTAGTCTCAGCGGGGACCTGGCGGGTATCGGCCGGGCGAAGGTCAATCGAGTTCGTCATTTCGTGCTCCCGGTTACTTGCGGCGGAACCGCTCGCGGATGAGGACCGCGACAAGGTTGAGGCCGATGACCATGACCATCAGGACGATGATCCCGGCAGAAGCGTTGGCCCGGAAAGCTTCTTGCGGGCGGGTGGTCCAGTTGTAGATCTGGATGGCGACGGTGGTGAAGTCTTCGTTGACGCTCTTGTTATCGAAGGCGATGAAGGCGAAGGCGCCGATCATGATGAGTGCTGCTGTTTCGCCGGCTGCGCGCGAGATGGCCAGGATCGTGCCGGTCATGATTCCGGGCAGGGCCCCGGGGAGGGTGTGGTGGCGGACCGTCTGGAGGCGCGTGGCACCCAGGGCGAGGGAACCATCGCGAATGCTCGGGGGGACCTGCCGGATGGCCTCGACCGAAGCGATGACCGTCATCGGCAGGATCATCAGGGCGAGGGTGAGGGAACCGGCGAGAATGGTGGTGCCCAGCGCGGGAAAGAGGGTGACCCCCTGGAGCTCGACCCCACGGACGAAGACGGTGAGCCCGAGGATGCCGTAGATGATCGATGGGACGCCGGCAAGGTTCGCAATGTTCAGGCGGACGACCGAGGTGAAGCGGCCTTTGGGTGCGAACTCCTCCAGGAAGACGGCGGTGCCGATGGCGACCGGGATGGCGAGAATGATGGTTGTCCCCATCACCCAGACGGTGCCGAGCAGGGATGAACGCAGCCCGGCATCCACGGCATTGCGGGAGGGGTAGCTCGTGATGAACTGCCAGTCCAGCACGGGAAGACCCCTGACCATCGTGTCGACTGCGAGGACCGCCAGGACACCGATGCCGGCGAGGGTGGCCAGGAGCAGTATGTATCGGGAGAGGCGCGAGAAGGCCTGTCGCCGGGCGACACGGCCCTGGGCGCGGAGCGAGATCTGGTCGGACTGAGGAGGCGCCAGTGCCATTATTCGTAGGCCTCCCGGAAGCGATTGACGATCCAGGTCGCGATGACATTCAGCGCAAACGTGAACACGAAGAGGGTTGAAGCGACGGCGAACAACGAGGTGTAGTTGATGGTCCCGCGGGCGGCATCGCCGAGTCCGACCTGGAGCATGTAGCCAGTCATGGTCTGAATGCCTTCAAGCGGCATCAGGGTGAGGGTGGGAGTCGACCCGGCGGCGAGCGCGACGATCATCGTTTCGCCGATGACGCGGGCAATGGCGAGGAGAACAGCGGCGATAACACCGGAGAGGGCGGCCGGGAGGACGACCTTGATGGCCACCTCCAGGCGGGTGGCGCCGAGTCCGTAGGCGCCTTCGCGCAACTCCCTCGGCACGTTCGCCATCGCGTCTTCGGAGACGGAGGCGATGGTCGGCAGGATCATCACCGCCATCATGAGCGAGGCAGAAAGCGAGTTGAAGATCGGCACGCGATCCGCTCCGAAAATGGGCCGGAGGACGTATTCCGTGACGACCGTGAGCGCGAAGAACGCGTAGACCACGGTGGGCACGCCGGCGAGCACTTCGAGGATCGGCTTGAGGATCGAACGGGTGCGCGGGTGGGCGTATTCGCTCAGGTAGATGGCGGCCGCCAGGCCGAGGGGGAGAGCGAACACCATGGACCAGAGGACAACGTTCGCCGTACCGGCCACCAGCTCCCAGATCCCGAACGATTCGGTGCCGGGGATGAGGGCCTGCCAGCGCGTCTCCAGGAAGAACTCGGCCGGTGAGACTTCCCGGAAGAAGTCGATGGTCTCCCCGAAGAGCGTGGTGACGATGAGGACCGTCGTGATCAGGGAGATCGTGCCACACAACCAGAGCAGAGCCACGACGGCGAGTTCGCCCGGGCGTTTGAAGGTGGAGTGCTGCATCTGCTTCTGGAGCAGGGCCGCATCGTGACCCATCGGCGCAGTGGTCGGTTCCGAAGCCATTCGTCCTCCGACGAGGGACTCTCTACTGCCAATTTCAGTGTTTCCGCGGCCGGCAGTCTAGCGCATGGCCCAAGGGGCCGGGATATGCTCCCGGCCGGGCAAGGATTGGCTCCTGGCCCGGCCGGGGTTGATGGTCTAATCGCCGGAGCGAGGGTTACTTGGGAAGGTAGGCGGCGAGCTTGTCCTGCTGCGTCTTCAACAGCGCGTCGGGCAGGCTCACGTAGCCGACTTCCTTCGAAAGCTTCTGCGTGTTCTTCAGGTAGAAGTCGAGGAAGCCGAGGACGGCCTGCTTCTCCTTGAGGATTGCGGCTGCGGTGTACACGAACAGCGGGCGGCTGAGTGGCGTGTACGTGCCGTTGAGGGCCGTATCGAACGAAGGGGCGACGCAACCCTTGCCGCCATCGACTTCGACGGCCTTGAGCTTCTTGCCTTCGCCCAGGTAGTAGGCGAGGCCGAAGTAGCCGATGGCGTTCTTGTCGCCTTCGATGCCGCGGACGAGGACGTTGTCGTCTTCCGATGAGGTGCCGTCTGAGCGGTGCGACGGTTCCTTGCTGGCTTCGCCGCGAAGCTTGAGGGCTTCCTTGAAGTAGTCGAAGGTGCCGGAATCGGCGCCCGGGTAGTAGAACTTGATGTTCTCGGCGGGCCAGCTCGGGTCGAGGTCACTCCACTTGGTGGCGCCCCCGGCCTGGAAGGCCTTCGTCAACTGCGCGGTGGTCATGCACTTCGCCCAGGTGTTCTGGGGGCTGATGACGACGGTCAGTGCGTCGATGGCGACCTGCAGCTCGACCAGGTCTGCGTTCGGGATGCCGGCTGCGGCGCAGGCGTCCTTTTCCTTCTGGTTGATGGGGCGGGACGCGTCGGAGACGTCGATCTCCTTGCGGCAGAACTTCTCGAAGCCACCGCCAGTGCCGGAGAGCGCAACTTTGGCCTGGACGCCCTTCGCCACCTTCGTGAACTCCTCGGCGACGGCCTCGGAGATCGGGAAGACCGTGGACGAACCATCGACCTTCACGTCGCCAGAGAGCTTGGTGTAATCGAGCCCGCCGGCTTTGGTCGCGGTCGCGGCGGTTGTGGCGCCAGGCGTTTCGCCGCCATCGTCGTCGTCGTCATCGTCGCCACCGCAGGCCGCGGCACCCAGGGCGACGGAAGATACCAGCGCGCCGAAGAGCAGCGCCCATCTTGTCTTCTTCATCGTTCGTAGCATGTACAGGTTTCTGACTCCCAGTGTTTGAAGTTGTCGAGCTTCTACACCCTGAGGCTATGGCTGAACCGTTAATGCGGGATTAACGCCATGGGCCGGTTGAGGGAGCACGATGCCCGAGCCAGCTTCGGCGGGTCAGCCGCAAGGCGAAGGCCGACCGGCAAGGCAGCGGCAAGGGATTGCGGAGGTTTTACACGCAGTTTGCAGAGCCCCCGTGAAGTAGTTACCTCGGCCGCCGAACATACGCATAGCGGCGGCCCGGAAAACGGCCCCGGGCAGCCAGCCACCCTCTGGTGGTCGAGGGCTCCAGGCTCGCCAACCCCGTCCCGGTCTTGCCGGGTGGCAGGCCCGGAGCCCTCGGCGCATACTGAAATTCTGAGTGCTCCCGCCGCGAGAGGATCGATTGGCACAAAAAATCCTCCTCGTTGATGACGAGGCGAACATCCGCGACCTGAACGCCATGTACCTTGAGAAGGAAGGCTTCGCGGTCGAACACGCCACGAATGGCCAGGATGCACTCGCTCGCTTCGAACAAGCGCAGCCCCAACTCGTCGTCCTGGACGTGATGATGCCCGGGATGGACGGGTTCGAAGTCTGCCGCGAGCTCCGGCGCGAGAGCGACGTCCCGATCTTGATGCTCACCGCCCGCAGCGAGGATGTCGACAAGATCGTCGGCCTCGAGCTGGGCGCTGACGACTACATGACCAAACCGTTCAACCCTCGGGAGCTCGTCGCCCGGGTGAAGCGCATCCTCCACCGCGTGGAGGGCGGGCGAAAGCCCCAGAACGCTATCAGCGTTTCGAACCTTTCAGTCGACAAGGCGCGCCGCGAGGCGCGAGTTGATGGCGACGAACTCACGCTCGGACGAAAGAGTTCGACCTCCTCGTGGCCTTCGTCGAGAACCCGGGGATCGCGCTGACGAGAGACCAGCTGCTCGGCTCGGTCTGGGGGTACGATTTCGCCGGCGAGACACGCACGGTGGACGTCCACGTGCAACACCTGCGCTCGAAGCTGAACAATGCGAAGGTACAGATAGAGACCCTGCGGGGGGTGGGGTACAAGCTGATCGAGGCGCCCGCCTAGCCGCGCACGGGGAGGTGCGCCGACGCTCGCCCACTGGTCGAGGATGGCTAATCCCGAGGTTGCACGGCAGCGCGCATCCTCGCCGTGCCGCGTCCGCGGCGGCGGTGCACCCGGTGGATAGCCTCCAGGTCCGCCTGCTTGTCACCTACTTCTTCGTCATCGCGGTGACGCTGGGCCTGGCCTCACTCAGCCTGCTACTCCAGCTCGGGGAATACCGGGACTCGATCTCGTACGGGAACCTGGAGGACATGGGGCGGCTGGTGAACTCGCAGGCGAGCCTCCAGATCCAGCTCTCCGCGGACTCGGCCTTGCCGGGCGATCAGCCCTCGGGCTCCACGGGCGACGACAGTGGCAAGAAACTCCTGGCCGACCTGAACAACTACTTCAACAACAGTGACTCCGGCCGGCTGAGCCGCGAGACGACGGTTGCTGTGATCGATGCGAGCGGCCGCGTCCTCTCCGGATTCGCCACCAGCTCGACGAACCTCGACGGGTCGGTCGTCCGCGACCTCGCGGTGCAGCCGCCCGACGACGCGCTGAACGACCCCCGCCGCTGCCGCCTGGATCGGCCCGATGGCCCCGACATCCTGTGCGTGAGTACCACACTCGGGGCGGATGCCTTGGCCGCTCTGGAAGGCACGAACGCCTCCGCAATCATCGTCGCCCGGCCCGCTGCGAGCCTGGGCGAAATCGTCGGAGACCTCTTCCCCCGCCTGGTCTTCTCGGGCCTCATCGGGGTGGCGGCAGCGCTGGTGCTCGGGTTCGCGCTCAGCCAGAGCGTCGCGGCGCCGCTACGAAACATCGCGCGGGCGGCGCGGAGCGTGTCTCGCGGGAACTATCGTCAGCGGGTCCCTGCCACTGGTCCGAGGGAAGTCCGGGACCTTGCCGCGAACTTCAACCGCATGACCGAGGAGGTCCAGCGCTCGCAACAGACGCTGCGCGACTTCCTGGCCAACATCTCGCACGAACTGAAGACTCCGCTCACCTCGATCAGGGGGTTCAGCGAGGCCATGCTCGACGGGACGATCGATGACCAGGTTGGTATCGAGCGTTCGGCCAAGATCATCAGCGACGAGTCGAACCGCGTCCTGCGGCTGGTGCAGGAACTCCTGGACCTCTCCCGGATCGAGAGCGGCCAGGTCTCGATGCAGCAGGACGAGATCGACCTGAACGAACTGTTCGGCCACGTCGGCGAGGTCTTCGCGTTGCGGAGCGAAGAGAGCGGGGTCTCCCTGGATGCTTCGATCCAGGGGCAAGCCCACATTCGCGGGGACTTCGACCGCCTGGAACAAGTGATGAACAACCTGCTGGACAACGCCTTCCGGCACACGCCCGAAGGCGGAACGGTCCGGGTCGCCTGCCGCGACCTTCAGCCGGGAACGCTCCAGGTCACGGTGGCCGACACTGGCCCCGGGATCCCGCTGAACGACCTGCCCCACCTTTTCGAGCGGTTCTACAGGGGCGACAACCAGAACGGCGCGCGCCAGGGTTATGGGCTGGGACTGGCTATCTCGCGCGAGATCGTCCGCGCGCACGGCGGGGAGATTTGGGCGACGAGCGAGCCGGGACGAGGCACGACATTCGTCTTCACTCTCCCGACGGGGGGCCGGGCAACGCCACCACGCCAGCGGGGCTAACGCAGCAGGAATCCCGGATAGCCGTCCCGGGCGACCTCGTCGCAGCGCTGCCGATGGGCGGGTGCACCACCGGCGTAGAGCAACACCCGGCGCTGATCGTGCCCCGGCTGGTTCCGGTTCACTCCGGTAAACCACGAGTTGACCTTGCTGAAGAGCATTCGTCCAGCGGCGGCGTGGACGTGTTCGGTCCATTCGTCCGCCGCCTTTTCCGATGCCTCGATCCGCGTGATGCCGCGCTCCTTCGCATAGGCGAGGAGGCCGGACACCCAGTCGACGTTCTGTTCGATACAGCGAGGGATGTTGCAGAAGGTCGCCGAGTTGTGTGGGCCCACCAGCGTGAACAGGTTCGGAAAGCCCGGGACCTGCAGGCCCAGGTAAGTCCGTGGCCCATCGGCCCAGGCTTCCTTCAGGGTTTGGCCGGCGGCGCCGCGGAACTCGATCCGGTCGAAGGCCCCGGTGACGGCATCGAAGCCGGTCGCGAACACGATCAGGTCGAACGCGAAGTCCTCGGCGGTGGTCTGGATGCCATCCCGAGTAATTCGCTGGATCGGCGAGTCGCGGAGGTCGACAAGCCGGACATTCTCCTGGTTGTAGACCTCGTAATAGTTCGTTTCGAGCGGTACCCGGCGCGTGCCGAAGCCGTGGTCCGTGGGGATCAGCTTCTCCGCAAGCGCCGGATCGTTCACCCGCTCGCGGATCTTCCGGGCGACGAAGTCGCTCAACAGGCGGTTCGCTTCTTCGCTGACGAGCACGTCCCGGAAGTTCGCCATCCAGATTCCGAAGCCAGGTTCGGCGTAGAGCTGCTCCCAAACGGCTTCGCGCTCCGTGGGAGAAAGGTCCAGTGCGTTCCGGCGGTCGGAATCGTGGAGGAATTGTCCGAACGTCTCGCGGCAGCGGGCGAAGATCTCCGGGTAGGACGCGTGAATCCGCCGTTGTGACTCGGCGTCGATCGGCGAGTTGTGCAGGGGAGCGCACCAGTTCGGCGTTCGCTGAAAGACGGTGAGGTGGGCGGCCACCTTCGCCATTTCCTGGATGACCTGAACACCGCTCGCCCCCGTCCCGATCACCGCGACGCGCTTGCCTGCGTATTCCACCGGCTCCCTGGGCCACAGGCCGGTATGGATGGCGGGCCCGCGGAAGCTCTGGATCCCTTCGATTGCCGGCAAGACCGGCGTTGAGAGTGCACCGATGGCCGTGATCACGATGCGGCTCCTGGCGCTCCGGCCATCCGCCAGCAGCACCTCCCAGAGATTGGCTTCCTCGTCGTAAGCGGCGCTCTCCACCCTGCAACCGAACTGGATATCGCGGCGGAGATTGAGTTTAGCGGCAACGAACTCCAGGTAGCGAAGCGTCTCCGGCTGGGCAGCGAAGTGTTCGCTCCAATCCCATTCACGGAGGATGTCATCGGAGAACGAGTAGCCGTAGCTGTAACTTTCCGAGTCGAACCGGCAACCCGGGTAGCGGTTCCAAAACCAGGTCCCACCGAGGTCGTCGCCCGCCTCGAACACGCGGGCCGAGAGGCCCAGGCCACGGAGGCGGTGGAGCTGGTACATCCCGGAGATGCCAGCCCCGATGATGATCGCGTCGTACTGGGCGATTTCCATGCTAGTTCCCGCGGGTGGGCCCGCTCGCAGGGGCCCGTCCGGTCGTTTCTACACGCTCCAGCCGAAGACTGCTCGCTCCGGCCTCGTCAGAAGTTCCAGCGCGGTCCGAGCAAGACGCTCAAGCGCCGGGCGATGGCGTCCATGGTGTAGCCGCTGGCCATGCCCGTGAAGCGTCCGGCCCAGCCGGCCATGACTACCGCCATGCGGTAGAGTCCGGTCGCTTCATAGAACTCCAGGTCCCGGAGTGGGACGCCGGTCACCCCCTGGTAGGCATCGGAGAGCAGCGTGCGCCCGTCCGGGCCGGGGACGCCGCCGAAGACCGTGTGGAGCGCTGAATAGAACCCCAGGTCCGAGCGCGGATCGCCGATCGCGGCGACCTCCCAGTCGACGACAGCTGCCACCTGGTCACCTTGGAAGAGGTAGTTCCCCGGGTTCGGGTCGCCATGGAGAAGCGCCATCCGCGCATCGGCCGGCTCGTTCGCTTTCAGCCACTCGCCGAGGGCGATGAGGAGCGGCGCGCGGGAGATGCGGAGTCGCTCGGCACGGAGCCGCCAGGCAACGAGGGCACTTTCGAGCGGGGAGGACACGGCAGCCGTGGGAAGGAGGAAATCCAGCCCCGCGGCCCGCCAGTCTATGGAGTGGATGGTGGCAAGTTGGCGGGCTGCGGCGCTGAGCCGGGGCGAGGGGGCGTACCAGAAGAGCGGCAGCGTTTCGCCGGAGACGCGCTCCATAAGGAAAAACGGCGCCCCGATCACCGAAGGATCCGGTT
This sequence comes from Candidatus Amarobacter glycogenicus, assembly GCA_016719395.1. Lineage (GTDB taxonomy): Bacteria > Chloroflexota > Dehalococcoidia > Tepidiformales > Tepidiformaceae > Amarobacter > Amarobacter glycogenicus. The sequence continues at coordinate 199,412 of JADJZF010000002.1, read as the reverse complement.
CGTACCAGAACACCGCGGGAACGGGTACCGGGGTGCATCCCAGGGCCCGCATCACCCGGTACTGCTGCTCGACATCGTACGGCGCGAGGATGCCGTCGGGGCGTTCGGGGCGAAGCACGAGGGGGACATCGAAAGTGAAACCGTCACAGGACACGCGCAGGTCGAGGCCTACTGTGTCGTTGCTGGCGCCTGCCGGCATGCCGCGGACGTTGGCGATTTCGATCCGATCGGCACCGTGCAGCTGGCCAACGGCGTAGGCAGCGAGCCGCTCGCGCCAGTCCATCAGGCCAACTCGGCGATCGACCGCTCCAGCAGGTCCGCCAGGTGATCCCACTCGTACCATGGCTGGCTGTCATTGAAGCGGAGCCAGCCGTGATAGATGACCCCAAGTTCGAACAGCCAGCGGGCGCGGAAATAGGCCATGCCGGTGACCGACCTGCCCGCCGCGACTCCATACGCCTGGACGAACGGTTGCGCTTCGGCCGGGCCAAAGGGCGCGCCCTTGAGATGCGAAAGGGAGACGAGCTGGCCGATATCGCTCCGCGGGTCCGAGATGCGAGCCTGTTCCCAATCCACAACGGCCACGACTTCTTCGCCCAGGAAGAGGTAGTTGAAGATGTTGATATCGCCCTGGCAGAGTGCCAGGCGGCCGCTATCCGGTGCGGTCGCACGCAGGCGTTCGAGCGCGGCGACGAGGAGCGGATGCTTTTCACAGCCGAAGGCGGGCATGCGCTTGGCGATGATGTCGAGTTCTCTCAAGATCCCGGCTCGCGGCGACTCCGGGACTCCGAGGAACCCCATTCCGTTCGATTGCCAATCGACGCGGTGTATCTCTACGACCGCCCTGGTGAACGCTGAGAAGCTCGGAGACGCAGCAATCCCCATGTGGGGAGCATCGACCCACTCCAGGACGATGAACGGCGCGCCGAGGGCGGTTCCGCCGGGCTCGGAGGCGATCAAGCGAGGTACCGGCACTCCGGTGGCGGCAAGGGCCCTGATGACCCGGCCCTCACGCACGACGTCGTAGGGTTCGAAGATCCCTCGTTCCCGCTGCATGCGGAGGCAAACCGCCGGGGCACTCCCCCCGAGGAGGTCCACCTTGCAGGTGATGTTCGAGGCGCCGCCATCGACGGGAGTAATCGAAAGCACCCGCGCATTGGAGAACCCTTCAAGTCGGTTCAGCCAGGGTTCGAACTGCTCCGGCAACGGCGCCATCGGCGCATTCTCCGGGCGCGCCCGCGGAATGTCGAACGCACGCCACGACAGCAGGTGGCCGTACAATCCCCGTGTGGAGTACCCCGAAGCGCTCGACTTTCTGCTTTCCCTGAATGACATGGAACGCGGCTTCCAGGCCTCGGCCAACCCGACGATGAACCTCGAGTCGATGCGTTCGCTGCTCTCCCGGCTGAACGACCCGCACCGCGGCCGCCCGACGGTCCACGTCACGGGTTCGAAGGGCAAGGGCACAACGGCGTCGATGATTGCGGGAATCCTCGAACGCGCGGGCAACAAGACCGCCCTGTTCACCAGCCCGCACCTGCACTCGTTCACCGAGCGGATCGCGATAAACGGCGAGGCAATTTCGCCAGCGGAGTTTGCGGCCGGCATCGGCGCGATCAAGCCCGCGGTCGATGCCGAGCGTGAGAGCGTCCACGGCGATGTGAGCACGTTCGGTGTGCTCACCGCCCTCTTTTTCTGGCTCGTCCGGTCCCAGGTACCGCGGGTCGACTGGCAGGTGGTGGAAGTTGGCCTCGGCGGGAGCTTCGATGTCACGAACGTCATCGACCCTCCGGAAGTCGCCGTGATCACACCGATCTCGCTTGAACACACGGCGATCCTCGGAAATACCCCCCGGGAGATCGCCAGGGATAAGTCCGGGATCATCAAACCTGGAACGACGGTGGTGGTTGCGCCACAGCAGGACCCGGCCGTGCTCGAGGTCGTCGGCGAGCGGTGCGCGGAAGTCGGCGCCCAACTCCTGGATGTGGCGACGCTCTACCAGTACGAAGTCCTGGAGAAGTTCCCGTACGGACAAAGCTTCCGGCTGATTGGCCCGAATGGCGAGCGGAAAATGCGGACGCCGATGCTGGGCGGGCACATGCTCGAAAACGCGGCGACGGCGGTGGCCGCCGCGGAAGCGCTGCACAGCCGTGGCTTCGCTTTGTCCGAACAGGCGATCGTGGATGGGGTTGCGTTCACCCGGGTGCCAGGGCGCCTGGAAGTGATGGGACAGAAGCCGCTCATCGTGGCGGACGGGGCGCACAACGGAGAGAGCGCGGCCGCCCTGGCGGTGGCCCTGCGCGAGTACTTCGAGTGGAAACGTTGCTTCCTGGTGCTGGGATGCAACCGCGACAAAGACATCCGAGAGATCGGCATGAAGCTATCGAAGCTTGCCGAATTGATCATTTGCACCGGATTCGACAATCCGCGGGCGATGGACCCCTATCAGATGGTCCAGGAGGTTGGCTTCCTTGGGCCTGCGGCAGTTGCAGAAGACACCGTCGCAGCTGCGATCGATGCAGCGCTGTCGCACGCCAGGGCGGAAGATCTGATCTGCGTCACGGGATCGTTATATGTGGTAGCTGAGGCACGGGAGTACCTGCTCGGCGAAAGCGTCATCCGGCGGTAAGTTGACCTTCTCCGCAAGTACTCTCAGGATCCGGGGCTAACGGCGATCGAGCCACGACCGCCAGGAGGGAACTTTTTTTGAGCCAGTATTGGGATTCCTATCGGAAAAGGACGCTTAGCCGCAGGCGTGTACTCGCCGGCAGCTCCATTGCCGCCGCCGGCGTGGCCGGAATGGCCCTCGCGGGATGCGGCGACGACGATGACGACGACGGAGGATCGGGCAACAACGGCGGCCAGAACCTGACGCCCGTCATCCCGACTCAGACCACGGAACAGCCGGTCAAGGGCGGCACACTGCGCGGCCTGGCCACCATCGGTTCGATCCTTGACCCGCACCGCACAAACACGCCACACGAATCGGTCACCCTCTGGGGCGCCGTCGGCAACACGCTGGTGCGCTTCAGCACGAAGAACCAGGGCAGCGTCGAGGGAGACCTCGCGACCGGACTCCCGGAAATCCCCGCAGACGGCCTGACGCTGACCTTCAAGATTCGCCCGGAAGCGAAGTGGCAGAACAAGGCCCCCGTGAACGGACGCGCTGTCACCGCCGAAGACGTGAAGATGAGCTTCGACCGCATCAAGGACCCGGCGACAGTTTCACCTCGCGCCGGGAACTTCGGCGCGATCGACTCGGTCACCGTGATCGATGCACAGACCGTGCAGTTCAAGCTGAAGACGCCACAGGCGGACCTGATGGCCGCCATGAGCGACCAGTACAACTTCATCATCCCGAAGGAAATCGCCTCGCGCGGGCCGGACGCCATCAAGACGGCGGCCGACGTGATCGGTTCGGGGCCGTACGAGCTCGTCGAGTTCGTGGCCGCCCAGAAGTCGGCGCTGAAGCGGCGGGCCGACGGGTACTGGCGCCAGAACACATCGTGGCTGGACGGAGCTGAGTACATCCACCAGACCGACCCGCAGCAGGCGCTCAACGCGCTGCGCGCCAACCAGACCGACGTCATCGGAACGACAGCGGACCTCGCCAAGACGATTGAAAACGACAAGAACTTCGTGATCACCAAGGCGCCGACGACGACGCGCGAGTGCCTCCTCATCAACCACGGCAAGGACCGCTATAAGGACCCGAGGGTGCGCCTGGCCTTGCAGCGGGCGATCAACCGGAAGCAGGTCTATGACACGGTCTTCGGCGGCGTCGGCTGGGTCGGTGGGCCGATGACACCGGCGGCGCCGGTCTGGGTGCTCCCGGATGCCGAACTGGCCAAGCTTCCCGGATTCGGGAAGCGTGAGGACGAGATCAAGGAAGCGAAGGCGCTCCTCGCAGCTGCGGGACTCGCCAACGGTTTCGAAGAGACGGTCATCACGGTGACGGCGTTCGACACGGAAAAGATCCACGACGTCGTGGTCTCGAACCTGAAGGACATCGGCGTCACGGTGAAGACCGAGAACGTCGGCACGGACTTCGCGGCCAACTTCCTTCCTCGGGAAGTGGGGCGCCAGTACGACCTCGCGACGACACTCTTCCTTTCCGGCGGGTATCCGGACGCGCAGTTGCTCCTGTACCACCACTCGGACACGAAGACGAAGGGCACCCGGAACTACGGCGACTACTCGCTCGCAGGGCTGGATGCCAAGCTCGAAAAGCAGTCCACGATCTACGACGAGAAGACTCGCCTGCCGCTCGTCCAGGAGATCCAGCGCGACATCATCAACGCGCCAGGACCTATCTGGTTCGGTTCCCGGGGCGTCCTCACGGTGTGGGCCAGCAGGGTGAAGAACCCGGCTTCGTTCCCGTTTGCCGCGGGCTACTACGGGTCGGAGAACATCTGGCTCAAGGCGTAGCGTTCCACCGGAACAACCTGCGGGGAGTGTGAAGTTCACACTCCCCGCTGCCTTCCAACCCCTGGCGGGAGCAACGGCCATGTATCAATTCGTGCTGCGCCGCGCAGTCCTATCGATCCCGACGCTCATCATCGTCTCGTTCCTCATCTTTGGGATGATCCGCCTGAACCCGGATTCAGTCGTGGCTGCACGGCTGGGCGAGGGCTACACACCGGAGCAGGCGGAGCTGATCAAGGACGAATACGGCTTGAACAACCCGATCGCGACGGAATACGTCGCCTGGCTCGGGCGCGTCGTTCGGGGGGACTGGGGCGAGTCCGCGTACACGTCGAAATCAGTGCTTTCCGAGATGGGCCCGAAGATCGGGGTCACGCTCGAACTCGCGTTCCTCGCCATCGTCTTCGCGGTGATCGTCGGTGTGCCGGTCGGCGTGTACTCCGCCATGCGGCAGGATCGCTGGCCCGACTATGTGCTTCGTTCGTTCGCCATCTTCGGTCTTTCGGTGCCAGGGTTCCTGATCGCGACGGTCGTCCTCGCCCTGCTCGCCAAGCAGTTCCAGTGGATCCCGCCGATCCGCTATCACGGACTGATCGACGATCCCCTCAAGAACCTGCAGCAGATGTGGATGCCGGCCGTCATCGTGTCGCTCGCCACCTCTGCCCAGGTGATGCGGTTCGCCAGGACGATGATGCTCGATGTCCTCCGCCAGGATTACATCCGGACGGCATGGTCCAAGGGCCTCCGCGAGCGCGCGATCATCACGCAGCACGCCCTGAAGAACGCGATGCTTCCGGTCATCACGGTCATCGGACTGACCCTTGCGACGCTCATCGGGGGCACCGTCACATTCGAGCAGATCTTCGGCATCCCCGGGCTCGGGCGGCATCTCATCCTGGCGGTGGCGCAGAAGGACTTCGCAGTCGTGCAGGGCGTGGCACTGTTCTTCTCGATCGCCGTCGTCACCGTCAACCTCATCGTGGACGTGAGCTACACCGTCCTCGACCCCCGCGCGAGGACTTAACCAATGGCAGAAGCAGCAGCAGGCCAGGTTTCCCTCGGCAGACCAGCAAGCAACTCCGCGCTCGTGCGTCTCGTTGGATTCTTCCGGACCCTCGCGAAGCGAAAGCCACTCGGGTTCGTCAGCTTCCTGATCCTCGTTTTCCTGTTCGTCGTCGCCCTCTTCCCGCAGCTGTTCGCGACACACGGACCGGCCGACACGGGCGTGGGCGAGCGGCTCCAGAACTACTGCCTCGGGCCGAAGGACACCTTCCTCTGCCCGACGAAGGTCGAGACGAGCCAGATCACCGGGAACCGGACGGTCGAAGGGTCGCTGTCCTCCCCGTTTGGGACGGACCAGCTGCAGCGGGACGTCTACAGCCGTCTTGTCTACGGGGCTCGCTGGGCGATCTACATCGGCCTTATCGCTGTCGCGATCAGCTCATCCATCTCGCTTCTAATCGGCGTCACCTGCGGCTACTTTGGTGGCAAATATGACGCCGTGGTCCAGCGATTCGTGGACGCGATCATGGCCCTGCCGGCCCTCGTCGTCCTCCTCGCGCTCCCGCAGATGATCGGGAGGTGGGACCTGGACGGCCCGCTCCCCCTGGATGACTCCCAAATCACGTTCTTCAAGCTCGCTTTGGTCCTCGGGTTCCTCGGGGGCGCAGGCGGTTCCCGGGTCATCCGCTCGTCTGTTCTCGGCGTCCGGGCGGCCCAGTACCTGGAAGCCGCGCGTGTCATCGGCTGCACCGACCGGCGGATCATGCTGCGGCACGTGATCCCCAACATTTTCGGCCCACTGATCGTCCAGGCGACGATCGGGCTCGGCGGCATCATCCTCGCCGAGGCGGCGCTCAGCTTCCTCGGCTTCGGCGTCGTCGACCCGAACAAGCCGACCTGGGGCCAGATGCTGAACCTGGGCAACCTGATCTCCTCGGTGCACGTCCAGTCGGTCGTCTGGCCGGGTGTCTGCATCGCCCTCGCGGTGTTCAGCTTCAACATGCTGGGCGACGCACTGCGCGACCTGCTGGACCCACGGCTGCGGGGAGCGGGGGGCGGCTTCGGGTAGACGCCAACTCCGGCGCATTCCACGCTTATCCGATGCGCTTCCTCCGAACGCTTGACGATGGCCGTTTCGCCGTGGCGCTGGAGATCCTGCCTCCCCAGCGGGCCCTCCCCAGGGTGTTGCTGCGCCGCGCGCGGCTGCTTGGCGGCGCTCCGCAGGCGATCAATGTCATCCAGCGCCCCGGAAGGCAATCGAGCCTGGATGCCTCGATCGCGCTCCATCAGGCAGGCATCGAACCCGCGTGGCACCTGGTGACGCGGGGACGCTCCCGCGCTGAGATAGAGAGTGACCTCAGGGCGGCAGCCACCGCGGGGATCGACCAGGTCCTCTGCATCCTCGGAGACCATGCCGGGACGGCGGGGCCTGACGGCCCCACGATCCGGGAGGCGATCGCGATGACGAGGGCCCGCATTCCGGGCGCGTTCATCGGCGCCACCCTGAACCAGTACGGGAGAGACCCGGAGGCGGTCATCCGGAACCTGGTGCCCAAGCTGCTGGCGGGGGCGAGCTACATCCAGACGCAGCCTGTTTTCGAACTTTCGGCGCTGGAGGGGTACGCGGCCGCCATCGCCCGGGAAGCGCCGGAAACCCGCATCATCGCGATGGCTATGCCGCTCCTTTCCGAAGAAGCTGCGGAGCGAATCGAGGAACGGCTGGGGGTGCGCCTCCCGGACTCACTGCGCGAGCTGCTTGCGACAGGTGATGACGCCCTGGCCTGGGACGCTTTCCGTGCGACACTCGAACAGCTTGTCGCCGCGCCGTTCGTCGCTGGAGTGGCGATTATGACCTTCGAGGGGGACGCACCGCCCGAAACGGGGGAGCGCATCCTCGCCGCACTACGCTCCGCAGGCGCTATCGACTAGAGTTCGCCGACATGCAGATCCGCGTCGCTACCTTCAACATCCGCAACACCACCGACCGCTACGGCGAGCGCCAGCCGCTCCTTGGCGCCGCCTTCGCAGAACTGGAAGCGGATGTCATCGGGCTCCAGGAGGTCATCTTCAGCGAACCTCGCCAGGATGACTTCCTTGCCGGCCAGCTACCGGAACGGCACTACCGGAGCCTCATCGCCAGACACGAACGTCACCCGGACTTCGGCAACGCGATCCTCGTGGCGCGGGGGGACATCCAGGTGCACGAAGAGCTGCGCCTCAGTACTGGCCGATCCGTCCAAAGAGTCCTCCTCGTGAGCGAGGGACGGACGGTCTGGTTCGCCAACACACACCTGCATCACAAACCAGGAGAACCGGAGGTCCGCGTCGAGCAGGCGACGGCGATCGTGGACTGGATGGCGGAAGCGCCGGCGGCGGATGCGGTGTTCATCGTCGGAGACTTCAACACGCCACCAACCGAACCTGCCTACACCGTGATGAGGGCCGCCGGCTATCGTTCGGCCTCGTTCGAGGCGAACGGGAGCGAGCCGCCGGTGACATGGCCCAGCGGGATCCAGGCGCCGACGATGGATACCGATGGCGACCCGAACTGCCTGGACTACATCTGGTATTCGGGGCGCGTCCGAATCTCCTCTGCGCGGATCGGGGCCAACGTACACCCACCGGGCGACCCGACCATTTACCCCAGCGACCACTTCGCCATCGTTGCCGAGGCTGAGGTGTACTAGCCGCGCCCTCAAGGCTTTACGGTGTTCTCCCGATGATCGTCGCACATGCAACAGACAGGCTGCCCTTGCTGCGGCCGCGCACTGCCCGCCGATTGGGAACTGGACATCCGGCCCGTGCGCCTCTACCGGGAATGGCGCCCCGACCCGCACCGCACGGGATCAGTTGTGCCGCTCTGTGAGAGTTGTGCCGGAGTGGCTCGGCGGGCTCGCAGCCGCCGCCCGGGCGCCGGATGGGACGCATCGCGTGCTCGGCGGGCCGAGCGCCGGGAACCGCAAGCTCGTCTTCGAAGACCAGTGCCAGGTCTGCTGTGAGATGCCCGCGGGCAAGGCGGCCCGTATGGCCTGGGTGTCGCCCACCGGGCGCCGGCTGGAACTGTTTGCCTGTACCGGCTGTGAAGCCTGGCTGACGGCCCTCGCGAGCGATGGGCGGACGGTGCGCGGCAGCGGCGACCGGGAGGTGGACGGACCGTATGGCAACTGGCCACATCCCAACCTGCGCGGACTCAAGGTCCACCTGGATGTGGAAGACCACGCTTCGCGCTCGCTGATGGCGGAGACCTGCCGCGCCATGGGGATGGAGCTTACGTCCGAGCCGGCCGACATCCTGATCACGCAGGCGACAGCCGCCGGCCACGCCGCCCGAAAGGTTCGAGAGCGGCGCGGACTCGACATCGCCGCGATCGTCGTGGCCGGTCTTCGAGCGAAACGCGACCTGGCGCAGGCCCTCGAAGCGGGCGCTCGCTGCTGGGCCACCATCCCAGTCACCCCCCAACAGCTGACGGCCGTGCTCGCGCGCGCATCCCGGGGCGAAGTGGGCTCGTGGGACGCGGAGACGTGCCTTCCCGTCCTGCATACGAGCAAGCTGGACCGGCCCGTCGTCCAGTGCGACCCGCTCCCCGGCACGGACCTTTTCGAACTCGGCTGGTTGCTGAAACGTTTCTCCCGCGGCTACGACGAAGTCGGCTGGCATGACGGCGTCATCCTCATCGTGCCGAGAGCCCCATCGGACCAGCTAACCGGTGTAGCGTCCCGCCTCAGCGTCCTGGTTGACGGGCGCTGCACCTTCGCGGTGGTCAACCCGCGAGACGTCCGGCCCCCTGCCCGATTCGAGGCGGCGGGCTAGTGATCAGGGCGTAAATGGGGGAGATTCCCTAGTGCCTCTGGCCCTCGCCAAGTGGATGCTTGGAGGCGAGGTACGGTCATGTACGCTATCCGCGTAGGGGCAGGTGGTGAGGTGTTGGAGGCGGTTTTCTCCGCGGATGTGCCCGCTGCGGAGGCCCTTCGTGCCCTTTCCCAGGCGTCCGTGCTCGCTGAAGCGGGCGGGATCGCGCACGCGTTCTGCGATGTGCGTGAAGTCGACGGCGGGCTCACCCACGGCAGCCTCCAGGTGATCGCCGCGAGCTTCCATGGGCGATCAGCCCCAGACCAGCGCGTCGCGGTGGTTTGCAACCAACGCCAGTTGCCGCTCGCTCGGCACTTCGCCCGCCTGGCACAGGCCGGCGAGGAGTTCGGTGTGTTTACACGCGAAGCCGATGCCCGCGCCTGGCTCGAGTCCGTCCGCGCGACGTCCCTCGCCGAGACCGCCCTCCGCCACATGAAAGCCATCATGAGTGCCGCCGACCCCGTACCAGCAGTGTCTGTGGGTCACCGAAACTCAGCCTGAGAATCAGGCCGAAGGGGGGATCACCGTGGCGGTGCCGTCGATCACGAGCTTGCCGTCCTGGTTCGTCACCGTTGTCCGGAACTTCAGCCACTTTCGCGGTTCGAGCTTCTCGGTGCACTCGACTTTCGCCGTCACCGTGTCGCCGAAGAAGACCGGGGCGCGGAACGAGAGCTCCTGGGCCGCGTAGATAGAACCCGGACCCGGGAGTTGCATGCCAACCACGGTAGAGATGAACGAGCCGGTGAGCATGCCGTGGGCGACTCGCTGCTTGAACATGCCATTCGCGGCCGAAACGGCGTCGATATGGGCAGGATTCAGGTCCCCGGTGATGCCGGCGAACAGGTACACATCGCTCTCGCTGATGGTCTTCGTAAACGTGGCGGAATCGCCAATCTGGATTTCGTCGTAGGTAGCCATGCCCGAAGCATGGCGCAGCGCTCGGGTTGAGGAAAGCCGTCCTCAGGGAGTCGGCAGGAAGAGCTGGTATTTGCCCGGCACCTGGTTCCCTCCGAGCAGCGGGCCTTCGACGACCAGCGTTGTCGGCCCCGTCGTCTCGCCGATGCTGTTCTTGATGGCGACGACGAGGCTGAGCGTGCGCCCCTGTCCGGATGACACGACGACTTCCGCACGGCCGCCCAGCGTGGCGAGGGGAACGAACGACTGACCCGCCATGGCCACGGTCGCGTGACGGAGATTGACCTGGCCGAACTGCTTCGAAGCATTCGCCAGCCAGAGGTCGATGAGCACGATGTGCGTTTGGCCCTGGTCTTCCGCTTTCAGGATCGACGATGCGAGGCCGTAGGCTTCCTGGCCGCCGGTCGCCATCAGAATGCAACGGAAGTAATCGATCGGATAGACCGCCACTTTCGTCGCCTTAATCGATAAGCCCGAAATCGCCTGCTCGACGGCCAGGGCCGAAGTCGACTCCTTCAACGCTCCGCACTGCGTGGGCTGGCGCTGAAGCGCGGGATCGACAGTCGACGAAGGAGCGACCTGAGGCGTCGACCGAGCACCGGCAACGTCCGAGGTCGCGGTGGTGGATGCTGACTGTCCGGCGGTCCCTGCGGGCGTTGCTGCAGCTTTGGTCGCCGCCGCAGTGGGGGTCGCCGAAGGCAGCGCCGGCACGGTGGCGCTGGACCGTTCGATGGGGATGGCCGAGACGTCTCTCGCCTGGCCGCTCGTCCGCGGCTGAACGCCGAATGCGAGGGCGAGCATGCCGACGACGATGGCGGCAGGGAGGGCATACTGCGGCTTCTTCAGCCGTTGGAGCAGCTGGTTCGATTCCGACACGGGAGGCTGCCGGCGGGGCTCACCTTGCACGCCTCAACCCTATCGCCCAGTCCCCTGATCTCACGATCCGGAGATCCCTTATTCACGCCCGTTCGTATTCTGATTCGAGGGGAACTTCGAGGGGGGTGGGCGGATTGCGCCACGGCCGGCGCACCTCGATGCCGGCCGGGCCCCGTCCACGCGGAAGGCGCCGGGTGAGCGACCCGGCCCTTTCTGTTATCGGAACTATTCACTACGCCCCAAAAGTTAGCGACACGTACACTGTACTCCGTGGCCAACTTCAACCCCTTCCGCCCGGCCTACCTGGCAGACCCCTACCCCATCCTCGAAGCGCTCCGGGCCAAAGAGCCGGTTCATTGGAACGCCCCTATCGACGCATGGATCGTGACGAGCTATGCCGACTGCCTGCGCATCCTCCAGGACGACGACAACTTCTCCTCGGACCCAACAGCGGTCCCCAGCGCGTTCGGCGGTGAGGTGGCGCGGAAGCGGGACGAAGCGCCGCTCGGTCACACCACCATCATGGGCAACTCCGACCCACCGGAGCACACGCGGTTGCGGGCCGTGGTGAACCGCGGCTTCACGCCCCGCGCGATCGAGGCTGCCCGTGCCCACATCGAAGCCTCGGTCGATGCGATCCTCGAAGAAGTCCCGATGGACCGGCCCTTCGAAGTAATGTCGGAGCTGGCGCAGCCCCTCGCGGTGAGCACCATCCTCCAACACATCGGCGTCCCTCGCGCGGACTTCGGACAGTTCCGGGCCTGGTCGCTCGCCCTCATGCGGGCGCGGGCCGAAGGCGCCTCCACTCCAGGTGTCGTGGAAGCGGCGGGACAGGCCCAGGCCGAGATGTTCGACTACCTCGCCTCCCTGGCCGAAAACCGCGATGCATCTCCGGATGAGGCGCCTGCCGACGTCCTCTCAGTCCTCCTCGGCGCCTGCGACGACGAGACGATCCGGCCGGAAGAGATGCTCACGATGCTCATCCACATCTCGCTGGCCGGAAACGGACCGACGGCGATGGCACTGGGAAACGCGATAGTCGCCCTGGCCCGCCACCCTGTGGCGCGGCTCGAGTTGGCCGGCAACCCTGGACTCCGGCCCCAGGCGGTGGAAGAGTTGCTCCGCTTCGACAGTCCCACCCACCTGGTCGCCCGGTTCGCACGGCAGGATGTGAAAGTAGGCTCCCGCACCATCCGGGCCGGCCAACAGGTCCAGGTGATGACCGGGGCAGCGAACCGGGATCCCGCGCGCTTCGCCGAACCGCATACCCTGGACTTCGACCGAGTCGACAATCGCCACCTCTCATTCGGGTACGGCATCCACTTCTGTCTTGGCGCTCCGCTTGCCCGTCTCGAACTGCAGATCGCCCTCGGCCGATTCCTGGAACGGTTCGGGGAGTACGAAGTCGTCGCCGCCGAACACGTCCCGAACTTCCAACTCCGCGGTCTCGCAGCACTGGTGGTCAAGCCGGGCCTGGCACTCTAGCCTCGTCTCGGAGTTCGGTCTCCTTGCCTGGCACCGGGTTGGCGGAAACGGGCAGGCCCCAGGCCGCCTGGGCCAAAAGCAGTGTGGTACGATCGGGATATGCAAGTGCGGATCCCCGATGACCTGGCTTCAGACATCCAGGAGTGCGTGGAGCGTGGCTCATTCGCCAGTGCCCAGGAGTTTGTCGACGTGGCAGTACGGCGGCTTGCTGAAGATGAGCGCGAGTACTGGAACGGCATCCAGAAGAAGATTGAAGCCGGAATCGCGTCGCTCGATGCCCGAGGGGGGACCCCCTGGACTCCCGACCTCGCGGCGCGCGTCATCAGCGATGCACGCCAGCAGTGGTCAGCGCGGGAAGTCACATCCGGTTAGATGCATGTCCTCTTTAGCGACGAGTCGCTGCAGGACCTGAGAGACATCTGGAACTTCGTCCGGGAATCGTCGGAGGTCTCCGCCGACAACCTCGTCGTGGAACTGATTGAGCGAGCCCACACTCTTCGCGAGATGCCGTTGCGTCACCCGGAGATCGCGGAACTGAAAGGCTCAGGAGTCCGACGACTCAACGTTCGGACGTGGTCAATCCTCTACCGCGTTCGGGCCGACTACATCGACATCGTCCGCGTCGTTCATGGTGGACGGGACCAGCCAACGCTTAGTCCTGGCGAAGACTAAGCGCCGCGTTTCCAGCTCCGCACGACGCCGCCGGTCTCAAGCGCCTCGATTTCGTCGCCCGTGAATCCCAACTCTCCAAGGAACTCCTCCGTGTGCTGGCCGAGCGCCGGCGACGAGCGGCGCGTGCCGGTTTCTCCTCCGCTCATGCGCACCGGGGTGTTCGCCTGTTTCACGGTGCCAAGCGTTGGGTGCTCGAGGTCGACGAGGAACCCTTCGGCTTCGACGTGCGGGTCATCGAAGAGTTCCGCCGTCATTTTCACGGCTCCACTTGGCACACCGGCCGCGTCGAACAGGTCGACCCACTCATCAGTTGGCCTGCTGGAGAAGATCGCGGCGATCAGCTCGCCGATCACCAGTGTCTCGTCCGGGCCGAGTTGCTCCACGTTAAACTGGTCGCCGGCCAACCGCGGGTCTTCGACCCCGAGCACGCCGGCGGCGGCGCGCCTCAGCCGGTTGTTCAAGCAGGCGAGCGCGATATAGCCGTCGGCGGTCTCGAAGATCCTGTAGTACGGGTTCCCCCGGCGCAGTTGGTCGCCACGGGAGCGGCGCTCGGCTGTGGCTTCGTCGGCGCGGTTTCCCTGCGCCCGGGCCTCGCGGATGTCGCGCAGCATCTCCTCGCGGTTCGCCCGATCGAACTTTTCGATCGCGAACATCGGGCGGTACTGCACGAATATCCCTGCCCCGAAGAGGCTCGTCTCGATGTACTGGCCCTTGCCGGTCAGTTCGCGATGGTAGAGCGCTGCCGCGACGGAATAGGCCATGAACATGCCGGCGGAGAGGTCGGTCGGCGAAGTGGTGATGATCGGGTGGGGAAGGCCGCCCGCACCTTCGAACGACATGATCCCGGTCATCGCCTGGGAGACAAGGTCGAAGCCAGGTCGGTCGGCATACGGCCCCTTTGAACCGAAGGCCGTGTTCTCACAGTAGATCAGGCGCGGGTTGAGGGCCGAGAGGGTGGCGTAGTCCATGCCCAGGCGAGCGGCCACGCCCGGCCGGTAGTTCGCCAGCAGGACATCAGACGAGAGCACGGCACGGCGAAGGACCTCCTGCGATCCCGGATTCTTCAGGTCGAGCGAAATGCTGCGCTTGCCCTTGTTCACGCCCATGAAGCCCCGGCTCTCGAACGGGGCGACGGGGGCAGTATGTCGCCAGAAGTCGCCATGAGGAGGCTCGACCTTGATCACATCCGCCCCCAGGTCGGCAAGCATCTCGCCAGCGAGGGGCCCGGCGATGTACTCGCTGAAGTCGAGCACCTTGACGCCTTTGAGGACGCCGTTTGGCTGGAGGTTCTCACTCACGGGATAAGTGCCTCAATCGCCCGGCGTTCTTCGCCGAACGGGTCGTTTTCGAGGCCGGATTTCCTGTCGAAGATCATCGTTGGCCGGTCAGCTGCGTTATACGCCGGCCACGCGCCGATACGCTCGTGGGCCGGGTTTCCCGTACGGGCGAAACTCAGCCATGCGTCCTTCATGTTCTCCGCGAGCCGTTCAACATCCGGCCCAGAACCCGCGAAGCGATCTTGCGTCGGGGCCTTCGTGGTCCCAAAGACGAACGGCATCTCCAGAGCGTGGCACGAGCCGAGCGATCCGCCCCGCGCCGGCGAAGCATAGGTGAACAGGTAGACGTAGGTGTTCGGCTGGCGGGTCTGCTGGGCGAGGGCGAGCCGGATGGCGTTCACCCGCATCATGTTGTCTGACTGGATGGCATCCATGATGTCGAGGTTCGTCCCTGGCAGGCCCTTTTCAGCGCGAGATTTCTTGTAGGTCGTGATGAGCGCATCGACTGCTGCAGCAGGGACGCCCGGCAAGGTTCCAGCGATGGCCTTTGCGAGGGCAACATCGTCGATCTCTTCGCGCCGCATGGTTGCCGCGAAGAGCTTTGTCTCGTCGCGGTTGGTCCCGAGCATCACCGGAATGCCGGCGGCGTCTCCGTCGCGGATCGCGTCGAGCGGCCTCTTGGAGAGTGAAAAGCCGTCGATCACCGGGCCATAGAGCGGACCTCCGGCGCGGCCCGCCTTCGCGGCAACATTTCCCTGGGCTTCGAGCAGGCGGTCGGCGGGAACGGTGCGGACGGCGGCCGGGTCGCCAGAAATGCCGAGATCGTCCAGCACCATCTGTGCGATCTGCCTGCCGCGCTCGCGGTCGATCCCCCGGCCGGTGCCGCTCTGGAGGACGGCTTTGTGGAATAGCCCTCTTGCCCCGGTCATGGCGAGCAGGGTCCCCACAGCCGCCGCACCGGCCGATTCGCCGAAGATCGTGACGTTCCCAGGATCACCGCCGAACAAAGCGATGTTCTCCCTGGTCCATTCGAGCGCGGCGATCATATCGAGCTGGCCGCAGTTCGCCCGGAGCCCCTCGCCGGGAAGGTGGTCATCGAGATGGAGGAAGCCGAATACGCCGAGACGGTAGTTGATGCCGACGACAACGACGTCGCCGCGAGTGACCAGTGGCCCGCCGTCGTAGAGCGGTTCTGACGCCGTCCCGTGGGTGTAACCGCCGCCGTGGATCCAGAAGAGGACTGGCCGCCGGTTGCCATCGGCCGCGGGCGTATAGACATTCAGATAGAGGCAGTCCTCGTCCTGCGGGCCGCTCGCAGCGAAGCCCGGGATCGGATGGCTCGTCTGCCGCGCTGCCTTTCCGTACTCCTTCGCCTCGCGAACACCGGACCACGAGGCCGGCGGCTCCGGCGCTTTGAACCGGCGTTCGCCGACGGGTGGCGCTGCGAACGGGATGCCCAGGAATGCCTGGTGGCCTTCGCGCTGAAGTCCTTCGAGCTGTCCGTAGGTGGTTGAGACAACGGTCATGTGGAGTTGGCCTTGTTCTGTGCTGTGCCGGGATTCTACAGGCGTGTTCGAAGTCACGGGAGGCGGCGGAGCGGGTGGGCGGCGCACACCGAAGCGACGAGGAGCGCACAAATGCGCTCCCCGCTGCCGAGCGTTCCTGGGCAAGGCCGCCGGAGCGAGTGATCACCAGATCGAGACTGGGGATCACCACGCACATCCGATCCATCGCCCCGAGCGCCCCGAAGGTGTCACCGGGCGCGTTGGGGAAGAACGATCCCTCGAAGACCGTTTCGTTCTTGGGGGCGAGATAGCGGTCCTGACCGTTGAGCCACCAGAGGTAACCGTAGGCCGGGTTGAACGGCTGGCTGGGCCGAACCATGGCAGCCGCATAATTCGGGTCGGCGCCAAGGGCCGTCCCGTTCCACATGCAGCCGCGCAGGACGGCCAGCCCGAATCGCGCCAGGTCTTGCGCGGTCGTTACGAAGCCCTCGATTGGCTCACCATCGGGGTATTGGAACGAAGGACGGAGGAGTTCCGGCGTCCCCTCGCGCCAGGTTCGGCGCACCCACCCGCTCGCGGTCATCCCCAACGGACCCGTCAACCAGCTTGCGGTCAGCTCATCGATTGAACTGCCGGCAGCCGCCGCGAGAACCCGCTTCACGGTGTGGTACGCCGGGCCGAGATTGTAGTCCCAGCGCGTACCCGGTTCGGCGACGAACGACATGTCATCCGCGAGCCCGGAGGTCATGGTCAGGAGGTGGCGGACGGTGATTCGCTCCTCCGAGGGCGGCGCCTTAGGCCCGGCCCAGCCCTTGCCCAGGTGGGCGCTGACGTGTGAGTTGATATCCAGGAGTCCCCGGCCGACGGCGATGGCCGCGAGCACCGAAGAGACGGACTTTTGTGCAGAGGCGATGTCCTGCCGCACGCGGCCGTCCGGCAACGACTCCACCACCTCGGCCGCTGCAACGGGACCTGGTTGCCACCGAGCATCGGCCACAAGCCTGCCCCGATGGACGACCGCGATATCGGTGCTGTTCAACTCGCGGGCGGATTCGAGGACGATGGCGAGGGCCGCACGATCCCAGCCACGGTCATCGTGTTCCCAGTTCGTGCCGGGGTAGTAGTCGTTCATGTGTATTCTCCCGCGCACCGGGATCTGCGCCTAACCGCGCGGCAGGCCGAGACCACGCTGCGCGATGATGTTGCGGTTGATTTCCGAAGTTCCCGCTGCGATCGTCAGGGAAACCGTCGAGAGGTAGGTGTTGCCGCCGAGACCGTCGATGGCGGCTCCGGTCCCGGACATCACCTGGCCCGCCATGCCGAGGGTGTTCATCGCCACTCGGGCCATCCTCTGGTGGAGCTCGGTCCCGAGTGTCTTCGCCATCGACGCCTCGTAGTTCGGCACCATCCCCTTGCTCTGCATCCAGGCAACCCGGTAACTCAGAAGGCGCCCGACGCGGAAGCTCAAGCCGATATCGGCGAGTGCGAGGCGCGTCGCGCGGTCATCCCAGAGCGTTGCCCCACCAGCTTCCCGTGCAGGCGTCTGGCGAGCGTGTTCCACCACTTCCTCGTAGGTCCTGAGCCCACCGATCACCCGGCCGATGCCGGAGCGTTCGAAGTCGAGCGTCGCTGTCGAAACATACCAGCCGCGGTTCACCTCGCCGACGACAGCGCTCGCCGGGACGCGGACGTCGTCGAAGAAGACTTCGTTGAAGCCCGCCTGCCCGGTCATCTGCATCAGAGGCCGCACGGTGATGCCGGGCGACTTCATATCGACGAGGAAGTAGGTGATCCCGCGGTGCTTGGGAGCATCAGGCTCGGTCCGCGCGAGGAGGATGATGTAGTCGGCGCGCTGGGCGTTGGATGTCCAGATCTTCTGGCCGTTCACCACGTAGTTGTCGCCGTCGCGGATGGCGCGGGTCTGGAGGCTGGCGAGGTCGGAGCCGGAACCAGGCTCGCTAAAACCCTGGCACCAGGTGATCTCGTCCTTGATGATCCTGGGAAGCAACTCCTTCTTCTGCTCGTCGGTGCCGAAGAGGATGATCGTGGGCCCGACGCGGTCCGTGCCCATCGTCTGGCCGGGAGCGCGGTTGTAAGCCATCTCTTCGTTGTAAACGAGCTGGCGCATGTGGTCGGCGCCCTGGCCGCCGTGCTCCACGGGCCAGGACATGGTCAGCCAGCCCTTTGCGGCCAGCTTCCTGGTGAACGACTCGCCTTCGCGGGCCTTCGGCCACTCGGTCTTGATGAACGAACGAACCTCGCCGCGGAAGCTCTCCTGCTCAGGTGTAAATCGAAAATCCATAGTGGGGCGGAGTATAGGGACCCCCCCCGCTGCCCCCCCCCCCCCCCCCCCCCCCCCCCCCCCCCCCCCCCCCCCCCCCCCCCCGGGGCGCCCCCCCCCCCCCCCCTTTGTTGCCCCGCCGCCCCCCCCCCCCCCCCCCCCCCCCCCCCCCGCCCCCCCCCGGACCCTACCAGGCGTCGATGGCGCTCCGCTTCTTCCCCTCGCGCGGGGCCGGAGGGCGTATCGAGGCGAGCAGGTTCGCCAGCCAGAATCGCGTCTCTGCCGGGTCGATGGCATCGTCGATACCGAAGCCGCTGGCGTTGTTGAGCGCTTTGCCATTTTCGTAGGCCCGGGCAACCATCGACTCGTACTTCTGACGACGTTCCTCCGGATCCTCGATGGCGGCGAGGACCTCCCGGAATCCCAGCTTCACCGAGCCTTCCAGGCCCATGCCGCCAAACTCGCCGGTGGGCCACGAGACGGCGAAGGCGGGGACCTTGTAGGACCCGCCAGCCATAGCAATGGCGCCGAGGCCGTACGCCTTGCGCAGGATGACCGTGAAGAACGGGACAGAGAGGTTCGCGCCGATCAGGAACATTCGGCTCGAGTGACGGACGAGCGCCGTCTTCTCGATCTCGGGGCCGACCATGATCCCGGGCGTATCGCAGAGGTAGAGCAGCGGGATGTCGAACGCATCGCAAACCTGCATGAAGCGCGAGGCCTTGTCGGCAGCGTCGGAGTCGATCGCCCCGCCGAGGTGGGCAGGATTGTTTGCGATGATGCCGACTGTGCGACCTTCGACGCGGATCAGCGATGTGATACACCCCAGCCCGAACTTCGGCCGGAGCTCCATCACCCAGCCTTCATCGGAGAGCGTGTCGATGACCTTTCGAATGTCGTACACACGAAGCCGGTTCTCCGGGATGATGCGGCGCATCAGCCGCTGGTCCGGCTCGACCCACGTGCTGATCCTTCCCTGGAAGTAGGAAAGGTACTTCTTCGCGGCCGTCACGGCCTCCTGCTCGTCCCTGACGAGGATGTCCACGACGCCGCTGGGGACCTGGACATCCATTGGTCCGATGTCCTCCGGGGCGTAGATGCCGAGGCCGCCGCCTTCGATCATCGCCGGGCCACCCATGCCGATGTTCGAACCCTCCGTGGCGATAATGACATCGCAACAACCGAGCAATGAGGCGTTGCCGGCGAAGCATCGCCCGGAAGTGATGCCGACCATCGGCACGAGCGCACTGAGCTGGGCGAAGCGGGAAAACGTGCGCTGGCCGCTCTCCCCGACACGGTCGGTGTCTCCTGGACGGCCGCCGCCGCCTTCCGCGAACAGGATCATCGGCATCCGCCCGTGCTCGGCCACATCGATGAGGCGGTCGGTCTTGCGATGGTTCTGGGCGCCCTGCGTGCCGGCGAATACGGTGTAGTCGTAAGCCATGATGGCGCAGCGTGCCGCTGGATCGCCGAAGAGGTCCCCGTTGACGCTGCCCACGCCCGTGACCATGCCGTCGGCCGGGCTCTTCACGATGAGCTCTTCTTCTGAACGGCGGGCGCGCTGCGCGGCAAGCACGAGCGGGCCGTACTCCACGAACGTTCCCGGATCGACGAGCTGTTCGAGGTTCTCCCGCGTGGTCTGCTGGCCCGTCTTCCGCCTGCGCGCGACCGCTTCGGGACGTTTCTCGTCGCGCGTCATTGCCCGGCGGTCGAGCACGAGGGCGAGGTCCGGGCGGATGTAGTCGAGGTCCACCACTTCTTCCTGGACGATGTCGCCGCCTTCAACCTGCGTTTCCTCGAGCACGAGCAGCGTCACGCCATCGACGATGGTGTCACCCTTCGCCACCGTCACCCGCCGCACGATCCCGCTCGCTTCCGCCTTGATCTCGTGCTCCATCTTCATCGATTCCATGATCAAGACGGTCTGGCCCGCACGGACCGTATCGCCCACGGCAACCGCGATGCTGACGATGGTGCCCTGGAGCGGCGAAGCGACAACAAGCGAACCATCGGCCGGCGTTTCCTCGGTCGCTGCCGCCCTGGTGACCCCGCGCCCCTCGGATTGCCCGTACGAAAGCACAGCGAGGGGGTCTTTCGTGTCGATCCTTGCTCCGGCGAGCCCGGACTTCGCGTCGTGGGTGGGCGGGGTTGAGGCAGCCTGCTCGGCTATGCCGGCCAGGACCTCGGCGGCATGGTCATCGATGTAGCGGGTGTAGATGTCACCGGCAAGGAAGTCCGGGTGTTCGAGCAAGCTGCGAAGGAAGGCGGCGTTCGTCTTCGTCCCTTCGATGCGGAACTCGGAGAGAGCCCGGGCGGTCCGCTTCGCGGCGACGGTTATGTCATTCGAAGGCGCGTACCCTATGACCTTCGCCAGCAGCGAGTCAAAGCGGTTGCTCGGCTGGAACCCGGCGTAGCCAAACGTATCGAGGCGGACGCCAGGGCCGCCCGGGGGATCGAAGACGGCGAGCATCCCACCGGCAGGCCGCACCGAGCCGTCGGGCTGCATTGTCTCCATGTTCACGCGGGCCTGGATGGCGAAGCCGCGTGGTGCGGCTCCCTGGGCGAATCCCATCTCTGCCAATGGGCGGCCGCTCGCTATCTCGATCTGGGCGCGGACGAGGTCGATGCCCATCACCTCTTCGGTGACGGTGTGTTCCACCTGGAGCCGCGCGTTCGCTTCGATGAAGAAGAACGGCGTGCCATCGTGGAGCGGGCCGCTCGCATCCACCAGGAACTCGACCGTGCCGGCGTTCTGGTAGCCAACGGACTTCGCCAGGGTCACGGCTGCTGCGGTGATGCGGTCGCGCAGGCCAGGCGGGAAGGCGGGAGCCGGTGCGATCTCCAGGATCTTCTGGTGACGCCGCTGAAGGCTGCAATCCCGCTCGCCGAAGTGGATGACCGCGCCATGGGCATCGCCGAGGACCTGGACTTCGATGTGGCGTGCCCGGGCAATGAACTGCTCGGCGTAGAGCCTGCCATCGCCGAACGACGCCTTTGCTTCCGATTCGGCACGCGGGAACGCTTTTTCAATCTCGGCCGGCGCCTGGATGACGCGGAGACCGCGCCCACCCCCGCCGGCGACGGCCTTCAGAAGCATCGTCGCGCCGGGCGCGAGACCGGCCATGAAGGCAGCAGCCTCTTCGATGCCTGCCACCGGTTCGCCGCGCAGGATCGGCAACCCGGCGGAAGCGGCCGCGGCCCGCGCCCGCACTTTGTCGCCCATCATCCGGAGCGATTCGACCGGCGGGCCGACGAAGACGATCCCGGCCTCGTGGCAGGCCTCGGCGAAGGCCGCGTTCTCGCTCAGGAAGCCGTAGCCCGGGTGCAGTGCATCGCATCCTGTCTGCCTTGCCACGGCAACCATCCCGGCGATATCCAGGTAGGGTGGGGCGCCTTCACCGGGCAATGCGACGGCCTCATCGGCAAGGCGCACATGCGGGGCGAGCGCGTCATCCGCCGAGTACACGGCAACGGTCGGTATGCCCATCTCTCGCGCGGTGCGAATCACGCGGACGGCGATTTCGCCCCGGTTCGCCACAAGCAACTTCGAAAACACCATGCGATGCACCACTCCTCAGCGGATCGGGACTCCCCTCGTCCAGAAGGAACAGAAGGGTCGGGGTGCGGCCGAGCGCCCTAAGTCCCGGTGTAGACGGGCTTGCGCTTTTCGATCCGGGCGGTGAACGCCTCGCGCGAGTCGTTCTTCGCCTTGCGGCCGTACTCCAGGTGATAGGCCTCGTTTCGGAGTCCGTCCGGGAGGTCCTTGTTCAGGTTCTGCTGCGTGACGCGCTTCGCGGCGCGCACCGCGACCGGGGGCCACTGCGTGATCTGGTGCGCCAGCGCGAGGGACTCCTCCATCAGCCGGTCGTGGGCGACGAGCCGGTCGAGCAGACCAAGGCGGTAGGCCTCTTCGGCTGCGACATCGCGGCTCGTGAGGATCAGGTCGATCGCCCGGCTGTAGCCGAGGATCCGGGTGAGGAACCAGCTCATGCCCGAGTCCGGGGACAGGTTCCGTTCCAGGAAGACGCTGCGGAAGCGAGCATTCTCCGAGCCGACCCGGAGGTCGCAGGAAAGCGCCAGGCTCATACCGGCCCCGGCACAGACGCCGTTCATCGCCGCAATCGTCGGCTTGTCGAGGTTGTAGACGGCCATCGCCTGGTCCCCAACCCAGTGGAACTCATCGAGGAGCGCATTCTGGGGGGGCGCCGGCGGTTCGCCTTCGTGGCGTGGACCACTGATGTCGGCACCGGAGCAGAAGCCACGCCCGGCGCCGGTAAGGATGACTGCCCAGGCGTCGTCGTCGGCTTTGATCTCCTTACAGACTTCGAGGATTTCGAGCTGAAGCGGGCGGCTGAGCGCGTTGAGCCGTTCTGGCCGGTTGAGCGTGACCAACGCGATGTGGTCCTGCTTGTCGTAGATGACGTTGTCGTAAGCCATGCACCAAACCTTGCCTGGGCCCACCGGGCCCGATGGAAATCGATGCGCGAATCCTACGCGGAAAGGGCCGGGAGCGTGGAGCCCGGACGGGAACGCCGTCCCGCCGCTGGCGGCCCGGCGTCCCGCCGCCGATTCAGGCCACGTGCTGGGGTTTGGCTTTGGCGCCGACGGAGGCTTCTTCTTTCTGCTCATCCTCGGGCTTCGTCTGTCGCGGGGGGCGGCGAATGCTCCAGCGCCGGAAGCGCTCTTCGACCGGCTTGCCCGGCTCCTTCGCCTCGCGCTCCGCGCGCTCCTTCAGGAACGCCTCCTTCGTCCGGCCGCCTATCTGGCTGGTGTGACAGAGGATCGCATCGACCTTCTTCTCCCAGACGTCCGTGACATCGACCACGTAGTCGCCGTCGGCTGCGCCCGCGAGGAGGACTTCGTTCACCTGGTGCGAAGCCAGACCGTCCTCTTCGTCGCGCTGGTAAAAGAGCCGGTCGCGCACGATAGGGTAGATGGCATCCATCGTGGCCTGGCCGACGTTGCGGTGATCGCGATGGTTGAACGTCCCGCGGAAGGCATCCCAGGTGATCACCACGTCGGGCCGGTAGAGCCGCAAGAGGCGGACGATCTGGCCGCGCAGTTCAGCGCTCTCGCTGGTGAAGCCGTCTGGATAACCGAGGAGGATGCATTCCTTCACCCCAAGGAGGCGGCAGGCTGCGCGCTGCTCTTCTTCGCGGATGGCGGCGAGTTTCTCGGGGTGCATGGTGTCGTCATGGGTGCCCTTGTCGCCGCCGGTGACCAGCACGTAGTAAACGTCCCAGCCTTCCTTGCACCATTTTGCGACGGTCCCGCCGCACATGAACTCGGCATCGTCGGGATGGGCGACGATGACCATCGCCCGTGCGGGGCCCTCGATTGGGGGCGGTGCAGCCTGCTGGGCCGAACCGATCAGCGGCGCGGCGGCGGCCGGCGCAGCACTCTCAGCAAGCCGTTGCTTCTTCTTCTCTTTCGCCTTCTTACTCATGGCGTTGGATTTTCGAGCCCGGGAGCAGGCTTGTCGAACCCGGCCCGTCGCTTGCCCGACCGCCTACACTTTCTGCATGGCGAGGATCGCCCGCGCGCTGGAGTGCGACATCCACCTCGTGCCGTTCCACGATGAACGAGGCTGTGGGTACTGCCTGCGCTTCCTCCGAGAGGCTCCGGATGCCCGCGATCTCTCGACGAGCGCGCGGATGGAGGAACTCGAACGCTGGCTGCTGGCGAACCGCTCCGTGCCGGAGGAACTCTTCTACTCTCGGATCGAGGCGCTGGTGGGCCGCCGCATCAGCCCGCACGAACTCGACGACCCGGACCTGCTCATCCAGCGTGCTCAGCGACCGGGGCGACCCTATGACTGGGACGACTGGTAAGTCAAGCTCGCACCAGGGCGGCGACCACGCCCTCGGCGATTCCGCGATGCCAGTCCAGGCCGCGATGCAGCTGGTCGAGGAAAGTGGACTCCGGATCGGCGAGGTTGCGCGTGACCGCGTCGGAATCGACCCAGCCGAGGTGCTTGCGGCGTGCAGCACCGGAGATCTCCGCGTTGAACCGTTCCTTCAGCGCATCGACCTGCGGGTTGTTCTTCCGGTGGCTATCAGAGGCGAACCCCGTCCCGATGATCGCGACGGCCGCCGTCTCCACCATCGCGATGCGGTCGATGGCTTTCAAGTAACCGTCCACGAGAGGCCGGTAGTCAATGATCGGGGCGGTGCCCACCAGGCGCCGCGCGATGCGATGGCTCGCCCGATTCACTTGCTGCCGAACGCGGCCCTGGCGGCGTGTCTTCCTATCGAAGGCCCTTACGCGGTCTTCGGTCCAGGCTGCGGCGCGCTTGCCAAGCAGCCGATCGACGCGGTGGGCGACGGTCCTCTGGGTTGCGGGGAATGATGTGCACTGAAGGACGATGAAATCGGGTTGGCCTGCTGAGAGCTCGCGTTCGAGGAAGGTGAACGGTTCACCAGAATGGACGTAGAACCTGCGGAGAAGGAGGTCGACCTCGCCTACACGCGCGGCCAACTGCTCGCGGACCAAGTCCGGCCAAAGCGGTTCGCGAACATCCCGCAGGCCGCCACCGAATGCGCCACTCGCGCCGAGGACGAGCAGGCGGCTGGGCTGGAGGCCGGGTTCCTCAGTCACGGTGCGCGATCTTAGTTGTTGGATTGCATGACGCGCAGCGGGAAGGTCGCGAGGACTTCGTAGCTCGCCCCCTGGGTCGTCAAGCGGCTGCGCATCAGCGAGACCTGGGCGGTGCGCCAGCTGGCATTCGGGACACCGGACTTGCCCACCGCCACTTCGATCTCAGCGCGGTGGCGCGTCGAGATCTCGTCCCGCACGCGACCAAGAGTCAGGTGGGGGCGGAAGGGTCGGCGTTCCGGTTCGAAGCCGACCACAGCGAGAGCGGCGTTCACGGCGCGGACGAGCGCTTCCAGCCGGAGGACATCGCCGGCGATGCCCACCCACATGATGCGCAGGCCTTCCCGGCCGCCAAATGTGCCGATCGTCGAGAACTCGAGTTCGAAGGGGGAGTGGCCGACGACCGCTTCCTGGATCGCGAGCTTCACCGCCGGAAGCTTCTTGGTCGGCACTTCGCCGAGGAATTTGAGGGTGACGTGGACGCCGTCAGGCTTGATCCAGCGGACCGCGGTGCCGCTTTTCTGGCGGAGGCCTTCGATGACCTCGCCGATGGTGTCCTTCACGTCGTCGGGAACTTCGCAGGCCACAAAAAGGCGCACGTGTTCCAGGGTGCTATCTGTCATTGGGTGCCGTTATCCGAAAACAGTCTCCGGGCGTTGCCGCCACACACTGCTTCCAGCACCGGGCCCGGCAATTGCGCGGCAAGGCGTTCGATCTGGCGCCGGGGCGAAAGCAGTGGGTAATCAGAGCCAAAGAGCACGCGCTCGGGACCGGTGAGGTCGACGAGACGCGCAACACTCCCATCATCATACAGCAGAGAAGCAGCGGCGGTGTCGAAATAGACGGAATCTATGGCTGACCTTACCTCGGGCATCTGCAGGTAGAACGAGGCCCCCGCGCCGAGATGGGCGGCGATCATCGGCAGACCGGGAAAGGCGGTCGCGATGGCGACGAGTTCCGATGGCGCGATGCCGCCGAATTTGCCCGGATAAGCGTGTCCCACGGGTTCGCTGCAGTGCCAGAGAAGCACGAGGCCGGAATCCTTTGCCAGGCCGCAGAGCCGCCGGCCCTGCTCTCCGAGGGGGTCCCACCCCTGGTTGTGGGGCCTGAGTTCGCCGAATCCGCGCGCGCCGAGGTCGAGAGCGTGGTGCGCCACGCGCTCCCAGCCGGGGAGGGCGGGGTTCACGGTGGCGAGCGGGACGAGGCGTCCCCCGGAAACCCGAGCCGCTTCCATCAGGTACTCGTTCTGTTCGATGAGGTCGGGCTCGTGCGTGAACGCGAAGCCGGCGACGACGGCGCTATCGAGTTCGGCTTCATCGAGCGCCTGCAGCAACTGCCTGGCAACGGCCATCTTTGCCGCGGGATCGCCGTACATCTCCCGGAAAGTACGGTCGCCCTGGGCGATCTGTTCGCGCCCGAGCAACTGCCCGGGGGCGAAGAGGTGCGTGTGCGCATCCATCCCGGCCATGGGCTCCATGCTAACACCGGGGTTGGAAGGAAGGGGTTTCCCCTTTCCATGCACCCCGCGCCCGCGTAGAACGGGCGGCATGACTTTCAAGCAGCCGGCCACCGCATCCAGGGGGATGGTGACTTCGAACCATCCCCTCGCCTCTCTCGCCGGGACGGAGATGCTCGTGAAGGGCGGCAACGCGGTCGATGCTGCGATCGCCACGATGTTCGCCCTCACGGTGGTCGAACCGATGATGGTGACGATCTTCGGCGCCGGCTTTGTGAACATCCGCCTTGCCGACGGGACCAGCACCGTCATCGACAACTATGTGACGGTCCCGGGACGGGCGACGCCGGACATGTTCGAGCCGATCCCGGGGCGCATCGACCACAAGGTACGGGACGAACTCAACGAGGTCGGCCACCGGTCCGTCGCGACAGGCGGGACTCTCCTCGGCTGGGCGACCGCGATCGAGAAATACGGGCGGCTCACGCTCGGCGAGGTGATGGCGCCCGCGATCCGGTTCGCCCGTGATGGCTTCCGCGTTAGCCCGTACCTGCAGGCAATCACGCGGATGCAGGAAGCCAACATTCGCCGGTACCCGGCGACGGCCGAAGTGTTCCTCCCATCGGGCAAGGTCCCGGAGGCCGGCAGCCGGATCGTCCGCACGGACTATGCGAGGACTCTCGCGGCTATCGCCGAACACGGGCCGGACTACCTTTACCACGGGCCTCTCGGCCAGGCGATCGCCGCGGACATGGCAGCGAACGGCGGCCTGATCACGATGGATGACATCGAGAACTACCAGATCTTCGAACGCGCACCGGTCCGCGGGACGTATCGCGGTTACGAGGTCATCGGGCCGCCACCGCCATCTTCGGGGCCCCTCCACATCATCCAGATGTTCAACATCCTCGAAGGTTTCGACGTGCGGGCGCTGGGTTTCGGGACCGTCGAGACCGTGCACCTCTGGGCCGAGGTGATGAAGCTCGCGTTCGCCGACCGCCACGAGTACGTCGCGGACCCGGCCTCCGTTGCGGTGCCGGTGGCATGGTTGACCTCGAAGGCATACGCCGAAGAGCGCCGCGCGGACATTGATACCAAACGGTGCAAGCAGTATCGGCACGGCGTCGCTCCGGCGTCGCTCGTCGAATCGACTACGCACTGCTGCGCGATGGACGACGAGGGGAACATCGTGGCCACCACGAACACGCTCCACGTGGGGTTCGGTTCGAAGGTCACCGTCCCAGGCACAGGCATGCTCCTCAACGACTGCATGGAGCTGATGGACCCCAACCCGGGCCGCACGAATTCGATCGCCCCCGGGAAGCGCGTGCTTTCATCGATGTCGCCGTGCATCGTGCTGAAGGATGGCCAGCCGTTCATGACGCTTGGCACACCCGGCGGACTCAAGATCTTCGGTGCCGTGGCACAGGCGATTTCGAATGTCATCGACCACCAGATGCCCCTGCAGGAAGCCTTCGAGGCGGCACGCATGTGGGATCGCGGCCCACTTCTTGAGATCGAGCGCGGATTCCCCGGGTTCGCGGACCTGAAAGCCGGCCTGGAGGCGCGGGGCCACGCCGTGGAAGCGCCGCTCAAAGTTGCGGGAGGCATGAACGGTATCCTCCGCAGGCCCGATGGGATTTTCGAGGGCGCCGCCTGCTGGCGGGCTGATGGGGCCGCCATGGGCTATTCCGGGGGCGACGCACTGGTGGAAGGCAGCGAACCGGCGATGTGGCGCAGCTGAAAGCAGGGTGTCCTAACGTAGAGTTCATCCGCTCCCAATAACCACGCTGGAATCTTTGAAGATTCAAAGAATCCAGCGATATTTCTGTTACTGGTTAACGACTCCTCTCATGTCACTCAAAAACAACACCAGAACTTTCCAGGACGACCAATAGCCTCGGGTTGAGACGGGGAAACCCGTTATCACAAACTGGAGGCAGGAATGACAACCCTTCCGAAACGGCTTCTTCTTGTTGGCGCGGCCCCATTCGCGCTGGCAGCGGTGTACGGCGGTTCGATCGCGTTCGCGCAATCGAGCGAGCCCACACCGTCGACCGGCAGCGGGACAACCCAGCAGGAAGACACGACCCCCACGACTCCGGCCGCACCGGAGCACAAGCCGCGCAACGGCATGAGCGCCGAGGACTGCCCGAACATGGGCGGTCCCGGCTCCGGCTCGAGCACCGGCGGCAGTGGGACCAGCGACAGCGGCTCGACCACGCAAACGCGGACCCGTCCGGCCCGCGGATCGCAGCAGCCGGCAACGGTCGCGTACTAACGGCGGATGCGCGGCCCTGACCGCGTTACGCCCACACCAGGTGCGGTGGCCGCCAACCGACGGCCGCCGCACCCCACACCCCGCGAACGTTCCGAGCACAGACCGATGAACGAACGAGAACAGGCCCACCGCTTCCGCACATGCCGCAAGACGGCCGTCTTCGCGGGGCTTCTCGCGCTCGTTTCCGTCACCCTCTCAGGCTGTTCCGACCATGCCGCGGATGGTGAGGGCTCGCATCAGGCCCAGGTGCCCATCGGCGCGGGGCTGACGGGTCCAACGGGCACGGTGGCGGAACTGGTCACGTCGGGCCCACCCAACGTCTCCGCGCTCGCCGAGGATTCGCTGGGAGGCTCTGGCTCGCCACCGCAGCCTTCACGGACACCGGCACGGATGCCATCTACGTGGTGACGAACGCAGGCGAGGGTCTGTTGGAAGTCGTCCCCGGCATGCATACACCGATGGGACTGTTGTGGATCGATGATGAGTTGTACGTCTCTTCGATCGAAGGCATCACCGTCTTCCGCGGTTTCGACGGCAGCCGCTTCGCCGAAGAGGAGACGATCCTGACCTTTCCGGGCGGCGGCGTTGCCGGGTCGATAGTCCTCGGCGTAGACGGACGTTTACGCGTGGGTATCTCGGCGCCGTGTAACGCCTGCGAGCCCGAATCGAGGTGGGCGGCCGCTGTGGTCTCCTTCCTGCCCGACGGCAGCGGCGCGGGAGATCGAGGTGAGCGGCATCCGCGCGGCCGTGGGACTCGCCTACATCCCGGGGACAAACGACCTCCTGGCGACGATGAACCAGCGCGATGACCTGGACGAGCTCACTCCCGGTGACTACCTCGCCGTCGTCGCGAGCGGGCAGGATTGGGGCTTCCCGGAATGCTTTGGACAGGGCGGCACGGCGTGCGAGGGCGTGCCCGAGCCCGTGGCTGAACTCGACGACCACGCGGCAGTCAGCGGTGTCGCGGTCCTGCACGCGGCTACCGGAGAGCTTTCGGCGTTTGTCGCCGAATGGGGGCTGGCGCGGGTCGTGCGCGTGAACATCACGCGGGGCGACGACGGCAGCTATGGCGGCACGGCCGAACCGTTCCTCTCGGGTATCCGGGCGCCTGTGGCTGTCGTCGCCAGCGACGGAGGGACCTTCCTCGTCGGCGACTGGATGACGGGAGCAGTCTACCGAGTCACTCCGGGCCCCGGCGGTGCGGTATCCGGCGGCAGCTGAATGCGTTCGGGCGCCTTCCCTCGTAGACTCCGCGGACACGTCCGGGAGGGTCTCATGGCACAGCTCGAAGGCAAGGTCGCGGTTATCACCGGAGGGGCGAGCGGGATAGGCGAGGGTACTGTCCGGAAGTTCGTCGGGAGTGGCGCGCGTGTCGTGATTTCCGATGTCCAGGACGCACGCGGCCAGAAGCTGGCGGAGGAGCTCGGGCCGAGCGCCAGCTTCTATCACACCGATGTGGCGGAGGAAGAAGAAGTGCGAGCCGCCGTGGCTCATGCCGTTCAGAAGTGGGGCCGGCTGGATGTGATGTTCAACAACGCCGGCTACGGCGGCGTCTCTGGCTCCATCTGCGATGTCGATATGGCGCAGTACGACGCGACGGTCGCAGTCCTCCTGCGCGGCGTGGTGCTGGGGATGAAGCACGCCGGCCGCGTGATGAAAGACCAGGGCAGCGGCAGCATCATCTCCACTGCGAGCGTGGCGGGCGTTGGCATCGGCTTCGGCCCACACGTCTACAGCGCGGCGAAAGCTGCCGTCATCCACCTCACGAAGTCGGTCGCGAACGAACTGGGCGAAAGCGGCGTCCGAGTAAATGCGATCTGCCCGGGGGGAATCGCGACACCGATCTTCGGGAAGGGCATGGGCCTCTCGGCAGAGCAGGCGGACCTCACCGTGGAGTTGATGAAGGACCGCCTCGCGATGGGCCAGCCTATCCGGCGCGCGGGCCTGCCGGAGGACATCGCGAACGCTGCGGCGTGGCTCGCCAGCGACGAAGCGAGCTTCGTCACCGGGCATGCGCTCGTGGTGGACGGCGGCATCACGACCGGCCGCCTCTGGTCCGAACGCCAGCAGGCTTCGGAAGCGCGGCTGGCGCAGTTCAAGCTCCCTGGGAACCAATAAGGGCGACAAGGACCACGCGTGAGATCCCCTGATCTGACTCCGAATCAGCAGCGATTCGCCACTTATCTAGCACGGCTCTGGACCCGAGACCGTGCGGACGGCTTCGCCCATCGCTACCGCATCACCCGATCGAGACATTGGCGAACGTGGAGAGAACGCGTTGGCGAGCCGGTGGATCACTGGTGGTGAATCTCTGTCAGAGGCCTCCGCGCGCTCCTGGGCGGACGCCATCCCGGGTCTGACGTTCGAAGCACTCTCGAACCAGCTGCAGTGGCAGCT
Organism: Candidatus Amarobacter glycogenicus; assembly: GCA_016719395.1. GTDB lineage: Bacteria > Chloroflexota > Dehalococcoidia > Tepidiformales > Tepidiformaceae > Amarobacter > Amarobacter glycogenicus. The sequence goes on along the minus strand of JADJZF010000002.1, from coordinate 168,397 downwards.
GTCGACCCAGGACGGCGAAGCCGTGCGACGAACTTGTCTCGAGCTGTTCAAGTGGGGAGGAGTGGCCCGTTCGTCGAACGACAAGTCCCGTCGCTGGATCGAAGCACAGGCCGCCAACGGCGGCTTGTGTGCTTCGCTCAGCGATGGAGTGCGGACAATGCAGGTTGGATCAACCGACGACTTGCTGCGCTTCGATGGCGCCGACCTACCGATGAACGCCGCGATGACGAAAATCTACGCAGCCATCGACCCTGACAACGTCATGATCTATGACGGCCGGGTCGGAGCGCGCTCGGACTTGACGCGCAAGTGGCTCGCTTCGGTGGGTCATCACCCGTCCCTCCGACGTCGCTTTTCGATGGGGCGCAAAGCAAGGCGACCATGCAGCCCGCAACCCGTCGTTCGGGGCATACTCGTTTTCGTCCCTCTACCTGCCGTCGTCGAAGGAGCTGCAACAGGATCGGGCCTGGGCAGCGGTTGCGCGGAAGGCGTCTCAAATTTGCGCCGCGGCTGCGGCTCTCACCGACGGTGCTGCCACCGTCCGCGAGATCGAACGCGCGCTCTTCATGATCGGCTACGACGTGCGTGGTAACTCGCCCCTGCCTACCCTTCCGCCGACCGGAACGTAAGGTCAGCCCCGGCGGCCACGGAGGAGCGCTGTCTCCGGTAGACTCCGCGTGCACCCCAGCCACCGGAGCAAACCATGGGCCGTCTCGAAAACCAGGTCGCAATCATCACCGGCGCCGCAAGCGGTATCGGTGAAGGGACCGTACGCAAGTACGTGTCCGAAGGCGCGCGCGTCGTCATCGCTGACATCCAGGACGAACGCGGCGGCGCGCTTGCCGAAGAACTCGGTCCCGGCACTACCTACATTCGTACCGATGTCTCTGAGGAAGAGCAGGTTGCGGCAGCCGTCGGCCAGGCGGTGAGCAAGTGGGGCCGGCTCGATGTCATGTTCAACAATGCCGGGTTTGGCGGCGTCAGCGGGAACATCGAAGATCTCGATATGGCCGCCTACGACAGCACCATGGCCGTGCTTCTCCGTGCGGTCTTCGCCGGATCGAAGCACGCCGTCCGGCAGATGAAGGCCCAGGGCAGCGGCTGCATTATCAATACGGCGAGCATCGCCGGGCTGCAGGCCGGGTTCGGCCCGGTGACCTATAGCGCCGCGAAAGCCGCCGTCGCCCACATGAGCCGCTGCCTCGCGGTCGAACTGGCGCCGTTCAACATCCGCGTGAACGCCATCTGCCCGGGCCTTGTCCTCACCAACATCTTCACGGCCGCGATTGGGCTACCCCCGGAGATCCGCGACGCTATGTTGCCGAAGGTCGACCAGGCGTTCTCGTCGTGGCCCCCCATGGGCCGCTCCGGCATCCCGGAGGACATCGCGAACGCCGCTCTCTGGCTCGCCAGCAGCGAAGCGAGCTACGTCACAGGCCAGGCGATCACGGTCGATGGCGGGCTCACGGCTGGACGGTCATTCGCCGAGATGGGGGGCCGCATCGCCTCCGCGTTCGGCATGGACCCGGCGGCGATGGCGCCAATTCGGACGAACGGGTGACTTCGCGCCACCTCGCGGGCCGGGCGTCGTGAGGGCGCTCTTCCGCCGGCGGCGAGACGATGAATGGGATCGTCCGCCGGCCCCGGCCGAGGTGACACTCCAGGCGATCGGGTTCGTGCGCAACGGAGTGGCGAAGCCGCGGCCGCGCGGGTGGGACAGGGTCGAAAGCCGCCTGGAGTTCCTGCCGGAGCACACCGGAAGGCTCGAGGGGATCGAGCGGTACAGCCACGCCCTCATCGTGGCGTACCTGGATATCGCAGCGGGCGCACCGGAAAAGCCGGAGATGCTGACGCTGGCAAGCGGGCTCCGGTACGGGATCCTGGCCACCCGGAGCCAACTCCGCCCCAATCACCTCGGGGTCTCCGTCGCGACGATCGTGGGGCACGACGGAGCGACGCTGCTGGTCCGCGGACTGGACGCGATCGACGGCACACCGATCCTCGACATCAAGCCGTACCTCCCGGAATACGATTCGGTCCCAGACGCGCGCATCCCGGGCGACTGAGACCGCCGGAGGACTCCCGGCGAACTCTCAGCGAATCTTCAGCCTGCGCAGCGACCATCTCTCCATGCTACGCATCCCCGGCATCCTCGCGGTCGCGATGATCTGCGGAGCCACGTTGTTACGCGGACCTTCGGCGGCGGCGGAAACGGCACCAGCCCTCGCCTTCCGCGCGTTCGTCCCTGGGATGGCCGCCGACACCAGTGCCCAACCCGACCAGGCGTCACTGGTCGTCGCGACCCATCTCGGTCAGCACCTCGAAGGCGGCCTCGTCATTACCGGCGAGGTGGTGAACGGGAGCAGCGCGGCGATAACTGCCGTGAAGGTCAGCGTGTCTCATGCCTCCGGGGGAGCCGTCACGATGCGGGAGACGGAGTCGCTCGTGAAGGTGATCGAACCAGGCTCCACCGGCCCCTTCCGCGTCTACATCGCGGGCATTACCGACACCCTGGGAACAGTGACGGCCGCTGTCACTTCGGTGGAGGCCGCCTCGATGCCGGCCCCGTCCGCGACGTTCGCATTCTCGGGCCCTCACCCGTTCCAGATCGGGCCGCCCGACCCCAAGACGGGCGTTATCCCCTACTCGACGACCGTCGAGGAACTGCGCGGCACGGTGACCAACACGAGCGATACGAGTTACGGAGAGATGGGCGTCGTCGTAGCCGCCTACGACGGTCTCGGCCGCGTCGTGATGGTGACGGCAGCCTCGGAGCTATCCGTGCCGTTCCAACAGGCCGGACAGGCCGGCGGTCCTCGCGAGCGGGAGCACGGCCTCATTCGTCGCCGCCATCCCCATCGGCCTGCTCCTGACGTTCGAGGGCGAGGTCACCATCAAGGGGTTCTTGAACGCCGCGGCCGTGCCCTAGGTAGCGTGGTGCAACCTTGCTCTATACTTCCCTGCGCTGCGCACCCTGCGCCCGGAGAAGCTCGCCATGTCTGTCGTCCTGGTTTCCGATGAAGGCCACGTCCGGACCATCCGTCTGAACCGGCCGGAAGTGAAGAATGCCGTCTCCCAGGAGCTTGCCTGGGGCGTCCTCGGCGCCGTCGAAGACGCCACGAAAGACGACAACATCTGGCTGATCTGCCTCACCGGCAGCGGTGACTCGTTCTGTTCGGGGTTGGACCTGCGCGGTTCGGAGCCCTTCAGCCCACAGACGCCGATGACGGCCCAGCTCGACGACCTTGGGTGGGTCTCCCAGTTCCTTCTCACGCTTCGCGAAAAGTGCGAGAAGCCAATCATCGGAGGGCTGAACGGGGTCGCGGTTGGCGCCGGGCTCTCGCTCGCGCTCGCGACGGATATCCGCCTGATGAAGCGGAGCGCGCGCATCCTTGCCGGCTATCCGCGGATCGGCGGCTCGCCGGACGGTGGCATGACCTTCACGCTTTCGCAGGCGCTCGGCTACGAACAGGCGATGCGATTCCTCCTCGAGAGCAAGACGGTGGACGCCGAAGAGGCCCTGCGCCTTGGCCTCGTTGGCGAGGTGGTGGACGACGACAAGTGGGACGCACGCCTCAGGGAGTACTGCCAGAACCTCTGCGCGATCGTCTCGCCGATCACGATGCGCATGACGAAGCGCACGCTCGTGAAGGCGACTACGGCCATCGACCTCGAAGCCCAGACGCGCCTCGAACTGGTGAGCATCGGCAAGGCGTTCGCCAGCCAGGATGCGAAGGAAGCCCGCCAGGCCTTCCTCGAGAAGCGCACGCCGACGTTCGTCGGGAAGTAGGCCCGACCGGCGGACCGGCGGAGCTTCGGTCTTCACACAACCATGGCTTGCTGCGGCAAGGCGGTGGTGTTAAACACGCTGCGAGACGGCGCGAGGCCCGCTCGCTATGGTGGAGATAGTCCCTCGCGCCTGGGCTTGCTCCAGGTGTTGGACGGAGGAGTCCTCATGGTTGACAGCACGCACACGCCCTCCGGCAATTACCCGGCCCATGCCCGCGCGCAGGTGATCGACCTCGAGACTGCGGCGGATCGGCTGGTGGCAAAGCTGCCCGGGATGAGACGGCAAACCGAGAATCTCGCACGTGAGGCCGGCTCCTCCGTGCTGATGATGGCGATGGAAGCGGGCGATCAGGTTCAGGAACACTCGGCGCCCGGCGTCGTCTCGATCCATGTCATGCGGGGGCACGCAACCGTCACTGCCGAGGGCGAGGCTTTCTCGCTCCGTCCCGGCCAGCTCGCGCTACTGCAACCGGGCGTCCGCCACGACGTCCGCGCCGAATCGCAATCCGTCCTGGTCCTCGTCGTATCCGGGGGATAGGCCGTTTTCTGTGGTTCCGGGACCCAGTGCGGAACGCGGCGATCGATTACCCCGGACTGTGCGTGAAGGGCAGCCTGCGGTGTTGCGCGGAATCGACCTCGATAACGAGCGCAATCCTGCCGGGCCTACGCATTGGAAATGCGTTCCCGGTGTACTTCCGTGAGATCGCATCCATCACTTCGCCGTTTTCATCGGGCCGTTGCTCGATGACGCGACCGGTGATGTTTGCCTCGCGATAGGGGTCTTCGCGGTCGATCACAGAGAGTGCTACGGCGGGATTCCTCCGCGTGGCGCGGGCCTTTAAGGTGCTGGCGCCGGTGCCGACGAGGATCCGGTCTCCTTCGAGTCCGACCCACACGGGCACGCTGTGCGGCGTTCCGTCTTTGCGGACGTAGGCCAGGTGGACATAGTTCGGCCGTTCGAGCAGCTCGCGTACTTCGGCGGGAAGCGGTACCGGCATAGTGGCGACCTCCTCTGCCAGCGTAGCCGCACGGGAAGAGAGAACCACCAGCCGAATGGGCAGTTGCCGAATCAGAAGAGCCCGGTCGTTGGGTTCTCGCGCTTTAGCACCTGGTCGAATCGGGTCTTGATGGCTTCCTGGATGTACTCCTGCGCCGGGATGATGAAGAAGGTATCGGTCATGATGGCATCGAGGACGTGCTGCGCGATCTCCGATGGCTGGTAGCCGTTTTGGAGCATCCCCCGCATCGCTACCAGGCCCGCTTGAACCGCGGCCGGGAGCGACGCGGGATCGGTCACTTCGCCCAGCTCCGCGGGGCGGTTCCGGCCCGCATCGGCGATGTTGGTGTTAACCCAGCCGGGGCAAAGGACCGATGCGGAGAGTTTGAGGTTCAGCGTTTTGAAGTTCTTGTAAAGCCCCTCGGTGAGGCAGACCACAGCGTGCTTGGAGACGGAGTACGGGTCGGCTGCGGTGAGCAATCCCGCGACGGATGCGGTGTTCACGATGTGGCCTTCTTCGCCGTTGGCGATCATGCGCGGGACGAAGGCGCGGATGCCCCGCAGCACGCCCCAGAAGTTCACACCGAAGACCCAGTCCCAGTCTTCCTGGGGCGCTTCCCAGACGGGCTTACCAGACGTGCCGGAGACACCGGCGTTGTTGCAGACGACGTGGACGTTGCCGAATGTCCTGAAGGCGGCGTCTGCCAGCTTCTCCACGTCGCCGTCCTGGAGGACGTTGGTGCGGACCGCGAGGACCCTGGCGCCCCTGGCCTTGATAGCGGCCTCGGCCATCGCCAGCGGTTCGGCTTCGATGTCGGCTAGCACGACCGACATCCCCTCTTCGGCGAAGCGGTTCGCGAAGGCGAAACCCATGCCGCTGGCCGAACCGGTGACGACCGCGACCTTTCCTGCCAGGTCTTTCATCTCATCCCTCCGGTGCCGAATGTGGTTCGGGATGATACGAGGGAAGCTCCCAACCCGGGACGCCTACTTTCCCTTGCCCTCGAAGGCGATGTAAAACTCCGGGTCGAAATCCTCTCCGTCGACCTCGCTGAACCATCCATCGACCGTCCCCGTGTTCCGGTCGAATGTGCCCTGGAACGGGAACGTTTGAACCTGCACCGGGTCGAAGGTCGTTTTCTGACACCCCTGCACCACGCTGATCGAACCGGTGAGCCGCGCCGTCCCCGTGACCGTTGCCCCTGCAGCGTGCCATCGAGAGTGAACGAGTAGTAGTAGTCCGCAATGCACACTTCCGTTGCCCAACTGCCGAGGAAGAGCTTGTCATCGACGCGGAAAGTGGCGGTCGCGGTCCCACGGATAGCGCCGTCTTCAGCGGGCAAGTCCATCACGAACTCGCTATCAAGGATAAAGAAGGCTCCGGAGGCGATGACCGCCGGAGCCTTCGCGCCCCTCAGGACAACGCTGCCCTTCGCAACGACCGCTTTCGGCTTGCCGCTATCGGCCGTTGACGGCCCGGCCTGGGTCGGCCCAGCAGCCTGCTGGTCCCCTTCCTCCGGCAGCGGGCCCAGGCCAGCCTGGGCGAGGTGCTCGTTGATGGCGGCGCGGACGAGTGAATCGAGGTCGATGGAATCCGCGGATTCGCCAGCGGCTTTCGCCGCTGCACGCGCCTCGACGAACCGCGCTCCGGCTTCGGCCGCGATACGGACAAGGTCCTCGTCGCTAAGCTTCACACCGCCTTTTTCCGACATCCGGTCGATCCGTTCCGCGGCGGCTCGCCCGAGGCCCGCGATGATCGCCTTTCCGCGGTCGAGACCTGCGTCGCCTGGACGTTCGTGTTCAGTTCTTGCCAGCGCGCGTCCCTTGCGAAACGCTCAGCGTTGATCTGCACCTTGTTGCCGGTCCAGTCCTTCCAGGTGGTCTTGGCCTGCTTGAGCGCCGCTGCCACCGCGTCGATCTCGTCGCGCAGGAGCGTCCGCGCGACGTCCACCTTCTGTCCCGGCGGCTGCGAATTCATCTCGCCCAGCAGTTCGTCGAGCCGTTCCGTGAGCTTCTTGTCGCGAGCGACACGCAACTGGGCGCGGCTCTCGACTAGCTGCTTCTTCAGGTCGTCGAAGCTTTGGGTGTTGTTCGGGGCGCTTCCCGAGAGGGCGTTGACGGCGGCGTTGAGCGGGCTGTCTCCGCGGAGAACTCCGCCGACGAAGCCGCCGGTGAAGCCCTGGAGTCCGACCGCTCCGGGCAGGGCCGTAGCCGCGGCGTTCTTCCACTCGCTGCCGATGGCGCGGTTGTACGCGACTCGCGTGATGTTCTTCTCCCGCTCTGTCCGCTCTGTGATCGCGCGCCGGAGTTCGTCGAGCCGCTGGCGCTCGCGCTCGGCCGCCTGGGCATCGAGCCAGCCGCGCTGCGCATGGAATTCGATGATCTGGTCTTTCTGCTTCGTCGCCCGGATTTCTGCGTCTCGCTGACCCTCAAGTCGCTCGTAGGTGTTTCCCCTGTGGACCGCCTGGGCGATGGTCCCGACAAACGCTCGCCCGAGAGCGGCGAAGGGGACGCCCGCCTCCGCGTCCCTGGGCGCCGGAGTGGCGGCACCTGAGCCGGCCACCGCGGCCACCACCACGACCACCGACGCCAGCAACAGCTTCAGCTTCACGGCGTTTGCCCCCGTAGCAGGATGGTTTCGACATAGACAAGCCCGAACTCATCGAAGACCACCAGCAGCTGATCGCCCGCATAGGCGGTCAACGCCACCCCCAACTCCTCAGGCACGGTTGTCGTCGCGGCCGAAGCAGGGTCCGGGAGCATCGCCGAGACCGCTTTCCAGTCGAGTTCGCGGGCGAAGCTGGAAGGGTCGTACTGGCGCGGCAGGAGCAACACTGCCTCTTCGTCGTCTATCGGGAGGTTCGAAATCAGTTGGCCGTCGGCGAACTCGAACGCGGACAGGAGTTCGTAGTAGAACCACGTTTCGTAGCGGACGGGCTCGGGCTCGGCGCCGATGCTCTCCCACGAGATGATGAAGGCGTCCGGGATACCCATGAGGTCGCGTACCTGATCACGGTCGTTCTCTCCTGCGGGGTGAGGCAGCGAAGCGAAACGCTGATCGAGGGCGGCAACGATGTCGCGGTCGACCTTCGGTGGGGCAGCGAAGTGCAGCGTCCCGTCGTCGCTTCCGCCCAGGGAGCGCCATGCGAAGACCCCGCCGGCAGCCACCAGCACGACGAGTCCTGCAGCGAGGCCCGCCTGCAATATCCTGCGGTTGGTGGCGCCGCCGGGCATCCCGGCGGACTCCGCAAAGGGGAGCGTGCCTACCGCACTCTGGCCACATGACCCGCAGAAGACCCACTCGGCCTGTACGCGGGCGCCGCAGTTGGGGCATGCCTGGATGTCCTGTGGCGGCGCCCCGGCGCCACAGCTCCCACAGAACTTCGCGTCCGCGGCCAGGGGGGGCCGGCCGCGGGCGGGGGGGGGGCGCGGCCCGGTTCCCTCTCGGCCTGCTGGCCAGCCCCAGAGCTACCGACGCCGCGTCTCCGCGCACTCCTGGAGTGCTCGTGCGGCGCCGGATTATACGGAGGTTCGCAAGACGCGAAGCGTTCGGCCTTTACGGTCGAGGCCGCTGCTCAGGCGGCAGGCGCAGCGGGAGGTCCTGTGGAGTGGATGCAGCCAGGCTCAGCTCAGATTCAGTACTGGCGGAGAGGGTGGGATTCGAACCCACGGCGGACTTGCGCCCGCATACGCTTTCCAGGCGTACCTGATCGGCCACTCCAGCACCTCTCCCAGGGCCGCGGACTGCCATGGTAGCAGCCCCTCAGTAGTGAGCATCCGCCGGGGACGACTGGCCGTTGTTCGCCATTCTTTGCGGAGAGCTAGCTGCGGCGGTGCTTCGTCTTCTGGTCGAAGCGGTCCCAGCCCTGCTCCATCGCCTCGCGCGCGCCCCGCCGGCCTTCGGCCAGCACGTCTTTCGCGGTATCGCCGATGCCGAAGACGATCGCCTTCGCCCAGCCCAGGATGGGGTTTTCGGCGGGCTCGTCTTCGAACGCTTCTGCTTCCGCGAGGACCGATTCTTCTTCGCGCTCGGGGTTGGTCATCACTTGCCCCGCTTCCGCGACTTGATGCGGTCACCGACGCTGCTGACAGCGCCGAGACCGGTGCGGACACCTTTGAAGACTGAGTACACGCGGATGATCGGCGATGCGACCGTCTCGCCGGCGAACTCGGTGGTGCCCTTCACGTTGTCCAGGGAGGCCTTCAGCGAATCGATAGCCGGGACCGCATTCTCTTTCATCACCTTTCGAGTCACGCTGATGAGGAAGAAGAGGGCGATGGCGACCGCGACGAAGACGATCCCTGCAAGCAACCAGAAGAGTGCCGTGAAGACGATGACGATGTCGCGCCACTCGCTCCAGCTATCCGGGCCGGTCCAGGCATCCGGGAAGGCTTCACCGGGGATGAAGTCGGTATCCCAGTAAGAGAGGATCCCGTTAACGCCAAGAATGGCGAGGCCGAGGACGATCGCCGCCAACAGGACTATGCCGATGAACCGCATGCGCCTAACCCCCGGACTTAACCGTGATAATACCGGCGGAATCATGCCCTGAGCAAAGAAAGCGGTATCACGCCCACGCGTGGAGCCGCTCTTCGAACCCCGTTCGGACGGCGCCAGCAGCCGCAGAGGCCAGGTCTCCGAAGAAGGCGATGCGGTCTTCGAGGTAAGTCCGCGCCGAATCCAGGCTCGTGACGTCGTCGCTTTCGACCGCTTCCATGAAGAGCGCGGAAGCGAGGATGCCCGGGGCGCCGGCGACGGCGGCCCGGGCATCCCGGTCGGTTTCGATAGTCCTCCCATAGATGCGCGAAAGCTGGCGGTGCCGCGTATCGCTCATGGGTGGGCGGGTTAGTGCGCGACTTCCTCGCGCGGGGGCTTAATCTTGCTGTAGCAGTTGCTGCAATACACGGGACGTTCGCCACGCGGCACGAAGGGGACTTCGGTCATCTGGCCGCATTCGGCGCAGGAAGCGGGATGCATCTGGCTCGGCGTCTTCCCGCCGAAGCTGGCGAAGTTGCCGTAGCGGACGTACCCGTCGTTCTGCTCCAGCGTGCTCTGGCTCGTGCGGCGGGCGGAGCGGCACGACTGGCAGCGGGTGGGCTCGTTCATCAAGCCTTTGTTCGCGTAGAACTCTTGTTCTCCGGCGGTGAACACGAACATCGTGCCACAGTCGCGGCAGGCGATTTGTTTGTCGGCAAATGCCAAGGGGATGGGTCTCCTGTTTTCCGCACCATGCGGGTCTGCTTTCCATGGTAGCAGACAGGACAAGCATTGAAGCGGCGGTCAACGGTAGATCGGCGCGCAGAGCGCCCGCACATCCTCACGGCCGTGTCCCGCCGGGGACCGCAATTCCGCTCGCAGATAGCGCTCGAAACGCACGTCCGCCGGTAACGCGTAAGCGCCTCTACCGCGGGTCAGGTCCGCGCGATGCTTGCGTTCGCCATCGGCGATGAACTCCAGCGTCGTGCCGGCCGCTCGTTCGAAGGTCGCGGCCACGCGGCCCTCCGCGTCCTGCGCGATCGTTAGGAACGGACCCCGCGGTCCGTCGGAGATAGTCGTCCGGCCATCCGTGATGGCTCCGAGCACCGAGGCCTCGTTGAGCCCGCCGGCGCAGTAGAGCCATGTTGTCGGGTCGCCCACATGATGCGGCTGCACGGGCTCGGCGGGCGGCGCGCTGTGGGCGTCGCTCCCCCCGACGGGGACGATTCGGCGCCCGGCCGCGAGTTGCTCATCCCAGGCGTCTACCGACTCCCAGTTGTACCAGCGCCACGGCGCCTGCCACACCTCGCGCACACCGAAACCGGGGTCCGCGAGGGCCCACGGCGGGCCGACACGCTTCGGGTGGTTCATGGAGAACGGCCGCTTCCGCGATTCGACCCAGCGAAAGACCCGTTGCATCTCTTCATCGGTGGTGACGCGGAAGTCGACCCATTCACGCAAGCCCCAGACATTGGCGTGGCCGCTGTAGGTAGTCACCTCTTCGCCGGGGACGAGGAGCAGCGGGGCATCCCGCCAACCGTCGATGACCGGCATGTGGCTCGTGGTGTTGTGGTCAGTGATCGCCAGGTAGTCGAGTCCTCGCTTCTTCGCGAAGTGGGCCATCTCCGCAATGGAGTTCGAACCATCGGAGTGGTCTGTGTGGGAGTGGAGGTCACCGCGATACCAGCCGGGTGCTGGCGGACGGGAGAGGCGGGGGGACGAACCGGAGGGGTCGGGCGCGGTGCGGCGAGCTCGCTGGCTCGTCTCCAGGGCGATAGTGAGCCACCAGCGCAGGCCGGCTTCAGGGATCTCGTAGCCGCCGAGGACAACCGACCAGGAGCCGGCAGGGAGTGGTCCAGCAAGAAAGCCGGGAGTCGCCGACTCGCGCTCAATGAAGAAGCTCCGGCGTGCACTACCGCTCCATCCGCGGAATCCGCCGGTGAGGGGCTCCGTCCCGCGCACATCGAAAATCCCGATGTCCACGGTCGCCGGTTCCTCGGTCTCGGAAACGGGAGCGAAGTGGTAGGCCACCTCGATACGTGAGCAGCGGGGCGGCACTTCGAAGGAGACGTAGTGAAACGGGTGGCCCTGTACCGAACCGGCCCAGAACGCGCCATCGAATTCGAGTTTGCGTCGCATGGTGGAAGTAGACGGCGTGAAGCGCCGCCGGGGCAACTACCTGCCGGCCGGCTGGTCCAGGTCACCCCAGTGCTCTCCGTGCTTCGCGAAGAACTCGGCATCCGTCATCCCGAAGATGTGGACGTCCCAGAAGCGGCCGTCGGTGAACTGGCCGTCGCGGAGAGTCCCTTCGAGCGTCATCCCGAGATTGCGGTGCATCGAGACCGACCGCTTGTTGAAGGCATAGACCCAAGCGTGGACCTTATGCAGGCGGAGTTCGCCGAACATGTACCGGCAGACGAGCGCGACCGCTTCTTCGCCATAGCCATGCCCCCAGGAGTCGCGTCCAAGCGCGATGCCGTACTCGAAGCTGAACCGGCGGGGATCCACCCGGGTGTTCAACGTACCGGCAGGCTCGCCCTCCAGCGTTTCGATGATGAGACGGAAGTTCCCCGATTCGGGTTTCTTCAACGACTCCTGGCGGGCGAATTCCCTGTGGGCTTCCTCGCCCTGGGGCGGCCACACCTGCCAGCCGTGGCGATCCGCCTCGCTGTCGCTTCCCCAGCGTAAGAAATGCACCCAGTCGTCGGCTCGGACTCCCCGCAACCGCACCTTCTTGCCTTCGAACATGTTGGTGGTCATGGACGCCACTGTAGCGCAGCGGTGAAACCCCGGGTGGCGGTCCGGACGGGCCGGTGACACACTCGGCTGGTGCGACACTTCCGGGGCGCAGCTCTCCTGGCGGCGGTGGCCGGCGGCGTGCTGGCGATAGCAGCCGTCGCGCGACCGAACCACGAGGCCAACGCTGGGGCATCGGTCGCGGTTTTCGAATACTCCCTGGAACTCGCGGTACCGGGACCGAACGGTTGGGAGTTCGGCGAGATCCACCTCTACGCCGTGGATGACGGTGGCGACATGGCGGCGCGGCAGGCGGATGGACGAGCGGCCATGCTCGCCCGCTTTCCGGGCGCGGTCGAACTCGATGAGGACAGCGCCGGCGCAGCCTTCCGACTGTTCGCGGCCCCCGTCCGGTGGCCCCAGGCCAGCGCGAGCTGGCTCTACAACCCCTCCGGGAGCACGAGCGCGATGCCCGAGAAGGCCGCCTTCGAAGCGATCACCGCCGGGGCCCAGGGTTGGGACAACGCCGGAGGTTCGGGCTTCCACTTCGACTACCTGGGAGAGACGGCGACGGCTACGGGCTGCAACGGGAATGTCAGTCAGTACGCCAAGGACGGGAAGAACGTCGTTGGCTGGGGACACATCGTTGGTGGGCACCTTGGGTATTCGTGCCACTGGCGGAGCGCCTCACTCGTCCCGGCGACGCCGTACTTCGCGATCGAAGAGATCGACATCGTGTTCGAACCGCTGTTCGCGTATTCGGCCGATTCGCTCCACGCGCTGGCGCTGCACGAATTCGGACACGCCCTCGGGCTGGACCACACCGAAGCCCCGGCCTGCCCGGGCAAAGTGATGTGCGCCGGGGCCGCAGCCATGCTCTTCACCACGCCGCAGCAAGACGACATCTTCGGAGTCATCGCGCTTTACGGCATCGCCGCGACGCCAACCCCGACGCCACAGCCCACGCCTCCCGGAAACCGGCCATACCGGGCAATCGGCCCGGCCATAGCCCGCGACTGACCGAAAAACCTTGACGTTCGCTCTGCCGCTTTCCCTCTACTGGCAGCGGAAATCCGGGCGTATATTCAGGTAGAGGTCTGGTGAACGGGGGCTCCGGTGCGTTTTCCACTTCGTCGGCAGCAGGATGCAGAGCTCGCGGCAGTGCCGGAGTCGCCTCCGCCCGCGCCCGAACCGATCCCCTTCCCTCCGTCGGCTTCGACTCCGATCGACCCTCACGCCGGTACGTGGGATGAACTGTTGCGCAGCCGTACGCGCGGCGGCGAGATCCGCATGCGCGGCCAGATGACGTCTACCGATGCCCGCGCCGAACGGCTTGTGCGCCAGGTCCGGACGGAAGTCGCAGCGCTCCAGGAGACCCTTACCGCACTCGCCCAGGAACACGATGAGATGCTCGAAGTCGACCCGGCTTCGGTCGTGAAGAACCCGGAAGCCGCCCTCACGCTGGCGCCGGCGGTCCTGGTGAGGGCAGTGATTTCAGCTGAATCCGAAAACCGCCGCCTGCGAAAGCGCGCCCGCAAGGTGCAGGAACGCCAGCGCCAGATGCAGGCGCGCCTGCAGGAACTCCAACTCGCGGAGGCTGCACGTGTAAGCCGCCTTCAGACGCTCGAAGACGTCATCGGCGCGCTCCACGACAACCTCGGCGACCTGCGCCACGAACGCGAGTTCCTCCGCCAGTGGGCGCCGCCGAAGCTTGAACGTCCCGGCGAACTCCCGGGCGGCGAGTCGCACAGGTGATTGCCCTCCCGGCCCGGGTCCACGGCGACATCGCCACCGAGATCCGGCTCGTCCGCGAGCGGGCGGTTGCCCGCGTCTCCGAAGTCGACATGCTGGTCGCCGCCCTTCGCGACCACATCAAGGACCTTCAGGCCGAACGCGACTGGCTCCGGGCGGAACTGGCGAAAGCGAACGATGCACGCGCCCTCGCCGGCGCGACCTGGCTGCACCGCGGGCAGAAACACAACCGCTGAGACTCGCCCGCCCCGCCGCGATCTGTCCCGGGTCTGCGCGGTCAGCTCCAGCTAGTCCAGCTGTTCGTCGTACTCGCCGGACCTTGGGGTGAAGAACACCCGCTTCCAGCCCGCGCCGTCCAACACCCAGTAGCGATCTTCGAGGGCCTTCCGGGAGCCGGCCAGCACCGGCGACGCGTCCATCTCCGCACTGTGGAAGCCGTTGGTTTCGGCATACTCTGCCGCCCGCTGGACCATCCACGCCTCGATCCCCCGGCCACGGTAGCCAGCGAGGATCACCGGAACGCTGACCCTCGCAACACCGTGGCCCATACCCGCCGCCTGGATCACCCCAACCACCTTTTCGCCGTCCGATGCGACGAACCAGCCTGGCCGTGCGCCCTGTTCAAACACCCACGGGTCTTCACCGAGCAACCCGCCGATGGCCTCCGCATCGCTCCGCCGCTGCTCGCGCACCGTCAGCAGCGGCAGCCGCCGTTCGAGCAGCAGCTCTGCGTCGCCGGCTTCGCTCCTCCCGCGGCCAATTGCCAGGTAGCCGAGGCGGGCGAAGTAGTCCTCCAGCAACCGCCAGTCTTCGCAGCGCGTCCGTACCAGCCGGATACCCCGGTCCTGGCAACCGCGTTCCACTGCCCGGACGAGCTGCGCCCCGGCCCAGGGACGACCGGAAACCAGCAGGTCGAACCAGCCGATGCCCTCCTCATCACGGAATCGGACCGCGCCGATCAGCCGCCCTCCGGATTCCGCCGCGAGGAAGGCGTGGCCGGTCTGCACCAACCGCTCGAACTGACCCGGCGTCTCCGGCGCCCCCGGGAGCCGTGAGGCGCCGTAGAGCCGCGCGATTGCCGAGGCGTCGTCGCTGCCGGCGAGCCGGAAGGTGTAGTCCATAAGAGGGGCAGTCTACGGCAGACGCGCACGCACCCGGCAGTCGCCGCGCTGTGAGACCTTCCTCATGCGCCGTAAGCGATCTGCCGCCGATAGTTACAACGTAACGGAACGCAGGGGGAAGACCGTGCCTTCAAGAACTCTGGGCCTGGCCGTCACGGCCGGTCTCGTCGCTGTAGCTGCGCTCGTGGGTGGCGCGATCCTTTTCACCTCCAGCCGTGCGAGCGAAGTGAACCTCACTACTGCCAGCCTGGTGCCGGAAGACGCGGGCATCTACTTCGCTCTCAACACCGACCTGAGCTCCAGCGAATGGGTCAACACATTCCGGCTCGTGGAACGCCTCGGACAGGACGACCCGGAGGAAGCCCTCAAGGACGGCGTCGACGATGCCGGCGTCGACTGGGAGGAGGAGGTCGCGCCGTTCCTCGGTGGGAACGCCGCGATTTTCGTCCGCGGGATCTCCATTGAAGACATCTCCGCCCAGGGTGCGGTGATCGTCCGCTGCAAGGACGCGAAGGCAGCACTCGAGGTCATCGACGACCAGGTGGGACTCGGCGACGACACCGAGCACGGCGACATCGAGTACTTCGAGACGTTCGGGGGTTTCGTGGCCGTCATCGGCGACCACCTCGTCATCGCGTTCGACGAAGACAGCATGGAAGCGGTAATTGACGTCCACAACGGCAAAATCAAGTCACTCTCGAGCCGGGACGACTTCCAGCGGCTGCGCGACGAGCTCACCGGCAACTTCCTCGGCTTCGTCTACCTGAGCGCGGACAGCCTCGCCGGCGATTTCTTCCTGGACGACCCGGAGGTGAGAGACGCCCTTGAGCGTTCGGGGGCCGGCGACCTCGTCTTCGAGCCAGCGGCATGGGTCATCGGCGCGAAAGCGGACGGCTTCGAATTCCAGGCGGCGTCCCTGGGGAAGGGTGGGCCGGTATCGCCAATGCTCGTCCCCCGCGAGTCCCGGCTCGTCCGCTACGTCCCTGCCGATGCGGCAATCTACTTGAGCACCACGGATATCGCGGGTACCTGGGACAGGGTGATGACCTCGGCCCGGCCGGAGATCGACCGCGCGATCCGCAGCGAAGGCGACTATGACAGTCTCGACGACGCGCTTCGCGAGGCGGGACGCGAAATTGGTATCCAGTCGATCGAGGACCTCATCGAACTGTTGAACGGCGAGACCTCGTTCGCCTTCTGGTTCCCAAAGGGCAGCGAGGAGGACGCCGAGGGCGTGATGCTCGCCGAGGTCGACCAGGGACGGGCGGAAGCGCTCCTCAAGCAGATCTCGGCGACGTCTGCCTGGGGCACGCCCCAGACGAAGAAGGTGAACGGCAAGGACATGACCTGGTTCAAGGACCAGGACGGCGACGAAACCGCGTACGCCTTCCTTGATGGGAACCTCGTGCTGGGGACCCGGGCCGGCGTCGAGAAGGTGCTCGGGAACAACGAGCCGCCGCTCTCAAGCCTGAACCGCTACAACCGGACGGTGGAGCAGATGCCAAGCAAGCTCGGCTCCTACGGCTACTTCGACCTTTCGAAACTCCTTCGCCTCGCCGAGGGCGGGATCCCTGCCGACCTCGATGAGGTGGAACGCGCACTTTCGGGGCTTATCATCAATGTCGTTGATGAACGCGGCATCGTCCGTCTCTCAGGCATCCTCACCATCGAGGAGTAGGCAGGCGCGTGGCTGGCGGCGCTTCGCGTCGTCGCTGCGGTACGGCGCCGGGCCGCTTGCGCTGGTGGGCTTCTTCCTGCCCTGGGCGACCGGGCCAGGCGCCCTCAGCGCGACCGAGTTCAGCGGGTTCACGCTGGTCGGGTTCGCCGGCCGTCTCCAGGCGCTCGACCTTTCGGTGGCGGCGGGCGGAGCGGTCTGGACGGTGCGGTTCGCGATCCTTGGCGTCGCGGTTGCGGGCACGTGGCAGACCCTCCTGGCGCCTCGCCACCGTGCGCATCCCGGCTACCCGCTCAGCGGCTGGTACCTTGCCGTAGCTGCCGTAACTTGCCTCACAATCGGCCTGGCACGGAGCGGCATCACTACGCCCCCGGCGGGGATCGCCTGCATTGCGGCCGCGGGCCTCTGCTTCGCTCTTGGACGGACCGCCGGGGGCGCAACGCCCTCGTGAAGGTCCTTCGCTACGGGATCAGCGACGATGAATTCGGCGAACTGCCAGCGGAACAGCGTTCCTGGCATCTCGCCGCCAGGCGTCTCGAGGAACTGACCGGGCAACCCTGGGAGACCGTCATCAAGCGGTCCTGGCCAGGGAGTGCCTGGAGCGAGGAAGTGGAGCGGGACATCGCGGAGGAGCGGCCCGACATGGTGGCCCTACTCTGCGTCGCCTTCTGGGTGTCCTATCCCTCGGCGCCGCTGAAGGTGCATCGCAGCCGTCTTCCGGGGACCCATCAACTGGCGCGGTTCGGCTTCTGGGCTGCCTCGAAGCCGCTCCTCGGGGACCGGTGGTTCTTCCATGCAGCGCGCCGGCTTGTGAACCGGGAGGCGACCGCCGCGTTTTTCTTCGAACCGGAAGTTGCCCTCGCCCGTGTCGAGCAGGTCATCCGGGTGGTGCTCCGCCACGAAGACATTGCGCTCGCCGTCCGCGGGCCGCTTCCGCTGAGCATCGCCGGATCCGGCCACTTCCGGGCCATCTGCGAAGCCCGGCGTGCGGCGCTCGACCAGGGTCTCGCCGAGCTCTGCCGGTCGCTGCACGTGGAGTACATCGGGTTCGACGCCGCGGCCGCTCACCTGAAGGATGAACTGCTTGGCGACCGCATCCACGTCAATGCCAGGGGCCACACCCGGCGCGCGGGCCAAGAGTTCGACGTCATGGCCCGCGCCTGGAAGTCACACCACCCCGGCTCAGGGAATTAGAAGGACTCGGCCGAACGCTCCCCGGCCTTCGATGTATTCGTGGGCGCCCCGCGCGTCACTGAGCGGGAAAGTGCGGTCGATGACGACAGTGAGTTCGCCCCTGGCGATATCGGCCAGCAGCCCTTCGATCATCTTGCGGCAACGGTCCGCGTTCACGGACATCTCCGCTCCCAGGTAGACGCCGGTGACACTCGCGTTCTTCTGGCCGAGCCCGCCAAGGTTCGCCGGGCCCTCGCGGCCGGCGTTGCCCACCCAGCTGATTCGTCCGCGATAGGCGAGTGCAGCAACACTCCCCTCGAGGGTCTTACCGCCCACCGAGTCAACGATCAGGTTGGCGCCGCGGCCAGCGGTCAGTTCCATCGTCCGCGCGACGAAATCCTCGGTCCGGTAGTTGATCCCGTGGTCCAGGCCGAATGACTTCAATCGTTCGAGCTTGTCGTCACTGGAAGCGGTGGCAAGGACGGTCGCTCCCGCACGCTTCGCAAGTTGGATAGCGGCGAGGCCGACCCCGCCTCCACCGGCCTGGACGAGCACAGTCTCGCCGGGTTGCAGGTGGCCGAATTCGAAAAGGCAGTCCGCCGCCGTGCCGAACTCGATGGGCACTCCTGCCGCTGATTCGAAGCTCAGCGACGCCGGAAGGAGGTAGGTCGATCCCGCGGGCACCGAGGCGAGTTCGGCATGCGATCCGAAGGCCATCGTTGCGACTACACGGTCGCCGACGTGGCGATCTGTTACGCGGTCGCCGACCTGCTTGATGATCCCCGAAGCCTGGTACCCGACGACGTGCGGCCTGGAGGCCATCATGCCGCCAAGGCGATTGAGGGTGTCGCCACCCTGGATGCCGATCGCCTTGATTTCGACGATGACGCCCCCGGGGCGGCAATCGGGGTCGGGCAGGTCCTCGTATCGGAAGACCGAAGGGGCTCCCGTTTCAGAATAGACAGCGGCTTTCATGGTGGAACTCCCGGCAGGTTAGTGACCGCCAAGTGTATCCAATCCGGGCCGCCGGCCCGCTATTTCACTTCGAACTTCGTGTGCATCCCAAGAGAGTAGTGGTCTTCTGTCTTCCCGTTCTCCTTTTCCACGATGAGACAGGCGAGTTCGTAGTTCCCCTTCTCAAGCCGGATCGACATCGATTCGACGTGGTTCTTCTGGAGGCCTTCGACTTCGCCAATCTCTTTCCCGTCCTTGAGGAGGACGAGCTCATGAGTCTCAGTGCCGCTGTTGTCGGCGATGAAGCGGACGACGCCAGCGTTCACGACGGTCTTGCTCGGCGCGATGCTCCACTCCTTGAGCACGACGGAGACGGTGGTGTCCGGCGGACCCGGGTCGACGGTGGGCGTCCCAGACTCCGTGGACGAAGACGCCTCCGGGTCGGCGCCTGCAGCAACGTCGCTGTCCTCGTCGTCGGAACAGCCGGTGAAAACGGGGAGCGCGACGAGCAAGCCAACAAGGAAGACTGAGACACGGCTGGGCATGTATCGCCTGACAACAATCATTAGTTCTACCTAATATCTGAAGTGTGTCTTATCATCTTCCTGTAGGAAGCCTGCGTCAATTCCCTATGTTCAGACGTGACCGGCAGATTCGTAGTGAACGTCGCGCATCGCCTGGCTGAGCTGGAGCGCCTTTTCGGGCGCGCTGCCAATGGCGATCAAGGCCTGGCGCATGAGTTCGAGCCCGCCTTCGTACTCCGGAACGACGACCTCACTCGCTCCGAGTACCCGGAAAGTACAGGACCTCGTGCCGGCCGGCGTCTCCCCACGTCGCTGCGATCCCGGCCGCCGCCAGCTGGCGGACCCGGTTAAGGTCCGATTCGACCACGGCAAACGGGACTTCAATCTGCGCGAGCGCATGCCCGACGAGTTCGCCGACTCGACCGTAGCCGATGATCACGACGTGGCCATCGCGGGGGAGTGGCGGTTCCGGAACCTCTCCCTGGCGGTCGATCAATTGCCAGAGCAGAGGGACCTTTCGCAGCACCCGTTCGAGTCGCGGCAGAGAAGCGAAGGCCAAAGGGTTGAGAGAGATAGAGACGACCGCGGCCGCGAGGACCACGTTGTAGGTTGCCGAGTCCATGAGGCCGAGTTCGAGGCTCTCATCAGCGATGATGAACGAGAACTCGCCGAGCTGGGCAAGACCAGCCCCCACAGTCAGGGCGGTGCGGCCGGAGTAGGGGAACGCCGCGGCGGTGAGGAAGGCGATCGCCGCGTTGGCGAAGAGCACGACAGCAGTGACCGCCACGAAGAGCCCCAAGTTGGCGGCGACAATTCCGGGGTCGAGCAACATGCCAACAGAGACGAAGAACAGGACGGCGAAGGCGTCACGCAAGGGGACGATATCGGCGGCGACCTGGTGGCTCGTCTCCGTTTCGGAAACCACGACACCGGCGATGAATGCGCCAAGGGCGACGGACAATCCGAAGGCGGCGGCGCTGGTGGCGATGCCGAGGGCGCCGGCCACGAACGCGAGAATGAAAAGCTCCCGGCTGCCAGTCCGAGCGATCACAGACAGCAGCCGCGGCACGAGCCGGGCACCAACGAGAAGCATCACTGCGACGAAGACGCCGGCTCGGAGGATGGCGATGGCGATCTTCCGCGGAACGTCGCCGTCCTGGCCCGGTTCGAGCGTCGGAAGGATGGCGAGCACCAGGACAGTGATGATGTCCTGTGCCACCAGCCACCCGACGACAACGCGCCCGTGGACCGACTGCAGCAGGCCCCGGTCCTCCAGCGTGCGAATGAGGACGACGGTGCTGGCGATGCTCATGGCGAGCCCGAGCACCAGCGCCTCACGCCCTCCGAGGCCGAAGGCGAGCCCCACGCCGGCGCCGGCCGCCGTCGCCAGCGTCACCTGGATGATCGCCCCCGGGACGGCGATGGCTCGGACGCTCAGCAGGTCTCGCACGTTGAAATGGAGGCCGACACCGAACATGAGGAAAATGACCCCAAGTTCAGCGAGTTCGCGGATGGAGCGGAGGTCGGCATCGTAGCCAGGCGTGAAGGGGGAAATGACCACGCCGGCTGCAAGATAGCCAACGATCGGTGAGAGGCCTGCGAACCGGGCGAGGACGCCGCCGGCGAGCGCAAGCCCCAGGGCGATCGCGACGGAGGTGAGCAGTTGGAACTCTTCCACGGGACCAGATCGTATCAGGTGGCCTCTCGAACCAACCTGATAAGGCTAGGCTTACGACGCCTATTGGTTTCGGCTATACTCCCGGCCACCTCCGGTTGAGGTGAAACGCCTCGCCCGGGACTGACCACACTCAGGGGGCCGCACCTTGAAATTCCACTGGTTCCATCTCATGCCCTGGCCAGACCTGCCGGATGACTTCCAGAAGAAGCACCGTTCAGTCTGGGTCGATGTCGACTACAACCTCTTCGACGCGGAACGCTGCAACGCGCTCTACCACGAATACCTCGATGAGCTTGAGTTCGCCGAAAAAGTGGGCTTCGATGGCATCTGCGTCAACGAGCACCACTCGAATGCCTATGGCTTGATGCCCAGTCCGAACATCATGGCGGCGACGCTGACACGCCGGACGAACCGGGCGGCGATCGTCGTGATGGGCAACTCGATCGCACTTTACAACCCTCCCCTGCGCGTGGCTGAAGAGTTCGCGATGCTGGATGTGCTGAGCGGCGGACGGCTCGTCGCGGGATTCCCGGTGGGTACGAGCATGGACACGAACTACGCCTACGGAGTCCCCGGAGCTCAGCTCCGCGACCGCTACTACGAAGCACACGACCTGATCATGCAGGCGTGGCACGAAAAGGGCGTGACGCACTTCAACGGGAAGTACAACCAGGTCCGCTATATGAACCCCTGGCCGCGGCCGATCCAGCAGCCGAACCCCCCGGTCTGGATCCCGGGCGGCGGTTCGATCGAGACGTGGGAGTGGTGCGCCGACATGGGCTACCTCTATTCCTATCTCTCGTATTCCGGCTACAAGCGCGCCCAGACCATCATGGACGGCTTCTGGAAGCGCATGACCGACAAGGGCATCGAGCCGAACCCGTACCACGCCGGTTTCGCCCAGACCGTCTGCGTCGCCGAAACCGAGGCCGAGGCCAAAGAGCTCTACTGGCCGCACATCGACTACTTCTACAACCGTTGCCTGCATGTCTATCCCGGTTTCGCCGACGCTCCCGGATACCGCACGCTCCGTACGGTGAAGGCGGGGATCAAGAGCCAATTCGAGCAGGCTCAACAGAATGCCAAGGCGCGCCTGACGTGGGAGGGGCTCGTCGAACAGGGCTACGTGGTCGCCGGCCCGCCAGACAAGGTGGTCGCGAAGCTCAACGAGCTCTCCGACAACCTCCGCGTGGGGCACTTGATGGTCCTGCTCCAGATGGGCTCGATGCCGCGCGATGTCGCGATGTACAACACCCAGATGTTCGCGGAACGGGTGATGCCGCACCTCAAGGACAAGTTCAACGACTTCGAAGACAGGTGGTATCCGAAGATGATGCCGGCGCCCGAACGTGCCGTGCCGATTGTCCAGGAAAAGGACCAGGCCCGCGTGGCAGTGGCCGTCGGCGGCGGCGGGCAGTAGCCCGCGGTTGGCGGTTGGCCGCCGGGTGTGAGTAGGATTGGGCGTCCCGCGAGGGGCGCCCCATCTTGTTGTCCGGTGGAGGTCCCCATGGAGTCCGTCCGAGAACTTGCCGAACGCACCTGGAGCGGTGCGGATCGCGCCGCGATCATCGACCCCTTCGGGCGGCCGGGGAAAGTCTACGAGGTAGCCCCGGGGATCGCCCTCGTGAGCGGATTCGGCCTTTCTATCGGCATCCAGACCGGAGATGGACTCGTCGTCGTCGACACCAGCGGCCGGAACCACGGCGAAACGGTCGTCGCCGCGATGCGCGAATGGGACCAATCACCAGTGCGGAACGTGGTATACACGCACGGGCATTTCGACCACGTGGGTGGCATGGGCGCCTACGATGCCGATGCGCTCCAGCGAGGGTACCCGCGGCCCCACGTCTTCGCCCACGAGAACCTGCCGCTACGCCTGGAACGGTACGCGCAGACGGCCGGCTACAACGCGACGGTCAACGCGCGCCAGTTCCTCTCGCGGCCGGTGGCGCCCCCGCAAATGGTGGAGAACTTCGCGAGCGCACGCATGCCCGATGAGACCTACCGGGATTCGCATGCGTTCGAACAGGGCGGCCTACGCTTCGAATTGCGACACGGGAAGGGCGAAACCGACGACCACACGTGGGTGTGGATCCCCTCCATGAAGGTAATTTGCGCCGGGGACTTTTTCATCTGGCGCTGCCCGAACGCCGGCAACCCGCAGAAGGTCCAGCGCTACCCTGCCGAATGGGCCGTCGCCCTCCGGGAGATGGCTGCCGTCGGAGCGGAAATCTTCATCCCGAGCCACGGCACGCCGATTTACGGAAACGCGCGGATCGTGCAGGCGCTTGGCGAAACGGCCGAGTTGCTGGAGTCGCTGGTCGAACAGAGCCTTGCGCTCATCAACCGCGGCGTCCGGCTCGATGAGGTGATCCATAGCGTGAAGGCGCCGGAACACTTGCTCGCGCGCCCATACCTCTGGCCGCTCTATGACGAACCGGAGTTCATCATCCGGAACATCTGGCGACTCTATGCGGGCTGGTACGACGGCAACCCCGCGAACCTCAAGCCCGCCCCCGAGGCCGCAGTTGCGAGGGAACTGGCGGAGCTTTCCGGGGGGCCGGCGCGGCTTGCCTCGCGCGCATCGGAGTTGGCCGCAGCAGGCGATCTGAAGCTCGCCTGCCACGTCGCCGAACTGGCGGCACTCGCGGCGCCGGACGACGCGGCGATCCACGAAACGCGGGCCAGCATCCTCCTGGCGCGAGCGGCCAGCGAAGATTCGCTGATGGCTCGCGGCATCTTCAACGCGGCCGCGGCAGAATAGTCATCCCTAACCCCCAGATCAGGAGTCAGGTCATGCGCGTGGGAATCATGCTTACGATGCCGGGCGACCCGGCAGCCACCGGGGAGATAACCGCCCGGGCCGTCCGGGCCGAACAGGCAGGGTACGCTTCGGCCTGGCTGCCACAGGTGGCGACGGTCGACGCCCTGATGGCGCTCGCTGTCGCGGGGGCTGCTACGCGCCGGATCGAACTGGGGACGGCCGTCGTCCCGACCTATCCCCGCCACCCAACGGTCCTCGCCTCGCAAGCACTGACCGCGCAGGACGCCACAGGAAACCGTCTCGCGCTCGGGATCGGGCTCAGCCACCAGATGATGATCGAAGGCAGCCTGGGACTCGACTATTCAAAGCCCATCCCACACATGCGGGAGTACCTGACCATCCTGAATGGACTGCTGGCAGGCGAGCCCGTGCGGTTCTCCGGGGAACTGTTCAAGGTAAACGCGCAGGTTAGGGTGTCCGGGGCGAAGAAACCGCCCGTACTGGTCGCTGCCCTTGGCCCGGACATGCTCCGCCTGTGCGGGCGCCTGGCCGATGGCACCATCACCTGGATGGGCGGCATCGACTACCTGTGCACGGTCGCAGTGCCGACGATGTCCGCCGCAGCGGCGAAGGCCGGCCGGCCTGCTCCACGGTTCGTCGCCATGGTGCTGGTGCTCCTCACCGACGACGTCGATGCGGGCCGCGAGACCGTCAACCGGGTCTTCCAGGCTTACGGACAGATTCCTTCGTACCGGGCAACGCTGGATCGCGGCGGAGCGGCCACGCCTGCGGACGTCGCCGTCATTGGGGATAGGTCTGCTGTCTCCGCGGGACTCAAGGCCTTCGAAGCGGTGGGCGTGACCGACTTCGTCGCGGCGATCCCTGCAGGGGCGCCGGGCGAGCAGGCGACCTACGAGGCGCTGGCCACACTGGCGTAGGCCCGCGCAAAACGGAGGCCATCCCGAATGCCGGGAACGAGGCAGGCTACGCCTCGTCCTTATCCTCTTCGTCGTCCTCTTCCTCTTCGTCGTCGTCGTCTGTCGAACTCGAGCGGCGGGCGGTGTCGATGCCGAGGCTCCCGTTTCCGAAGTCCAGGTCTTCAGGGTTTCCGCCGAGCGCGGCGCCGCTGAAGGCGCTGCCTTCAAGGGGATCGATATCGGTCCCGCCGGGCGACGGATGGGCGCTGCCGGTGCCGCGTTGGCCGTCGGGCGTCCCGGGATTGCCGATGAGCGACTCGCTGTTGTTGGGCAGATCGGCAACGGGGCCGGACATGCCGCCCGGCGCGGACTCGTCGGCGGGATCGACGTCACCACCAACCACCCGCCGAATGCCGAGAGCTTCGTGGAGCGCCTGCCGGAACGCCATTTCCGCCTGGGTCGGGCGGCCTCCCTCTCCGTCGGGGCTGCCCGGATCCTGCACGCCGCCACCCTTGTCACCGCCCGCGGCGCTGCCCATGACTTTGCCGACGGCGGTCTCGAGATTCTTGATGCCCTGCTCTTCGTGGCCCTCCGCCACGGTCTGTGAGTCCGTCGTCGTTCCGATCCCGTCCTCAACTTCGTGAAGTTGCCTGGCCTGGTTGACGTTCGTCGGCGCCGACGCCTCCTTGATGAAATCGACAGCGCGGTCCATCCAGCCCTTCTCACTGGCGGCTTCGGCCTCGGCGGCACTCCCAAAACCATAGCCCGCCTTCTGGAACTTGAAGCCCCCGGGAACTGACGGAGAGCCGGAGTCCGGCGTGACGCCGGCCGCTTCGGCAGCTCGTGCTCGATCCTCTGGAGTCACGGAATTCACCGCGTCGCTCAATGGATTCGAACCGTGGGCAACATTGGGAGAGCTCTCGCGGGTTCGCTGGTCACCGATGAGGCCCGCGCCAATCGCGAGTTCTTGTTGTGCGAAAGCCAGGCGACCACCGAACAACGAGCCACCGCCGGAAGTTAGCTGACCGACGACCTCGGCGGTATGTTGCTCACCTCCGTCGCCCGAATTCCCGAAGAGGTCGTCGACCGCTGGTGCAGGGCTGGAAGCGCCAGCCGCCGCGCCGCCGGGAGCCGTCGTCGTACTGGCAGCCGCCTCGAAGACGTCCATGGGGCCTTTGATGTTGGCGCGCGACGCTGCGAGCTTGCCGACCGCATCTTCAACGGCCGCATCGAGCTGGCTGGTCGCACTGCTCTCTCCCTGGGATTGGCTCCCGCTGCCAGGATCGGCGCCGGTCTTGATGCCGCTGTCGTTGGCCTGCCTGCCGGGAGTCGGGATGGTCGCGGCCGTGCCGGGCGCCTGTTCAGTCCCCGGAGTCAGCTTCACCTCCGCTTCGGCGACCCGCGCGCGAAGATCCGGGGCGGGACTGGCGGCAGTCGTAGCCGTTGCGGAGCCCTGTTGTTTGGTGAGGATGGCGGAGGCAGCGGAAGGGTCGACAGCGCCGGCTTTGCCGGAGCCAGGGCCCTGGTGCGTCATTGTGGGCGGCGCATCGTCCGCGGGCGCCTGTTTCGCAGCCTGTTTCACCTCGGCGATTCGCTCCTTGGCTACAGGGGTTGGTCCAGTGAGTGGGCTCTTGGGTTTGGTCGCCATTGGGGAGCCTCGGTGCTTCCGATTGTTGATAGCGCAGCGTCGGGCCCGGGACACCGTCGTGACAATCCCGGGGCGGCTACGCTGTGTATCCACCCGAGTGCTATAGTCCCGCCAAGGGTGGCACAGTGGCTGACTGGTCAACACTGCTAAGGGACCTCCGGGATAGGGAAGGTCTCACACGACGAGAAGTCGCCTCCAGGGCGGCAATCGCCCCGGCGACGGTCAAGGCGTACGAACTTGGACTCCGCCACCCCTCTCGCGAGTTGCTCGCGGCCGTCCTCGATGCCCTGAAAGCCGACCTCCTCACGAGGAACCAGGTGCTCGCCGGCGCGGGATTCGTCCCCGACGGACGGACCCACGCCGATCGGCTGGAGAACGAGTGGTTCACGTTCGAAGAGGCAGCGGCAGAGATCGAACAGTCACCGTTCCCGGCACACCTCGGAAGCGAGACGATGGACGTCGTCGCAGCGAACACGGCCATGCAAGGCGTCTGGGGCGTGGACCTTCGGTTTGATCACCGGCGGCCGTTCGAACTCAACCTGCTGAGCATGCTGAGCGCGGCGGACGTGGCAGACCGCATCGAGAACTGGGACGAAGCCACGAGCATCGCCGTTTCGGTCCTGAAAGGGCACTACGGGGGAGACGCGGCCATCCAGGTTGAACACAACCCCTACCTCGCCGCGGCGATGCAGCACTTCCTGGAAGGGGAACCGATGTATGTCCAGCGCCTGCTCCAGATCTGGGCCGCGGTGGAGCCGAGGAAGCGCAAGCGCCGCTGGGCCTACCCGGTCACGTGGCTCCACCCGGAAGCGGGGCGGCTGAGCTTCCACGTCCAGGTAAACCCGGCGGACGCAGTCGGGTCGATCTCGTTCAACGACTGGATCCCGATAGACGAGGCAACGTGGGCCGGTGTCCGGTGGCTGTCCGCGAACGGGAGCCGCGGGGTGCGGACGTACGTCGCGCGCGAGCGCCACGACGCCTACTTAGCACTTGCTCAGTAAACGGAATTTTGCGATACCATTGCCGTCACAGTCCTGTCGCCCAAGAGTGAGTAGAGCCATGCCGAACACACCCCCGAAATGTGAACTGCGCGCCCGCCGCCATGACCCGGTCGACCCGTACTCCACGAGTTTCAAGGTGTACACGAGTGGGCGCCTCAAGGGCGCCATCCTCCCGATTGACGAGGAGGACGGCATGCGTTGGGAGAGCGTCGAACTCGATGGCACGGTCACGCGCTGGCGCTACCGCAACCAGGCGCGCGACTACCTCTGTGGGCTCCCAATCATCAGCCAGTAGCAGCGAGCCCCCCAAGAACAGGACCAATCGACCGCCAACGGCCGGGGCGGTCGCGCTTCCTCTACGCCCCCGTCCGGGCCCGCGCGAACTCCATCGCCCGTCCGTAGGCACTGAGCAGCTGGTTGCGAATGGTCCCGGCGCTGTAGCGCGCGACCTCACGCAGGCCGGCCGCGGCGAGCGACTGCTGAAGTTGGGCCGAACCGAGGACTTCGGCGAGTGCGGCGGCGAAGTCTCGCGCGTCGTCGAGGTCCGGTGGCCCCTTCCGCAGCTTGCGAAACGGTACGATCCGGGCGCCGCTCCCGGCGACTTCCGGCAGCGCGCCGCCGTCGCTGCAAACCACCGGCAGGCCAGCGGCCATCGCCTCCGCGACCGGCATGCCAAAACCCTCGTCCAGGCTGGGCTGGGCGAGGACGGTGCTACTCCGAAGCAAAGAGAGCAGCCGTTCATCGCTAACTCCCCCGAGTTCCAGGACCCGATCCTCGAGGCCGAGCGTGCGCACGAGCGCAGGCAGATCCTCGTCGAAGGGGTACCCCACGCGCACAAGCTTTGCGCCACGGAGTTCCGGCCGGGCCAGGGCGTGCAGCAAGAGGGGAAGGTTCTTATAGGGCGCCGTTGTGCCGATGCTCAAGATCGTGGCGGGCTCGCGCACGGTCCCCGGGATTGGCGGTGAGATCTCGCCAGGGACGTGGATGCCAACCGTCTGGACTCGTTCCGGCGGCAGCGGCCTCGCCTTCAAGAGCTCCCGCCGCGTGTGTTCTGACGGCGTGATCACGAGGTCAGAACGGTCCAAGAGTCTGAGGGAGCGCTTGTAGACCACCCGCCATCGCGCTCCGCCACGACGCCACGTGGCGTACTCGGCGGGCATGGTGTCGTGCACCGTCGTCACCCGGGCCGCATCAAACCTCCGTGCGTGGACACCGAGGTACACATCGGTGAAGTGGACCACGTCGATCGGGGCCGGCCAGCTTGGGGGCAGCGGTGCGAAGCGCCGGTAGCTCGGCACGAGACGCCGGAACGGCCGGGGCATGTTGATATGGCTCGCGTCGACGGTGGTCACCGCTACTTCCGGCCGCAACAGCGTCGTCAGCCGGCCGGCATAGCGCGCCATGCTCCGCCACACATCCGCCGAAGGGGTGTGCGGTTCGACAAGAAGGACGCTCCCCGGTCGGCCCGGGGTTCCAGCGCTCATTCGGGTATGTAGGCCGAACGCATGGACCGCCCGGGAGCACCCCGCGCGCCGGGCGGGGCGGCGCTGGCTACTGGACACCGTCCTGCGTGTACAACGGGCTGGAAGCTTTCATCCAGCGAAGGAGCATCCGCATTTCTGCGATTCGCCTGCCGCTGTCGTCATCGAGGCCCGTCTCAAACCACATGTGTTCGGTCTTGGGGCTCTGGCCAACGGCCACAACCTCCCCGGTGCAGGTGTATTCGGTGTCAACCATTACCGGCCCATTCACGTTCCGCAGTTCGATTGCACCGAAGAGTCCTACCGCCTGGCCGATGGGGCCGCGCAGGGAAGCGACGCTCTTCGCATAGAGGAGTTGGACCATCGGCGCGAGCATCGCGATCGGCTTGCCCCAGGGCGAATCGGAGACGAACCAGTCGAGCGGTTCGGTCGTGATCTTCATCCGTTCCTGTTGCTGCGCGAGCGAAATGGAAACACGCACGGGCTCGAACTTGCGGCCGGGCTCGATCCCCTTGAGGAGTCGCAGCTCGCCGGCCGCGAAGCGGTCCAGCGGGCGCGCCAGGAGCGCGGAAGGGACACCGGGATTGCCGACGGAAGCCGTGCCCTGGGCAACCTGCATCCCGTCGTCCCGCTGCACCCAGGCGTCGACCTGGGCGTCGGTTGCGCCGGCCGGCGGCTGCTTCAGGAAGGCCCGGACGGCCTCGCGGTCGGTGGTGGCGTTCATGTAGTACATGGAAAGGCTGCCGCGCTCGAACCAACGTTGACCGAACGCTTCGAGGAGGAGGGGAGGGAAGAGCTCGTTGTGGATCGAGCCCGCGACGGTGCCGCCGCGGAAGCCAAGCTTCGACGCTGTCGCATCGTCGTGGATGCTTCCTTTGGCGGTGCTGGAGTTGTTCACCGAGCGGCGCAGAGGCCCGCTGATGATTCCGTCTGCTACGGAGATGCCAGAGTCTGACGCGGTCGTCATTGGTCGCCTCATTGATTACGAATGCGGGAAGCCTAGCGCCGCGCCGCGCCGTTGGCCACTGCTACCCACCGATGTGCGACATCTCCACTTTCGGGAGGAGGGCGGTCTCGGCGGTACGCAGCTCTGAGTAGCGATCATCGCGAACGTGCCAGACCGATGCCAGGAATTCGGAGAGCTCGCCATCGGTCTCCCCGGAGCGCAGGAGTGCCCGGAAGTCGTGGCCGCGCACCCCGAACAGGCAGGTGTAGAGCTCTCCTTCGGGAGAGAGGCGGGCGCGGGTGCAATCGCCGCAAAACGGTTCGGAAATCGAGGTGATGATGCCGATTTCGCCGCCACCGTCGCGGTAGCGCCAGCGGCGCGCCACCTCGCCGCGGTAGTTCGCTCCGACCGGTTCGATCGGGAGTTCGGCATTGACTCGTTCGACGATTTCGCGGCCGGTCACCACGTGTTCCAGCTGCCAGCCATTCGTCGCACCGACATCCATGAACTCGATGAAGCGGACGATGACGCCGCTCCCCTTGAAGTGGCGCGCGAGGTCGACAATCGTGTGGTCGTTTGTACCGCGTTTCACCACCGCATTGACCTTGATCGGGTCCAGCCCCGCCTCCCTGGCGGCCTCGATACCATCGAGCACAACCGAAGCGGGCACGCCGGAATCGTTCATCGACTGGAAGACCGCGTCGTCCAGTGAGTCGAGCGAGACGGTGATCCGTTCGAGGCCAGCCGCCTTCAGCTTCCGGGCCTGGTTGCGCAAGAGCGAGCCATTCGTGGTCAGTGTCAGATCTCGGAGGCCGGGCGTGGCGCGCAACTGGGCGATGAGCGAGTCGAGGTCCTTGCGGACGAGTGGTTCGCCCCCGGTCAGCCGGATCTTCTCCACGCCGTGAGCGATGAAGATGCGGGCAAGGCGGGTGATCTCCTCGTAGCTCAGGATCTCGGCGCGGTCCAGGAACTGGTATCCCGGGCCGAAAATCTCTCGAGGCATGCAATAGGTGCAGCGGAAGTTGCAGCGGTCGGTGACGGAAATGCGCAAGTCGCGCAGGGGGCGCTGAAAGGCGTCAGTGAGTGCCACGCCACCAGTGTAGCGAATCAGTCCTGCGAAGTGGCGGCTTCCTGCTCGGGAAGTTCGGCGAAGCGGAGGAGCAGCTCGTCGTATTTCCGGACCCGCTCGGCGAGCTCCTCCCGCAGCATCGACATCTTTTCCATTTTCTGGTCGATGATCGCGAGTTGCTGGCAGGTGGCTTCGCGGCCAAGACGAACCTTCTCGGCCTTCTCGTCTGCGTCGGCATCCTTGCGCCAACCGGCCTTCACCTGGAGGCGGACGTCTTCCGCTTCCATCATTTCCTTGATTTCCGCCAGGGAGAAGCCGAGCAACTCCTTGAGCTGCCGGATCCGGTCGATCCGCTCCATGTCCTCGCGGGAGTAGAGCCGGAAACCGCCGTCCATCCGGGTGGGCGGGTTCAGGAGACCCTTCTCTTCGTAGTACCGGAGCGTCCGCTGGGTGAGGCTGGCGCGCTCGGCAGCCTCGCCAATCTGAAGGAACCGTTCGGACGCGGGGGTTTCGGCCATGGCTGGACTGTAGTCTACCAACGTTAACGCGAACGTCAATGTTTCACCAGGGACATCAGGGAGTCCCTGAGATCCGGTTTCAGTGAGAGGATTACGACGTTCGAGAGGGTTGCGTATTCCCGAGTTTCAGGCTCTGGAATCGGATTGCCACATAAGCCGACCCGCTCGTGAAAACTGCGTGCGAAGGCCCGGCACAAGTACATAACAGCGTTGAACCAGCCCCGGGGTGGGACTACCTTACGCCCTGCGTTCTCGGGCGGCCCGCCGTGATGCCTCCCCTGGAAGGGCCCTTCAGCGGCCCCGTTGACCACCTTCATCGTCGCCGTCTTTCGATTCGCCCGCACTGCGGGAGGAAGGAGTGTTGCCCGAAAATGGAAGACCGTGCCCGGCTCGATGCGCGCGAACTGGCTCGTGCCTGGCAGGCGATCCTCGGGCGGCTCGAACTCGAACTCAATCCGCACAACATGACTGCCTGGTTCAGCCCAACTCGAGCACTCTCGTTCGATGGGGCCGTGTTGACTCTCGAGGCGCGCACCGCGATGGCGAGCGAGTACCTGGACCGTCGGATGCGCGTCGTTATCGAACGAGCCGCAACTCACGTGTTCGGGTGCCCGGTCAGCCTTGCTCTCGTCGCGGCAGGAGAGGCGCCGGACGAACCTTCGACTTCGACCGGTTCGTCGGCCGCGCCTTCGGCGGGCGTGCTGGCGATGGGGACGCTCAATTGTGCCTACTCCTTCGAGGACTACCTCGCTTCCGATGGCAACCGGCTCGCGTTCGAAGCGTGCATCGCGCTCGTCGAACCGAGCGACCTCGTGGCGAGTCCGGTTGTGCTCTTCGGCGCCCCGGGGATGGGGAAGACTCACCTGCTTCACGCGCTCGCCTGCCGTGCGAAGGATCTCGGCCGCAGCGTCGCCTGCCTTAGTGCGGAGGAGTTCACGAACCGGTTCCTCGGCGCCCTGCGGGCAAGACGGGTGGAGGAGTTCCAGGACCAGGTTCGTTCCGTGGACATACTCATCATCGATGACCTCCAATCGATCGCCGGCAAGAAGGCCACCCAGGACGAACTGGTCTGCACGATGGACGCGGTGTGCAACGCAGGGGGACATGTTGTGGTCGCGAGCGAGCGGCACCCCTTCGAACTCGGCCTGCCCGAACGGCTGGAGTCACGTCTCGCGGCGGGCATCATCACGCGTGTCGAGCCCTTCGATCGGGGCGAGCGCCGGGCGTTCGTCGAACACATCGCCCGCCGAAAACGTGGTGGTCTCCCCGCATGGGCTATCGACCGGCTGGCCGCGGTAAACGCCTCCTCGGTGCGGGTGTTGCTCGGCTGCGTCAATGCGGCCATGGCACTCGAACGCGCCCAGAAACTCGACGCCCGCTCCCTCGATGCATCACTCGCCGGCGTCACCGTGCTCGATGCCACTCACGCCCAGGGTTCGGCCGGCGGCGAGCAGGACCTCCTGGACCGCATCGCACGCTACTTCGCGATCGCTACCGAGGACATCGTTGGGCGTTCGCGCAGTCCTCGTTTCAACGATGCTCGCGCGGTGGCGGCCGCAGCGCTCCAACAGCGCGGATACAGCCTCCCACGCATCGCCGCTGTGCTTTCGGGCCGGGATAAGAGCACGGTCAGTACCCTCGCCAGCCGGGGCCGCACCATGCTTGAGGAACAGGATATCCTCCGCCACCTGTTGGCCGGCTGACCGCTAGAACTGTAACTCGACCCGGCGAAAGCGCTCGACGTACCGACCGTCCTCAGACTTCCACCGCTCGCGGGAGAATGCCGCGAAGTCTTCCAGGCTGCCGAACTGCGTCAGATGCGCGGAGAGTGCAAGGATCTTCTGGTCCACCTGAGGTTCGATGTCGACATCGAAGTTGGGCTGGTTGGTGTTCCAGAGGAGCACCTCCCGGACCCGGTGCGGCTCGAGTCCTTCGGCGAGGTGCTCGGGGAAGTTCAGGTGGTCGCGCGCCGTGGGGTAGACCGCGTCGAGCGCGGCCGTCCCGAGTGCGCGGTGGTCCGGGTGATTGATGAAGCTGTCGCGGATGATGATGTCGGTGGGGTCGTGGGTGAGGACCGCGTGCGGGCGAAGCATGCGGATGGAGCGCACCAACTGCTCCAGGAGAACGCGGGTGTAAACGAGTTCGCCGTCTTCGTGATCGAGGAAGAACACGTCGCGCGCACCGAGGCGGCGGCAGGCCTCGCGTTGTTCTTCCCGGCGGAGGGCGATCAGCCGCTCTCGCGGCATCGAGCGGTCTTCAGTCCCCTTCGCCCCGTTCGTGGCGATCAGGAAGTACACGTCCCAGCCCCTGGCGGCGAGCTGGGCCGAATACCCGGCGGCGCCGAATTCGCCATCGTCCGGGTGGGCGGCGATAACCAGTGCTGTTTCTGCCATACGTCGATCGATGTTGTGGCACTTCCCGGCGGATCGCAATCCACCCCCGGCAGACGTCCGGCCCCACCACCGGCGACGGGTGTTCGGAACACGATTGACGATAAACCCGAGGCGTTGCTAAAGTTCGGGCACGAACATGCGTTCGAGAGGCCAGGCCCCGATGAAAGAACTCTCGTCCAAACAAGACCAGATCCTCGATTTCCTTCGAACCTTCATCGAGGACAAGGACTACCCCCCGAGCATTCGCGACATCCAGGAGGGCTGCAGCATCAGCAGCACTTCTGTTGTCGATTACAACCTTCGCAAGCTCGAGGAGAAGGGGATGATCCGGCGCGACCGCGAGGTCTCCCGCGGTATCGAGGTGCTGGGTTCGAAGGGTGGGCGCCGCGCGCGCATCATTGAGATCCCGGTCATCGGTGCGATCGCCGCAGGACAACCGATACCTGTCCCCTCGTCCGAACGCTGGAGTTACGACGCGGAAGACACGGTCGCCGTTACCGAGGACATGGTCCGTGGAAAGACGAACGTGTTCGCCCTCCGTGTGAAGGGCAAGTCGATGATCGAGGATCTTATCGACGACGGTGACATCGTCTTCCTCGAACCGGCCCGCGCGGCCAATGATGGCGAAAAGGTCGCGGTCTGGCTGAAGGATCGCGGTGAAGTGACCCTCAAGCGGATCTACCACGAAGGGAACCGCGTGCGCCTCCAGCCGGCGAACAGCAGCATGCAGCCCATCTATACGTCACCCGACAACGTAGAGATACAGGGCCGCTTCATCTCGTCGATCCGCCCAAGCGATTAGAATCACGGTTCAGCACGCTTCACCGGCGGGGCCACTGCAGGCCCCGCGCTTGGGTTTGGGATGAACGAACCGATCGTCAGCGTCCGCGACCTCTCTATCCGTTACCGCACGCGGGAAGCGGTGACGTACGCCACCGAAAACGTCTCCTTCGACCTTCGCCGCGGCGAGATCCTCTCCATTGTGGGCGAGAGCGGCTCCGGGAAGTCCACCGTGGGCATGGCCATCCTCCGCCTCCTCCCCGGAGAAGCAGATGTCCTCTCCGGCGAAGTGAACTTCGAAGGACGCAACATCCTATCGCTCACCGAACACGAACTCCGCCCGCTGCGAGGGCGGCGCATCGCCATGATCTTCCAGGACCCCGTGGCGGGCCTCAACCCGGTCATCGACATCGGGAGCCAGGTCGCCGAGATGCTCACCAGCCATGTGAACATTGGCAAGAAGGAGGCGCGCATCCAGGCTGTGCAGATCCTTCGTGATGTCGGACTGCGGGACCCGGAGCGTATCGCGAAGTCGTACCCGTTCCAGCTTTCCGGCGGCATGTGTCAGCGCGTGATGATCGGAATAGCCACGGCGCTCAACCCGGAAGTCATCGTCGCCGACGAACCCACGAGTGCCCTCGACGTGACCATCCAGGCGCAGATCCTCCACCAGCTCGACCAGCTGCGGCAGGAACGCGGCACCGCCATCCTGTTGATAACGCACGACTTCGGAGTCGTGGCACAGATGGCCGACCATGTCGCCGTGATGTACGCCGGCCGTGTGGTGGAATCAGGCAACGTCCGGGACATGCTGAAGGCGCCGCTGCACCCTTACACCCACGCGCTGCTGGGCACTCTCCCGCGCGTGGATGGCGCGCATTCGCACCTGCGCCAGATACCCGGCCACCCGCCGGAGATGACCGAGCCTTCGGTGCACTGCCCGTTCATCCCTCGCTGTTCGAAGGTCATGAACGTTTGCCGCCAGGAGCCGCCACCGTCGCTGTCGCGGCCCCGGACCGCCACCCACGAGGTCGCGTGCTACAACCCGGTGTGGCAGTCGCTGGACTGAGGGCGTCAGCGGGAGGTTCGAGACGGGACCGGCTCGGCGAGCGAGCAGAGCTTGATCAGCAAGAGGTCGAGCGCGACCTCTTCCGCTACTTCTCCGAGCTTGTTGGTCCGGTCGGCCTCCACCAGGTACTGGTAGGCACGCTTCAGACCGGCCGGGCCGAGACGTTTCGCCGCGCGGACATCCCGTTCCAACTGCCAGTTGTTCTGCCGCTTGAGCTCTTCGGCCATGGCCGGCGGCGGCATCCCGGCGGCGACGAGATCCACCACCGGGGCGAGTGTCCGGAACCGGGAGGTGATAAGCCCGAGCAGGCCCTGCAGGTTTTCGCCGCTCTCCTTCAAAATCTCGAGCGTGGAGAGCGCCGCTCCCAGCTGGCAGTTGATGACCGCATCGGTGAGGTCCCAGGACTTCGCCTCGCGGTCACCGTGGGAGACGCGATTCACGTCGGCGACCGTCACCTCACAGCCGGAGTCACGCGTGTAGAGCGCCAGCTTGTCCAGTTCGTTCGCGATGCTGAGCGTGTCTCCCTGCAAGAGGTTTGCGAGCAACTGGGCGGGGTCGGTCTCGGGCGGGTGCTCCTCATGCGCCTCGAAGTTGCCGCCGCGCCGGAAGCGAATACCGCGCATCGCCGCCTCCTCGTTGATGTAGCGCAGGAGGTGGTCTTTTTCGAGCGCGGGGTGTTCCTCGACGCTTACGTCGGGCAGCTTCGAGAGCGCCGAGACGAGCGGGTTCGTCTTCGTCACCGCGCGCTGGCGCCCTTCCACGAGGAACGGCTGGCCGAAAAACACGAGCGTGGTCGTCCACGGGATTCCCCGTCCCAACTCTTCGGGGACCTGTTCCCATACGCCAAGTGCACGCGGGCCGCGAGGTCCACCCCGCGCCTCGAAGCGTTCGAGAAGGTGCTCAACGATGACGAGGCGTTTCGGAGCAAGGAAGGGCGGCGCCATGCACGGCCCGAGTACATCGTTCGGTTTTGCATCGCGGCCGTCGACGACAGACATGTTCGTGACGAGCATTCCGCTGCCGCCGTCCGCTTCATCCTTCAGCTCCTGGAGGCGGCGGCGCATGGCCAGTTCGTTCGCGCCGAAGAGGAGGATGATCACGCGGTTAGGGTACGCGGATGGGGCGGGTTTCGCATGGATTCATGCTGGTCGCCGCTACCCCGCGGCGATCAGGGCGTACTCCAGCGCATCCGCCAGGGCAAGCCAGCTCGCCTCGATGATGTCGGTCGAGGAACCAACCGTAGTCCAGTAGCGGTTGCCGTCGGTGCTTTCGATGAGGACCCGGGTCTTCGCGCCGGTAGCGGCCTGGGAATCGAGGATGCGGACCTTGTAGTCCACCAGCTTCACGTGCTCCAGTTGCGGATAGACCTGCACGAGCGCTTTCCTGACGGCGCCGTCGAGCGCGTTCACCGGCCCGTTTCCTTCATGGGCGGTGTGCTGCTGTTGTCCTTCGACCGAGAGTTTCACCATCGCCTCGGCGAGCATCTCGTTCTGCGTCTCGCGGTCGTGGCTGCGCCCACGACGTTCGACGATGACGAAGTCCTCCAGCTCCCAGGGGGCGCGGTAGCCCGGCAGGGAACGCCGCACGAGCAGTTCGAAGCTGGCTTCGGCGCCTTCGTACTGGAACCCCTGGCTCTCCTTTTCCTTCACCACTTCCAGGAGGCTGCGCACCTCCGCCTGTGTCAGCGGATAGTCGATGCCCAGCTCCTGGAGTTTCATGAGGAGATTGCGTTGGCCGGAGAGCTCGCTCACGAGCACGCGCGAGGAGTTCCCGACCAGACCCGGATCGATGTGCTGATAGGCGCGTTCGTCTTTCATGATGCCCGCGACGTGGTAGCCGGCCTTATGGGCGAATGCCGAAGCCCCGACGTACGGCGCACCGGCGTTCGGGACCATGTTGGCGAGCTCGGAGACATAGTTGGAGACCTCGGTGAGGCGGGCAAGCTGCTCATCCTCCACTACGTTGAGGCCCATCTTGAGTTTCAGGTTCGCGAGGATGGTGAGGATATCGGCGTTGCCGCAGCGCTCGCCGTAGCCGTTCACGCAGCCCTGAACCTGCCAGACACCGGCCTCGACCGCGGCCATGGAGTTTGCCACCGCCAGGCCTGCATCGTTATGGCAATGAATGCCCAGCCGGACGTCATTGACCCGGGCCTGGGCGGCCTCGATGGCGGCCAGCATCGAACGGGTGGTCATGCCGCCGTTCGTATCGCAGAGAACGAGCGCATCGGCGCCCGCCCGCGCCGCAGTTGCCAGGCATTGAAGGGAGAAGTCGGGATCAGCCGCGAAGCCGTCAAAGTAGTGCTCGGCATCGAAGAACACCGTCTTCCCCAGCTTCTTGAAGTACGAGATGGTGTCGGCGATCATCGCCAGGTTTTCTTCGGCGCTGGTCTCCAGGATTTCGCGCACCTGGTACATGCTGGCCTTGCCAACGAGCGTGATGCCCGGTGTCTCGGCAGCGACGAGGCTCTGGATGTTCGCATCGGTCTCGCAGGTGATGTTCGGCTTACGAGTCCCGCCGAAAGCGCTCACCTTCGCGTTCCTGAGGTCGATGTTGCGGAGACGGCGGAAGTATTCGGCGTCCTTGGGGTTGGACCCGGGGAAGCCGCCCTCGATCCATTCGAGACCCAGTTCATCGAGCTTCCGCGTAATCCGGATCTTGTCCTCGACGGAGAGGGAGATGCCCTCCATCTGGGACCCGTCTCGGAGGGTGGTGTCGTAGAGCTGGACGCGGTCAGTCGGCATGCGTGAGGGACCTTTCCTTCTTGAACAAGGGTATCGGGCGTCGGTAAACGGGAAAACGGAGAAGGAAGGCGCTAAATGGCAGCCCCGCGTGATGGACGCGGGGTTGTTCTCACCGGCGACACGGGAGACGTGTGCATTCGAAGAATTGTAGCAGGTCTCACG
Organism: Candidatus Amarobacter glycogenicus; assembly: GCA_016719395.1. Lineage (GTDB taxonomy): Bacteria > Chloroflexota > Dehalococcoidia > Tepidiformales > Tepidiformaceae > Amarobacter > Amarobacter glycogenicus. Next base: position 130,029 of record JADJZF010000002.1, on the reverse strand, counting down.
GGCCCGACCGTCAGGGAACCGCGAAGTGTGCCCGAGACAGAGCAGTCACGATCGGCACGGCCGGCAGGTCGCCGCCCTAACCCAATCCATTACCGGTTGCCAGGTTCGCCGCGAGCCGGACCGCTTCAACCATGCTCGTTTCGTCGGCGACACCCTGTCCAGCGATGTCGAAGGCGGTGCCGTGGTCCACGGAGGTGCGGATGAAGGGGAGGCCCAGGTTCACGCTGATGCTCTGTTCGAACCCGTGGACCTTGATGGGGATGTGTCCCTGGTCGTGGTACATGACGACGACGACGTCGAACCTCCCGGCGATGGCGGCGTTGAAGACCGAGTCCGCCGGGTGAGGGCCGCTGGCGTCGATGCCGAGGGCGCGGGCCTCCGTCACCGCGGGCGCGATTTCGTCCAGCTCCTCGCGGCCGATGAGCCCATTGTCGCTCGCGTGGGGGTTCAAGGCTGCAACGGCGATCCGGGGCGAGGGCACTCCCCAGCGCGCGAAGTGGGCATGGGTCAACTGGATCGCTGCGAGGACGTTGTCGCGGGTGACATAGCGGCAGGCTTCGGCGAGCGACTTGTGCGTGCTCAGGTGCATGCAGCGAAGCCGACCCGAAATGAGCATGGTCTTCACATTCGTGGCGCCACTCAGGCGCGAGAGGACCTCCTGGTGGCCGGTATCGGCGATGCCGGCCCGTTGGAAGGCATCCTTGTTGACCGGGGCGGTGACCATGGCGGCGGCTTCGCCCGCCAGGCACCGCTTCGCCGCGAATTCGATCCAGGCATGCGCCGCGCGGGCCGAATCAAGGGAGAGCTGGCCGATCGGGAAAGGGCCCTCGGGGACACCCTGGATCTCGGTCACGGGTGGTGGCGCCCCTGGCAGGGAGAGCCGCTGCCAGGCATCGAACAGGACCTGGGCCGAGCCGACGACCGAGAGGTCGGCGAGGGTGCGGACTTCCGGTTTCGCGAGAGCTTTGGCGACAACTTCCGGGCCGATGCCGGAAGGATCGCCCATGGTTACGACGATTCGAGGAGGAGCCACAAGACCAACTATAAGAGTCCCGGCGACCCGACGGCTGTGACTAGCAGGGGTTCCCGCCGGGCCCGCGGTCGTAGGCCTTCGAAAACGCTTCGGACGATAGGCTCGATTTCGGCTGTTCGCCCCATTTCTCGAACGTCCAGACCAGGGGCTTGCCGTTGTTGGTGGCCGTGCGGGAACTTAGCTGGTTTGGCAGGAAGGTCCCCGGGCGAAAGCTGATCTCGGTCTCGCCAAGACCATCGAGGACGAGGATCAGCGTTGTCCGACCGGTCGCGGCCTTCAGGCCAGTCGCGCCCCGGATGCGGTCGTTGCCGAGGAAAACGAACGGCGAAAGCACTTCTCCGCCGCCCCCCGGCACGCGGGCAAGAGCATCGCAGGTGCTCCGCTTGAAAAAGGTCTGGCCGCTCCGCAGCCAGAGGCTGTACTCCCCGTCGCCCGTGCGGAACAGGTTCGCGGCAGCGGTTACCCTGCCGTCCTCGCGGCCAACCGCCACGGTCCCGCTGTCCGCGCCGCCCCACTGCGGCAGGACAAAGTTCTCCTGGCGAGCGGAGATGGTGTAAGCGCCTTCGGCGTCGATGGCTTTCTGGATGCGGTCAGCCAGCTCCGCGCCGGTGTACGGCGAGTCGAACGGGCCGTCGAGGGGCTCATCGTCGTCCGAGGTCTTCTCGCGGTCGCTGCAGGCGGCCGCGACGACGGCGACCCCCGCCAGGAGGGCCAGGAACACAAACGATTTCACGCTCATTGCCGGCACACGATAGCACCTGCCGGGAGCGAAGCGTCTAGGAGTCGCGCAGTTGGCCGACCGCGCCGGATTCAAACAGGTGCGCTACTTCGGTCTCGGTGTAGCCGATAGCGCCGAGAATCTCGTTTGCGTGTTCGCCGGGTTTAGCTGCGCCGCGCACGGCCCCACCTGGAGTACGCGACAGCTTCACCGGCGTGTTCGCCACCCGCAGCGTGCCGCCAGTCCAGGTGGGCAAATCGACCAGCATCTCCCGGGCGGCCACCTGGGGGTCCGCCGCCACTTCGTCGACGCGGTTCATCGGGCCGATGAGGGCGACCGGGCTCAACAGTTCTTGCCATTCGGCCTTTGTCTTCCGGCGGAAGGCTTCGAAGAGGATCGGCTCGAGCTCGGCGTAGTTCTTCGTCCGGATCGGGTTCGTGGCGAAGCGCTCGTCGGTGGCGAGTTCGTCGCAGCCCAGCAGGCCGCAGAACAACGGCCAGTTGTGGTCTTTTACATTCGCAACCACGACCCAACCATCCTTCGCGGGGAAAGCCTGGTGCGGCGTGCTCAGAGGATGGCGAAGGCCAACGGGCCCCTGGACCTGGCCGGTGGAGGTGTAACGCACGAGCGCGTTTTCCATGAGCGCGACCTGGGCATCGAGCATTGCGACATCGACGTGCTGGCCAAGGCCAGAGCGGTCGCGTTCGACGAGCGCGGAGAGCACACCGATGGCGGTGTACATACCGCCGCCCATATCACCGATGGAGTAGCCGGCGCGGGCCGGGTTGCCTCCGGTGTGCCCGGTCATGCTCATCACCCCGCCCATACCCTGGACGATGGCGTCGACGGCGCCGCGCTCGCGGTACGGTCCGGTGTGCCCGAAGCCGGAAGTCGAGGCATACACCAGTCGCGGGTTTCGGGCGCTCATCTCGTCATAGCCGAAGCCGAGGCCTTCCATGGTCCCCGGCGAGAAGTTCTCGGTGAGCACGTCGACCTGTTCGACCATCTTGTAGACGATCTCTTTTGCCTCGGGCACCTTCAGGTCGAGCATGATGCTCTTCTTCCCGCGGTTCACGGAGAAGAAGTACGTGCTCACGCCGTGGACATACGGCCCGCTGCCGCGACGCGTCTCGTTCTGGTGGGCCGTCTCGATCTTCCAGACTTCGGCGCCGAGATCGGCAAGGATCATCACGCCGTACGGCCCGGCGAGCGCCCAGGTGAAATCGAGCACCTTGATTCCCGAAAGCGGTCCCGGCATGTGAGGCTCCTTCTTCGTGGTCCGGCATGCCTGCGCCGGCTGGCTCCCCCTGGATCGAGGGTCGGCTGAGCGGTTGTCAGCGGCCGGTCACCCGCTTGGTCGCATCCCGGAACCGGGCGACCTGTTCGGGGCTGCCGCGCAGGCGGCGATTCGCATCGTCTTCCATGTGGCGCGCGTCATCGGAGAGGGTCGCGGTATCGATGACGCGCTTCGACTCCTGTACGGAGGAGCGCGACATACCGGCGATCGTCTGCCCCATCGCCCAGGCCGCGTCCATCAGTTCGCCAGGCTGGTGCAGTGATGTCACGAGCCCGTAGTCGAACGCTTCCTGCGCATCGAACCGCCGTGCCGTGAAGATCAGCTCTTTCGCCCGGGCAGCGCCAACCAGCCGCGGGAGCGAGGCAGCCGCGACGACGAGGCCGTATTCGGCGCCGGGCAGGCGGAAGCTCGCGTTGGTGGAGGCGATCCGGATATCGCAGCCAATCGCCATGCGCGCACCGCCGCCGAAACAGTAGCCGTTCACCGCGGCGATAACCGGCTGGGGCGCCTTCGCGATGACGCCGAACAGCCCACCGGCGCCGCGCGAACGGGCCACCGCCGCGTTCTCTTCGACTCCGCTCATTTCGAGCATGTCGCCGCCGGCGCAGAAAGCTTTCTCGCCGGTGCCAGTCAGGATGATAGCGGCGACTTCCGGGTCCTCGGAGGCGCGAAGGATGGCGTCGCCGAGCTGGTCGCTCAGCGCGGCACTGAGGGCGTGGTGGCGCTCGGGACGGTTTAGCGCCAGGCAAACGACCGCGCCCCTGCGTTCTTCGATGACGAGTGATTGGGATTCAGACATTGGAGCGGATTCTAGACATTGCTGTACAAAACCGCGAATGCCCGGCGTGGCGGGCATGTGGCACGCTCTATGGCTGGGGGTGGCAGGTATAGCGAACCTGAGGTGGCACAGAACGGCTTCGATGTGATTGTATACAATCATCACACCTGGAGACCAAGCCTTGGCCGCTTCCTGGCTCACCTTCACGACCCCCAATGCACACTCCTCTGTCGCCGGCCCGGACTACTACCGCGACCAGTTCCCCTACACGCTCCCGCCGCTGGTCCAGTTCGAACGCGAACCTGTCGCCCTGAATCCGGAACACGATATCTGGATCACCGACACCACCTTTCGCGACGGCCAGCAGAGCCGCGCTCCCTACTCGGTCGCCCAGATTGTCCACCTCTACTCGCTCCTGCAGCGCCTCGGCGGCACAAAAGGCATGGTCCGGCAGTCGGAGTTCTTCCTGTATACAAAGAAGGACCGCGAGGCGGTCGAGCGCTGCCAGGAACTGGGCTACCGCTTCCCGGAAGTGACCGGATGGATCCGGGCGACGATGGCGGACTACCAGCTCGTGCGGGCGGCCGGGCTCAAGGAGACCGGTATCCTCACCTCGATCTCCGATTACCACATCTTCAAGAAGCTCGGCTCCAGCCGGGAAGCTGTCATCGCCGGTTACCTGGATGTCGTCGATGCCGCTCTCGCCGACGGCGTCATCCCGCGCTGCCACATCGAAGACAGCACGCGCGCCGACTTCCACCACGTGGTCCTGCCTTTCGTCCAGGCGTTGATGGAGCGCGGCAGGCAGGCAGGCATCCAGGTGAAGGTGCGCTATCCGGACACGATGGGCGTCGGTGTGAGCGACCCGTACGCCGCGCTCCCGCGGGGTATCCCCCGGCTGACTCACCTGCTTCGGACGGAAGGCGGCGTCCCGAGCGAAGCGTTGGAGTTCCACGGCCAGAACGACCTCAACGCCATCATCCCGAACGCGGTGTCCGCATGGATGTACGGTGCGAGTTCGAACAACGGCACCCTGCTCGGCATCGGCGAGCGCAGCGGGAACACGCCGATCGAGGCGCTCGCCTTCTGGCTCATCGGCCTGACCGGCGAGACTCAGGGCATCGACACCACGGTCATCTCCGAGATCGCCGACTACTACCGCGAGATCGGAGAGACCGTGGACCAGCGGCTGCCGTTTGTCGGTTCGAACTTCAACGTCACCCGCGCCGGCATCCACGCCGACGGGATGATCAAGGACGAGGAGATCTACAACCCGTTCGACACGACCCGGCTGCTCAACCGGCCTCCGGGAGTGGCCATCACGGACAAGAGCGGCGCGGCCGGACTTTTGATGTGGATGCAAACCCACCGCCCGGCCGAAGCCGCCGGCCTGGACAAGCGCGACCCGCGCCTGGTGCGCGCCCTCGACATGGTCATGCGCCTCTACGACGACGGCCGCGTCATCGCCATCGCGGATGAAGAGGTGCACGAGATTTTGGATGAGGCGTTCGCGGGGGTGGGGGTGGGGTAGGGGAAGGAGCTACCGGACGCTGTTCGCGAGCCGCAACTTGCTGTCGAGTTGTTCAGTCAATGGGAGTGCCCAGGAGACACCGTTATCCGGCTCAAGCACCTTCCCGTCAGCCAGGGCAATTCTGATTTCTCCACACACGGAACGAACCGCGCCTTCGAGTTCGAGGAATTCAGACCGAGCATCTGTCGGGACTCGGGGAACCTTGGCACAACGCGCCGAAGCATTGCGAAGACTGAGGGCGATGTCCTTCAGCCCCATACAGGGGCCGCTGCATGGAAGGTCAGGGTCAGCCACATACCGGAGACGAAACGCGATTGATTCTGATTCCGCCAACAGAGCGGACGGATCAAACTCCGCCCGGCTTGGCTGCGATTCGGTTGGGATAGCCGGTTCGGTCGTTGTCTCATCGCCATCGCGAACCCCGCAAGTACCGCCATTGACGAATAGGGCAATCACGACCAACCCTGAAACAGCCACGGTCAGCCCGGCCCAGCGTAGATAACGTGCTCTCTGCATGAGTTGCCTCGCTCAGACTAGGCTAACAGGTGAGCGAGGCCGCCTTTCCTGAGGGAGGGCCTCGAGCCTGCCCACTCGTTGCACATTGCCCGTCCCTCCGCACTATTACCCTCGTGCGCGTCCTCCTTCTTGGCAGCAGCAACGACACCGGTTCCTGGGTGCGCCAGACGGAGAAGAAGCACGTGCTCGCGGGCGAGCGGCTTGAAGCGGAGCTCGGCGAACCGGTCGAGTGGGTGGTGAAGGGCGTCTGGCCGACGGCCGAGTTGCCCGGGCTGGTGGAACGCTGGGTCGAAGAGTCGCAACCCGACCTGGTGTACGTGAACACCGGGAGCTACTGGTTCCTGTATCGCTCGGTGCCGCTGCGCGTGGAACGCCTACTGGGACGGGTCGGCGGCGAACGCCTCGGCGATGCGGGGGCGCGGGTGGCGAAGAGCAAGCGCTGGGCGTACAACGCGCCGTTCCGGTTCACACGGCGGGTGCTTCAGGCCACTATCGGCGGAGACACGAACTTCACGACGCAGCAGGTCATCGACCGGATGTCGGATTGCGTCCGCATCGCGGCGCGCGCCGAGGGCGCGGTCGTGGTGGTCAAAGGGCCGCACGGGAAAGCGCGGCTGAGTGCCCGGAAGCGCGCCTTCGAACGCGACGAGCGGGAGCGCCTGAAGTTGCACAAGGCACTCGAAGACCTTTGCGCGGAGCTCCACGTGACCTACGACGGGGTCGGCGAAGGCGGTGTGCGCAACCAGCCGGCGTTCCTGGGAGGCACCACCGTCGGAGACGGGCTGCATGCGAACGAAGTCCGCCACGTCCACGAAGCGGACGTGCTTTACCAGGGCATCCGTGCGGGCATCGTGGCAGCGGGGAGGCTCGGGCCGGCGGCTTCGGGCCACCAGGCCACCTGACTCAGACCTTTCGGCCCATACTCGTCACCCGGGGCCATGCGATCGTAGACGAACGATAATTCGCATGGCTCGCTTCCGCCATGGCAACGAGGAGCACCCGATGACTACCGCGCAACGCCCGATTCCCGTCGGCAAGTACGAGATCCTCCAGGACTACGAAACGAAGGCGGCGAGCGTGCGCGTGTTCCGGATGGAGGGTTCGGTCGAACGAATCGAGCAGCACGTCCATCACCATTCGACGCAGATTTACATGGTGATCGCGGGTGAAGCCCGCATCACGGTCGACGGCGTGGACCACACGTTGCGGCCGTTCGAGACGCTGGCGGTCTACCCGGGCACAGCCCATGGGGCGGCGCCCGTTGGACCGCAGGCAATCCTCGCGAACATCTCGATACCGCCGCTCGCCGCCGACGACCAACTCCCGGTGGCCGGAGAGCCGGAACCGCCAGACCTCAAGCTGCCGAAAGTCGGTAGCGATTACGACGACTGACAGTTCGCGATCCCTTAGCGGCGCGGAGCCCCGCCGCCCATACCCTGTGCCAGCGTCTCGAAGAAATCGAGGACGCGGCCGAAGCGTTTGTGCGACCGCTCCACCGGCACGTAGGCAGAGCCGCGCAGGCGGAAGTCGACCTCCAGCCTTGCCCGGTCCTGTTCGGAGACCATCGGCCCGTCTGCTGGGGCGGGGCGCCGCTTCATCGGCTGTTCGCTACTTCTTACGGAAGAAGTCCGCGTTGATCTGGGTGTATTGTTCCTGGCCCACCGGGATCTCCCAGGTCGAGAAGATCGCATCGACCGGACAGACGTGGCGGCAGGCGTTGCAATCGATGCAGCCATCCGGGTCGATGTAGAACATCGCATCGTCCGGCGTCGTCTTGATGCAATCGACGGGGCAAACATCGACGCAAGTGCCGTCTTTCACGTCGATGCACGGTTCGGTAATGACGTAGGGCATGGTGGGAGTCTACAAGAACCGGCGCGCCAGCGATGGGCATTTCGCGGGGATGCCCGCGCGGTCCGGGCACTCGTCGGACACTCCATGCCCCTGCGGTCGCGACCCGCGTATGCTTGAGACAGATGACGATCCCCAAGCAGCAGCGGACCAAGGCGGACCTCGTGTACGAGGCGCTGCAATCCTCCATCATGTCCGGGAACATCCGCGAGGGTGAACACCTGCGGCAGGAGGAAGTGGCGGCACGCCTCGGCGTCAGCCAGACACCCGTGCGCGAAGCGTTCCGGAGGCTCGAGAGCGAGGGCCTGGTCGAGCATGCGCCGAACCGGGGCATCATCGTGCGCGGTATTCCCTGGTCGCCTCCGCCATCACCCCTGGATGTCATCGCCCGTCGCTGGGGGGAACTCGTGAATGACCCCGACCGGATCCCGGGGAGCGACTTCCCCTAGGCGTTTGCACCACGAAGATGGTCGTCGCGGACGTCCCGCGGGCCGTTCCCTTCGTTCCGGCGCACCAACCGACTACAATCGCCGCGCTATGGAACTCAACGGTAAGGTTGCCCTCGTCACGGGCGCGTCTCGCGGTATCGGCGAGTATGTCGCTCTCGAACTTGGCCGCGCTGGCTGCGCGGTCGCCGTCTGTGCGCGGACTGAAGTCGTGAAGGACAAGCGCCTGCCCGGCACCATCCACTCGGTCGCCCAGGCGATCCGCGACGCCGGGGGTAAAGCCGAGGGTATCTACATGGATATGCGGGAGCCGGAGAGCATCGCCGCAGGGGTGGCGAAGACGGTGGAAACCTTCGGACGGCTCGACATCGTCGTCAACAACGCGGCGATCCTCGTCCCGGGGACGATCGAGACGATCCAGCCGCGTCATATCGACCTCATCTGGCAGGTCGACCTGCGCGGGCCCATCTTGTTGATGCGCGAAGCGATCCCTCACATGCGGAAGCAGGGCGGCGGCCGCATTATCAATGTCTCCTCGGTGGCAGGCGTATTCCCTGGTCCCGGGCCTTACAAGGAAGCCCGCCGGGGCGGGGCGTTCTACGGGATGGTCAAAGCCGGCCTCGAGCGGCTGAGCCAGGGCCTGGCAATGGAGCTCCAGGACGACAAGATCACCGTGAACGTGCTTTCGCCCCAGGGACGCATCAAGACCCCCGGCAACCTCTTCGCCCAGAACGACCCCGAGAACCCGAACCTCGACTTTGAGCCGGCCTTCGCCATGGCGAAGGGGGCGCGCTGGATCTGCGAGCAGGGTCCCGAATTTACGGGGAACATCCTGTTCGATGAGGATTTGGCGAGGGAGAAGGGGTTGCTTTAGAAGTGGGGTCGAAAGTGCGCCCGGCCACGCGAGTCATCAGATCCACGCCGACCGCCGCTAGTAGGCGTCTTGGCGGTCGGTGATCCTCACGACGTACGCCTCGTCGCCCCTGAGCACGAATATCACTCGCCAATCCCCGGCGCGAAGTCGCCACTCCTGGGAACCAGCAAGCTTCTTGACGTCGCCGCGGCGCGATTGTCCGAACTCGCGGACGGAAACCAGGATACGGGTCGCTTGTTTGGAGTTCCGCGCGGCGAGCTGGGCGAGTTCTTCCGCGGCCGCCTGGAACCAGTAGAGCTCACGCCTCACCCTGTACTGAGACCGGGCATCTTTGCGAGGGCACGGTGCGCCTCTTCAAGCCGCTCGCGATCCCTGGGAGTAAGGGGCTCGTCGTCCATCGGCGCCTCGCGCAGTCGGCGATGCCACTCTTCATCGCTGACCGGCTCGATTAGGTCCAGCAGCTTGAGAGCGGCCTCCCAGTCCTCCGACTGCTTGAGGCGCTCGTACTCAGCCCAGAGTTCTTCCTGAGACTTCATCCGTCGCAGTCTATCAGAACCGGGACGTGCCCCCGCGCCCCTACCCCACGCCGCTCAGTTTCTTGCGCTTCTGGGCGACGTAGTCCACGAGGATGTACTCGCCAAGCTTGTCGGGGGTGGTGTAGAAGACGCGACCCTTGTTGATTCGCGCCACCTGGTTGATGAACTCCTTCAAGTAGTAGTTCCTGTCCAGCATGAAGGTGTTGATCGTGATGTTCTTGGTGGTGCAGCGCTTCACTTCCTTGAGCGTCTCGCGGATGGTGACGGGGCTGGGCGGGTAGGCGAAGTAGCTGCGTCCCTTCTCCAGGTGCGCGGTCGGTTCGCCGTCGGAGATCATGATGATCTGGCGCGTGCCCTGGGTGTGCTTCGCCAGCAGGTTCTGCGCGATCATCAGGGCGTGGTGCATGTTTGTGCCCAGCACCGATTCGTCCCAGCGGACGTACGGCAGCTCTTCGGCCTTCAGTTCCCGCGCGTAGGCGCTGAACCCGATGATGTAGAGGCTGTCCCGCTGGTACTGCGATGAGATGAGGTTGTTGAGCGCCAGCGCAACCTTCTTCGCCGCCTGGAAGCTCCCCCGCAGCGCCATCGACCAGCTCAAGTCGAGCATGATCACGGTCGCCGTCTGCGTGATGAGTTCGGTGCGTTCGACCTCGAAATCATCGGGCTTGAGCTTGATCGGGGTCCCCGGACCTTCGCGGTACATCGAGTTCATGATCGTCTTCTGGATATCGAGGAAGAACGGGTCGCCGAACTCGTATTTCTTTGTGCTGTCCGTGCGCTCGCCACCGGTGCCGCTTTCGCGCACTTCGTGCTTGCCAAAGGCATCGGCCTTGAGCGAGTTGTAGATTTCGACGAGCGCGCGCTGGCCGATCTTGCGAGTCCCGCGCGGCGTCAGCTCGTACTGGTTCCCCTTCTTTCGGATGTAGCCGGCGTCTTCGAGGATTTCGAGGAACTGCTTGAGCTGGTCGAGCGTCTCGCGGGCTTCGGGCCCGAGCAGCTCTTCGAGCTTGTCGGCATCGATATCGTCGACCTCGCCGCCGTACTGCGTCCGCTCCAGCTGGCGCTCGAGCTCGTCGATCGACTGCATCTGGTCCATGAGGTTCATGGCCGATTGGAGGTCGATCTCTTCATCGCCGCGGAAGGGGTACTGGTTGCGCAGGTCGCGCATCGGGTAGAGGTACTCGAGGTTCTGGCCCAGCTCGCTGAGGGATTGCTGCAGTTCGGCATCGCCGACTTTGTCGCCGAGGAGGTCCTGGAGCTGCTGGCGCATGTCGCCCGGGAGCGAATCGAGGAGCGACTGCATCTGGCCCATCTGGTGCTGCATCTGGGAGATGAGCTCGTCGAGCGACTGGGGCGGGTTGTCGCCGAAGAGGTCGCCGTATTGCTTCATGAACTCGTCGAAGTTCGGCTCTTTGCCCGCCATCTTGTCCTGAAGCATCTTGTTCAGGTCCTGGACCATGTCCTTCATGCGCTGGAGGTCTTCCGGCGACATGTTGGCGATCTGGTTGTACATATCCTTGAAGAAGGTATCCATCATGGCCTTCTTCAGGGATTCGAGCAGTTCGTTGAACTTCTCCTGGGCCTCGTGGTCCATGAACTCGTAGTTCTGGAGTTCCTTCACCTGGCCGGCGACGTCCTCGGGGAGTTGCTCGAGGAACTGCTTCTTCTTGTTGGCGATATTCCGGAGCATGTCGGCGAATTCGGAGGGGGTTTCGCCACCGGACTGTTGCTGGCCGCCCTGTTGTTGGCCGCCCTGTTCGCCACCTTGCTGCTGTGCGCCGGGCTGCTGTTGGCCCTGCTGCCCCTGTGGCTGCTGGCCTTGCTGCCCCTGTTGTCCCTGGGGCTGCTGACCCCCCTGCTGTCCCTGGGGTTGCTGGCCGCTCTGCTGCGACTGATCACCTTGCTCGCCTTGCTGGCCGGGCTGGCCGTTCGCTTCATCGAGCCTGCGGTCGAGCGTGCCCTGTTCCATGCCGACGATTTCTTCGAGCTGGCGTTTCAGGTCATCGAAGACCGAAGAGAGGTCGAAGCGATCGAGCTGTTGGCGGCGCTGCTGCCGGAGCTGCTGGAGGAGGTCGCGAAGGCCCTGCATGCGGTCGCCCTGGGGGCTGCGCATGCCCCGCTGAAGCAAGTTCCGAAGGGCGTGCTGCAAGTCGCCGAAATTCATCAGGTCGTCGGTGAGGTTATCGAGGATGTCATTCGCTTCGAGCGCGGGCACCTCCTGGGTGCCATCCCACATCGAATAGCGATATCGCAGCGTCATCTGGCCTCCACGCGGCCGCCGGGGTGGGCCGATTGAAGGGAGCGTAGCCGAATTAGACTCGGTTGTCAGTTGGGGTTGGCGCGAGGCAGGGGCCTGCGGACCTCGCAACCCGGGAGCGCATCCTGCACACTGGAACCATGGCTCTCAGGCATCCCGAGCGGCCCCCGTGGCTAAAAGTGCGCTTCCCCGCCGGCGGGAACTACGAGCGGATCCGCGTGCTCATGCGCGAGCAGGAACTCAACACCGTCTGCGAAGAGGCCCGCTGTCCGAACATCGGCGACTGTTGGAGCCGCGGCACGGCAACGTTCATGATCCTGGGCGACACCTGTACACGGTCGTGCGGCTTCTGTGCGGTGAAGACCGGCCGGCCCGGCACGCTCGACAGGGAAGAACCCCGCCGCGTAGCGCTCGCCATCCAGCGATTGGGACTGCGCCATGCGGTGATCACCAGCGTGAACCGCGACGAACTGGCGGACGGCGGCGCGGGCATCTTCGCCGAGACCATCGAGTGGTCCCGCCGGCTTTCACCCGACACCACGTTCGAAGTCCTCATCCCGGACTTCAAAGGAGACTGGGCCGCCCTTCGAACTGTGCTCGGCGCCCGCCCGGAGATCCTGAACCACAACACGGAAACCGTCCCTCGCCTCTACTCGGTCGTGCGGCCACAGGCGCGCTACGAGCGCTCACTGGAGCTGCTGCGGACTGCTCGCGAACTCGATCCGGGCACGCTCACGAAGAGCGGCCTGATGGTCGGGCTGGGCGAAACCTCGGCAGAATTGCTGACGGTCTTTCGCGACCTGCGCGACTCGGCCGTCGACATCCTGACCGTGGGGCAATACCTGCAGCCGACTCCCGGCCACCTGCCAGTCGCGCGCTACTGGACTCCGGAGGAGTTCGAGGAGCTCAAGACGGCCGCGATCGCGATGGGTTTCAAGCACGTCGAATGCGGCCCCCTCGTGCGCAGCTCGTATCACGCCGAAGAGCAGGTCGCGGGGGCGCATCCAGGGCTTTCCCCGCGCGCGGATGAACCGCGTATCATGCCGCTTGCCGGCGGCCACGGCAGAAGTCCGGGAATTCCCTAGGGCGTTCACCGGATTGTGAGCAGTGGCCGGCGAGACTACGGTCGCGTAGTGCTTGTCGCCGTTATGGGTCCCTTCACAACAACACCCGAGGATGCGGAGCACTTCCGGCGTGAAGCGATGGGCGCGTTCGCTCACGAAGTCCGGACACCCCTGACGTCGATAAAGATGGTGATGGAGCTCGCTCGCCGCCAGTCTTCGCACGGCGAACTCCTGCTCGATACGGAGCTGGCAGAGATGCTGAAGTCCTCGGTTGAGGACCTCCAGCAACTCGCGGACGACCTCCAGGAAGCCTCGCGCCTGGAACGCGGAAAGGTGGCACTGTCGACCGGGCCGTGCGAGATCGCAACGGCTCTCGATGCGGCCCGCGAACTGGCCGGGAACATCTCCCTCGCCGGAATCCCCGAGCCCGGCCTTGAGGGACCGTGGGACGCCGCCCGGCTTGTCCGCGCGATCGCCGGCTTCGCCGTATCCGCCAACCGGATCGGCGACGGCTCCGGAACGGTCCAGGTCGAAGCAGTGAGAAAGGGGCAGACGGCCGACCTCACTTTCACCAGCGGGGTTCCCGCCGGCTCCGAGAAGCCGATTGCAGCTGATGCGGGGTTTTCGTTCTTTCGTTCGCGACAGCTTGTATTGGCCATGGGCGGATCCGTACACTGCCGGCGGGCCGAGCGATTCGCGACTATTCGTGTCGCGCTTCCGTTGGGCTCCGGTGGAGAGGTCCGGTGAGAGACCCGATGAGGATCCTTCTCGCGGAAGATGAGCGCACCATCTCGCGCCTCATCAAGCAGGTGTTGACGAACGCCGGCCACGAAGTGGTGGGGGTGCAGAGCGCCTCCGAGGCGGTCGATCACCTGGAGCAGTCCGCCTTCGACCTCGTGCTCCTGGATCTCAATCTCGCCGATGGCGACGGCATGCGCGTCGTCACCGCGCTCGAAAACCATGTCGGTCCGAAACCTCCGGTCGTCCTCATGACCGGCGAGGGCAGCATCGGCGCGGACGACCCTCGCGCCCAGCGCGTTGCCCGCGTCCTGGCGAAGCCCTTCGAGCTCGATGAACTCGAAGCGCTGGTCAGACTCTTCGTCGCCTGACTACCGCTCGGAGATCCTCACAGAGGTGATGACTACCTCCGGGTCCGGCTGGCTTCCTCTCACCGGCGAGGCCGCGATCGCATCAACGACGTCCATTCCGGAGATGACTTCGCCGAACGGGTAGAACTTGTTGTTCGAGGGGTTGTTCCAGTCGAGCCCGGTGTTATCGCTGAGGTTGATGAAGAACTGACTGCCGAAGACCTTCGCTCCCGCCGTCTTCGCCATCGCCAGGGTCCCTCGCCGGTTCGAGAGCTGGTTGGGTTCGTCGGCCGTCTCGTACCCGGGGCCACCGCTGCCGCTGCCTGTCGGGTCGCCGGATTGGATGACGAAACCCTTCACCACGCGGTGAAACGTCAGGCCGTCGAAATAGCCCTGCTTCGCCAGGAAGACGAAGCTGTTGACCGTCATGGGGGCCTCGCCGGCATACAGGCGGACGGCGAATTCGCCCTTCGACGTTACGAATAAGGCTGTGTACTCCTTCGCGGGGTCGATGGACTGCTGGGCCTGGGAAAATGACTTCGTATTCCCACCGGGCGGGCCGTCGCCGTCTCCGCAGGCCGCGACCCACAGCGGGAGGGAGAGGAGGACAAGAAGGGCGGCAACCGTGCGCAAGTTGGACGAACCTTGGTGGGATGAGCCATGGTGGCAACCCTCCAGCCCACCCGCAACTCGCAACCCGCGCCACAGACGCAGCAGGCGTCCGCGGGTAAGCTCGCGAGACATGGGACGAACTTCGGACATCGCGATCGAGCCACCAACTGCCGCGGGGCCGGGCATCGTCCGAGCCGTGGAGGACCGGTCGTACCTCGGATTCATCGCCGCGGCACTCGCCTCGGTGCTCTTCGGGGGCCTGGTGTTCGCGGTTTGGATCCCACTCACGATGAGCGGGACGGTGGGCGGCGCCGGCCGCCTGGCCTGGATGGTCCAGGCCCACGGTTGGGTCCAGGTCCAGGGCTGGGCAGGACTTTTCGTTGCGGGGATGGCAATCCGCCTGATCCCGCGGTTTGCCGGGCGACGGCCGGTGCCGCGACGGGTGACCATCCCCTTGCTGGCAGTCCTGGCGGTCCCGGTCGTGCTCCGGATTGCGCTGCAAACCACGGCCAGGGGTGGGACCGCCGACGTTGTCGCCATGGCAATCGGCGTGACAACTGCCGCGGGAGCGATCGGGGTCGCCGCCGTGCTGGCGGTGACGCTGAGCCGTGGGAAGAAGGCTAAGGAACCCTGGAGGTACTTCGCCTGGGCAGGGACGGTCTGGTGGGCCGGTTGGGCGCTACTCGCACTCTGGAACATCCCGGGGAGCGAGGCCGCACCCGGACTGCTGGAGCATCGCGAAAACGATGCGCTCCTGTGGGCGGTCATGCTCGGGCCAGTTGGGAACTTCATCTGGGCGGTGCAGAGCCGGAGCGTACCGATCTTCTACGGCCGAAAGACACCGCAACTCGTCGTGGCAGCGGTGCCTGGGGTGCTCCTCAATGCCGGGGCAGCGCTGATCGCGATAGGAGGCGCGGACGTTGAAACCGGACAGTGGAGCGGCGGTCTCGGGTTTGTCCTCGCGGGGACTGCCCTGGTGTCGCTTCCGCCGATCTGCGGATCGGTCTATGGCCAGGCGAAACGGCTGCGGCCGCGTGCCCGGTCGGCCGCGCGGTTCGTCGTCACCGCGAACATCGCCGCGATGGCGGCGGGAGCGCTGATGGTCTGGGGCGGACTGGAAGTGATGGGCGGCGACGATTACGCCTCCTGGGGAGCGTTCGAACAGCGAGACGCGGCACGCCACCTGCTCGGCGTCGGCACGATAACAATGCTGATCCTCGGCATGGCCCGGCTCGTCGCACCGGTCTTCGCACTGGAGCGGACCGAGGCCGGCGTCCCGATGCTGCTGGAGCGGCTGCCCTTCTGGCTGCTGCTCGGTTCGCTGGTGCTGCGCGCCGGAGTCCCGCTCCTCGGCGAGCGGTTGGACTACGAGGCGGGGCGCCACACGATCGCCCTTGCGGGGATGCTGGCCTGGCTCGCAGTCGCCATCTTCGCCTTCAGCGTTGCCCGCGCTGTCCGCGCCGAACCAAGGACGAAACGCGCGCTGGACGAAGTAGTGAGGAACGCCCGGAGGCCGTAACGCCGGCTTCTAAAACGGCAGCCCGTCGAGTCCGTACAGGTTTCGCGCCAGGCTCGCCCGGCCGAGATGGCCGTTGCCGTGCCCGATCAACCCGTGGAGGATCGCCTCCATCCGGGGGATCGGTCCCCAGGGACGAATGGTCTGCACTTCTGTGAGGTAGGCATCGCTCATCGCGGCAATTCGGGGGACGACGGCGTCGCGCACGGCCCCCGTGTACAGCGTGAATTCGTCCGGTTCCGGGAAAGCCATGCTGTAGGCGTCGTTGGGGTCCTGGCCCGTTCCCTGGTCGACTCGCGGCAGGTTCCACCGTTCGTTAAACGAATCCCTCAGCCAGACTGGCTGCTGGCGTTCGAAGACGAAGTGGATGATGTTGTCGATCGTGCGGACGACGTGCCAAACGTCCCAGCCGATGCTGTTCGTGATGCCGCCGCGCGTATCGCAGAACTGTTCGATGCTGAGTCCCTGCACGGCCCGGTCGCAGTAGAGCAGGACGCGCCCGGTCACGGTCGAAAGCTGGGCCTGGAGCGTCGGGGCGTTGCCCATGCCAGGCAGATTCGGGATGTTCGGGGTGGTCATAGATCCTTCACCTGTGGGTGTACGTCTCGCCCGATCACTTCGAGTGGCTTCATCTTGTCGACTCCGACGAGGTAGCCGTGGACGGCCTGGACCCCGGCTTCGGAAAGGCGCCCGAGCTGATCAACAACCTCGGCGGCTTTCTCGCCGTCTTCGCCGACATCGAGGCGCAACAGGACTGTCCGCTCGATCTCGTTGGGGTCGCGGCCGATCGCTTCGCAATGCCGGCGAATCGTCTCGAACTTGCCCTGGACGAACTCCACAGAGTTGCCGAAGACGTTGCATGCATCGGCATACTTCGCCACAAGCTTCAGTGTCTTCCGTTCGCCTCCGCCGCCGATGAGGATCGGTGGGTGGGGCTTTTGGAGCGATTGGGGCGAATTCAGGGTTTCACGCAACTGGTAGTGCTTGCCTTCGAAAGGGCCGTCGTCGCGGCTCCACATCTGCTTGCAGATCTGGAGCGTCTCCTCCAGCCTCTCGAACCGCTCTTTGAGCGGTGGGAAGGGGATGCCAAGACCGTGGTGTTCCCTCTCGTACCAGGCTGCGCCGATGCCCAGCATCGCCCGCCCGCCGGAGAGCACATCGAGCGTGCTCACCTGCTTGCAAAGGAGGCCGGGGTTCCGGTAGGTCACGCCCGTGACCATGGTCCCGAGCGAAGCGGACTTCGTATGCGCGGCGATGAAGCCGAGGGCGGTGTACGCCTCGAGCATCTCCATCTGCGCGGCGCCTACCTGCGGGATTTGGAAGAGGTGGTCCATCACCCAGATGGAGCTGTAACCGACATCCTCGGCGGTGCGGGAGATGGCAGCGAGGTTCTCGCCAAGCTTCGGGCCGCGGCCCTTCCAGGTGAAATTCGAGAGTTGAAGTCCCAGTTTCATGGGCGGGATTGTACCGGGCCGGCCGGAAGAGGGGGTGACACGACCCCGGCCTCGCCCGCCGCCTTCAGAGACCCGCCCGCACTCCTACTTGAAGTGCGGCAACACCGTCTCGGCGAAGAGCTTCGCCGGCTCGCGCGTGTCACGCCCGAAGAACTCCATCAGGAACATCGTGCAACCCAGGTCGATGTGCTTCTGGATCTGCTCGCGGACCCGCTGGGGGCTGCCCGCGATGGCGAGCGGCCCCGTGGGGTCACCCATGTGGCCGCCGAAGATCTTCTTCGCCGTGTCAATCATCGGAGCCGCGCTCGCTTCGTCCGGGGCGATCGTCACCAGGCACTGCTGGCTCACGGTCAGCGTGGAGAAGTCGCGGCCGACTTCGGCGCAGCGCTGCTTGAGGACCTCGATCTTCTTCGGGAGTTCGAACTGGCGGGCCGCCTGGTGGTTCCAGATGTCCGCGTGCTGGGCGGCAAGTTTGAGAGTTACTTTCTCGCCCGAGCCGCCGATGAGGATCGGCGGGATTCGCACCGGTTTCGGTTCACAGACGAGGTTGTTCGCCTTCACATACTTGCCGTCATAGGTCACCGAAGGCTCGGTCCACATCCGCTTCAGAAGCTCGACCGTTTCGCGAAGCTGGCCGAGGCGGGCGGCGGTCGGCAGGAACGGCACCCCGAAGTCGCTAAACTCGCGCGGCATCCAACCTGCCCCGAGTCCGGGGATGATGCGTCCCTCAGCGATGTTGTCGATCGTGGCGATGACCTTGCCGAGGTGGGCCGCATTGCGCATGCCGGCGGGCGTAACCAGTGTGCCGATTTCGACCTTGCTGGTGACAGCGGCGACCGCGGAGATGAGCGACCATGCCTCGAGGATAGGGATCTGCGGTGACTGGGGGCCGTAGAGGTGGTCGCAAACCCAGAGGGAGTCGTAACCCATCGCTTCGAACTCAAGCGAATTCGATTTGGCCTCCTCCCAGGTCCGCTTGATCTGGGGGATGGTGACGCCGAAATGGAGGTTCGCCATGGGGGTGCTCCAGGATGTGTTGTGTCGGGAAAGCCTACGCCGCGGGGCCAGGGGTGGCCAGCAGCGCAGTCTTTTGCGAGCGTCGAAGGAATGCGCCTATTCTTTCCGCGCACCTTTGCCCCGGAGCAACACCTTGTCTTACGAAACCATCACCGTCGAACAGCGGGGGCGTGTTGCCCTCCTGACACTCAACCGCCCCGAGAAGCTCAACGCCTGGACGCCGGGCATGATGGTCGAACTGCGACGGGCCATGGAGGCTGCAGCCGCCGATACCGGCGTCGGAGCGATCGTCGTCACCGGCGCCGGCCGCGCCTTCTGCGCGGGAGCCGATATCGACGCCGTCTTCAAGTCCAACGTCGAAGCGCGTGAGGCCGATCAGCCGGAGAACACGGCGACCGCGAACTCCGGGGATTGGGTCTCCTTCCTCCACAGCTTCCCGAAGCCGACGATTGCGGCCGTGAACGGCGCCGCCGTCGGCATCGGCGTCACCCAGATCCTGCCCATGGATATTCGCATCGCGAGTGAACAGGCCCGGTTCGGCATGTTCTTCGTGAAGATGGGCCTCGTCCCAGAACTGGCGAGCTCCGCGCTGCTACCGCAGATGGTTGGCCAGGCGAGGGCGATCGAGTGGTGCCTCACCGGGCGGCTAATCCCGGCCGCGGAGGCTCGCGAGGCCGGCATGATCTCCGAAGTTGTCGCACCCGAGCGACTCGTCGACCGCGCGGTCGAATTGGGCGAACAGCTTTCGGGACAGTCCGCTTTCGCCATGGCGAAGATCCGCCAGCTCATCATCGCCAACACCAACGCGAACGACACTGGCGCTGTACAACGGGCCGAAGGCATCGCGCTGGGCGCGGCCTACCGTTCCTGGGAACACAAGGAAGCCATCGAGGCATTCCTCACCAAGCGGCCAGCCGACTTCACGAAGCAGGCCGGGACTCCGATCGACTAACGTCAGTTCGGGAGTGGGCGCCCGCGGACGAGGTCCCGGAGGCGGGCGCTCAGTTCGTCGTAGGCCACAATCAGGCGTTCGTCGATGTCGGTCCCGCTGGTGTACAGGGTGAAAGCGATCTGGTCGCTCGGGTCGTACTCCATCACGCCGGAACGGCCGTAGTGCCCCCACCGGTCGCTCAGGATCCGGCCGTCTTCGATCCAGCAAGGACAGAATGGGTACGTCCCGAGCCCGGCGTACTGGAACTCGGGACCAAGGAAGGTCGTCATCCGGTCGCGGGTCGCTTCACTGACGACCTCGTCGGTCGCGTAGAACGCAACCGCCCACTTCGCCAGGTCCTCCACCGTCGAATACAGACCGGCCGACGACCAGAGCACGCCGAAGTACTCCATCTGCACCCCGGTTACCGCCGGACCGGAAGACGAACGCAAGACGCCGGAGCTCGAGCGGAGGGCCGGATTTGCCTGCGCGTGGGTCGATTCCGCCAGCGGGCTGATCTCCTCGTCCATGAGTGTCCCCCGAAGTTCGAGGGGATCGAGCAGCCGCTCGTGGAGTGCCTGCGTGTACGACACGCCGGTCACCTTCTCGATGACCAGCCCCAACATGTAATAGCCCGGGCTGGAATAGAGGAACCCGGTGCCGGGTGTGAATGCCAGCGGCGTCCGGGAGGCTGCGAGGAGCGCCTCGGCTGGGGCGACCGCGTCGGTCGCCATCAGTCCCGACATGTGCTGGATGAGGTGACGGACGGCGTACTGGTCGCTGTGAGCGATGCCACGGACGTAACTGGAGACCTTCGCATCCAGGTCCACCTTTCCTTCCTCGACGAGCTGAAGGATGAGGGCCGCCGTGAACGTCTTGGTCACGCTGGCGGTGGGATAGACCCTGCCGACGGCAATCGGGGCGCCTGTGGATGCATCGACTCCCGAAGCGGCTGCCCACGCGCTGCCGTCAGCCCGGCGCAGCGCGACAGTCGCCCCAGGCAGGTTGTTCGCGGCGCGCCACGAATCGAACAGTGCCTGGAGTTCGGCTGCGGAAACCGGAATCGCGGCCTGTGTGGTGTCGGCCGGCGCCGTTTCCGGCGGCTTCTCGAGGATGACTGCACTTTCTGCGCGGAGGGCGATGCCGACGCCGGACGGGGGGATCGCGACCGCCGAGGCGGAGAGCGACGGGGCGTTATCGAATCGCTCGGTGAGGAACCCGGCGAGCATCGCGAGGACACCCAGCCCGGCGACGCCCGGCATGATCGCCCTGGCCCAGGCAGGCCGGGTGCGGGCCGCAACCACCGGCCCGTCACCAGCACGTGGAGCAAGGTGCACTTCGCGCCGGGCGGCCAGGTCCTCCACCCAACCAAACGCCAGCATGCAGACGAAAGTCACCACAAGCACGATCGGGAGCGCGAAGGCGTGCCGGACCCACGTGGGTCGATCCTCAACCCAGAGGAGTTCGTACATCACGAACAGCCCGGCTGCGTGCCAGAGGTAGATGGTGAAGATACGGTCGTTCACCCAGGCGATGAACCGCGCCGGCCCCGCCCTGAGCGCGAACCGGTTGAGCAACTGTTCGAAGGTGAGTGCGGCCATCAGCCACGTCAGCCCGACCAGCAGGTGGGCGGGGTACGAAGCGTTGACCACCATCCCCGGCACGTCCTGGGTGGTGACCCAGATCGCGGCGCCGGCGGCGAAGGCTACTGTGGCGAGTGCCCGGAGTCGCGTGGACATCTGGGCGAAATCGCCCGCGTTGTAGGCGAAGCCGAGCAACCAGAAGATGCCGAAAAGAGCCAGGTCCTCGAACTGCCAGGCGACGGCATGGCCGCTCCTCGACCGCATTTCGAACACGGCGAGCGCGCCGAGGGGCACGCCGATCAGGACGATGGAGAGGCGCTTGAACAACCAGAGGAGGATCGGACTGAGGAGGATGAGCCAGGTGAGGCAACGCATGTACCAGAGGACGGCCCAGAAGGTGATCCCCCAGTCGCTGCCCTGCGGGTCCCAGAGCGGAAATATCCACCACGGCACCTGTTCCCAGCGCACGGGAAGGCCGAGCTCAGCCTCCGTCGCCGAGTGAAGGATCATCCCCGATAGCACGACGAAGCCGAACGCCCAAAGGGGGATGAGCAGGCGCCGGAAGCGCGCGTAGAGCACCTTTCGCACGGATGTCCGCTCCAACGAATGCGCCATGAGCGACCCGGCCACAAAGAACATGGCCGGCATCGACGCGATGAGATACGAAAGCCACGCGAACCCATAGGTGTGCCAGGCAAGCACCCTGATGATCGCGACCGTTCGCACCAGGTCCAAGAACTGGTTGTGCGGCGACTTACGCCCCGCGGCGGTTGGCGGCGCGGCATCGGACTGGGCGCTCACCTCGTCACAACCGGGAACACGGGTCCATTCTAGCTGCACAGAATAGGTCCGAACTCAGGGTCAAACGGTCTTCACGCAATGGCCCGAAAGGCCCACGCATTTCCGCGTGCCAGCGATACACTGGTCGGTGGACCACGGAGGTGCCATATCGGCGCAAGACTGGCAGCAGCTCTGGTTCTCGCGATGTCGCTCGTGTTCGCCGCGGGTTGCGGCTCTGGGGGCGCGTCGCTTGGAGATCCGCCAGCCGGAGTGTCCGTCGGCGAGGTGGCCGGCGAAGCGTTGCGTGCTTCGGCCGCCCCGTTCATCGGTACCGCCGAACTGTTCGGTATCGAAGTCGATGCCACCCGCCCTTCGGCGGCTGGCCCGCAGGCCCTTCGGCAGGTGGCCCCCGGCGGGTGCGGATCGGCGTTGCCGGTTGGCTTCAGCCCCGGAAAAACGACTATTCAGACGCTTCTATCCGGTGGGATGAAGCGCACGTACCGCGTCCACATCCCCACGACCGCCTCGACGGCGAAGCCCATGCCCCTGATCCTCAATTTCCACGGCCGTTCCGGGACCGGGATCGACCAGGAGATCACCTCCGGCCTCGTCCCGCTAAGCGACCGCGAAGGGTTTGTGCTGGTGTCGCCAGATGGCACGGGCACCCCGATGGGGTGGTCAGCCGGCGCGACAGAACCAAACTCGATCGACGACGTCCGCTTCACCGAGGACATCCTGAACACGCTAACGAAGCAGCTCTGCGTCGACCCGGCGCGCGTGTACGCCACGGGCTTCTCCAATGGCGCGTTCATGTCATCCCGCCTCGCCTGCCAGATCCCGGACCGCATCGCGGCCGTCGTGGCTGTCGGGGGGGTCGACTTCCCGGCTCCAGCCTGCAAGTCGACTGTCCCGGTGCTCGCCATCCACGGGACGGCGGATAGCATCGTGCCGATCGAAGGCGGGATCGTGCGCCAATGGCAGTACGGCGGCGCCTACGACGCGATCGAGGACTGGGCGGCCAGCAACGGATGCCGGTCGGTCACGGAAGCCACACAGATCGCACAGGGAGTGAACCACGGGCGCTTCATCGACTGTGCCGCAGCGACGGAAATCGTGACCATCGAAGGGTGCGACCACCTCTGGCCCGGCTACCCCGGCGTGCAGGCCGGCAGCCCCGCCTCGCGCGTCTCCGGCGCGGAACTGGTGTGGAACTTCCTCTCGCAGCGGCGCGCCGGCAGTCCTGGCTAGATCCCCATACGCCGGGCCGCACGGCGGAGACTTTCGCGATGGTCCGGGTGTGCGATGTTGATGAGTTCGCGCGCACGCTCGCGGTCGCTCTTGCCGTAAAGCCGGGCAATTCCGTACTCGGTCACCACGATGTCCACGAACTGGCGTGGCACGGTGATCACGGTCCCGGGCGGGTGCTCGGCGACGATCCGGGTGATTGTCTCGGCGCGCGACGTTGCGGGCAGGCAGGTGATGCTTCGCCCACCTTTGGAAAGGTTCGCCCCGATGACGTACTCGAGCTGCCCACCGGGGCCGCTCCACATGTCGGCGCCGATCGACTCCGCCGCAACCTGACCGGTGAGGTCGATCGAGAGTGCGTTGTTGATGGCGACCATGTTGTCATGCGCCGCGATGACGGCGATGTCGTTCGTGTAGTGCACCTCGTAGACCTCGTAAATCGGGTTCTCGTGGATGAACTCCATCTCATCGGGAGTACCGGCAGTGAGCGCCGTGGCGACAAAGCGCCCGGGGTGCACGTTCTTCCGTGAACCGGTAATGACGCCACGGTAGACGAGGTCGTTCAGACCCGGTGTGGAGACTTCGCTGTGGACACCGAGGTCAACCTTGCCGTCGAAGGCGCCGTTCACAGCGAGCTGCAGCGTTGTCATTCCCGTACCAATCTGCAGCGTATCGCCGTTGTTCACGAGGTCGTTGATGAACCCGGCGATCGGCTTTGGGAACGGCTGTATCTCGCGCGCTCCAGCCCGGGGTGGGATGACTTCTCCACCATCGACGAATGCATCGATCTCCGAGACGTGGATCTGGTTGGTCCCGCCAGTCCGTGGGTAACCGGGGAAGACCTCCGCGAGTACCGTCCGGGCCCGGCGGCAGTAGCTCAACTTGTTCCACATGCTTGTCCCGAAGCTGCAGAAACCGAACCGGTCGGGCGGCGAGACCGAGACCATCGCGACATCAACGGGGTACTCACCGCCACCGCGTTCGTCTTCGCGCTTGAACCGGCGGCTGAACGGCATGGAGACGAAGTCGCTGCGCCCGGAGATGACTGATTGGCGGCCGACGGCGGTGTTGAAGAGTTCGACGTGCATCCGGAAGGCCGGATCGCCCGGTTCGAACCAACCGGGATCGTGATAGGGAGCACAGGTGAGGATGTCGATGCCGCTCAACTCGGCGCGCCGTTCCCAGACGGCCTGGGAGAGGGCCGGAGTGATGGCGCCGATGGGGATGACGATGGTGTCGCCGGGCCGGACGAGTTCCGCGGCGCGGGAAGGTTCGACTAGCTTGCTGGCGTATTCCTCTGGCCAGTCGCTGAAACGGCTGTTGTTCATGTGGCCCGGAGTATACGGATGAGGCCCGCTTCGGGCGCTCGCTGGCACAGGCCGAAACCGTTTACCACCAGCCGTCCTTGTAGAACCAGCCCTTGAACTCGCGCCCGGCGGGACCGGCTTCTTTCAGCCGAATCAGGTGTTTCCGGCAGAGCGGGATGGTGAGGCGCTCGCGTTCTTCTCCGCGCCACTTCAGGACCGCAAGGTCCTGGTAGGGCGGCTCGATGCACCAGGTGCAGCGTGGTCGTGGCATCAGTTCGTACCGTCCTTCGGGAACTCCATGATGAAGCCCCACTCGCGGCTTCGCCACGGGTCGGGCGCATAGCGGAAGCGGTTGGCGCGAAAACCAACACGTTCGTAGAGCCGGTGGGCGTGGGCGAAATGGACGTCACTGAAGAGGACGACTCGTTCGGCGCCCTTCTCGCGGGCGGCTTCAATCACCCACGTGCAGAGGCGCTCGCCAAGGTTGTGGCCGCGCGCCTCGGAGAGCACATAGAGACGGTGTAGTTCGTACTCGCCGCCGCCCTCGTCCGTCAGCCCGACGCAGCCCACGACGCCGCCTTCAGTGTCTTCAGCAACGGAAAACCAGCCAGTCCTCCCGTCATAGTGTTCGTCCGGCCGGGCGACATCGGCGTCGTAGTCGTTCTCGGCGAAGGGGAAGCCGTATTCCTCAAAGACGGCGGAGACCACGCGCCATGGGCCATCGGCGTGGCGCGAACGGTCGTACGGCACAACCTGGAACGGCCCGGGAAGCCGCGTCATTCCCGCTCTTCGTTCGCCAGGCCCATGATGTTGAAGCCGTTATCGACATAGAGGACGTCGCCGGTAATCGCCGCGGCGCCATCGCCGGCGAGGAACGCCGCAGCGGAGCCCACCTGCTCGATGGTCACGTTTTCGTGCAGCGGGGCGATGGCCGAGAACTGCTTGAGGTAGTCGCGGAAGCCGGAGATGCCGCTGGCGGCAAGCGTCCGGATGGGGCCGGCACTGATGGCGTTGACGCGAATTCTCTCCGGACCAAGGTCCCAGGCGAGGTAGCGCGTCGTCGCTTCGAGCGATGCCTTGGCGACACCCATGACGTTGTACATCGGGGCCACCTTCTGGGACCCGTAGTAGGTCAGCGTCATCATGCTGCCGCCGTTCGGCATCAGCTTCCGGGCGCGGTGGGCCACGGCGACGAACGAGTAGACCGAGACGTTGTGGGCGAGCAGGAATCCCTCTCGGGAGGTATCGACGAACCGCCCCATGAGGTCTTCCCGGTTCGCGAACGCGATGGCGTGGACGAGGATGTCGATCGTGCCAAGCCTGGCTTCGACCTTGGCGAACACCTCATCGAGTTCGGCGTCGCTGGTTACGTCGCAGGGCTCGACGAACTCGACACCGAGTTCCTGGGCGAGCGGCATGATCCGCTTCTCCATGGGGAGTGCGTAGGAGAGGGCGAGCTTCGCACCCTCTTCGTGGAACGCCTTCGCGATGCCCCAACCGATGGAGCGGTCGTTCGAAACGCCGAAAATCAGCGCGGTCTTGCCTTCGAGTTTGCCCATGCCGGTAGCGTAGACGCGGAACCGGGAACGGGGAACAGGGAGAACGCGGTTGGAGAAGCGTCCAGCAGGTCCGCGACTTCGATGTCAGCGCGGCCGAGCGCCACCAACCCGAGGACTCTGCGCCCCGCGGCCGTCAGGTGCAGGTGGGAAGGAAGTTCAGCCTCATCGTCTCGCACTGCCAACACTCCGTCGTGTTCAGAGCGACCCACGGCCGCTCTCGGCGGGAGCATGCGGAGGGCGCTGTGAGCTGTCAATCCTTTCCCTGTACCGGCAGGCTCAGTACCACCGCTCGGGGGCGATCACGAGTGCAACCATCCGTTCGTGACCACCATCAGCGGTGGCCTTCCGCGCCGCCTCCTCTCCCCGGTAGTGCGTATGCAGGCGCAGACGCAACTCGTAGGTGATCGGGTCGATGACGCGCACCGGCCCTTCGGCGGTCACGGTCTGGAAGCGCGCCCGGTCGTCGACGCAGAGTGCGGCCCGGCCCTGCCGCACAGCATTCCTGTGCTTCTGCGAGCCCCGGTCAGTGATGACGAGCAACTCACCGTCCTCGTACAGGTAGATCACCGGGACGGCATGCGCCCGGCCGTGACCATCCACGGTCGCCAGGACGGCTGGCAGTGGCCGGGATGCGAATGCATCGCGCTCTTCGGGGGTCATCGCTCTTTCAACCCAGGAAGTCCACGATCTCCCTGGACCAGGCGGGCGTGTTTTCGAGCGGGAGCATGTGGCCGGCGCCGGGAACGGTGGCCAGCTGCGCCTTCGCAATCTTCGATGCGAACAGCGGCCCGTATGCGGGCGGGGTGAGTTTGTCCTGGTCCCCCCAGAGGACGAGTGTCTGGGCTTTGATCCGGTGGAGGCGCTTCTTCAATCCCTTGTCCGGGATCGGCCAGATGAATTTCCCGGTCGCCGAGAAATTCGCCAGCTGGAAGTAGTAGTTCTCGGCCATCTCCTCTTCGTTTGCCGGGGCTTTGAACAACGTCGGGATCACCGGGTTCGAGAGGTCTCCGAAGATGACGCCGGGGAGTTCGTTCGGCATGAGCGTGAAGAGGTCGGTCACCGGTGTCTCATCCATCCAGAGGCCGACAGGGCAGGTCAGCACCAGCTTCTTCACCAGGTCCGGACGGGCCGCTGCGAGCTCAGCCGCGAACATGCCGCCGATCGAGTGTCCGGCGAGATGGAATGAAGTCAGTCCCAGCTCATCGACGAAGTCCTGGTAGTAAGAAACCATGTCGTGGATGTCGTCGATGTTCTCGAGGCCCGGGGTGTCGTCCCAGCCGGGGTGGGTCGGGGCTATGACATCGTAGTGCTGCGCGAGTGCTTCGAGCTCCGGGGTGAACCCGTTTCGCAAGCCTCCAGCGGCGTGGAGGTAGAGGAGCGGGACGCCGGCGCCCTTGCGATACGTCGGCGGCTGGAACATGCCGCTTCGGACGGAAACAGTCTTCGGTTCTACGGACATGGGGTTTGTGGCCCTTTCGCATGAAGGTAAGGCAGGCGGCTCCAATGAGGTTGGCCTAACCCTGAGCGGGCGCATGGTAACGGAAATGGGGAAGGTCAATCCACTGGTCGAATCGGGTGGCGTCGAATAACGCGCCCACGGCGCGCGACGAAAAAAGGCCCCGGCATTGCTGCCGGGGCCTTCGTCTGATGTTTGCTGACGACGGTTACTCGTCGTTTTCGTCCATGCCGCCACCGAAGTCACGGCGAGGCGCGGGAGGAGGGCCACCCGGGCCTTCGGAACCTTCGCCGGAACGCCGCACCCAGCCGCGGCTGACGCCGCCGACGGGGCTCGAACCACCGGGACGCGGACCACGATCGCCGCCGCCGAAGCCGCCGCCACCGCCGCTGCGCGGGCCACGATCGCCGCCGCCGAAGCCGCCGCCACCGCCGCTGCGCTGGCCGCCACGGTCGCCGCCGCCGCTGCGTTGGAAACCGCCACGGTCGCCGCCGCCGCTGCGAGGGGCGCCACGGTCGCCGCCGAAGCCGCCACCACGGCCGCCACGATCGCCGCCGCCACTGCGAGGGGCGCCGCGGCCGCCGCCGCCGCGGCTACCGCCGCCGCTGCCAGGAGGAGGCGGTTCTTCGCCGAGAAGGACGGCGCGCCGGCTGAGGTTGATGCGCCCGAGGTTGTCGATTTCCGTGACCATCACGGTCACTTCATCGCCAGGCTGCACTTCGTCTTCGACCGTCTCGACGTGGTCTTCGCCGAGCTGGGAGATATGGACGAGGCCTTCCTTGCCCGGGAGGATTTCGACGAAGACGCCGAAGTTCAGGAGGCGAGTCACCTTGCCCGTGTAGATCTCGCCGATCTTCACTTCCTTGGTGAGGCCTTCGATCATCTGGATGGCCTTGCGGGCGACCGCCTCGTTCGGCGAACCCACGATGACCGTGCCGTCTTCCTGGATCTCGATGGTCGCGCCACCGGATTCTTCCTGGATCTTGCGGACGGTCTTGCCGCCGGGGCCGATGACGGTCCCGATCTGGTCCTGGTTGATCTGGCCCTTGTACATCTTGGGAGCGTATTCGGACATCTCCGCGCGCGGCTCGGAAATGACTTCCGCCATCTTCTCGAGCAGGAACTGGCGGGCATCCTTCGCCTGGTTGAGGGCGGTGGTCAGGAGCTCGCGAGAGACCCCACCGATCTTGATGTCCATCTGGAGGGCGGTGATGCCCGCCGTTGTGCCGGCGACCTTGAAGTCCATGTCGCCCATGAAGTCTTCCTGGCCGGCGATGTCGGTCAGCACCTTGTAGTTGCCGTCCTCGCCCATGATGAGGCCCATCGCGATGCCGGCCACCGGGGCCGAGATCGGCACACCGGCGTCCATCAACGCGAGGGAACTGCCGCAGACGCTGGCCATTGAGGTCGAACCGTTCGACGACATGACTTCGCTGACGAGGCGGAGGGCGTAGGGGAAGTCGGCCTCGCTCGGGACGACCGGTTCGAGGGCACGCTCGGCGAGGGCGCCGTGGCCGATTTCGCGGCGGCCGGGGCCGCGCATCGGGCGAGCTTCACCGACCGAGTAGGGCGGGAAGTTGTAGTGGTGCATGTAGCGCTTGGACTCTTTCGGCGAGAGCGTGTCGAGCTTCTGCGACATCGTCAGACCGCCGAGCGTGGCGACGGTGAGCACCTGCGTTTCGCCGCGGGTGAAGAGCCCGGTGCCGTGCGTCCGCGGGAGCACGCCGACGTGGATATCGAGCGGCCGGATCTGGGTGATATCGCGCTGGTCGGCGCGCTTGCCCTTCTCGAGGATCTGCTTGCGCATCGCCTTCTTGATCACGCTGTACAGCGCGTCGCCGATCTCGCTCGGCTTGAACTGCTCGCCGAACTTCTCGTTGAGCTCCTGGCGGACGGCCTTGTTGGCGTCGCTGCGCTCGCTGGCGGCGGTCGCGACGAGTTCCGGGATCCGGTCCTTCAGGTAATCGCTGATGGCGGCGTACGCCTCGGCGTTTTCCGCCACCGGGGTGAAGGGTTTCTTCACCGGCGCCGCTTCAGCAGCGATCTGCTCCTGGAGCGTGATGATCAGGCGGTTGGCTTCCATGGCGACATCGATGGCCTCGAGGACAACGTCCTCCGTGACCTGCTTGGCGCCGGCTTCCACCATCACGACGGCTTCCTTGGTCCCCGCGACGATGATGTCGAGGTCCCCGGCTTCGGCCTGCTGGAATGTGGGATTGACGATGAACTCACCGTCGAGACGCGTGACGCGGACGGAACTCACCGGGCCGTTGAACGGGATGTCGCTGATCATCAGGGCCGCGCTGGCGCCGATGGCGATGAGCGTGTCGGGCTGGTTCTCGCGGTCGGCGCTGAGTGTGGTCGCAACGATCTGGACTTCCTGGCGGAAACCCTTGGGGAAGAGCGGCCGCAGCGGCCGGTCGGTCAGGCGCATGGCGAGAATGCCATCGTTACTGGCCCGGCCTTCGCGGCGAGGGAACCCGCCGGGGATCTTGCCGACGGCATAGAGCCGCTCTTCGTAGTCAATCGTCAGGGGGAAAAAGTCGATGCCCTCGCGCGCATCGGCCATGGTGGCCGTTACGAGGACGACGGTATCGCCGAGGCGGACGGTGACGGAACCATTGGCCTGGTTGGCGAGGATGCCGTGCTGGATGGTGAGGGTCTTGCCCCCGACTTCGAGTTCGTACTGTCGTGGTTCTTTCATGCTCTCTGTTTCTGGCTCTGCTTCTCAGATGCGTCCCAGTCCTCTCCCGGTTCATGCGCGGAGAGGACGTGATTCGATACCGCCCGCTTCCTGCGGGGCGGCGGCTCAGGGAAATAACGCGGTAGGAGGTTGCCGTTCGCTCAAAAGTTCAAAAAGACAAAGGCCCCCGCTATTTGCGGAGGCCAAGCCGGGCGATGACTTCGCGGTACCGGTTTACGTCGCGATTGTTGAGGTAGCGGAGCTGACGGCGCCGCTGGCCAACAAGCTTCAAGAGTCCACGTCGTGTGTGGAAATCGTGCTTGTTCGCCTTGAGGTGCGTCGTCAGGTACTTGATCCGCTCTGTGAGGATCGCAACCTGGACTTCAGGGGAGCCCGTATCGGTGGCGTGGACGCCGTACTCCCGGATCGTTGTGGTCTTCTGCTC
Source organism: Candidatus Amarobacter glycogenicus (assembly GCA_016719395.1). Lineage (GTDB taxonomy): Bacteria > Chloroflexota > Dehalococcoidia > Tepidiformales > Tepidiformaceae > Amarobacter > Amarobacter glycogenicus. The sequence continues at coordinate 99,452 of JADJZF010000002.1, read as the reverse complement.
GTTGGTCAGCAACCTTCTCTTCGGTCTTCCTTTGCCTAACGTATGAACATCCGCCAACCTAGCATAAGAAATGGCTGACGGCAATTTACCGAACTCCGGACCCGCGCTCATCCTCCTTTCCGGACTGCCGGGATCGGGCAAGACGACTTTCGCAAGAGCACTCGCGACCAGAGTCGAATTCTGTCACATCGAGAGCGACGAGGTCCGCCGCCGGATCGCGCCCGAACCTGCTTACTCCTTTGCCGAGAACGGCCGCGTCTTCGCAACGGTCGAATCCGAAGCTCGCCGTGCGCTGGCCAGCGGCCGGCACGCACTGATCGACGCGACCAACCTCACGACGCGCGATCGGAAGCGCTTCCTGGGGCTGGCGACGGCCACCGGAGCGCGACTGGTCGCAGTCCGGGTGACGGCGCCGGACGCCACCATCCGGGAACGGCTCTCGCGGGAGCGAAGCGGCTATTCGCAGGCCGGCGTGGCGGTGTTCGAACAGATGCGCGGCCGCGTCCAGCCATTTCGTGTGCCGGTCGTGGTACTGGACACGCGCTTCGACCTGGGGCCTGCAGTGGCGCTCGTCCAGACACTCATTCAGGGTCGCGCCCGTGGATGACCAGCAACCCTTCATGCTGGTCCGGGCGCGCGCACGCATCGCTGCGCGCCGGGCGTTCGACGAGTGGTTCGGAGCAGTCCACCTGCAGGACATCGCCAGGATCCCTGGCGTCACCAACGTCCGGAAGGGCCACAACGGCGACGGGACGCTGCTGGCGATCTACGGGTTCGCCAGCACGGATGCCGTGCAGCCCGCGCTGGCGAGCCCCCAGGCTGCCTACGCCCGCGGCACCTGGGAGCGCTGGCAGCCGGAGTTAGAGGAGCTGTTGATCGAGCTCTGGTCCGCCTCCTACCCCATCCCACTCTTCCACGGGATCAACTAGCCCGTGGACGGCCTGTTCGTCCTCCCTCTCCGCCAGGGCCCGCTCTGGAACTTCTCCTACCTGGTCGCTTGCGAGGCCACGCGCGAAGCCGCCGTCATCGACCCCGCCTGGGATACGGCGGCCATCCTTGCCGCCGCGGCGGGCCAGGGGCTGAACATCCGATGGGTGCTTCTCACCCATAGTCACAGCGATCACGCGAACGGTGTCGCCGCCGTGGTGGAAGCGACAGGGGCGACAGTCTTCGTCCACGAATCCGAAGCAAACGGGCTCCGTGACCACTTCTCAGGACCGGTTGAAGTCGCCGTGCCGGGAAGAACGCTCCCGCTCGGCGAAGTCGGGGTCCGGGCGCTGCACACACCCGGACACTCGGCCGGCTCGCTCTCGTTCCTGGCAGGAGGCCGCCTGTTTGCCGGCGATACGCTCCACGTGGGCGGGATGGGCAGGCCAGGGCCGGACCGTGACGCGGTCGAGGCGCTCTGGGAGAGTGCCAGGCTGCTCCGGGCGCTGCCTCCGGAGACTATCGTCCACCCCGGCCACGATGAGGGCCCGACTCCCTCCGCGAATCTGGGCGACGAACTCCGCCGGGGGCCGGCCCTCAGCGCGGAGTCCTATGCGGAATTCGTCGAGGCGCTGGAGCGGTCGACCGGGAGGAGTCACCGGCATGACCGTTGACCGGCAGGTGCATCAGATGGCGATGCCGTAGAGCCGCAACGCGTCCTTCTTCAGTTCCGCATGGAAGTCCGGATGGGCGACCGAGATGAGTTCGCCGATGCGTTCGCGAACGGACTTGCCTCGCAGGAGGGCGATCCCCTGCTCGGTGACCACGTAGTCGACGAAGCCGCGGTGGACTGTTTGCACGGTCCCGGGAGGGTGGCCGCCGACGATGCGCGTTGCCCTCTCCCCGTTCACCAGCGAACTGGATGGCAAGACGATCACCGAACCCCCTGCCGCGGTCGACGCACCAACTGCGAAAGCCGCCTGGCCACCTGTACCGCTGAACAGGGCAGGCCCCAGCGTCTCCGAGGAGACGTTGCCGGTCAGGTCGACGGCCATGGCGTTGTTCACTGCTACGAAGTTCTCGATCTGCAGGAGCAGCCTCAGGTCATCGGTGTGGGTGAAGTCGTACAGTTCGTAGACGGCGTTTCCGTCGATCCGCCTGAGGTCCTCAGGCGGTACCTGCCCCACGGCGCTGGCCACGACCTTGCCGGCGTGATGCGGCTTGTTCCGGCCGGTGATGACGCCCTTCTCGACGAGATCCGGGATGCCGCCCGGCAATAGCTCGGTGTGCACGCCGAGTTCGTGGCGTTCTTCGAGGAAGGCCGGCAGCGCCGCCGACACATCGCCGATCCCAAACTGGAGTGTGCAGCCGTCGTAGACGATTTCGTGCGCCACAAGTGAGCAGATGACCTGCGCCGCCACCTCGGTCTCTTCGCTGCGAGGGGGAATGGGGGCGACCGCGGGCGGCAGCGTGTACTCGCAGACTCGCTCGAAGCGCGAGATGTGGATGCGGTTGTCGCCCCCGGTCCGGATGAAACCCTCGTGGATCTCCCCGATGAGGCGCGACGCGAGCTTCGCCACCGTCGGTCCGAAGAAGACGCCGCTCCCGAAGGAACACCAACCGTCTTCGTCCGGCGGCGAAATCGGGATCATCGCCGCATCGATCCGCGCGATGCCAGGAGGCATCACGCCTTCGCGGAACTGCGACACCGGGACGTACTCCATCCGGCCCTCCCGGACTGCCGCCCGGTCGAACGGGCTGGCATAGGCGGTAACGACCGTGAAGTTGGCGAGGTTCTCGGGCGTGTCCCACTTATACGGAGTGAGAAACGAGACGATGGTGACGTCGTGCAGCTCGGGGCCGCGGGCAGCGAGGCGCCACAGAGTTGGGGTGGCACCGATGTCCATCCGCCGGCCCAGACGGTGTCGCCGTCCCGGATGGTCGCGACCGCCGCCCCGGGGGAAACGAGTTTGCCGGCGGTGCGCGACCGCCAATCGGCAGCAGTCTGGGTCATGGGGGAACCTCGATAGACGTGAGCTATCGCGACTATAGGGCGTACGGGGGGGCGTCGAGAAGGGGTCTTGTTCGCCTGCCGGGATGCCTGCCGTTAGCCAGCCAGTTGCCCTTCCCAACCGGGGACGAACTTCCGCCACTCTTCCTGCGCACCGAGATAGGGGAAGAACGCGTGGTAGACCGAGACCCGGGGTACGTGCGGCTGGACGGCCATAGCCATGCGGGCTTCCTGGGGAGTACGGCCGGCCTTCTTGTGATTACACACCCGGCAGGCGCTCACGAGGTTCTCCCAGGTGTGCGGACCGCCCCGGTGACGCGGCATCACGTGGTCCAGCGTCAGGTCCCGCGTCTGGCGGCCACAGTACACGCACTCCCAGCCGTCACGCGCGAAGATCTCCTTCCGCGTCAGGCGGATCTTCGGGCGAGGCCGGCGGATCATGTGGACGAGGCGGATGACCGAGGGGAGAACGAAACTGCTACTGGCGGTGTGGAAGGCCGCCGCCGCCGCTTCGATGATTTCCGCCTTCCCGCGGAACACAAGGACGAGCGCGCGCCGCACGTTGCACACATTGAGCGGCTCGTAGTTCTGGTTAAGCACGAGGACGGATGACACATCCATACCCACGCCCGCCTTTGCACGATCCCTAACAAACGCGAAAGCGGGTGCGCAATTTTCCGCGGCCGATGTAAACCCCGGCGGCCATTCCGCCGCCACGCGCGTTACACGGACGCTCCGGCCCCGGCTGGCTACACACTGCCGGGTATGCTTGGCGGGTGGGACCAACGGCCGCGCTGAAGCGCATCGCTTTCCTGCTCGAACGGGCGAACGAACCCGAGTACCGCGTCAAGGCGTTCCGCGGCGCGGAGGCGGCCATCGCCGCCCTCTCGCCGGACGAACTGGCGGACATGTGTGCGAAGGGATCCCTCAAGTCACTCAAAGGCGTGGGTGATGTCACCGCGAAAGTCATCGGCGAGTCGCTGGCGGGCGAGGTCCCGGCTTACCTGGCGAAGCTCGAAACAGCTTCGGACTGGCCACCGGCCGGGGGCCGGGCTCTCCGCGCCGCCCTGCGCGGCGACTGCCACGTCCACTCGGACTGGTCCGATGGCGGCTCGCCCATCCGCGAGATGGCGGAGGCGGCGATCGCGCTGGGCCACGAGTACTTGGTGCTCAGCGACCATTCGCCGCGCCTGACCGTCGCCCGCGGACTCACGGCCGAGCGTCTCCGGGCCCAGCTCGACGTGGTCGCTGAACTGAACGCCGAACTCGCACCGTTCCGCATCCTCACCGGAATCGAGGTCGACATCCTGGATGACGGCGCGCTCGACCAGGAGCCCGAACTGCTGGCCCGCCTCGATATCGTCGTCGCCAGCCTCCACAGCAAGCTGCGGATGGAGCGCGAGGCGATGACGAGGCGAATGGTGATGGCGGTCGCCAACCCGAACATGGATATCCTGGGGCACTGCACCGGGCGCTACGTGGCCGGGAAGAACCGGCCAGAATCCGAATTCGACGCCGAACTGGTCTTCGAAGCCTGCCGCCAGTTCGGCAAGGCCGTGGAGATTAACTCCCGGCCGGAGCGCCTCGATCCGCCCCGCCGGTTGCTCAGCCTCGCACTCGAACTGGGCTGCCTCTTCGCGGTCGATTCGGATGCGCACGCGCCGGGACAACTCGATTGGCAGCCTTACGGATGCGACCGGGCCGAGCAATGCGGCGTCCCAGCGGAGCGGGTCGTGAACACCCGCCCTTCGCATGAATTGGTGGAGTGGGCCCGGAGCCACACCTAGGCGAAAGGCGCCTCGAGCGTGTACTCCCATCCCGGCTGCCACTCGAAAGGGGCAGCGACGAGGTCCTCGATCCGCTTGCCGAGGAGCAGGACATCGAGCGCCCACTTGTTCGCAGAGTGCGCGATTACGCAGAGCCGTCTGCCATCGAATTGGCGGGCGATGTCGGTCAGGAAGTCGCGCGTCTCCGCGATCACGTCCAGGTAGCTCTGGCCCGCCGGGAAAGGCAGCTCGATGTGTTGGGCCCGTACCCGGTTGAGTTCGGCGGCCGGCGCTCCATTGAACGTCCCGTAGTCGCACTCACGCAGGCGCGAGTCGTAGTTAATGTTGATGTTGCTCCCGGCGAAGGCGATCGTCGCTGTCTCGGCGGCGCGCGCCAGGTCCGAGACAAACACCGCCGAGAGGTTGTCGTCGCGGCGGCGCTCGCCGAGTTCGCACGCCAGCCGCCGGCCCTCCTTCGAAAGCTGTCCGGGCAGCCAGCCGGTCGCTATTCCGGCCTCGTTGTCCGTCGTTATCGAATGGGTTTCGTAGACGAGTGATACGGTCACCCGTTAAGCATCCTCGGGAGTCCCCGCCATCCGGTGATGGTAGCCGTTGAACACCGCGTAGGCGCCGCAACGGGTGCAATCGACGTTGTTGCCGTAGCAGCAGAATGTCCGCTCGAAGTTGCCGCCTTCGCCCATGTACAGCGGCAGCATCCTGCGCAAGCCACAAGTTTCGCCGTGCGCCCCCGTCGCTTCCAGGCAGCGGTCCGACTTCATCAGTTCGAGTGCGGCGATGTTCGACTTCACGCGGTCGGGATGCTTGCGCTTGACCGCGATCACCTGGTCGATCACCCGGTCGCGATCGCGCAGGTCCGGCCAGCCGAGATTCGTCTCATCGTCGACGCTGGGAACGTAGAAAGTGAACGCGATGCCGGTGACTGGCCAGTCCTTGACCTCCTCGACGAACGCCTCGATTCCGGGAGCGTTCTCGCGCGTGACGGTCATCTGGAGCATCACGGTCGTCCCGTCGTTCGGGTCGCGGGCGAAGACCGCCTCTTTCACCTTTTCGAAGACGCCTTCACCCCGGATCGGGTCGTTCATCGCCTTCGGCCCGTCGAGCGAGACGGTAACGAGATGCCCGGGGACCGACGGTATGCCGTATGTGCCGTTGGTCACGATCGAGGACTGATGGAAGAGCGGCATCGCCTGGAGGACGAGGTTCTTCCGGATCATGGGCTCGCCGCCCATGAACAACATGGACCTGATTCGATGCTTGTCCCGGAGCCGTTCGAGCTGGGCGAGCATTGTCGCGTCGTCCATCTTGTCCTTCGGCTTATTCGGGTTGTCGGCGCGGAACACGAAGCAGTGGCGGCAAGAGAGATTGCAAACGTTGGTGACGTTCACGAGCGCACCGGGAAAGTCACGGTCGCCGAAGTCGGTGGGCTCGCGGATGTCGCTGACGGGGACGAAGCTGCTCACGGTGGGCCTCCGGGAAGCACGCGATTGCCCACAAGATACACCGCCTGGAAGGGGATCGGAGACGCAATTTCGATGGGGCTGCACGGCTGAGCGGGGCGGCCTGGGCATCAGCCGGGGCTGAGCGCCGTGGCCGGGGCCGGAGTTGAGGACCGGTGCCAGGTGGGCAGCCGGCCGGTCGGGTGGGTTCGACATCCTCTCCCGGAGGGGACAGAATCCCGCCCATGTCTTACGAACACATCGCCTACGAAGCCACCGATGGCGTGCTGACGATCACGCTGGACCGGCCTGAGCAACTCAACGCCTTCACGGGCACGATGCTGAAGGAGCTGACCGACGCCTTCGACCGCGCGGACAGTGACGACGCCGTTCGGGCGATCATCGTCACCGGGCGAGGCCGGGGGTTCTGCGCCGGCGCCGACCTTTCGGGCGGGCCCGACACCTTCAATGCGTCGTCTCGCGGCCGGACAACCGACATCCAGCAAAACCGGGACGGCGGCGGCCAGCTCACCCTGCGGATCTTCGAGTTGAAGAAGCCGATCATTGCCGCCATCAATGGTCCGGCCGTCGGAGTCGGCATCACGATGACGCTGGCGATGGACGTGCGGCTCGCCTCGGAGAACGCGCGGATGGGCTTCGTTTTCGCAAAGCGCGGGATCGTCCCCGAAGCCTGCAGTTCCTGGTTCCTCCCGCGCATCGTCGGCATCTCCCAGGCGATGGAGTGGGTGTCGACCGGGCGCGTCTTCGATGCGTCCGAAGCGCTCGCCGGCAGGCTCGTGAAGGCTGTGCACGCGCCGGGGGACTTGCTCCCCGCCGCCAACAGGCTGGCGCGCGAGATCGCCGACAATACCGCCCCGGTCTCGGTTGCGCTGTGCCGCCAGCTGATGTGGCGGGGCCTCGTGGCCGATCACCCGATGGAGGCGCACATGGCGGATTCGCGCGGCATCCTCCTGATGGGCCAGAGCGCCGACGTGAGAGAGGGCGTCGCCTCGTTCCTCGAGAAGCGCAAGCCCGAATTCAGGATGAGCGTCGCGAACGACCTTCCAGACCTGTTCCCGTTCTACAAGGCACCGGAGTTCGCGTAACCGTCCGGGCCGGCGGGTTCAGGCTCCCGGCTGCGTCTTTGGCTCTTTGCCGAGTTTCTTCATCATCGACTCGAAGACGTTGTAGTCCTGCGCGCCAACAACGGCCCAGCGGTCGGCGATGATGAAAGTCGGCACACCGGTGACCCCGGCCTGCCGCGCCCAATCGATGCCGTCATCCACCTGCTGGCGGAAGGCGCCGGTCTCGAGTGCTTCGCGGAGGGCCGGACCGTCGAGGCCCGCTGCTTCGCCGATGCGGACGATGGTGTCGATGGCCCCGATGTCCTCAAGGTCATCGAAGTAGGCCTTGAACATCGCCCGGTGGAAGGCTTCGGCGGCGGGCGTCTCGGCGGCGAACTCCGCCGCGTCCAGGGCGCGGTGAGAGTTCGAGGTCCATGTGCGCCCGCGCGAGAAGTGCAGGCCGAGTTCCTCGCCCATTGCCTCGATGCGTGTCGGCGGGTCGTCCGGCCGGGTCTGCGGTTTGCGTGGCTTGCCTTCGGGCGGCGTCGATGGGTCCAGGAAGTAGGGCGCCCAGCGCACTTCAACGTCGTATTCGCGCTGCAATCGTTCGACCCCAACGAGGCCGATGTAGCACCACGGTCAGACGAAATCGGAGACGACGAGCAGCGAGACCGGGCCCTCAACGGGCTCAATGGTTGTCATGGACGCAGTATACCGGCCGCGAGTGGTTCGTCTCGATGAAGAATCGCGCGGCTACACTCATCCGATGCGCAAGTACCGCTTCGTCCAGGTCGATGTGTTCACGAACCGGCCCTTCGGAGGTAACCAGCTGGCGGTCTTTCCAGAGGCGGAGGGGATCGCCGATGCAGAGATGCAGGCCATCGCCCGCGAGATGAATTTCTCCGAAACGACCTTTGTGCTGCCGCCCACCGACCCGGACCATGACGCCCGCGTACGCATTTTCACGCCCGGCCAGGAATTGCCGATGGCCGGCCACCCAACCGTTGGGACCGGCTTCGTCCTCGGGGCCGAACGCGGGAGGGCCGACCTGGTGTTTGAACTCGGCGTGGGACCGACACCGGTATCGGTCGAGGTCACGAACGCCATGGCGGGCCGGGCGACGATGCAGCAGCGCGTCCCGAACTACTGGGAGGCGGCGGCCAACCGAGAGGAGGCCGCGTCGCTGGTCTCACTCGGCGCCGAGGCTGTGCACGCTTCGCTCCCGATCCTGAACGGCGGAGCCGGGGTGGACTACCTCTATGTCCCGCTACGGGACCGCAACGACCTGGCTGCGGCCCGGCCCGACGCTGCCGCGATGACGCGCTACTTTGGCGATGCGTTCCACAAGGCGGTCTACCTCTTCTCGATCGAACGGGACGCCGAAAGCGACGTCCGCGGCCGAATGTTCTTCCTGGTGAACGGCGCCACCCTCGAAGACCCCGCGACCGGGAGTGCAGCCGGACCACTCGCCGGTTACCTGGTGAACCAGGGAGTGCTCCCACCGGGCAGCGTCCGTCTCCGGCAGGGACAGGAAATGGGCCGCCCAAGCGACATCGAGGTGACTGTCACCGGGGCTGCGGACGCTATCACCCGGGTCACCGTGGGCGGGGGAGTGGTGAAGGTTGCGGAGGGCACGCTCTTCCTCCCGTAGGGTCAGCCGCCGGGGCCTGCTTGACCGCAGCCGCACGTGCAGCGGGCGGTGGCTGTGTTTCCAGTCGTCGGTGGACTCGGGCTCTTGACGCCGGTTTGTTAAGGTATAGATTGTTCCTATCACTGACATAGGAGTGAACTCCGTTGTTCCAGTCGAACCGGCAACTGCTCATCCTCAGCGGCCTCCTCGGGATCGTGATCGCGATCGTGGGCCAGGCCATCACTCTCGGTTCTCCGACCATCGACGAGAGCGGCGGCGAGATGGCGACCTGGTTGGCCGACAACCGTGCCCTGGCACTGACCGGGTCGTACCTCCTCGGCCTGGGGATCGCCCTGACGATCCCCCTCCTGGTTGTCATCTATTCGCGGCTGCGGGCGGCTGAAGGCGGAGCCGCCATGATGAGCGCTACCTTCCTGCTGACCTCCCTCGCCGCTATCGCCATCGTCCTCGTCGCCCTGGGCACATTCGCGGTCGGCGCGTATCGGGCTGACAGTGTCACCGGCGACACTGCCGGACTGACACGAGACCTGGCGTGGGGGATACTGGCGCTCTCGGCTTTCCCGGCAGCAATCGCGATGCTCGCGGCCGCCCGGCTGATTCTCCAGACGCATGCACTCCCCGCGTACATCGGCTACCTCGGGATCCTCGGTGCGGTCCTTCATCTGGCAAGTGCCGCCGCGTTCGACACGGGCAGTGGGTGGAACCTTCAGAATGGCAGCGGGGTGGCCGAGATCAGCTTCTACCTCTTCCTGGTCACCGCCGGCATCGCGCTCCTCCGGCAGCGTGAAGAGGAGTTCACGGTCGTCGGTCTCGCTGCCGCCGCAATGCTCAGCGAGATGGGCACGGTCGTGTCCGGAGCTGCCATCGTCGAAGGCACGACGTCGGCCGGGACTGCCCGCCAGACAAACTAACTCGCCGCCTGCTGCACATCCGCTGGCGCTGCCCCGTCGCCCTCCTCGTTCGAGGAGGGCGATGCCGGGTGGGGTGTTATCCGGTAGGCGCGCAGTTCGGGCAGCTTCGCCCAGACGATGCCCACGACAGCGAGACACCCGATCCCGCCGCTGACGATGGCAAACGTTGCGTTCGTCACGGCCGCCACCAGTCCGGACTCGACCGCACCGAGTTGGTTCGATGCGCCGATGAACAGCATGTTCACGCTGCTCACCCGGCCCCGCAGCTCATCCGGGGTGCTCAACTGCACGGCCGTTTGCCGCAGCACCACGCTCACCTGGTCCGCCATCCCGATGAACATGTACGTCGCGACGGAAAGGTAGATGTTCCGTGAGAGCCCGAACACAATCGTGCCAAGCCCGAAGAGCGCGACGGTGACGATGAGCACGCGACCCGCCTGCTTGATCGGCGGAAGGACGACGAGCGAGAGCGCCATGAGCAGTGCTCCCGCCTCGAGCGATGCCGAAAGCACGCCGTATCCCTTCGGCCCCACCTCCAGGATGTCCTTCGCGACCACGGGCAAGAGGGCTGTTGCTCCACCGAAGATCACGGCGAACATATCCAGTGTCATCGCCCCCAGAAGGACCTGTCGGTGAGTGACGAACTGCACGCCTTCCTTGATGGCCGCGAAACTCACCGCGCGCCGGGCGCCCTCGGCGGGTGCGGTCCGCAGCACCGAAAGTCCGGCCAGCGAACCCGCGATGAGCGCCATGTGGACTGCGTAGGACGAATCGACCCCGAAGAACCCGATCAGGAGACCGCCAACCGCCGGGCCGGTGACGAACCCCAGCGACTGGATGGTTGAACTCACGATGATCGCGTTCTGGAAGGCGGCCTTGCTCACCACCTGCGGAAGGAGCGCCTGGCGAGCCGGGTTCTCGAAGGCGGCAGCGAGCGCGATCAGGAGCACGAGGCCGTAGAAGAGCGGGAGTTCCGTGAAGCCGTTTATCGTCGCCAGGAACAGCGTTGCGGAGCACAGCAGTGGGATGGTCTGGGCGGCCATGACGATCCTGCGCCGGTCATGGCTATCGGCGAACGCTCCGCCGACGAGGCTCAGCCCGAGGGATGGCACGAAGCGGGCCAGGCCGAGCATGGCCAGCTGGAAGGCCGATCCGGAGATCTCGTACACCTGCCAGGCGATCGACGCGTTCAGCAACGTCATCGCAACGGTCGCCAGCAGCCGGCCCACCGCGTAGATCGCGAAGTTGGGCTGGCGAAGAGCCTGGAGCGGATCGTGGCGTTGGTGGTCGGGGTCAGTCACGCGCGTTGAGGAATCGTGGCCGCGCAGGCGGGGCCGGTCAACCGGCGTGTTCGCCGGCGGCCGAAACCTGCTACCTTTCCCGGCCATGTCAGCACTGAGTGATGTCGTCGTCCTCGAGTTCGCCCGCGGCGTCGCCGGCCCATACTGTGGCCGTCTCCTCGCCGACCTCGGCGCTACCGTCATCAAGTTCGAACCGCCCGGCGGTGACCCGCTCCGCCTGGCGGCACCGTTGGCGGGCGGCGAAAGCGCCTTCTTCGACTACCTGAACGCCGGCAAGCTCAGCTTCGTCGCGCCGGCTGTGGCTGCGGTGCCTCCGGAGGCGCTGAAACGGGCTGACGTCGTCGTACACGACTTGCTCGGGATCGAGGCCGAACGCCTGGAGCGCATGGCAACCGCGGCGAACCCGGCCGCCGTTGTCGTTTCACTTTCGCCGTACGGCCGCTCGGGGGAGAAGAGCGACTGGCAGGCGACACCGTTCACGGAATGGGCCACGAGCGGGTTCTTCTACTTTGCCGGGGACCCGGCCCGAGAGCCGCTTTCGCTGCCCGGCCACCAGGCGGAGTTCCATGCGGGCCTCCACGCGGGCGTCGCGGCGATGGCCGGGCTGCGACATGCGCGCGAAACGGGTGAGGGCCAGCGCGTCGAGATCTCCCACCAGGAAGCGTGCCTCAACGACCACGCCTGGCTCACCACAATGTGGACTCACCAGGGCGCCGTCCAACGCCGAAACGGGAGCCTCTACGCTCGCTGCGCCGACGGCTGGGTCTACATCTTCAACCTCGCGGCTTACCCCAACCTGTTCGTCCTGATGGAGCGGTTCGACCTCCTGGAGGATGAAGGGCTGCAGCTCCCGGTGAACTGGGCCGCGCGCTTCCCCGAGGTCTTCGCAGCCTTTGAAGCGTGGTGCGCGACGCGGACGAAACACGAAATCTATCACTCTTGCCAGGAGCTGAGAATTGCGGCGTCGCCGGTGAACACCATGGCCGATGTTGCGGCGAGCGAACAGCTCGCAGCACGGGAGTGGTTCGGTAAGGTCGCAGCGGGCGGACAGACGTTTACCAGGCCTGGTTTTCCCTACAAGCTCATGGGCACCCCCTGCGAGCCTCCAGGGCGGGCGCCCGCGCTCGGGGAGCACGATGATTTCTCCTGGGATGCCCTACCCCCACCACCCGCCGAACGGGCATCCGAAACCGGGGACCGGACATCGGCCGGCCCCCTCTCCGGTCTCCGGGTCATTGAGCTGACCGCGAACTGGGCGGGGCCCATCGCCGCGCGCCACTTCGCGGACCTCGGCGCCGACGTCGTCAAGATCGAGCTGCAGACGAAACCGGCGACGCGCGCGCTCATCTACCCGGGCGATGACATCTGGCCAGACTTCTTCAACCGGGCGGGCTACTTCAACAAGCTCAACCGAAACAAGCGCGGCATCGCGCTGGACCTTTCGAAACCGAAGGGGAAGGAGCTGTTCATCGAGCTGGTGAAGCAGTCGGATGTCGTGCTCGAGAACAACGCCGCCCGCGTCATGGCCCAGCTTGGGCTCGACTACCCTGTACTCAGCGCAGCGAACCCCGGGATCGTGATGTGCTCGCTCTCCGGTTACGGGGGCACCGGCCCCGAGCGAGCCTACGCCGCCTACGGCAGCAACATCGAGACGACGAGCGGGCTCGGCAGCATCCTTGGATACGACGAGACGCGCTTCTTCGGGACGGGCAGCTTCTATGCCGACCCGGTCTCCGGGAACCACGCCACCGTCGCCATCCTCGCGGCGCTGCACGCACGCCGGACCACCGGAAAGGGGCAGTGGATCGACATGGCCCTGCTCGAAGCGGTTGAACCGTTCCTCGCCCAGGACTTCCTGCGGTACTCCGTCACGGGCGAATCCCCGGTGCCCAAGGGATCACAGTGGGGCGAAGGATACGTCCTGCAGGGCGCCTTTCCGGCGGCGGGCAAGGATTGCTGGCTGGCCGTGACCATCCGCGATAACGCGGAACTCGCCCGGCTCGCCACGATTACGGGAGGCGCCGGCGAGGATGCCCTTCGCGCCTGGCTGATGACCCGCAACCACCTCGTGGCGGCCGATGAACTGCAGCGCGCTGGGCTCGCAGCGGCGCCCGTGATGGCGAACTGGGAACTGTTCGCCGACAACCACCTGAACGACCGCGGCTACTTCGTGCCCGTTCGCCACGCCCTCGCCGGGACGCGGATGTTCCCCGGTTTCGCATGGCGGTTCGAAAAGACGCCGGCAACGATTCGCCGTGCAGCACCGATGTTCGCCGAGCACAATGGCGAGGTGTTCAGTGAACTCCTGGGGATCTCCGGCGATGCTCTCAGCGCCCTCGTCGCAGAAGGCATCACCGGCGACCGCCCAATTTACGCCGGCGGGCCAGCCCTGTGAGCGCCGTGCTCGTACTTGTGCCGCGTTCGCTGGCCGCGCCCGCCCTCCCGGAAAGCGCGGCACTCGTCCACTTCCACACAGTCGTCGACGCGGTCGTCGCGCTGCGAGCCAGTGAAGCCCCGGCCATCCTCGTCACCGACGGTCTCGACCCGGAGGACCTGGACTCGCTCGCCGCGGTCCTGCGCGGGCGGGCGGCGCCATGCCTCGAGGTACGCCTGGCGGCCTGGGACGGCGAGACGCACTCGCCCGTTTCGGGCGTTTCCCGGGGAGTGCTCTCGGGATTCGGGGAAGCCGGCATCCGGAGGGGGATCGAATTCCTCGCGGGGCCGCGGGCTTAGCGGAATTCGACGACGTTGCGAGCGGGCTCGAAGCCCTTCATCAGCACCAGCCGCCGCGGCACCAGTCTGAAGAGGATGCCAGAGTCTGTGAAGACGGCGGCAATCCGGCTCTTTTCGGCCAGCTCGGCGAGGAGCCCCGGGTACCCCGGCTCATCCTTCGAGACTTCTTCCGCGCGGCCTTCGATAACGATCCGGTTGAAAGCTGTCCAGTCGCCGCGGATCACTTCACGGTTGTCGATGAGGAACGAAACCTCGGGCGTCGCCGCCATGTTCCTGGTGTGCTGGGGGCGGGAGTTACTTCCGAAGAGCACTTCACCCGTGGGGCGAAGGTGGAAGAGGACGAACGTGACGTAGGGGGTGCCGTCCTCCGCGTGAGTTGTGGCGAGAGTGCCGCCCGGCTGGTCCGCCGCGATCGCCGCCGCTGTGCTGAGGATTTCGTCGCGTTCCATCGTCCGGGATTCTACGCCGCGCACTCCGCTGGCGCTCGGCAGCCGAACGGCATCGCACCGCCGCACCATGGGCGCGCTCGTTGCTCATTGACCGGCGGTCGTTGCTCAATAGGGAGGTGACCCAACCAGTCCGCCGGCCGATTGAGCAACCCTCCGAAGAGCGGGGGAAGCGGGCGGGTTGCCTCACCTGGGGAGCCGTGCTGGGGGTCCTCGCCGGGATCATGGTCGGCGTCTATGCCCTCCCCCCCATCCTCAAGCATTACTACGGCGAGACCGTCGTCGGCGTGAACGAGACCTACCGGGCGGGCGGCAAGTCCATCATCCTGCTGGACGTCTCGCAGGCGTCGGATCCGCTGGGCGAAGCGGCCTCCGGCATGCGTCGCGAAGACTTCTTCGCCCACCTGGAAGTCCATAGCAACGACCCCTGGCAGCCGAAAGCCACCGACTTCACGCTCGAGTTCAAGGAACTGGATGACTGGCAGAAGGCTACCGAGGCCACCGTCGCGGGGCAACCGCTCACGACGATCATCGAACACCACGAGACGACGATCGAAGTCCACTGGGTCGTTGAATTCCCACCTGACGAGGTCACCTCGCTGACAGTCGAAGCGGTCCATCTCTCGGACCCGCGCGTGAAGTTCGAAGTAACCTGGCCATGACATGGGCGGGGCCAACGCTTCCACACCTGCTTCGGCCGGGCCTGCGCGTGGTCTTCATCGGATACAACCCCGCCATCTACTCCGCGGAAGCCGGGCACTACTACGCGCGGCCGGGCAACCGATTCTGGCCGCAGTTAAGCGAATCGGGACTCGCCGGGCGCGACGTGCGGCCGGAAGATGACGAACTTCTGCCGGCAGAGGCCGGTATCGGCTTCACGGACCTCTGCTGCCGCCCGACGGTTCGGGCGGAACACCTCACCACCGCCGAAATCGCAGACGGCGCGGTTCGCCTGCACGCCGAGTTGCTCGAACACCAGCCCACCATCGCCTGTTTCAGCGGGCGCGGGATCTACCAGTTGTTCGGACGGCACGCCCTGGGACTGAGGGCGAAGGACCTCGTCCGGCGCGAATACGGCGCCCAGCCGGAGCGTATCGGCAAGACCGTCCCGTGGGTCATCCCCAGTTCGAGCGGGCTCGCCAGCAAGTGGCATCGGGAACGGCTGGAATGGCTCCACCGGCTGTCTGCCGCGCTTAGCGGCGCCACGGCACCGCCAGCCACTCCACCGCGAGGAGCGCCCAGGCAAGTAACACGCCAAGCGCCGTGACAGCGATGATCCCGGCATACATCGAGGGGAAGTCGAAGATCTGGTAGCTCAGCCAGATGCGCGCGCCAAGACCGTCATTCGCGGCGAGGAACTCGGTCCCGACGATGACGATCAGGGCGAACCCCATCGCGACGCGCAAGCCAGCGAAGACGGCCGGCGCCGAAGCCGGGAGCAAGACGGTCGCCGCAAGCCGGACCTTCCCGGCGCCGAAGGCTCGCGCAGCATCGACGAAAATGCGGTCGACCTGTTCGACGCCGGAAAGCGCGCTGAAAAAGACGATGAAGAACACGCTGAAGGCCACCATGAACACCCGTGCCTCGTCGTTCAGGCCGAACGCGACAAGGACGAGCGGCAGCATCGCGATCCGGGGCACCACGTAGAGCGCAGTCGCGAGAGGGTAAAGGAGCTGGCGGATGGTCCGCGAAACGCCCGCTGCCAGCCCGACGGCCAGCCCGGGGGCCGCGCCGAACGCGAAACCCGCGAGCAAGCGCCCCGTCGTGACGCGTGCGTCGTGTGGGAGTTTGCCGCCGCTCGCCTGGTCCCAGGTGCGCTGCATCACATCCCACGGCGCCGGGTAGAACAACGAGTTGATCCACTCGCGAGACGAGGCAACCTGCCAGAGAAGCACGAGTGCGACCGGCAGGATGAGGCCGATCGCGATGGCTCGAAGGACCCTCATGGGCGCGCTCATCCTTCGATCGCCTCGTACAGCTTTCGAAACGCCGCCGCGTAGCCCGGCTGTTCGCGCAGCCCTGCCTGGTGCCGGGGGCGCGCGAACGGGACTTCAGCCGTGAGCGCCACCCGCCCGGGCCGCGCCGAGAGCACGGAAACGCGGTCGGCGAGGGTGAGCGCTTCGTCGATGTCATGGGTGACGTAAAGCACAGTGCAGCGGCGATCGCGCCAGAGGTCGACGAGTTCCGCCTGCACGGCGATCTTCGTCTGGAAGTCCAGCGCGGAAAGCGGCTCGTCCATCAAGAGGAGCGGCGCTTCGACGGCGAACGCCCGCGCTATCGCGACCCGTTGGCGCATGCCCTCGGAAAGCTGTCCCGGGAACGCCCGGGAGAACTGTTCGAGTCCGAGGCTCTTGAGAAGGTCTCTTGCCCGCTCGGCCCGTTCCCGCCGCCCGACTCCGCGAAGCTTGAGCCCGTAAGCGACGTTCTCTTCGGCCCGAAGCCATGGGAAACAGGAATTCCCCTGGGGGACATAGGCAACCGAACCATCGCCCGGCAGGCGCGCTTCGCCGGCCGTCCGCGGAATGAGCCCGGCCAGTACCTTGATGAGGGTGGACTTGCCGCACCCGCTCGGGCCGAGGATGGCATGGAACGAGCCTGGTTCGACCTCGAGGTCGAGCGCCTGCAGCGCGCGCACACCGCCCGCCCCACCGTAGTCGACGGTGAGGCCGCGGATGCTCAGCTCGCCGGACACGTCCATTGAGCTGCTATTTGGTCTTCATGAAGAGGCTGAAGTCCAGCTCGCCGTCATAGGTCAACAGGCCGAGCCCGCGAAAGAAGCGCTCCTGGTCGCGGAATCCTTCCAAATTCAGCTTGCCCTGCGGATCGTTGTACGGCCGCGCCGCCCGCTTGATGACATCCGCCGGGACCTGCGTGTATTTCTCCAGGATTGCGAGCGTTGCCGGGTCCTGCCAGCCCCCGTTCTCGAGGTCGGCGACGGCCTTCAGGTACGCGCGAAGGAATCCGGCCGCGAGTTCTGGGTTCTTCTTCGCCCAGGTCCGGTTCCAGTAGACACCGGTCGGCTGATCGCCGTTGACGAAGTCTTCGCTGAGGACCCGGACCAGGCCCTGGTCTTCCCCAAGCGTGGTGAAGGGCTCGCCGAGCATGGCCCCGTCGATGCTCTTGTTCTTCAGGGCAGCCGAGACTTCGGCGAACGAGACTGTCACCACCGTGACGTCGGTGTACTTCAGCCCACCGGCCTTCAACGCACGATAGAGCCAGTACTCGATGGAGGCCCCGGGGGCGTTGATCGAGACCTTCTTGCCCTTGAGGTCACTGACCCTGGTAAGTTCCCCCGAGTCATACCGTTCTTTGCTCACGACCAGCGGGGTGGCAACAGGCGCCTTCTCGTGGTGGAGCGGGGCGACCACCTCGAACGGGACCTCTTTGCCCGACTTGATCGCCGCACCGGCGGCGTTGAAAAGCGAAACTCCGATGCCACCCGAACCGATGTCAAAGTTGCCGGCCGCGGTCTGGAGGAGCATGTCGGCCCCGCCCGCGATCCGCTCGAGCTTCAGTTCCAACCCTTCGTCGGCGAAGTACCCCTTCTCGATACCCACAAAGAAAGGGGCATCGATGAGGAAGGGTATGTACCCGACCGTGACCTGCGTGAGTTCTGCCGGCTTGCCCGTCCCGTCCGGGTTCGACGACTGCTCGCCGTCGTCGTCTTCGCCACCACAGGCGGCGGCCGCCAGGACGGCCATCATCGCAAAGAGCACAAGTATCCGACGCTTCATTCACTCCTCCAGGGATGCGGTTGTGTGGGGCCACCATGGCCTCTCGCGGTTCTCTGGAAAGTCAGCGCCCCTACCTCTCATAAGAAAGTTCCGAGCGAAGATGTGCCTGCTGTGAGCGTGCTCCCTGGCCCCGAAGAAAAAGCCGCCTCCGTCCGGGCGATGTTCGACCGGATCGCGCCGCGCTACGACCGCGTCAACCGGCTGATGACCTTCAGCGCCGATCAGCGATGGCGACGTGATCTGGTGGAACGCCTCGCCGTCGGGCCGGGAGACCGCGTCCTGGACCTCGCCTGCGGGACTGGAGACTTCGCCGAACATTGCCGCGGGCGCGCCGCACAGACAGTCGGACTCGACTTCTCGCGGGGGATGCTGATGGCCGCCGGCGAACGCACTCCCGGGCTCGGCCTCTGGATCCAGGGAGACGCCCTGCGCCTCCCCTTCGCCGATGGCAGCTTCAGCGTGGCCGTTTCGGGCTTCGCCCTCCGGAACTTCACGGCCATCGAACCCGTCCTCCAGGAACTCGGGCGCGTGATCCAGCCGGGAGGACGCATCGGACTGCTCGAAGTAGACCGCCCGCGGAACGCCGTCATTCGTTTTGGACACAGTCTCTATTTCGACCGGATGGTGCCAAGGATCGGTGGCTGGATCGGCCGCGACCCGGCCTACCGGTATCTCCCTCAATCGGCCGTTTACCTCCCGCCTGAGGAGGATATGGTGCGAATGCTGATGGCCGCCGGCTTCCGCCGAATCCAGAAGAAGCGCCCCATGCTTGGCGCGATCCAGGCCATCACCGCGGTGCGCGCGTGACCGCTGCCGCCGCTCCCGCAGCCGGGCGGTTCGCAGCCTGGAAGATGGCCGTGCGCCTTCCCACGCTCACCGCGGCGGTCACGCCGGTCCTCGTGGGCTCGGCAGCCGCGTTTCACGACGCCGCGTTCGCTGCCGGGCCCGCACTGGGAGCGCTGCTCGGCGCCCTCGCGCTCCAGGTCGGCGCCAACTTCGCCAATGACGTCTTCGATTTCGAGCGGGGCGCCGACACCTCCGAGCGGCTTGGACCACCCCGGGCGACCCAGCTCGGACTGCTCTCGCCCACAAGGATGAAGCTCGGCATGTGGGCCGCCTTCGCGGTGGCGATGGCCTGCGGGGTCTATCTCACCGCCGTCGCCGGCTGGCCCGTCGTCGCCGTCGGCCTGGCAAGCATCGCCGGGGCCATCGTCTACACCGGTGGGCCGTGGCCGATTGGCTACCACGCCCTTGGTGACCTGTTCACGTTCGTCTTCTTCGGGCTCGTCGCCGTGATGGGAACCTACTTCGTCCAGGCGCGCGAGGTGACTGGCCTCGCCCTCCTGGCGGCGCTGCCGGTGGCATGCACGGTCACCTGCATCCTCGTCGTCAACAACCTGCGCGACATCGCAACCGACCGGAAAGCGGGCAAGACCACCCTGGGTGTCGTGATGGGCGACCGGGGGACGCGCCGCTGGTTCGGCATCCTCCTGCTGGCGGCCTGGGCCGCCATGGCTGCCGGCCTCCTGGCCGAGGCGCCGTTCGGGGCGGCGGCGCTCGGGGCTGGCATCCCCCTGGGCATTTTGGTGTACCGCCCCATCCATCGCGGGACCTCAGGACGAGACCTCAACCCCGTCCTGAAGGCGACCGCGCGCTACCACCTCGTGCTCGGCTTGCTCTGGGCCGGGGCATTGGCCGCCAGCTGACGAGGGGCGGCTCACCGCCCGTTCCTGTAGTATCGGCGAGCCGCCAACCGCGAACGCGGACGGCGAGCCACGAGAGGCCCGGGCGAACACCATGAAGATCATCGATGGCATCTACCAGCTGCTCACGCCCTTCCCACAGTTCACTTTCGAAGACGCCAAGATGCTGCGGCAGCAGCTCGAGGCGCACCCACGCGTCACCAAGGGCCTTCCCTATGTGCTCCCCTACCTGTTGAAGGACGGCGACGACACCGTCCTTGTCGACTGCGGCTGGAACACGGATAGCGCCTACGCCGCCCTCGAAGAAGGGATGAAGGAGCACGGCTCCCATCCGTCGGGCATCAACAAGCTCGTCGTCACCCATGTCCACCCCGACCACTACGGCATGGCCGGCCGGCTCAAGCAGCTATCGAGCTGCGAAGTCGTCCTCCACGAGAAAGACGCCGAAGTCATCACTGCCCGCTACTTCGCCCCTCGTGGGCTCGTCGACGAAATGGCGAAGTTCATGGAGGGCAATGGCGTCCCGCCGATGGACACCTCCGGGATGTCTCGCGGCTCCATGGGGATGATCGGCAACGTCGCCGCGGTCCCGCCGGATACCCAGGTCAAGGGTGGCGAGACCTTCAAAGTCGGAGACTTCGACTTCGAAATCATCTGGACGCCGGGACACTCCCCGGGGCACATCTGCCTGTATGAACCGAACCGGAAGATCCTGCTGACCGGCGACCATATCCTCCCCACGATCACCCCGAACGTCTCGATCAACACGCAGACCCACGGCAGCCCGCTCGGGGACTACATGCGTTCGCTCCATCTCCTCGTGGACCTCGATGTCGATATCGTCCTCCCGGCCCACGAGTTCGAAATCCATGACCTGACGAAGCGGAGACACAGGATCGAAGGTCACCACGAAGAACGTCTCAACGAGATGGTCAACTGCGTAGACGCAGGCGGTTCGACTGGCTGGGACGTGGCGGGGCGGGTGAAGTGGGCGACCGGCACACTCAAGGACTTCGAACCCCACATGCAGCGCGCCGCCGTCGGGGAGACGCTCGCCCACCTGGAGTTCCTCTTCGAACAGGGTCGACTGGCGAAGGTGATGCGGGGCAACCACCTCTACTGGCTCAAGGCGTAGCAGGGGCGAGCCCGGCTACAGCGAGGCCCGGCACTACGCTTCCGCCTGCCGGCTCAGCCGTTCCGGCGGCGCGGGCTTCTTCGCGAGCATGAAGAACACGGACCCGGTGAGGGCTATCGCTGCCAGGATGTCGAACCCAATCCGGTAGTTGCCGGTACGGTCGTAAAGCAGGCCGGCGATGAGGGGGCCGCTGATCGTCCCGAGAATGATCACCACATTCGAGGCGCCCATGATCCGGCCGAATGCCGACCGTCCGAAGTAGTCCGCGCGGATGGCCGTCATCTGGGGGCCGCGCCAGCCCCAGGCCAGCCCGTGGATGACCGTGAAGGCGAGCACCATCCAGAAGTTCACGGCATGCGAGAGCAGGAGCAGACCGATGCAATGCATCGCCATGCAGGTCACCACGAGCAGCCTTTTGTTCACACGGTCGCCGAGCAGGCCGCCGCTGATGTTCCCGCACATGAAGACGAACGTGAGCATCAGGACCACCGTCGACGCCTGACCGAGGCTGTAGCCCTGGCTCTCCCGCACATGCGAAACCAGGTGCACACCCATCGACGAGACGACGAACAACGCGGACGTGTGGCCCAGCGCGATCCACCAGAAGGACGAGGTGCGGAGGGCCTCACCCAGCGTGAAGTCGGTCCCTCCGGGGCTGTCGTCCGAGGCCGCGACGAGTGTCGCCTGGGTCCTGGGCGGGACGCCGTCGGGTTCGAGGCCCATGTCCTGCGGCCGGTGGCGGTACAACTGCGAGAGCGGCAAGCCCACCACCCACACCAGGACACCTGAGAGTATCGCCGTATTGCGCCACCCGAAGTTCTCCATCGAAAGCGCGGTGAGAGGCACCAGCATGCCCCCGAGACCGAACCCGGCGGAGGTCAGGCTGATCGCGGTCGCGCGCCGCCGTTCGAACCAGTTCACGGCGGCCGTCGTGGCAGTCAGAAAGCCACACATGCTGGCCCCGGCGGCCATCACGAGGAACGCGCCGTAGAACGTCCACAGCGTCTGCACCTGGCTGAAAAGCATGAACCCGATCCCGAGAATCACCACGCCAAGGCGCGAGACTGCGCGCGGCCCGAAGCGATCGAGCATGAACCCGTGAAGCGGGCCAAGGATGCCGCTCTCCGCCTCCCGCAGGGATGAGGCGGCCGCGAGGCTCGTCTTGCTCCAGCCGAAATCATCGCGGAGAAGGACGACATAGGCGCCGTAGGCCTGGCCCATCAGGGCGGCGACCATCATCTGCAACCCGCCGCCCGCGAAGACGATCCACCAGCCGTAGAAGATCGTGCGCGGCCGCCAGATGCGCGCCGCCCCAGCTCGAGACGTGGCCTCGGCCAATCGATGCCTCCACGGGTGGGGTTAGGCCGAGTCTACGCGGTCAATCACTCAGGGCCACGGGCCACCTCAGTTCCGCCGGATGACAAGAACGGTAAGTGCTCCCGCCAGGAGCGCGGCGAGCACCGCGCCGGCCGCCCACAGGCCAACCGTGAGCGAGCCATCGTCCCGGGCGTCACCAGTTGCCGGCGGCCGGGGGGACTCGCGCGGCGACGCCGTCGGCGAGGCGGCGGCAGGCGTGCCCGCGCCCTCGGTCGGAGGGCTCGATGGCGTCGCCGTTGCCGATTGGCCCGGCGGGAGGGCCCCCGTGCCGCAGGTGGTGCCCGCGGCAGGAACCGCCAGAGCCAGGAGATAGGCGTTCACGAGGCTGTCGATGCACTTGTTGCCCTGGGCGTAAATCGTGTGGCCTTCGCCACGATGAGTCACAAGGACGCCCGAATCGAGCTGTTCACTGAGTGCCTTGCCCCACTCATACGGAGTCGCCGGGTCGTTCGTCGTGGCGATGACCAGGATCGGCGGCGCGCCCTTGGCCTCAGGCGCCCGCACCGCGTCCGGCGCGGCCTGCCAGTAGGCGCATGTGAGGCCTGCGGTTGCGGCCGACCGCCCGAACGTCGGCGCCTGCTTCGCGAACTCATCGCCGAGGTTGCGGTATGCGTCCGGGTCCTTCGGGCATACCTGATCGACGTAGTTCACGGCAGCGTTGGCTTCGATGAGATTCGGATAGTCGCCGCTTCCATCGCGCTGAAGGTACTCGTCGGTGAGGTCCACCAGGCCGCTCCCATCGCCACCCTGGGCAGCGACCAGCGCTTGCGTCAGCGAATTCCAGCTGAAGGTGCTGTACATCGCCGAGATGATGCCGAGCTGGACTTCGCCCGGACCGGCGGGCCGGTCGGCGTCTTTCGAAGGGATGGGCTTCAGCTCCGCCCTCGCGATGATCGCCTCGACGGCTGTGCGCGGGTCGCCGTTCTTCGCCAGCGCGCAGGACTTCTCCTTGCAGTTGTCCAGGTAGGCCTGGAACGCCCGCTCGAACCCGATCATCTGGGTGAGGTTCACCTCGGCGAAGTCGAGCGAGAGGTTCGTCCCACCATCGAGGACCATCGCCCTGATCCGCCCCGGGAACATGTCGGCATAGACGGCGCCGAGCGAAGTGCCATACGAGTAGCCGACGTAGTTCAGCTTCTCTTCTCCGAGCGCCACCCGGATCGCATCCATGTCCCGGGCGACGTTCTTCGTACCGAGGTGGGGAAGAACCGCCCCGTACTTCTTCGCGCAGTTATCCGCGAACTCCTTCGATTCCGCCTTCGCTTCCTGCCATTCCGCTTCGGTATCCGGGTCGGGGTCTGCCGCGACCAGGTCCTGGAGGTTGTCGTGGCAAACCACCGGCGAACTATCACCAACTCCGCGCGGGTCGAACGAAACGAAGTCGAATCGGTCGCGCAGTTCGCTGGAGACGATCGAGCGCCAGATACGCATGAAGTCGTTGGCGGACGCGCCAGGGCCGCCAGGGTTCGCCAACAAGACACCGATGCGGCGCTCCGGGTCCCGCGCCTTGTAGCGGACGAGCGACAGTTCGATCGTTGCGCCATCCGGCTTCGCGTAGTCGAGGGGGACGGAAAGCGTGCCGCATTCGTTCTGGCCGCAGGCCTCCCAGTCGATGCTCGCATCGGAGGCCGCGCTGACGCTCGAATCGCCCGCATCGGAACAGGCGAGGGCGGTGAGGACGACCGCTATGAGGAAGAACGAGAAACGGCGCATACCTGAGAAGACGGTAGCAGGGCGGCCAATAACGAGGGTAAGCATGCGAAAGGCGTGGTGAAGGCTACCAGCGGAGTTCCCAGACGCGCACGGGATCTTCCAGGCCGCGGAGTGGTTGTTCGCCCCGGTCGTTGAACAAGAACCCCTTGCCCGCCACGAGTTCGCGTACCACGTTGGCGACCAGGATTTCGCCACCTTCGGCAAGTGCAGCGATTCGCGCGGCCGCGATGACCGCAGTGCCGAAGAGGTCGTCGTCCTCCGCTATGGGTTCGCCGGCGTTGATTCCGACCCGCACACGGAGGCCGTTCGGCAGCCCCTCCGTTTCGGTGCCGAGCTCCTCGCGGAGGGCGCGTTGGAGGGTGGTCGCGCACTCCAGCGCACGCTGGGCAGAACCGAAGGACGCGAGGAACCCATCGCCCATGGACTTGACCTCGCTGCCTCCGTGGGCGCGGAGTGCGTCGCGGGTGATGCGCTCGTGCTCGCGCAAGAGCCGGCGGCCGCCCGCATCGCCGAGCCGGCGAAGGAGGTCGCCGTGCTGTTCGATATCGGTGAACAGGATCGTGCGGAAGGCGTTGCCGCTACGCAGGCCGAAGCGGGCCCGGTTCTCGGCCGCCGCGACTTCGAGGACGAAAGCGCGGACCGCCTCAACGACGGCGTTGTCCCAGGCAATTGGCGACTTCCCCGGCAGCACCGAAAGGCGCGCATCGGCGATCGTCGAGACCAGTTGCCGCGCGGTATCGATTCGAAAGAACGGCGTGTCCATGCGGTGCATCACGAGGACCGGTACCTTCACCTCCGGTAACACCCCCTGGACATCGATGGCCGCCAACGCCGAACCTGCCGACTCGAACTCCGCGGCGGTCACGCTTTCGCGGATGAACTGCGCGATCCGGGAGGTTTGCTCGCCGTCGTCGAGACCGTTGAGTGCCGTCGCCATCAGGTTGGTGAAGAGGTGCCAATCGTGCCTGATCAGCGGGACAAGCGAGGTCCAGCCGGGCGAGGGCGCCGAAGTGGCCGGGCCAGCATTCGTGCGGAAGAGGGAGAGCGACGCGACGCGGTCCGGGTGTTTCACGGCGAAAACCAGGGCGACCTTACCGGCATCGTTCGCGGCGAACAGGTGCGCACGCTGGATCTCCAGCCGGTCGAGGACACCCATGAGGTCATGCTCGTAGGAGTCGAGCGAGACCCCGGCGAGCCCGCGCTCTGAGAGGCCGTGGTTCCGCTGGTCGAACCGGATTACCGTCGCCCATTCGGCGACATTCTCATAGGTGGCGCGGAATTCGGGGATGTCCCATTCGAACTGGATATTGCTGAAGCCGGGGGGATACATCAGGACGATGGGCACGCCATCGCCGAGCGCCCAGAAAGCAATGGAAGCTCCGTCTGAGGTTGGCGCGTACTGGATCCGTGGCAACATCCGCAGCGGCCTCCCCGAGCACGCATCCTAGCGCAACCGGGCAATCCCGCTCGCGTCCAAATTGGAGGGGATCCCCCTCCCCCTAAAGGGTGAGGTCGAACCCGTCGCTCGAGCGCAATGCCACCGGCGGCGGCGTTCCGGCGAGTACGCGGAAGAAGCGATCCCCGGGGTCAGCCGCAAGCTCGTGGGCCGTCCCCGCGGAGTCAACAACAGACCATTCCCCTCGGCCGGGATTGGCTATCTCGAAGTACCAGCCCGCCGAATCGGCTCCCCAGCGGCGCAGCGACGGCCCGGGAGAGCCGGGATCGCGCAGCCATGCGATGACTTTGCCCCAGGTGAGCACCAGAACCCCGACGCCCAAGCCGATCGCCAGCCACGAGACCAGCTCGAGTTGGCCGAGCGTCTCTCGCGCCTGGTGAGCAGCATGGAGGAATCCGGGCACCTGGCGATGCTACTTGAAGTAGCTCATGACCTCGCGCGCGAAGCGGTCCATCACGGCGGTCTTCGCCTCGACCGTGGCGCCCAGGTTGAAGTCGGGGATGATCACCTCGTCGACTCCGGCCTCGGCGTACTGCTCGATGGTCGCGCGGACTCCGGGCCCGTCGCCGCCGATAACCGGCCGTCCGGAAGCCTTCATGCGCTCCACCGCGGCGGCGTCATCGGTGAGGACGAGCATCCCCTGGGTCGAATGCTTGATGGATCTTGGGTCGCGCCCCAGCTCCTCGCAGTAACGGTCGAGGATCGCGCCTTTCCGCGCGAGGAGTTCGGGCGTGCCCCAGACATTCCACTCGTTCGCGTACTTCGCTGCGATGCGCAGGGTCCGCTGTTCGCCGCCGCCGCCGATCAGGAGCGGAAGCGGCTGCTGGACGGGCTTGGGTGCGAGGGGCGCGTCCGTGAGCTGGTAGTGCTTACCGGTGAAGTTGGTCTGGGCATTCGTGAAGAGCCCCGTAACCACCTCGCAGGCCTCTTCGAAGCGATTCATGCGTCCGCCGAGCGTCGAGAAGTTGATCCCGTAGGCCCTGTGCTCGTTCTCCTGCCAGCCTGCCCCGAGGCCGAGGACGCAGCGCCCGCCCGAGATGTTGTCGACGTTCGCGGCCATCTTGGCGAGCACGGCCGGGTGGCGGTAGGTGTTCCCGGTGACCAGCGCGCCGATGCGCACGCGGGGGACAGCGACCGCGAGCGCAGCGAGGGTCGTCCAGCATTCGGAGGTGGGGCCGCTCGTGTCTTCCGCGTTGGGCATGAAGTGGTCGGCGTACCAGATGCCGTGCCAGCCGGCGGTCTCGGCGTGCCTGGCAAGGGCGAGCGTATCGCTCCAGGAGTTGTTCGGGCCGGGCCAAAAGCCAAAGCGCATGGGGTCTACCTCCGGGTGTGCGGAGATTCTGGAGCCGGGAGGCTGGGTTGTCGATTGAGGTCCGCGATTGCCCGGCGTCAGGCAAAGGTCCGCAGGGCACCTGCATCATCGATGATGACTGCCCCGCGCGAGAGGGTGATCCAGCCGTCGCGGGCAAACTGGTTCAGTTGCTTGTTCACGCTCTCGCGGCTCACTCCGAGCATCGATGCAAGCTCGGCCTGGGTAACCTGGAGGCGGGGGCGGCGCGAGCTCGGGCCATCGGCGTGTGCCGCGGCGAGCGTGAGCAAGTGCTTCGCAAGGCGGTGAGCCAGGTCCAGGAAGACCAGGTCGGTGACGATGTCGTTCGTCCGGCGAATGCGGAGGGAGAGCGTCTCGAGCAGCGCGAGCGCCGCCCCGGGCCGGTCCCGCACCCAGTTCACGAAGTCATCACGCGAGACGACGAACGTCCGGGTCGCCTGCATGGCCGTCGCAGTCGCCGAGCGGGGCCGCCCGTCGAACAGCGCCAGCTCGCCGGTGCAGTCTCCCGGGCCGATCAGGGCGAGTGTCGCTTCCGAGCCAGAACCGGAGAGCCGGCTCATGCGGATGCGGCCTTCGACCACCACGTAGATCGCGTCGCCCGGGTCGCCTTCATGGAAGATCGTGGCGCCGGAGGTGAATCGGCGAACCCGCCCGCGCGAAGCCAGCGCCTTGAGATCGCTCATCGGGAGACGTGCGAGGAGCGGCAGATCGCGGATGTAGGCATCGTTTCGTGAGTCGGTTGCGGCCAAGGAGTTCTCCGTGAACTCTTCTACCACCGGGCCGGAATCGCCGCCAGTCGGGTAGCGCCGGGCCGCCAGAACTCGAACGAATTGCAGACCATAACCGCCGCGAGAGTAACCTACGCCAATGCCGTCGCCTGGTTCGGGCCCACAGTACACACCAGTCGCCGATAAAGAAGGCCGGGTCACCCGCTACCGGGTCGAGTTCCCCCACGCCGGCATCGTCGAGCTTGAATCCGGGCACTTCGAGGCCACGGAGTTCGCCGAACGGCGTCGCGGCTGGGGCGGCCGCCTGGCCAACTTCAAGGACTCCCTTATCGGCACGTCGATGAACAGCAAGCGGCTCGCTGAGGAGCGCCTGAGCAAGAAGGTCGCGCTCGCCATCTTCTCCTCCGATGCGCTCTCATCCACGGCCTATGCGACCCAGGAGATCCTCCTGGTCCTCGTTATCGCCGGGACCTCCGCGATCCACCTCTCCCTCCCCATTGCCCTGGCCATCACGGCGCTGCTGGGCATCGTCGTGGTTTCGTACAGCCAATTGATCAAGGCGTACCCCTCCGGTGGAGGCGCCTATACCGTCGCGCTGGAGAACCTGGGCGTGATTGCCGGACTGATCGCAGCTGCATCACTGCTCATCGACTACACCCTGACCGCGGCGGTGAGTATCGCCGCCTGCGTCGAAGCGATCGTCTCAGCCGCCCCGGATGTCGATAGCGCCCGCGTGCCAATCGCGGTTGGCCTCATCGCCCTCATCGCGCTCGGTAACCTGCGGGGTATTCGCGAATCCGGCACGCTGTTCTCGATCCCGACCTACGGCTTCGTCTTCATCCTCGCGGGCACGATCGTCATCGGCATGGCCCGGTCTTCGCGAGCGACGACCCGAACATCCTGAGGACGGGCGAGCCGAAAGAGGCTGCCGAGGACGCCACCCACGCGCTCACACTCTTCCTCGTCCTCCGGGCGTTCTCGGCCGGCTGCGCAGCACTGACCGGTGTCGAGGCCATCTCCAACGGCGTTTCATCGTTCAAGCCGCCCGAGTGGAAGAACGCGATCGCGACCATGGTTTCGATGGCGTTCCTCCTCGGGTTCCTGTTCCTTGGGACAACGATTCTCGCCCGCCATTACGGCATCATTTTCGAACACGGCGACAAAGAGACCGTCATGTCCCAGGTGGGCGAAGAGGTCTTCGGGCGAAACCTCCTGTACTACCTCCTCCAGGGATTCACGGCGGGCATCCTCTTCCTCGCCGCCAACACGGCCTACAACGGCTTCCCCATCCTGGCGGCCATCCTCGCGCGTGATGGCTACATGCCCCGCGTCTTCCACGCCCGCGGCAACCGCCTCGTCTTCAGCTACGGCATCGCCGCGCTGACCGGGTTCGCGGCCCTGCTCCTGGTGATCTTCAACGCCACCACCACGCAGCTCATCCCGCTGTACGCCCTCGGGGTGTTCCTCTGCTTCACGCTTGCCCAGGCGGGCATGGTCGCCCTCTGGTTCAAACGGAAGACGCCCGGATGGAAGCGGTCAGCCGTGATCAACGGCTTTGGCGGCGTCGTCACGGGCATCGTCTTCGTCATCATCATGGTGACGAAGTTCGGGGAAGGCGGCTGGATCGTGGTCGTCGCGATCCCCCTCTTCACAGCCGGACTCTGGTGGATCGGCCGCTTCTACAAGCGACTCCAGCGCCAGCTCTATGTATCGCCGGACGCCCAGCTCGATATGCGGCCAAACGGCGAGTCCCGCGTGCCGATCATCGTCCCGGTCGAAGACATCAACCTCGCAACGGTCATGACGCTGGGTGCGGCCTGCGAGCGCTCACGCGAGGTGGTGGCTGTCCACGTCATCGTGGACCCGGATGCCCCATCCACCGTGGAGCAGCGCTGGAGCCGCCAGTTCCCATCCATCCCGCTTGTTGTCATCGCCTCGCCCTTCCGGAACGCGTCAGACCCAATCGCTCGCTATGTTGACGATCGCCTCAAGCGCGCCCCCCACGAAGTGACCGTCATGATCCCGCTCCTGGAAGTGCGGCGACCGTACCACCGTCCGCTCGTGAACCAGAGCCTGAAACGGCTGCAGCGGATGTTGGAAAACCGACGGCACGTGAACCTTGTGGCCTATCCCTTCAGCACCGGGAGCATGGGCCGCCGCCGCGGTCGGACCGCCCTCCCCTGACGGCCACGACCGGCGGGCGCGACACCACCGCGCACGGCCGAATTGGGGTTTCCACCTAGAGTAATCACGGATAATCGCCTACTAAACTGTCCGGACCGGCGCCGGCGCCCGACCGGGCGACTGGCCATGAGAAGAGGTCCCCGGGCCACCTGTGAACATCGCCATCGTCGCTGCCGAGATGGAGACTGCGGAGCGGCTCAGCCGGGCGCTTCGCGCCTCCGGCTTCGATGCGCGCGCCTTCCCTCCCGGGCTTCCCATCCCCGAGGGCATGGATGCGCTCGCTCTGGATGGCTTCCCTGTCGGATCGTGGCCGGCCATTCTCGCGGCCCTCATCCCCGCGGAAGCGCCACGCCCGTATTGCTTTGCCGGGATCAGTGACCTTTCGGCCCAGGCAGTCGAAGCCGGGCTCCGGGCAGGCATGGACGAGTTCTACGTTGCCGGGAATGAAGAGTCGATCGTCTTTCGCGCCACGCTCTGGGCGCGCAAGGGTGTCTACGCAGCCGTGGCCGAAGCGGCCGCCCAACGCATCGAACAGGCGAACGACGTCATCTACACGATCGACTTCGAGGGCCGCTTCACTTCGGCCAACGCGGCCGCCGAGCGGCTCACCGGGGTGCCGCGCGAACAGCTCATGGGCAAACATCTCTCCGAGTTGCTGCCCCCGGAGTACGCGGAACTCGCGATGGCGCATGCCGGCTCCAAGCTCGCCGGCGAGTCAGAGTCCTCCGTCTATGAGCTGCAAATCCTCCATGCCGATGGCCGGCCGCGCTGGGTGGAAGTCAGCAGTCGACTGCTCGTCGAAAATGGCCGGCCGAGCGGGGTTCAGGGCATCGCCCGCGATGTGACCGCGCGTCGAGAGATGGAACTCGGCCTGACGTTCCGGGCCGAAGTTCTCGAGAACCTGCAGGCTGCCGCATTCGCCGTCGATAGCGATGGCGTCGTCCTCTTCTGGAACCGGGGCGCGGCGGCGATGTTCGGCATCCCCGCCGCCGAGGCCGTCGGCAGGCCCGTCATCGATCGCATCCTCCCGGAGGAGCGCGCCGCACGGGCGCTCGGATCGCTCCGCGCCGAAGGCGGGCTCGGGCCCCGCTCGCGCGAAACCACCCTCATCCGCGCCGATGGGACGGCGTTTCCCGCCCACATCGCCGCCTCGACCCTCCGTGACTCGGGCGGAGTCGCGATTGGCGCCGTCGGTGTGTGCATCGACCTCACCGAGCGCATCGCCAGCGAAGAGGCTCTCAAGGCATCGGAAGAGCGCTACCGGGCCGCATCCGAGTCAAGCCTCGAAGCGTTCGCCATCCTGCACTCGGTCCGCGATGAGCGTGGAGCGATCGTCGATTTCCGGTTCGTCGACATGAACCCCGCGGCCGAGCGGCTCCTGACAATCCCCCGGGATGTCGCCATTGGCGGTCTGATTCGCGAGTTGCTCCCGGCGATCAGCTCCCGCGGGTTCTTCGATGCGTATGTGGACGTGGTTGATTCGGGTGAGCCGCTCGACGCGGAAGCGCACCTGACCTCGCCAAGAATTTCCGCGGAGTGGGTACACCAGACGGTGGTGCGGCTCGGCGACGGGATCGCCGTCACACTCCGTAACATCACGGAACGGAAGCGCCAACAACTGGAACTCGACCAGGCGAGAGCTCAGCTGAAGGCGGTTTTCGAGAGTACCTCCGAAGGCATCCTGGTCATCGCCCCAGACCTGACCCTCATCGTTGCGAACCATGCGAGCAACGAAGGCGCGATCGCCGCGTACGGCTCGGCCCCGCTCCCAGGTGATTACCTTCGTCCGTGGGTTGCCGAACGCGACTGGGACGGGTTCCAGGAGAACTGCCGCCGGGCGCTCGGCGGCGAGCGGACCACCATCACGTCGGCCCTCTTCCGCAAGGACACGGGCCAAGCGTGGTACGAGTTCACGTTCAACCCGGTCCGGGACGACGCTGATCGCATCTATGCCGTCAGCGTCATCGCGCGCGACATCACCGAGGCGCGCCGGCTGGGGCGAGAGCTCGCCGAGCGCGAGGCCGCGCTCCAGGCCGTCTTCTCCTCCATGAACGAAGCACTGATGCTCGTCGACGACGAACTTCGGTTCATCATGGGCAACCCGATCGCTCTCGAACGCGTTAAGAAGTTCGGTGGTTCGCCGCCGGAGACCGGCCACGCGATGGAAGAGTACATCCCGCGCGAGCGCTGGGCTGGCTTCCGAGAGAACATCTCCCGCGCGTTCCGCGACGAACACCCGGTCGTCGAACTCCAGTTAACAGACCCGAAGACGGGCGAGGTGAGCTGGTGGGAACACGCCTACCATCCCGTGCGCGACGCATCCGGCGAAGTGGTTGCGGCCGCGGCAACCAGCCGTGATATCTCGGAACGGAAGGCCGCGGAGGAGGCCCTGCGCCGGGCAACGGCACACCATCGCGCAGTCATCGAAAACACCACTGACGGCATGTTCGCCCTCGATATCGAAGAATCTCCCAACGGGCAGACCTTCCGCGTCGCGATGGTCAACTCCGCATTCGAACGGCTCACCGGGCTCTCAGCCGAGCGCGTCACTGGCCTCCCGGTGGAGAAAGCCCTCCCGCGCTGGATAGTCCCGGCCGCACTCGAGCACTACCGCCAGGCGATCACCGCGGGCGCCCCGATCACCTACGAGGAGGTGGTTTCCTACGGTGACCGACCGCACGTACAGACAACCATGTCTCCGGTGTTCGATGCCGAGGGTCGCTGCGTGCAGATCATCGGAAGTTCCCGCGACATCACCGCATCTGTCCGTCTCGCTGAAGAAGAGCGGGCTTCCCGGGAGCGCGCCGAACGCCTGGCGATCATCGTCCAGTCGGCCAACGACGCCATCCAGGCAGTTGACCTGCAGGGGATTATCACTTCGTGGAGCCCCGGGGCGACGCGGGTGTACGGCTATACCGCCGAGGAAGTAATCGGACAGCCAGCGTCCATGCTCTACACCGACGACGAGCAAGTGGTGAACGAAACGCTGAGACGCTTCGAAGGCCTGCTCGCAGGCGAGGGTTACGTTGGAGTCCCCACCAGGCGGAAACACAAAGACGGTCACACCATCGACATCATCGTCTCTGCCTTCCCTCTCCGGGATAGCGCGGGAAACATCATCGGCGCCGGCAGCACCGCCACCGACGTCACCGAGCAGCGCCGGACCGAGGCTGCCTTCCGGGAGAAGGCAGCCGACCTGGACGCCGTCTTCTCCACTTCGCGTGACCAGATCCTCCTCCTCGACACAGAAGGAACGATCATCAACGCCAACCCCGCGGCACGCCTGGCCTGGCGCCTCGGCCGGCCAGACCGAGTGCTGGAGGGCAAGTTCCGCGATTTCGTCCCCGCTGAGGACGCTCCCGATGTCGATGCAAAATTCGCCGCCGCCCTCCGCGGCGAGACGATCGCCTTCGAACGGCACACACGGCTGGGCGGCAACTCCGCCTGGTTCGACGTGAGCTACGGCCCTGTCCGGCTCGAAGACGGCTCAATCCGCGGCGTCGTCATCACGAGCCGCGACATCACGGACCGCAAGCGCAGCAGCGAGGCACTCCTCCAGGCACAGAAACTTGAATCTTTGGCGGTGCTCGCCGGCGGCATCGCCCACGACTTCAACAACTTGCTCGTCGGGATCCTCGGCAACGCTGGCCTCGCCCTCGCGGGACTCCCGGCGAACTCGCCGGCCCGGCCCACGATCGAAGCGATCGAGCTCGCCGGCCAACGGGCCGCGGAACTCGCCCGCCAGATGCTCGCGTATTCGGGGAAGGGGAACTTCCTCATCCAGGACATCGACCTCAGCGCCGTCGTCCAGGAAATGACCCACCTCCTGCGCGTATCCATTGGCAAGGCGATCGACCTTCGCCTGCACCTCGCCAGCGACCTCCCCCTCGTCCAGGGCGATGCGACGCAGCTCCGCCAGGTCGTCATGAACCTCGTCGTCAACGCGAGCGATGCGATCGGCAGCGCCCACGGCGTCATCTCAATCACCACATCGACCGTCGAAGCCACCCGCGCGCTACTCGCCGGAACGTACCTCTCGCCCGACCTGCCCGCCGGCCGCTACGTGTCACTCGAAGTCGAAGACACCGGGTCCGGCATGGAAGCTGAGACACTCGCCAGGATCTTCGATCCGTTCTTCACCACGAAGTTCACCGGGAGGGGGCTTGGGTTGGCCGCCACCCTCGGGATCATGCGCGGACACCGCGGCGCTATCAAAGTCGAGACCGAAACCGGCAAAGGGACGGCTTTCCGCCTGCTCTTCCCCGCGAGCGCCGAGTCTGCGTCGCCGCATCCCCCGGTGCTGCAGCCCGCACCCTGGCGCGGGTCTGGCACCGTGCTCGTTGTCGATGACGAACCCACCGTACGCAACGTCACAGCCAGAGCGCTGAAATCCTTCGGCTTCGATGTCCTCGAAGCGGCCGACGGAATCGAGGGAGTCGAAATATTCCGGCAACACCCCGAAATCGCCTGCGTCCTTCTCGACATGACCATGCCCCGCATGAACGGAGAGGCCGCTTTCGGCGAGATCCGGAAAGAGCGGCCAGACGCCCGAGTCATCCTCATGAGCGGCTACGCCGAGCAGGACGCAACCGACAGGTTCGGCGGCAGCGGGCTTTCCGGCTTCATCCAGAAGCCATACGACCTGGCCACGCTCAGAAGCGTGGTCCGCAACGCCATCGGAGCCGACCCCGCCCCCTAGAACATCCGTGCGGTATACTCCCGTGGTGACCGATGACGGACGCATCGTGGCCGCCGATCTGGATGCCGATGACGGCGACGAACGCTCCCTGCGGCCCCGATCCCTTACCGAATTTCCCGGACAGGATCGGATCAAGGAGAACGTGAGTATCGCCATCCAGGCGGCCCAGGGCCGCGGCGAAGCGCTCGATCACCTCCTGCTTTACGGCCCCCCCGGCCTCGGCAAGACCACCATCGCCAACATCATCGCCAACGAGATGGGCGTGGCCATCCGGACGACGAGCGGTCCCGCGTTCGAGCGTCCGGGAGATCTCGCCGCCATCCTTACCGGTCTCAAGGAACACGACATCCTCTTTATCGATGAGATCCACCGGCTCTCGCGCGCCGTTGAAGAGATCCTCTATCCGGCAATGGAAGACTTCGCCCTGGACCTGGTCATCGGCAAGGGGCCGGGGGCCCGCACCGTACGCCTGGCAATGCCACGCTTCACCCTCATCGGCGCCACGACGCGCTACGCCATGATCAGCGCGCCCCTCCGCGACCGCTTTGGATCGGTTTTCCGCCTGGACTTCTATGACGCGGCAACTCTCACAACGATCGTCAAGCGCTCGGCCGAAATCCTGGGCACCAATGTGCCAGAGGATTCGGCCATGGAGATCGCCCGGCGTTCCCGGGGTACTCCCCGCATCGCGAACCGACTGCTCCGCCGGGTGCGCGATTTCGCCGAAGTGCGCAACGGCGGCGTGGTGACACTCGAGTCCACGAGAGCCGCCCTGGCGAAGCTCGATGTCGATGACCTGGGACTGGACGACGCCGACCGCGCGGTCCTCCGGTGCATCATCGAGAAGTTCGGCGGCGGGCCCGTCGGCCTCGAAACCATCGCTGCCGCCATCTCCGAGGAATCCGACACCATCATGGACGTCTACGAACCGTTCCTCTTGCAATGCGGCTTCCTCAACCGGACACCGAGGGGGCGCATTGCGACGGCCGCCGCGTATGCGCATCTCGGGATCCCCCTCCCGGATCAGTCCGCTCCCCCGGCCCAGCAGGGCGGCCTCTGGGAAGACGAGTGAAGGGAAGGCAACCATGACACGAAGGCTCATTTCTTCGGGAGGCCCCTGGGAAGACGTGGTTGGATACTCGCGCGCCGTCCGCGTCGGAGATTCCGTCTTCGTCGCCGGGACGACGGCGGCAGAGCCTGACGGCGCCATCTTCGGCGGCGACGACGGCTATCTCCAGGCGAAACGCTGCTTCGAAATCATCGAGCGGGCGCTTCACCAGGCCGGGGCGGGAATGCGCCACGTCGTGCGCACGCGCATGTTCGTGACCGACATCCGCCGCTGGGAAGAGTTCAGCAAGGCCCACGGAGAGTCCTTCCGCGACATCAAACCCGCGGCAACGATGGTCCAGGTGAGCGCGCTCATGGCCCCAGGCATGCTCATCGAGATCGAGGTTGACGCAGTCGTCGACGACTAACGCAGGACTCGGAGGCCCGTCCCGTTCGCGATGGGGACGAAGTCCTCGTCGAAGGTGAGGATGGCCGCACAGCCAAGTTCGAGCGCAACAAGCAGGTTCGCGTGGTCAACGACCGAAGCTGTCTTGTCGTGCCAGCCAAGAAAGCGGCGGAGCGCTTCCGCCTCCGCCACTTCATCGACACGGACAGCCGTGACCTCGGCCTCAACGATCCGGCGAAGCTTGCTGACCGTGTGCATCCCGCTGCGCCGGCACAGGGCGAGCGCTTCGTAATACGTCCAGTTGCTGGTCACGAGTTCAGGCGTCCCGCTCTCTCGCAGCGCTCTCAAGTTCCGCCGCACGGAGAGGAACCACTGGTCCCGCTCCAGCGCGAGCGGGACCAGTGCGCTGGCATCCATGAAAACCTTCAATGGGAGTCGTACTCCTCGCGGTCTTCCGCGACGTGAAGCGTCCGGCGTTCGGCAGCCTTCGGGTAGCCGTAGAGGTGGTGTTTCACGTCCGAGAGGTCCGTTGGATAGGATGCTTCGTCCCCGAGCTCCTGGTCTTCCTTACGGAACTGTTCGATGAGTGCCTCGTAACGCTCCCAGTCGAACTGCTTGGGTTCGGGCTTCACTTTCGCCGGCTCGCCGAGGAGATGCCGGAGCCCCGCCTCGACCAGGTCTTTCATCGGGACGCCATCTACGGCAGCCTTCACTTTCAGCCGGCGGTAGAGGTCTTCGTCATCGAGGACGACCGTTAGTCTCGCGCTCATTTTGTTTCTCCTGTGCGAACACACTTTCACACTTTAGCACTGTGTGTCAACTCCGGCGCTTTTCGGTGATCCTGACCGCATTAGCGTGGGCGCCGGTTTCTGCGGTGTCTTCCAGTGGCTCGAGCCCGACACCAGGGCCGTACCGGCGGCGAAGGCCCGCGACGATGAGTGCATCTGCGAGCGCGGGGTTCTTGGGCAGGAGGCTGCCGTGCAGGTAGGTGCCGATCGCGTTCTTATGGCGGGCTCCTTCGGTGCGGTCTCCGTTGTTGTTCCCCGCCCCGTAGCGCACCTTCCCAAAGTGCGCTTGCCCGGGGGCGAGATAGGTGCGGCCACCGTGGTTCTCGAATCCCACCACTTCGCCCTCGGCCGTTTCGATGACCACGTCGCCGATACAGCGATCGGCCACCGGACCCGGGTGCCGCGTTTCGAGGTCGAAGACGCCAATCCCTGGGATGATTTCGCCGGCCTGGTCGATGTAGCGGCGCCCGAAGAGTTGAAATCCGCCGCAGACCACCAGCGCGGGCAACCCGTCCTCGATCGCCATCCGGATCCCTTCGCCGCGCCTCGCCAGGTCATCGGCAATGCGGCGCTGCTCCCTGTCCTGGCCTCCGCCGATCAGGACGAGGTCGAACGCTGCCGGGTCGAATGAGTCGCCGATGTTCACCTCAGTCAACGAGAACCCGATGCCGCGGGACTCGCAGCGGTAGCGCAACGCGATCACGTTGCCGCGGTCCCCATAGATATTCATGACGTCCGGGTAGAGGTGGGCGACGCGCAGGTCCATCGGCCCAGTGTGCCACCGGCTGCCTGCAGCGGTCACCCCGCAGGGGCAGGAGCCGGGGGCCGCTCATCATCATTTGCAGCACTTCGGGAGAAGGATTGAGGTCCTGGCAGAGCAGGTTCGTCAGGCCGTAGAGCATGAAGGTCGCCTCGTTGCGCGCCGTCTCGTAGGCGCCCAACGCGACCTCGAACGTCTCCCTGCCGGCGAGGACGGCGCCAAGGGCTTCTGTGAGGCCCTCCGCATCGCGGAAGGCGTCGTTGATCCCTTGCCCCAGCAGTGGGTCCCGGTAGTAGCCGGCATCGCCCACGAGCGCCCACCCCGGGCCGAACGGCTTCCGATAGAAGCCCTTGTGGGGAGCCAGGCCGAAGATTCGGCTCGTCCGCTCGGCTCGCCGGAATCGTTCGGCGAGTGGCCCAAACGTCTCCAGGTCGGCCCGGAAGTTCCCTTCGACATCTCCGCGGAACTCCTTGAACCGTTCCGCCACAAACTCCACGCCGACGCACACCTCTCCATCGTTCGTGGGGAATACGAAATGGGCGGCGCCGTCGTTGAGGTAGAGTTCCGGACCGTCGTGGGTGAAGCCCCTGAAGTAGGTGTAGTAACCGGCGGTCGTGCCCCCGCCCTCGTTGTATTCGGGCGCGTTCACCTGGCGCGCCACGAACGACTCTCGGCCGTCAGCGCCGATGACGATCCGTGCCCGCTCCTCGAAGGCGTCCTCCCCCCTGTGGGCGCGAATTCCGGCGACGCTTCCGTCCTCAACGATGAGTCCGTCCACAGAAACGCCTTCGCGCACCTCCGCGCCCGCTTCCCGCGCGGCATCCACGAGGATCTTGTCGAGCACGGTGCGTCGAGGAGCGATGGCTTCCGGCTCGCTTCTGTCAGGCGGGATGGAGAATCCCTGAATCGACCGCGCGATGCCGCGGTAGGGTTCCACTCCGGTAGCGAGGACACGTTCGAACAGCCCCCATTCCTTCAACCTGGCAGTGCCGTCCGGCGTGATGTAGTGGGTCGAGAGCGTATCGCTCGGGAAGGTCGCGCGGTCGACAAGCAGGACCCCGTAGCCCATCCGGGCGAGCAGCATGGCGGTGGGCGATCCGGCGCAACGCGCGCCGACAACGATGGCATCGAACACTTCGGGAGACCTCCACGCGATTTCGGTGAGTGGCCGCTGACTGTATAGCACGGACATATGGATGCAAGCCGCGTGCAAGGTCGATACTGAGAATTGTGACTGGCGAACTGCCCCCCATCCGAGATCTCCTTCACATTCACCTCCGAACGCTGTTCGTCCTCGACGCCCGAGGAAGGCTCAGGACAGTCAACGAGCGCGGTGGACGAACCGCGCCTCGGGTCTACCGTGGTTCTGGCTCCGGTGGGAGGGTCTTGCGGACAAGGTCCGACCTGCCCGAGTTGGTCACGCGGTCGTGGCTCGCGTGCAGGGGCGAAGGCGAACTTCGAGAAAAGGTGGCCGCGCACAGCGAGATTCTTACGGAATACCGGGGCCCCGCCTTCATCCTCCCCACGCAGACATCGTTCCATCCGGAGGTCGTGCCGGTCACCGCCGCGACACCGCTCCATCCCGACCTGGTCGCGCGCGGCTGGAGGCACGACGAGCAGGCTCCGTACTTCGGGATCATCCGCGATGGCACGGTCGTGTCGGTCTGCTACAGCTCACGTCTCTCCGCCGAAGCCGCCGCCGGCGGCGTCGAGACCGCCTCCGACTATCGCGGGCAGGGGCTCGCGCTGGAAGCCGTCCGGGCGTGGGGGGCGGCAGTCCAATCAACCGGACGGCTCGCGTTCTACAGCACGGAGTGGTCGAACGACGCCTCCCGAGGACTCGCAGCGAAGCTCGCGGCGTTCGAGTTCGGCGAGGACTGGCACCTCACCTGAGGCGGAAAGTCACTCGAAGAGGATGCGGCGCTTCTTCGGCGGAGCCGCGTACTTCAGCCCGAACGACTTCATCGCGGTGGCCTGGATGCGTGCAGCCGCCTCCGCTGGCGAGTCGGTCACGTAGAGTCGAGCAATGTCATCAGCTTCGATCGTCCCCATCGCCAGCAACCGATCTCGCAGGAAGGCTATCAGCGGCTGCCAGTAATCCTGGCCAATGAGGACGCATGGGTAATTCCGGATCTTCCCTGTCTGGATGAGCGTCGAGATCTCGAATAGCTCATCCAGGGTGCCGAACCCGCCGGGGAGCGCCACGAAGGCATAGGAGTACTTTGCCAGCATGACCTTCCGCACGAAGAAGTAGCGGAACTCCACGAAGGTATCGAGGTACTTGTTCGGCGCCTGCTCCATCGGGAGTTCGATGTTGCACCCGACCGAGCGGCCGCCGGACTCCATCGCGCCCCGGTTCGCGGCCTCCATCAGCCCGGGGCCGCCGCCCGTCATCACCGTAAAACCGGCCTGCGCGAGTTCGGCGCCGAGCTCCCTCCCCATCGCGTAGTACGGGTGACCTTCAGAGAAGCGCGCCGACCCAAAGACCGTCACGCATGGCCCGACCCAGTGGAGCTTGCGGAATCCGCGCAAGAACTCCCATCCGATGCGAAGGGTGCGCAACAGTTCGTTGCCCCGGTCCTGCGGGCCGGAGAGGAACACCCGCTCGCCGTTGCTCGGGGGCTTCTTGCCCCACTGTGGCGTGCCTGGGCTGGCGGGCGGGGCTGGAAGACCGTAGCTATCGGGGTCAGGTTCAGACATAGGTGCATCCTATCCCGCGGCACCTTCACGCGCCTTCCGGCGGGCTCATGCGGGTCCAAACCCGCCTGGCGCCCCGCACCGTCCACCTCTTCCCGAAGGCTGATGGTTGGATCCTGATGTGCGGCGACCGCGGCGAGCACTACGCCGATCTCGGGATCGCCCTCGATGCCGCGACGGTTGGCGGCCGCCCGATACACGTCGTGGTCCACGAGCGCCGCACCTCGTAGGACGAAGGTACTCAGAAAACCAGATTGTCACTGACCCCACCGCCTGGCGGCGCTTCCGGCGCCGGCAGTCCCCGCAAGGCCCAGCGCTCGAGGTCAACCGGGTCGAAGTTCCCGATCGCATCAAACTCCCCCGGGTCATAGACAAAGGTGCTGCGGGCGGCGTCGCCTGCCGGGATCGCGGTGAGCTCGGCCCGGAACACCAGCGCCAGTTCCCAGCTCCCCTCCTCGAACGGGAAGGACATCGCGTCAGCCAGCGTGAGGTCCGAGACAGCCCCGTCGCACCAGTCATCCGCGAGCGCAGCCGCAGCCTCGTAAGGGTTGCCGCCGAACTCCAGGATGTCCCAGGGCAACCAGCGGCCGCGGGCAGCGCTCGCCGCCACATCGAATACCACCAGCCGGCCTTCATAGACCGGGACAAGGTACACCGCGACGTGCGCCCCACCGGAAACGAACGTCTTGAACGGCTTGCCGAAGTACGCCTGTGCCACAGGAAGAGTCTAGACGCCCAGTGCCCTGGTGAACTCAGTTTCGTCGGAAAAGGGGCCGACGATCGCCATCGTTGCCTGGTCCGGCGAGAGGATGCGCTTCGCAACCGCCATCAGCTGGTCATACTCGACCGCCTCGATCTGTTCGACCACCTCGTCCACGGTCTGCACCCGGCCCAGCAGCAACTCCTGCGAACCAATCCATCCGGCAACCGAACGCGTGTCTTCCATCCTTAACTGGATCCGGCCCTTGGCCATCTCCTTCGCCTTTCGCAACTCCGCCGCCGGCAACCCCTTCAAGAGGCCATAGGTCTCTTCAAGCACCGCCTCGACCGTCACGCGAGCGTTTGAAGGATCGCACCCGGCGTAGATCGTGAACGACCCGGTGTCGCGGAATTCGCTCGGGTAGCTGTGGATGTCGTATACGAGCGCACGTTCTTCACGGAGTTCGAGGAACAGCCGGCTCGACATCCCTTCGCCGAGCACCGTGCTCAACAAGTCCACCGCGTACCGGTCCGGGTCGCTGAGCGAGACGCTCGGGTAAGCGAGGCAGATGTGTGCCTGCTCCGTCTCCTTCTGGCGGAGGGCGAAGCGCACGGTCCCGTTTCTCGCGGTGGCCGGGTACCAGGCGCCTGGGGCCTGTTTCGGGACAGCGCCGAGCCACCGTTCTGCCGCCGCCACGACTTCTTCGTGATTCACGTTGCCGGCAACCGCGAGGACCGTGTTTTCGGGCACGTATTGGCGGGCCAGGTAGGCATTCACCGCCGAAATCGGGAGCGATGAGACCGAATCCGGAGAGCCGCCCACATTCCGGCCAATCGGTTGGCCGGGCCAGAGCGTCTCGTCGATGAGGATTCCCGCCAGTTCGCCGGGGCTGTCCTCCACGCTCGCAAGCTCTTCGAGGATGACCGAGCGTTCCTTCTCCAACTCGGCAGGATCCATGATTGGCGCGCGGATCATGTCCGCGAGGATGTCGATCGTCTCCATCGCCGCCGTATGTGGGACCTTGGCGTAGTAGACCGTGAGTTCCCTGTCGGTGGCCGCGTTATGAGAGCCGCCGACGGACTCGATTGCCTCCGAGATCTCCCGGGCAGTCGGCCGCCGCGAAGCACCCTTGAACAGCATGTGTTCGAGGAAGTGAGACAGGCCCGCCTCTTCGTCGGGTTCATAGCGGCTGCCCGCACCGACGTACATGCTGACGGTTGCGGAACGAGTGTGCGGCAGTTCGCCCGTAACAATGCGTAAGCCGTTGGGGAGCGTGGTCTTGTTGTGCATACAGGGATGCCATCCCTCCGATGGCTTGCCGATCTTACGAGGCGGCCGGAGTTCGGGATACGCGCCCGCGGAAGAGCAGAAGCAGACGCGTCCGGGCCGGCCGGCGGGCCCTCGGGGCACGACCCCTCAGCTGGCGGAGCCGACCACGAAGCAGGCACTCGTCGTCCCGCTGCCTCCGAGATTGAGCGTCGCCACGCGCCGTGCCCCCGCGACCTGGTAGGCCCCCGCGGAACCCACAACCTGGCGGTGAGCATCAAGGAGCTGGCGCACACCGGTCGCTCCCACCGGGTGCCCGGCGCCGATCAGGCCACCGCTCGGGTTGATGGGCAGCTTGCCGTCGAAGGCGATCGTCCCGTCTTCGATGGCCTTCCACGACTCGCCCGGCTCGGTGATGCCGAAGTGGTCGATCGCCATGTACTCGGTGGTGGTGAAGCAGTCATGGGTTTCGATGCCGTCGAGAGACCACGCGTCTTCGATGCCGGCCCGCTTGAAGGCATCGACGATCGCGCGGCGGGTGCGGCAGGACGTATGGCGCCGTCGCACTCTCGGCCATCTTCTCGGCGAAGCTCATCGTCGCCGTCCGGTGGCCCCAACCTTCGATCTTGCTGACGCCCCTCGCGTCGCCTCCGCGCGAGGCGATGTACCGCTCGGTGTACGCCTTCGAAGCGAGGACGACCGCGACCGCCCCGTCGGTCACCTGGGAGGCGTCGCAGATGCGAATGCGGCCGGTCAGCACCTGCTGCATCTTCTCCGGGTTCGCCGGCCATTCGCGCGTCTGGGCGAGCGGGTTGCGCCGGGCGTTCTCGAAATTGATGTCTGAA
This sequence comes from Candidatus Amarobacter glycogenicus, assembly GCA_016719395.1. Taxonomy (GTDB): domain Bacteria; phylum Chloroflexota; class Dehalococcoidia; order Tepidiformales; family Tepidiformaceae; genus Amarobacter; species Amarobacter glycogenicus. Next base: position 56,617 of record JADJZF010000002.1, on the reverse strand, counting down.
ATGCGGGTGAGGTGATCGGCGGAGAGACCGTAACGCTGTTCGTATTCATCGCCGAGCTTGCCGAAGAGGGCCGGGAACGGGAACGAAATGCCCTTCGCTTCCTTCTCGTACCAGGCTGCGGTGCCAAGGAATTCGCCGCCCTGGGCCGCGTCCACCGTCTTCATGTGCTCGATCCCTGCGACCAGGGCGACGTCGTACCTGCCAGCTTCGATCTCCGCCGAAGCTGCCAGGATCGCCATCGATCCGGAGGCGCAGGCAGCCTCGTGCCGCGAGGTCGGCAGGCCGCGGAAGGCCGGATGCGTCTGGACCAGGAAAGCGCCCAGGTGGCCCTGCATCGCGTACAGCTCTGCGGCGAAATTACCCACGTGGCCTGTCTCGATTTCATGCGCCGGGACGCCGGTCTCTTCGAGCGCCCCCTCCACGATCTCGGTCAGGATGTCGGGGATCTGCTGTCCCTGGCGCATCCAGTTTCGGGCGAAGTCAGTCTGGTAACCGCCGAGTATGAAGGTCTCCGAAGCCATTCCGTGCCCCTTTCGCGAAGCAGTGCCGTGCCAGATTAGCAGCCGGGATGCCGCGTTGCATCATGCAACTCAGGCGCGCGAGTCATCGGCTATGCGGACGTGCCAGGTCAGGCAGACCGGCGCAGGAGCAGCTTCCGGGCCTCGTCGGCCCAGAGCACCGTGCTCGCCAGAGCGCCGCACAACAGCCAGTCGGCCAGCGAGAGCGGGACAGTGCTAAATGCGTCCTGCAGGAACGGGGCGTGGACGACGGCCGCCTGCAAAGCGAGAGCAACGCCTATCGCAAGCCACAGGAGCCGGTTAGTGAACATCCGCCCGAAGGCGCTCGCCCGGTCGCTCCGCGAGTTGAAACAGTTGAAGAGCTGGGCGAGCACCAGCGTCGTGAACGCCATCGTGCGCGCCTGCCCGATATCTCCGTCGCCTCCGATGAATCCGCCCGGCAGGCGAAGATCAAGAGCGACCAGCGTGGCGACCGCCATGACGAGCCCCACGAAGATGATGCCCCCCTGCATCTCGCGGTCGATCACGCGATGACTCGGCCGCCGGGGCGGCCGACGCATGACATCACCCGAGGGAGGATCGAGGCCCAGCGCAAGGGCCGGGGCCGTATCGGTGAGCAGATTGATCCAGAGGATCTGCGTGGCGAGCAGCGGTAGGGCGACAGCTTCGCCGGTCTGGTCCAACCCCAGCAATCGCGCGCCGAGCACACCGAGCAGCATCGTCAGGACCTCGCCCACGTTCGACGACAGGAGGAAGCGGAGGAACGTCCGGATGTTGTCGAAGATCGCCCGTCCTTCGCGGACAGCCGAGACGATTGTCGCGAAGTTGTCATCCGCGAGGACCATGTCCGCCGCCTCGCGGCTGACATCCGTGCCAGAGATCCCCATGGCCACGCCGATATCGGCCGCGCGAAGTGCGGGTGCATCGTTCACGCCGTCGCCGGTCATCGCGACGATGTTGGCGCCGGCTTGCAGGGCCCGAACGATCCGCAGTTTGTGTTCCGGCGCCACGCGCGCGTACACGGAGACTTCGCGGACCAAGTCCGTGAGGCGCGCATCATTGATAGCTTCGAGCTCCGCACCTGTGAGGACGCTCCCTGCCCGGGTGTCGAGTCCGAGTTCCGTTGCGATCCGCAAAGCGGTCCGAGGATGATCCCCGGTGATCATGAGCACGCGGATTCCGGCAGCCTGGGCATCGCTGATCGCCCGGGCTGCCTCGGGCCGGGGCGGATCGATGATGCCAACTGCCCCAAGGAATGTCAGCCCATGCTCATAGCTTTCGGGTGCGGCAACGCTGCGGGCGCCTTCGTCCTCCGGGAGTTCGCGGTAGGCGACTGCAAGGGGACGGAGCGCCTGGTCGGCCAGCCAATCGACGCTTTCAAGAATCTCCGCTTTACGGGCAGCGCTGAGGGGCCGTACCGATTCAGCGGCGCGCTCGTGCGTGCAGCGTCCCAGCAGCACGTCGGGAGCTCCCTTGGAAACGAGCACCACCAGCCCATGGCGATCGGCATCGGCATGAAGCGTACTCATGAGCTTGCGCTCGGAGGTGAAAGGGGCCTCGGCGAGCCGCCCAAAGCGCGCCTCGCGCGTCGCGGTCGCGCCCAGCTTCGCCTCGGCCACGAGAAATGCCCCGTCGGTCGGGTCGCCCCGGACGGTCCACTCGCCCTCAACTTCCTGCAGGACCGCATCGCTGGCGAGCCCCCCGCCGCCAACCACCGCGAGCACCTCGTTCCGGAGCAGTTCATCGGCCGGCCCTTCTCCCAGTGCGCGCCCCGACGTCAGTGCATGGCCCTCGGGCCGGTAACCGCTGCCGGTGAGGGTGACGACACCGGAAGAAGTAACCACCGTTGTCACGGTCATCTCATTCCGCGTGAGTGTGCCGGTCTTGTCGGAACAGATGACCGAGGCCGACCCGAGCGCTTCCACCGAGGAGAGCTTCTTCACGATGGCGCGCTCGCGGGCCATACGCTGGACACCGAGGGCGAGGATGACTGACAGCACGGCGGGCAGGCCTTCCGGCACCGCTGCAACGGCCAACGAAACCCCCACCAGCAGCACGTCGACGACATCGCTGGCGTCCTCGATCTCAGAGGTCAGCACAATCGCTGCAACAACGACGGCGGCGATCAGGACCACCGCGAAGGCGAGCGTCCGCCCGATCAGCCTCACCTCCCGCTGGAGCGGCGTCGGATCGGCCTGCGTTTGTCCCAGGAGCCGGGCGATGTGACCGATCTCCGTGTTCATGCCCGTCGCTGTCACGACAGCACGGCCGCGCCCACTCGCCACAGACGTGCCGCCAAACACCATGTTGAGCCGGTCCCCGATGGCGACAGCGGAGGGGAGAGGAGCGGCGTCTTTCAGCACCGCTTCGCTTTCGCCGGTCAGCGCAGCCTCGGAGACCTGCAAGGAGGCTGCATCCAGCAAGCGGCCATCAGCGGGGACCGCGGTGCCTTCTTCGAGTAACAGCACGTCGCCCGGGACCACTTCGGAGGCGGGCGTCGTTCGCGCCGCGCCGCTCCGCACGACCGTCGCCATCGGGGCGGCCAACCGCTTGAGGGCGGCGACCGCCTGCTCGGCACGCGCCTCCTGGAGGTATCCGAGAGCCCCGTTCGCGAGGACGATCCCGGCGATGACCAGGACCTCTATCGGCCAGCCGTTCGCACCCTCGACGAACCACACAGCCAGTGAAACCGCGATCGCCGCGGCGAGGAGGTAAGTCAGCGGGTCCTGGAACTGCGCGAGCACTTTTCGCCACGCCGGCGAAGCCTCGCCGGCGTCCAATTCGTTCTTGCCGAAGCGTTCAATCCGTGCCGCCGCTTCGCTTTCATCAAGGCCGCGAACCGCGTCAGTGGAGAGCGACCGCACAACCTCGGCCGCCCCGACTAACCAGGGTGCGCCGGGATCGCCGGCAGGGTGGTGCGTCGGCCGGGAGGTCACGTGCTTCACTTTAGGGGCGAAGCGGGTGGCCCGCCTCCGTGCAGGCCACCCGGAAACGTTCCTGGGGGCGGCTACCGCTCGACCGGTACGCCGACGGAGTTGCCCCACTCCGTCCACGAGCCATCGTAGTTCTTGACGTTGGGGTATCCGAGCAGGTTTGTGAGCACGAACCACGTGTGCGAGCTGCGTTCCCCGATGCGGCAGTAGGCAATGACGTCGTCACTCGCCTTCAGTCCCTGCTCATCTTCGTAGATTGCCTTGAGCTCGGCGGCAGTCTTGAACGTGCCGTCCTCGGCGTTTGCCGCGCGGGCCCACGGCACACTCTTCGCCCCGGGGATATGTCCACCCCGGAGTACGCCTTCCTGGGGGTATTCAGGCATGTGGGTCCGTTCGCCGGAGAATTCCTGAGGGCTGCGGACATCGACCAGGCGGGTCTTCCCGTCGAGCTTCTTGAGGACCTCATCGCGGAAGATGCGGATCCTCGAGTCGTCGCGTTCGGGAGCCGTGTAGCTGGTCGGCGGGTAGGCAGGGACGTCGCGGGTGAGCTCGCGGCCCTCCTTCTCCCACTTCAGGCGGCCGCCGTCCATCACTTTTGCATTCGTGTGGCCGAAGAGCAGGAACACCCAGTAGGCATAGCACGCCCACCAGTTGCTCTTGTCACCATAGAACACGACGGTCGTGTCGCGGGTGATCCCGATTTTGCTAGCCAGCTTCTCGAAACCCGCCCTGTCCAGGTAGTCCCGCCGCAACTGGTCGTTGAGGTCCGCGGCCCAGTCGACCTGGACGGCGCCTCGGATGTGGCCGGAGGGGTAGAGGAGCTGGTCCTCGTTCGATTCGATTATGCGGATGTTGGCGTCGTCCTTGTGCTCCGCCACCCACTCGGTGGAGACAAGGACGGATGGGTTTGCGTAGCCGCGGGCGGCGATGTCAGGCATGGGGAACCTCCGGGAACGTGAACTGTGGTCGGTGTGCTGGCGGGGTATTCAGCCTACGCGGTCAGCTGGAGAAAGTCGAGCGACAAAGTCAACAATACACGGTCCTTCCCCCGCCCGCCTTGCGGAACACTACAATGCTGCGACTGAAAGCAAGGTCACGACTCGTGATTTTCCACATCGCATCTGGGCAGGAATGGCACGCCGCCAAAGCACTCACCCAGTACGCCCCACCGGGTTGGTCGGACGAAGGCTTCATCCACTGCTGCACCCAGCCACTGCTTCGGACTGTGGCAAATAGCTACTTCCGCGGTCAACCCGGTCTCGTCGTCCTCGGCATCGACGAGGAACTCCTGGAGGCCGAAGTCAGATGGGAACCTCCCTCGGCGCCGATGGAGGGCGTTTCTCCCATGGATCGCTTTCCGCACGTGTACGGGCCAATCAACACGGACGCTGTTACGGACGTTGCCGACCTCGTGGAGGGCGACGGCGGTGAGTGGATTTGTCGATTGCTCTGAGCGGTGACCAATGGCGACTTCCGTGGGCCGCGCCCGGGGCGGCGCGAAGTCGAGCGGCGGAGCCAACGTTGGCACTGACGGGTCTGCGACGACGGCCAGGGACTATAATGCCGGTATGGCCATCCGCCAGCCGAGCGCGCCGCGCGCCAAACCTCCAACGCGTCCCAGGTGGCAATCGAAGTACCACGGCGTCCGCATGACCCCGGAGGAGTACTTGGCGTTGCCCGAGGAGAAGCCATACCTCGAATACGTCGACGGGGTGGTGTTGCAGAAGCCTATGCCCAACGAAGAACACGGTCCCATCGCGTTCCGCATCGGTTTCCTCATTCAGACCTGGCTGGGCAGCATTCCGGCCAGGATCGGCGGCGAGATACGGGCACGCCTCGGAGACCTCCCCAACTACCGGTTGCCCGATCTCTCCTACTGGAAGCCCGACGCACCATTTGGCAACGAGGAGCCCCCGACAATTGCGGTGGAAGTCCGTTCGAGAGATCAGACGGTCGCCGAACTCCGTAGGAAGTGCGAGTTCCTTCGGAGTTCAGGCGTGGAGACCTGCTGGCTTATCGACCCGGTTACGCGCACTGCCGAGGTCTTTGAGGGCCGCAAGAAGACCGGCACGCCGGTGGCGATCCTCGCGGCACAGTCCTTACCCGGTTTCGAATTGGCGCTGAGCGACCTGTTCGCGATCCTCGACGACTGACCCTCCCGGTCGACAAGCCAGCGCGGCGGCTCGACAATCCCCCCGCCATGCCCCTTCCTTCGTTCTCCCTGGCCACCGCCGACGGATCCCTCCACCACTTCCCGACTGGGCGCCATGCGTTGCTCTGTTTCGTAAAGGAAGACTGCCCCACCTGCGTCCTTTCCATGCCGCTCATCCAGGCCGCCGCGGAGGCTTTCGGTGAATCGATCGACATCTGGTGCATCGGCCAGGATGCCGAAGGCAACGCGCGCCTGGCCGCGACATTCGCCCTGGCAGCGCCGATGCTCGACGACTCGTCGCTACATGTCTCCTACCGCTACGACCTCGACACCGTGCCGACGATCATCCTCGCCGACGCGATTGGCGACGAACTCGACCGGTTCATTGGCTTCGGCAGAAGCGACTGGCAGGCACTCTTCCAACGCTTGATCACCGTGACGCTATCCCCGGCGCCGGTGATCGATTGGTCCCGATACCCTGAGAGCCGGCCAGGCTGTGGTTCGAAATCGGTCGAGCCCGGAATCGCCGAACGTCTCGAAGCGGAAATGGAAGGCAGCCCCATCCGCGCCCGCCGGATCGATGTCGGAGAATCCGACGACATCTTCGAGTTCATGTTCGAGCAGGGCCTCACCGACGGCCTGCCGGTTGTCCCGCCGACGCCCGAACGTGTCGTCCGGATGCTCACTGGCACGAAGCGAGATCCGCAAGAGGTCGTGGGCATCGTCCCTCCGAACCTCGCGCCGGTAACCGTGGAGAAGATCGCAATCAACGCCGTCATGGCGGGCTGCAAACCCGAGTACCTGCCAGTGGTCCTCGCCGCCATCGAGGCAATCACCACCGAGCAGTTCAACATGCACGGCGTCCTCGCGACGACGCTCTTCCCGACGCCGGTCATCATCGTGAACGGCCCGATCCGCGACCGGATCGGCATGAACTACAGGATGAACGTCCTCGGACAGGGCAACCGTGCGAACGCAACCATTGGGCGGGCCGTCCAACTCGTCGTCCGGAATGTCGGAGGCGGCCGCCCGGGAGAAGTCGACCGTGCAGCGCTAGGGCAGCCGGGCAAATACACGTTCTGCTTCCCGGAGTTCGAGGAACGAAGCAACTGGGAGTCACTTCACGTCGAACGCGGGTTCGAACGGACAGACAGCACGGTGACGGTCTACGCCGGCGGCGCGCCGAACGGCATCATCGACCAGCTCTCGCGCGGCGCGGAGTCGCTGGCGACAAGCTACGGCCTCGCCCTCGCCACTAGCGGCCACCCGAAGCAGTACGGGCACGGCGAAATCGTCGTCGTGATCCCCCCGGAACACGTCGACACTTTCGCCAAGGATGGCTGGACCAAGGACCAGGTCCGAGCACGCATCCAGGAGGTAACCGCGCGCCCCGCACGGGAACTCATCCGGGACGAGTTTTGCGCCGAAGGGATCACCCTCCAGCAGGCGGAACGCATCGGCCTGGACACGCTCGTCCCGAAGTTCCGTGACCCGAAGAACATCACGTTCGTGGTCGCAGGCGGCGAAGCCGGCAAGTTCGCCGCTTACCTGGGCGGCTGGGTGAGCGGCCCCATGGGCAGCCAGATGACGACGGTGAAGATCCGGGAGTAGCCCGGCGGCGAACGGCGGTTCCGCGGCAGCGGCCACTACCAATCCCTCCCCGACAACCCTACAATCCCGGCTATGACCACCATCCTCGACCCAACCGATGAGCGCGTCCCTGTCCGCCGAAGCCTGACAGCCCGGCCCGAGAGCGTGACCGGCGTGGTCGGGCTGCTCAACATCTCCAAGCCGCGAGGCGATATCCTCATCGGCCAACTGGAGGCACGCCTCCGCGAACGCCTCCCGGCCGTCGAGTTCCGCAACTACGCCAAACCGACGTTCACCAAACCCGCACCTCTGGACCTTCGCCAGAGAATCGCCGAGGAGTGCGGCTTCGTCATCGAAGCGCTCGCTGACTGAGGATCCTGCACAACGTGCAGTGTGCACGACACGACCTGGTTCGAAATCAACGGCAAGCCGTCCGTCTTCATCGCCTCGACGGAGTTCACCGATGCGGCGGAAGCCCAGGCTGTCGCCCTCGGCTTCCCGGAGGTGAGGCGCATCTTCGTGCCGCACCCTATCCAGGATGCGACCGACGACGAGATGCGCGCCAAGGCCGATGCCATCGTGGACCTGGTGATCGAAGCGCTGGTCGACTGACCGCGGCGCCTACTGCTTCGCCGCTGGCGCGATGAGGTCCTGCACTCGTCGTTCATGCGCGAGACGGCGGAAGCCCACGAGAATCGGTTCTAGGAGCGCCAGACCGAGGATCGCCTTTTCGATTGCGCTCTCAGGTTCGAGGTCGAAGAGTCCCGGCATCGCGGCCTGTTCGATCGTCGTGATCTCGATCGCCGCCTGTGCATAGGGCTCCAGGAACTCCCCGGGCACGCCGGGGAAGAGCATTTCGCGCACCGACGCGAACGCGGCGATGATCTGGTGCCGAGCGAGGGAATCCTCCCGGGCTGGGAGGCCGAACGCCCCGAGGAGCCGATCAACCTCCACTGCGGCCTCGCTTTGCGCGGGCGTGAACTCGGCGATCGTCTCACCGCCCAGCGAATCCACGGCCTGCCCCATGACTTCGTACAGCTCCCGATGTTCCAGGGCGTCGACGATCGCCTTGATCTTCGCGATCGAAAGCCCGGCCACATCGCGCAGAGCTCGAATCAGTGCGGCCCTGCGCACATGGCTCTCGGAATAGTCCGCCTGGTTCGGCGCGGAGAGCTGGCCCTGGGGCAGGAGACCCTCCCGCAGGTAGAACTTCAACGACGGGATCGAAACCCCGGTGCGCGAGCTGAGTTCCGAAATCTTCATACCCATCGTCCCGAAGGAGGTATTGACAAGGATAGTATCACTATCGGATAGTGTCACTGTCTACTATCCAAGGAGAACCTCCATGCTTCAGGAAATCGCCCGCAGCCGCCAGCAAGAACTCCTCGCCCATCCCCGCCAGATCGCACTCCGGGAGGAATGGGAGACGGCGAAGGATCTCGACAGGCTCCAGCGCTCTGTTAGGGTTGTCCGCGCGCGGCTGGGGCTGCTCCCCGCCACGGCGAGCTAACGGAATGACTGCAGCCATAACCGCCACCGGGATCACCAAGCGCTACGGCCCGGTCGAAGCCCTGCGAGGCGTCGACCTTGAAGTCGCGCAGGGCGAGGTGCTTGCCCTTCTCGGTCCGAACGGCGCCGGCAAAACGACTTTCGTCGAAATCCTCGAAGGGTTCCGCCAGCCAACCTCCGGTTCGGCAAGCGTGCTCGGCATCGACCCCGCAACCGGCGATGCCGCCTGGCGGGCCCGGCTCGGCATTGTCCTCCAGTCGGCCGGGTTCTTCGAAGCGCTGACGCCCCGCGAGATCACCGCGCACTTCGCCTCGTTCTACCCCACCCCGCTCGATGTCGATTCGGTTGTGGAGATGGTCGGCCTGAAGGAAAAACGCGATGCGCGCTGCAAGAACCTCTCCGGCGGGCAGAAGCGCCGCGTCGACCTGGCTCTCGGCATCGTGGGGAACCCGGAGCTGATCTTCCTCGATGAGCCCACCACCGGGCTCGATCCCCAGGGACGCCGGCAGATATGGGAGGTCGTGCGCAACTTCACCGCACTCGGAAAGACGGTGCTCCTGACGACGCACTACCTGGATGAAGCCGAACAACTGGCTGACCGCGTCGGAGTGATCATCAAAGGGAGACTGGCAGAGGTCGGCACGCCGCGCGAGATCGGCGGACGCCAGCGGGCGATGGCCCGCGTCAGCTTCTCCGTTTCGCCGCAGCTCCAGGGAAAGACGCTTCCGGAGGGCCTGGCCGTCTCGACATCCGGAGGTGTCGCCACGCTGATGACGGCGGAGCCCGGCCGGGCCGTGGTAGCACTGACACACTGGGCGGAGGCCCAGGGCGAAGACGAACTGCCCGGACTATCCGTCACCTGGCCAAGCCTGGAAGACATCTACCTCCAGATGGTCGGCGCTTCCGAGGCGGAAGGAGCCATGGAATGACTGCAACCATCGCCAATCCCGCGTTTCGGCCGAACGCGCCCGGGCGGCTGGTGAGACTATCTTTCGAACGGACACGTTTCGAACTGCAGACGTTCTTCCGGACTCCCGAACAGGTCTTCTTCACCTTCCTCTTGCCGGTCCTGTTCGTCCTGATCTTCTCGACAATCTTCAGCGGGGCGATCGACGGACCGCCCGGGGCCGAACCGGTGCAGTTCGCCCAGTACTTCGTGCCCGGCATGATCGCGACCGGGGTAGTCAGCGCCACCTTCGCCAGCCTCGCGATGACCGTGGCGATGGAACAACACGAAGGGCTGCTCCGCCGACTCTCGGGCACACCTCTGCCACGCAGTGCCTACTTCGCCGGCAAGGTGGGCCTCGCGCTTGTCACCTCGTTCCTCGATGTCGTCCTCATCCTCTACAACGAGGTGCCATCGGGGCTCAAGGCTGTCGCCTCGATCTTCCCCTTGAAGTGGATGGTCCAGGGCTTCCGCTACGTCTTCCTCCCCGAGTGGGTGGCCCAGGACGATTACGGCGGCGGCTGGCAGGTCGAACAGGTATTCCTCGTCCTCTTCGCCTGGTTCGTGGCGAGCTTCCTGCTCGCCCGGTTCTTCTTCCGCTGGAACCGCGAACAAGCCTGAGGCGGCGCCAGGTCGGCCGCGCCGGAGCATCGTTCAAGCGCTCGCCGGCTTCCGGAAAGTGAAGGTGCTCCTCAGGCGGCCCTGCGGAGCGCCTTCGCAAGGGCGCCGAATTGCGTATAGGCATCGAATCGGGAGCCGCACTGGAGACACGTCATCAGTGCCTCCGCACGGCCCGCCACGTACTCGGGGCCGATGACGAAATGATGGTGGCCGTTGGGACAGAACATGGCTGGCCCTCCTCCGGGATGTAGTTCGCCGAACACCAGAATCTCAGGCGACCGGCATCTGCTCTGTCATCCATTTCACTCAGCCGCCCCCGGAAATGTGATCGTCACAACAGAGAAATATCCCGGAAACCAGCCGGAAACCGGACAGTAATTCTGGATTCTTAGCGTTCATGGCATCCAGCCGGGTGCGTGAGGCATGGGGCCGCCAGGCCCGCTGGTACAAATCACCGCGCGAGAGCGCTCCATACCGGGGGGTCCAGCGAATGTCTCAGTGGATCATGAAACGGAGGTTGCGACGGCCGCTCGGCATGCTCGGCGGCGCGCTCCTCGCCATGGCGGTGTTCTCCAGTGCCGCGGCCCAGGAAGCACCCACAACCGAAGACCAGATCACCGATCTCGTCACCGCCATCGATACGGCCTGGCTGCTCGTTACAGCGAGCATGGTCTTCTTCATGCAGGCCGGCTTCGCCATGGTCGAATCCGGGTTCATCCGCGCGAAGAACACATCCAACGTGCTCATGAAGAACATGCTCGACGCCTGCGTCGGCGGCCTGTTCTTCTGGGCGTTCGGATACGCGATCGCCTTCGGCGTCTCCGGCGATTCCTCGAACGGCTTCATGGGAGATGGCAACTTCTTCCTCAGCGACTTCGAGAATTACGCCTTCTGGTTCTTCCAGTTCGCCTTTGCCGCCACCGCCGCGACGATCGTCTCTGGCGCGATGGCCGAACGGACGAAGTTCTCGGCCTACCTCGTCTACACCGCGTTCATCTCCGCCATCATCTATCCATTCGTCGTCCACTGGGCGTGGGACGCTGCGGGCTGGATGAGCGCCTTCAACGAAGATCCTTTCATGGGTGAAGGCTACGTGGACTTTGCGGGCTCGGGCGTTGTCCACATGGTCGGAGGCACCGCCGCGCTCGTCGGCGCCAAGGTCGTCGGGCCACGCATGGGCAAGTTCAACAAGGATGGTTCTGTGAACGCCATCCCCGGCCACAACATCACCAGCGGCATGCTCGGTCTCTTCATCCTCTGGTTCGGCTGGTATGGCTTCAACCCTGGTTCCACCCTCCTCCTGACCGGCGGATTCGCCGCCCTCGCAGGGAAGGTGGCCGTCACGACAACCCTCGCCGCCTGTGCGGCAGCCGTAACGGCCGTCGTGGCCACCAAGATCAAGACCAACCGGTACGACCTCGGCCTCGTCGTCAACGGCGTGCTCGGCGGCCTGGTGGGGATCACCGCCGGCTGCGCCACCGTCGAACCGTGGGCTGCCGTCGTCATCGGCATCGTTGCCGCCATCATCGTCATCTATGCCGTCGACCTGCTCGACAACGTCCTCAAGATCGACGACCCGGTCGGCGCGGCGCCGGTGCACCTGTTCACGGGCCTCTGGGGCGTGATCGCCGTTGGGCTCTTCTCTTCGGAAAGCGGCATGGCGGCAGCGTACGGCGGCGAATCCGGCGCCTACGGGCTGCTCCTTGGCGGCGGAGCGGAACAGCTCATGGCCCAGCTCATCGGCGCTGTCACCATCCTCGCCTGGACGGGCGCACTTTCCGCCTTCATCTTCCTTGCCATCAAGTACACCATGGGACTTCGCGTGCCGCCCGAAGAAGAATCCAAGGGCCTGGACCTGCTCGAGCACGGCATCGATGCCTACCCGGACTTCGGGCCTTCCGGCACCGGCATCTTCAGCACGGCGGGCGGCAAGTGAACCCGGGACTTCGGCACAAGCACGCTGAGCGCAGCCAGAGAGGAGTTACCCACTCATGAAGCGTATCGACGCGATCATTCGTCCATCCCAGCTCAACTTCGTCCGAGAAGCTCTCGACGTCCTGGGCTACGGCGGCATCACCGTCTCGGAGGTGAAAGGGCACGGCAAGCAGCGCGGCGTCACGGAACAGTGGCGCGGCCGCGAATACCGGGTCGAATACCTCTCCAAGGTTTGGATCCTCCTGGTCGTTAACGACGCCGACCTCGAAAAGGTGCTCACGGTCATCACCGAGAACGCGCGCACCGGCGAAATCGGCGATGGGAAGATCTTCGTTTCCGAAGTCCAGGACGTCATCCGCGTCCGGACCGGGGAGCGGGGGAACGCAGCGGTTTAGCAGCCGCACCAAAGCAGGCACCGGGAAGGACCACGGCGCACTTCCGCTCAGGCCGCCTTCCCGAGCCCTCCGGCAACAGGCCCGCACACCAGTGCGGGCCTGTTGCATTGAATGGCCGGAAACGTGCTCGAAACGAACCCGCAAACCACCCGTAACACCCTCGCAAACCGCCCGAAACGGGTCTCCACTAGCCTCCGCCATGTGGAAACGTCTCCAGACTCTTTGCTCCTCATCGCCGGGCTCCTGCTCCTGGCGAAGGTCTCCGGCGCGGTCGCCATCCGGTTCGGCATGCCCTCGGTGCTCGGGATCCTCGTCGCCGGGTTGCTGGCCGGCCCGGCGGCGCTCGGACTCATTGGCCACGACGAATTCGTCGGCAACCTGGGCCACATCGGCGTCGTCCTCCTGATGTTCCTGGCTGGCCTGGAAACCGACCCTCAGGGCCTCCGCACCGTTGGCCGGACCGCCTTCCTTGTAGCCATCGGCGGTGTCGCGCTGCCAATGGCCGCCGGCTACGCCGTCGGCGTGCTCGCGGGCATGGAGACGATGCACGCGCTCTTCCTCGGAGCGATCCTGACGGCGACCTCGGTCAGCATCACGGCCGAGACCCTGAAGGAGCTGGGCCGTTCACGCAGCCGCGAGGGGAACATCATCATGGGCGCGGCAATCATCGACGATGTCCTCGGCGTGCTCGTCCTCAGTGCGCTCGTCGTCGCCGAGTCGGGAGGGTCGATCGGCGAGCCCCTGATCAAACTCGTCCTCTTCTCGCTACTGGCCTTTGGCATCGGGCGATGGGTGATGCCGCTGATCGCGGAACACCATACCCGGATCGAATCGCCCGATACGCGCGTCGCCCTGACGCTGGCGATGGCACTCGGCTTCGCCTGGCTCGCATACGAAGTCGGCGGCCTGGCCGAGGTCACCGGCTCGTTCCTCGCGGGCGTCATGCTCTCTCGCACCGACCTCGGCCACCACATCGTCGAGCCGGTCTCCCGCCTTGGGTACACGCTCTTCATCCCCATCTTCTTCGTCTACATCGGCAGCAGCGTGACCCTCTCGGACCTGACGGCCGCGCCGATCATCTCCGCAGCCATCGTCCTCGTGGCCCTCATCACGAAACTCGCTGGCTGCGGCATCCCTGCGCGGCTCTGCGGCGAGTCGCTTGCCACCTCGGTCCGTGTCGGCGCCGGAATGGTCGGCCGCGGCGAAATTGCGCTCGTGGTCGCCTCAGTCGGCCTGGCAGAAGGCGTCGTCGATGCGACCGGTTTCTCGATCGCTATCGTCGTCACGATCGTTACCACCATCGCGGCGCCGTTGCTGTTGAAAGCCGCTTACCAGTGGTTCCCGGACGCACGAACCGTGCCCAGCCCGAACCCCGCACTCGCCGCCGAATTCGCCGCGGGCGGCCAATAGCACCGCACCCCGAAGCAGCAAGGAATCGGAGATGCCAATGAGTGGCGACAGTTTCCAGCAACGAGTCGCGCTCCTTCGCGCCTCGTGGACCGAACGACGCCAGATCAAGAACCTCGCGGGCATCCATGACTTCGATTCGCAACTCGACCTGCTGCTCACGCTCCACAACTGGACCGAGAGCGCAACACGGGACATCGCGGCCGTGTATGGGGAGGCGCTTGCCATCAGCGTCAGCCCTGCGCCGGCGGCCGCGACGGCCAATCCGGGCTTCTCCGTCACCATCGGCGACAACTACACGGTGACGTTCGCCCTCACAGAACGCCGGCGCATGGGCGGCACCCGCTGGTTCGTCGCCGTGTCCGTCGGTTCGGGCGGGCCGGGCGGCTCCATCACATCCGCGGGCCCGGAGCGGAAGAACGGCCAATGGACCCGCTCGCGGCTCGAGGACATCCTCCTCTCCGTGCTCGGGGCGTACGAACGCGCGCATTCGGAAGGGGGCCGGCCCGGAAGCCTGGGAGGCGGACTCCGCGCCAGGGGGGCTTAGCAGGGATCGGGCAACCCGGGAGGGGGTGGCTCACCTGGGCCACCCCTCTCAAACTGGCGTTAGCGAACGGCTACGAACCGATGACACCGCCGCCATCCTTCATGACGAACACCACCGAGGGCCGGGGTTCCTTGCCATCGGGAAACGTGCTTGAGGGTTTGTCCAGGGTCGAGCCCTCGGCCGGATGTTGGATGCTCACAAACAGCGTGTCGTTCGTATCACTCAGAATGAGTGCCGCAGTCTCGCCGCCGGGCACCCCGCTGAAGAACTGTCGAACGAAACCGCGTTCGGGCCCCTCGACCGGGACGGCATAGACGCCGTCGTTTCTCTTGAAAGTGTTCGTCTGGCCATCGGTCGAGATCCAGAGGTTGCCGGCGTTGTCGAAGGCGATGTTATCGGGCGAGGAGATCGGGCTGACCAGGGCCGGGTCGAATCCGCCGAAGTAGGTGCCCTTGTCGACAGCGGGGTCGCCGCAAACCAGGAACAGGCCCCACTCGAACGTCGTGGAGGCGTGGTCGCCGCCGGCGGGACTGAGTTCGATGATGTGCCCGTGGCGGTTCTCCACCCGCGGATTGGCAGCATCGACCGGAGCCTTTCCTGAGGTTCCGCGCTGGGTGTTGTTGGTCATGACCGCGTAGACCTTGCCGTTCACCGGGTTGGTCTGAATATCCTCCGGACGGTCCATCTTGGTTGCGCCGACGAGGTCCGCTGCGAGCCGAGTCTTGATGCAGACTTCTCCCTGGTCGTTGAAGCCGTTACCGGGTGAGGCCGTTTTGACCCCAGACCAGGGGAATCCATGTACCCGTGCCGTTGTCAGAGAACTTCGCCACGTAGAGCGTGCCGGAATCGAGGAGATCGATGTTGGCCGCCCGGTCTTCGGTGTTGGCCTTTCCGGCACTGACGAACTTGTACATGTAGTCGAAGCGTTCATCGTCGCCGCTGTAGACCACGGCACGGCCGTCCCGCGCAAGCACTGTCGTGGCGGCTTCGTGCTTGAAGCGCCCGAGGGCCGTGCGCTTGCGTGGCAGCGAGCCGGGGTCGTGGGGGTCGACTTCGACAACCCAACCGAACCGGAACGGTTCGTTCGGTTCCTGGGAGAGGTCGAAGCGACTGTAGAAGCGCTCCCACTTCCGTTCACTCGCCTTGGCCGGGAGGCCGTAACGGCTGTGGGCAGCCTTCTTCTTCGCGTCCGCGTTGAAGTCGTTGTTAGCAAGTACTGGTTGAAGTTCTCCTCGCAGGTGAGCACCGTCCCCACGGGTGATGCCCGCCAGCAGTTATTCAACATGCCAAGGACTGTGAACCCGTCCGGGTCAGCGGAAGTCTTGACGAGCGGGTGTCCGGCGGCCGGACCAGTGAGCCGGGTCGTCGAAGTTCCGGTGATTCTGCGGTTGTGCCACGCGCCCATGGTGTAGCGCCAGCCGCGCTTCCAGTGCCGCTCCAGATGGACGACCGAGAAGCCGTGCGCCGCCAGTTCGTAGTCGACCTGGTCCCTGGTCGGTGCATCGGCCGAGTACCCCTTGAACATGAGTTCGGGGTTCGTGTACTCGTGGTTCACGCACAGGAGCGCACGATTCTCGGCGAGAGGGATGAACCCCATCCAGTCGTTGTTGTACCCAAACTGGCGCTCCTGCTGTGCAGCCGACTGAGCGCCGAATTCGAAGCCCGTCCCCGGATCGAGAAAAAGCGGGTCGCCCCATCGGATGAGGATCTCGCTCGTGTAGCCGGCAGGAGCGACGACCTTGTCCTCGCCGTTGAGCGAAATCGGGCTGAAGGTCAGGCCCTTCGTGACGCCGGCTGTGGCTGCCTCGGTCGCCGTGCCAGAAAGCGCCTTCGCACTGCGGGCGACACTGCTGGTTGAAAGCACGAAGAGCCCGGCTGCGGCCACGCCGCCTCAAGCAGGCCTCGGCGGGAGAGCATGCGGCTCGTGATGTCCTCGAAGTACTCGTTCGAGGTCCCGTTCGGGGCTGGGTGAGCGCACTGATTGCCGCATCCCCAGCGGCAGCTTTCGGGGTGCACACGACACATGTTATCCGCGGTTATCGGGAGGACGGGCAGTTCATCACCTGCCTGGTGGCGCGGTCGGAAGTTCACGGGGGTCTCCTCGAAGGTCAGTTGTTCGGGCGGCAAGACCCGGTAGGACGGACGCTACGAAGAGGTGGTTAACCGGTGGCGAATGGTGGATGAACGAACGCTTAACGGCCCATTAAGCGGCGGTTCGAGAAGCCTGGCGCCGCTCGCCCCCGAATCCGGGGAGTCCTCTCGTCGGCCCAGGCCTGGGCCGTGGGATGAAATTGCGTCCCACGTCGAGAGGGAGGGAAAACGGAAACGGGTGGGGAATCTCCGCCCTCGGCGAATGACACCCGCGGATTACGCCTTGCGGAGGCGGGGATCGAGCAGGTCGCGGAGGGCGTCTCCGAGCATGTTGAAACCGAAGACGGCGAGGCTGAGGGCCATTCCGGGCACGATCACGAGCCAGGGAGCATCGAGCATGAACGCGCGGCCCTGGCTCAGGAGGCCTCCCCAGGTTGGCTGGTCGGGCGGCACACCGAGGCCGAGGAAGCTCAAACTGGATTCGATCAGGATCGCACTCCCGAGACCCAGGGTCGCGAGCGTGATCGCCGGGGCGATGACGTTCGGCAAGATGTGGCGCGCGAGAATCCGCGGATTAGCCGCACCGAGCGACCGGGCCGCTTCGACGAATGGCATGCTCTTCACGGAGAGGGTGGCACTGCGGATGATGCGCGAGCTGCCGACGCCGAGCTGCATCCCGATGGCAAGCGTCAACCACCAGATACCGGGGCCCGTCACCGAGATCAACACCATCACGAAGATGATCGCCGGAAAGGCAATCCATGCATCGATGAGGCGCTGGAAAAGCATGTCGATCCAGCCGCCGAAGTACCCGCTGACAATACCGATAGTGACGGAAAGCGTGGTGCCGAGGAGCACGGCGAAGAGTCCCACCCGCATCGAAACGCGCCCCGCGTAGATCACCCGGGAGAACACGTCGCGGCCGAGGTTGTCCGTCCCGAGGAAGTGCGAGGCCGCCGGGCTGATAAGGCGTGGGCCAGCGGCGATCCGGTTCGGATCGAACGGAGCGACTAGCGGGGCCAACAGGGCGGCGAGTGCGAATACGATGACGATGACTGCGCCGGCGAATCCGAGTGGCTTCTCCCTTGCCAGGCGCCGAGGGAAATCGAGGAGGATGGGCGGGCGACGCCTCAGCAAAAAGTCCTCAGGGGAAAGGGAGGGAACGGTCCTGGCCTGGTCTTGCATCGCTTCGCTCCTACCGGAACCTGATTCGTGGGTCGAGATATGCGTAGGTGAGGTCCACCGCGATGTTCGTCAGCACGATGACCACCGCGATGACGAGGACCACACCCTGGATCGACGGGTAGTCGCGGTTCTGGACAGCCTCGAAGAAGAACCGCCCAACCCCGGGCATGTTGAAGATGTTCTCGATGACGACCGTGCCCCCGACCGCCAGGCCGACCTGCAGGCCGACGATGGTGACGACCGGTATCAGGGCGTTCTTCAGGGCATGCCGGACGATGATCGACCGTTCCCGGAGGCCCTTGGACCAGGCCGTGCGGATGTAGTCCTGTCGCAGGACCTCGAGCATCATCGTCCGTGTCATTCGCATGACGCCGCCTGCGAGCCCGACCCCGAGGATGACGACGGGGCTGGCGAGATAGGCGATGTGCCCGAACGGACTATCCCGCCACGACTCGTACACGAGCGGCGGAGCGAAATCGAACCAGAGCGAGGGTAGGACCACGACAAGCGTCGCCAGGTAGAAGCTGGGGATAGAGACGCCGAGGATCGCGATGCTCCGGGTGACGTAGTCTGCCCAGGTGTCCTGCCGGATGGCGGATAGCACCCCGATTGGGAGCGAAATCATGAGCCCGCAGAGGATGGCGTAGAACCCGAGTTCAAACGAGACGGGGAGCCGCCGCAACAGCTCTTCGCCAACGGAGCGCTTCGTGAGCAGTGAATCGCCAAGGTCGCCCTGGAGGACGTCCCCCATGTAGGTGATGAACTGCAAGTAGATGGGCTTGTCGAGCCCGAGTTCCTTCTTCAGCGCCTCCCGGTTTTCCGCGAATTGCTGCTCCTGGAGCATGGAATCGATGGCACTTCCGGGGATCATTCGGCTGATGGAGAAGATGGCGATCATGACCAGGAGAATGGTCGGGATAGCCAGAAGGAAGCGCCGCATTATGTATTCGTGCATGGGTGGCTCCGGGAGATAGCTCGGGGGCGGCATTGCCGTCCCCGAGGCTTGGAATCACTGGACTCCTGCGGCTTACGCCTTCTTCCAGGCGGTCGCCTTGCGGCCATCGTAGAGGTCAGTCGGCCAGAACCAGCCCTGGACGTTCTTGTCGACGAAGTTGTGGTTGTTCGGGGTGTACATGAACTTCATCGGGTGCTTGGCGATGATGTCCTTCTGGATCTCCTGGACGAGCGCCTGGCGGTCCGGCGTGTTTACCGTCTTCGCCTGCTTGTCGATCTTTTCCCAGATCGCCTCGTCGTGGAACTTGAAGAAGGTCGAGTTGCGCCCGAAGTAGGCGGAAAGGTTCTCGTCCGGGTCTGGATTGTTGAGCGGCACGTGGTGCGCCAGCGTGTAGTCCCAGGCGTAGATCTTGTTGTAATAGGGCGTCGTGTCCATCGGCTGGAGCGTCAGATCCCAACCGATCTCCTTCAGCTGCTGCTTGAGGACTTCGGCCGTCTGGTCGTTTACCGTGCTGCCCTGGGATGCCCAGACCAGCGTGTCCTTGTGGCCTCCGCTCATGCCGGCCGCGCTGAGCAGTTCCTTCGCCTTCTTCAGGTCGGTCTGCTGATAGTTGTCCTTGAGCGCCCAGAGCGGGTAGATCGGGAGGATCGGGCCGTTCGCCAGGACACCGTCGCCGGAGTGGACGAAATCGAGCGCCTGCTTCGAATCGATGGCGCGCACGACCGCTTCCCGGACGCGGACGTCGTCGTACGGCTTCGGGTACGCCTTCGCTGCGGTGCCTTTGGCCGAGTCAGCCGCGAGCGTCGGCGGCATGCGGAACTGGCGCCAGAACTGGGACGGCACTGCCCGGTAGGCCGAATCGCTCTTTCGCTTGTCGTTGACCTGGGAAAGCTCGTTGTAACCGACGATGATGGCGTCGATCTTCCGGTCGATATAAAGCGTGGCTCGCACCTGTGCATCGGTGGCGATCAGGTAGGTCAGCTTGTCGACATACGGCAGTTCCTTGACCCGGTAGTCCGGGTTGCGGTCCAGCTCGACCTTCACGTTCTTCTGCCATTCCTTGAAGATGAACGGCCCGGTACCGATCGCGTGCTCAGTGAGATCGCCCCACTTCTCCACGCTCTCGCGGTTGATCATCATCGTCCACGGACTGGCGATGTAGCTGAGGAACGGTGCGTAGGCGGTGTTCATCTTGACGCGCACGGTGTACTTGTCCGGCGTCTCGATGCTGGCGATGCGCTTGAGGAAGAAGTAGGCGTGCTGGAACTTGCCGGCCTGATCGGTGGACTGGCGCTCGATCGAGTACTTCACATCTTCGGACGTGAATTCGCGGCCGTTGGCCGGCTCCACGTTCTGGAATTTCACACCCTGGGGGATCTTGAACACGTAGGTCAGTTCGTCCGGCTGCTCCGGCATCGCCGTCGCCAGTTCTGTTTCGAGGCCGGTGAGGTCCGCCTTGAACCTGAGGAGGCCTTCGTTGGTGTTGTTGGTGATCATCGTGTTGGCCGGGAACGTGTCGAAGTGCACGTCCAGCGTCCGCGGTTCGCCACCCGAAACGAGCGTCAGTGACCCGCCGCGGACCGGCTTGAGGGTGGTGTCCTGCGTCGGCAGTGCTTGCGTCGCTTCGGGAGTACCGCCGTCATCGTCGTCATCGTCGTCCCCGCACCCTACGAGGGCCGCGGTCGCCAGGGCGCCGGAAGCCAGGCCTGCGCCCCTGAGCGTGGTGCGGCGGCTCAACCGGCGCTGCCAATAACTCCGTTCGTCGAGCATGGTCCTTTTCCCTCCATAGCCAATGCGCATCTCACACATCGAGGTTGCGAGATGGACGCTGTTTCGGGGCAGAATCTATGCTCCGGGTTTCAGGCTGTCAATGTTCGCATTCGGCTAAATGCTGATAGGTGTGACCGATTCCATCCATCGACAAGAGGCGCGGAAAACACAAAGCGGCCACTCTTTCGAGTGGCCGCTATGGGATCCGAAACCGAGGCTGAAAATCAGACGTCGAAGTAGAGGTGGAACTCGTACGGGTGCGGGCGCATCCGCACCGGGTCGACATCGTTCTCGTACTTCGAGGCAAGCCACGTCTCGATAACGTCCGGGGTGAACACCCCTCCCTTGAGGAGGAAGTCGTGGTCATCTTCGAGCGCGTGGAGCGACTCATCGAGAGACTGGCCCACCGTCGGGATGTTGGCGAGTTCTTCCGGGCTCAGGTCGAACAGGTTGGTCTTGTCGAGCGGCGCGCCCGGGTCCCACCCGTTCATGATCCCGTCCATGCCTGCCATGAAGATCGCGGCGAAGGTGAGGTAGGGGTTGCCCGCCGGGTCCGGCGGACGGAATTCGACGCGCTTCTGGCGCGGGTCCGGGCTCACGAGCGGGATGCGGCAGGCCGCTGAGCGGTTCCGGGCCGAGTAGACCAGGTTCACCGGCGCTTCGTACCCGGGGACCAGGCGCTTGTAGCTGTTGGTGGTCGGCGCGCAGATGGCCATGAGGGCCTTGCCGTGCTTGATGATGCCCGCGATGTAGGCGAGGCACATCTTCGAGATACCGGCGTACTCATCGCCCGCGAACAGGTTGCTCCCGTCTCGCCAGATGGAGAGGTGGGTGTGCATGCCCGAGCCGTTATCGGCGAAGAGGGGCTTCGGCATGAACGTCGCGACCTTGCCGTGGCGCTTCGCGACGTTCTTCACGATGTACTTGTAGAGGAGCGACTTGTCGCCCATCTTCGTCAGCGTGTCGAACCGCATGTCGATCTCGCCCTGGCCGGCGGTCGCCACTTCGTGGTGGTGGAGCTCGATCTGGATCCCGCTGGCTTCCATGATCTCGACCATCTCGTTGCGGATGTCGGTCTGCGTGTCGTGCGGGCTGACCGGGAAATAGCCTTCCTTGTAGCGGGGGCGATAACCCTGGTTCAAGTCCCCACGGAGCGTGGATTCAGCGCCGCTGTTCCAGATGCCTTCGTCGGAATCGACCGAGTAGAAGGCCGAATGCTGGTCACTGGCGAAGCGCACTTCATCGAAGATAAAGAACTCCAGCTCCGGCCCGATGTAGACCGTGTCGCCGACGCCGGAATCCTTGACGTACTGCTCGGCCTTCTGCGCGACGTAGCGGGCATCGCGCGAGTACCGCGCACGCGTCACCGGGTCCTCGACGTTCGCGATCACCGAAAGCGTCGGCGACTGGATGAACGGGTCGATGAGCGCCGTCTCCGGGTCCGGGATGAGGAGCATGTCAGACTCTTCGATCTTCTGGAACCCGCGGATCGAGGAGCCATCGAAACCGTAGCCGCTCAACCAGGGGGACCGGCTGTAGTCCGACCAGTCGTTGAGTTCGTGGATCGGTCGCGTGATGTGCTGCCACTGGCCGAAGAGGTCGACGAACTTGACGTCGACGAAGCGGATGGCGTTGTCTGCGCAAAACGCCTTGATTTCCTCGGGGGTCATGAGTGCTCCTCTGGTGATGGTCGCGGGGACACTGATTGTGACGCATTTCACGGCTACAGCCAGCGGCACGATCTGGAGATGGATGAAGATCGTGTTACGCGTCCCAACGCGAGTTGCCCTGCGTTGTCAGCCTAAAGCCTACGCTCCGGCCATTTCCGGCGGGTTGCACGAGTGTTACGAACAGATTTCGAGCCGGGCAACCTCGTCGGCCTACCCTGCGGCCGAGTGTTCTGCCGCCGGAGCCTGCTCTGGTTCGCGGGCAGCGCGCCAGAGCAGTGGACCCCCGAACACCAGCACAGAGAGCAGCGTCATGACGCTCCCGATCGTGAAAGCTTCTCCAATGCCCCACTGGTCGGTGGCATAGCCGAGCCCGGGTGCGAGCGCGGCCAGGACCAGGCTCCGGAACATGCTCGTAATCGAGAGCACCGTGGCCCGGCGCTCCGAGCCGATCCGCCGGTTGATGTAGCCCGTGGCGATAGGTTCCACGCACGAGCTGATCCCGATGAGCAGCGGCAGGGCCGCATAGGCTGCCAGTCCGGGCGCCCCGGCAAGGGCTGCGAAGCAGCCGGCGCCCAACAGCGGACCAGCGACCAGCGCTTTCGTTCCGGCGCCCCTCGAAACACGCCCGGAGAGCAGCGCTCCCCCGAGGCCCGCCAGGAGGATGGGCACCTGCAACAGCGAGAAGAACACCCCGACTTCCACATTGCGGTCCACCAGGTACGGCTGGATCAGGTAGTGCACCGCCTCGATGGCCGCGAAGGCCGTGCCCGCCAGGAAGATGAGGATGCGCACGTCTGCAGCACCCCAGGCTTCGCCGAACGCGGCCCGAATCGATGCGAGGTAGGGCTGCCTCTTTCCCAGGTCCCGCTCATGCGGCGGCTCCCAGATGGCGAGCGCAACCGCGGCCGTGGCGAGGCATGTCGCGGCCCCGATGAATACGGTCGCCCGGGTGTCGAGCAGCGCTGCCACCGGCCCGCCGAGAAACGTCGCGATACCGACGCCCGACCAGGAAAACGCCATCCCTCGCCCGGCCAGCCGCTCGTACTGTGCCTCGCGGCCGGCGGCCTTCAACGTGTCGAACAGGAGCGCCATATCGGCGCCGGACATGAGGGCGCTCGCGACCGACCAGAGCAAGAACGAGGCGAGCAGGACCGCGAATGACTGCGTGAACGCGAAGATCAGCACCGCCACGCCAAGCACCGCCGCCCCGAGTGCCATCGATTTCGAACGCCCGTAGCGGTCGGCTACCGCACCGGTCGGGACCTCGAGGATGAGCACGCCGATGAGGTAGAGCCCTTCCGCCGCCGTCACCTGCGTGAGACTGAAGCCGCGCTCGATGGTCAGGAACACGATCCAGACGGGTATCCAGAGCTGGAAATCGCGCAAGAACCAGTAGACGAAGAGGAGCCGGATGTTGCGATCGGGATGCGCGGCGTGCATCCGGGGAGCCTAGCAGGTGTCGGCGGCAGAACGCCCTGCGGGCCCCGCGCTGGTCGGCTCCTGGGAACGCAAAGAGGGCCCCTTGCGGGGCCCTCGCGCCTGAGACAGGGACGACCGGGCCTACACGGCGACGTCTCCGCGCTCGCCGGTGCGCACCCGCACTGCCGTTTCCACCGGGATGACGAAGATCTTCCCGTCGCCGATGTTCCCGGTCCGCGAAGCCGCGATGATCGCATCGATCACGCGGTCCACCGCCTGGTCCGGGACGACGACTTCGAGCTTCACCTTGGGCAGGAGGTCGACC
Organism: Candidatus Amarobacter glycogenicus; assembly: GCA_016719395.1. Classification (GTDB taxonomy): domain Bacteria; phylum Chloroflexota; class Dehalococcoidia; order Tepidiformales; family Tepidiformaceae; genus Amarobacter; species Amarobacter glycogenicus. Next base: position 32,649 of record JADJZF010000002.1, on the reverse strand, counting down.
GTCACGGTTTCGCCGCTGCGACCCTGGTGGACGATGCCGCGCTGGGCGCCCCGACCAGTCACCTGGAGGAAGTTCATACCGTGGAAGCCAAGGTCGTCGAGTGCCTGCTTCACGTCATTCACTTTTTCGGGCCGGATGATGGCCTCGATCTTCTTCATGAGTACCTTCCGGGTTCAGATTTGGTGGGCCGGGCGTCCACGTTCCCGTGGACGCCCGGCGTTCGTAGGAGAGATCCCGCGCTACGGGGCTGACTGGCCCTTGAGCGAAGCGGCGTACATCGCTGGCGGTGCGGGAAGGACGTTGCCCACGCCGAGGGGCACGCCGGATTCGTCCGTGGTGTAACCGCGTTCACCATGCTGGGTCAGGTCGAGCCCGAGCTCTTCCTCATCCTCCGAGACGCGGATGCCCATGGTGACATCGAGCAGTTTCAAGAGGATGAACGTGACGATGAACGAGTAGGCGCCGATCACTCCGATGCCGATCAGGGCGTCAGTGAAGCGGCCCCATTCGCCTTGCATGATGCCCTCGGCATACGGGATGCCGGAGACTGCCGAGTTGGCGAAGATGCCGGTCGCCAGGGCTCCCCACATACCGCCCACGCCATGGACGCCAACGACGTCGAGTGAGTCATCAAAACCGATCTTGGCGCGAAGGCGGACCGCGCCGTAGCAGAGTACGCCGGCGACGCCGCCGATTATGATCGCTTCCATCGGCATGACGTAGCCGGAAGCCGGTGTCACCGCGACGAGCCCGGCCACGGCGCCGGCGGCCGCCCCGACAACGCTGGGCTTGCCACCAAACTGCCACGACGCGAGCGTCCAGAGGAGGCCCGCAGCCGCCGCCGCGACGGCCGTATTCGTGAAGGCGTAGGCGGCCTGGGCGGTCGCTCCGCCGGCGCTGCCCGCGTTGAACCCGAACCAGCCTACCCAGAGGATCGCGGCGCCGAGAACGACCATCGTGATGTCGTGCGGCTCCATCGGCTCCTTGCCGTAGCCCTTGCGCTTGCCGAAGACGACGACGGCGGCGATGGCGGCGAAACCGGCATTGACGTGAATCGCGAGACCGCCCGCGAAGTCGAGCGAGTTGAGACCGATATCCGGGGCGGCGGCGTTCGTCGAGAACGCGCTCAGCCAGCCGTCATAGGCGAAGACCCAGTGGGCCACCGGCACGTAGACCAGCAACGACCAGAGGGCGGTGAAGATGAGGAACGGGCCGAACTTCGCGCGCTCCGCGAAGGCGCCCGTGATCAGGGCGGGCGTGATGATGGCGAACATCATCTGGAACGACATGAAGAGCAGATGCGGGATCCCGAGGCCGTACACGGAACCGGAGGCGAGGTTGCCTTCGGCATCGAACGAGACGTTTGGCCCCCCCGGGAGCGCACCGACATCCTTCAGCCCGAAGAAGTCGAAGTTGCCGATGATGCCGCGGCCCTGGTCCGGCCCAAAGGCGAGTGAGTACCCCACGACACACCACAGGATCGCCACCACACCCGTTGTGATGAACGACTGCATGATCGTCGCGAGCACGTTCTTGTTGCGGGTCAGCCCTCCATAGAAAAAGCCAAGCCCCGGCGTCATGAACAACACCAGCGCGGATGCCGTCAGCATCCACGCGACGTTGCCGCTATCGAGTTCCATAGTGCCCTCCGGTCGTTTCGGGGGCCCGCCACTTCCTGCGGACGTCCCTTCGGACGGAAATTACGCTGTCCGAATTTCCGGTTCGTTTCCCATCCATTTCGCCGGTGTGTCGTGTGTGTTACGAACAGATTTCCGGGGCGAGACCACCATGGTGAGCAGCGGGGCTCCATACGAAGACCCGAACCGGGTTCGGGCTTGTTGAACATCCGTTAACACTCTGCGAGCATCGCCCAACACCGGAGGGATGCCCGCATTGACCGAACTGACCCCACTGCCAACGTCGATCGAATCGCTCACGCCCGAGTGGCTCACCGCTGCCCTGCGCAACGGCGGTGCACTCCCGGAAGGCTCGGTCACTTCGTTCGGGCACGAGATCATTGGGGAGGGTATCGGGTTCATCGGCACGGTCGCCCGCCTCAAGCTCCAGTACGCGGGCGCAGGCCCCGAAGCACCGGCGACCGCGATTGCCAAACTGCCTTCGGAAGACCCCGGCTCGCGCATGGTCGGCGTTGCCTTCGGCCTCTACGAGCGCGAGGTTCGGTTCTATTCGGACCTCGCGGGTGACTGCGGCCTGCCCGCACCGAAGCCGTACTTCTCGCACTACGATGCAGGCGCCGGACAGGCGGCCATCATCCTCGAGGACCTCACCGGCGGCGCCTTCGGAGACCAGGTTGCCGGCGCCTCCCTGGCCGAGGCCGAACTCGCGATCGATGCGATCGGCGCCTTCCACGCGCGGTGGTGGGAGAGCCCGGAGTTCGCCCGGTACCCCTGGATCACCTCCGGCATCGAGACCATCCGCCAGCCCATCCAATTGATGTATGCGGCGGCCTGGCCCGTCGCCATGGAGCGCTTCGGCGACCTCTTCCCGGAAGAACTCCGGCCGCTCATCCCCGACTTTGGCCGCCGCACCATGGCCGCGCTCGATCAGATGACGCTCGGCCCGGAGACCCTCGTCCATGGCGATTACCGACCGGATAACCTCTTCTTCGGAGCCCCCGGCGGCGAGCGACCCCTGGTTGCCTGCGACTGGCAGAGCCCGGGCAAGGCGACCGGTGTCGTGGATGCCGCCTACTTCATCACAGGCAGCATGGAGCCGGCGGACCGCCGCAAGCACGAAGACGACCTCCTTCGCCGCTACCACAACCAGCTCCTCGAAGGCGGCGTGAAGGACTACTCCTTCGACCAGCTGAAGACCGACTTCCGCGGCTACTTCGCGGGAGTCATCGCCGGTGGCGTCGTACTCCTCGGCACCCTCCCCGAAGGGAACGACCGCGGCCGCCGGCTGATCGAGTCTTCGATGAACCGCTTCATCTCCTCGATGCAGGATCACGACTCCCTGGCCTTGTGCCCGAGTAGTCACGGCCCGAGGATCCTGAGATTTCACACAGCGCTGCGCCTGGCGAGTGCTATAGTCGCCATCTGATGCGAACCGGCCAGACGGGGTCTCTTTGTGGCTGAACCGAGCCGGGCGAGTGAGCCGCAGCAGCCGGCCGCCGTGCGAAGCCGCGCCCCGGAGCGAACCCCCGGCGAGATGTCCTCTGTCGCACCGATCCTGACCGGCGATTCCCGCACTCGTTCCGTCATTGGCCTCCGCGGCGTTGTCGGCAACCAGGCCGTGACCCGGCTCATCCATCGGCGCCCCGCTAGCAACCTCCGGACTACCCGCGACATCGCCCACCGCGCGAGTTTCGTGGGCGCGAAGGCGGCGCCTTCCAGCGCCGAATCCGCGGGATCGGCCTGCATCCAGCGCCACAGCGCATACGAACACTACCTTCTCGGCCAGGTGACCCCCGCAAAGCTCGCCGAGATCCCGCAGGTCCGCGAAATTCCGGACCTGAAGAAGCAACTGGCTACCCTCCAGGCCGAGGTCAAGAAGGCGAAGGTCATCAAAGGGGTCGACATGTCAAACGTCGCCGCTCTCGAACGCCGGATCGCCGAAGCCGAAGGGAAGAAAGAAGAGGTCCGCCACACCATCACCCAGGAGATGAACCGGCTCCTCGCCTGGAAGGACAACCCCGAGGCAGCGAGCATCGCGGAGGGTGAGAAGGGCGTGGCCAAGAAAGTCGACGATCAGTGGCAGGTGCCGTACGTGTCCATCCCCTGCCGCGATGGCGCGATCGTCGTTGCTTACAGCGAAATCAACACGTTGCCCGACCTCTTCGGCAATCCCGAGGCGATCGCGAACACGCCGAGAGCGAAGGTGCTCGGCCTGCTCCAGGGTGTGCGCCAGCAGGCCTACATCGAACTCGACAACCTCCAGCAGGAGCTCTTCGGGAAAAGCACGAACGCCCTCCACAACCGCTTCACTCCCGATGACGACTTCGAGGGTGCGCGCGGCCCTCGCGCCCAGGCCGTGAACGAGAAGGCGTACGAGATCCGGATGGAATCGCAGGTCAACTCCGATACGACCCGCAAAGGTGAGGAGAGCGACTCCTACTTCGCCGCGCTCGAACGGAACGCCTGCCACTTCTTCCCGGAAAACCGCGTCCAATGGACCGGCTACCACAAGAAAGCGCGCGACCTCGCGGACGCCGCAGCCACCGAACGCGAAGCCGCCGAGATGCTGAAGGAATCGGGGAACGCGAAGGAGGCCGAGGCGCTCGAGCAGCGCGCCGCCGACCTCGGAAACCAGGCCATGCTCCAGAACGCGTTCGGCGAACACTACCTCCAGGACGCATACGCGGGCGGGCACCTCGTGAACAAGACGAAGATCATGCAGTGGTTCGTCCAGTGGCTGGCCAGCAACGGCGGCCTCGGATCCACCGACCTCGGCGAGGCCCAGTTCGCCATGGCGAAGCACGCCGCAAGCCAGGACCTCGCTTCGAACCCCCAGCGCCTGGACGACCGCATCAAGCGCGGCGAAATGGGTTCGATGCAGGAGGCCAGTTCCGAAGTCGGCATGGGCAACAAGCCCGAAATCGTGTTCATGATGAAGTGGCGCCGCGCCGCCGCGGGCGACGATTCGATGCAGGACCTGACGCCGAAGGCCGCGCAAGAGGCCGGGCTCGCGGATCGCGACACAGCCCGCACGCACATGCGCGCCCTTGTCTCGGCAGGCTTCGCGGAACGCCAGTTCGACGAAATCACCGGGGAACGTTACTTCCACCTCAACGAGAAGATGGTCGACACGGCGAAAGGCGCCACTTTCGCCCCCTACCAGGCGACTCAGTCCGGGAAGGAAGCGCCGGACTTCGAGGAAGAGGCCGCCGAGTTCAACCTCGCCTCCTACAACCAGTTCCTCTCCAACGCCTACATCCAGGGGGCAACCAAGTTCTTCCACGACAAGTACTGCAAAGAAGGCCTGAACGTCGTGGCGGCCAACGGGGACGCCATTTACACCGTCTACGGCGACAACAACATGCTCAAGGCCGGCGGCCAGAAGGGCGTTACCTACGGCGCGACCACCTCGCAGTGGTCTCGCGAGGCGATCTTCGAAATCCTGGCGGGCAAGGTGGAGAAGGCGCACTCCCTGGTCGAGATCCTGGGGAGGTTCCCGGCGCACGCGGTCGAAGCGGCCGGTCCGGCAATCTCGCTCGACGACTGGAACGAGCAGCTCCATCAGCGCGGCATCAACGGGCTCTTCGCAGAAGCGCGCAGCTACGGCGCCAAGGTGCTCTCGAAGGCGAAGCCTTCCGGCAGTATCTCCGGCGGCCATGCGATCGATATCCAGGCGCTTGCATCCCAGATCGAGAAAGCGCCCGAGCACGATGAGGGCACCTTCTGAACTGCGGGAACCGCCGGGGCCATCCCGGCGTCTGAAGGTTTGTGAAGAACATGCACCTCCGCCCGATCCTCGCCGTGGCAGTCACCCTGCTGCTCGTGCCGGCGTTTTCGGCCTGCCGCGACGGCGACTCCGGTGACGCGCCCGATGAGTCCCGCCGCATCGTCGATGCCCCTATCGTGTCGATTGACATCCTCGTACGCGAGAGTTTCCCGCCGGGTTACACGGCTCATGCCACCTCCGGGCTGCCCTCCGGCTGCGCGAAGTTCCACGAAGCGAAGATCACCGGACGCCGGGAGGACCTGGTCACGATCACGGTCACGAATACCCTCCCGACAGACCCGGACGTCATCTGCTCGGCGATCTATGGCTACTACGAGTCGAACGTAGACCTCGGCCAGGACTTCGCTTCCGGCCGGACTTACACGGTGAAGGTCAACGACAACACGACGACGTTCGTCGCCCAGTGACCACCGCTTTCGCCGGGGAGCCGGCCGATGGCCCGAGACCACTGCGCTGGCGCGAGTAGACTGTGCCGATGACCGACCAGGTTGAGTTCGGACTGGGGAAAGGCAAGGTCTTCCCCCACCAAAAGGCGCGGAGCCTGCTGCACCCCGTGCGCCGGTTGATCCAGTCGCCGCAGGCGTTGGTGCGCTGGATCGGGCTTCGCGGCGACGAGACCGTGCTGGAGTTGGGCTGCGGGCCCGGGTACTTCAGCATCGCCCTTCGCGATGCCACGCCACGCGGTCGACTGGTCTTGTTCGACCTCCAGCCCGAGATGCTCTCGATGGCCGTCGAGCGGACCGGCAGCCGCAGCGGGTTAGCCGCGGTAACCGGCAACGCGGTCGCGTTGCCGTTCGCAGCCGGTGCGTTCGACCTCGCGTTCATCGCCGCCGTCCTCGGAGAAGTCCCGGACCGCCTGGCATGCCTGCAGGAAGTGCGGCGCACGCTGCGCCCGGGCGGGCGACTGGTGGTCAACGAAGTACGAGGGGACCCGGACTACATCAAGGCGACCGACCTGGACCGTCTCTGCCGGGAAGCGGGTCTGCGGTTGCTCCGGCGCCGTCGCGGACGGCTGCGGTGGACCACTGTGGCGGAATTCGCCCCGGACTGACAGTCAAGGCGATGCGAGAGAAAAGCGGCCGCCCCCATCGCGGGAAGCGGCCCTTTTACACCAGTGAACGTCCGTCTTTCGACGATTCCTAGACTTCGCGGAACTCGCCCTCGACGGTGCCTTCTTCCGCTCCGGAGGCTCCCGGCTCGCCCCCGGCGAAGGCGCCCTCGGGCCCGGCTCCATCCGCCGGCGGCGCCGTAAACGGCCTCGCCGATCTTCGAAAGCGAGCTGCTGAGCGCGTCGACCGTGGTCCGCATGCGGTCTGCGTCGTCCGCTTCGACAGCGGCCTTCACGTCCGCGATCCGCGCCTCGACGTCGGTCTTCAGCTCCGCCGGGATCTTGTCGGCGTTGTCGCGCAGCGTCTTCTCGGCCTGGTAGGCCATCGAATCCGCCGTGTTCTTCAACTCGATCGCGTCCCGCTTCTTGCGGTCTTCGTCGGCGAAGAGCTCGGCCTTATGCTGCATCTTCTCGATCTCGTCCTTCGTAAGACCGCCGGAGGACTGGATCGTGATCTTCTGCTCGCGCCCGCTCCCCTTGTCCCGAGCGGCCACGTTTACGATGCCGTTCGCGTCGATGTCGAAGGTGACTTCGACCTGAGGAATACCGCGCGGCGCCGGGAGGATGCCATCGAGGATGAACCGCCCGAGCGACTTGTTGTCGCCCGACATCGGCCGCTCACCCTGGAGGACATGGATCTCGACGCTCGGCTGGTTGTCGGCGGCGGTACTGAAGGTCTGGCTCTTGGCGGTTGGGATGGTGGTGTTGCGCTGGATGATGGGGGTCATCACGCCGCCCAGCGTCTCGATGCCGAGCGTCAGGGGGGTGACGTCGAGGAGGAGGACGTCCTTCACCTCGCCCTTCAGGACGCCGGCCTGGACCGCCGCGCCGATGGCCACGACTTCATCCGGGTTGACGCCCTTGTGCGGCTCCTTCCCGAAGTAGTCGGCCACGATCTTCTGGACCGAAGGCATGCGCGTCTGACCGCCGACAAGGACGATCTCGTCGATGTCGCCCGGCTTCTTGCCGGCGTCGGCGAGCGCCTTCTTCACCGGCTCGAGGGTGCCGCTCAGGAGGTCGCCGACGAGCTGTTCCAGTTTGGCCCGCGAGAGGCTGATGTTCAGGTGCTTCGGGCCGCTCGCGTCAGCGGTGATGAACGGCAGGTTGATCTCGGTCTGCTGCGCGCTGGAGAGCTCGATCTTCGCCTTTTCGGCTTCGGCCTTCAGGCGCTGAAGGGCCTGCCGGTCCTGCTTCAGGTCGATGCCCTCGGCCTTCTTGAACTCCTCGATCAGCCAGTCAATCACGCGCTGGTCGAAATCGTCGCCGCCGAGGTGGGTGTCACCATTGGTGCTGAGCACCTGGAAGGTGCCCTCGCCGAGTTCGAGGATCGAGATATCGAACGTGCCGCCGCCAAGGTCGTAGACGGCGATGAGTTCGTCGTGCTTCTTATCGAGGCCGTAGGCCAGCGAGGCGGCCGTCGGTTCGTTGATGATGCGCAGCACTTCGAGGCCGGCGATCTTGCCCGCGTCCTTGGTGGCCTGGCGCTGGGCGTCGTTGAAGTACGCAGGGACGGTGATCACCGCTTCGTTCACCGGCTTCGCCCAGGTACGCTTCGGCGTCGGCCTTCAGTTTCTGGAGGATCATGGCGCTGATCTCCGGGGCGCTGTACGAGCGCTCGCCGACCTTCACCGAGACATCGCCGTTGCTGGCCGCCGCGACGTTGTACGGCACGAGCTTCAGGTCACGCTGGACTTCCGGGTCGTTCAGCTTGCGGCCCATGAAACGCTTGATACTGAAGACGGTGTTCTCGGGGTTCGTGACGGCCTGGCGCTTCGCGACCTGCCCCACGAGACGTTCGCCGGATTTCGTGACCGCCACGATGGACGGCGTGGTGCGCGCGCCTTCGGCGTTGGGGATTACGACCGGTTCGCCGCCCTCCATCACCGCGATGCAGCTGTTCGTGGTACCGAGGTCGATGCCAATTACCTTTGCCATGGTTGCTCCTTTGCTGGCTGGTCTGGGAGTTGGTCTCAGGAACCTTCGCCGACGATGACCATCGCCGGCCGGATGACTTTGCCCTGCAGTTCGTACCCCTTCTGGAGCACGTGCAGGACCTTGTTTTCTTCGCCGGGCTGCTGCCCGACCGCTTCGTGGCGGGCTGGATCGAAGGTCAGACCCTCGGCCTCGACCTCCTTCACGCCCATGGCGTCGAGCAGGCGCCCGAACTTCTGGTGGATGGCACTCACACCCTGGACCCAGTTGAGGCCCGCGAGTGTCGAATCCACCGAAGTCACTGCCCGGTCGAGGTCGTCGTAGACGGGCAGGAGATTGATGACGACTGCGGCGTTGGTGAGCCGGGCGTTCTCGCCACGCTCCTGCTCAACGCGGCGCTTGAAATTGGCGAAGTCAGCGGCAGTCCGCTGCCAGTTTTTGAAGTACGTCTCCGTCTTCTCGCGCTCTGCGGCCAGCTCATCGACGGGGGCGCTCTCGGCCGCCGGTGCTGCTTCGCCGGGAGCCGGCACGTCATCACTCATTCGCGCCGCCGCGCGTTTGTCGACGAAGCGCTCATCGGTTGAATCGCTCATAGACACCTCCTGTCCAGGTTCCTGGCTGTTCAGTCTTCGTTGTTTCCGTAGAACTCGCGCATGAGCTCGGTGAGCACGGCACTGACGTAACGGACGTTGGCGACGGCCTCGCCGTACTGCATCCGGGTCGGGCCGAGGACACCGAGGATGCCGCCGGCTCCACCGTGCGGCCCGTAGCGGGCGAGCACGAAACTCATGTCCTGGTAGGGGCCGGCCCGGTTTTCGTCTCCGATAACGACGGCGACCGCCTCGTCTTCGAGCGAACCCGAGGGGATGGCCTCGCGCAGGCGGCGCTCATCGACGGCTTCGAGCGTGTCGAGCATCCGGTCGCTGTGGCCGAACTCCGGCTGGCGGAGCATTTCGCGGACGCCCTCGATGATCGGTGACTCGACCCGGGCCGCCTGTTCGCGCAGCATCAGATCGGTGAGGCCGGCGATAATCGCCGATTCGACCGGCCCAGGCGGCTCGGCACCCGGCTCGGGCTGAGGGAACTCGCCAACCGTCTTCCCGCCAAACTCCCCGTTCAAGCGCACGGCCAGCCGCGTCAGTTGGTCCTGGTGAACCGGGACCGGGAAGTCGACCGTCCGCTGATGGACGCCGCTGTCACTGGTGACCGCCACGAGCAGCGCGCGGTTTTCGAGGAGCTCGACCAGCTGCAGCTGCTTAAGACGTACTTCAAGCAGACGCGGCTGCGTAACCAGCGCCACGTTGTGCAGGTTGTTCGCAAGCACACTGGCGGCAAGACCGATCCACTCCTCCAGCTGGCGCGAGGCCTGGTGAAACTGGTGGAGGATCGTGAACTGCTCCTGGTTCGTCAGGTTCCGTTCGGGCATCAGGCTCGAAACGTAGTAGCGGTAGCCGCGGTGGCTCGGGATCCGGCCGGCCGAGGTGTGCGGATGCGTGATCATGCCCTCCTCTTCGAGCGCGGCCATCTCGTTCCGGACGGTAGCGCTGGAGAGGGTGAGTTGATGTCGCTCGACCAAAGACTGCGAGCCAACCGGCTGGGCCGACCCGACGAAGTCATCAACAATGAGGGCAAGGATGCGCGCGCGGCGCTCTGATAACGACATTATCAACCCTATACTGCCACATTGGCACTCGCCTGTGAAGAGTGCTAACGCGGCTCCCGGCATTGTACCACGGGCTCGACGCTGCGCGGCATGTCCGCCACCACAGGCCATCCACGGCTGGACCGCGTCTCTACGTCGCCTCGCCGATCTCCCACCGCTGGAGCGCCCGCACCGACAACCAGGTGGCTCCGACCGTCACCAGCACCGCGAAAAGGACCGCCGGGGCCACGTTCAAGCGCGGGTCGAAAATCTCGTCCGGGGCAGTGATGAACGCCTTCGCGATCCCGAGCGCGTACTGGCTGATCGAGAAGTACCGGACGCCCGAAAAGAGCGAAACCACCACGCCCTGCCAGATAAAGACGTACAGCAAGCCGACGATCAACGCGCGGCTCGTGGCGATGCTCAACCAGAGGAAGGCCGCGCAGTAGACGAGGCTCCCCACCACTGCCGCGGCGACGAACCCGGCGATGATACCTTCACCCGGTTCGCCCGAGAGGCCGATGGCGCCGGTCAGGGCCGCCGAAACCACCACCACCGCAGTGGTCGCGGCCCAGGCGACGACGAGTTTCGAAAACACGATCGTCGCCCTGGGAATGGGTTTCGCGAGCAGATACACGGCGGTCCCATCCTCGAACTCCTGCCCGAGCGCGGCCGTCCCGAAGACCAGTGCCGTGAACGGCAGCACCAGTCCGATGACGAGGCCGCCCAGTGCCACTTTTGCCGTCCACTCCTGTGCGTCGCTGCTATCGTTTTCAAGCGCGTAGAGCACCGCGAGCAGCACCGGAAGGAGGGCGAAGAGCACCATCACGATAGAGCGGCGCTGGCCGAGCAGCTGGCGCACCGTCAACCGCAGGATCGTGGGGTCGATCATCGCTTCACCAGGTACGAGAAAACGCTCTCGAGCGACTCATCGGTCGGCCTGATCTCGTAAATGGAGACGCCGGCCCGCCGTGCGACTCCGGCCACCGCCTGCGTGAACGAGGCGAACTCGGAGGTGCTCACCCTGAGGTCGTCCCCTGCCAGTTCCACGCCGTAGACCGAGGCGTCGGCGACGAGACTGGCCGCGAGCCGCCGGTTGTCGCTCGCCCGCAAGAAGAACGAATGTGGCCGGTCGGTCATCAGCTTGCGGATCTCGTGGAAGTCGCCCGAAGCGGCCAGCCGCCCCGCCACGATCACGAGCACGTCATCGGCAAGCCTCTCCACTTCCTCCAGGATGTGGGACGAGAACACGACCGTCCGGCCCTCCTTCGCCATCGCCCGAAGCATGTCCATCAGCTGGAGCCGCTGGCGCGGGTCCGCGCCGTTGAAGGGCTCATCGAGGAGCAGGACTTGCGGCTCATGCACGAGCGCCGCCGCGATCTTGATCCGCTGCTTCATCCCCTTCGAGTAGCCGCCGGTAGCACGGCTCATCGCGCTCTCCAGTTCGACCATGTGGATGGCCTTCAGGGCGGCCTTCTCCGGCTCGGCGATGTGATGGAGGCGGGCGCTGTCGAGAACGAACTCGTACCCGCTCAGGAACGGATAGACCGACTCGCGCTCCTGCACGAGCCCGATTCGCCGGTACATCGCGGGGTTCTGCCAGGCGGGTTCGCCCAGCACTCGCACTCCACCCGCGGAAGGCCGCAGGAACCCGGCGAGCATGTGGAGCAGTGTCGACTTGCCGGCGCCGTTCGGTCCGAGCAGCCCGGTGATCCCGCCATTGAGCGCGAACGAGATATCGTTCACCGCGACGATGTTCCCGTACCAGCGCGAGACGTGATCGACCTCAACCGCCGGCGACTCCTGGGTCACGCTGATACCCTTGCGAAGCGGCGGACCACCAGCGCCGCCCCGGCGCCGATGTAGGCGAGGACCGCCACGAAGTAGGTCCAGAGGCCGAACCCGGCCTCTTCCTGGACGCTTTCGAACTCCGCGCCAACCCCGAAAATCCAGAGCGTGCACCCGTAGATGAAATCGAACGGGCTGGCAAAGACGGCGTAGCGGCCAACGCCACCAATGGCGAAGACGAGGATGTTCGCGATCGGGAACGAGATCAGGAACCACGCAACCACGCCCACCGTGGCGTAGGCGCGTCGCGGCGTCTGGCTCGCGATCGCGAGTGACCCCGCCGCACACAGGACTGCGATCAAGAGGCCGGCCGCGAACGTCCCGGGGACATCCGCCCAGTTGTCCGAGATGTAGCCCGTGACGTCATTCGTCGCGAGGCCGTTTCCGAAGACCAGGAGCACCTGGGGCATCAGGGTCAGCAGCGTGAGCGCGGTCGCGAATGCGGCAAGCTTCGCGAGAGCGTAATCCCGCCGCTGGAGGGCCCGCGAGAAGTAGAGCGAGAGCGTCCGCTGGCGCATGTCGCGGCCGGTTATCTCCGGCGCGATCGCGGCACAGAACAGCGCGATTGGCACCTCGACGAACCCGAAGTATCCCTCGGGCGTGATGATGTCCACCTCATCGGATACCAGCGCGGCGATGGCGAGTTGCGCGACCGCCGGGAGGAACGCGATTACGGCGATCACGATCGGGATGATCTTGCTCGAAGTCCGCCGCCCGAGCCCGAAAGCGCCGCGCAGTGTGTAGAAGTAGAGCGCGAGCACGGCGTGGCGACGCCCGAGCCGTTTGCCCGTGTAGTTTCGATAGCCGAGGTCGTAGATGTTCCCCGTCCGGGCGTCAGCTGGCTGCATGGACGCCCTCCCCGGCCCGCTCACGGAAGATGTCTTCGAGGTTCCGGCGCAGCAGTTCGATGCGGACGAGCCCCACGCCGAGGTCGTCGCACGCATCGCGGATGATGTCGTAGGCGGCTTCACCATCCAGCGCGACAAGGACCTGGCGGCCTTCGTGCGCCGCTTCCAGGCCCGCCTCGCGAAGCCGCTGGTGGAGGGCTGAAACGTCGCCATCCACCTCCACGGCGAGCGTACCGGTGGTCGCCGTGAATTCGCGGATCGGGCCGCTGCGCATCAGGTGGCCCGCATCGATCACCACGAGGTGCTCGCAAACGCGCTCGATTTCGCCGAGCAGGTGCGAAGCCATGATGATCGAGATGCCGAACTCGTTTCCGGTCCGCCGGACCAGGTCCAGCATTTCGTCGCGCCCGGCCGGGTCGAGCCCGTTCGTTGGTTCGTCGAGGAACAGGATCCGGGGATCGTGGACGAGCGCCTGGGCGAGCTTCACGCGCTGTTTCATGCCGGTCGAGTAACCCCGCATCTCGCGGTAGCGCTCCTCGAAGAGGCCCACGTGGCGGAGCGTTTCGGCCGTGCGTTCCCGCGCCGCCGAACGCGACAGGCCATTGATCTGGGCCATATGCGCGACGAACTCCGTCGCGCTCACATCGCCCGGAAGGCAGTCGTGTTCCGGCATGTAGCCGACGAACTGGCGAAGGAGCGGACCCTGCGCGACAACGTCGTAGCCGATGACCTCGGCCGTGCCGGCGGTCGCGTCGATGAGGCCAAGCAGGATCTTGATGAGCGTGCTCTTCCCGGCGCCGTTCGCGCCAACCAGGCCAATCACGCCGGGTTCGAGCGAAAGGTCGAGTCCGCCGAGGGCGGTAACGCTTCCATAGCGCTTCACCAGGCCGCGCGTTTCGAGGATTGGCACGGGCACAGTCTACGCGAGGAGCCGTGAAGCGCCCCCCTCGCAGGCGAATCGGGGAAACGCCCGGTAAGAATTGGGCGGCGTCTCTCTGGCCGCTCCCGTCCGGATAGCCGATTGTGAAGAGGATGCGCAGGCTGGTTGGGAGGAAGTTGCCGGGGACGCACGCCGTGCGGATCATGCTCGGAGCGACGCTGTTGGCAGGCGTTGCCGCCGTCGTCGCCGCGCGCACCCCGGGCGATGGCGCCGGAGACGAGGGAGTCGCCGAAGCGGCCGGCGTTCCCATGGGGCACGCTGTTACGGCAGCCAACACGGCCGGGAGCACTGCCTCCGCCCAGCCCTACACCACGGAAGAAGGCGCAGTCCCCGAGCCCCAGCCGGAGCAACTGCCGGACACAGAGCAGGTCTCGGCTGCGGCGAAGAACCGCTTCAGCATGCCCCTCCGGGCATGGAGCAAAGTGACTGACCGGTATGGCGCAAAGAACCGCGGGGCGGGGCTCATCCACGGCGGCATCGACCTGGCCCTCGACGGCCTCAGCCACTCGAACGTCTACGCTGCCTGCACGGGCACGGTTTCCGATGCCAGCTACTCTTCGGCCTACGGCAACCACATCTTCGTGGACTGCGGTGATGGCTGGAGCACGCTCTATGGGCACCTCAGCCAGATGCTCGCGAAACAGGGCGAGGCGGTAAACCCGGACACGGTCATCGGGATTACCGGAAGCACCGGTTTCTCCACCGGCGAACACCTCCACTTCGAGATCCGATGGCGCGACACACCGGTGAACCCCGAGGACTACCTGGAGTTTCACATCGCACCCGGCACCCCACTCAGCGACGGCCCGCTCTGGTTCCCAAATTCCGGCGCCGCCTCCACGCCTTCCGGCCCACCGCCCACACCGACCGACACGCCGACGCCCACGAACACTCCAACGATCACCCCGACGCCGACCATCACACCGACACCGACGTGGACTCCTACGCCCACGGCGACGCCAAGGCCTCCGACAAAGACGCCCACGCCGAAGCCCGTCTCCAAGTAGTCTGCCCGGCTACGACGAACCGCGGTCGCCGGCGAGCGCTGCATCCCCGTCCAGGTGCGAATGGTCGTTGAAGCCCGCGAGCGTCATCCGGCCGCGTTTCGAGAAGATCAGCCGCGTGATCGAAGTGTTGGTGACCGCGAACGACCAGCTGCTTTCGTTGGGGACGTTCAACAGCTCCGCGATCATCGCCATGATGGCGTTCCCGTGCGAAACCACGAGGAGCGTGCTCTCGGGGTGGGCTTCAACGGTGCGGCGCAGTGCCGCCGCCGTCCGCGCCCGGACCTGCTCCACCGATTCGCCCCCGGGCGCCGGCACCTTGCAGCGGAAGAACTCGCGCAGGAGGTCCGGGTCGCGCGCGCCAATCTCGCCGCCCTTGAGCGACTCCCACTCGCCGTAGTGCATCTCGCGCAGGCCCGGGTCCAGCACGGGCTCGATCGGCTCAGCATGGTGTTCGAGGGCATAGAGTGCGGTGCGGTGCGCGCGAGAGAGGTCCGAAGAGTACGCCGCGTCGAATCGCTGGCCGCGCAGCCGGCGCCCCAGGGCCTGTGCCTGCTCGACGCCTTTCGGCGTCAATTCTGTCTCTGAGTGACCGCAGAAGCGGCCTTCAATGTTGCCGAAAGTCTCGGCGTGGCGGACAAGGAAGACGGTGGTGGGCATAGGCGCCAGTGTAAAGGACACGCCGGTTGTCTATTCGTGAAGGGCCTTTTTACGAAGGTTTTACAGCGCGGTGGCAACTCGCCCGACTGCGCAAGCGTTTCTGTTGGTGCATGTATATGTCACGGTTGCTAGGGTAGTGAGACTGCGCCGCAGTGTTGCGCGGGAGGAAAAATGAGCTGGATTCATCGGAAAGCACTTGCGGTCGTCGTCGCGGGCGCCGCGATCGCAACGATCCTCGGGGCCACGCTGGGTATCGCCGTGGCAAAACACACGAGCACCGTCGGCGGTGTCTGCTCCGGCGGCTCGCCGGGCTGCAACATCCATTACGTTGGTGCCATCCGGTCCGGCAGCGTCAGCCCGGACCAGTTCACCAAGTGCATCCCGCCCGCTAACTGGCAGGCAATCTACATCTGGGACGGCCCCAACCAGCGCTGGCAGCACTTCTTCAACACCGCCAACGGCGTCCCGACCTACGTCAACTCCACTTCCGCCGGCGGTATCTCCGCGATTCCCGGCTTCTCCGGAGTCGTCCTCATCATGACGCCCGGCGCACCTACGCAGGAAGTCACCCTGCTCGACTTGAACAACGAGTCCTGTAACTAACAACCCAATCCGGGATCACTTTCGAGAACCCCTCGCCGCCCGCGAGGGGTTCTCGCGTTCCCGGCTGGCCCGTTACTCGAGCCCGGCCGATCCGGCACAATGAGATCATGACCACTGCGGAGGCCGGGATGACGGTTGCCATACGCCTGAAGCGCGAGCACATCGATGCGATGGTGGCGCACGCCCTCGAGGACGCACCCATCGAGTGCTGCGGCCTGCTGGCTGCGAGAGATGGCGTTGTTGCCGCCGTTCGCAGGGCGAAAAACAAGGAAGCAAGCCCCTACCGCTTCAGCATCGACCCCCTCGAAACCCGCAAACACGAACAGGCGATCGATGACGCCGGCATGGAGCTCGCCGGCTTCTACCATTCCCACACCGGCAGCCACGCGGTGCCTAGCCCAACCGACATCCGGATGATGGGCCCGTTCTTTGGCCCGCCATTCGTCCACTTCGTCATTGGTGTCGCCGATCGCGAAAAGCCCGAGGTACGCGTCTGGCACATCGACGGCAGCGAGCGAGTCGAGCGCACATTCCAGGTCGTCGACTAATGGCCCCCAGGCGCTCCTCTGGTTTGCCCACGGCGCCGGCGAAGCGGCCGCGCTTCGAGTCCTGACGCGTGTCCTCCCGGGACGCCGCGCCATCTCTCGAGCTACGCGGCCGTGAGTTCCGCTGGGGCTCGCGCACCTTCATCATGGGCATCCTCAACGCGACGCCAGACTCGTTCAGCGGCGACGGCCTCGCCGGGGACCTCGATGCGGCCGTCGCTCTCGCAAGACGCATGGAGGCCGATGGCGCCGATTGGCTCGATATCGGGGGCGAATCCTCCCGCCCCAGCGCCCAAGAACTCGAACCGGCCGAAGAGGCGCGACGGGTGGTGCCCGTCATCGAGGCGGTGCGCGCCGCAACGCAGCTCCCAATCTCGGTCGATACCTGCCACGCCGCCGTCGCACGGGCTGGTATCCGGGCCGGGGCCGACGCCATCAACGACATCTGGGGCCTGCGCGAGGACCCCGCGATGGCGCGGGCCGCACGGGGAGACTGGCGCCGTCGTCATCGCCATGCACAATCAGCGCGGGCGCGGCTTTCGCGACGTCGTGGGCGACATCCGGGCCGGCTTCCTGGCGACGCTGGCGATCTGCGCAAGAGAAGGCATCCCCCGGGAGCGCACCATCCTCGACCCCGGTTTCGGATTCGGCTGGACGCCGGGAACAGAACCTGGAGATGCTTCGCCGCCTTGCTGAACTCCGGAGTCCCGGATTGCCGCTCCTCGTCGGCACCTCACGCAAGTCGACCATCGGCCACGTCCTCGGGGGAGCACCGGTCGATCAACGGCTCGAAGGCACGGCGGCGACGGTCGCCCTCTCCATCGCGAACGGCGCCGATATCGTCCGCGTCCACGACGTAGCTGAGATGGTGAGCGTTGCACGCATGAGCGACGCTATCGTGGGCCGGGGGCCGATGGTCCCGCCGGCCGTCTCAGCCCTCGTCGCGCTCGGCTCGAATCTCGGCGACAGACTGGGCAACCTGCGGGCCGCCGTCCGCATGCTCGCCGAACGGGGCACCGAGGTCACTGCGAAGTCATCAGTCTGGGAGTCCAGTCCCGTCCCGGAAGACCAGCCCTCCTATCTGAACGCGGTCATCCGCGTCGAAACGCGCCTCGGGCCGGCCGAACTCCTCGCCCGCCTCAAGGAGATCGAACGCGCCCTCGGGCGCCGCCCCGGGCGCCGTTGGGGTCCGCGACCGGCCGATCTCGACATCCTGTTCTACGGCCGGGAGGCCGTGGACCTGCCCGAACTGCAGGTCCCGCACCCGCGCATCCTCGAACGCGGATTCGTCCTGGCCCCGCTCGCGGAAGTACTCACCGGCGAACTGCCGCTCCTCGGGATGACGGCAACTGAGGCACTGGCAGCCGTGGGCGTCGCGGGTCTCAGCCGCTACTCCAACCTGTAGCCCTGCCGAATCGAGTACCGAACCTTTACCTTCCCCGGGAACCAGCGGGCGGTCGCGGGCGTTCTGTCGGCATGGACGGCAATGGCTGTCCCTGGAGGTGGGAAATGAAGATCAGATGGATGGTTGCAGGCGCCCTCGCGGCCGGCCTCGTGCTGGCGGGTTGCGGCGACGACGATGATAGCGACGGACCGTTCGTGGCAGGCGACTCCGTCGCGACAAACGAACGGGATGCCGCCAGTGCGAACAAGTACAGTTCGACGGCCGACAGCGTTCCCGGCGCGCCCAGCACCGGTGGAGTCGCACTCGAAAGCCCGAAGTCGACGGGCACCGGCGATGAACCTCTCCCGTCGGTCACCGACCGGAAGATCATCTTCACCGCAAGCCTTTCCGTGAACTCCGAAGACGTCGGCCGTTCCTTCGGCGATGCGACCGCGCTCGCGCGGAGCAACGGAGGGTACGTGGAGAAGTCTCAGTACGCGAACGACGCCGGCGACAATGAGAAGCGGTCCGCCAGCCTGACAATCCGCGTACCCGTCCAGAACTACGACTCGCTCGTCGCCAGCCTCAGGACGATGGCCGGCGTCACGGTCGACACTGAGGGTTCGAATTCCAATGAAGTCACCGAACAGTACACCGACCTGCAGAGCCGGATGCGCAACCTGCAGCGGACCGAGGAGCAATACCTCCTCCTGTTGAACCAGGCTAAGAGCATCCAGGAGATCCTGACTATCCAGGATCGATTGAGCACCGTCCGCAGCCAGATCGAACAGATCCAGGGCCGCCTCAACGTCCTCGACGCGCTCACCGATTTCGCGACCGTGAACCTGACCGTGGCTCCCGTCATCGCCAAAGTCGAGGAGCCCAAGAGCCAGGGATGGCAGCTCAGCGAAGTCTTTGCTGAAAGCTGGGAGGCCTCGCTCGAAGTCGTCAGGTACGTCGCGGCCGGGGCGATCGTGGTCCTGGTCGCCGGGGTCTGGCTGGTCATTCCGGTGGCACTCGCCATCTTCGGCGCGCGGCGATTCCACAGGAAGAGCCCTCCGGCCGTCACGCCGCTTGCCGAAGCCTGACCCCCAGGAAACGGCGATGCCGGGGCTGGCCATCGGCCAACCCCGGCATCCGTAGGAGACCGTTGGGACTACCGGGAGCGGCGAGCCGCGAAGACCGTCCCGCCGGCGGCGGCGACCGCCATCAGCAGGCCGCCAAGGAGCACGGCGATCGGGGCCATGGAGCCACTATCGACCGCGGCAATCGTGTCACCGGTCGAAGGAGCGCCCGGGGCGGCCGGCGCCGGCGCATCGACCAGCGGGACCACCTTGAGCGAGCCGTTTCCGGCCAGGCCAACCGCAACCGCGGTGTACACGGTGCGGGCATCGAGCTTGAGGTTCGGGATGGTCAGGACCGTCGCACCGGACGCGTTGACCTTCACATCAAGGCTATAGGTACCGGCATCGACCGGGGTGTAGGGGCCGAAGTTGCGGTAGGCAACGCCGGTGAAGACGTTCGTGTTGGTTCCGGCGACGGCAACGTTCACAGGCGGTGCATCCGGAGAGGCATGGATGAGGCGGATGTGGGCCTTGCCTGCGGCCGGCGTGGCGTTGTTGTCTTCGAGCACATAGAGCCCGAGCGTGCTCTTGGCGAGCTCGCCCACGGCGAGGACGGTGTAGTCCTTGCCGGCGCCGATTTCGAGATTGGCCTCGAGGACGGCCGCGCCGCTACCATTTGAGGGCGAAGCGAACACCTTCACACTGTGGCCGCCAGCGGGCAGCGATACGTATGGGGTGTTGTTCGGAAATGCGAGTGCGGTGACAGCCTTGGCGCCATCAACAAAGATGTCGACTGCCGGTGCATCGGGCGAAGCGTGCATGACGCGGACGCGGCCGGTATCGGCTGCCGAGGCTTCGCGTGGGCTCAGGCTGATGATGCCGGCGAACGCGGCCGTTGCCGCCGCTGCCGCCAGCAGCAGGCCCCTTCCCCGGGTGAACGTTGCGCTGAGAGACATTGGACTGACCTCCGAAGAGCTTGATGATTTCCCGCCATCGCGGCGGGTTTCGTGGGATATACGGAAACCTCGACAACTTTCGATCACAATGTGGACAAAATTTTGACAACACCCGTGGAGCCGACGCCTTTCCAGCGCTTCCGGGCTGGCGATCCCTCCGCATTCGACCACTTCGTCGCGGAGTACACGGGCCCTGCCTACGCGACTGCCCTGCAGGTGCTGAAGGTCCCGGCGAGAGCTGAAGAAGCCGTCCAGGATGCCTTTGTGCGGCTCTGGCAACGGGCCGGCCAGTTCGATCCTGCCCGCGGCAACGAACGCAGCTGGGTCCTCGCGATCGTCCGCAACTCCGCTATCGATGCGCTCCGTAAGCAGGGCCGAACCTTCGAGCGATCGATTGACGACGCTCCCTCCGTATATGCATTGCGCGACCCCGACGACGTCTGGCAACGGGTCCTCGAAGGGCTCACGAGCACCGACGTCCGGGCAGCGCTTCAGCAGCTCCCCGCGGAGCAACAGGAAATCGTGCTGAAGGTCTACTACGAAGGGAAGCGCCCGGTGGAAGTGGCACGGGAACTCGGGATCGCGGAGGGGACGGTGCGCAGCCGCCTCCGGCTCGCGCTGGGCAAACTCCGCGAAGCATTCGGCCCCGCGCTGGGGCTCCTCGATGGCCAGGACGAGGCTGCCGTCCAGGCCCACATCGAAGGTTGCGGTGACTGTCGGGGTGACCTCCAGCTCTTCCTCCAGGCGGGCGAAGCCCTCGCGTTCGCTCCGACCACCGTGGAACTGCCTGCCGGAACAGCGGGACGCATAGCTGCCGGCGTGAGGGCCCGTCTCGATCCGCCACACCCCCAGACCCTCCGTTCGAATGTCATCATCGGGCCGTGGCGGAACCTCGCCCTCGGGGCCGCCGCCGCAGTCTTCCTGCTCGCCGTCGGGCTGACGGCGGTGACTATGGCCTGGCTGGATGCCCGCGACGAGGCCGACCGTCTCGAGGGACAACTGGCCGCCCGCGCGATCGAACTCCCGCTCAGCGGAGACAGCGCGACCGGGACAATCTATGTCGCCGCGGACTTCACGAGCGGCGTCGCACGCTTCACCGGCCTCGGAAAGGCGCCCACCCAACACCACTACCAGGTCTGGAGTGAAGGCCCCGGTGGTGCGACATCGGCGGCGGACTTCACGGGCTCCGAAGGAGAACTCCTCGTCCGGCTGCCCGAGCTGCCCAGGGACATGACGCGAATGTTCGTCACCATCGAACCCGATGGTGCAACGGGCAAAACACCGTCCGGCCCAGAAGTTCTCTCGACGCCCCATTAACAACGACTGTTTGGCCCTTGGGGGCGGGCGGTCGTAGCATGGTGGCACGAGTCGCCCGCTCTGGCGCCCCGGGAAGCAGATGCGCACCGCGAACTACGTCTTCTCCGTCATTTCGATTGTCCTCGGGTTCGCGCTGATCTTCTTCGTGCTCACGCAGACCACGAACTGGAACATCGGCTTCGCCATCGGCATCGTCCTCGTCCTGAATGGGGCCATCCGGCTCTGGTTCGCGCAGGACGATCATTGATGCGGGTCTGCCGGCCCTCCCAGCCTTTCATCCCGAACCGGCCCGCCGCGGAGGTTGACTGACCCCCATGGCCACGCCGCGCGTCATCCTCGTCCCCATCGTCGCCAACCAGGCCAGCCTCGATGCGGTCACCGTCGCTGCCACCGTCGCGAAACCCCGCAAAGGGCGCGTCTACGTCGTCCACATCATCGAGGTGACCCGCTCGCTCCCGTTGAATGCGGAGCTCGATGCGGAGGCGCGCCGGGGCGAACAGCTCATCCGCCAGGCCGAAGAAGTGGCCGCTCACGCCGGCTACCCGGTCTCGGGCACGCTCCTCCAGGCCCGCGAGGCCGGCTCAGCCATCCTCGAAGAAGCGCTTGATAACGCCGTCGATACCATCATCATGGGCGTTGAATCCTCCGGGAACACCGGGACGGTCCACCTGGGCCGCACCGTCGAACACGTCCTTATGAACGCCACCTGCGCGGTCTGGGTGGTGCGGCAATCGATGATCCCCCAAGCGGATCATCACCACGAATGAACTGGCGGCTGGCATGAACGTCATCGTCATGGGGTGCGGGCGCCTCGGCTCCCGCATCGCCGGGATCCTCGATTCTGAAGGCCACTCGGTCACCGTCCTCGATGTGAACGAGAGCGCGTTCCGGCGTCTGCCCGAAGGCTTCCACGGAAAGCGCGCCGTGGGCAACGGCATGGATGCGCACACCCTCGAAAAGCACGGCATCCAATCGGCGGACGCCTTCCTCGCCGTTACCCAGGGCGACAACCGCAACTACTTCGCAAGCCAGATGGCCCGCGAGGTCTACGGCGTCAAGCGCGTCCTCTGCCGTATCTATGACCCGGTCCGGGAGGATATCTTCCGCGACCTGGGCCTCGAAACCTTCAGCCCGACGAGCTTCGGAGCGCAGATCATGGTCGACATGCTGCGCAAGGAACCCGGGAGGAAATAGCCATGTACATCCTGATCGCCGGCGGCGGCAAAGTCGGTTTCCACCTCGCGGAAGAACTGCTTCGGGAACACCACGAAGTGCTCGTCATCGAGCGCGAATCGGCGCGCGCCGCCCAGGTGCGCGAAGAACTCGGCGGCAACGTCATGGTCGGCGACAGCTGCGAGGCCACCACCCTCGACGCCGCCGGCGTTTCCCGCGCCGACCTCGTCGCGGCGGTCACCGGCGACGACGAGGACAACCTCGTTATCTGCGACATCGCCCACTACCGCGGCGTCGGGCGCACCATCGCCCGCATCAACAACCCGAAAAACGAGTTGCTGTTCTCCAAGCGCGGGATCGAAACCACGATTTCCGCCACCCAGACCGTGCTCGCCCAGATCGAACAGGAGCTGCCCACGCAGCAGATGATCCCGCTCCTCCAGCTTCACAGCGGCCTCGAGCTCGTCGAAATCAAGCTCCCCGAGACCTCGCCTGTCGCCGGCCGTTCGGTGCGCGAAGTGCTCCTGCCGGCCGAGTCGCTCATTTCCCTCATCGTCGACCCGGGCGGGGTGCCGCGCATGCCCAGCGGCGATACCCGCCTGAGCGCCGGCGACGCGCTCGTCATCGTCAGCCGGAAAGAAAGCCTCGGCATCCTCAAGGAACAACTCATCGGCTCGACGCACGGACTCGACACGTGAAACTCGCCTTCCTCGGCCCCGCGGGCACGTTCGGCGAAGAGGCGGCGATGCGCTTCGCCCCGGGGGCCGAGTTCCTGCCGTTCCCATCCCACCCGGCCGTGGCCGCGGCGGTGGAATCGGGTATGGCCGACATGGGCGTCGTCGCCATCGAGAACCTCATCAACGGTTCCGTGCCCGAGACGCTCGATATCCTCATCCATGAAACGACCCTCCACATCCAGGCCGAGATCATCCTGCCCGTCGTCCTCAACCTGGTGGTGAAGCCGGGCACAGGCGCCGGCGAGGTCCGGGTCATCTACTCCCACGCCGTCGCCCTGGGCCAGTGCCGGAAGTTCGTGGAACGCTGCTTCCCGAAGGCTCAGCTCGAAGCCGCACTCTCGACAACTGAAGCGGTGGACCTTGCCCTCGCCCGCGATGGCGACGCCGGCGCGATCGCCACCGCGCGGGCGGCCCAGCTGCGCGGGGGCGAACTCCTCGCACAGGGCATCCAGGACAGCGAGTCGAACGTCACCCGTTTCGTGGTCCTCGGGCGGGGCGAGCCCGCTCCCACCGGCCACGATCGGACGTCGATCGCGTTTACGTTTTCCGCGGACCACCCCGGCGCCCTCGCCAGCGTGCTCGATGAGTTCGCGAAGGCCGGCATCAACTGCACCAAGATCGAAAGCCGCCCAACCAAGGCGACCTTCGGCGAATACGTCTTCCTCATCGATTTCGAAGGCCACCAGGCCGATCCGCCCGTGAAAGCCGTGCTCGACCGGGTCCGGCCGCTTTGTGGCGTCCTCAAGGTCTTCGGCAGTTACCCGCGCGCATAGCGGGGACAAACCTCACGGGTAATACGTCTCGCAGCTTGTGGGCCAGTTGAGGAAGCCCGCGCCATAACAGGTGTCGTTGCCTCCGCCCCCGTTCAGGAAGTCAATGAACCCCGGGCCGCTAATGAGGACATCATTCCCACCCTGGCCGTTGAGCGTGTCGCTCCCCGCCCCGGCGACGATGCAGTCGTCCCCGCCGCCGCCGGAAAGCGTTTCGCTCGAGGACGTCCCGAGAATGAGCGCGTTCCCACCGCCGCCGCCGCCGCCGCCGATCTGGATCCTCGTCAGCCCCATCCCGGCACATTGGGGCGGCGCGATCTGGCTGATGAGCAGCGCCGTGTCGGTCAGGCCCGCGTTGGTCGGCGGCACCGTGTTCGTCGCCGCTGCCGCGTTGAAGATGCTCACCGCGACGAGGGCGACGAGGCTGCCGGCCGCCAGCCGTGGCAACCTCCGCGCGCTCATGCCACCCGCCTCGTGATCTTCGGTTCAGTCGAATGTTCGTCGGCGGTCCCCTCCGCCTCGAAGCGGTAAGTCACCTCGAGGTCGTTGACGAAGAACGCGTGGTAGCCCGGCCGTGCTTCCTGGAGGACAACCGCCCCGAGCCGGGCCGCGATCCTGCCGAGGTCATCGAGGCTCGCGACATCGATGACGCGCGTCGAGCCGGGCGTGGGTACGCTGCCGCGCACGTTCACCAGCGGTGTCCGGAGCTTCCGGCCTGGTGCGAAACCGCCTTCGGACGGCGAACGGCCCTGGTTGACCGCGGCCACCGTGAGCAGCCCCGCCGCAGCGAGCAGCAGTCCGAGGCCGGCCACCGAGATGGCCCTCGCCGCCGAAACCGGCAACGAGATCACCAGCAGCTTGATCGTCGTGCTCGTCGTTTCGAGCGTGTTCACCATGCCATCGAGGCGCGGGTTCAACGGGTCCTTCTCGTCCGAACGTGGGTCCATCTTCAGCTGCAGCTTGTCCAGGTCCATCGCCAGCTCGGGCTTGAACGTGTCGTCGAACGGTGTCCCGCCGACCGCACCGCCGACGGTGACCTCCGGCCGGATCGTGACGGAATACTTCTCGTTCTTCACACCCGACTGTTCTTCCAGGATGGAAATCAGCGTTTGCGCCTCGGCCAGGTCGAGCGTGCCTTCGGCCGTGAACTTCTTGCCTTCGAACGCGGTCTCGGGGGTCAACTCCATCGTCCGCCGCCAGCCGTTCTGGTCGCCGAGCTCAGCAACCATGCGGTAGCTGCCTGCCGCCGAGAGCGTCTTCTGCGAGCCGAGCAGGTACTCGAACCGGAATGCCACCTGGTCGCTCAAACGCCGGTAAACCGGCTCGCCCGAAGTTGCCAGGCCGGTGTCGTACACGCGCCCATCCGCGGGGACGGCGCTATAGGCGAACGTCCCGGACTGCGAGTACGGGATGTTCGCCGGCACGTCGTGGTGGGTTGGCCGGTTGAATGCGACCCAACCGAGGCCGATGAGCGCTACCCCCGCCGCCGCAAGGACCGAGACGGTGTCTTGCCAGTTGCGCAGCATCTGGTTCATGGGTTGTCCCCCCGTGTTCTCTGCCCCTGTCGGAGCATGATTCGCGAGCCGCCCCGCGCGGCCTGTCTTTCCCGCCTGCTTCTTCGCCGCTGCACCGCCCAGGCCGATGAAGGCCACGAAGAGCAACCCGAACATGTAGACAGGGTGGCGGAAGCGGGCCAGCCAGCTTCCAAACCCGGGTACGTGGACCCAGAGCTCGCCGATGAGTTCGTCCTGGGTCGGATGGTAGGGGTCAATGAAGTCGTTGTGGTCACCCTGGAACACATAGCGGGCCCCATCGCGTCCGATGATGCGATGGATGACCGGCCCGATCTGCGGATGCTGGTAGGTGACGACATCGCCGGTCTCGTAGCGGTCGGCCTCTCGCACAATGGCGAGGTCGCCGCGGTGCATCCCCGGCTCCATGCTGTTGCCGTTGATGATCACGTACGACGTTTGCCCGCCGAGTTGGGGCGGGGCGAACAGCACCCACGCCGTGAGCACTGCCACGAAAACGAGGGCCGACGAGAGCGAGGCGGTGAGCCTGCGCCTGGGTTTCATTGATATCCCCCACTGGTGGACTCGCGCCGGCGCCTGACCTCGCCGTGTGGCACGAATCCGCGTTCGTTGATTACTGAGCTGAAACGACTCGCAGGTTGCCGAGCGAGAGGACTGTGGTGCCCGCCGGTGGCGTGCACGTCACGGCGCTAGAGCCGACGCCCGGGACGAACGCGCAGGCGCCCGCGGGCCAGTAGCTGACCGGAGTCGCTACGGACACTCGCACGGCGCCGCCGGCCGGGATGCCGGGAGCCACCGTGAAGGTGAGGGTCGAGATGTTCGAAGGGGTAGTCGTGTCCAGCCCGTAGTGCACGTTGGACACCGTGTAACCCGAGATAGCGGCCTGGCCGTCACCGGCAACCGAAGCTGGCACAGTGTTCGCAGCCGCGAAGCCGTACGTGAGCACGGACATGAGACCGAAGATGCCGAGGAGGATGAGTCGCCTGGGCGTGATGGTGATGGTCTGGTTCACAGCGTGACCTCTGGTGTGGTGTCAGCCGGCGGCGCAAGCGCCGCCGGCTGACCTGCCGAATTGAGGAACGGTCCCAGTCGGTGACCTGAGCTCGAAGCCGTCTTCGACCCGTCGCGGCGATCGTGCAGGACGCGAGTCCTGCCAACGGCCGCAAGCGTGTAGTGGGCGGCAACAGCCGCTCGGCCACCAGCGAGCGCGGAAGCTGGCCTGGTGTGAGGTGAACTGGAGTCGACGGCCGTGACAGGCAGGGTTGGCAGTCCTGAGCACCAGTCGATGTCCGGAGATGGTGACCCGCTGACCTCGCCGGTGCCGTCGCCCGCGTGGCTGTCGGGTACTGAGTTGGTTGCCGCGAAGCCGAAGGCAGACATCGCGACGATGGCGAAGACGGCCACGGCCGCAAGGCGGCGGGGGCTCTTCATGCTCTTGATCATGAGATTCTCTCCTGTTTGGCGGGTCCTCCCCGCCCCTTGGTGGGTGTGAGCCCCGTCACGGGGTCTCCACTCGGGAGTTCGGCCGGGGAGACATCGCGTGAAAGCCTCACGAACGGGAATTCGTCATATTGCATTCATACAAATACCGCTTCCGCTATCAAGTTCCGCCGAAATCTGCCGATTTCGCGTCACCCGCACCGATCAGGGAAAACCCTGACGTCCTGTGAACCACCGGCGGGAGCCGAGTTGCGGTTGCCAAACCGGCGAGAACCCGCAACGATCGATCCACATGCAGGATGAGATCTACCGGGAAATCCTCTCCGCGGTTGAACGCGGCGAACCCGTCGTGCTGGCCACAGTCGCCCGCACCCGCGGCAGCACCCCACGCAAGACGGGCGCGAAGATGGTTGTCCGCCAGGACGGCACCTTCTTCGGCACCATCGGCGGCGGCTGCGGAGAAGCCGAAGTCTGGCAGGAGGCGATGGACGTCATCGCCGATGGCAAGCCCCGCATCGTCACTGTCGACCTCACCGAACCGCTCGACGGCGAAGACAAGATCTGCGGGGGCGTCATGGATGTCTTCGTGGAGCGGGTGGGCTAAGACTCCGGCCAGTGCTCAGGCGGCGTTGCCAGCGGGGCTGCGCCGGCGCCGGCAAGGGTTCGTAACCCGAACTTGACCTGGGTTACGTGGCGCGTTCGCGGCGGCGTCCTATCCTGTACCATGAAACACAGGTCCTTCCGAGAGGGACCGGGAGTACATCGTATGTTGGGACCGTTGGGTGGCCCGGAACTGGCGATCATCGCCGTCGTAATCATCCTGATTTTCGGAGTCGGGAAGTTCAGCAGCCTGGGCAAAGACCTCGGCTCTTCGATCAAGGAATTCCGCCGCGCCGTCAAAGACGACGACGCCGATGCGAGCAAGAACGTCCAGCAGGCGAGCGCGCCACCCCCGGCGCAGACGCAGTACACCCCGCCGGCCCCGCCCGCGGCCCAGCCGCCTCAGCAGCCGGGAGACCAGAAGACCAACCTCTTCTAGGTTCCACTCGATGCCAGGCCATGAAGCCCCCGGGAGACCGGGGGCTTTTCTACTTGTGCCCGATGGGTCATCCCGAAAGAACCCTTCGAGCCTGACGGTGCTGCAAGCCCACCACTAGGCTCCGCTCTACGATGGACTATGTCCTCATGGTGGCTATCGGCTGCATCGCGCTCGCAGGCGTTTTCGGGGGCATTTGGCTTGCCGGGGACTCGATTGAGCCGCGGAGCTTTCCTCTGGGACCAGTTCTCCTGTCCCTCCTGCTGGCACCCTTGCTGGGCCATCGTCGGGAGGCATCCTGCGCGCCTCGACGAACCGCCCGACGTGCCAGGCCATCGTCTGGGGTGCGATCCCTGAACCA
Source organism: Candidatus Amarobacter glycogenicus (assembly GCA_016719395.1). GTDB lineage: Bacteria > Chloroflexota > Dehalococcoidia > Tepidiformales > Tepidiformaceae > Amarobacter > Amarobacter glycogenicus. The sequence goes on along the minus strand of JADJZF010000002.1, from coordinate 4,325 downwards.
GCCCTCCTGTTGCGTCCGTCTTTCGCGCTCGCCATCCCGGGGTCCCAGGCATCACTGACACTTCTTCAAGGGAAGGCACTTGCCGGCACCCGTTGGCGTCGTTCCTGTGCTTCAGTGGTTCCGGCCCCGTGCAGGCAGGTGCTGGGCGCCTCGCCTTTGGCCGTGCCCGGGTGTTGCACCGGGTCGGCTCGCCTAGCCTCCGGCCACCGCCGGCACGATGCTCACCTCGTCGCCATCCTTCAGGGGTGTGCCGAGGCCTTCGCTGAAGCGGACATCGTCGCCGTTCACGTAGATGTTCACGAAGCGGCGCAGCTGGCCGCTCTCGTCGAGCACCCGCTCGCGCATCCCGGGGTACGAACCTTCCAGGTTGGCGACGAGCGATGCGATGTTCGCCCCTTCGCCTGCGACCTTCGAGAGGTTGCCAGTGAGCGATCGGAGCGGCTGCGGGATTAGGACAGTGACAGGCACGGGAATTCTCCAGTTCAGTTGTTCGGCGAATGCGAGGCTCAGCCCTCGATGACGTCTCCGCCCACGGGGTCGACGCGCACGCCCTGCCCAGGGCCCACGCGATGCTGCGGTCGATCTCGGCCGGGTCGCCTTCGAGTTCGAGCAACACCCAGCCCGTGGTCTCATCGACATCGGCCATGCGGACGTTGGTGATCACCCGGAACTCGTGCCCCAGGTTGTAAATCAAGGGCTCCTTGATCAGGTTCTCCGGGAACGTGAACTTCACGCGCTTGAGCGACATTTCAGACGACTCCCTGCGCCACCGGGGCGCGATACGCGGCTTCGAAACTCTCCATCGTCGCGTCGATCTCCAGCGGCGTCTCCAGGTGTCCGGCGACCGCTTCCGCCGTCTTGAACCCGGCACCGGTGATGAACGCGACCGTGAGCTCGTCGGGGTGGATTCTACCCTGAGCGGCAAGTTGCTTCAGCGACGCCACCGTCACGCCACCGGCCGTTTCGCCGAAGATCCCCTCGGTCTCCGCGAGCAGCTTCATCCCATCGATGATTTCCGGGTCGTCGACCATGCCGCAAGCGCCGTCCGTCTCCGCGAGCTGGACGAGGCTGTAGTAGCCATCCGCCGGGTTCCCGATGGCGAGCGACTTCGCGATGGTGTTCGGCCGCTGGGGCCGGAAGTTCGTCGTGCCTTCTTGCCAGGCCACCGCCACCGGCGAACATCCCGTCGCCTGGGCGCCGCTCATGCGCGGGCTGGGCTTGTCGATCAGGCCCGCCTTGTACAGCTCCTCGAACCCCTTGCGGATCTTCACGAAGAGCGAGCCGCTTGCGATCGGCACGACGCAATGGTCCGGGGCGCGCCAGCCGAGTTGTTCGGCCACTTCGAAACCAAGCGTCTTCGAGCCTTCCGCGTAGTACGAGCGCACGTTCACGTTCACGAAGCCCCAGTTGTAGGAGCCCGCGAGTTCGGCGCAAAGGCGGTTCACGGCGTCGTAGTTGCCGCGCACCTTCACCAGTGTCGGGTTGTAAATGCTCGAACCGAGGACCTTCCCAGCCTCCAGGTCGTGCGGGATGAAGACGACCGCCTCCATGCCGGCCGCGGCCGCGTGGGCGCTCACGCTGTTCGCGAGGTTGCCGGTGCTTGCGCAGGCCAGCTTGTCGTATCCCAGCTCGCGCGCCCGGCTGGCAGCGACGGCGACGACCCGGTCCTTGAACGACCAGGTCGGGTTCACCGTGTCGTTCTTGATGTACAGGTTGTTCAGACCGAGGGCCTTGCCCAGGTTCTTTGCGCGCACCAGCGGCGTGAACCCGGCGCCGATATCGATGGCGTTCTCGGCATCGCAGGGGAGGAAGTCCTTGTAGCGCCAGAGGCTGGCGGGGCCGTTCCGGATGGTCTCTCGCGAAACGTTCTTGCGGATGCCGTCGTAGTCGTAGGTCACTTCGACCGGGCCGAAACAGAAGTCGCACACGTGGCGCGCTTCCAGGGGGTATTCGCGATGACACTCGCGACAGCGAAGGTTGGTGGCGAAACTCATGCGTGGTCTCCGAAAGCGTCCATCCCAGGGGGAAGGACGGGCACTGGCCCGCGCGGAGCGATGCCGCGGCGGAATGGCGCAATGACGGGTTCGGGGAGGCCCTTCCGGGGAAGGGCTAACGCATGACCATACGGCCCAGGGAGGAAACCATCTGACACTCCTCGTCCGCGTGGGGCCGTTCGAATTCGAGCGTTAGTCGCTCTCATCTTTCTCCCGGCGCGCCGGGAGTCCGGATTTGGCACCTTGTCTGATGAGACAGGTTGCCGGGGTTTCAAAGGGCCGGTCCCTCAACCCCATCTTGATAAGCGCGGCCACGTTCGCGGTGATTGAAGACATATTAGCAGGGAACAGGAAAAAGGGAACGCAGGCGGGGGAGCCTTACGGCTCGCCGCGCTCGTTTACTTCGAGAAGATCGCGACCCCGCTGAAGTCCTTGGTCACCGGGCGGTCCCCCGGTTGGGTCGGCTTTGGCGTTGGTGTGGAGGTCGGTGTGGCCGCCAGACGCCTTGCCGCTGCCGACACGAGCGCGCCCTGCCGGACGCGCCTCGGAGGTTGCTTTCTACCCCTCCGGGACGAGGTCGAACGCGACGATGGCGTTTGCGAACACGCCGCCATCCACGGCGAGCGAGAGCAGCTCATCCAGGTAGGCAAGGTCGAACGGGTTCTTCAGTTCGACGCCGATGGCGGCGGCGAGGAGGCTCGTGTAGGCCGTCGCCACGGTTTCCGCGGGGGTCGGCGCGTTGGGTAAGCCCCGGTACGCGTTCGCCACCAGTTCCGCGAACGACTTCGAGGCATTGTTCGTCAGCGGGAGCACGGCATCGACGCCGGGGCTGGGGAGAATGCCGATGGACTCCGGGTAGCGCTGCCCACTGTTGATCATCGCCACCGCATCGATGTTCAGTTCGCGCGCCACCCGCGTCCGCGCCGCCGCCAGCTCCGGGTCGACGGCGAGGAGTTGCAGGTAGAGGAAGCCATCGAACGCGGTCGCCGCGATCTCTTCGGCGATGCCGTCCTCGGTGTCGCAGTGGACCGCTTCGTGGGCGAGGATCGGCATCAGGTACTCGAAGCGCTCGCCCTCGGCGAAGGGGTTCACGGAGATCACCCGCGCCCCTCGCAAGAACGTCACCCGGGCGACGAGTGCCTCGTTGCCCTCCGGGACCTCGAAAGCGACCTTCGCGACCGGGCGGCTCGTGCAGTTGTCCGAGGTCATCAGCGAGGTGATGGCCGGCTCCGCGAACGTCCCTGTCAGGCCGGCGATGGCCGCCCGCAGCTTCGGCGAAGGCACGACCGCCGCCGGTATGCCGTCGAACACTGCCAGCGCCGCCCCAAGGACTCGCTGCCGCCGCCGGGGCGGGCACGCATGTGCGCCTCGAGGAGCCCCCGCTGGACTGCGGCGTCGCGGTCGGCGTCGGTCACGGGTGCGGTCACCGGCGCGTCATAGAACACGTCGTTACCCACGGCCAGCGCCTGCGAAGCGAGCACCACGCTGGCCTCGTCCAGGTCCGAGGCGATCTCCTGGGAGATAGTGCCGCTTGCCTTCCGGTCGAAAGCCTTCTTCTGCATGAGGAGCGTGGCGCCCTCGGGGACCAGGTCGTTCACAGTCAGCGTCACGAGGCGGCTGTTCGTCTCCGAACGCTCCGCCGTGCGCATGAGGATACGTTTCGTGCTGCCGTCAGCCTGGGGCGCTTTGATCTCGAACAGCGAGGGGAACGGCAGGTTCGTATCGGCCAGTTCCCAGTCGCGGTCGAACTTCACGATGATCGTCGAGGTCAGCTTCGCCTTGCCATCGACCACGTCGCGCTCGGCCACCACCGAAGCGATCTTCGGCGGCGAGAGATCCTCGCCGCCGGAGGAGCAGCCGGCGAGGGCCAGCGTGGCCGCCACCGCGCCGCCAACCCAGAGCCCGAGGCCGGCATTCCCGAGTCGCATCAGCGGCCCTTGAAGTCGGGCTTCCGCTTCTCGGCGAAGGCGCGCGGGCCCTCCTTCGCGTCTTCCGTCGCCATCAGGCGGGCGAGGAGCACGTCCTCGTAGGCGAGGCCGTGGTCCATGGGCATGTCGAGGCCGCGCTGGATGGCTTCCTTTGCCGTGCGGACGGCGAGCGGGCCGCGTTCGCAGATCGTGTTCGCGATCTGATGCGCTTTATCCATCAGCTCCGGCAGAGGGACGATGTGGGAGACGAGCCCGGCGCGGAACGCGGTCTCCGCGTCGATCTGGTCCGCGGTCAGGATCATGTAGTTCGCGAGCGCCTGGGGGATGGCGCGGGGGAGGCGCTGGGTGCCGCCCGCCCCAGGCATGATGGCCCAGCGGACTTCGGGCAGGCCGAAACGGGCCT
>JADJZF010000001.1 GCA_016719395.1 Candidatus Amarobacter glycogenicus | reverse complement strand
GGTCAACGTTTCGAGGGGCGGCGTGCCCAAGCTCCCGGTCCTGGAAGCGCTCGTTGGAGAGACCGGCATCGACGGCGACGAGGTGGCTCACCCGGAGGTCCACGGTGGGCCTGAGCGCGCTCTTTGTCTCTTCGCGCTTGAACGGATCGAAGCGCTCGCGGCCGAGGGTCACCCGATCGCAGCTGGTACCGCCGGCGAGAACGTGACCATTCGCGGCATCGACTGGGACAGCGTGCTACCCGGTTCGCGCCTTCGTCTCGGCCCGGACGTCCTGGTCGAGGTCACGCGATTCACCACTCCGTGCACCACCATTCGGGGCTCCTTCCGTGACCGTGATTCGAACCGCATCCACCACAATCTGCACCCTGGCTGGAGCCGCGCGTACGCGATGGTGATCCGCGGCGGCACCCTGCGGCCGGGCGACACGGTCGAACTGTTGGAGGGGTGAGTGGCATGGCCAGGGACGCCTACGAACGCAAGATCTCCTCGGAAGAAGCGGCCGAAGGCTACGTCCTGGTCGAGAAGGGTGCCCTGAACTTCTTCCCAGCTATCGGCCACCGGTTCGGCCTCATCGAGAGCGGCGAAACCGCAAGCGCAAAGGTCGAGGCGCGCGACTGCGAGTGCCGGGGGCCGGAGAAGCCGCACCAGCACTATTTCATCCGAAGAGGCGGGCTGGCGAAGGGTTCACGGCTGCGGTTCACGCGAGCCGGTGCCGCGTACCTGGTGGAGTGCCAATCCCCAGTCGGGCCGTGAGGGACGGGAACGTCCGCCGGCGCAGGCACCGAAGAGGCCCGGGCCAGCGGCCAACGGAACGGACGCAAATTCGCCGGCGCCGCATCCCCACCTCCCGCCATGTGGATTCACAAGCCGGTTCCGAATGACGTAGGCTGAATGCACCACCGCGAGAGGTCTCCATTGGTCGACTGACACCGGCGAAGCGCGAACACCTGCAAGGCCTCCAATGAGCGCCTGCCGTGTCCCGGTGTGTCCCAATCCCTCCCGCTCCCCCACCGACCGCGTCCTTCGTCCCCAAGCCGATCCGTCCCGAGCGGGAGCATGTCCCGTGGAGACTCCGGCATGTTGTCCGTATCTGCCCTGGGCCGCGAACTTGGCGGCCGCACTGTGCTGAAGGACGTCACCTTCAACCTCGAACGCGGCGAACTGATTGGCGTCGTCGGGCCGAATGGCGCCGGCAAGACGACGCTCTTGCGCGTCCTCGCCGGGCTCGATCAGCCCGAGCGCGGCAGGGTGACGCTCACCGCGGGCGCGGCTTTCGGCTACCTGCGTCAGGGGTTCGCCCGGGCGCGAAAGCGAATCGGTACCGTGGGCGCGTTCCCCGCGGCGTTCGCCTCGGAGGATGCGGCCCGCGAACTTGAGCGCCTCGCCATCGCCATCGGCGCGACGAGCGACCCGGCTGAGACAGACCGCCTCTCGGCGGACTATGACGCACTCCTGTCGCGGATCTCGGCCAGAGCCGAGTTCGACCTCGGCGCGGCGCGCGCGGCCCTCGGCATCGAGCACATCGGCCCCGAGGCGAAGCTTGGGCAGCTTTCGGGCGGCGAAATAACGCGGCTCGGCCTGCTCGACCTCGTGGCGGCTTCGCCGGACCTGATGCTGCTCGACGAGCCCACGAACAACCTCGACGTGGCCGGTCTCGCCTGGCTCGAAGGCGCGATCCGCGGATTCCGCGGGGCCATCGTGGCGGTCTCGCACGACCGCGCGTTCCTCGATGCGTGCGCGAAACAGGTGCTGGAACTCCAGCCCGGTGGGCAGAGAGCGGAGGTATTCGCCGGAAACTACAGCGCCCTCATCGCGGAGAAGGAGCGCCGCCGGGAGGAACAGCAGACCGCCTACGAACGCCAGGAGCGCGAAGCCGCCCAGCTCAAACAGGCGATCCACAAGATCGAAACGCGGGCCAGGGCATCGAGAACCGCACGATCGACTTCGCAAAACGGAAGAAAGCGCTCAAGATCGCGCCCGGCGGGCGGTCACCCTGAAGGCGCGCCTCGAACGAGAACTGACTCGGCTGCACATATCTCCCGGCCTGAAGCCAAGCCGATGGCGTTTCGTGGTCGGCACGCTGGAGCTCGCGAACCCCAGGGAGCCTCAAGCCGCCTCATCGCGGTGTCCGGTCTCGCGCTCGAAGCGGGCGGCCGGCGGCTGTTCGAGGGCCTCGAACTCAGCGTGAACAGGGGAGAGTGCGTCGTCGTCAACGGTCCCAACGGCCGCGGAAAGACCACGCTCTTGCGGACAATCCTCGGCGAGCACCCGGCCTCCGAGGGCGCCGTCTCACTGAGCCCATCGGCGAAAGTCGGATACCTGGCCCAGCAGGATGATCCGTCAACGGTCGCGCAGGGGAGGGGCCTGACCCCGGTAGACCTGCTGCGGCGGACGGCGCAGATGACCGAAGCCGAAGCGACCAACTTCCTCCACCGCTTCCTCCTCGGCCACGACCAGGTGCGCACGCCGGTGGCGAAGCTGAGCTATGGAGAACGGCGGCGCCTCGCCCTCGCACTCATCGTCCGCGGCGGTGCGAACCTGCTCATCCTCGACGAGCCGACGAACCACCTGGACCTGGAAAGTCGCGAGGCCTTCGAGGCGGCGCTGGACGGCTACGACGGCGCCATCCTCGCCGTGAGCCACGACCGCCGGTTTGTCGAGCGCTTCGCCGACGTGGTGGTGGAGTTGTGAGCCACCAGGCCTCGGAACCTACGAATCGAGCCAGCTCACATCACCGCAAAGGTCGGTGGCATGCTCTTTGCCGGCGAAGACCGCGTATTCCTGCTTGCTCGCCCCGATCGTGGTGATGGCGCCGTGCCCCGGCCAGATCGTGGTGTCGTCTGGGCAGGGCGAAAAGCTCCCGGGTGATCGAGGCGATTTCCTGTTGAAGCGCGGCGTTGTCCTTCGAGCGCCCTGGGCCGCCGGGGAAGAGCGTGTCGCCGACGAACGCGTGCTTGCCGCAGACGTAGGTCGTGCTGCCGGGTGTGTGGCCGGGAACGCTCACCACCCGGAACGAGAGGTTGCCGACCTTCACCTCGTCGCCATGCTTCACCGCGGCATCGAGCTGCCCATCTTTCAGCCCCGGCTCGCGCCATCGGCATAGAGCCGGGCGCCGAACCTTCTTCAGGGCTTCGATTGCTGGTGTGTGGTCGAAATGGCCGTGAGTGAGCAGGATCTTCGCGGGGTTCACCCCTGCGGCCACGGCCGCGGCCACGTTCACATCGGGCTCACCGGGGGCATCGATGAACGCTGCTTCGCCGCTCGATCGGTCGATCACGACGAAAACATTGTTCCCATAGCCGGTCGGGCCGGCCATTACGATTTCGAGGTCACCATCTCGGACGGTTTCCATTGGTCAGTCTCCTGTTGCCTGGTGCCCAGCAATCGTATCCGAAGCGGGCGCGGCATTTCGATGCAGGTAGCGGACCTGCCGGCGCGAGCGGAGGACGTAGACACGAGCGCGGTGGTGCGTGGTGCGCAACGAGTCGCCGACGACCTGGTGGTGGCTGCGCCAGGCGGCGATGCCCCAAACGAGCATGGACTCGCGAGAGAAGAACGTCTGGCGCAGCGACTCACGGTTGCCGTTCCACAGTTCGGAGCCCTGAAACGACCGGGAGACGGTGCGCCAGGCAAGCGCGCGGTAGACCGTATGGAAAGGCAGCCGGAGCCAGATGACGGTATCGGCCTCGGCGAGGACGAGGTCGCGGACATGGCTGTAGTTACCGTCGAGAACCCAGCCGTCGCGGTGTTCTGCCAGGTAGGCGCTCACCTTTTCGCGGAAGGCTTCGCGGTCCAGATCGACCCAGTTGGGGTAGGCGTGGAAAACCGAGTCGAGCTCAAGGACGGGGAGCCCGAGCGTCTCGCCGAGCTGGCGGCTGAGGGTCGACTTACCCGAGCCGGAAGGGCCGTATACCGCGATCCGCCGGCCAACAGGGACTGCCCTCGTATTAGCCAGGGACACTGGCTGCATGCCCGGTGATGACTTCGACGAATTTCGCGCGCAGGCTCGCCGGCAGGTCGTGCCCCATGCCAGGGAAAGTAACCAGCCGTGCCCCCGGGATCGCTGCGGCCGTGGCCTGGCCACCACTGAGGGTCACGAGGGGGTCGTCTTCGCCGTGGATGACGAGCGTCGGCGCGGTCACGGTGTTCAGCGCTTCACTCCGGTCGCCCGTGGCCATTACTGCCAGCATCTGGCGGGCGACCCCAATGGGATAGAAGCACCGATCGAAATCGCGCGCGATCCGCGCCGCCACCACCTCGTCACCCGACGGGTAGCCGGGAGACCCGACGATCCGTGCCGACTGCTTGCCGCGCTCGATGGCTTCGTCCCGCGAGGTGGCGGGCGGCGCCATCAGAGCCGTCATGGCTGCGGGCGTGGCCTGGCCAACGTTCGGGTTCCCGGTTGTCGACATGATCGACGTCATCGAGATGACACGGTGGGGGTGGCGAATGGCGATGGCCTGGACGATCATCCCGCCCATCGAAGCGCCGACGATGTGCGCCCGCTCCAACTGCAGGTGATCGAGCAGCCCTACGGCGTCATCCGCCATATCCCAGAGCGTGTAGGACGCCGAAGACATGTCGCCGGTCATGGCCTTGCCGATGTCCGGCGGCGGAGCCGATTCCATCTTGGTCGAGAGCCCGGTGTCCCGATTGTCGAACCGGATGACGTGGAAGCCCGCATTTGCGAGTGCCTCGCAGAAGTCGGGTTCCCAGGCGGTCATCTGGCCGCCGAGCCCCATCACGAGCAGTAGCGCGGGGTTCACGGGCTGGCCGAAAGTGTCGTAGCAGATTTCGATTCCGTTGGCAGGTGCGGTAGGCATAGCAGTTCATGATACAGGCTCAGCCGCAGATTCCACTGGCCGGGAGAAGAGCGCGACGACAACGGCGAGCAAAACGAACAGGGCGCCCGCGACGGCGAATCCCACGGTGAGCGAAGTGGAGGCAAAGTAGGCGGCGCTCATCGGGCCAACCATGAACGCTATCGCCTGGGCCGAGCTCGCCAGACCGAAGGCAGTCCCCCGCCTGGCGGTGTCGACCGTCGAGGCGATCATGGCGTTGGTGGCGGGCATCGAAGCGCCATTGGCGATAGCGAACGCAAGCAGCCCGGCGATGAAGACCCATTCGTTGCCACCGAAGGCCATGACCGGCGCGGCCAGTGCCGAGAACAGGGTGAGGGCAATCAGCGTGCCCCGGAGACCCGTCCAGTGGCCTATGGCGCGTGCCACAACCAGTACCCCGACCACGCTCCCGGCCCCTGCGGCGGTGAAGGCCGCACCAGAAAGGGCGCTCGCGCGGTCATCGCCCGCGATGTCCTTCAATGCAATGGGCGTGGCCACCCGAATCAGCTGGTTCAACGCGAACAGGCCGAAGTAGAGGCATACGGCCACCCAGAAGGTCCGGCTGAACCCGCGAGCCCAGTCGACCGATAGCCGGCGCCCGCTGCCGGCGGCGGTGGTCGCCACACGGGCAACGCGAGCCGTCACAACATCGCGCGGCACGGCGAAGATGATCCAGGTGGCGGAAAGGGCCGGGAGGATGGCACTCGCCGCAATCGCACCCCGAAACCCGAAGAGGAGGGCCATCCCCGCACCCGCGGCCGGGCCGAGCGTCCCTCCCAGGTACTGCCCGGCGGTCACCACGCCGAGCGCACGGTCGAGCTTGTGGTCGGGGACGGAGACGCTGGTCAGGGCGATGGCAGCAGGGATGAAGCCCGAGAAGAGCCCCTGCATCGTAAGCGAAACGACGATGACCCACGGCGCATGGGCGACGGCTGCAATCGCCGTCGTCAGGGTGGCGGCGTAGAGGGCCCGGATGTACATCAATTTTCGCCCATACCTATCCGAGAGGACGCCCCAGAAGGGGCCAGTAACGAGCCGGGCGACACCCTGGACCGAAGTGGCGATGCCCACCCAGAAGAGCGCATTCGCATCGCTGGTGGCACCGATATCGCGCAGGTAGAGCGGCAGGAAGGGCCACCAGAAGTTCATCGCGAAGCTGGCGAGAAACGCCCCCGAGCCGATGGCGATGGAGATCGACATGTAGCCGCGCTCGCGGGCCGGAGGAGCGGGGAACGCCGGGGTGGTGGGGACGTCCGTCACTGGAGGCATGCTACAGGCGGGCTGTGACGGACGTGAAAGACGGGCGGTCGGCCGCGGGTCGAGGAGTAGTCATCCCCAAAGTGGACTAAGTCCAGTGGACTAAGTACGATGCAATGATGAGACAGGTGAACATTCACGAGGCGAAGACCCACTTCTCAGAGTTGATCGCTGCGGTAGAGCGCGGCGAAGACATTGTGATCGCGCGCCGGGGGAAGCCGGTGGCGAAGCTGGGGCCGGGGATTCCGGCGGAAACCTCGCCGAAGCGACAGCGAGTGTTTGGCCAATGGGCCGGGAAGATCCGGGTCGATCCGTCGTTCTACGAGCCGATGTCCGAGGAAGAACTCGCAGAATGGTATCGCCCGCTTGAAGCCTACGGGGACGTGACGCGGATCCAGCGGGAGCAGCGCGCCGGTTGAAACTGCTCATCGACACCAACGTCTTCCTCTGGACCGCCTTCGAGCCGCGCCGCCTCTCTGCGCGGGCGAGGGAAGCGCTGGCCGACACGGACAACGAGCTTGTAGTGAACGTGGTTATTCCGCTCGAGTTGGGAATGGCCGTCAACAAAGGGCGCGTTTCGCTCGGACGGACGGTCGCAGGTTTCTATGTAGAGCAACTGGAAGCGCTCGGCCCTGCGACTGAGCTGCCCATCGCCCGGGAACATGCCCTGGCCGCCGCCGAACTTCCGTACTCGAATCGGGATCCGATGGATCGGATTCTTGCCGCGCAGTCCATCGTTGAGGGCATCGCGCTCGTAACGAGCGACCGCCGCATCGCCGAATTGGGTGTCGAGGTGGTCTGGTAAGGTAGGGGCATCGCGTCAAGCCTGGCCATCGACATCGACGAGGAAATCTCGCCGGCTTCGAGACCACCGCCCGGGGGGAACCAGAACGGCAGGCCGGTGTCGATGTCGGGTTCATCCACCGTGAAGAGCAGGGTGCGGTCGCGTTCATCGAGCAGCAGGACTCGTGCGGTCGGCCGGACGACGGGATTCTCGCGAGAGGAACCAGGAGTCACGATCTATCCGTAGACGAGCGCGCGGTCGATCATGGCGCGGCTGATGACCACACGCTGCACCTGGCTGGTGCCTTCGACGATCGTGAGCTGCCGCGCGTCGCGGTAGTGCCGCTCCAGCGGGTGATCCTTCATGTAGCCCTGCGCTCCGAGCACCTGGAGGGCGTCGAAGGCGACTTTGTTCGCCATTTCGGTCGCGAAAGCCTTCGCGATCGAGAGGTTGTGGGCGTACTCCTTCATGAACTTCCCCTGGTCGACGAGCCATGCGGCCTTGTAGACGAGGTTCCGGGCGGCCTCAATCTGAATGGCCATGTCGGCGAACATGAACTGGATCGCTTCGAAATCGATGACTGCGTTGCCGAAGGCCCTGCGCTCGCGCGCCCATTCCATCGCGTAACCGGCAGCCCCTTCGGCCAGGCCCACGCCGCGCGCGCCAACGGTCGGGCGCATCGAGTTGAGCGTGAGCATCGCGTGATTGAATCCCTGCCCTTCGACACCGCCGAGCAGGTTCTCTGAAGGCACGCGCACGTCCGAGAAGCTGAAGTGCGCCGTCGGAACACTCCGGACACCCATCTTGTCGTCCGTCCTGTCGATGCGGACGCCAGCGGCATGGGCGTCGACGACGAAGGCGCTGATGCCTTTCGCGCCGGGGCCACCCGTCCGCGCGAAGACCGTGAGCTGGTCGGCAACGGTGCCCCCGGAGATGTAGACCTTGTTCCCGTTGAGCACGTAGTCGTCGCCGTCGCGCGTCGCGCGGGTTTCGAGAGCGGCCGCATCGGAGCCATGGTCCGGCTCGGTGAGGCGAAAGCGGCCTTGCGGTCGCCAGCGGAGAGCGCGGGCAGCCATTTCTGCTGCTGTTCGGGAGTGCCACCGAACATGATCGGCCGAGTCGGCAGGCCGCTGAGGACGAGCATGAGCCCTGCGCCGCATTCGTACTTCGCCACTTCTTCGATGGCGAGACAGAGCGGGAGGATGCCGTTGCCGGTGCCGCCCATCGTCTCGGGGATGGCCATGCCGAGCATGCCTGCCTGCTTGAACGCTTCGAAGTAGTCGTGCGGGTATTCGCCGGTCTCATCGAGTTCCTTCGCGCGCGGGGCGACCACCTCGCGGGCGATGCGGCGGGCTGTGTCCTTGATGAGTTTGTTCTCTTCCGAAAGCTCAAAGTCCATGACAGGCTCCATGTTGGGTGGGAAAGGTGAGCCGGTATTGAAACACGGCCAGCCGCGAGGACAAAGGACTGGCCGGTCCGGATCGACCAGGAGGCCCGGGCGGCGCCGACTGGATCAAGGGTCGTCGAATCCGTCGAAAGCATACCAATGCGAGATGTAAAACTGCTCATTCCTCGCTGTGGTACGGTGGGTGTACTTCCTCGTTCAGTCCCGCGAACCGCGCCTGATCGATCGACGGAGTCACCAGACCCGGAGGTCGCCTTTCCTATGTCCGTAGAAACCCAGCCTATCGTTTGCAGCCTGTGCGCCGCAGCCTTCTCCTTCACCGATGACGAGAAACAGTTCCAGATGATCCGCAGCATCGTCGGAAAGCCGGTACTCTGCCCTCGTTGCCGCGGGGCGAACCTCAATGAAAGGTCCCGGGATACTCGTTCCCGTTCCTCTGCATGGGCTGCCACGTCTCCAGCCGAGTCCGTTTTCAACCGCGAGGCACAGTCGCCATGTACTGCGAGAAGTGCCTGCTGATCCAGTTGCGGGCAGTGACCTTCGGCACGCTCCCCGACTCGAAGTGGACCAAGCCGGGCACTCGGACATCCGCGCTACGCCAGCAGCCGGTGGAAAGCTACCCGTAGCGCTGGAAAGCCCTTTGGCATGAGCGACACCGGGGACCTCTTTCAGGGGAAGAAGGACTCCCATCGCCTCACACCGGCTTCCTACGAAGCTGCAGACGCCTTTACCTGCCGGAGTCACCCCGTGGGTGGTCCCGGCCATTCTCCCTGCAAGCACCCCGGCAAGAACCCGGGGTCGAAGGAGCAGGGCAATGAAGGCTCGATTGGTAGCTTTAGTCGGGGTGGTGACGGGAAGCGCGGTGTTCGCCGCTTGCCTCTGGGGCGGCGCGGCGGATGCGAAGCCTTCCGCACCGCAGCCCCCGGCCGTGTCCGCAGTGACGGCGACGACCGGAACCGGTGCGCCGAGCGCGACCAGCGCCGCAGCGCTGCCGGCCCCTTCGGGCGATGCCCCGGCTACGCGCGGCCCACGGCCAGGGGCGGCCGTCCCGGATGAGACCGTGACCTTCTGCGAACCCGTCGATGGAGTCGAGCTCCAAATGGACGTGTATTACCCGGACGGCCACACCAGCACCGGCGAGGCGCCGGCGGTGGTCTATGTCCACGGGGGCGGCTGGACCTCCGGGAGCCGGAGCCAGGGAGAAGGTACGCGCTACATCTCTTCGCTGCTGCAGGCAGGTTTCGTGGTCTTCGCCGTGGATTACCGGCTCTCGCCTGAGTACCTGTTTCCGGCGCACATCCAGGACGTCCAGTGCGGGATCCGCCACATCCGTGCCAACGCTTACGAGTACGGCATCGACCCGGACCGGATCGGGGCCATCGGCGGCAGCGCGGGCGGCCAGCTCGTGAACCTGCTCGGTACCGCCGAAGACGGCGACTTCGACCTGGTGGGCGGCTACGAGGGGTACTCGAGCGAGGTGAGCGTCGTGGTCTCGATGTTTGGCGCCAGCGACTTCAGCGACCCGAACATGGCGGGCCACAACGCCGCCCACACGCGCGTCTTCGGTTCGGCCGACCCGTATTCGGAGGAGCTGCAGGCAGCCAGTGCCGTGAACTACGTCTCCAGCGGCGATGCCGACTTCCTCCTGTTGCACGGCGAAGAAGACCCTGTCGTCCCGATCTCGCAGTCCGAGATCTTCGAGGCGGCCCTCGCCACGGCCGGAGTCGACGTCACGTTCATACGAGTTGAACACGCCGGCCACAGCTTCGCACCAACGGGCGGCACGCCGAACCCGAGTGCGAACCAACTCGTCCTGATCGTCGCCCAGTTCTTCAGCGACCACCTGTAACGCGTCGCCGGTGTCGCGAGGCCGGTTAGGCCAGGAAGCGGCGTCCCCGTGATCGGGGGACGCCGCTTTGGTGGATGGGCGGAGCAGGTTGGGCGGGGAGGCCAGAAGCGATGTCCCAGGTGACTGCGTCGTCGCGTCGCCGCTGACCGCGCGTGAGTCGCGCAGGCCGTCCCCGCGGTAGGCGAACGTCGTCGTCACCGAGTTCACCGTGGCCGAGACCATGCGGTCCTCGTAGTCCCACGAGTAGGTGTCGTTGCCGCGGTCGGTCCGAGGTCGTCCCGGTGATCGGGCCTGGCCGCGTCGTCACCATCCCACCAACTGGCGTCATTCTGCCCTAGGTCGAAGTCCCCGCGCCGACCACCAAGCCGTCATGCGTGCGGTAGCACGTATTCCGCGCAAAGAACTGGTCTCTCGACATTGCGCTCTCTCCGGGCACGAGCACACGGTCCCGTGGGGGCCTCGGTGATCGCGAACACCGGGCTCCAAACCCCGTTTACCTCAACACGTACACGGCCCGCAACTATCGGCTCTCCAAGGGGCTGCTCAACTTGGAAGCCATCCGGTGCGGACTCCCCGACGGCGAACGCCTTGGTCCCGGCCCCCTCAGAGCGGATTGCCCAGGCGAGGCACCTCGACGAAGAGTTCGACGGACTTGACTCTCCGACCCTCGTGGCACGGATCGTACAGAATCGTCAGGTTGCCGCTCTCGTCTCGGAAGACGCCGACAGCGACCTTGGGGTCGTCGCAGGCGGCCATCGCGAGCAACGCTACCCAGCCGGTGAGGCCACAGCGCCCGCAACCAGCTTCACCGGAGGCACTGCGTCACGGCGGTTCCTCCATACTCGGATCCTGCCAACCACTCGTGCTCCAAAGGGGGGTCTCTGAGGGAGCGCGCCCCGCCCCTTTGCCAGGATCCCCTACCAGGCGATGGCCGCCGCGGCGTTCGACCGCCGTGCGATCGCGAACTCGGTTGAACAACCCCCGTCTTGCAGTCCGAAGCGACGACCGCCCAGGGACGCGGAAGCGATGTCGCCGGAGGAATCTGGGAACAGGCAGGAAGTGGTCGCCCCGCCGCTGACCTGGGGGGCTCAAATTTTTTTGTTTGGCGCCGCGCGCTGAGACGGTCCCGAAGGACGCGCGCCAGCGGATCGGCGGAGGACGTCCCGTCGCCCTGATCACCGTGGCCCGCAGTTCCGGCCGTCCCATCCGTCTGCTGGCCCGGGAGCTCGTTCGCGGGGCCGCCGGAGGCCCTTGCCGGTGTCCTGGGTGTAGGCTTTGGCTGTGCGGTTAGGATGGCCATCTGGCGTCGTTCGCCAGGACGCCCAGCCCCGTTTCATGGCCGCATGCCAACGGGCGTACTGGGCCGTCAGCAAGACCTAGCGGCACGCCGGCCCGTCCCGGTGAACGCGTGCGATGGCGACAGGAGTCGCAAAGGCCTCCCCTGGTCGAACTTGTCGTCACCGGTTCACCGCGCCCTACAGTCACGAACCCAGGAACGTGCGCTGCCGCAATCGGTTCCGCTGTCCAAGGACGCGATCGCCGGCCGGGCTCGCGGCGTCACGCTCTATCCCCCTGTCGTCGGCGCTTGGCACCCGACGGTCTGCTCGTGCAACCAGCGTCAAAGGCAGTACCCCGGTGGTCGCAGGCCCGGTCCCGATTCCTCAGCGGAGGTCGCAACTCTGCGGTATGCGTCCCTGCTGGTCCCGCGCCGTGCGGTATCCCCCTGGCCCGTTCGTGACACCCGACGTTTCCAACTTCGCAGCCTTCAGTATCAATGGCGACCGTGCCCGAGGGAAGCGTCGTCGTCGTCATCCTGCCTGCATCATCGTACGAATACGTGGTGGAGTTCGAGTTCCAGTCGGTGACAGATGTGAGTCGGTTCGCGTTGTCGTAGCCGTAGGTCACCTGGTTCGAGCCACCGGGATAGGTGATCGAGGTCCTGCGGCCGATGTCGCGGCGCGGCAAGTCACTTCGGGGGAGACGCGCTCAGCCGAAAGGATGAGGAGGGTTGGCGAGATTCGCGGTGATATAGTTCGGGGAATTGCGGTGCATTCGCCAAAAGGTTGCCCCGGAGGACTCATGCCCATCCGAATCGTGATCGCCGATGACCACGCCGTCGTCCGCCAGGGCCTGAAGATGTTCCTCGAAGACGACACCGAGTTCGACATCATCGGCGAAGCTCAGAACGGGAGCGAGGCGCTCGCCCTCGCGAAACAACTCAAACCGGACGTCGTGCTGATGGACCTGCTGATGCCGGTGATGGATGGGATCACGGCGATCGGGCACATCCGCAGGGAGGTCCCGGAGACGGAAGTGATCGCCCTGACTTCGGTGCTAGAAGACGCTTCTGTCGTGGGGGCCGTACGGGCGGGGGCGATCGGCTACCTCCTGAAGGATACCCAGGCCGACGAACTGACTCGGGCGATCAAGGCGGCGGCGAACGGCCAGGTGCAGCTCTCGCCCCAGGCAGCGGCGCGGCTCGTCCGGGAAGTGCGCGCGCCGGACAGCCCCGAGACGCTGACTGAACGGGAGACCGATGTCCTGCGGCTCCTCGCCCAGGGAAAGGCGAACAAGGAGATCGCGGGGGCGCTCTTCATCGGCGAAAACACGGTGAAGACGCACGTTTCGAGCATCCTCGTCAAACTCGGCGTCCAGAGCCGGACACAGGCGGCGCTCTATGCCCGCCAAATCGGCCTCGGCCCGCTCGACTGACGCAGAGCAAGGAACGAGCGCATGTCATCGCTTTCGTTGCGCCTCGGCCCGAAGCTGAACCTTTCGCTCTTGCTGTTCATCCTCTTGCTCGGCGCGGCGACGACGGTGCTGGTCCTGGTTGGGTTCAACAGCTCGCAGGACGACGCAGCCCTGGAAAGCCGGAACGGGCTGGAACGCGAAGGCCGGCGCCACCTCCAGGAGAACATCACCTCGCAAGCGACCATCGGGGCGCTGCAGCTGCTTCCCGGGGCTGACTGGGGCCGGCAATCCGCCCGTTTCCTGGCCGAATACGGGGCCGGCGCTCCCCCGCTGGCGCCTGACAGTCTTCAACAGGCAAGCACCGGTGCGCGTTTCGACCCCACGCCTGGCCGGATCAGCGACCTGCTAATCCCGGCGTGGACGGCAGTTGAAGGCAGGGTCGAGACCGACGCTCGCGAGTCCGCCGTCCTCGATGGCTTCTTCCGCGCGCTTTTTGCCAGCAACGAGGCGGGGCTGATCGACGAAGCATTCCGGCCCATTGCGATCTACTTCGTCTCACTCGACGGCGTGACACGCTATTACCCGTCGTCCGGCTCGTTCCGCAACGCCGAGATTACCGGTGCGCAGCTTGGCGCGCTTCACGGGGATATGGGGCCGGCGGGCAATCCCGCGGGAGCCACGCTCTGGACTCCGCCGTACCAGGATGAATACCAAAAGGGCCTGGTGATGACGGCCTACACGCCGGTGTACGGCCAGACTGGCTATCGGGGCGTAATCGGCGTTGACGTTTCGCTCGACTTGCTCACGGAGACGGTGGATAGCCTCGCGCCCAGCCCCGGGGGGTATGCGTTCTACGTTGACCAGTCCGGAGAGTTCCTGGAGACAAGGAAGCACGAACTCGTGCGGGGCCTGGCGGCGGAAGGCGCGAACCCTTCGTTCGCGGCGGCACTGAAAGACATGCAGGCCGGGAACGCGAACGTCGCCAGGTTCGCCTTCGAAGGCCGGGACTACTTCGTAGCGTATGCCCCGTTCCAGCCTGTCGGCGGCAGCCTGGCACTGGTCGCCCCGGTCGATGAGCTGACGTCCGAAGCCGCCGGCGTCACCCAGGCGATCCAGTCCGAAGGGAACCGCACGCTGGCCTTCATTATCCTCTCGATGGCGTTGTTGTTCCTCGTCGCCCTCGGCAGTACAGCGTGGCTCAACCGGCGGATCCTCCTCACCCCCATCGAGGCGTTAGTTTCCGGTACACGAGCGGTCGCCGCCGGTAACTTCAACGCGACGATCGCCGTGCAATCGAAAGATGAACTCGGAGACCTGGCGGCTTCGTTCAACCGGATGATCCAGGAAGTGCGGAGCCGGAACGATGCCCTCATTCGGGAAATCACCGAGCGCGAACAAACCTCGCGGATGCTGGCGGAACGCGAGGAAAGCACGCGCCAGATCTTCCAATCCGTGAGCGATGCCATCGTCATCACGGACCTGGAGGACCGGGTGGTGGATGCGAACCATGCGGCGCAGGAGATGTACGGCTATTCGCTGGATGAGCTGCGCGCGCTCGACCCCTTCACCGTTGTTCATCCGCCGGCCCTTGCGAAGGGCGAAGCGCTGGTCGCCGCGATCGCCGAAGGACGCCCCTTCCGAACAAGGGCCGAGAGCGTCCGCAAGGACGGCAGCACGTTCATGTCGAGCGTGTTCGCGACTCGCGCCACGTACTTCGGGCGGCCGCACATCCTCTCGGTCATCCGAGACGTGACCGAGGAGGTCGAGCAGCAAGAACTGCTGGAACGGCGCGTGGAAGAGCGAACACGTGAGCTCTCGTTGTTGCTTGATGTGTCAAACACCGTCGCCTCGACCCTGGACACCGAGGAACTCTTCGCGCTGGTGCTCGACCAGCTGGCAGCGATCGTGCCGTCGACGGGGGGATCAGTCCTCGTCCTTGAAGGCGACGAACTGGTGACGCGCTATGCAAGGGACATCGGCGGTCGCGGAGAGGCCGGGTCTTCGGCCGAATCCCGCGGTTTCACCGCGGAGGGGCTGCGACACTCGTTCTCCGCACTGCTCAACGGCAAGCCGATCGTGGTGGCGAACGTCCGAGGCGAAACGGCGTTCGCGCGCGACTTCAGGTGGGTGACGGGGGCTCACCTGGACACCACGTTCGCCAACGTCGTCGCGTGGATGGCGTTGCCGATGGTCCACAAAGGACGGTTCATCGGGTTCATCGGTGTGTCCTCCAACGAAGAGGGCGCGTTCAGCGAAGCCTCGGCAAGCCTGGGGATGGCCATCGCCAACCAGGCCGCGATAGCAATTGAAAACGCGCGCCTCTTCGCGGAAGCGGAGCGGCGCGCGGCCGAGATGACCGCCCTCTCGCGGGTGGCGACGTCCCTGGACCTCGAGAAGTCAGTCGAGGCGACGCTCAAGTCCGTCGCCCAGCGCGTCGTCGAATCGACACATGCGGTCGCAGCCTCGCTGAGCACGGTCGATTCCGCAGGGATGCTGGCGCTGGGAGGCGAAGTGGGGTTGCCGGAAGGCTTCTTTGCCGCCATCGATGATGCGATCCGGAAGGGAGCACCTCGACCCAACCAGCAGGCGCTGGCGTCGCACAAACCGGTGATCATCGAGGGGGTACGCGCCGGGATCGCACGCGAACCGTTGTACGCGCAGCTGGGCGAAAAAGTAGCGGGCGCTGAGTGGGATGCCATCGTTATCGTCCCGATGCGCTACGGGGACCGGGACCTGGGCACGCTGGAGACCTACTACCGGCCGGGAGAACTGCCCGACGAGCGAGAGGTCGGACTGATCACGGCGATGGCACGGCAGGCGGCCACCGCGATCGAGAACGCGATGCTGTTCGCTCAGACCGAGAAGCGCGTCCGGCAACTGGAGGCCCTCACTCACATCGCTTCCAGCTTCTCCCTCGAACTCTCCTTGCAGGAGCTGATGGACCGCATGGCGGCCCACATCGTCCGCGCCACCACGGCGGTCACCTGCGCCGTGGCGCTGGACGACGGCCCCGGCGGCGGGATGCGAATGCTCGGTGCCGACGGGGTCCCGGACGGGTTCGGCGAAGCCATGCGGGCCACCTTCCAAATGGGCGGGGGCACAGCCGCGCTACGGGCGATGGCAGAGAGGCGGACCATCTATCTCGCAGAGGCACTGAGCGAGCGGATCGACGACCCGCGCTACGCGGGGGTGAGCGAGCACTTCAGCGCCGCCGGCTGGGACTCGGTCCTCCTCGCTCCAATCAGCTATGCCAACGAAGCCCTGGGCGTGCTGGTGCTCGGCTATCCGGGGAAGACCGGGCCCGATGAGGAGGAGCGCACCTTCGTTGAAGCGGTCGCCGATCAGACCGGCCTCGTTGTGGAGAACGCCCGCCTCTACGAACGTGCTTCGGCGGCGGCGGCGCTGGAAGAGCGGCAGCGACTGGCGCGCGAGTTGCACGATTCGGTCTCACAGGCTCTTTATGGCATCGCCCTGGGCGCGCGGACGGCGCGCCGCCGGCTGGGCGATGGCGCGCCCGCCAGCGTGTCTGAACCACTCGACTACGTGCTCTCGCTGGCAGAGGCCGGGCTCACCGAGATGCGGGCCCTCATTTTCGAATTGCGGCCCGAGTCCATTGCCCAGGAGGGGCTCGTGGCAGCGATCGGGCGGCAGGTGGCGGCCACCCAGGCGCGTTACGGAGTGAGCGTCACCGCGCACCTTTGCGACGAGCCGGAGGTCTCGCTGGACCTGAAGGAAGCTGCCTACCGCATCGCCCAGGAGTCGATGCACAACACGGTGAAACACGCCCGCGCGACCCGCATCGACTTGACGCTCTCGGTCGAGAACAGCGAGCTCCGCCTCGAAATCACCGACGACGGCCAGGGTTTCGACGTCGACGGCGAGTTTCCCGGCCACCTTGGGTTGCAGTCTATGCGGGAGCGTGCCCGAGATGCCGGCGGGACACTGGAAGTGGAGAGCGCGGCCGGGGCCGGCACCCGGATCACCCTCCAGGCGCCGGTCCGCTAGTCAATTCCGGGCACGAAGAACGGTGCCGAGTGTGAGGCTTCCGATCCGGGAGATCCCTGATTCCCTGGATCCCGCGTTCGCAATACGTTAACGGGAGCCAACAGGCGGGCGGGAAACCAACCCACCGGGTGCGAACCCTTGAGCCAGCCGGTTGCCACCAGCACCAACGTGGGCGGTGTCGAACAGCGACTTTTGCGCCGCTTCGAATTGCTCTTTGCCCGGACCACCGAGGCGATGTTCATCACCGATGGCTACGGCGCGATGCTCGACGTCAACGGGCCCATGCTTGAGCTGATGCGGATGGGCAGGGCTGAGTTCCTTGCGAGCGACATCGCGACCTTGCTTTCAGACGGGGAGAGCCAACAGCTTCAGATCCGGGCCGAGCGCATCGCTCAGGGGACGGCAACAGGAGAGGCCGACGTCGTCATCCCGGGCCGAGGCCTGACCAGGGTCCGCTTCTGGACGATTGAGGTAGAGACCGGCGACGGTGGGCTGCGCGCTTACGCGGGTGTGACGCCGATCTCCGTGAGTCCCTCGGCAAAGCAGACCCACACCATCCTCCGCGCGATCTTCGATGACTCCCCCGACGGCGAACTCGTCGTCGATGGCAGGGGGAACACGCTCTACGTGAACTGCCGGTACCTCGATCACTGGGGGCTCTCCGAAGCCGACCTCCGGCGTCCGTTCAAGGATCGCTGGGCGATCACCCGGACGCGGCTGACCGATCCCAGCGCCCTCCTCGACTTCTTCACGCTTGTGCGGCATCAGCCCGGTTCGCCGCACATGGTGGTCCTGGAGATGTCGAACCACACGGTCCTCGAAGTGCGGTCTTCAACGCTCTCACTCGACGGAGTGACCCCGTTCGGATTCAGCTACACCACGCGCGATGTCACCGAGCAGGCGAACGCCGACAAGAAGGCACGTGCGGCCGCGAGCCTTCTCGCCTCGGTGTCGACCCATTCGCCCGAAGGCATTGTGGTGGTCGACCCCGAGGGCAACGTGATCCACTGCAACGCGCGATTCCTCGACATGTGGGATGTCGGTGAGCCGTGGACCAGGCTGTCTGCGGACGAGCGCCTTCGAGAGCTGGCGCCGCGAGTCCTGGGTGGAGGAGAACTGCTTGCCGTTTCGCAGGCGCTTCTGCCAGACCATGCCGCACTGTTCGAGGGCGAACTGGCGATGGCCGATGGCCGGACGCTTGGTCTCCACGCCAAGCAGCTTCGCGACTCAAGAGGCCAGGTCCTGGGCAGGGCATCGTTCTACCGGGACCTTAGCGAGGAGCGCGCGGCGGCAAAAGCCATCATTGCATCGCGGACGGCGGAAGCGTTCCAGTCCCTCGCCGCCGGTGTTGCACACAAGATCAACAACTCCCTGGCGTCGATCGTGGGGAACGCCTACCTCGCCGGGCTTTCGGAAGGCTTCCCGGAAGAGAGCGCCGAGAGCCTCAGGGAAATCGTGAACTCGGCCTCCGACGCCACGAGCCTTGTGCGGGACCTGCTTGCCCTGAGTGGACACGGGCGCCACGCGCTTCTGCAGGTAGACATCTCGGCAGAAGTGGAAACCGTGCTGGAGCAACTCCCTCCCGGTGAGCGGCGGCGGGTAACCAGCGACCTCGCGCCGGGCCTGCCGCAACTGCTCGCCGACACCGGGACCCTGGCACAGGCGGTCGCGAACGTGCTGACGAATGCCCTCGAAGCCGGCAGTACGGTACGCGCGTCGACTGCCATGAAGACGGATTTCATCGCCGAGGCCGGAGCGACCTACGCACCCGGACGGCCGCCACAAGGCAGGTATGTGGTGATCGAGATTGCCGATGATGGACCTGGCATCGCTGCGGAAGTCGCGGGCCGGTTGTTCGAGCCGTTCGCGAGCACCCGGGCGGCGGGACGCGGGCTCGGATTGCCAGCGACCGCCGGGATCATGGGAGCCCATCACGGATTCGTCGAAATCCGGGCGTCCCCCGCCGGTTGTACCGTCCGGCTGCTCTTGCCAGCGACCTGACCCGGGGTTGCGCTTGACGATAAAGATCGTCGATTATCAACGACCTATGCTACCGGACACCCCGCATCCGGTGGCGACGGGAGGAGCGTTCCGGCGCGGCCTTATGGCCATGCTGGTGCTTGCTGCCGCGCTGCCGGTCTCACTCGTCTACGCCCAGACGCACACCGTCCAGACTGGCGACACGCTTTCAACGATCGCCGAGCAGTACGGCGTCAGCGCGGAGACCCTGGCCAGGGCTAACGGCATCGACGACCCGGACCGGATCTTCGCCGGCCAGGTCCTGACCATTGGCGACGGCGGACCGGCCGTGGCGCCGCCGACCGAGCGTGTGCACGTGGTGGTTGCTGGCGAGACCCTTTCCTCCATAGCCGATGACTACGGTTTCACCCTGGCCGCCTTGCTCGAACGAAATGGACTCGAGGACGCCGACTACATCTACGAGGGACAGGAACTCTCGTTGCCGATGTCGCACTACGCCCCGGCGCCGCTGAGCCGGGGCGAAACCGAATGGATCCTCCGGGCGGCGGCGAACGAATTCGGTGTCGACCAGTCGCTGATCCTCGGACTCGCCTGGCTCGAAAGCGGATGGAACCAGTCGATGACCAGCCATGTCGGTGCGGTGGGCGTGATGCAGCTGATGGCGCCCACGGCCGAATGGGGGCTGGAATACCTGGCGCCCGACGCGACGAACTGGCGGACAAGCACTGAAGACAACGTCCGCCTGGGTACGGCGGTCTTCGCGCATATGCTGGCCCAGGCCGATTGGGACGTGGAACTGGCTCTCGCCTTCTACTACCAGGGCTGGCGCAGCATCGAGATCAACGGGATGTTCGAGGACACGTACCAGTACATCGAGAACGTCCTCTCGCTCGCGAGCGAATTCCGCTAGGACTTAGCGGAGCAGCGCGCCGTAGGCTTCGGGCAAGCGATTCCGCACGACGTCCGTCCCCGGGGCCATCTCCTTCATCCTCGAGAGCGCTTTGTTCACGGTCGCCGTCATGGCTACGCCGCTGCCGCGCGGCGAAACCGCCAGCAGCGCGCCGGTCGGGCCAGCGACGACCGCTGCGTCTTCCCACGCTGCCGCGACAAAGATCCGGTTCTCGTCCGCGCGCGTCCGAACGATGGCGTCGAGCATCGGGTGGGGGCGGAAAGCCGCCCAGGCGACGAGGTCGGCCCCTGCGAGCATGAGGCACCGGGCGACCTCGGGGACGAACCCTTCGTCCCCACACATCAGCGCGACATTTCCGACGGGCGTCGGGACGACCGGCGAAGGCGCGGCTCCGAGCTGAATACCCCGCCCGTGCGTGGCGTTATGTTCGATCGTTGCTTCCGGCGTGATCAGGACAGTCGACTGGTGCGCGGAACAGCCGGTCGTGGCGACTCCGAGCACGAGCGCTCCTCCAGCCTCGCGGACGGCGGCTTCGAGGGCAGGCAGTTCGACCTGCCATCCTTCCGGGCCATCTTCGCCGCCGAAAACCACGAGGTCTGCGTCCTGGGCACGGAGTTCACGGTACCTCGCGGCAATGGTGCTGGCGTTGAACGTACCGTTCGAGGGGACTACAGCGACCCGACGGTTCGCCAGCGCCGGGACAAGCGGCTCCGAAAGCACCTTCATAGTCGGTTGCCCGACCGCCGGCTCGCCGAGCGTCCGGTAGAGGGCAGGGCGCCTCGGGACGATGTCGACGCCCATCGGCTCCAGGTCGTAGACGACCACCGACTCTTCGTCACTTGGGGCGCAGACCCGCGTGACGCCGGAAGGGTCGATAACGAGCGAGCGCCCGGCATACACGATGGAGCCGGCCTCGGTTCCCCACTTGTCGGCGGCGGCAACCCAGACGCCGTTCTCGAACGCCCTGACCGGCATGAAGTACTCGCACTGCGTGTTTGAAAGCTGCGCTGACTCGCGGCCGGACGAAACCCAGGCCGTAAGGTCGAGGATGACTTCGGCGCCATGAAGCGCGAGCGAGCGCGCAATCTCGGGCTGGCGGCCGTCAGCGCAAATGAGCGCACCGAAGCGCGCGAACCCTGCATCCCAAACCGGGAACTCGCGACCGCGTTCGAACCAGTTGCTATCGAAGTGCCAGAGGAAGCTCTTGTCGTACCGCCCTCGGCCCTCGCCGTCCGGACCGAAGACAACGGCGCTGTTGGTGAGCTTCCCGTGGGAGTGGGGCACAGCCATCCCGGCGGCAAGCCAATAGCCGTGGCGCCGAGCGGCGTCGGCGAACAGGGCTGAGACTTCCTCGAAGTCACGGACGTCGGCGCGTTCGTACGGGCTCGCATTCTTGAGGTAGTAGGCCGGATAGGAGCACTCCGGCAAGACGACGAGCTGGGCTCCGGCTTCGCCGGCCGCATCGAGGGCGTGCAGGATGTTCTGGAGGTTGTGCTCGGGTTCCTCGATATCGCCGGCGCGGACCTGGCAGAGCGCGATGCGGAACGGTTGCATCGGACAATGGTAACGAGTTGGACGGCCCGTGGTGGCGCGCGACGCGATCCTGCACAATGGATCTTCCCCGCCTGAACCGGGGCCACCCACGGAGCTAGAACGACCGGAATGCGCATCGCCCAGGTTTCGGCCCACACCAGTCCGCTCGCGCCGCTCGGCGGCCGCGAGACCGGCGGCATGAACGTCTATGTCCTCGAACTCTCCCGGGAGCTCGCGCGCCTGGGATACGAGGTCGATATTTTCACGCGGCTGGACGGCGAGTTACCGCGCGTCGAGCAAGTCGCGCCGAACCTGCGCCTTGTCCGGATAGAAGCCGGCCCGCCGACGCCGATCGAGAAGGAAGAGATCGTCGGCCATCTCCCGGAGTTCCACCGGAACATGAAGCGCTTCGCAGAGGAGCAGCCGGGCGGTTACGACGTGATCCACTCGCACTACTGGCAGAGCGGCTGGGCCGGCACCCTCCTTGCCCGCGAACTCGACCTGCCCCATGTGGTGATGTTCCACACCCTTGGAGAAGTGAAGAACCGGGCGCGTTTCGGCGAAGAGGAGCCGAAGCTCCGCATCCGGCACGAACGCACCATCGCGCGCCGCGCCACCGCCATCGTCACTGCAAGCAGCCACGAGCGGCTCCTCCTCGAGCGGTACTACGGGGCCGACCCGGCAGCCATGCACACGGTGCCTTGCGGCGTCGACCTGGAACTCTTTCAGCCACGGGACCGCTCCATCGCCCGGGAGCGGCTCGATCTGCCGGCGGAAGCCCCTGTCCTGCTCTGGGTAGGCCGTCTGGAGAAACTGAAGGGCGTCGAAATCCTCGTCGATGCCGTCGCGGAACTCGAACGGCGCGACTTCACGCTCCTCATCGTTGGCGGCGATGAACGGGCCGCGAGCATGCGCGCAGAGCTGGAGGCCCAGGCCGCCGCCACCGGGATCAGCGCGAACGTCCGCTTCGAAGGCGCCGTCTCCCACGATGCGCTCCCGTGGTACTACTCGGCTGCGGACGTCTGCGTGGTGCCGAGCTACTACGAGAGCTTCGGGCTGGTAGCGGTCGAAGCCATGGCGTGCGGGACCCCGGTGGTTGCATCACGTGTGGGTGGGCTTGTTTCGACGGTGATCGATGGCGTCACCGGCTACTTGATCCCGTGGCGCTGCCCCGGCCCGTTCGCCGAAAAGCTCGAAGTCCTCCTGGGCAACCCAGAACTCCGGGCGAACTTCAGCCGGGCCGCCCAACGCTCAGTCGAGCGCTTCCGCTGGAGCACCGTCGGGCTTCACATCGCCGATGTATACGACGCCGCGCGGGAGCGGCACATGCGCGGCCGCGTGATACAGGAAGACGCAGGGGGCTTCGGAAAGGAAGCCTGGGAAGCCGCCATCCTCGCGCGCTGACCGTAACTCCCCCGGGAGTCGGGGCCGGACATGAATTGGACGGGAGCCCGGAACTCGATGCCCCTCCGGGCGAAGTGGAGACAACGACAGCGGCGGATCTAGCAGGCTTGGAGACGGTCCGGAAGGACATGAAGCGGCGCGGCGGGACGGCAGTGCAGAGCACCGGACTGTCAGCGCGGCGCCCGGTAGCGCCGTTCCATTTCGATCAGCTGGGGGACGAGATCTGAATGGGCCTGGACATGAAAGACGTAGCGCGGGATGTCGAATCCCGGCTGCCGGGACATAAAAGGCTCTCCCCAGAAGCTCAGGTGCGCCTCGGTTGAACCTGCATCGGTGTCCGCGAGGATGAAAGAGACGGCCTCCTGTTTGAGCGGTACCCAGCGCGGCTCGCGCAGCTTGGCTCCGAAGCCAGTCGCCTGGGCCTTAGGAAGCACCTGTGTCTCCCATGCCTCGCGCTCCGACTCGTC
This sequence comes from Candidatus Amarobacter glycogenicus, assembly GCA_016719395.1. Classification (GTDB taxonomy): domain Bacteria; phylum Chloroflexota; class Dehalococcoidia; order Tepidiformales; family Tepidiformaceae; genus Amarobacter; species Amarobacter glycogenicus. The sequence goes on along the minus strand of JADJZF010000001.1, from coordinate 426,360 downwards.
GAGGACGAATTGGACAGCGACGACTTTGGGGTTCACCAGCGCCGGCGCCAGGAGCGCATCGAACAACGCCTGGGGACGGAACATGAGGAGGCAAACGTTGAACCAGACCATTTCGCCCCGCGCGTCCCGGGCGAACGCCTCGCTGGCAGAGCGCAACGAACGAGGGCCGACCAGCATTACGTCGGGCTTGCCGAGCCTGGCGAGAATGCCATCCAGCGTGGCTTCATTATGCTTGACCGATTCCACGAGCAATTCGTCCTGAGCTTCGCGACGAAGATCGCGGAACAACAACAGGGCGATGGCAACGAGCGCGATGGTCAGCAGGACATCGGTTTCGATGACGTGCAAGAGGTGGAGCACCAGCGCCGCACAGGCGGCGAAGATGCCGGCGATGGCATCCCAGTCATAGAGACGGTACCGGGAGCGCGGTCCTTTGCGGGCTTCGGCAGACATCGCCTAAACTCTACGCCGGTTGGCACCTAAAAGGGAGCGCCGCCCACACCCATCGGTACTGGCACTCAGTGACTGCAGGGCGGGGTCATGGAGACAACCGGGAACTGGACCGAGATCCGCCTGAGCAGAGTCTTTGCGTCCCCATGGACGGTGGCGGCGGCGACCTGTCAGGGCTTTGGGACTCCGAGTTCGTTGCAGATGACCCCGACCAATACTCCGTGAACTCTCGATGCCGCGGGACAGCAGGCGACCGGCGCAGAGCACGGTTCACGTAGATCGAGTGGTTACGTCTGCTCGACAGCCTCGCTGGCGACGGCAACCGTGCGAAGCCGCTGCCACGCACGCAACCGCTGTTCGATGGGGTGTTCGACGACGTAGTACAGCCCGGCCGAAACAGCGATGGAGACGGAAGAAACACCCAGGAGCCAGAGCACGTTCCAGTCGCTGTTGCCGCGCACGCCAATCGAGTCGATCAATGCATAGATGATCGTGGCGTGGACGAGATACAGCGCGTAGGACCACTGTCCAAGCAGGACAAGCGGCTTCGCACGAAGCCACGAGCGCGCTCCGTCCACATCGAGTTGGGCGGCCGCTGCGATGAGCGCGGCGTACAGCACCGGCAATACAACGTAGGTAGCCTGCGACGTGAGTTTCTGCAGTTCCGCCGGAAAGTCGGCGCTCAACTGGTAGTGGACGTGGAACCACGCCGCCACCAGGAGCGCGGCGGGGATCACCCCAAGCCTAACCCGGAAGCCGCGCTTCAGTGCAGCCGCCAGCCCGATCCCGAGAACGAATTCGCCCACGCGGAAGAGCGGCGACACGTACAGCAGCCAGCCCACGATCCGCAGAGAGAACCAGTCGGGCGACCAGCGTGCCACGCTGAACACCAGTGCTAGCACTGCCGCCGTCGCGACAGCCAATACCGGCGGCCGCAGAGCAAGCGACGGCCGGACGATGAACGGATGCAGTGCGTAGAAGAACATCTCGCAGGAGAGCGTCCACGAGGCGGGGTTCCCCGCGAAATAGGTTGTCACGGTGGGCACCCAGGCGTGCAGAAGGAGGAAGGAGAGCCCGATGGCGGTCCAGTCATACGGAACGTCGCGCATGGAGTAGAACACCGGCAGTGCCAGCACGGTCGTGACAGCGTGCAACGGCCAGATGCGGGCGAAGCGCCGCCAGTAGAACCGGGGTGGCGTGTCACCAGGGACGAACGACCAGGTGAGGACAAAGCCCGAAAGCACGAAAAAGAACGTGACGCCCGTGGCGCCGAAACCCTGGTAGCGCCATAGCCCCGGCAACCCCGCGAAGTTCGCGAAGTGGTGGACAAGGACCATCCATGCCGCGAAGAACCGCAGTCCGGTCAAGGAATCCAGCCGCGAGAGCGAAGCGCGCTGCATCTCGCGAGTGTACCGCCGGCATTGGGCACGAGCCTGCCAGCTGCCCCGCGGCGCCGAAGCCTGCTACCTTCGTCGTGTGCATGCGATGGTGCTGCTCTCCGGGGGGCTTGATTCGACGACGGTCGCCACACACGCCGTGCGGCAGGGCCACGAAGTCCGCGCGCTGAGCATTGGCTACGGCCAGCGGCACGTGCGCGAGTTGCAGTCGGCCCGCGCCGTCGCCGAGCGGCTCGGCATCGAACTGGCCGTAGTTGACGCCTCTTTCTATGGGGGGCTCGCTTCGTTTTCTTCGCTCACCAGCCACTCGGTGCCGCTGCCGGAGAACCGCGATCCCGGCGCCATGGCCGCGGACATCCCAAACACGTACGTTCCGCTGCGGAACACGTTCTTTGTGACACTGGCGGCCGCGGCGCTGGAAAGCTGGCTGCTCGATGCGATCGAGCGCCGGGGGAACGCACCCGCGACTCTCGAAGGGGCGATCTTCGTCGGTGCGAACGCCATCGACTACTCCGGCTATCCCGACTGCCGGCCCGAGTTCTACCAAGCCATCACCGAGGTCATCCGACTCGGGAGCAAGGTCGGTGCCGCGTACGGCGTGCCCATCCGGATCGAAGCTCCGATCATCACGATGTCCAAGGCCGACATCGTGCGCTACGGCAACGACATCGGTGCACCGCTCGAACTGACGTGGAGTTGCTACGCCGGCCTCGACCGCCCGTGCGGCGCCTGCGACTCCTGCGAGCTCCGCGCAGCGGGTTTCGCGGCCGCGGGGATCTCGGACCCGGCCCTCGCGGTGCGCTGATGGACGAGACGGCACCAGGCGAAGGCCGGAATCTCTTGCTGGCGCGCATGGCCGACGGAAAGCCGGAAGTCTTCTCTTCGGTGCAGGGCGAGGGTGTCTCGGCGGGCATGGCGAGCACGTTCATCCGCCTCAGCACCTGCAACCTGCGCTGCACCTGGTGCGACACGGCCTACACGTGGGACTGGTCGCGCTTCGACAAGTCGGAGCAGATGACGGAGTTGCCGGCGGACGCCATCGCCGTGGATGTGCTCACGCGTGCGCCCCGCAACGTAGTCATCACCGGCGGTGAACCGCTTATCCAGCGGCGGCAACTCGTCCCCCTGGTGTCGCTGCTGAAGACGGCGGGGCTCCGGATCGAAGTCGAGACGAACGGGACGATCGCGCCCGGAGAACTCGGCGGCACGATCGACCAGTGGACAGTCTCGCCGAAGCTGGCGCACTCGGGCAACGAAGGCCTGGAGCGGCTGCCGGAGGGACCGCTGCGAGACTTCGCGGGCCGCGAGAACGCGTTCTTCAAGTTCGTCGTCCAGGACATGAACGACCTGGACGAAGTCGAGGCACTGCGCGAACGGTTCGGGGTCCCCGCAGGGCGGGTAGTCTTGATGCCCGAAGGCACAACCGCCGCCCAGTTGAACGCACGCAGCCCATGGCTGGCGGAAATCTGCGCCCAACGCGGCTACCGGTTCAGCTCCCGCCTCCACATCCTCATCTGGGGCGACAAGCGGGGGGTCTGATCACAGAAGGGCGACGGAATCGCGTACCGGCCGCTGTACAATCGCCCGCGTGTCACGCTTCCCAACCACGCCCGACCTCGATCGCCTCTTCCGCCCACGTTCAGTAGCCATCGCCGGCGCCTCGACGAACGTCGACAGCCCCGGCCACGACTACGTGCAGGCGATCAAGACGATGGGCTTCTCGGGACCGATCTACCCGCTGAACCGCAGCGCCGATGAGGTTGCCGGACTGAAGGCGTATGCGGCTCTCACCGACGCGCCCGGGGAGGTCGACCTTGTGATCTCGTGCCTCCCGGCTGGGGCGGTGCTTGACCTCGTTGACCAGTGCGGCAAGAAGGGCGTCAGGTTCCTCCACCTGTTTACGGGGCGTTTCAGCGAGACCGGAGATGACGAGGCAGCGGACCTCGAGCGCCAGATCGCTGCCAGCGCGGCGGCGAAGGGCGTGCGCATCCTGGGCCCGAACGGCATGGGGCTGTACCACCCCGGCGGCGGGCTCTCCTTCCGCCCGGACCTCCCGCAGGCGGCGGGCACGGTGGCGTTCCTCAGCCAGAGCGGCAACAATGCCGTCGAGGTCATTACCCGCGGAAACGCTCGCGGCATGAAGTTCGGGAAGGTTGCGAACTACGGCAACGGACTGGACGTGACGCCGGGAGAGATGCTGCGCTACCTGGCCGACGACACGGAGACGACGGTCATCGGCGCCTATGTCGAGGGCGTCCCGGACGGGCGGGGGTTCTACGAAGGGCTCGCAGCCGCGGCGGCGAAGAAGCCGGTGATCATCCACAAGGCAGGGCGCACCCAGGCCGGGGCGCGTTCGGCGGCTTCGCACACGGCCGCCCTCGCCGGTACGGCAGAACTCTGGAGCACCGTCCTGAAGCAGGCAGGCGCGCACGAAGCCCGCAACCAGGAACAGTTGCTCGACCTGATGCTCGGGGCCGACATGCTCCCGAGCAGCGGGGGCCGCAACATCGCCATCGTCGGCGGGGGCGGAGGTCGCAGCGTCCAATCGGCCGACGCGGCGGAAGAGAACGGATTCACGGTGGTCCCCCTGCCGGATGATGTTTGGCGGAGAGTGCGTGAGAAAGCGTCCGGGCTTGCGGACTGGGTTGGGAACCCGGTCGACCAGTCGATTCTCGCCGGCTCGCCTGGAGGCGATGCGCCGCAGCCCGCCTGCCATGGATCTCCTGCACGAACCTGCCGAACGCCGCGGCGTCGGAAAACGAACTGCTCGGGATGGAAACCGCTGCGGTGGAGGCGGCGAAGACCGTCACCATCCGATCGGAAACAACCACCTCGCCCATCGCCGACCATGCAAACCGATCGATCACTCCGGGGCCAGGACGAACCAGCCATCTTCGAACCAGACATATGAAGGGCCGTCCGGACCTGCCGCCTGTTCGCGGTACCGTTCGAGGGCCTTCTTTGCCGAGGCTCGCGTCAACTTCGTTTGGAAGACCATGTCCACAAGTGACCAGGAGCAGGCGAGGCCGAAGAAGAGCGACCTTACATCCTGCCACCACGGCCAGAAGACCCATGCGCCAAAGGCGCAGACCGCCATCATCGCCAGGCGGGTCGCGGTCGCCCCGTTCGCCCCGGATCGGTCCGCAATCTGTGCGGCCTCCTCCGCCGCATCCACAGCAGCGATGGCGACGGCGTTCGGGGGCGCCTCCACAGCCGGGAGTTCGCGCGGCGAGCGGGCCCAGAAGTCCCGCAGAAATCGAAGGAATGCTTCCCTCGCCGGGTCTTGAAACAAACGTAGAACCGGGGACGATCACCGGGTCCTGCGGCGGCGCCTCGACGAAAATGCGGCCCCACGAACAGTCAATTCTCGAAACGATCCCCCACGCAAGCTCCCGTTGCCGCTGGGGGCTCACCACGCGAAGGCCCCGCCCATCGACAGTCAACCGCATAGAAGGCGACGGCGACGCTCCCAGCTGGGAGGTCCATCGCCACTGGCGGTAGATCGGCATCAGGAATACCGACGCCAGGCATGCAGCGACTCCGAGCACCAGCGTCAGAATCGTGTGGGCGATGCTCTCGTTGAGCGCTGCATGGACCAGGATCGGGGAGAAGAGCGCCGCCGGCAGCGCCACCCGGAGCCAGTAAGCAACAGGTGCGTCGCGCCGCGACACGTGCTGCCACCACGCGGCCACGTCGCTCGGGCCGGCCCCCCCCCCGAGGACTCATGCACCCCCTCGGTCCCCCCCCCGCCCGGGCCTGCCGGCGCCGCGGTGACATTGAAGCTGCCCGCCGTCGCGGTAGGCGACCACGGTCCTGGCTGGCGAATCCAGGCCGACCACGCGCGACCGTTCCTTGCGGTGGTGACCCCTCAGCAGTCCCTTCGCCCCGGCGGTCGCGGCGTCGATGATGGGGCCGGTCTGTTCGCCGGCGGGGCACGTCGGAATCTCTCGCCAGGACCTGTCCGCCGGGATCCGTGGCGATGATTTGGTCCTTCACCCGTACCATCTCCCAGCCTTCGGACCAGGAATGGTCACCCGGCCTCGAGAACCTACCAGCTTTGCGACCGCCTGACCGACGGCGAGCGTGCGGTCCATGCCATCGGCCTGGCCGTAGGCCGGGACCGGGGACCTGGGCGAGGATGAGCCGCTTGCCGCTCTGCTTCACGAGCACCAGGGCGAACTGGCGGAGGTCATCGACGTTGTCGTGCCAGCGGTCGGGCTGGTCGCCTTCCACGGTCACTTCGAGGTGATCGATCTTCTCGAAGGGGACGAACTCCCTCGTGCCAATTCCCATCCCGAGGTAGCCCTGCTGCCAGGTGGCCGAACCCTTGCGCGCATCCACCACAACGTCGGCACCGACGACTGAACTAATCAGGCTCATGGCGGAAAACGGTACGAGGATCATGCACGTGAGCAGAAGCAACACGAGCAACCAGAAAGGGACGCTGAAACCGCGGGTCGCCATGAACCAACCAATGCCACCGGCCGTGGCCAAGCCGATGAGTGGAAGGATCACCGTCCCGCGGGCGCTCTTGATCTCGATCTTATTTGGGCCAATCACAGCCATGGCGCGATGAAGCAGCACCTCTGTACGGCCATCCCTCCGGTGGATGGCGATGTGCTCTGGGACCTGGTACTCCACATGGGACAGGGTATCGAGGATAGGGGCACAAGACAGCACCGAAGCGCCGGCCGGGCCGCTCAACGCCCTGGGCCGAACTATATGATCGTGATCATTGACAAACGCCAATTTGTTTCACCGAAACACTTCGCATGTGCCTATACATCGGATATATTTGGCCTATCCAGGCCCGAATGCCCCGGGCCAGCGGAGTATGCAATGGCTTCCTCTCCCACTTTTGTCGAGGCACCGGGCCTCAATTTCGACTGGCTGAACCTCGATACCGAACAAGGAATGCGCATCCAGGCGGGCCGTCGCGGCCTCACCCTGGAAGACGTGAACCAGATGACCTACGGTGTCGAAGGCAAGCCCGAGGCCGGCATCGCCGTCTTCGGTCCGCGCGGCGCAAAGGCCGACATTCGCTCGCCACGCCACGCCCGCCAGTACAAGTCCAAGGCCGACGTCTGGTCCGAGAGCGCGATGCTCCTCTACGAAGAGGCCCAGCAGCGCCAGTGGGCCAGCGCCCGGGACATCCCGTGGGAGACGCTAAAGCCGCTGCCCGATGACATTGAGTGGGCGATGTGCACGCTCTGCACGTTCCTCACCCAGGTCGAGTTCATCGCAGGTGACCTCCCCGGCCGGTTCATGGAACAGGTCCACCCGGACTTCTTCGAATCCCAGCTCTTCCTCGGCACGCAGATCATGGATGAAGGCCGCCACCTGGACGTCTTCCGCAAGCGCGCGCTTTCGAACGGCGGCGGCATGGTCGATGCGGGCTTCGGCGCCATCAACCTGCTCAGCGTCGATGACTTCACCGAGATGACGGCGCTTCTCCACCTCGTCGGCGAAGGCTTCGTCCAGACCCTCTTCCGGATGGGCGAGCTCATCTCCCAGAACGACGCGGAGAAGAAGATCTTCCGACTCTCGGCGCAGGACGAAAGCCGCCACCTTGCCTTCGGTGTAACCCACCTGAAGTACGTGATGGACACGGAGCCCTGGCGCAAGGAAGAGCTGCACCACTACCTGGACATCCAGGAGGGCGCACTCGGCGAGAGCCAGCAGGCGAGCCTGACGACGAACCCGACGACGGGTGAAGCGCTGGCCATCCTCGCGGGCGGCGGCGTTGAGCATATGGACGAAGGCTTCATGAAGCTGATGATCATGCGCAAGCGCCAGATCAACGAGTACATGCACCGCCTCGAGGTCATTGGCCTTGGCGACCGCCGAGAACGAATGGCGCCAGGGATGCGTGAGTTCCTCGATCCCGTGAAGTAGCCGCTGCCGCGACTCGCCCCAGGCTGGCGCCCCGCACCGGGGCGGCAGTTGCATTCGCCAGAGGAGATTTGACGATGGAATTGAAGGAAAGCACGAAGAAGCGTGGCCACCTGCTCGGCTGGTCCAACGAGTTGCTGACCAAGCTCGAAGCATCGGCGCTGCGCGACGCGACCGTTTCCAACCTCGCCTACATGCGCCTGCCCTCCGAACGCGTGAACGCGTTTGTGGAGAAGGTCGACGCAAACCCCGAGCAGATGAGCCGGATCACGTTCAGCTTCATCCGGACCCGCTCCGAGCGGGGCGTGAAGGCGGAAGTCGGGCCCGAAGGATTGACTCTCGACCGGATCAACATCGGGACGTACGGCCAGGTGCCGGATACCTGGCCCTACGAGAACGACGCCCCTCGCGGTTCCCATCCCGCGCCAGAGAACTACGCACCCGGCAGCTACACCATCTTCGACAAGTCCGAAGTCTGGGCCGAAGGCGTCGACGTCCTCTACGAAGACGCGATCCGCGATCGCTGGATCCCGGCGACGGACCTCGATTGGGCGAACGGCCTGAAAGAACTGCCGGAAGAACTCGAGCGGGCGATGTGCCAGCTCTGTACCACCTACAGCTCCCACGGGCTCGTCGAACAGAAGATCATCTCCAAGTGGTTCGAACCGATTAGCTACGGTTTCCACGATGTGAAGCTCTTCCTCGGCACCCAGGTCTACGACGCGGGCCACAAGGTCGAGGCCCTTCGCAAGCGCGCGCTCGCCAACGGCGGCGGGCTCGGGCAGGCGCCTCTTGGGACGCTCTACCGCGGCTTCTACGGCTCGCTGAAGCTAACGGAGATGCTCACTTGCCTCGACATCGTCTACAAGTCGTATGAGCTGACGCTGTTCGAGGCGAACCGCGACTACGCCAAGACCGACCTCGATGCGAAGCTCTTCGACCTGATGGCGAGGGACTCCCGGCGCCACCTGGAGTACGGGAAGCGTCACCTCACGTGGTACATGCAGCACCACCCTCGCGGGCGCGAAAACGTCCAGTTCTGGCTGGGCCGCGGCGAAGCCTCGCTCTCGAACGAGATCCGCCACAGTCACGCCGAGCGCGAGGCGCTCGTCGTCCTCTTCGCCGATGGGCTCGAGAAGGTCTCGAAGGGCGTCGAGAAGCTTGGCCAGCTCCGTCAGAAGCAGAACGTCGAGTACATCACGCTGATGGATGACCTGGGTATCGACAGGCTTCCGCAGTTCAATCCCGGCCTGGCCAAGATGGTCGACGACCCACTGGCCGTCTAAGTTCCGAACCGGTCCCATTGCCGCACGAAGGCCCGCAGAAATGCGGGCCTTCGTTTTGTGGCGGGAGATACGCGATGCCCGAAGCGGGCAGTGTCAGGCGCCCGGCTTGGCGATCATCAGGTAGAGGAACACGAGGAATGCGATGTCGAGGAGGACCCCGGCGGCGGTCGTCAGAGGGTTGGTGAGGTGCTGGACCAGGTCGACGCTGACGGGTGCATCGCCGAGCGCCGCGGCCATCGCGCGGGCCTTGTTGTTGCGCGGCATGAGGAAGCCGTGGTCGATTCCAAGGACGACGACGAAGAGGGTATAGGCGGCCGACACCCACGGGTCACCGAAAGAGTAGCCGGCTTCGCTGATCAGCAGCGAGCCGAAGACGATCGAGAGAATGGCGCCCGCGGAAGTCCCGAAGAGCTCGGAGTAGCGGATCATGTTGCAGAGGGTAAGGACGGTTTTCGCGTGGGTAACCCTGCCGACGGCGATGCCCGCCCCAGTACTCAGACCGGCGGCGCCGAGGAGGAGGAAGACCCCCAGCAGGTGGCCGTACAGGTAAAACTCTTCGGTGCTCATGCAGTCCCCCTCAGTGGCGGGCGCAACCGCCCGTCCGGGCCGGAGTATACGCTCCGGGTTACCGCTCCGTCGGGCGACTCTGGCCGTCGCTTTGGCGTCGCCGGGGCGAAGCGGAACGCGCCTGCGGAGTGTTCAAACGTTCACACAATTCCGGCCATTAGGGCCTAGCATTTTCGGGCCATATATCTATGCTATCGATCGATTCGCGGTGGGACGGGAGGACGAGGGATGCACATCGAGGTCATCGAATTCGAGCTTACGTGTACGGAACATGGCGCCCACCGCCTCATCGTGCCGGTCGAGTTACCTCGCCCGAAGGCCTGCGCTCACTGCTTCCTTCCCGCGGATCGCGTGGAGCTGCGGCGGTTCGTGATCGGTGGTCCGCTACCCTCGGCGCTGGGCAACGAAGCGTGGGTCGGCTGAGGGCTGCCAACCGGCGGCGCTAACGCGGCGCCAGTGTGCCTTCCTTCGCCCATTTGAAGTGTGTCCGGCCGTGGTCGGCGTTCGCCGCCATGATGCCGCCGACGGTACCATCGGCCCAGGGTGTCCCGGGGATTTTCGAATCGAGCTGTTCCTGTGTCAGTTCCGACAGGAGCTTGAGCGTTTCGGCGCGGGTCTCCAACCCAACACGCACCAGCTCATCAAGCGGCTTGCCGCGGTGCTTCGCGGCCCAGTCCTCGGTCCAGCGGTGTATCCCGGCCATGACCTCTTCCCGGCTCTGCTGCGAGCCGTCCTTACTCCGCCCGAGGGTCATCCCCTGGCCGCCCGAGAGGTGCCGCCGGAACATGTCGTTCCAATTTCGCTCGATCAGCGTCGTGTGGACGAAGTGGTCGGCATACGACCACGTCTGCGACGGGTCGTGTTCGCTCGGGGTTCGCGGGGCGTAGAGGTCGGCTGGGCTCATCGCCGCGAGCGTCTCGAGCAGCCACGCGCGATCCGTATTGAGCCGGGTTTCGATCTCGATCCGATTCATCGATTCCTCCGAACGCAAAGGCGCGGAGGTTTCGAGACCCCCGCGCCGCTTTGTTTCAAGTCTGCTCAGTCGAACTTGAGGACGGTGCGAGCAACCTCACCCGCCTTCATGGCACGGAACGCCTCGTTCACGTCTTCGAGACGCCCGGTACGAGTGATCATCTCGTCCAATTTCAGGCGCCCCTGAAGGTAGAAATCGATGTAGCGGGGCATGTCCTTGCGGAAGCGGTTGGAGCCCATGCTCGACCCCTGGATGCGCTTCTCGCCCAGGAAGGACGGGCCATCGAGCTCGATCTTCTGGCCCACCGGGATCATGCCGATGATGGTGGCCGTCCCACCCCGGTCGATGCATTCAAAGGACTGCTCGGCAGCGCGTTTGCTGCCGATCGCTTCGAACGAATACTCGACCCCGCCGCCGCCCGTGATTTCGCGGATCGCCTGCACGGGGTCGTGAGAAGAGGCATCGACGACATGTGTGGCGCCAAGCTCTTTCGCGGTGGCGAGCTTGGACTCCACGGTATCGACTGCAATGATCATGCGGGCGCCGCCGATGCGGGCCCCCTGGATGGCGCTGAGGCCAACGCCGCCGCAGCCGAAGACGGCAACGGACGACCCTGCTTCTATGCGGGCGGTATTGAGGACCGCGCCGACGCCGGTGGTGACGCCGCAGCCGATGAGGGCAAGGGCACCGAACGGCACGTCCTGGCGGACCTTCACGACGGCGTGCTCGTGGAGCAGCATTTGCTCGGCGTAGCTGCCGAGGTTCGCGAACTGGCCGACCGGCGTGCCGTTCCAGGAGAGGCGTGGCGTTTCGCCCGGCCCACGTCGCAGTTCGGGAGCGCGGCACAGATTGGGACGGCCGCTGATGCACATTTCACACTGTCCGCAGAAGACGGAAAGACAGCAGATGACGTGGTCGCCGGGCTTCACGTAAGTCACCTGGTCGCCGACGGCTTCGACAATCCCGGCCGGTTCATGGCCGAGGACCGCGGGCGCCGGGAGCGGATACAGCCCTTCGACAAAGTGCAGGTCGCTATGGCACACACCGGTGGCCATGGTGCGGACGAGGACCTCATGTCCCTTTGGCTTGTCGATGTCGATATTTTCGATGGTCAGGGGCTGGTGTGGCCCATGGAAGATGGCAGCTTTCACGGAATCTGTCCCTCCTGCGCGCATGTGCCGCCGCGGGATAGTACACGGGCCGCAGCACGTTAGCCATCGACTTGCCTGTGCAACGGCGGCACGGCAGCAAAGCGGCACTCCATGGACGGCAGCCCTGGTTGCGTTAGATTGCGGCCGTGCCACCAATCGACGAGCCCGGCCCGGACCCACGATCGGGCGATGCCGGCCTGCCCCGGGCAGCGAGCCCTGACCGAACTCCGGTCCAGCAATGCACGGGGTGATCTGGCTCGCCATGAAGGCGCTGGCGGTGTTCGCCGTTTTCGGCGTCCTCGGCATCGCCGTCACCGCGGTCCTGCGCCACAGGGTCAAGGGTGGGCGACTGCAACATGTCGGGAAAGGCGCGGTTGCGGTGGGCTCCGCGGCGCTCTTCGTCGGGGCAATTGTCCGCGGAGCCACCGCGATGACGGGCGTGGACCGCTGCGAGCCGCCGCCCGAGATCAAGGACTACGCGGCAGAACAGGCTGCTGAGGCGGCCATATCGATCGGTCGGCTGGACCAGGTAATGACATGGTCAGTCTCCGGCATCGCGATCTTTTATGGCAGGCTTGCCGGCGCCGACATCTGCTACTTCGAAGCGCACAAGTACTACCTGTCCACGTTCGACCGATGGCCACTCTCCCGCGGGAGCGTGTTTGTGGGCAATGTGCTTCTCTCGAAGCGATTGGACGACAGGAGCGTTGACTGGATCCTCGAGCTTTCCGGCCACGAAGTGGCGCACCGCGAGCAGTGGTCATGGGCGACGGTGATCGGGGGCCCGCTCGCATTCCCGGTCGGCTACACCGTGGACAACTTCTTCTTTCCCGATGCAGCGAACCACTTCGAACGCGCGGCGGGACTGGACGAAGGCGGTTACGACACGGACCGGACGTCACCACGGCTGGGTTGGGGCGAGGTCGCCGCGCTCGCTGTGTCGCTGGCCGGCATCGAGATCGCTTCCCTTGCTGTCCGCGGGAGCGGCACAAGATCCTCTCCTGGCTGAAGGGATGGCGGCGGTCCTGAACAGCGGCCCTGCCGCGCGGTGACTCGGGGGCGGGCTGGTTTGCCCCACCTCAATCGAGCCGACTATGCTTCGGAATCTGGCGATGGAGTCCTGCCATCAACCGCCCTCACCCAACAGACGCGGTGAGCGCTGATGACTCCTACGATTTCGTAGGAGAGTTCGCCCTTGAATAGCCCAATCACCGACGCTGCAGCCCGCTTCGCGAAGGGGCTCGAACATGTGCGAATCCGCCCGTCCGAGCAGGTGGAAGTCGTCCGCTACCTGGCGAAATGGATCGCCCTGCTTACGCCGGTCGCGGTGGTCGTAGGGAGCACCTCCTCGGCGTTTCTGTGGGCGTTGGAACGGGCGACCGATGAACGGTTCGAGCGGCCCTGGTTGCTCTACCTGTTGCCGCTGGCAGGACTGACAGTGGCGTTGCTGTACCACCGATTCGGGCGCTCCGTCGAAGGCGGCAACAACCTCCTCGTGGATGAAGTACACGAGCCGGGGGGCGGAGTACCCCCGCGGATTGTCCCCCTCATCTTCGTCGGCACGGTGGTGAGCCACCTCGCCGGGGCCTCGGTCGGCCGCGAGGGTACTGCCGTGCAGATGGGCGGCGGGCTCGCGAGCGCGTTCAACCGGGTCTTCCGGCTTGGCGCGGAAGACCAGAAGACTCTCCTCATGGCTGGCATCGCCGCCGGTTTCGGCGCTGTCTTCGGGACGCCAATCGCCGGTGCGGTGTTCGCCATGGAAGTGCTTGCCATCGGTCGGATGCAATATGGTGCGCTCATCCCGGTGCTCTATGCGGCGCTGGCGGCCGACTACGTCGTTGGGGCGTGGGGAACCGAACACACCGTCTACCACATCACCCTGAGTGCACCCGATGGCGACCTTCCCTTCGATGCGGTGCTCATGGCGAAGGTGGCATTCGCCGGGGGCCTCTTCGGTCTGACGGCGATGGTGTTCGCCGAGCTGGTCCACGGTCTTGGGCCGGGCGTTCCGCCAGGCGGTGGCGAGCCCGCTCGTCCGCCCCGTGGCCGGAGGGATGCTGATCATCGCGGCCGTGCTGATGCTTGGGACTCGGGAGTATCTCGGTCTCGGCGTGAGTTCACCGAACGCGGGAGATGTCACCATCCTTTCGAGCTTCGAGGAGGGCGGCGCCGACCCGTTCTCGTGGTGGTGGAAGCTGGCGTTCACCGTCCTGGCACTTGTCAGTGGTTTCAAAGGGGGCGAAGTCACGCCGTTGTTCTTCATCGGCGCCAGTCTCGGCAACCGGCTCGGCGTGCTGTTGCGGGCGCCGGTCGACCTGTTCGCCGGGCTTGGCTTCGTCGCCGTCTTCGCGGGCGCTGCAAATACGCCGCTTGCCTGCACGATCATGGGCATCGAACTCTTCGGGGCAGGCAGCGCCCTTCATCGCGGTGGCCTGTTTCGTGGCCTACCTGGTGAGCGGGCACTCGGGCATCTACCTGTCCCAGCGCATCGCGACGCCGAAGGTCGTGCCGGCGGTGGGAACCAAACCGGGAGAGATGCCGACGCTGCGAGAAAGCCGCGAGCGTCCGTCCCGGTAACCCGCTGGCAGTCGCCCTGCGGGGCAATCAGTCCGTGTCCGGGGTTAACCGATCGGACGATCCTGCGTTACCAAGGATACCAGCGGTGCGTGTTCTTCCCTGAGGGAGGGTAAGAGCCGCTGCCGTCCTTCCGACCCGCCTGCCTTCCAGGAGGGCCTTGTTTGTCCGAGGAACACTTAGACCTGCGCGCGGGCCGAGACCTGGTCCTGCGCCAGCTCAGGGACAAGTGGGCGTCGCTCGCCGTCGCCTTTGGCGCGGGCCTCAGCTGGGGCCTGCTGCGGCTCGCCGCGCCCATCATCACGGGACTGACGATCGACCGCGCGATAGTCAGGGAGGACCACGGCCTGCTCGTGCGACTGGTCCTCGCACTTGTCGTCGTGGTGGCGTTCCAGGCGGCCTTTGCGGGGCTTCGCCGCTACTGGGCCATGCGTACGAGCTACCGAGTCGAAGCTGACCTTCGCATGGAACTCTACGACCGAGTGAACCGCCTCTCCTTCGACTACCACGACCGGACGGCGACAGGGCAGCTCATGTCTCGCGGGAGCGCCGACCTCCACGAGATCCAGGGCTTCCTGGTCAACATCCCGATCAACTCCGCATACCTGCTGATGGCTGCCGGGTCGTTTTTCTTGCTCGTGCGGACGAGCGTGCCGCTCGCTCTCCTGGCGATGGCCGTCTACCCGTTTGTTTTCTGGCTCAGCGTCCGCTTCTTCAACCGGCTCGAACCGGGTACGGAGCGGATCCAGGCCGGCCTCGCCAGCCTCGCCAGCGTGGTCGAAGAGAACATCGCCGGCGCCCGGCTCGTACGGGCGTTCGGGCGTGAACAGCACGAGATCGAGCGGCTCCACCGTGTCGCCGACGACGTCCACCGGGACTCGATTGAAGTGGTGCGGTTGCGCACGATCTACGGGCCGTTGTTCTACTTCCTCCCCGGTATCGGGCAGCTCGTTGTCCTCGGCTTCGGCGGCTGGCTCGCGCTGAACGGAGAGATGACGACCGGCCAGCTCGTCGCCTCGCTCCAGTTCCTCAGCATGCTGGTCTGGCCGGTCCAGAGCCTCGGCGAAATGATCGCGAGCGGCCAGCGGGCTCTCGTCTCCGGCGCGCGCGTCTGGAACGTCCTCAAGGAAGAGCCCAGCATCACCGAAGCGGCGCACCCGAAGCACCTTCCGCATGGTGGTGGAGAGATCGCCTTCGAGGGCGTCACCTTCGCTTACCAGGATGACCGGCCAGTCCTCCTGGACTTCGCGCTGGGCGTGCCGGCAGGCGCTTCGGTCGCGCTCGTCGGTGCAACGGGCAGCGGTAAATCGACTGTGGCGCGCCTTCTTCCCCGGTTTTATGAACCGGACACGGGCCACATCTTCATCGATGGCGCCGACATCCGCGAACTGCGGCTGAAGGAGTTGCGCCGCAGCATCGGGATCGTCTTCGAGGACACCTTCCTCTTCTCCGACTCCGTCCGGAACAACATCGCCTATGGCCGGATCGACGCGACGGACGAGCAGATCGTGCGGGCCGCAAAGCTCGCGCATGCCCACGAGTTCATCATGGGTCTCGCCGACAGGTACGACACCGTCGTCGGCGAACAGGGGTTCTCCCTTTCCGGCGGCCAGCGCCAGCGAATCGCCATTGCCCGGGCAATCCTGATGGAGCCGCGCATCCTCATCCTTGATGACGCGACCTCCAGCGTTGACGCTCGCATGGAGGAAGAGATCCGGTCCGCGCTCCGAGAAGTGATGCAGGGCCGCACCACTGTCATCATTTCGCACCGGCTCTCGACTATCTCGCTCGCGGACCAGGTGGTCCTCGTCGATGAGGGGCGCGCGGGCGCGACAGGCACCCACGCTGAACTGATGCGCACCTCGCAGCGCTACCGCGAGGTCCTGGGCCAAACGGAATCGGCGGTGGCTTCATGAGCGACGACGTCACGGAGCTCCCCGAGCGCGCAGCGAAGGTGAACGGCCTCGCCGGGGCGGTGCGCATGCTGGCCCCGCGGTGGCCGGCGATCCTCGTCGCGGTCGCCTCGATCGTGTTCTTCACGGGGGCGAGCCTCGCGAAGCCGCTGGTCATCCAGTATGCGCTCGACACCGGCGTCGGGACGGGCGCGGGCGATGGCGACAAGCGCGCCCTGGTCGTTGCAGGAGTCATCTTCCTTGCCCTGCTCGTGCTCGTGTACATCTTCCAGGGGCTGAGCACCTACCTGGTGAACCGTATCGGCCAGGACTTCCTGCGGGAACTGCGGCTGCGGCTCTTCGCGCACTACCAGCGCATGTCGCTCGCGTTCTTCGGCCGGCAGAATGCAGGCCGTCTCGTCGCGCGCATGACGAACGACGTTGCAACAGTGAACGATGTCCTGAACAACGGCTTCCTGATGGTCGTCCAGTCGACGCTCACGCTTGCCGGCGCGACGGTCATCCTGCTCTTGTTGAGCTGGGAACTCTCGCTGACGACCGCGATGATCCTGCCGCCGCTGATCGTTGCCACGGTCTTCTTTCGCCGCTACTCGGAGAAGGCCTATGGCGCCGTCCGGGAGCACATCGCGAACGTGATGATCCACATGCAGGAGAGCTTCTCCGGCCTCCGCGTGGTCCAGGCCTTCGCCCGAGAACAACACAACATGGAGCGCTTCGGCGACATCAACGAGCGCAACTTCTGGGCGAACGTGAACACCGTCCGCATCTCCGCGCTGTACTTCCCGTTCATCGAATGGCTGAGCGCCGTGGGCATCGGCATCATCCTCTACTTCGGCGGGCGCAAGGTGGCGGGCGACGAAGTCACGATCGGCACCGTCACGGCGTTCGTGTTCTACCTGGAGTTCATCTTTCAGCCGATCCAGAACCTCTCCCAGGTGTTCGACATGGTGCAGAGCGCGGGGGCTGCGCTGAACAAGATCTTCGGCATCCTTGGGATCGCTCCGGATGTGCCCGAAGCGAAAGAGCCGACAACGTTAGAAGGCGCTCTCGCCGGCCGGATCGTCCTCGAGGGCGTTAACTTCGGGTACGACCCGGTGCGCCCGGTGCTCACCGAGGTCAACATCGCTATCGAACCCGGCGAGCATATCGTCCTCGTCGGACCGACCGGCGCAGGGAAGTCCACCCTGGCGAAGCTCATCACGCGCTTCTACGACCCCACCGCGGGCACGGTCCGCATCGACGGCTACGACCTCCGCCAGCTTGCCAACGCCGACCTCCGCCGCAGCGTGACCATGGTCCCCCAGGAAGGCTTCCTGTTCACCGGGACTATCCGCGAGAACATCCTCTTCGGCCGCCCGGACGCGACAAGCGAGGAAGTCGAGGCTGCCTGCCGCACGCTCGGCATCGATGAGTTCATCCGGATGCTCCCCGACGGCTACGAAACGATGGTGAGTTTCCGTGGCTCCCGACTCTCGGCGGGGGAGAAGCAACTCATATCGATCGCCCGCGCCTTCCTCGCCGACCCGCCGGTGCTCATCCTCGATGAGGCGACGTCTTCGCTCGACCCCGCCACCGAAGAACAGGTGGAGGAAGCGCTGAGGCAGTTACTCAAGGGCCGCACGAGCGTCGTGATCGCTCACCGCCTCAGCACCGCCGAACACGCGGACCGCATCCTCGTCGTCGACCACGGGCGGGTCGTGGAAGACGG
Source organism: Candidatus Amarobacter glycogenicus (assembly GCA_016719395.1). Classification (GTDB taxonomy): domain Bacteria; phylum Chloroflexota; class Dehalococcoidia; order Tepidiformales; family Tepidiformaceae; genus Amarobacter; species Amarobacter glycogenicus. The sequence goes on along the minus strand of JADJZF010000001.1, from coordinate 408,449 downwards.
CAACCACGCCGAGCTCGTGGCCAAGGGCGGCTACTACAGTTCGCTCTACCGCCAGTGGACGGCGGGGCGGGAAGTCCGGAGCGCGTAACGCGAAGACGGGTGGACTAATCCGGCCCGTGCGCCCGGCCAGAAACCGAGGTCATCTCTATCCGCCAGGCGTAGAGCCCCAACTGGGCGAACCGGTCCTGCAGCATGAGCGCCGCCCAGTCCGGGGCATCCCCGAGTTTCAATTGGAGTTTCCCGGCGAAACGGGCGAACTCCGATCGCTCGACGACCCTTGCGAACGTGCCCTGGCCGGAGACGCTCGCCCACTCCCAGGGGCCGGTAACAAACGTGCTGTCCACCTGGAACGAAACCGCCGGGTTCGTCTCGGCCAGCCGCGTCTTGCGCCCCGGCGTCGTGAGCCCGCAGAGCGCACCGTCGAAGAAGACGTAGAAGACTGGCACGAGAAACTGCTCGTCGCCGGCGGAAAAGCCGATGCGGATGACGCGCTCCTTGTCGAGCACGAGTTCGATTTCTTGCGGCGTTAGGTCCTGGAATCCCATGCACGGAAGACTACCGGTCCTTCGCCTGCGGGGAAGTCGGCGCAGGTAAGGCTGCGGCGTATGCTTCGGGACGGGGAGCAGGTATGGCCGAGCAGTTCGATGCCGTTGTGGTCGGCGCCGGGGCGGTCGGGTCGGCGGCCGCCTATGAGCTGGCGAAGCGGGGCCGCCGCACGCTCCTGCTCGAGCAGTTCGAACTCGGGCACAACCGCGCCAGCAGCCACGGCGAAAGCCGCATCATTCGCCACTCGTACAGCTCCGCTGTCTACGCCGCACTCGCCCCGGCGGCGTTCGAACTGTGGCGTGCGCTCGAACGAGAATCCGGCGCCCGGCTCCTGACGATGACGGGCGGCATCGATATCGGCCCCGCGACAGACCCGGCGATGCAGGCCTGCCGCGGCGCTCTCGCCCAGGCAGGAGTCGGCGCCGTTTGGCTCGAAGGCGAAGCCGCACGCTCCTACGCGCGACAATTTGCGATGCCGGACGACTGGGCCGTGCTCTGGCAGAGCGGCGCCGGCATTCTCGATGCCGGCCGCTGCGTCCGCACGCTCGCTGCCCAGGCCATTGCCCACGGGGCGACACTCACCGAGAAGGCGCGTGTCACCGCAATCGAGCCGGGAGCGCGCACAACTCGCGTCCGCTTCGCGCACGGCGGATCCGAAGCTGAGGTCGACGCCCGCTCTGTTGTCGTCGCCGCGGGACCGTGGGCCGGACGGCTCTTCGCGGCCCTCGGCCTCGAACCATCTCTGCGCGTCACGCACCAGCAGGTGGTGTACTACCCGGTTGCCGACACGGCGCTCTGGGCTGCCGGCCGGTGTCCTATCTACATCGCGCACGGCCCCGGCGGATTCTACGGGTTCCCGGCCCACGAGCGCCCCGGGTTCATCAAAGTCGCGATCGAACTTGAAACTGCCATCGAGGACCCGGACGAGCCCCTTCGCGAACCCGACCGACAGGCGCTCGCCCGGCTCACCGAGACCGTGGCCCGGGTTTTCCGCGGCGTCCGCCCCGAACCGGCCGAAGTGGTCACCTGCCGGTACACCGAGACACCGGACCGCGACTTCATCATCGACCGGCACCCCAACCATCCAGCCATCGTCCTGGCGTCGCCGTGTTCGGGACATGGGTTCAAGTTCTCGGTGCTGTCCGGAAAGCTGGCCGGCGAACTCGCGCTCTCTCCGCCCGGAGACCACGACCCGCCCTTGTGGAACAAGAGGTTCGGGTTCACTCGCCCGGCCGAACCGGACGACCCGCTCGCGCTGGAGTGGCGCGGCTGATGGGACAGCCCCGGAGTGCTCGTCTGGCGCGTGCACGGCATGATGATCGGAGTGGATGACGACGAAGAGCAGCAGTCCGCGCCATGCGCCGTCCTGCAGATCGATGGCGTGTGGCAGGAGCTGAGCCGGCCGGCCGGACGATTTGTCGCCCGCCATCCCGAGGACGTGCCCGGATTGCTCGCGGCAGTGGAAGCAGCGGCGGATTCCGGGTTGCACGTGGCCGGCTACGTCGCGTACGAGGCTGGCGCGGCCTTCGGGCTGGCCTGCCATCCGGCCGCAGACGGCCTGCCGTTGGCGGAGTTCGTCGCCTTCGAACGGATGGCGGCGCTCGACGTACAGACACTCGCGCTGGCGGCGAGCCGCGCTCCGACACTCGATTGGCGGACCGAGACGACTGAGGACGGCCATGCCACTGCGGTCGCCCGCATCCGCAAGCACCTCGCCGCCGGCGAGACCTACCAGGTAAACCTCACCTATCCGTTGCGTGCTGACTGGGAGGGGGAGCCGTTCGCTTTCTTCGCCCGACTCGCACGCGCGCAGCGGTCATCATGCGCGGCCTACCTTGATTTCGGCCGGCTGGTGGTCTGTTCGGCATCTCCCGAAGTGTTCTTCTCTCGCGACGGGGACCGGGTAGTCATGCGTCCGATGAAGGGGACGTCAGCCCGGGGCCGAACGCTCGCAGAGGACCGTGGCCGGACTGCGGCTCTCCGGCGCTCCCCGAAGGAGCGCGCCGAAAACCTGATGATCGTCGATATGGTGCGAAACGACCTGGGACGACTCGCGCGGCCGGGCAGTGTGCGCGTGGATGACCTTTTCCGCGTCGAACGGTATCCGACGGTCCTCCAGATGACATCGACCGTTTCGGCGGAGCTTTCAGTACCGCTCGCCGACCTCTTTGGGGCGACCTTCCCGTGCGCGTCCGTCGTCGGCGCACCGAAAGTACGGACTGCGGAATTGATCCGCGACCTGGAACCGGGGCCGCGCGGCATCTATACCGGTGCCGTCGGTTATGTCGGGCCGGCCCGGAAGGCCCGGTTCAACGTCGCGATCCGGACCGCAACCATCGACCGGGAGAGAAAACGGGCGACCTACGGGACGGGAAGCGGCATTGTGTGGGACTCGCGGCCGGGGCGTGAGTTCCGCGAGTGCGCCGAGAAAACCCGCGTCCTCACCGCCGGCGTCCAGCCCTTCCAGCTCCTCGAAACGTTGCGGTGGGACCCGGACGGTGGGTACGCACTCCTGGGACGCCATCTGCGACGCCAGGCCGGGTCCGCGAAGTACTTCGGCATCCCCTACAACCGTGCGCGCATTCGCGAAGTCCTCGCCGCTGAGGCACGCGGCGATGTCCCGCTCCGGGTGCGCCTGCTCGTTTCGGAAGAGGGCGAACCCTGCGTCGAAAGTGAGCCCCTCCTTCCCAACGCCACGGAGCCGGTCCGGGTTGGCCTCTCACGGTTGCCATCCGGCGAAACCGATGTGTTTCGCTACCACAAGACGACTCATCGCCAGGCCTACGACGATGCGATGGCCTCGCGACCCGACTGTGACCAGGCCCTGTTGTGGAGGTCGGACGGCATAGTCACCGAGACAAACATTGCCAATGTCGCTGTGCAGAGGGCCGGTCTTTGGGTCACGCCGCGCGCTACAGATGGTCTCCTCGCAGGCACCTACCGCGGCGAACTCCTCGCCCAGGGGGCGCTCACCGAGGCTCACGTCACCGTTGAGGAGGTCCAGGGCGGAGTGCCGCTCGCGGTCTTCAACTCATTGCGGGGCTGGCAGCCGGCGGTGTTCGTCCCCGTCTGCGAGGTGTGACCCCTCGGGCCGGTCGCGGGCTATTCCCAGGCGGGAGTGGCGCCGACGGTCACGGGCCGCGCCTCACCGGTCCGAATGTCGAGCAGCCAGGTCAGGAAGAAACCGCCCTGCGATTCAGGGTTCTCGTAGGTCGTGAAACTCACGAGATCCGGCGCCACCTTCCGGATGTCGCTGACGGTGAAGAACGGAATAAGCTTCCGGCTGCCGCCGTTCACGTTCGCGATCGTGATCCCGTTTCCGCCCTTCTCCGCGAACGACTCGTGCCAGATCACGGTCGCCGCACCCAGCCAGCCTGTGAGCGCGCCGTAACCGCCGCCGCCACACCTTCCGAGGACCGGGATCTGCGTCGCCCGTTCGATGCTGGAGACCGCGCCGGTCTCCAGGTCGATGATCGTGATAGCTCCCTGGAACGGGCTCGAGAGGAGACGCTTGCCATCCTCTGACACCGCGAGTTGTCCCCAGCGAATCTCGGACCCCTCGGGTCGCTTCGCCACAATCACCCGGCTTTCACCCGCGAGGGAGACCTGGGTGAGTGCGCCTTCGTCGACGACGTAGAGCGAACGGCCATCCGGAGCCCAAGTGATGGCCCACCAGTTGTTCTTCTTGTCGGCGAAGCGGTGGATGATGCCTTCCTGGGGGTCAATCCAGCCGGTAGTCCATGAACAATCCGTGGGGCAATTCGCGTTGATGCGGACGAGCAGCCGGTTCTTCGCCGGGCTCCACGAAGTCAAGAACACCTGTGGGTACTTCGTTTCGGCGCCGGTCGCCATCTCGCGAATCGTGAGCGTGGGGACGTAGCCCACCTGGCTCCCATAGGCAGTCCACTTGCCATCGGGCGAGAGCGCGGGCGGGACATCGCCGAGCGCATCCGCGATGTCCGGGATCGAAGGGAGTTCTGCGACCGCCCCACCGCTGGTAACACGCGCCACCTTCGTGACCTGCCCGGCGGCGTTGCTTACGGTGACGGCCCTGAATGGACCGAATCCCGTTGCCGCTCCGGGGGCGGGCATAACGTACTGGGTGGCAACCCAGCCCTCGCCGAGGGCGTAGCGCCACGAATGCCCGTCGACCTCCCTGGCGGGGCCGAGTAGCCAGAGGAGGAACCCTTCTGGCACGCACGTCCGCGGGTCGCTTTTGAACGTGGTCCCCGGGGAGGGCCGGACATTGAGGCAATCGCCATCGCCGGTCTTGACCCGGTACGGCTCGGCGGCGAGCGGCCCGAACGGCATCGCCATCGGTTCTTCGATCGGGGGCTTCGGCTTCACCGGCGCGGGCGTCGGGGAGGCTGGAGGAGTCGGCGTGGGCAGCGACGGTGTCGCGGTTGCCGTGGTGCGCGGCGGGGTCTGCGCCTGGCCGCCGGTTGCCGCCAGGCCGGCAACTCCGAGGATGGCTGCGACCACCAGCGCCGACGCGCCTCCGATGACCAGCCGCTTGCACCTCTGCCGTGCCATTGTCCTGCCTCCGTCACCTTCTGCGGATATGACCGCAAATGGCCAACTTCCTTACAGGACGCAATAGAGGCGGCGAAAGTTCCGGTAGGTCAGTCCGTCAGGGCCGAATACACGATCGACCGCAGTTCCCGCCGGATGTTGTACTGGGTCGAAGGCATCAGCTGCGTCATGAAGACCACGACGAGGCCCTCGATGGGGTCCACCCAGAACGCCGTGCTGGCGGCGCCGCCCCAGGCGAATTCACCGGGAGTCCCGGATATCTGAGCCTGCGCCGGGTCCAGCGTGACAGAGAACCCGAGGCCGAATCCGATGCCGCTGAAGGTCGTTTCGGCCCAGCGGCCGAGCGCGTGGTGCATGAGGTCGGCGCCACCCGGCAGGTGGTTGCTGGTCATTAGCTCGAGCGTCTTTCGCCCGATGATCCGGGTGCCTTCGAACTCGCCTTCGTTGCAGAGCGCCTGGGCAAACCGGAAGTAGTCTGTTGCCGTCGAGACAAGCCCACCGCCGCCACTGAGGTAGGTGGGAGGCTGGAGGTAGGTGCTCGTCGCCGGGTCGTCGACGAGATTCAGGGGCGCGATCCCGCCGGTGCTTTCCAGCCGCAGCGTGCCGGCGGCGCTCACGCTGTAGTTCGCAGCAAGCCGCGGTTGTTTCGCGGCCGGCACATGGAATCCGGTGTCCACCATCCCCAGCGGACCGAAAATGTTCGCCTGCAGGTAGTCATCGAACCGCTGGCCAGAAATCACCTCGACCAGGTAGCCGCAGACGTCCGTAGCGACCGAGTAGTTCCAGCTTTCGCCCGGAGAGAACTCGAGCGGCAGGCTCGCGAGAGCATCGATCATGCCCTTCAGGGTCCGGGGCTTGCCGCCAGCGTCCACCTCCAGCTCGCGGTAAGCCGCATCGACATTCGTGCGAGCGAGGAAGCCATAGGTCAGGCCGCTCTGGTGCGAGAGCAGGTCCCGGACAGTCATCGCCCGGTTGGTTGGCCGCGTCATGAACGCCGGGTGAGTCCCCATGGTGTAAACGCGCAGGCCGGCGAACTCCGGGATGTACTTTTCGACCGGATCGTCGATCTGCATCAGCCCGCGCTCGTAGAGCTGCATCAGGGCGATCGAGTTGATGGGCTTCGACATCGAGTAGATGCGGAAGATCGTGTCGCGCTTCATCGGCGTCTTCCGGGCGATGTCGGCCAGGCCGGCCGCGGCGAAGTGGCCGATTTCGCCCTGGCGGGCGACCAGCACCAGCGTCCCAGCAAGCCGTCCTTCATCGACGTAGCGCTGGAGGTGTGCATCGAGGTAACTCAGGCGTTTCGCATCGAGGCCGAGTTCGGCGGGCGAGAGAGTCGGTTCAGCAGTGACCATAGGGTGGCTCCAGCAACATGGTTTCGCGCCCGGATGCTACCGCATGAGGGCGAAGCGCTCACACCAGATCGACGATCGCGGGAAGGACTTCACCAATCGGACCGCGGATGACGGCCGCCGCGGCCCGGTCATAGGGGGTCGGCTGGGCGTTCAGGATCACGAACTTCGCGCCGGCCTGCAGCGCGTACCGCGGCAAGAGGGCGACCGGCGTCACCGTGAGCGAGGTGCCGATCGCAAGGAACACCTCGCAGCTCGAAGCTGCCGACTGGGCTCGTTCCAGGTCTTCCGCCACCAGGTTCTGTCCGAACGAGATGGTCGCCGACTTCAGGATGCCCCCGCAGGTGCGGCAGGGCGGGTCTTCCTCGCCGGCTTCCACCCGTGCGATGACGCATTCGATGGGGCCCCGTTCGCCACACCCCATGCAGACGAAATCGCGCACCGTCCCGTGGATCTCGACGATGCGGGCGAGTGAGTTTCCTGCCTTGATGTGGAGGCTATCGATGTTCTGCGTGATGAGCGCCTGGAGTTTGCCCTTCCGTTCCAGTTCGGCGAGGGCGAAGTGCCCGGCGTTCGGAAGGGCCGCATCCACGGTGCTGGCCCGTCGATACTTCCAGCTTGCAACGCGGGCATCGCGGCTGGCCATGAAGTGCTGGATGGTGGCACGTTTCTCGGCCTCCGGGTCGCGCGTCCAGACGCCCTGAGGGCCGCGGAAATCGGGGATGCCGGATTCTGTGCTGATGCCCGCACCGGTGAGCACAACGGTGATGCGAGAGGCCTTCAACCACCTGGCGACTCGCTCGATCGTCTCGCGTTCGTCCACACCGTCAGCCTACGGAAGATCCATACGAATGCAAAGATTTCGACATGGTAGGTTGACGTGCACCGTATCTGTTTTCTAAGGTGCTGCTGGCGCGGAGGACTATTCCGCTCGTAGCCCTCCGCCGGTTTATTGCCAGTACGCTCCACGCACTGGCCGAAGGCCCGATGTCCGCTCCATCGGGCCTTCTCCTTGTCCTGAGACCAAGCCAATCAGGCTTCGAACGGCAGGCGATTAGCGGCGCTCATCACCGCCTTCAGTGAAGCAACCAGGATGTTCGGGTCCATGCCCACGCCCCAACAGAGGCCATCCGGGCTGCGGGCTTCGACGTATGCGACCGCCTGTGAGTCCGCGCCCGCCGAGACGGCGTGCTCCGAGTAGTCGAGCACTTCGATCGCAAGGCCAAGGTCGCGTTGAAGCGCCTGGACGAAGGCGGCGATGGGGCCGTTGCCTTCCCCGCTCGCCGGGCGGACCTCGCCATCGATGCGGACTTCACACGTGATTCTCGTCTTCCCACCCGAGGTGGACATCTCGTGAGAGACGAGCTCCATGCGGGGAAGCTCCGGCAGGTACGCGGCGCGGAACGATTCCCAGATCGCGGCAGGCGTGACTTCGGTGCCCGAGTCCTCCGTGATTCCTGGATCGTCTTCGAGAACTCGATCTGCAGCCTCCGCGGCAGGTCGAACCCGTGTTCGGCCTTCATGATGTAGGCAACACCGCCCTTGCCGGACTGGCTGTTCACGCGGATGACGGCCTCGTAGGAGCGCCCCACGTGCTTGGGATCGATCGGCAGGTAGGGCACCTCCCAGATGCGGTACTCCTCGCTCAGGGCCTCGAAGCCCTTCTTTATCGCGTCCTGGTGCGACCCCGAGAACGACGTGTAGACCCGATCGCCCGCATAGGGGTGCCGCGCCGGAACGGGCATGCGGTTGCAGTATTCGGCTACGCGGCGGAGACCGTCGATATCGCTGATGTCCAGCTGAGGGTCAACGCCCTGGCTAAAGAGATTCAGAGCGAGCGTCACCAGATCGACGTTACCGGTGCGTTCGCCCTGGCCGAAAAGCGTGCCCTCGACGCGGTCCGCCCCGGCCATCACCCCGAACTCAGCCGCAGCGACGGCCGTCCCGCGGTCGTTGTGAGGATGGAGGGAGAGGTAGATGGATTCGCGGTTGGGGAGGTTGTGGAGGATCCACTCGATCGTGTCGCCGTAGATGTTCGGCGTGTACATCTCGACGGTGGCCGGGAGGTTCATGATCAGGCGCTTTTCGGGCGTCGGCTCGATGATCTCTGAGACGGCTCCGCAAATTTCGAGTGCGTACTCGACTTCGGTGCCCGTATAGCTTTCGGGCGAGTACTCATAGCGGATGTGGGTATCTGCCGGCATCGACTTTTCGAGCTTGCGGCACAGCTCGGCGGCATCGGTCGCGATCTTCGTTATTCCCGACTTCTCCTGCTGGAACACCACGCGCCGCTGCAGAACCGATGTGGAGTTATAGAAGTGGACGATCGCCTTCTTCACGCCCACGAGACATTCGTAGGTGCGTTCGATCAGTTCTGGCCGGCACTGCACGAGCACCTGGATAGTGGCGTCCTCCGGGATGGCGTCTTCCTCGATCAGCTGCCGGACGAAGTCGTAGTCGGGCTGCGAAGCAGCGGGGAAGCTGACCTCGATCTCCTTGAACCCCATGAGCACGAGGGCATCGAACATGCGCCGCTTGCGGCCGGGATCCATCGGGTCGATCAGGGCCTGGTTGCCATCGCGAAGGTCCACGGAGCACCAGAGGGGCGCCGTTTCGATCTGGCGGTTCGGCCACTCGCGGTCGGGAAGACGTAGCGGAAGCGGGCGGAACGGCACGTACTTGTGAAACGGCATGGTCTTTGGCTTGATGGGTGCAGGTGGCATCGCGGTTCACTCCCGAGAAGTTGTCTGTGCTGTTCTGTCCTTTGCCGTTCGCCAAAAAAATACCCCCTGGGCGGATTCGCGCAGGAGGCATCGGCGAGCAGCAGCGGGCGCTCGCCGTCAGGTAAGAAGAAGGAGACCGAAGGCGTTCTTCAGCATTACTCCTGAATATCGGCAGCCAGAGGCGGATTGTCAAGGCTGGCAGTGTTCGGACAGGCTTCGCCCAGACGCCTACGTGCCGGCCGGCCCTACGAAGGTGATCGGCTGGCCGAGCGAAGAGAGCCCGAGCGAATGCATCAGCTCGTCGGTCTTCCAGGCCATGACGTTTCCGCCGACCATGTCGCGGTAGATCCGCTCCAGGGAGCGGCCTTTCACGTAGGCGTGTGCCCCGCAGGTGCGCATGGCCCCGGCCGAGACCTCTTCGCTCATGCGGCGGAGGTGGTAGACCGTGCGCACGAGGTGCCGGGTGAACGCCTGTGGATCGTCGAACGGCGTCTCGAGCCGGTTCACGCAGTCGTAGAGGACGATCCTGCCGGTTTCGAGCCAGTGCTCCATGTTGCCGATGGCGAACTGTGCCCATGGCTGCTCGGAGCGGTAGCCCACGCCGCCGCCTGCGTTGGTATTCGGCGCTGCGAGGTAGCCGTGGCGCTCCTTCACGTAGCCCAGGGTGAAATCAAACGCCGCCTGGGCGAGGCCGAGCCAGATAGCGAGGATGCCCAGTGCCCCGCGCGCCCGCATCTGCGTCTGGACGTTGATCACCTGGCTCTGCGCTTGCAGGACCATCCGCATCATGGCTGCGGGGATGACCAGCCCTTCGATCTTCGGGATGCGAGCGTTCTCGATGACGATGTCGTGACTGGCCGTGCCCCGAAGGCCCATCGCATCCCAGTTGTGAAGGTTGGTGATGCCCGGCGTCGAGAGCTCCGGCACGGTGAGCGCGACATCGGCCTCGTTGCCTTCGCCCCGGTCGACCGAGCCGCCGATGAGGGCGTACTTGGCGCCCTCGCTCATCGAAGCGAACCCGGCGCGGCCGTTGATGACGAGTGAATCGCCATCCTCATGGATCTTGAAGCCAGCCTGGCGGCTATCGAGCCCGCCCGTCGGGACCGAGCCGGGGCCGCAAATCAGCGCGCCGTTCCGGCCCATGTCGGCGAGGACGGCGTCCCTGCGCGCAAACGGCGGCATGCTCTCGAGGAAGCCGGCGACGATGGCGTGCATGTTGAGCGCCACGGCGGTCGAACCGTCGCCGTAGGCGACCTCCTCCATGATCCGCATCTGGCCGGCGACGCCGATCCCGAGCCCGCCAATCTCCCGGGAAAGCGCCATGGCCGGCACCTTCAGCGTGAGCAACTCATCGACGTTCTCTCGCGGGAATCGGCCTTCCCGGTCGATCTCCGCCGAGCGTTGAGCGAACTTCGTTCGCGATAGCTCGCGCACGGTCGCGATGAGTTCGATTTCCCACTGTTCCATGAAGGCACTCACTTCCGAAGGCCAGACTGGGGCGAAAGGGTACGGGATTCGAAGTCGAACGGCATGTCAGATTCGCGACGCGGCGCGAGCCGCTCGTTGCCTAGCGGGGCAGCGGGATCCCGAGGGCCGCTTCCAACTCGTCAATGGCACTCAGGGTCTCGTCGACCTTGATGGTGTGCATGCCGAGGGCGCGAGCGCCTTTCAGGTTCGCCCCCATGTCATCGAGGAAGACCGCCTGGTGGGGTTCGATCGAGAGCTGCTCGCAGGCGATCCGGAAGATCTGCGGCTCGGGCTTGCGATAGCCAACGATCGCCGATTCGACGATGACTTCGAAGAGGTGCGGGAGGTCGATGCCGGAAGTGCGCGTCGTAGAGGGTTCATCGCGCGCGACGTTGTTGGTGATGGCTCCGAGCTTCACTCTTCCGCGCAGATGCCGGACGACGCCGACCATTTCGGGGCGCTCGCCGAACCCCTGGAAGAACCACTCCATGAAGCCCTTCCCGGTCGCCGCGGTCTCACACCCCGCGATGTGGCGGTCGAATTCGCCTGCGAAGTCGTCGCGTGTCAATTCGCTGCGTTCGAATCGGGACCAGGGGCCGTCTTCCGGCCCGAAGATGGCGATGCGGGCCGCGTCGGAAATGCCCTGGTCGGCACAGAATTGCTTGATGCGGGTGACCGGGGAGTGGGTAAGCACTCCACCGATGTCGAAGATGGCTGCTTTGTACTGGCTCACAACATCCATGGTAGAGCGTTGGACGGCCAGCTTCACCAGCGGCTACGCGTTGACGCCGAGTTCCTTGCGGATGAGCTCACAGATCTCGAACGTTGGACCTTCAGCCTGGAGCGTCCCCTGCATCTTGTTGATGGTCACGGCGATGCTGAGGTTCACATCGGGGTCGGCGAAGGCAATCGACCCGCCCGCGCCGGGGTGGCCGAAGGCCGTCTCGCGAGGCCCGGTGGCGCCATGCATACCCATCGTCTTCCCACCGTTGAAGAACCCGATACTCTTGCGAATAGGCATGAATATGACCCGGTCCGGGGTGTCGACCTGGACCCGGCTCATCTGGGCGATGCGCTCCGGCGAGACGAGCCGCACGCCTCCGACCTCGCCGCCGTTGGCAAGCGCCGCATACATCCGGGCGAGTGCCCGGGCGGTGAAGTGGCCGTTCGCCGACGGGATGCAGGCCTTCCGAACTTCCATCGAGTTCCAATCGAGGGCGCCGGTCCGGGGCATGGCCTTGAAGAAATCGTGGTCGTCGGGCAGGTTCGCCATGGGATTCATGGCTGCCTGCTCCGGCGTCGGCTCGGGCGGGCTCTGGAGCCATGCCAGCCGGTCTTCGACACCATCTGGGATGCCAACGTACATCTCGCCCTGGATCCCGAGCGGCCCGGCGATCTCCTCCTGGATGACGTCCTTGATGTGGCGGCCGCTTGCGCCCTGGACGATGCCGCCGACCACCCAGGCGTACGTGATTGCGTGGTATCCGGTCGACGTGCCCGGCTCGTACGCCGGCGTCCCGCTGGCGATAAAGTCGATTGCCCGGTCCCAGTCGAGCGCGACCTCATTCGGCGGCGCAGCGTGAAGGCCCGCCTGGTGGCTCATCGCCTGCGCGACGGTGATCCGCTCTTTCCCGTTGGCGGCGAACTCGGGCCAGTATTCCGAAACCGGGGCGGCGTAATCGATGACCCCGCGGTCGGCGAGGATGTGGAGCGCAGTCGCCGCCACACCCTTTGTGGTGCTGAAGCTGGGAAAGAGCGTGTCCGCCTGCACCGGCCGGGAGTCCTCCGGCCCGATCTCACCCGCCCATGCGTCGACGATCATCTCGCCGTTGCGGTATGCGCAGACCTGCGTACCCAGCTGCGTGCCTCTCTGGATCTGGTCGAGGAGGAGGGCGCGAACTTTTTCGCTGAGTGCAGACACGGTGGTCGTCAAGGCGGAGCTCCGATGAGTTGAGTTGTGGATAACTCTACCGGAACTCCCATGTGTCGGGTTGCGACGGTTAGCACCGCCGGGAGACCCCGCCTCAACCTAAGCGACGTGAAAGGCGACCAGGCCGAGGGGGCCAAAATCGGCGACGACCTCATCCCCGGGAACGATGTCGAACGGATCGATGTACGAGCCGCAGATGATACGGTCGCCCGCCTGCAGCGCTTCGCCGTTTTCCGCGAGGACGTTGGCGACATGGGCGACGACCTCGGCGAGGTCCTCAGGATAGCGGCCCGGCAGACCGTTACGAGCGGGCGCTCCGTTGAGCTTCACCGCCGGGAACCCTTGCGCAACCAGCCCGGAGGCGGCTGCGAGCGGGAGTTCGCTGCCGAAGAGCACACCGTCATGGAGGATGTCACTGGCGAGCAGCGCATCGAGCGGCGAAAGCGGCTTCGCCGCGTCCACAAACTCGATAGCCGGCGCCACGGCCGCGATGGCTGCCCGCGCATCATCCAGATCCGCCCCGGCCGGGACATCGGAAGCGAGCCGCACGGCGACTTCGGCTTCGATGCGAGGCTTCGAGCCCGCCGGCGGCCGGTATGGCGGTCCTTGCGGGAGGACGCGCCGGCCATCAAGCCAGCCGACAAGCGTCGCACCGAGGCCCAGGCGCTGCTGGGCAGCCGGATCGTTGATCCCGATCTTCCAACCGACCCGTGGCATTCCAGCGTCAAGGGCGCTGCGAAATGCGGCGAGTTGGCGAGCCATGCCGGATGCGATGAGTGGGCGGGCAGATTCAGGTTGACTCATGACCAGGGATTTTACGTTGCTCTGTCCCGTGGCGGCTCTCCCGGCGGTGATTGGAAGCGAGACACGTGCCGAAGATCCAGGGGACGACCTGGGGGTAACTCGTGAAACTACGGTATCTGGTCTCGCTCACGATCGCTGGGGGCCTTCTGCTTGGGGCCTGCGGGGGAGACGACGACGACGACGACGACGGGGACAGTGGCTCGCGCGCGGAGGCGACGGCGACGACAAGCGGAGACGCGACGAAGGCGTCGGCGGACGGTTCCCCGACTGTCGCGGCGGGGAAGACCGCCGAGCCGACAAAGCCTTCGGCCACGACGGAGACGGCCGACTCGATCTTCGACCGCATCGCCGCTGAGTCGATCACCAAGACCTACCAGGCGACGTACGACGTCGAGCTCGACATGCAGGGCCAGAAGCAGAAAGGCACGGCAGTGGTGGCCAGCAAGCCACCGAAGCTGGCCTCCCAGATAAAGCTGACCCTCCCCGGATCGGGTGACTTCATCCTCACGGTCATCCAGGACGGCACGACGACGTACTTCTGCAGCAACTTTGGTCTCGGCGGCTCGTGCTCGAAGGACAACAGCCTCGGCAGCGGCGGCGTCGACGTGAAGAAGGCTATCGACGAGGCCCGGAAAGGGACCGACGTGAAGGAGCTGCCGAAGCAGACCATCGCCGGACGAACGGCACGGTGTTTCGAGACGACGCCCAGCACCGGCGCCTCAAAGCACCTTCTGCCTCGATGAGAAGGACAGCATCATGCTTTCCTTCGCGACGGGCGGAGTGAAGATGACCGCGACCCAGGTCAGTAACTCGGTCGACGACAAGCTGTTCGAGCTGCCGTATCCGGTCAGCTGATTCTCATACCGCCGCGGCGCTCAGAACGAAGCCTGGCGCGCCCGCTCGTTGCCGCCCTCGAAAGTCACGGCCCGACGTGCCGGGCACGCTTCGAGGTGGTCGTTGACCATGCCGACGCTTTGCATGAATGCGTAGCAGATGGTGGAGCCCACAAAGGTAAACCCGGCACGCTGGAGAGCGCGGGAAAGGGCATCGGATTCGGGCGTCTTCGCGGGTACGTCGCGCCAGGACGAAGGAGCCGCCCGGAGCAGCGGCGCGCCGCCAACGAACGACCAGCCGAATCGGTCGAACGTGCCGTGGTCTTCCTGGACCCGGAGGAACGCACGCGCATTCTGCACTGCGCCCGAGATCTTGAGGCGATTGCGGACGATGCCGGAGTCTTGGAGCAGCTCGGCGACCTTCTGGTCCCCATAGCCTGCCACGACGACGGGGTCCCACCCATCGAAGGCGCGCCGGAAGTTCTCACGCTTGTTCAGGATCGTCGACCACGACAGGCCGGCCTGGAAGCCCTCGAGCATGAGACGCTCGAAGAGCTCAGCGTCATCGTGGCAGGGGACCGCCCACTCAGTGTCATGGTAGGCGGCCATGAGCGCGTCTCCCGGGCCCCAGCAGGTCTCGAACTTCTCAGGCGGCGGCATGGACACAGCGTAGCAGCCCCGAAGCGTCACGAAATCGAGGCGCCACCGGACGGCGGTGCTCTCCGCCGCCAGCAGCACATCGCCAGCGCTGTGTCCGCACTTCCGATAGCTATAACGCTCGAGGCGCGCGAAAGGTTACTCTTGCGTGAACTACTTCACGCAGGAACTTAGCCGAGAACCTCGAAGAGCTTGTGCGACTTGAGGAAGGGATTCTCTTTGTAGCTCGCATAGCTCTCGCCGCGGTGTCCGGCGGTGAAGTTATCGGACGTGATCCATGCCTCGAAAGAGGCCTCATCCGTGAACCGGCTAAGGACGACGTATTCGCCCCGGTCCGGGAGGGCAAGCAGTTCGGTGGAGATGAAACCGGGGAAGGTATCGACGGCGCCGACGCGGGTCATCCAAGTCTTCTCGAAGCCCTCGCGGGCTTCTGGCGGCAGGGAAATCGGGAAATAGGAAATGACAGCCATGGGTGCGGCCCCCAATTGGTGAGAATCGAAGTTTCAGGATAGCGCAGCGCGCCGAACGGTGAGTTCGGCCCCCATAATCGCCGCCTCAGTTCACCCGGCGTTCGACGCCCTTCCAGTACTGCTCGCGGATGATGAACTTCTGCAGCTTCCCGGTGACGGTGCGGGGCAGGCTCTCGACGAAGTCGACCGATGTCGGGCAGCGGAAGTGGGCCAGGTGTTGGCGGCTGAAAGCGATCACTTCTTCCTCGGTCGCGGTCATGCCGTCGCGAAGGACGACGAGCGCCTTGGGCGTCTCGCCCCATTTTTCGCTGGGCACCCCAATGACGGCGCACTCGAGCACTGCGGGATGCTTGTAGAGCGCCGCCTCGACTTCGGGCGAGGAGATGTTTTCGCCGCCGGAGATGATGACGTCCTTCTTGCGGTCGACGATGTTCACGTTGCCGAATTCGTCCCAGACACCGAGGTCTCCGCTGTGGAAGAAGCCGCCGTAAATGGCGCGGGCGGTTTCTTCGGGCTGTTCCCAGTAGCCCTTGAGGACGACGTTCGAGCGGGCGCAAACCTCGCCGACGGTCTCGTTGTCCATCGGGACAGGGTTGCCTTCGTCATCCAGCACCTGGATGTCGACACCGATGGCTTCGACGCCGGCACGCGACCGGCGCTGGTAGTCCTGGCCCTCCGGGTTCTGGTGATCCGGCCCCGAGACGGTGAGGATCGGCGCTGTCTCGGTGAGGCCATAGATCTGGATGAACTCCCAGCCGAGCTCCTTCTCGAGGCGTTCGATAAAGGCCGCCGGTGGCGGCGCGCCCGCGACGACGAACCGCGGACGGGTGGTTGCCCGGTAACTGGTCTTGTCCGGGAAGTTCAGGACGGTGCTGAGGACGGCCGGGGCCATGCAGGCGAACGTGATCTGCTCGTCCTGGATCATCTGGTAGATGTCGGCGCCGACCACTGCCCGGAGGACGACGTGAGTTGCGCCCATGGCGGTGATCGCGAACGGCCCACCCCAGCCGTTGGCGTGGAACATCGGCAATGTCCACATCTCGCGGTCTTCATGGCGAATGCGAAGGTGGGCGATGAAGTTGTAGGCGTTGATGTACACGTTGCGGTGGGTGAGCATCACGCCCTTGGGCCGGGCCGTCGTGCCGCTTGTGTAGTTGATCGAGGTTACGTCGTTCTCGTCCTGTTCGACGTGGGGGGTGGCCGTCTTCGGCTGGTTCGAAACGAGCACGTCCCAGTCGATCCAGCCGGCGCGTGTCTCGTGGCCGGCGCGCGGATCCGCAGCGATCCAGTGTTCGACCGACTTCAGGCTGGGCCGGATCTCATCGATGACCCCCGTGAACTCGTAGTCGACGAGGACGGCCTTCACGCCGGCGTGGTTGATGATGTACTCGTGGTCGCTTGCCACCAGGCGGTAGTTGAGCGGCACGAGGATGGCGCCGATCTGCGTGACGCCGTAGTAGCTTTCGAGGAAGTAGTGGGAGTTGGGGCTGAGGATGCAGACCCGGTCGCCCTTCTTGATGCCGAGGGCCAGGAGCGCGTGGCCGAGCTGGTTGCAACGCTCCTGGTACTCCCGGTAGGTGAAGCGTTTGGCGCCATCGACGATGGCTTCCTTGTTCGGGTAGAGCTTCGCGGCGCGACGCAGGAAATCGTTCAGGAGCAGGGGGACTTCCACGGGTGGCCTCCGGGACTTTGGTGAGTGCGGAAGCGATTCTACCAAGCACGGAAGGGAGACGGGAGGAGCGAGACCGAACTACCCGCGCCCGCCCGAGGCGAACTTCGCAACCTCCTGGCAGAGGGCCTCGACGCCGCGGCGCGCGACGGTGATCTGCGGCAGGTCTCGCGGGCGGTTCTCGGTATAGGACTGCGACACGCGGTGCGGAAGCTGCGTGGACGCCCAGACGACGAGGAGCTGGGCCCATTCGAGGTCCGGGAGCGCCGTCTTTGTGCTTGGGCTGGCGTTCAGGCCGTCGATAATCCGGACCTCGACCGGCGATCCGGCCAGCGCCGCGCGCAGCTCGACGTGCGCGGCCTTGCTCCCGCCGAGCAGGAGGATTCGCTGCAGGCCGCGAGCGGCGCAGGCCTCAAGCATCGCCTTCACTGCCCGGCGCGTGTTGGAACCACCGCAAACGCAGCATCGATCCCGCGTCGTCGTGACTATCGGCATCGGGGGCGTTCCGACCGCCGCAATGCAGGCGGCATCGGAACACACCGGTATCACCTTTGCCCAGAGCACTTCCCGGGCGCGAGGCAGCTTGGAGTCAGCCATCCGTTGTTTGCCGGCGCGGGTGAGGCCGGCCTCGGCGAGTACCACCATCGCCTCTACCCGGCTGCGCCGATCGACGATGCCTTCGCTCTCCAGCCACTCGTCGATGCCGGTGTCGGCTGCCATGTGTGGACTACGTTAGCAGGAGGCAGAACTCTGTCGCCTACCGGCCGGTAGGGATGTATCCTCTCCCACGCTGGGGCGAGCTTGCGCCCACACCCATCCGGAGAACGCCGCAAATGAAAGTCAAAGTCAACACCGACATGTGTGAAGGCCATGCGAAGTGCCAGGGCGCCGCACCGGAGGTCTTTCGCGTAGGTGACGACGACGTGAGCGTCGTCCTCGTCGAGGAAGTCTCGAAGGACCTCGAAGAAAAGGTCAACCGGGCGATCCGCCTTTGCCCGCGGCAGGCGATCGCCTGGGTGAAGTAAGCACGCTCCACTGCCCTGCCGGATCCCACCGGGACCCAAGAACTCGTCAGCCACGCATGAGAACCGGACATCCGGGTTCTCGCACAACTCAGAGGTAAGCCACACATGACCGCTCCCACTGCACCGATCAACCTCAACGACCCGGAAATGTTCATGGAGGGCCGCCACCACGAGGCGCTCCGCCTGATCCGGAACTCGGACCCCGTTTACTGGAACGAGGGTGGCGACAACTGGAACGGCTTCTGGGCGATTACGAAGTACGAAGACGTCCGCTTCATCTCGCGCAATCCCGAGTTGTTCATCTCCAGCAAGGGCATCGCCGGCCCCGGAATCCGGCCTGAAGCGCTGGCGGAGATGATGCAGAACGACCCGGCCAACGCCGCCCAGGCTACCGGCGGCAACGCCAGCGTGATCACCATGGATCCTCCCCGCCATGTGAAGATGCGTCTCCTCGTGAACAAGGGTTTCACGCCGCGAGCCGTAAACGCGCTCGAACCGGAGATTCGCAGGATTACGAACGTGGTCCTCGACAAGATCGCGCGCACCGGTGAATGCGACTTCGTCCTCGAAGTCGCCAGCCAGCTCCCCTCGCCGTCATCTGCGGGATGATGGGCCTGGAGCAGAAGGACTGGCCGCTCATGTTCGAGCTGACGAACAAAGTCCTCGGCTCCGGCGACCCCGAATACCAGACCGACATCCCCGAGGCCGAACGCGGCACGGGCGCGGCGGCACGCCTGACCGCTATGACCGGCTTCGCGACGATGTTCGCCTACTTCCGTGAACGGCTCGAAGAGCGCCGCGCCAACCCCCGCGAGAACGACCTCATCACGCTTCTCCTCGAATCGGAGATCGACGGTGAGAAGCTGAGCGAAGGAGACCTGCTCGCGTTCTGTTTCCTGCTCATCGTCGCCGGTAACGAGACCACCCGGAACGCCATCTCCGGCGGCCTCCAGGTGCTGTGCGAACATCCGGAGGAGAAAGCGAAACTCCTGAAGGACATGTCGCTGCTGGACAGCGCGATCGAGGAGATCCTGCGCTGGGTTTCGCCGGTGCACCACATGGCGCGGACCGTCACGGCGGATGTCGAGATCCGGGGGAAGACTTTGAAGGCCGGTGACCGGCTGATCATGTGGTATCCCTCGGTGAACCGGGACGAGGAGATGTTCGTGGACCCCTACCGGTTCGATATCACCCGCACACCGAACGACCACCTGGCTTTCGGTATCGGAGAGCACTTCTGCCTCGGCTCGGGCTTCGCGAAGAAAGAACTGAAAGTCATGTTCCAGGAGCTCTTCCGCCGCTTCCCGGATATCGACCTGGCCGGGCCCCCGGAGCGACTGCGGTCCAACTTCATCAACGGGGTGAAGCACCTTCCGGTGAAGTTCACGCCCGAACGGTAGGAGATCTCGTGTAAGAGATCCCGCGGCGAGATGTCTAACTGCCAAACCACCGGGAGTTAGACACCAATGAACCGCTTCAAAGCCCTCGTCCTTGCTGCCGCCGCGGCCATCCCCGCGGCCAGCATCCTGGTTGCCGCCGCAGCCGGCCCGAACCTCATTACCAACGGGAACTTCTCGAACGGCGTGGCCGGCTGGGACAACTTCTCGGGCAACCCGCAGCCGCAGAACGGCGCCATGGCAGTGACCAACAACTACCAGGGCACGGGCAATTCGTACTACAGCGGCTGGTATTGCGTCGGCGGCATCCAGGCCGGGACGCAGTACACCGTGAGCACCAAGGCGTTCGTGGAAGCAGCCTCGCCGGCTAACACCGGGGCAGGCATCGGACTGCACTACTACGCATCGAACGATTGCAGCGGAAGCAACCTCCTGACCGGCGGTGGGCTCCAGTACGGCGGGTTCACGGCTGGCCAGCGAGGCCTCTGGATCACGCTCGGCTTCAACGAAGTCGCGCCGGCCGGCGCCCATTCAGTCCGCGTGCGGGCGACCGCCGTGAAGCACCCGAACCCGTCCAACAGCAGCATTCCCGGCATTCATGTCGTTCTCTTCGATGACGTGTACTTCGGGGAAGCCACGATCGCCACGCCGGCCCCGGCCAACACCCCGACGCCGCCGGTCACGGTCACGCCGGTCGCGGAGCCGGGACAGGATGCTCCGAAGGACGAACCGAAGGGAGACGTGCCGCCGGCGCCGAGCGACGTAGCTACGCCGATCGAAGAGCAGACCGCCACGCCGGCCCCGAAGCCCGCAGACAACCCGGGTAACGGTGGCGGGACGAACCCCGGCAAGCAGACGACCGAGCCGGACTCGCCGAAGCAGGAGCCGGAGCCGGTGCAACCGCAGACCTCGACCGAAGACGGTGTGCCGTTACCCCCAGCCGCCGGCACGGGCGCCGCGCACCGCGGAACGCAGGCCCAGATGCTGCTCCTCGTTGGGGCCAGCACAGTCTTCCTCGGGCTGGTCGGCGGGGCATTCGCCACACGCCGCCGCCGGTAACTCGACCCTCGCAAGAACAGACGCCCTCTCCGTTCAGAACGGAGAGGGCGTTCGGCGTTTCCAGCATCGACGGCGTCGCGCAGACGCTCCGGCCTGCCGGTCCCCGCGAGTGCCTCTACGGGAAGCGGTTGAACCAGAGCAGGCTCAGCCCACCCGCGCCGAGGACGAGGATGGCGGCCGCGGCGGCGAAGCCAACTGTGATCTCCGTTGTCTCGATGTCGTAGCCGATCCTGGAACCGAGGTCCTCGTAGATGGACTCGAGATCGTCGGCGGACGGGGCGGAGAAGAACTTACCGCCGGTCGTGGCTGCGATCTCCTGCAAGGTGTCCTCGTCGGGGGGAACGTTGATGGAACGCTGTCGACCCTGGCTATCAGTGACGACGGCCACGCCATCTTGCGTGCCGAGAGCGATGGCGAAGATAGGGATGCCGAGTTCCTTCGCCTGCTGCGCGGCGTCGATGGGGTCCGTCTGGCCCAGGGTGTTCGCGCCGTCGGAGAGCAGGATCATGATCACCGGCGAATCCTCCGACTGTCCGCCGTCAAGGCCACCCTTTGAGGACGGAGTGGCGGCGATGGCTTCCGGATCGAGTTGGGAGGCGGCGATACCTTCGACGATACCGTCGCCCATGGCGGTGCCACCGAGGGGCTTGAGGGCATCGATGGCCGCTTCGACGACGGCCTTTTCCGTTGTCGGTGCGACGACCGTCCGGACGCCGGCGGAGAAAGTGACGAGGGCTATGCGAAAGCCCTCGGGGAGTTCGTCCACCATGGTATGGGCCGCTTCCTGGGCCGCGGCCATCCTGGTGGGCTCGATATCGGTCGCGGTCATCGACCCGGAGATATCGGTGACGAGGACGACCGTGGCTTCTTCTTTCGGCACCTTGTGTTCGAGTTCGGGCCTGGCGAGCGAGGTGAGCAAGGTCGCCAGGGCGAGCAGCCCGAGCACAGCGGGGATGTGGCGCCGCCAGCCCGGTGTCTTTTCGACGACGTTGGCGAGCAGGTCCAGGTTCGTGAAGCGGGCGGCGTACTTCGGCCGCCGGTATTGCGCCAGGACATAGAGCGCAACTGCCAGGGGCACGAGCCAGAGGGAGAGCAGGGCGAGGGGCCAGGCGAAGCTCATCGGGCAGTTCCTTTCGCGTTGAGAAAGCCGGCAAGCGTGCGCAACCAGTCGCCGCGCGTGGAGAGGACAACGTGTTGTGCGCCGGCCCGGGCGAGCATCCCGGCCACCTCCGCACGGTCCTGGGCCGCGGCGTTCGCGAACCGCTCTCGCAACTTCTTCGAACGCGTATCCACGCGCAGCTGGCGACCGGTTTCCGGATCGACCAACCAGAGTTCGCCGACGTCGGGGATTTCCTGTTCGCGAGGGTCCTGGATCTCGACGGCGATGACCGAGTGACGGCCCGCGAGCTCGACGAGGGCACTCGACCAGTCTCGCGGGCCGCGGAAGTCCGAGACGATAACAACCAGTCGCGAACGCCGCGCCATCCGGTTGAGCGACTGGATGGCCGAGCCGAGGGAGGTTGCTCCGCCTCCTTCAGCCGGAGGCTCCTCGCGGAGCAGGGTGAGCAGTCCGAGCATGCCCTTGCGGCCCTGTCCGGGCGGGATCATTCGGGCGTGTTCATCGCCGAAACTCAACAGGCCAAGGGCGTTTCCGTGGCGCGTCGCAACCTGGCCGACGGCGACGGCGACGCCTTCGGCGACATCGTACTTCCGGCGGTCGGCGGTACCGAACCCCATCGAAGGCGATGTGTCGAGCATCAGCCAGGTGGTGAGCACCCGGTCGGCGACCTGGACGCGAACATGCGGGACGGTAGTCCGGGCTGTGACATTCCAGTCGATCTGGCGGACGTCGTCGCCGGGCTGGTATTCGCGTACCTGCGCGAGTTCGGTACCCAGGCCGAGTGCCTTCGAGCGATAGTCGCCGGAGAGCATGCCATTCATGCGGCGCCCGATGGTGATATCGAGCGCCCGGAGAATGGCATCCGGCATGGGCCCGGGTCCGGGCTTATCCGCGGTCCGCACGAGACGGAGCGTTGGAGTGCTCACGCGCTCAACTCCTGGGCCAGTTCGATCCGCGGCTGGGGGACCGCTTTGAGGGCTGCCTCGAGGATGAGGTCCGACGTCACACCGTCGGCAAGCGCCTGGTAGGTCAGCACGAGCCGATGCCGAAGCACGTCTTTCGCCAGGTCGTAGACATCGGATGGGAGGACGTAGCGGCGGCCGCGGAGGAGGGCCAGTGCCCGTCCGGCATGGACGAGGTTGATGCTGCCGCGGGGGCTCGATCCGAACGCGATGTGCGGGGCGTGCTGGGCGATGCCGTACTTCGCCGGGTGGCGAGTCGAATTCGCGAGCGCGATTGCATACTCGGCGACGGCACGGTCGACGTAGAGATCGGCGGCGAGCCGCTGGAACCGCTCGAGTTCTTCGATTGGCAGCACCTGGTTCACTTCGGCGGGGCGCTGCAGCGACCGCTGCACCACGACCATCTCTTCTGCCGGGATGGGGTAGTCGACCAGAACCTTCATCATGAACCGGTCGACCTGGGCTTCGGGGAGCGGATAGGTGCCCTCGGACTCAATGGGGTTTTGCGTCGCCATGACGAGGAAGGGATTTGGCACGGGGAAAGTCTGGAGCCCGATGGTGACCTGGCGTTCCTGCATGACTTCGAGAAGGGCAGATTGGACCTTCGCGGGGGCCCTGTTGATCTCGTCCGCGAGGAGGAGATTGCAGAACACGGGGCCGCGTTCGGTCTCGAAGGTGCCGTGATCCGGGCGGTAGATGCGGGTGCCTACGAGGTCGGCCGGGACGAGGTCCGGGGTGAACTGAACGCGCTGGAAGCTGCCGCCGAGGACATCGGCGATCGTCTTGACGGTGAGCGTCTTGGCGAGCCCGGGTACGCCCTCGATGAGGAGGTGACCGCTGGAGAGGAGGGCGACGAAGACACGCTCGAGCATCGCCTCTTGACCGACGATCACTCGCTTGATTTCGAACATCGCGGCCTCGAGGGTGGCGCGGGCATCGGTAACGTCAGTTCCGGCGGGAGTCTGGTTCTGCTCCAAAGTGGGGCCTCTTTCGGGAAGGGAGGGATGACAGCACAAACGTGCCCGAAGCGGGCCCAAGCGAAGGTAAATTATTGGAAGCGCTTTACGCGGGCCCAGCCTGTGAAGAAAGGTGTGCCTTTGTTGAACACCGGGGTGGCGCTGATGGCGTACCTTACCGTACTCTATCGACCGTGCGGTAAATGCCCCAATCCAATGTCGCTTTAGGAGGCCGGCCATGACCACCGACGCTTCTGCTCCGCTTTCGCTCGAGACGATTAATCTCGGCGACGAACTGCTTTTCGAGTCGGGCCGCTCGCACGAGGCGTTCAAGATCCTGCGCCGCGAGAACCCGATCAGCTGGAACTCCGGTAACGAGATCGCCAAAGGCTGGTGGAACATCGTCCGCTACGCGGACGTTCTCCAGGTTTCACGCAACCCCCAGATTTTTTCCTCGGAGCGCGGCATCGTCGCTTTCGAGGCAGTGAACGAAGAGGATGCGACGGCAGCCGCCACCGGCAACGGCAAAATGCTCATCACGATGGACCCGCCGCGGCACGTGAAAATGCGGCGGCTCGTCAATAAGGCGTTCACCCCCCGCGCGGTCGCACTCTGGGAGCCGAAGATCCGCGAAACGACGAATACGCTCCTCGACCAGATCGCAAAGAAGGGCGAGAGCGACTTCGTTATCGATGTCGCCTGCAACATCCCGCTCGCTGTCATCTGCAAGATGCTTGGCGTGCCGGAAGAGGACTGGCCGACCATGTTCAGGTTGACCAACAAAGTGCTTGGCCCCGGAGACCCCGAGTACCAGACCGACGTGCCGGAAGAGCTTCGCGGCACCCAGGATGCCGCCCGGATTACCGGGAACATGGGCACGATGGAGATGTTCGGGTACTACGCCCAGGCCCTCCAGTCCCGCCGCATCAGCCCCAGCGACGACATGATCAGCATCCTCTGCGATTCCGAAATCGAGGGGAACGGCTGAGTGACGAGGACATCCTCTGGTTCTGCTTCCTGCTCATTCTCGCGGGCAACGAGACGACCCGGAACGGCATGTCCGGCGGGCTCCTCTCGCTCTGCGAGCACCCTTCGGAAAAGCAGCGGCTGCTGAACGACATGTCCCTCTTGCCCGGGGCGATCGAGGAGATCCTGCGCTGGGTGTCGCCGGTCATGCACATGGCGCGTTATGCGCTGGAAGACACGCAGATCGCGCACCAGGCCGTCAAGAAGGGCGAACGCGTCGTGATGTGGTATCCCTCCGTGAACCGGGACGAGACGGTGTTCCCCGACGGCGATGTGTTCAACATCACCCGTTCGCCGAACGACCACCTGGCATTCGGCATCGGGGAGCACTTCTGCCTGGGAGCTGGATTTGCCAAGCTCGAACTCCGGGTCCTGTACGAAGAGCTGTTCCGGCGCTTTCCGGATATCGAGCTGGCCGGACCCGTGCAGCGCCTTCGCTCGAACTTCATCGGCGGGATCAAGCATCTGCCCGTGCGGTTTACGCCGGAGAACTAGACCCTTCCTGCACGTCTCCAGACTGTCTGGACAGGATTCCATAGCGAGGCGCCTCAGAAGTCCCCGTAGATGAGGCTGCCGTCTTTCAGCGTCGCTTCGACGCGGATGGATTGGATGTCTTCAAGCGAGACTTCTGTGGGGTCGTCGCTGAGGATGACCAGGTCCGCGAGCTTGCCGGGCGCAAGCGAACCTTTCTCCCGGTCTTCGAAGTGCGCAAAGGCAGCGTCGAGGGTGACCGCGCGCAATGCCTCCTCGACCGTCACCGCCTGGTCTGGTCCGAGCAGCTCGCCTGAGCGGGTCCGCCGGGCGGCGGCACTCCAGACCAGGCGCAGGATATCGGGCGGGACAACCGGCGAGTCGTTGTGGATGTTGAAGCGCAGACCGCGACGCCGGGCAGAACGCATAGGGCTGATGCGCGCGGCCCGCTCCGGACCCATGACCACATCGCGGTGATAGTCGCCCCAGTAGTAGACGTGCGAGGCGAAGAACGACGGAAGGATGCCAAGCGTGGCCATGCGGTCGAGCTGGTCCTCGCGGACCGTCTGGGCATGGACCATCACGGGTCGGCGGTCCGTTGACGGGTGGATGGCAGCGGCTCGCTCCACCGCTGCGATGAATTGGTCGGCGGCGGCATCGCCGTTGCAGTGCGAAAGCACCTGCCAGCCGTTCGCGAACGCTTCTTCCACGACGGCATTGGCACGCTCATCCGGCATCGCCGGGTAGCCGCGATAGTCCGGCAGCTGTCCCTCCGGCGTGGTGTGATACGGCTTCGTGAACCAGGCAGTCCCGCCCTGGGGAGAGCCGTCGAGCATGAGCTTCAGACCGGCATTCCTGAAGCGGCCCTGGTAGGCGCCGGCCGGTGCCCCGGAGAGCATTACGCCCGCCTGTGCCCAGAACGCGTACCCCGCGACATCGATGCGCAGCCGCCCTGCGGCGGCGGCCTCCTGGAGGAGCGCCTGTTCTGCGGGGAACATCGCACCTTCCTGGGCGGTGGTGATGCCCTGGGAGGCGTAGATGCGCTGAGCTTCTTCGAGCGCTGCCAGCTGGTCTTCGCTGGAAGGCATTGGGATGACGCCGGTTGAGAACGCTGCCATGGCGTTCTCTTCGAGCACACCGTTGGGCTCGTTCGTGCCGTCCGCCCGGCGAATGATACCGCCCGGTGGGTCGGCTGAGTCCGCGCCGATGCCGGCCAGTGCGAGGGCGAGGCTGTTCGCGGATACCAGGTGCCCGGAGACGTGGGTGAGGTGGATGGGGTGCTCTCGCGAGACCCGGTCCAGGTCGTCCCGCGTGGGGTGCCGGCCCTCGGCGAGGAACGCAGGGTCGTAACCTCGCCCGCGCACCCAGCCGCCGGGTGGGATCCTCCGCCCGCGAATGAACGCCCGAAGCGTATCCAGGAGGGATGGGATGTCGACGACCTCCCCGACCGGCGGGCCGGCGAGGTTCGCCGAGTGCAGGCTGTCGGCGACCTTGGCGAGGTGGCCGTGACCGTCGACGAACCCGGGAAGCAGTGCTCGCCCGGCGAGGTCGGTGACCTCGGTTGCTGGGCCGCGCAGGGCGAAGACTTCGGCGGCAGTGCCGGCGGCGGCGATCCTCCCTCCGGAGACAGCGACGGCCTCGGCACGAGGCATGTCCTCTTCCATCGTCAGGATCGGGCCGTTATGGAAGATGCGGTCAGCAGGTGACGCCACGGGAGCTCCTTCGGCGGGACGGCGCCGGGCACGAAGAATCCCGGCCAGCCGGGCACTTCGTCAACCCCCGATTGGCCCTGCGGCGAGAAGCCGCGCGTTTGCTATCCTCGATAGGTGACAACGATGCCGTCGAAGAAGATCGAGCACTGGCGCAACGAAATCGACCGCGTGGATGAGGATCTGCTACGCCTCTTCAACGAACGCGCCCACTACGCGATCGAAATCGGCCTCGAGAAGCGGCGCCTGGGCTTGCCGATTGAAGTTCCTGAACGGGAGGCCGCCATCATCCGGCAGGCGATCGCCCACAATCATGGTCCGCTGGATGGCGACGCCATCAGGCGGCTCTTCGAGGCAGTGATTGCCGAGAGCACGACGGCCGAAGGCGCGATGCTGGAGGGGTAACGGCTTACTGTCGGCCGGCGGGCGCACCATCCGGGGGTCTCGCGGCTCAAGCGCCGGCCTCCCGGGCTGGACGAGCGAACAGCACCGCCACGGCGGCGAGGTAGGTGACAACGGCCGTTACGGTGAACGGGATGGTGTAACCGCCGGTCTGGTCTTCCAGGAAGCCGACGCCGATGGGACCGATGCCGCTACCGGCCTGGCCGGCGAACGAGATGAGCCCGAACACGGCGCCGAACGAGACCATCCCGAACAGTTCGCCGACAAGCAGGGACTGCATCATGTAGATGTTGCCGATGGTCAGGCCGAAGACGAGCGTCAGCGCCCAGGTGGCGGCGACGTTTTCGATGTGGACGATCAGCAAGACGGCCGTCGCCTGGACAACGAAGAGGACCACTGTGAGCATGCGGCGGTCGACGCCATCCGCGAAAATGCCGACCACGAGGCGAGCGATGATGCTGCCGAAGGCGGTGACACTAATGGTGAAGGCCGCCTCGCTGCGCGACCCAAGCCGCTCTTCGAGGAAGTTCACCTGATGGATGATGTAGCCCGTCTGTGCGACGAGGACGAGCAGAAAGGCGATCAGGATCGCCCAGAAGCCGACCGTCTTCATCGCCTCTGGGCGCGTCCAGAGGCGGTACTGGGCGGCCATGGCGGGCGTCGCGGCAGCCGTCTGGATGGCGTCCGCTGAGTCACCGTCGGGATGAAGGCCCATCTGCGCCGGCTCCCAGGCAACCAGCGCCAGGATGACCGGCAGTGCGACGATGAGCACGAGGGCGCCGAGGATCGGCGTGGCGAGTGCCAGCCCACCTGACTCGACGAGCGCACTTGCGACCGGCGCGAGGATGACGCCGCCGAGCGACACGCCGGTGGACGAGATGCTCATCGCCAGCGCACGTTTTCGCACGAACCAGCGCGTCATGATCGCGTTCACCGCGATGCTGCTCGACGTGCCGAAAGCGAGTGCGAAGACGAAATACACGAAGTACAGCTGCCAGAGCTGGTCGACAAGGCCGATGAATGCCGCGCTGATCCCGTTGACGACAGTGCCGATGAGCATGAACCGCGTCGGTCCGTACCGGTCGATGTAGGGGCCGACAACGGCAGAGGCGAGGCCGGAGACAAAGAAGTAGATGGCCGGCGCCCAGCTGACCTGGGTGGTGCTCCACCCGTGTTCTTCCTTCAGTGGCTTAAGAAAGATAGGCAGGCCGTAGTAGCCCACGCCCACACCCACGAACATCAGGCAGGCACAGGCGATGGCGATGTACCAGCCATAGAACCATTTCCGGGGAAGGAAGCGGGCCGCGAGGGGCTCGCGGATGACCGGGGCGGAAGTCATTCGCGCCAGTCTAACTGAATCGAGCGAAGGGCATCTCGGGCTCGGCGGTTATCGCCCTTCGAAGACTGGCGTCGCTTTCTCGACGAAGGCGCGCGCGGCATTCAGGTGGTCCTGCGTCTTGCCGCTGGCAATCATGTTTTCAGCCTCCCGCTGGAGCGTGTCGGCGAAGGTGTTGGTCGCGCCGAAGCTGAAGTTGTCCTTGATACGGCCGAAGGCAAGGGTCGGGCCCGCGGCCAGGCGGTCTGCAAGCGCCATCGTTTCGTCCATCAGGGAGTCGTGAGGCACGACCTTCGAGACGAGTCCGAGATCCAACGCCTGCTGCGCCGAGATGACCTCGGATAGGAAGTACAACTCCTTCGCCTTGAGCGGGCCTACGAGCCGCTGCAGGAGCCAGGTGCCACCGAAGTCGCCGCTGAAGCCAACTTTCGCGAAGGCCGTCGTGTAGCGGGACTGGTCGCTCGCGACGCGCAGGTCGGCAGCAAGGGCGACGCTAAGGCCGGCGCCCGCGGCGACGCCGTTCACGGCGCAGATCGTCGGCTTCGGCATCTCGGCAAGCAGGCGAGACACCTCTTCTTGCTGCCGGAGCACGTCGACACGGCTTACCACGGGGCCGCTGCGGCTTCCATCGGCATTCCCGGAAGCCATCGCTTTGACATCACCCCCGGCAGAAAAGGCACGACCGTTGCCGGTGATAACCAGGCAGCGGATGGCCGGATCATCGGCCGCCTGGCGAGCGACCCGGAACATCGTGTCGAGCATCTCCGGGTTCATCGCGTTCATCGACTCGGGCCGGTTGAGCGTCATGATGGCGACAGCGCCGCGATTTTCGAGTTGGACGGTTTCGGACATTGTTGGGGCTCCGTTGTTGGGGTTGTGAATCAGACTGAATCCGGCGGGGGGAGGTCCTTCGCCAGCCTGTCGTAGCGGCGAGCGAGCTTGCCGACATCGGGAGTAGGTCCAAGCGCGCTGTTTACTTCCTTACCCCACTTCGCTTCTGCTTCAACGATCTGGTCCGAGAGGGTTTTCTGCCGGATGACCTTGCTGATGATGCGGCGCATCTCATGGCCTTTTTCGCGGCCGGCTGTCTTGCACTTCGGGGGTACGACGGGCGTGGCCATACTGCGGGCAAAGACCTCGTCACGCGAGCCGCACTTCACGCAGGAGAATTCGTAGAAGGGCATAGACCGCATCGTACGCCGCTCGACCGGGCGCGGCCACTGTGCCGCTACAGGATCGGCAGGTACTCGGCCAGCTCGAAATCCGTGATGTGGCGGCGATAGCGGTCCCACTCAATCCGCTTGTTGGCGATGAGTGACTCGAAGACATGGTCGCCAAGGGCAGAACGCAGGAACGGGGACTGCTCGGCCACCTCAATGGCCTCGATGAGGCTCCCGGGGAGAGTGGCGATGCCGCGCGATGCGCGTTCTTCGGCGCGGAGTTCGAAGACATTGCCTTCGACCGGCGGCGGCAACTGGCGCTCGTTTTCGATGCCGTCCAGCCCGGCCGCGAGCATCACGGCGAAGGCGAGGTAGGGGTTACAGGCGGGGTCGGGCGAGCGATACTCGATGCGGGTGTGGGTTTCCTTGCCGGGCTTGTACTCCGGGATGCGAATAAGGTCGCTGCGGTTGCGGCGCGCCCAGCTGAGGTACACCGGCGCTTCGAACCCGGGAAGCAAGCGCTTGTAGCTATTGACCCACTGGTTCGTGACCAGGGTGAGCGCGCGCGCATTGTGCAGCAGACCGGCGATGTATCCCCGCGCGATGGCGCTCAGGTGGTATTCGTCCGAGACATCGAAGAAGGCGTTGCGCTCGCCTTTGAAAAGCGACTGGTGGACGTGCATGCCGCTGCCGTTCTGGTCGGCCATCGGCTTGGGCATGAACGTGGCGTAGACCCCGTTGGTGGTGGCGATCTCCTTGACCACCAGCCGGTAGGTCATCGCGGCATCGGCCATCGTCAGAGCATCGGTGTAGCGGAGCGCGATCTCGTGCTGGCTCTGGGCCACTTCGTGGTGGCTGTACTCGACTTCGATGCCCATGGCTTCGAGGGTCAGGACGGTCTCGCGGCGGAGGTCGCTCCCGGCATCGGAGATCTGGTCGAAGTAGCCGCCCCGGTCGAGCGGGACACGGCCGCCCGAATCCTTGAAGTAGAAGTACTCCATCTCGGGGCTGACGTAGAACGTGTAGCCGAGATCGGCGGCGCGCTTCAATTGGCGCTTGAGCACCTGGCGCGGGTCGCCTTCGAAAGCCGTGCCATCCGGGTGGTGGATGTCACAGAACATTCGGGCGACACCAGATTCGCGTGGCCGCCACGGGACGAGCTGGAAGGTCGCAGGGTCGGGCCGGGCGACCATGTCGGACTCGTCGATGCGGGCGAACCCTTCGATACTCGAACCATCGAAGCCCATCCCCTCTTCGAGCGCTTTTTCGAGTTCTTCGACCGTGATCGCGAAACTCTTCAGCGCGCCGACGATGTCGGTGAACCAGAGGCGAATGAACTTCACGTCGTTCTCGCGGCACGCCGAAATCACGTAGTCAGCAGATTCAGTCATCCCAAACCTCTTCCGGGGCACGCAGTTCCAGCCACGCTACGAAGATAGCCGGTTTGTGTTTCGATTGTGCTACGAGCGCGAGACTCGGGCGGGGCCTTAACGCTCCACCATCTCGACGGCCGCCGGTGGCGTCATACGGCCGTCTCGGACCGCCTCGAGGGACGGGAGGTAGTGATCCATTGTCGCGACGTTCGGTTCGAACAAGCCATCGAAGAGGCCGACGCTGAGGTGGTCTCCGCTCACATTGAGACTGGTCTTGAACCGCACCTCGCCGTCGGAGAAGTCCATCTCGAAGTTGCCGAGCGGCAGCCCGAAGTTGATCCGCGTGATTAGTTCAGCCATCTCGTTTCGCTGGCTTTCCGGAGTCCCCCACGAGACCTGGGAGTACACGGTGCAACGGCTCTCTGCCCGGCGGGCGACGATGAAGCAGGCCCACTCCCCGTTTTCGCCGGTGATCTCGGCGCGGATGACTTCTTCGTCGCTCGTCTCTTCCCATTCGAAGCCCCGTTCCTCGAGTGCGCCGGCGGCGATTGCCAGCATCGGCAAGACCATGTAGTCGCCGCTTCCCGCGTGGACCGTGCTGTAGCCCTCGCGGAGGCCGCCCCCTTCGGCGTCGCGCATCACTTCGACCGTGACGTGGAGGGCGAACCAGCTTTCGGTTTCGAGGAGTGGCGAGCCGACTTCGAGTTTGGAGAACCTCGGCCCGACGTCGACAATATCGGTTCCCAGCGCCGAAATAGCCGGGAGCAACGCGGGGTGGAGGCGGGCCTCGATCTGCACATCCGAGCCAGGCTCGAAGTGGCTGCTGCCCGGGCCACGGGCTCCGGCATCCAGGTGGAAGCGCGCCTCACGGTCGATCCGGGCGTAGACGTCGGGCGTAACCGTGAAGGTGAGCCGCGCCGCATGGAGGACTCCGTCTTCGGTCTCCAGGGCGAGGTCGTCGCCGTGGGCGTCGAGTCTTTCACCGTCTGCCGCGGCGAACGTCAGCTCACCGTCGATCACCCAGTGGCTCGTCGTGTCGCTCACGGAACACCACCGCTTCCCACGCTAGTCAACGGCCCAGGAACCGCCGCTGTAAATCACGCGGATGAGGCGCTGGCCCTTCTTCACCTTCATCTCGAAGACTCCAGCGTTGACCTCGATGCCCTTGATGTACTCAACCTTCAGCTCAAACGTGAACGCCTTCTCATTGAAGTCGTAAATGCCCTGGAGCGAAAGCTTGAGGTCGACCGGGGCAGCGAATCCGGGGGGGGGCTGGCCGACTTCGTACTTGGGGACGAACGCTTCCTTCGGCACGCCTGCGAGCTGGGTCAAGGCAGTCGCACCGTTCTCGCAGCCACCGGTGATTTCGCCGACGTTCTGGCTGGTCGAGCGCTTGTCCCTGGCAGCACCCGTGGCGGCAGCGCGAATGCCCTTCGCGGCGCTCGCCGCAAGCGGCATGATGTAGCCGCCAAGGCCGCCGCCAACCAGTTCGGTCATCGGGATCGTGGCACTGGCTTCGAGGCCGACCTTCACCGATTGGAGTTTCGCGAGGCCTTCGTTTCGCTCCTGCGTCGACCAGTCGATGCCGACCTTGAGAGCGCCTCCGAAAGGGCCGCCTTTGGCTGAGAACCCGAACTCCAGGTGGTGGACGCTCTCGCCCAGGTGGTGGGTCTGGCCTCGCACCGTCGGGAGCTTGTCGGCTTCGCCGAGCTTTCCCCCGTGTTTCTGTTTGAGGGCCTTTACCGAGTTGTAGTCGTAGTGCTGGCCGGTGCTGTACTGCCCTGTCCCTTCGAGTTCCGCTACACCGCCAACACCACCCTTCGCCTTCGCCCCGATCAGCCCGCCGGTCTCGACGTAGGCACCGCCCTCATCGGAATCCGCTGCCGCGAAGGTGCTCTTGTCCTTGAAGTTCTCTTTTTCGACCTTCGCAGCCCACTTCTCGGCCCGTTTCCATCCTACCGAGGTGCCCGAGCCGCCCCAGATGAAGTTCGCGACCTCGTTCGGGATGACCTTCGATTCCCGGAACCGGCGGTAGACGCCATAGGAGATGAGCTCGAGCGCTTTTTCGGGTGTGCCTCCTTGCGATTCGAGGTACATGCCGAGTTCGCCACCGATTTCGGCCACGTTGCCGATCTTCGCACCCCCGACCACGGCAAGCTCGAAACGCATCTTCATGGCCTGCTTCTTCATGCGTTCGACGGAGGCCTTTACGCGGAAGCCCAGGTAACCTGCTCCGCTCGGGTCGACCGGCACCTTGATGGCGACTTCGATCTCCCCGGTGTCGCCCGAGGCAGGAGCCGCAGCGCTGAAGATCGGCCCCAGTTTCGCAAGGATGGAGGAGAAGTTCCCTTCCATCTCGGTCTTCAGCTTGTTCTCGGTGCGTTCGACGGGCTTCTGGTCCTGCCCCATGTACTCGCGCGACTTGTCGCGGATCTCGGTGAGCTCTTTCAGTTCGGCCTTTGCGTCGATCTCGAGCCTGGAGAGGCCTGGGATTCGCTTCTTGCTGCGGGATGTGTCCCCTTCGTGCGTGTCCTTCCAGACCGCGATGTTCTCAACAATCTCGTGGAGGATATTCAACGCCCGGTCCTGGGTGCCGCCGGGTTGAAGGTGCATCCCGTTCTTGCGGATGCCGTGGTACTCCTCGAGCAAATCGTCGAGCGCCTTCATGGTCTTGCCGCGGCCAGAAAGGAATCCGGCGTCGGTCTGCTTCTTGAACTCGTCCCGCGTCCAGAGCCGCTGCAGTGCCATGGGCTTGCGCGTGTGCACGGGGGGAGAGGGCGAACGAACCGCGGCGAACACCGCGCGATTGCCCGCCAGCCGCTGCAGATCGATGAGACTTTGCTCAGGGGCGACGACGCCTGATTGCGGGGAGTGATTCAGTGCTGGCCCGGTCAGGCGGGCGGGCCCGGAGGGCTGCCTTCCTGGCGCTTTCAGACCGCGGACGACGGCACGTGAAGTTCCCATAGCGCGGTAGCTTACGCTGGCCGCCGCGCCTGCCGATAGGCGGGCTAGCAAACTACTGTCGCGAAGAGATCATAATCCGCGGCCTCATCGATGCGGACGCGGACGCGCTCACCCATGGTCGCCATGCCCCGCGCGATCACGAGGCCGTCAACCTCCGGGGCCTCGCGGTAGGTTCGGCCCGCGATGACCGGTGCGCCATCTTCGTCTTCACCGGTGCCTTCCACGAGGAGATCGAGTTCACGGCCGACGAAACGGCGCGCCTGCTTCGCCGCGATCTTTCGCTGCTGGCGCATGAAGCGGTCCCGTCGCTCGAACTTCACTTCGTCCGGAACCTGGGCGTCCATTTCGAACGCGCCGGTCCATTGCTGGCGCGAGTAGGTGAAGCAGCCGGCATGGTCGAAGCGGATGGCCCTGGCGAAGTCCAGGAGTTCCTTGAACTCGGCCTCGGTCTCGCCGGGAAATCCTGCGATGAACGACGTACGGAGGACGATCTCGGGCATCGCTGAGCGAAGATCCTCGATGGACCTCAGGACATTATCGAGATTGCTCGGGCGCTTCATCCGGCGGAGGACGGCCTCGCTGCCGTGCTGGAGCGGGACGTCCAGGTAGGGAATGACATTGGCGAGGCGGGCCATCGTCTCGATGAGCTGCGGGGAGACGCGGCTGGGGTAGGCGTACATCAAGCGGAGCCAGGCGCCGGGAACCGCCTCGCTCAGCATTTCGAGCAAGCCCGGCAATCCCGAGCCCACGGGCATCCCCAGGTCCTCGCCCCACGCGGTTGTGTCCTGGCCCACAAGCACGAGTTCCTTCGCCCCGGCGGCTGCGAGCCGCCGTGCTTCTTTCACAAGCATGCCGGCCGGCGCCGAACGCAGCCCGCCCTTGATCTTCGGGATGACGCAGAACGTGCACGGGGCGTCGCATCCATCGGAGATCTTGAGGTACGCGGATGGGCCGCTGACCTTCACGTTGCTCTCGGGAATGTCGTGGATAGCATCGACATCCACGCTCAGGAGACGCGCGACGTCCTGCAATTGACCGACTCCGAAGACGTGGTCGATGGCCGGGTTCTCTTCCTTCACCTGGCGGCCGTAGAGCTGGGTCATGCACCCGGCGACGATGAGCGTCTGGCCTTCGCGCTTGTTCCGCGAAAGCTCTCGGACGGCTTCCATGGATTGTTCCTGGCTCTGCTCGATGAAACCGCAGGTGTTCACGATGATGGCATCGGCCCCCTCGGGCTGGAGCACGGGCAGGAGTTCACCGCCCGTGAGCAACCGTTCCAGGTGCTCGCTGTCGACATCGTTCTTCGGGCAACCGAGCGTGACGACGTGGTAAGTCCGAGGGACGGCCACTACTGGCCCTCGCTGATGGCGATTTGCACGGTCTGCCCCTGCGCCAGTTCTATGCCCGGGACGGGCGTCTGGTCGAAGACGGTGCCTTTTTCGGCAGCGTTCTTCGCACGGATCTCGCGCACTACGTATCCGGCGGCCGCAAGCATCTGCTTCGCCTCCGTTTCCGTGCGGCCGATGAGGGTCGGGACGATGCCGGGAGCGGTGTTGTTGGCGGCCCCAGAGGCGGAGGTGCTCGTGGCGAGGTTGCCATCGGCCGACTGCGTCGAGTCGATCCCGGTGCCAGGGGGCGCGTCGTCGCCACCGCCAAGGTTCGAAATCAAGATAGCGAGGAGGACGGCGCCGAGAATGACACCAAGGGCAGCGATCGCGACGACCACGGAACGTGTTTGCGCCGCGGGGTCCGTCTTGATGCGGTTCGCGGGGTTGGGCACGCCGATATCGACACCGATGACCGGCTCCCATGCGGCTTCCGGCTCGGAAACCGGTGCTGCTGCTTTCTTCGCCGGGCGGCCGAGTGGCGTCGGCCGGGTCATGGGGCGTGGGGCCGCCTCTTCGCGACGGATGTGGGGAAGAGGCTGTTGCTGGACCGGTTCGGGCGGGGCCGAGGCCCGCCATGTCGGCCGCGCCGCTGAGACCGGGCTCACCGGGTTATCGCGGCTCGCGCGTTGCTGCGGTGCGTTCGCATCGGCCGCCCGCTGGTAATCCGGGTCGTCTTCGCGGGGGAACATCGCGAGTGCTTCCGAAGGGTCGATGCCGAGGTACTGGGAGTAGGACCGAAGGAAGCCGCGCGCATAGACAGGCGCCGGTATGACCTCGAACTGCTCGGCTTCGAGCGCCTGGAGGTACCGGCGTGAGATACGTGTATCGCGTTCCGCGTCTTCGAGCGTCAGCCCGCGCGCTTCACGCGCGCGAGTCAGCAGGCTCCCCAGTTCACCCATGTCTCAGTCCTAAACGGTACCTGCGAACGTACCAGAGCGACGGTCTAGGCGGTAGAAGGCCGCGATGGCAGTGCATGTTCAGGCGTCATCCCGGCGCAGCAGCCGCGTGACTGGCTCAACCGAGAGGTCAGCTTCCGGGACGTGGACGCGTCCGCTATCGCGCAGTTCCTCGAGTGCGCGGCGGAAGTCGCTGAAGTGGCGCAGCATCAGCCCGAGGTGGATGTAGACGGCAAATCCCAGGCGGTTCGCCTCTTCCGGCGTAACGAGCCACGAATTGAGCAGCTGCGGGACCCCGGCGAGGTCGACCGCGGCGCGTTCGACATCCTCCCGGGTCTTGAGTCCGTCCATGAACACCATGTCAGCCCCGGCCGCCCGGTAGGCGTGAAGGCGAGCGATCGCATCGTCCCAGCCGTTTGGCTGGTAGGCGTCGCTGCGGGCGATGATGACGAGGTCCGGGCTGGTTCGGGCGGCTACGGCGGCGCGAACTTTCAACACCATTTCCCCGGCCGGGATGACCCGTTTGCCTTCGAGGAACCCGCACCGCTTCGGCCAGTCCTGGTCTTCAATGTGCAGCGCCGCAACCCCGGCGCGCTCGTAGAGGGCCACCGTTCGGGCAATGTTCGTTTCGTTGCCGTAGCCCGTGTCGGCATCCGCGATGACGGGGACGCCGACGGCCCCGGCAATCCGCGCGGCGTTCGCCGACATCTCTCCGAGCCCGATCAGGCCCATGTCCGGCAGCCCGTAGGACGCTGCCGTCCCGAAGCCGGTCATGTAGACGGCTTTGAAGCCTGCGGCCTCGGCGAGGCGGGCCTGGACACCATCGAAGACGAACGGCGCGACCACCGTCCCACGGTCCATGAGTTCGCGCAGGCGCGCGCCGCTGTTCACCGTCAGGACCTCAGTGCCGCGGTCTGGGCCGAGTCAAGGTACTCGTCCAGGCGGGTGATATGCCCGTCCCGCACCTCGCAGACGATGCAGGCGGGGATTTCGAGAGGAGCGCCGTTGGGCGCGACGCCGCGGAGCACGTGCTGTTCGACGAATCCCGTGGGCGTTTCATGGCGGCGAACCTCCTCGTAGCGCATGTCCTTGATATTCCGGGTCACCCAGCCGAGGACCTTCAGGTTCCTATCCGGGGTTTGTTCCGCCTTCTCGTCGTTGTGCCAGATGACCGCATCCGGCGCGTAGATAGCACGGACGGCATCGATATCACCGCGCGAGATCGCGGCGAAGAACAGGTCGCAGAGTTCAAGATTGGTCGGCATGGCCGCTGATTCTCCGTCCGGTGCCGGGGATTGTCGAACCGCGGATCGCCTTCATGCCTTGCGCAGGTGGATGCAGCACCAGTCGCGCTCTTCGGTCATTGCCAGTTGCTCGAACCCCTGGGCCGCCATTGCGGCGACAACGCCCGGAGCGTCCACAGCGAGGATTCCCGAAAGGACGATATCGCCGCCCGGCTTCACCACGACACCGAAGACCCCGGCGAGGGCCGTGTTGGCCGGGGTGCTGATGTTGGAAACCACGAGCTCATAGCGCCCTGGGTGATCGGATTGGAGTGTGCCAGCCGAGATTTCGACCTCGGCTCCGATGCCGTTCGCATCGCAATTGCGGCGGGCGATCTCAGCGGCGATGGGGTCGATATCGATTGCCACAATGCGCGGCGCCCCGAGCTTTGCCGCGGCGATCGAAAGCACGCCCGAACCCGTTCCGACATCCAGCATTGTGATCCCGGAACGGGCCAACCCATCGAGGGCGGCAGGGCAGAGGCGGGTCGTCTCGTGGTGCCCCGTGCCGAATGCCTGTCCCGGGTCGAGCCAGATGGCGATCTGCCCGGGACGGACTTCGTGTTCCACCCAGGTGGGGATGATGACGACACGGCCGCCCGTTTCGACCACGCCGAAGAACTCCCGCCAGGAGACTGCCCAGTCCTGCTCGTAGATGGGCTTCGCCGTGAGTTGGACCGCGGGGTATGCCTCCATCCCGGTGCGAAGGTCGTTCACGAGGATCGCGCCCAGTTCGGACGCCGGCAGATAGGCACGCACGAGCACGGGTTCGCCGCCGCGAACGCTAAAGCCCATTTCCGGGCCGAGGATATCGATCGGGTGTTCGACCGTGATCCCGCCGGGAGCAACGGAGAGCATCAGCGCCGACACCTCTTCGACGAGGGCCGGCGGAGTGAGCGCGGTAATCTCATACCAGAGCGCCCCATCTGCGGTTTGGGGCTGGGCAGTGGGACGCGGTGTCAACCCGTAATCCAAATTCGCCAATCCAGGTCCTGGCTCAACCGGCCATCGCATCGCGGATGCGCTCGAAGAAGCCGCGGTTTCGCTTCGGGAGAGTCGGCGTGCCCATCGTCTGGGCGAGCTGTTCGAGGAGGCCCCGCTGGTCGTCGGTGAGCGATTCGGGCACGACGACGGTGACGCGGATGACCATGTCGCCTCGACCTGTGCCCCGGAGGTGGGGCACGCCCTTGCCCCGCAGGACGAAGTCTTCTCCACTCTGCGTCCCGGCCGGGATTTCCATTTCCACTTCGCCATCGAGCGTCGGGACGTTCAGCTCGGCGCCGAGGGCAGCCTGGGCGACGTTGATCGGCAGTTCGAGGACGATGTGGTCTTCGACTCGCTGGAAGCGCTCGTGCTCAGCGATGTTTAGGACGACGTAGAGGTTGCCCTGCTCACCACCGCGAGCACCGGCTTCGCCCTCATTCGAAATCCGGATCTGGGCGCCATCATCGACCCCCGCCGGCACTTTGACCGCGATCTTGCGCGTCTGGCGGGTGCGGCCCGTGCCCCGGCACTCTTCGCATGGGTTGGGGACGATGCGCCCTTCGCCGGAACAGCGCGCACAGGCGGTCACGTTTACGAACTGCCCGAAGATACTCTGTTGCGAACGGCGGATTTCACCCGCGCCGTTGCATTCAGGGCAGGTGGCAAGTTCGGTGCCTGGCTCGGCGCCTTTGCCGGCGCAGGTGGCGCACCGCTCCTGGCGCTGGAACTCAATTTCCTTTTCAGCGCCGAAGACAGCTTCTTCGAAGGTGAGCCGCATGTTGTAGCGAAGGTCCGCACCGCGAGCCGGCCCACGCCGCCGGCGCCCGCCGCGGGAACCGCCGCCGAAAAAGGTCTCGAAGATGTCGCCGAAGCCGTCGAAGTGCGAGAACCCATCGAATCCGCCGGGCCCACCTGTTCCGTCCACGCCGGCGTGGCCGAAGCGGTCGTAGGCGCCGCGCTTCTGGTCATCGGAGAGGACTTCGTAGGCCTGGTTGATCTCCTTGAACTTCTCAGCTGCGTCCTCGGAGCCGTTGCGGTCCGGGTGGTACTCCATGGCGAGCTTGCGATAGGCGCGCTTGAGCTCCTGGGCATCCGCCGACCGCTCGACACCGAGCACTTCGTAGTAGTCGCGCTGTCCTGTCGCCATCGACTTAGCAGTGTACCAAACAGAGTGCTAAGCGTGGGGCCGCTTTGGCCACGGCAGGAACAGGGAACCGCCATCCTGTACAGTTCAGGCCCGATGGCGAAACTTCCCGAACACCTCGTCGAGCCACTGGAACGATTCGTCGCGGGCGCCGCTCTCATCCGCGAGGCGATCCGAGGGGCAGACCCGGGCGCTATCTCGCGCCCGAACACGGAGGGCTGGTCGGTCCGCGATATCCTTGTCCACCTCAGCGACGCGGAAATGGTGAGGGCAACCCGTATCCGGCTTGTCCTCGCCGGCGATGAGCCGCCTCTTTTCACGTTTGATGAGGGCACCTGGAAGCGGAAGCTGCACTATCTCTGGCGCAGCCCGGAGGCAGCGATCGCGCTCTTCGACCAGCTCCGCTTCACGACCATCGAGATCCTGCGCCAGCTCGACATGAAGTCGTGGGACAAAGCGGGAGTCTTGCCCGATGGAGAGCGCCTGAGCATCGGCGAGTTGATCATCCGCGGCGCGGACCACTCGACCGCCCACGCCGAGCAGATCCACCAGATGCGAGGCTGAGGCCCGACTTCCGGAGCCTATGCGTGGACGCCGTACCGGTGGGAAGATGGCTCCACCCCTGAATCGGACTCGTGCGTGACCGAACCTGCGACCTGTGCGCCGAACCGAGGCGAGCACGCCTGATGGCTTCGGCTACGCGCAGTCCCGCACCTGGAAGTCGTTGGAAACAGAACCTCGCATTCGTCTGGATCGGGGTGTTTGTCGGATTGATGGGGGCGAACTTCGTCTTCCCCTTCATCCCGTTTTACATCAAGGAACTCGGCGTCACCAAGGAGTCGGAGGTCGCGTTTTACACGAGCCTGACTGCGAGCGCGACCGGCCTTTCCCTGACCCTGACGGCGCCGATCTGGGGCTCCCTGGCCGACCGCTACGGGCGGAAACCGATGTTCCTGCGCGCGCTGATCGGGGCGGGAGTGCTGATCGCCGTGATGGGAGTCGCCCAGGCCGTGTGGCAACTCGTGCTCCTTCGCTTCCTCATGGGTGCATTCGCCGGGACGATGGGGGCCGCCGCGGCACTGGTCGCGGCCACAACGCCGCGGGCGAAGGTCGGCTACGCGTTGGGGCTACTCCAGACCGGACAGTTCTTCGCCAACATGCTTGGGCCGGTGATCGGCGGCGTCGTCGCAGCCAGTCTAGGCATTCGCGAGTCGTTCGTCTTCTGCGCGGCGCTGTACATCGCCGCCGCGGCGCTCGTGTACTTCTTCGTCCGCGAGGAGCCGATCGATGAACCCGAAGGCAACGACGGCTGCGGGAAGCCCAGGGGCGGCAGCTTCCGGGAGAACATCGCCGCGGTCGTTTCTGAACGGCAGGTGATCTTCATGCTCTTGCTGCTGTTCAGCCTCTGGCTCAGCACGACGTTCGTCCGCCCGGTCATGCCGATCAGCATCGACAAGTTCGCCGATGGCGAACGCGTGCACCTGGAAGTGCCGGGCTGGACTGCGGACCTGAAGGAAGAAGCCGCCACAGGTCTCGTGTTCGGGGTGATTGGCCTGACGAGCACGATCGGTGCGCTCGCGGTCGCCCCTCTCGGCCAGCGCATCGGCTACCGGAACACTGTTGCGACAGCGGCACTTGTCACCGGCGCCCTGTACCCGACAGTCGCGCTGGCGAATGGAGCCGTGCCCTTCGCGCTGTTGCTCGGGGCTGTTGGGCTGTTCCAGGGGGCGATGGTCCCCGGGACGAGCGCGCTGATTGCGGCGAGCACCCCGGAAGGTAAGCAGGGCAGCACGTTTGGCCTCGCCGCGAGCATGCAATCGCTCGCACTCATGCTCGGGCCGATCGGCGGCGGCTTCACTACAGGTGTGGCCGGGATCGAGTCCGTCTACGTGGTTATCGGACTGATCCTGCTGGCCGCCGGCGCTGCGGCATTCCTTTTCGTGCGAGAACCGAGCGGGTTCGGGAAGAATCAGCCCAGCGAAGCGAGGTAGTGCTCCGCAGAGATCGCGGCCGTAGCACCGTCACCAGCGGCACTAATGAGCTGGCGCGCTGCCTTCGTCCGCACATCGCCTGCCACGAACAGGCCCGGCACGGTTGTGGCCATCTGGAGATCGACAATCGCGTGGCCGCCGGCATCGAGGTCCGCCAGCCCCTTGAGCAGGTGGCTGTTTGGGACCTGGCCGATGAAGACGAAGACCGCCGAAACCGGCATCACCGAGACTGTCCCAGTCTTGAGGTTCCTGAGCACCGCGCGTTCGACTGCGTCCGCACCTTCGATGCGCTCGACGACGGTGTCCCAGGCGAACCGGATCTTCTCGTTCGCCCGGGCACGCTCCTGGAGGATGCCGCTGGCACGAAGCGTGTCGCGGCGATGGACGATCGTGACGGTCTTCGCGTAGCGGGTGGTGAAGAGCGCCTCTTCGACCGCCGCATCGCCGCCACCGACCACGACAACGTCCTGGCCCGTAAAGAACGCCGCATCGCAGGTCGCGCAGTAACTCACGCCGCGGCCGACGAACTCGTCTTCACCGGGCACGCCGAGCTTGTTGTAGTCGGCGCCGGCCGCCACGATGACCGCCCTCGCGCGATAGACCGCAGCTTCCGTCGCCACGGCGAATGTCCCGTCTCCTGCACGATCGAGTCTTTCGACACGCGAGTACTCGACGGTGGCGCCGAACTTTTCGGCCTGCCTGAGCATGTTCTGCGCCAGGTCAAACCCGTTGATGCCTTCTGGGAAGCCCGGGAAGTTCTCGACAACGTCGGTGGTGGCGATCTGGCCGCCGGTGACGTTGCCTTCGAATACCACCGTGGAGCGCATGGCGCGTGCGGCGTACACGGCCGCCGTCAGGCCGGCACCGCCCCCGCCGATGATGGCGATGTCGTACCTGTCCATAGCTGTGGGCCCCTCCTCCTGGAGACGGGAAAGGCCGGGGATTCCCGGCCTTTCCTATTCAGCTCACGTACGCGAACCCTTAGACGAGCGCCTCTTCGATACGCTTCTTGAGGTCGCTCTTCGGGCGGAAGCCGACGACCGTCCCCTTGAGTTCGCCACCCTTGAAGATCAGCAGCGAAGGGATACTGCGGATGCCGAACTTGCTCGGCACCGTGGGGTTCTCGTCGGTGTTCATCTTGAAGAAGTTGAGCTTGCCGGCGTACTCCTCGCTGAGCTCCTGGACGATCGGGGCGACCATGCGGCAGGGGCCGCACCAGGGCGCCCAAAAGTCGACGAGGACGGGAAGGTCGGCCTTGAGGACATCGGCATCCCAGGTCGTATCGGTGGTTTCGCGGACATCGGACATTGTGTGTGTTCCTTTCGAGGCCCTGTACACCGGGTCCCGTTGAGATGTAGCCACAAGATACCCCCATGGGGTATGATTGTCAACACTTGGAGGGCCCCATGCAGACACCAGAAGAGACGAAGAAGCTCCTTGACAGGCTGGCGCGGATCGAGGGCCAGGTCCGCGGCCTGCGCAATATGCTCGAAGACGGCCGTTGCTGCGAGGACGTGTTGACGCAGTTGCTCGCTGTCCGCTCGGGCCTCGAAAGTGCGAGTCTCCTCGTCCTCGAAAAGCACCTGAACGACTGCGTTTTCAACGACGCCACAATGGACAACGCCACGGTCGACAAGGTACGCGAGACGCTGAAGCTCTGGAGCCGCCACACGGTAGGGGCAGGGTAGAGGGCGGACCCTACTCCACCACCCGCCGGGATCGACGCGCTGCGGCCGCATCGACGATGCGTTCGCCATGGCGCGCAACCCACAGGCCCTCGATGCGGGCCTGCTCGAAACGTTCCAGAGCCTGCTGGTGCTGGGTGCGGATTTCGTCATACGGGGTGAAGGCGGCGTTCGCGGCGGGCACATTCCGCAGTTCGCGGAGGATGATCCCGGCGAACCCGTACTGCGAGAGGTACTGCGCCTCCAGCCCGTCGGCGACGATCAGGGGGAGGCCGCCATTGGCACGAGCCGTCGCGACGACCTGGCCGCGCGCGTGCGCGAGACGGTCACCCTTCTGTTCGTCCCGCGCCCCCACGTCGTGGGCGTAGTGACGCGAGTGGAAGACGATGCCTCCGACGCGCGGCGCCGCTGAGGCGATCTCGCCGCAGCGCAGCAGCCCCCGAGCGGTATCAACCATCGGGAAGAGCAGGGTGTCGCCGGGCTCGATTCCCCGCTGCAGTTCAAACTCGCGCAGGAGGACGGCGGTGTCGCGGACGTCCTGCGGCTCGACTGCGTGGTGCAGCACCACCGCTTTCACATCGGTGCTGAGCACCGCTTCCAGGTCTCCGCGCAACAGCTGCGTGCGGGGGTGGTTGACGGCGAGGAGTACAGCTTTGCCCGCGCGTGCCGCTTCGGCGACCGCGGCGGTAGCCGCACTGCGGAGGTCGTCGACGGGCAAATTGTCATCGGCGAGCGTCAAGAGGACGGCGTCAGCCTGGGATTCAAGCGCGCCCGAGAGCCCCGCGCCGGAGGCCGGGATAGAGACGATGCTGCGGAGCCGCATGGGCGATTCTAGGTCCTTCCACCAATGTAGCCGCCGACAACGATCGGCGGCGGTTGAAGTGTGGCAAGGTTCACGTCCTGCTTCAACGCCATCATGCCCTGGAGGTGGTCCAGCGCATGGCGATATATCAGCTCGGCAATCCACTGGCAGGTGAGCGGGCCCCAGCGCGTGTCATTCCGGTACCGCATCCAGGTGACGTCGTTCATGTCCCGGAAGATCGCGAGCTCTTCGTCGCGGATGCGCTGGATGTCACCGACGATGCTCGCGAGCGGCTCCATGGGCTTGTAGCGGAAGTTGTGCCAGTCACGCCGGCTGTAGTCGAGCGGGTCGAGCATTTCGGGCACGGTCGCCCAGCGCAAGAGCGGGAGGTACACCTCTTGCTCCATATCGCGCAG
This sequence comes from Candidatus Amarobacter glycogenicus, assembly GCA_016719395.1. Taxonomy (GTDB): domain Bacteria; phylum Chloroflexota; class Dehalococcoidia; order Tepidiformales; family Tepidiformaceae; genus Amarobacter; species Amarobacter glycogenicus. Next base: position 363,916 of record JADJZF010000001.1, on the reverse strand, counting down.
GTGCGAAAGGTGCTCGTGCATCGACCATTCGTAGTCGGCGGGCTTGTAATGGGCCTGGTCCTCGATGGTGCCCCGCACCGCCCAGGCAATGTCGTCAGTTACCTGGCGCAAACGCGCGGACAGCTCCGCGCGGTAGGTCGCCGTTTGCATTCGGAGTCCTCCGTATGCCACCGAGCCGGAGTATACGGCGTATCGATCACCGAAGCTAGCAATTTATCGAGCGAACGTGGAAGGGGTTGACTTTGCAGTAACTGTAAGGTTTATGGTGCAGCCATGAACGTTTCCCAGCTCGCCCGCAGCGCCGGGCTGTCGCCATCGGGCGTGCGCTGGTACGAAACGGTTGGCGTCCTGCCCGCGGCTTCGCGGAACCAGAACGGTTACCGGGAGTATTCGGACCAGGACCTCCGGCTGCTCCAGCTGGTCACCACGCTGCGCCGGGTCGGGCTGGCGCCCGCCGATGCAGGGAGGCTCGCCCGGCTGTGCATGGAACACGGGGCGGCAGACCCGGCAGTCAGCAGCGTGCTGGCGGAGCACCGCCAGGCGGTTTCGCGTCGCCGCGAAGAACTCGGACGCCTCGAGGCCGAGCTCGGCGACCTGGAGGCCACCATCGCCGAGACGCGTCCGGATCCGAAGACCCCGCGCAGTGGGGCACAGGGGCCGATATCGACCCTCTTTCTCTGCAACGGGAACTCCGGGCGTAGCCAGATTGCCGAGGCGCTGCTTCGGCGCTACGGCGGAACGGACTTCGACGCGCGCTCGGCCGGTATCACCCCTCGCGGGATCAGCCCCATGGCGGTCCGCGCGCTCGCCGAGGGCGGCATCGATTGGAGCGGGGCCCGCTCCAAGTGCGTGGACGAACTCGCCCACCTCACGTTCGATTACGTCATCACGCTCTCGGACGCGGCACGCGAACAGTGCCCGGAGCTTCCCGGCCCCCACAATTCGCTCCACTGGCGCCTCGAAGACCCCGCCGAGGTGACGGGGACCGAGGCGGTGCGCCTGCAGGCGTACCGACGGACCGTCGACGAACTGATGCTGCGCCTCCGCCCATTCGCGGAGCTCGCGGCGCATGCCGCAGGTCGAACCTCGACCTTTCGAACTCGACTCAACTAAGGAGAATGTCCATGGATAGCACTGTTCGCGTCCGCCTGATCGTCAAGGATGTCCCGGCATCCGTCGCGTTCTACGCCGGCCACTTTGGGTTTTCGCCCGAAGGGCCCCAATCGCCGGCGTTCTCTGCCGTGCGGAATGGCAACCTCTTGCTGTTGTTGAGCGGTGCCGCAAGCTCGGCGGCCCGGCCGATGCCGGACGGCCGCGTGCCCGAGCCGGGCGGCTGGACACGGTTCCAGGTCATCGTCGAGGACATCGAGGCGGAGGCCGCGAAGCTCCGCGCCGCCGGCATCACCTTTCGCAACGAGATCATCCGCGGCCCCGGAGGCGCCCAGACGGTGCTGGATGACCCGTCCGGAAACCCGGTCGAACTCTTCCAGCCGGCGGGCTAACCGGTAAGGGGGAGGCCGAAACCGGCGACGATGAGCCTCGCCGCCTCTCCCGCACTCACTCTTGTCGTGTCGATGCGCAGGTACGGCCCGAACTCGTCCAGCTCGCCGGAGTCGCTCGAAAGCCGGTACTTCGCTTCCATCTCGCGCATCACGTCATCAGTCAAGGTCGCCTGCTGGTTCGGCTTCGCCCGCACCCGGTCGGGAAAGTGGTTCCGAACTAACCGGGTTACAAACGGCGCTTCGAGTTCAGCGATGAAGGTCTTTCCGCCATGGATTCGCACTGCTTCGAACCGCGATCGGGAGATTGCCCAGTCGAGCTCCTCGTCGAAAGCCCAGGCGGCGGTGCCCACCAGGCTCACTCCGGCCGCGGCGGCCTCTTCCAGGATGCGCTGCTGAAATTCGACATGGAGCCGGGAGAACGGCCGCTCCGACCGCCGAAACACATCCAGCAGCATCTCCGCCGTGAGCGTGTTTGGCACCAAGCGGAAGCCCGTGAGGCGCGCTACCTCGCGCGCGACGGTAGCCTTGCCTACGGCCGGCGGCCCGACGATGAGGACATAGCTCATGGTCACCCGGGCGGCACGGCGGCTCCAGAAGGCCGCAGGTCCGGCCATTGGAGGTACTTCGCGATGCCGAGGGCGATCCCCAGGCCAGCGAACGACACGATTCCCCCCGCAACGGCATCCAGGATGAAGTGGTTCCCGGTCATCACTACCGAGAAGAACATCGCCGCGGGCCAGGCGAAGGCAAACGCGTAGCTCAGCGGGTGGCGGGACACCCACGCGATGACCACGCCAAGCAAGAGCGACCAGCCGAAGTGGAGGCTTGGTACGGCCGCGAACGGGTTCACGAAAGCTTCGGCTTCCTGGGCGTTGTATCCCACGCGGTCAAACGCGGCCATCGTATCGATGAACCCCGCGAACGGGATTAGCCGGGGCGGAGCGACGGGGAAGAGCCAGTACATCACGACGCCGATCGCCCCGGAAGCGAGAAATGCGTTCCGGGTGACGAAGTACGCCTTCCGGTGCCAGATGTAGAGCCAGGCGGCAACGCCGATGACGAGCGGCATGTGGCCCCAGAAGTACACCCAGTTCATCATCTTGATGAGCCAGAAGTGGTCCAGGATCCCCGCTTGCATTTCGCGCTCGTGGTAGAGGCTGAAGCGCTGTTCAAGCTCGATCAGGCGGATCCCGCGGACCATGGCGTCGCCGGCACGGTCCACGACGGCGCCGCGAATGGCGAAGTAGATAAGAAACGCCACGACCACGACCACGATTTCGTGCAGGCCGACGCGGCCAGTGAGGTCCCAGACCCTCCGAGCCCGGCCGGGTCGCGTGGTCGAGATAGCGGCCATCGCTTCAGCGTACCGCACTCATCGCGGGTGTTCTCTTTGCCCGCCGTTCCGTAAGCCGCCTACACTCTGCACGCTCTATCTACCAACGAACCATTCCGGAGGGATCCGTTTGAACTTCGAAGTATCCAACGGCGACATCAGCAAGACGGCCGCCGACGCCATCGTTGTGAACCTGTTCGAGGGAGTGACTGCCCCGGGGGGCGCCACCGGCGCGGTCGACAAAGCGCTCGATGGTGCGATCTCGAAGCTCATCGCCCAGGGGGACATCCGCGGCAAGTCCGGCGAAATCACCACCATCCACACGTTCGGCAAGCTGAAATCCCCGCGCGTTGTGGTCGCCGGACTGGGGAAGCAAAAGGACTTCGATGTGGATGCCGTCCGGAACCTCTCGGCGAACCTGGTCCGTGCCCTGCGACGACCCGGGATAAAGACGGTGGCGACGATCGCCCACGGCGCCGGCATCGGTGGGCTGGAGCCGGAGGCCTGCGCCCAGGCCGTCGCAGAGGGCGCGATCCTCGGCAACTACCGTTTCCTGAAGCACAAGAAGGCCGAGGAAGATCGCGCCGAGATCACAACGGTCACCCTGGTCGAACACGATCCTGCGCAGGTGAAGGCGATGAGTGCGGCGGCCGCGAAGGGCGTGACCATGGCCGAGGCGACGAACCTCGCCCGGGACCTGGCAAACGAACCATCGAACCACCTCACCCCCACCGGCATCGCCGCCATAGCCGCGGAGGTCGCGAGGAAGTTCAAGCTCGAAATCGAAGTCCTTGAGCGGGATGAGATGGAGAAGAAGGGCATGGGGTCGTTCCTCTCCGTCGCGAAGGGAAGCGCCCAACCGCCGAAGATGATCAGGCTGGCGTACAAGGGCGGGAAGGGCAAGGGCTACGACCTCGCGCTGGTCGGCAAGGGCATCACTTTCGACACTGGCGGGATCAGCATCAAGCCGGCGGCGAACATGGAAGCAATGAAGGCCGATATGACGGGCGCGGCCTCCGTCATCGCTGCGATGGGAGCGATCGCCGGGCTCAAGCCGAAGCTCAATGTCGTGGCTATCGCTCCCTGCACCGAGAATATGCCGGGCGGCAATGCCACCAAGCCTGGGGACGTCGTGAGCGCCATGAATGGCCGCACGATCGAGGTGATCAACACGGACGCCGAAGGGCGGTTGGTCCTCGCCGACGGCCTCTGCTGGGCGAAGGAACTCGGCGCCGCCGCCATCGTCGATGTCGCGACACTGACCGGCGCCGTGACGACCGCACTCGGCGATGTCGCCTATGGCTTGATGACGAACAACGACGCTTTTTGTTCGAGGCTCGAAGCGGGGGCCGCAGCCGCGGGCGAGAGGACCTGGCGCCTGCCCATGTGGAAGGAGTACGACGAGTTCATCAAGAGCGACGTCGCCGACTGCAAGAACACCGGGACCCGCGGCGCGGGAACAATCGTCGGGGCGAAATTCCTGGAGCCGTTCGTTGGAGACACCCCCTGGGTCCACATGGACATTGCCGGCGTCGACATCATGTCGGGCGACAAGGGGTGGATAAGCAAGGGTGCGAGCGGCTACAGCGTCCGCGCGATGATCAACCTGGCACTCGCGATGGGGTAGGGCTGTCCGGTCCGCGGCTCTCCAGCGGCACTGCAAGCGTGCGGCACATCGATGCGGAACTACCCCGAAGCGCCTGGTCGCTACTACCAGCGGTCGTGAATCTCCTCCACAATGCCGCATTCCCCAGCGGAGCGATGCCATGCGCCCAATGACCCCCGATGACCTTTACGCCATTCACTGGATCGGCGAAGCGGACATTTCGCCTGACGGCGAACGGGTGGCCTTCGTTGTCACGCGGATGGACCGTGAGACGGACAGCTACCGCTCAGCCATCTGGCTCGTCGACACTGGCGGCGGCGAGCCACGCCAGTTCACCGCGGGCGCAAGGCGCGATACCTCGCCCCGCTGGTCGCCCGATGGCTCGATGCTCGCGTTCGTCTCGGAGAGGGGCGAAGACAAGCCCCAACTCGCCGTCATGCCCGCGACGGGCGGCGAGTCCAGGCTGCTGACGAAAATGCCGCTCGGCGCCGGTGTGCCGACGTGGTCGCCCGACGGCACACGGATCGCCCTGAGTGCGAAGACGGGCACACCGCCGGACCCGGACCCGAAGAAGGCGAAACCGTACCGGCGCATCGCCTCGATGAAGTACCGCCTGAACGGCCAGGGCTTCACCTACGATCAGCGCCGCCACATCTTCGTGGTGGAGGTAGCGACCGGCGCGGCGAGGCAGGTGACCGAAGGCGACTGGGACGACACCCAGCCGGCATGGTCGCCCGATGGACAGTCGCTTGCCTTCGTGTCTGCCCGGCACGCGGAGCGCGAGTTCGACAGTGCGAGCGACCTCTGGGTGGTCCCTGCAACCGGCGGGGAAGCGCGGCAGGTGACGACGACTTCCGGGGCGCGCGGTGCGCCTTCGTGGTCGCCCGATGGGGCAAAGATCGCGCACATCCACCACCCCGACTGGCCGGCGAACGGAACACTGAGGCTCATCGGGGTCGATGGGACCGGCGAGACGGACGCGTCCGGCGGGATCGATCGCGAGATGGGCGCCGGAGGACTCCCGGGGGCCGTCGCACAACCGAACTGGCTCAGAGGCGGCGGGATCCTCACCGTTGCCGCGGACCGGGGAGAGTCGTCGCTCTGGGTGGCCGGGAGCGCCGCCGATGGGCGATGGGTGGCCAGGGAGCCGGCAATGACCGCCTGGTACTCGGTGGACCGGGCAGGCCTCCGGGCAGCCGTAGTCTCGAGCACGCAGCTCTCCCCTTCTGAACTCTCGGTCGTAAACCTGGAAACGGGCGCCAGGCGCCAACTGACGCACTTCAACGCCGGCTGGCGCGAGGAGATCGGCCTCGCCTCAGCCGAGAAGTTCGTGGTCGGAACGGCGAGCGGGACCGAGGTCGACTGCTGGCTGATGAAGCCGCACGGATTCGAGAGCGGCAAGCAGTACCCGCTAATCCTGAATGTCCACGGCGGCCCGTTCGGCCAGTACGGGGAGACCTTCTTCGACGAGTTCCAGATCTACGCGGCGGCTGGCTACGGTGTCGTCTTTTGCAACCCGCGCGGAAGCTCCGGGCAGGACACCGGGTTCGCGCGCGCCCTGGTCGGTGACATGGGTGGCCCCGATTACCTGGACGTGATGGCGGCGTTCGATGCAGCCCTCGAACGAGCGTCGTGGGCCGACCGCGACCGGCTTGGCGTGATGGGCGGCTCCTACGGCGGGTTCATGACGACCTGGACCATCGGGCACACCACCCGCTTCAAAGCGGCGATCAGCGAGCGCGCCGTCAACGATTGGTATTCGATGCAAGGGGCAAGCGACATCGGCGGGACGTTCAACCGGCAGTACCTGGGTCCGGACGCAACCATCCAGGACAACCTGGAGGCGGTGTTGCGCCAATCGCCGCTCACATACGCGAAGCACATCGAGACGCCTGTCCTCATCCTCCACTCCGAGGTGGACCTGCGTTGCCCGATCTCCCAGGCGGAACAGCTCTTCGTCGTGCTCAAGCAACGGCGAAAGGATGTCGAATTCGTGCGCTTCCCGGATGAGGACCACGAACTGTCTCGCAACGGGCGCCCCAGCCACCGGGTCGACCGTTTCAACGTCATCCTCGACTACTGGAAGCGCAAGCTCTGAGCCTGCGGTGATAGGTGCGGCGGAGGCCGGGCATAGTTATCTGCAATTTGCAGATAGCCGTTCACGCCAAATGCGCGCGGCGTAACGGATACTGAGCGGGATGAGGGCCAAACCGCCCGGGGAGAAGATCGGGATGCTTCGCGATGGGCGCGAGGTGCGCATCCGGCCGATCGCTCCGGAAGACGCCGGTCACCTGATGGAGTTTCACTCGCGGCTCTCGGTGAACACCACCCGTTTGCGGTTCTTCACCCCGCTTCGCCGCCTCTCCCCGGAGTTCGCCCACCACCTGTGCACTGTGGACTTCAAGAAGCGTTGCGCGTTCGTCGTCTGCCTTCCGGGCGAAGACGAGATCCGCGGGGTTGGACGGTTCGAAGCCGAGTCCCGGCGCTCCGCCGAGGTGGCATTCGTTGTCGAAGACGCCATGCAAGGCCTGGGCATGGGCAAGCTGCTCCTCGACCGCCTCGTCGAACAGGCCCGCCGCTGTGGTTACGAACGGCTGACGGCGGTGGTGCTCTGCGAGAACGATTCGATGCTGACACTCTTCCGGGACTCGGCCTTCAGTCCGGAGATCACCGTAGAGGGCGACCAGGCGTTCGTGAAGATGGATATCGGCGGGACCACACTCCAGGCGGCTGCCCGGTAGCCGTTCGACAGGACCCCGTCCGTCGGGCCAGAATCCGGGCGCTATGCCCGACTACCTCGACATCCTGACCAGCAAGAACGACCGCCACGGCGTCATCCAGCTCAACCGGCCGGAGAAGATGAACGCCCTCAGCCACAACCTCCGCGCCGAACTCTTCAATGCCCTCAAGGATTTTGAGCTCGACCCTGAAGTGAAGGTCATCATCATCCGAGGCTCCGGCCGCGCTTTCAGCGCCGGCTACGACTTGAGCGGGATCTCCCAGGCCAACGACGACCGCGACTACGTCGAAAAGCGCAGCGGCCTTCCCAGCGTCGGACCAATTCACCCGGGCCAGGGCCAATGGCCGCAACATCTCCTGAGCGGGTACTGGCAGATCTGGGAGTTGACCAAGCCGGTCATCTCCCAGGTCCATGGCTATTGCCTTGCCGGAGGCACGGAACTGGCGACGATGTGCGACCTGATGTTCGTGGCTGAAGATGCCATCATCGGCTACCCGCCGGTCCGTGCGATGACCCCGGTCGACGTCCTCTATCACCCCTGGCAGATGCACCAGAAGAAGGTGCGCGAACTGCTCTACACGGGCGACAGCGTGACCGGGAAGGAAGCCGTCGAGATCGGTTGGGCGAACCGGGCGGTACCTGTCGACCAGCTGTGCAAGGTCACCGAAGCTTTTGCCGAGCGCATCGCCAACATCGATAGCCCGATGCTCCAGATGACCAAGCGCCAGGTCAACCGGGCATACGAGATCATGGGCATGCGGACCTCGATGCAGGTGGGCGCCGACATCCAGGAGCTTGGCCGGGCCCGGCCCGGGGGAGGTACATTCGGCAGAATGTCCCGCGAAAAAGGGTTGAAAGCCGCGCTCGACTGGCGTGACAGCCCGTTTGAGGACTACGCCAGTGCGCCTGCCGGTTCGCCGAAGCCGAGCGGAGCAACCTGGTAGCAGGACGGCCAATCAGGAGGACGTATGACTCTCGCAATCCAGTGCGGCAGACTCATCGACGGCAGCGGCCGGGACCCCGTCCGCGGGGCCGTGGTCATCATCGAGGGCGACACCATCACCGAAGTGCGCGAGTCCGGTGGCATACCGAACGGAGCCCAGGTGATCGACGCCTCGGGGCTGACGGTGATGCCCGGGATGATCGACTGCCACGTCCACCTGGCGTCGAACCCGCCGAAGACGATGGAGCAACGTCTGGCGACACCGTTCAGTCTCACGGTTGCGGAGGCCCTCGGGAATGCGAGGAAGACCCTCGACTCGGGATTCACGAGCGTCCGGGACGCTGGCGGCACGCCGCGCGGCGTGAAGATGGCTATCGAACAGGGGCTCTTCCCCGGACCCCGGATGCGAATCGCCGTCAGCGCCATCAGCCAGACCGGCGGACACGGCGACGCCACGATGCCGAACGGCGTGCGCATCCGCGTGCCGAACGCCGAGCTGCCCGAGAACCTCGTCGATGGGCCGGAAAGCGCGCGTAAGACAGCTCGCGAGATCCTTCGCGCTGGCGCCGACCAGATCAAGATCATGACCAGCGGGGGCGTGCTTTCTCCCAACGACGAGCCCGGGGCGACCGGCATGACCCGCGAGGAGATCCGGGCCGTCGTTTACGAGGCGCACGCCGCTCACAAGACCGTGATGTCGCACGCCCAGGCGACACAGGGCATCCTCAACGCCGTCCTCGAAGGCGTCGAGTCCATAGAGCACGGGATCTACCTGGACGAGCGCACCATCGCGGAGATGAAAGCGCGAGGGACCTTTCTCGTGGCGACACTGGTCGCGCCCGTCTGGGTGCTCCGTCTGACCGAGCGGAACCCCGGTTCAATGCCCGCCTACGGCGTCCGAAAATCGAAGGAAGTCCTCGAATCCCACCAGGCCAGCTTCCGTTACGCGGTCGAGCAGGGCGTCCGCATCGCGATGGGCACCGACATGGGGGTGGGTCCGCACGGGCCGAACGCCGAGGAACTGGAATTGATGGTGCAGCAGGGGATGACACCCATGCAGGCGATCGTCGCCGCCACCGCGACCGCCGCCGAGTGCTCGCGACTGGGGAAAGTGACGGGGACCATCACTCCCGGGTTGCGGGCCGACATCCTGGCCGTGGAGGGGGACCCCCTCGCCGATATCAAAGTCCTCCAGGATGCCGCGAAGTTGCGGGTCATCATGAAGGACGGCGCCGCGCACAAGAACGACCTTGGCCCGGCGGCATCGGCTTAGAGCGTTGCCGCCCAGCCGGCAGCGACCCTCTTGAGCAGCTCCGGAGCTTGTGCCAACGACGCCACGGGGTCGGGTTCGATGTTCGTGATGGTCCTGACCTCCACCCCGCCCGTAGAGAGGCTGGACCCGGCGAAGACGACAACCGGCTTCCCCGCGGTCCGGGCCGCCTCGATGACCCGACCGGTGACCTTTCCCCGGGTGGACTGGCTATCGAACCGGCCTTCGCCGGTGACCACAAGATCGGCCTCTGCGAGGCGGTGGTTGAACCCGGTGGTCGCCGCGACAAGGTCGAACCCGCTTTGCATGCGGGCGCCGAGGAACACGGCCAGCCCGGCCGCCAGCCCGCCGGCGGCGCCCCCGCCCGGGACATTCGCAGCGTCGACTCCGAAGTGACGGCGGAGTACCCGGGCGTACCGAAAGAGCGCAGCTTCGAGCTGGTCGACCTGTGCGGGTGTGGCGCCCTTCTGTGGCCCGTAAACGCGGGCGGCGCCGTCCGGGCCGCAGAGTGGATTCGAAACGTCCGTGGCGACCAGCAACTCGATGCCACGGAGGACGGTCGGCGGCTGCCAGTCGATGCGCTCCAGATCTGCCAGGGCCGCGCCCCCACGGGGGAGAACGTTGCCGGCTTCATCGAGGAACCGGGCGCCCATGGCTCGCGCCATCCCGGCGCCGCCATCGGTCGTGGCGCTGCCGCCAACACCGATGATGATCCGCGGCGGCTCGGCCTTCGCCGCATCGAGGATCAATTCGCCAACCCCGAATGTGTCGGCATGCAACGGGTCGAGTTCGCCCGGCTTCACATGGAGGAGTCCGTTCGCCTGGGCTGCCTCGATGACGATCTCGCCGGTCGCCCGAATTCGGACGTAGCGCGCAAGCACCTTGCGGCCGAGAGCATCCTCGGCGACCGCAGCCATCGTGTCGGCCTTCACGGCGCGGCGCATCGCGTCCAGGAGCCCGGGGCCCCCGTCGGACATCGGCAGGCTATCGAGGGTCCAGTCAGGGTGGACAGAGCGGATGCCGGAGGCGATCGCGGCGGCAGCCTCATCAGCGGCGAGACTGCCCTTGAACTCCTGGGGCGCGATCAGTATCCGCATGGCATCACCCGGAGTAGAGACGCCAGGCGGCGAGCAGGACGACAGCGATGACGTAAGCCCAGCCAACTTTTGCGATGAAGCGAAGGCGGCTCTTCGCCCGGCGGTCTCGGAAGACCACGGCCATCACAACGGTGATGACGAAGAACACCACCAGGGCGAGGAGCACGAACTTCATGGCAGGGGGCGCCTAAAGCGGCGCACGAACAGACGACGCGTCATTTGGTGGCTCAGGAGTCGCCAACAGCGGCGCGCTTCGTGAAAAGCCACGCGCCATCGGCGCCCCTCGCGAGCTCGTCTGTGTAGATGGCGGTGGTCAGGATCGAAGCGGGCGGCTGCTCGCCCGGCGTGAGCCGGTACAGGACCAGGTAGCAAGAACCCGTGGCTTCGCCGGCGCTGCCTTCGAGCACCAGGTTGTTGGTCCAGTGCCGCAGCTTGAAGCGCCTGGCGAGCGAGTTGCCAAATCCGGTGAGCGCCTCAGTGCCGGTGAACGTGCCGGAGGCTGAAACGAAGGTCGCGTCGGGAGTGAAGGTGGCTGCCCAGGCGTCACCGTCGCCGGAGTCGATCGCGTGGTTGTACTTCGCGTAGAGCTGCTGAATCGCCAGCTGGTCTTCAACGCTGAGGGCCATGGGGTGGTTCCTTCCTGGCAGCGGCCGGAGGCCGGTCTCACGCCGTGCTTACCAAGCTTTGGCGTACGATATGGCAATCCAGCCCCAAGGACATCATCGATGGCGTTTCGCGTAATAGCCCTGGCCCTGGTGGGTGCAGTGCTGCTTTCGGCCTGCGACCAGGGAACGGATTACGACTCCAACCGGGGCGATGATGCCTACGACCTCGAGGCCATGGCCCTCCAGGTGAGCGACCTGCCCGCCAACTTCGAGCAGGCGCCGGGCTATTCGTTCGGGCCGGAGGAATGGGCTGAGATCTTCGGCAGCGACGACCCGGAAGCGACCGTGCGCCAGCTTGAAGCCCAGGGGTGGCTGAAGAACTGGGTGACGGAAGCGACCCCGCCACAGTTCGGCGCCGTCCTCAATATCCGCTCGGTCTCAACGCTCTACACGAACGAAGGCTCGGCGAAGGAATCCACCGAACGCTTCGCCTGCGGGCTGCCTCTTTCGCTCAACGTCCAGCTAGACCCCTTCATCGTGCCGGACATCGCCGACCAATCGAACGGCTTCTTCGTCGAAGAAGAGATCGACGGCTCCGGTACAACGCTGGTCTATACGACGGTCTGCTTCCGCACGGGGCGCATCGTCCACGTGGTCCAACAGGCGAGCCTGCCCGGGATCGAGGACATTGGCGCCGCGCTCCGGAGCGCCGACAAGATGCTGAAGCGTGTGGACGCGGCGTTCGCCGACCAAAAGGACGACGGGGCAGGCTAAGCGCCTCGTCCCGACTGCCGTCCAATACGGAAACGTGCTAAGGCGACATCTCAGCCGGCCGCTGCCGGATCACGTAGATTGCGCGACCCTTCGAACAAAGCCGCCCCTCATCATCCGTTATGGTCACTTCGGTCACTGCGAGGGTTTTCCCCTTACGCAAGACCGTGGCCTCGGCGATGGCTCTCGTCCCATGCACCGGCCGCATGTAGGTGATATTGAGATCCGCGGTACCGGCGGGTTCATCCGATGGGGCGAGGGCCGGGATGACGGCCTCCAGCATCGCGATATCCACCAGGGCAGCGAGCAGGCCGCCGTGGACGCTCCCGCCAATCCCCCCAAGGGTGACCGGGCCCGTGTCCATGACAACACGGGCGAAGCCGGCCCGGACGTCTTCGAGCGTGAGGCCAAGCTGGCGATAGAGGGGCAGCGCGGCGAAGCGCTCGCGTTGCTGCTCGATGGTCTGTCCGCGAGGGCGAGGGTTCATGCGATGCGGATTCTAGCTTGGGAAAGCGGCAGGGGCGCGGCCAACATAGGCCGTGGGCGGCAGATGGAGGACTGGGCGGCGAGGACTTCGTAACCTAGTGGCATGACAGAACCAACTTCGCAATTCACGCCCCAGGAAGCGATCACCGACTGGGTGCGCCAGATCGACGTGCGGCCTACGGACTATGACAACTTCCGGGGCGATGTCGACCAGCAGGAAGGGCGCCTTTTCGGGGGGCTTGTGCTGGCACAGTCGCTCGTCGCGGCAGGGCGGACCGTCAGCTTCGGGAACGTCCACTCGCTCCACGCCTACTTCCTCCGTGCCGGTCAGTCGAAGGAGCCGATCGACTACTCGGTCGAACGCATCCGGGAGGGGCGCAATTTCCTGACGCGGAGAGTGACGGCGCACCAGGCAGGCCACACGATCTTCGAGACCTCGATCAGCTTCGTCGGGCCTGAGGACGGCGTTTCGCACCAGGCGCCGATGCCCGAGGCGCCAGACCCGGAAACCTGCCAGCCGTGGTGGGTGACCATCGCCGAGCCACGCATGGCTGCGGCAAGCGCCGCCGTGACCAGCCGGATGGCCCGCCGCTGGAACAACCCTGTAGACCTCCGTGCCGCCGCCCAGCCGACGCGCGAAGACGACGGGAGCGGCCGGCTGCCTTCGCGGATGGTCTGGGGCAGGATGATGGCAGCCCTCCCGCCGGACCCGCTTATCCATGCCGCGGCCATGGTATTCCTCAGCGATAGCGGCCTCGTCGCGACGGTCGCGCACCACTACGGCATCTGGATGCCCGGGGGCTCCTCGGCAAGCCTGGACCACACCATGTGGTTCCACCGCCCGCCGAGCTTCGATGACTGGATCCTCTACGTCAGCGAGAGCCCGGCCGCCCATTCGGCCCGCGGCCTCATCATCGCGGGCATGTACAACCGCAAGGGCGAACGGGTGGCGAGCGTGGCCCAGGAAGGGCTCTTCAGGAAGCCGAAGTAGGGCGGGTTTACGCCGGGAAGATGGCGAAGGTGCCCAGCGCCTTCGCGATCAGCCGTTCTCCGGAGCGCACCTCGGATTCGAGGACGGCGATCCGCTTCCCCTTGTGGAGCAGCTTCGTCTCGCACTCGACTGTGCCTTCGCGGACCGACGCCATGTAGACCATCTTCACTTCGATGGTTGCGCAGGACTCGTCTTCGCTGAGGCGCGAATAGAGCGCGCCGCCCATGCTCGTGTCGGCCATCGAGTACAAAACACCCCCGTGGACGACGCCGTGGGGATTCATGTGGTCTTCCGTGAGCACGATGCGGGCGCGGCTATAGCCATCGCCTCGTTCGTAGATATCGAGGCCGATGAGCAGCTGGTAACCCATCGGGGGCCTGGATTCACGTGCCATCGCGGCGCATCGTACAGCGCGCAGGACCGTCCGCGAATCCTCATCCCCGGGCGTCCGCACGCGAGTAGACTCCTGGCATGGAAGCCGAATCCGCCGCCGCCCCGTCCCGCCCGAAGAACGCCGTCGTCATCCTCCTCGACAGCCTGAACCGGCACATGCTCGGTTCGTACGGCGGGAAGGAGTTTGCGACTCCGAATCTCGACGCCTTCGCGGCCGGGGCTATCCAGTTCGAGAAGCACTATGCAGGCTCCCTGCCCTGCATGCCCGCGCGCCACGACATCCTCTGCGGCGCCCTCGACTTTCTCTGGCGCCCCTGGGGCTCGATCGAGATTTGGGAGGATGCGATCACCCGCCACCTGCACAAGGCCGGGGTCGTTTCCCAGCTGATCTCGGACCATCCGCACCTCTTCGAGATGGGAGGAGAGAACTACCACGCGGACTTCAGCGCTTGGGACTACCAACGCGGACACGAAGGCGATCTCTGGAAGACACGTCCCGACACGACCTGGATGGGGGCGCCGGGCTTCGGGAGGCCCTGGCAGCCATACGACAATTCGCGCGGCTACTTCCGCGAAGAGTCCGACTTCCCTGGCCCAAAGACGATGGCCGCGGCGGCGAAGTGGGTGGACGAAAACGCCGGCTATCACGACCGTTTCTTCCTTTTCATCGACGAGTTCGACCCGCACGAGCCCTTCGATACCCCGGAGCCGTACGCGAAGCTGTACGACGATACGTGGGAAGGCCCCCACCTGATCTGGCCGCCGTACCATGCCGCGGCACAGCGCAAAGGCATCCTCACCGAGCGGCAGGCATTCCAGGTGCGCAGCCAGTACGGCGGCAAACTCACCATGATCGATCACTGGTTCGGCAAGGTGATGGAGTCACTCGAGCGCAACGGTGTCCTCGAAGACACGGCCGTCATCGTCTGCACCGACCACGGCCACTATCTCGGCGAACGCGATATCTGGGGGAAGCCGGCCGTCCCGGTCTACGAGCCACTCGGGCATATCCCGCTCATGATCCGCTGGCCGGGAATCGAGCCTTCGGTGAGCAACGCGCTGACGACCAGCGTCGACATCTTCGCGACGCTATGCGACCTCTTCGGGATAGAGCCCGAGCATCGGACGCACGGCAAGTCGCTCATCCCGCTCGTGACGGGCGCGGCGAAGAGCGTGCGCGAGTGGGCCCTCCTCGGAGTCTGGGGCCGCGAAGTCCATCTTGTCGATGACGAGGCGAAGTACGCCCGCGCCCCCGAGAACGGCAACTTCCCGATCTCGATGTGGAGCAACCGCTGGTCGACGATGCCGGTGCACATCCCGAACCCGCCGCCCAACCTCCCGAGACCGGACGAGCGGGCGTTCCTGGACCGAATGCCCGGCACGCGGGTGCCCGTCATCCGGCAGCCGTTCCAACCAGGCGACATGTTGCCCCACTGGGCGAGCACCAGGTTCACCGGCAACTACCTTTACCGCCCGGGTCAGGACCCGGACGAAGAAGAGAACCTGGTGGGCCGAAGCCTCGAACGCGAAATGGCCGACAAGCTCCGCCAGGCCCTGCTCTCGATCGAGGCGCCGGACGACACGTTCATTCGGTTTGGCTTGAGCTAGGGTGAACGAGGGGTTCGCCTCTCGGGATTCGATGGATAGGGTTGTCGGCGGCCCGATTACGGCGCCGGTGTCTCGGTGCCGATGGCGTCGTCGAGCGTCTTTATGTGTTCTTCGAAGAGGTCGATGCCTTCGTCGAACGTGCTCGGCAGGAAAGCGAGCACTGTCGGTGCGCTGTCGAGCAGGCGCTGGGCGACCTGGGACCCGTCGATGTCCTCGCGCAGATCGGGGCGCGGGTACGTGACGAGGGCGATGAGCAACACCTGTGCCACGACGACCGCCTTGAAGAAGCCGAAGGCGGCCCCGGCAAGCCGGTCGAGCACGCCGAGATTCAGGATTTCGGCGGTGCGCTTTAGCATGTGGGCCGCAACCTGGCCGCCGATAATGACGCCGATGAGAATCGCGAGGAACGAAACGAGCGCCGCAAAGTCTTCGTTTCGGACGATAGGCTCCACCTTCGGGAACAGGTCGTCGTAGAAGATCCCGGCGAGCGGGATCGCCAGGATCACCGAAGCGATCGAGACGAGTTCCCGGATAAATCCGTTGCTGTAGCCGCGATATGCCGAGAACCCAATTGCGCCGAGAAGGACGATGTCGAGCCAGTTCACGTTGGCGTCAGTTTGGCGGCGGAACGCCAAGGCTCAAGCGACTGTTTCGCGTTTGGCCCGGCGCGGTACCATGCGGACATGCAACAGCAGCTGATGGAGATCCTTGTTTGCCCCATGTGCAAGGGCGACCTGGAGTTGAAGGTCGAAAAGGAAGAGGGCGGCGAAATCGTGACTGGCACGATCGTCTGCAAGGAGTGCCGCGAGCGCTATCCCATCGAGGACGGCATCCCGAACATGCTGCCGCCCGACCAGCGAGGCTGAACCGTTGGACCTCAACCCCCGGGACTTCGCCGGAACGCTGGCCTGCCTCGCATGAGCGAACACGAGCACGAACACGAACTTGGCGAGGGGCACGGCACGCCGGGACTCCCCCACGAACCCGCACCGCGGGAACAACGCCGGCTGATCGCCGAACCTCCGTTGCTTGGGCGGGGCCTCGGGCTCGGCCTGGTGGCAGTGGGCGCGGGCTGGCTAGCCGTCTCGATGGTTCGAGCGAACGCCCTGCTCGTCCCCCTCGCCGCTGCCGTGGGCACGGTGAGCGTCCTCGCTGGCTGGGCCGCCGCCGTCCACGTGACCGGCGGTGAGAAGTTCGACGACCACCCGTTCGTTTAGTCACGTCCCACAACGCACTCGCCGCTTCTGACGGAAAGCCAGAAGCCCCTCGCTGAACGAGGGGCTTCGTCTGTTGCGGGACCGCGTCTAGTTCTGGGCGGGCGGGGCGGCGCCTTCGATCACTCCCTGGGGCGTGATCTTGATGGAACGAGCGCGGGCTTCCGGCTTCTTCGGGATAGAGAGCGTAAGCAGGCCATTCTCGAAGGTTGCGGCGGCCTTCTCCGGCTCAACAGTCGGAGGAAGGCGGAGCTGGCGCTGGAAGCTGCCGTAGCGAATCTCGCGCCGGAGGTAGTTCTCTTCGGTCGACTCCTCCTGCTTGCTGAATTCGCCGCGAATGGAGAGGACGTCTTCGTCAACGGAAATCTCGACATCCTTGGGGTCGACGCCGGGGACGGCGGCCTTGATGACGAATGTGTCTCCGTTTTCGATGACGTCGAGACTGAGGGTTGGGTTGCCGAGGTCTTCGCCGGCGCGGAAGGGGAGACGCGTTAACGGCTGCTCGAAGAGCCGATCCATCACGTTTCGCATCGCAGCGAAGTCGGCGGAAGGATCCCAACGGGTGAGTGCGGTTGCCATAGGTGAGTGGACCTCCATGCGGTGTGGTGTTCGGATTCCATCTTGCCAACACATGCATGGTTTGGCAAGTAGTCTGCTAATATCTTTATCAAGTCTCGTCAGAGTGTGATTGTGAAGAGGCCTGCCGCATCGTATAGTGGGACCGATGGCACGCGATTACTACGAAGCCCTCGGCATTTCGCGCTCGGCCGATGAGAAAGAGATCCGCTCGGCCTACCGCAAGCTGGCTCGCAAATTCCACCCGGATGTGAACCCGAACGACAAGGCTGCCGAGTCGCGCTTCAAGGAAGTGAACCAGGCCCACGAGGTTCTCTCCGACCCTGAGAAGCGAAAGAAGTACGACAAGTACGGCGACCGCTGGGAAATGGCGGACCAGATTGAAGAAGCAAACCGGCGGGGCGGCGGGGGCTTCCGCGCCGCACCCGGTGCGGAGAGTTTCGGCGACTTCGGAAGCGTCTTCGATACTTTCTTCCGGAGGGAGCGGGGCGGACCGCGCGGAGGCGGAGGCAATCGCCGCGGCCAGGACATTGAAACCCCCGTCGAAGTGAGCCTCGAAGAGGCGTATCACGGCACGAGCCGCACGGTGAACCTCCAATCCCCTGAGCCATGCCGCGTGTGTGGCGGCACGGGCGAGGTCGCCGCGGCAATCTGCCACACGTGCGAGGGGATGGGCACGCTCACGCGCCCCCGGCGGCTCGAAGTCCGCATCCCCGCCGGCGTGAAGACCGGCTCTCGCGTCCGGATCGCAGGCGAAGGCCGACCCGGCACCGGTAAAGGCGCGGCAGGCGACCTCTACCTGGTGATCACGACGCTCCCTCACGCTCGCTTCGAGCGGAAGGGAGACGACCTGGTCGCTGAGGTCGATGTCCCGCTCCTCGATGCGGTACTCGGTGGCGAAGTTACCGTCCCGCTCGTCGAAGGGCGCGTTGCTCTCCGGATTCCGGAATTGAGCCAGAACGGCCGCCAGATCCGTCTCAGCGGCAAAGGCATGCCTGTGCTCGGCAGCGGCGGCAAGCGAGGCGACCTCTTCATCAAGGTCCGCATCCAATTGCCCGAAACGCTCTCGGCCGAAGAGCGCGAACACTTCGAAGCGATGCGCGAAGCGCGCGCGGCCACCATGGCCCATTCCTAGAAGGAGGTGACGTTTGGCACGAAACCGCCGCGAAAGCAGCGATGACGGCATCGGCGACGACCAGCAGCCGATTTATGTCATCTCGATAGCGGCTCGCCTGGTGGGAATGCACCAGCAGACGCTGCGCTACTACGAACGCGCGGGACTGGTCGAGCCGAAGCGCACCGGTGGAAACATCCGGATGTATTCGAACAGCGACATCGAACGGATCCGGCTCATCCAACGATGGATCGATGACTTCGGTGTCAACCTTGCCGGGGCCGAAATCATGATGCGCATGAGTGCCCAGATCCGGGCGCTGCAAGAAGAACTGGCAGCGACAAAGGCCGAGCTGGACAAGATCCGCTCGACCCGGCTACCGGCCCCATACCGAGGGACATAGGCAGAAGGGTTCTGGGCCGAGGAGGCCCGAGGCCCGGCCACCGATACCACACCCACCCTATCGCCATCCACCCCATCGCCATTCCTTCCGCCGTTCAGTCCCTGCCAAGGAGGCACCCACCCAATGATGCGACAAGACAGATTCACCGAGCAGGCCCAGCAGGTCCTCGCCAATAGCCAGGAGATCGTGCGCCAGAAGCGCAACTCCCAATGGGGCGTCGCCCATGTCCTCGCCGCCCTCGTCACGCTCAACGGCGGGCTTGCCGAGCAGGTGCTCCAGAAGCTCAACGTCGATATGAACCGGCTCCGCCAGCGCGTCGGCAAACAGGTCGCGGACCTGCCAACCCTCGCCTACGACGTCGTCCAGATCTACACGACTCCTGAAGTCGTGCGCATGCTCGAGGTAGCGAACTCCGAGGCCGAACGCCTGAAGGACGAGTACGTCGGCGTCGAACACCTGCTCATCGCCATCGCCGACAACGAGGAGAGCGGGTCTACCCGGCTGCTCGCCGAGTTCGGGGTGAACAAGGAGGCCATCTACCGGGCCCTCCAGGACATCCGGGGGAAGCAACGCGTGACCAGCCAGACTGCCGAGAGCCGCTACCAATCGCTCGAGAAGTACTCCACCGACCTGACTGAGCTGGCGAAGGAAGGCAAGCTCGACCCGGTGATCGGGCGCGATGTCGAAGTGCGCCGGGTGATGCAAATCCTCAACCGCCGGACGAAGAACAATCCGGTCATCATTGGTGAGGCGGGCGTGGGCAAGACGGCGATTGTCGAAGGGCTCGCCCAAAAGGTCGCGTCCGGCGATGTCCCCGACAATCTCCAGGACAAGCGCATCCTCGCGCTCGACATGGGCGCCCTCGTCGCCGGATCGAAGTTCCGGGGCGAGTTCGAAGAGCGGCTCAAGGCCGTCATGGACGAGGTGAAGCAATCGGAAGGCGAGGTCATCCTCTTCATCGATGAGCTCCACACGGTGATGGGCGCGGGCGGCGCGGAAGGCGCGATCGATGCATCGAACCTGATGAAACCGGCCCTCGCCCGGGGCGAACTCCACGCCATCGGTGCGACCACCCTCGACGAGTACCGCAAGCACGTCGAGAAGGATCCGGCCATGGAACGGCGATTCGCCCCGGTGTACGTCGAAGAGCCCACCGTTGAGGACACGATCGCGATTCTCAAGGGGCTGAAACCGCGTTACGAAGCGCACCACAAGGTGGAGATCACCGATGACGCTATCGAAGCGGCTGCGCGCCTCTCGAGCCGCTACGTTACCGAGCGTCATCTCCCCGACAAGGCCATCGACCTGATCGACGAAGCCGCGAGCAAGCACGTCATCGATGCCCAGTCGATGCCCGACAACATCCGCGACTTGCAGCAGCGACTGGAAGCTCTTGCTCTCGAGACCGAGGCGGCCGTCCAGAAAGAGGACTACGAGGCCGCCGCGCGCATCAAGCAGGAGATCTTCCAGCTCCAGGATGAGTACAACGATCGCAAGGGCGAATGGGTGAAGGAACACCCCGAGACCAACATGCGTGTCACCGCAGAAGACATCGCGAAGCTCGTCGGACAGATGACGGGAATCCCGGTCTCGCGCCTGGAGGAGACCGAGCAGGACAAGCTGTTGAAGATGGAGGATTACCTCCACGGCCGCGTCATCGGCCAGGACAAGGCTATCGTCGCCGTCTCTGACGCCATCCGCCGGGCCCGCGCAGGGCTGAAGGACCCGACGCGGCCGATCGGATCGTTCATCTTCCTGGGGCCAACCGGAGTCGGGAAGACCGAACTTGCGAAGACACTCGCCGAATACCTCTTCGACGACGAAGACGCGATGGTCCGCATCGACATGTCGGAGTACCAGGAGCGCCACACGGTGAGCCGCCTCATCGGCGCGCCTCCCGGCTACGTGGGCTACGACGAGGGCGGGAGTCTCACCGAAGCCGTGCGGCGGCGCCCCTACCGCGTCATCCTCTTCGACGAGATCGAGAAGGCCCACCCGGACGTCTTCAACACCCTCCTGCAGATCCTGGACGACGGGCGCCTGACCGATGGCCAGGGCCGCACCGTGGACTTCCGCAACACGGTCATCATCATGACCAGCAACCTCGGGACGGGCGCGCAGGAACGGGCGACTTTCGGGTTCACCCAACGGGCCGATGGCACCGTCGACCAGGACAACCTCCAGTCGTCGATCGAGAAGGCGCTGCGCGAATTCTTCCGTCCGGAGTTCCTCAACCGCATCGACGAAATCGTCATCTTCGAGCCGCTGACCAAGGCCGAACTCGACCGGATCGTCGACCTCCTGATCGCTGAAGTGCGGGAGCGGCTGGCAGAGCGAGGGATCGACTTCGAACTGACCGCGGCGGCGAAAGCCGAGGTCGTACGCGAAGGCTACGACCCGACCTACGGGGCACGCCCGTTGCGCCGGACCCTCCAGCGCCGCATCGAAAACGAACTGGCAAAGCGTGTGCTTGGCGGGGACTTCAAGGACGGTGAGAAGGTCGTCGTGGACTTCGCCGAGAAGCTCTACGTCTTCCGTTCGGAACCCGGCGCCGCTCGCTCCAGGCCCGACGACACTGGCACGGGCGACGACGGGGTAATCGAAGGTGAGGTCGTGAGCGTCGCCTGAGGCCGGTCACATCGATCAGTTGGTAAGGAGGCCCTCCCCTGACCGGGAGGGCCTTTCTTCCGAGCGGAACTTCGACATCGCCGGGCACGCCATGCTTCCCGACTTCACCCTGCTTCACTCCGCGGGATCCCGCGCCGGAGTGTCCCGCGTTCGCTCGCGGCATCGCTGCGGCGCGGCTGCTATCCTCTCGGCATGTTCGCGGCAGCAAAGGGCATCGTCGTCACGTTCATCTTGTTCGCCGGAGCGTTCGCGCTCCACGTCGTTGGCGGCGCCACGGACCAGGGCTGGTTGTTCGCGATCGCCGTCGGCCTCATTTACCTGGTTGCGACCGGGTATTCGGGCTTCGCTTTGCTCATCGCCGGGCTCGCGCGGTCCGGCTCGCGGATCGCCAGCCTGACCGACCTTATCGGCGGGGTCATCGGCTCGGCCCTGACGATCGGCGCGCTCTGGGCGAGCAACGGCCGGGCGTTCGAAGCCTGGCATTTCATCGCCGGGCCGCTCCTCGAATCGGCCGTCAGCGGCCTCGTCGTGTTCATCGCCATCCGGCTGGCGCCGGGTCAGCCCCGCACCCGGCCAGCTACTTCCTGAGACGCGGGTCCCAGATATCGCGGAGCGCGTCGCCAAGCAGGTTCGAGCCCAACACGACCAGGCTGATGGCGATCCCGGGGAACACGACGACGTGCCAGTACCCGGTCCGAGCGATCGAGAGGTTCGTCCCGGACATATCGCGGCCCCAGGAGGCTTCGGTCGGCCCCAGACCGAGGAAAGCCAGTCCCGACTCCGCAAGGATGGCCGCGCCGATAGCGCCGCTCATGATGACAACGACCAGGGGAAGGACGTTCGGGAGGACGTGACGCATGAAGATGCGCCATTCGGAACAACCGACGGCGCGGGCCGCTTCAACGTAGATCTGGTTCCGCTCGATGATGGTCTGGCCGCGCAGGATGCGATTGCCTCCGAAGAGCGCACCGATGCCGATCGAAATGATGATCGTCTTCAAGTTTGGGCCAAAGGCAGTCCGCAACATCAAGAACAGGACGAGTCCCGGGAAGGCGGCGAAGGCCTCGCCGGAGCGCTGGACGATGTAGTCGATCCAGCGGCCGAAGTAGCCACCGAGGATGCCCAGGAATGCTCCCGACCCGGCGCCGAGAAAGACCGCCCAGAACGCGATGATGAACGAGATACGTGCGCCGCTCACGATCCGGCTGAAGACATCCTGCCCGAGCTGGTTGAGTCCGAACGGGTGGCTCAGGCTCGGGCCCTGAAGGGGCGTGCCGGTGCTCAGTTCATCCGCCGGATAGGGAGCCAGCTGTTCTCCGAAGAGGCCGAGAACCACGAAGAGCACGAGCACGATGAGCCCAAAGAGACCGGCGGGATGCTGCCGCGCCAGGCGCGCCATCCGCCGGGGCCAGCCCGGGCGAGCGGGCACGAAGGCCCAATCGAACGCCGCCTTCGAAGCCGTCTTGGTGGCCATCAGCGGTACTTCACCCGGGGGTCGATCACGGCGTACGAGAGGTCGATCAAGAGGTTCATGGTCATGATCGCCACGGCGCTGTAGAGCACGAGGAACTGGACGACCGGGAAGTCCGAAGTGGACGCGGAGACGAGAAAGAACTGCCCGAGCCCATTGATGGAGAAGACCTGCTCCAGGATGAGCGAACCGAAGAACAGGGCCGTCACATGTCCGCCGAGCAACGTGACGATGGGGATGAGCGAGTTCCGCAGTCCGTGCGCGACGACAACCTGGCGTCCAGACAGCCCCTTCGCCCGTGCCGTCCGCATGTAGTCCTGGCGAAAGACTTCGAGGAGGGTCGAGCGGGTGAGCCGCATCATCCCCGCGGCGCCGCCGACTCCGAGGAGCAGGGTGGGGGGCAGGTAGAGGCGAAGGTTGTCGTACGGGTCTTTGAAAAATGGGACGTGGCCGCCCACCGGGGGTGAGTAGTTCCACCAGATGGAGGGCAGGACAATCAGCAAGATCAGCAGGAAGAAATCCGGGATGGACTGGCCGAACACCGCGAAGATGCGGAAGCCGTAATCGGTGGGCGAGTTCTGCTTCACCGCGGTGATGACGCCGAAGGCGACTCCAAAGACCGTGCTGAACCCCACAGAGAGCAGCAGGATCTCGAAGTTCACCGGCCAGCGGCGCTGGATTTCGGGCCAGACCGGCTGGCCACTCCGGAAGGTCTCACCGAGGTTCCCCTGGAGGACATCGCCAATCCAGATAGCGAACTGCTGAAGCACCGGTTTGTCCAGGCCGAGTTCGGCCCGGATCGCGTCTTCCTGCTCCTGTGTCGTGTTCTGGTTGGTGTACTGCAGCACCGGGTCAGTGGCGAACGGGAGCCGCAACGTGAAGAACGTCAGCACCGAGACCACCGCCACGATGAGCGGCACGTAGGCGAGCCGGCGAAGGGCATACTGGCGCATCCGAGGCGTCAGCCCTTATCGACGTAGAGTTTGCCGTTGAAGAGACCGTAGCTGCCCCTGCCCACGACCCGGCCCTTCACATACGACCAGGTGGCGGCGTTCGTCACCCGGATAATGGTCGGGATGTACGGCACCGCCTTCTCGAAGGCGCGCTTCTGGAGGTTCTGGACGGCCGTGCGGCGTTCCTTGTCGTCCAAGATCTCCTTCTGCTTCTGGACCAGGCCGTCCAGCTCATCGTCGACCAGCGCAGCCCAGTTCGGGCGACCGCCAATGGTCTTGGCGTAACCGCCGATGTACGAACTCGGGTCGTCGTATTCGAGCGTGGGGTAGGTGATGAAGCTGTCGTAGTCCGAACCGTAAAGCGACTGTGAGAGCCATTTGCCGAAGTCCTCGCCGATGAGCTTGATCTTCAGGCCAAGGTTCTTCTCGAGCTGGGACTTCACGATCTGGGCGAACTGCTGGTAGGTGTCGCCCGGCACGATGTACTTGATCGAGTACTCCTTCGATATGTCGAAGGTGGTCGCTGCGAGCAATCGCTTCGCCTCGGCGACATCGGTCTTCCCCCAGGTCGCCTCAACTTCGGCGGCGGTATTCGCTTCGCCGAAGGCCGGCGGTACGGCCCCGGAAAGCTTGCCTTCGCCGAGCGCGAGCAGAGTGATCATCTCCTTGCGGTCGAGGGCGAGGTAGATGGCGCGGCGGACACGCTCATCGGCGAACGCGCCGTCGGCGCGAGTCTGGACGAGCCAGACGGCGCGCGAGTCAACACTGTCGACAACGATGTCCTTGCCAAGCTGCTTTTCCAGTTGTTCCCGTTCGAGCTTGTTCGTCAGGCCGACGCCGTCGATCTGCTTGGCCGAAAACGCGGCCAGGGCGGCCGCCTGCTCCTGGATCAGCTTGTAGTGCTGGTTGGCGAGATATGGCTCGCCTTTCACTCGCCAGGTCTCGTTCCGCTTCAGCTTAAAGTTCGCGCCGTTCTCATGGCTCACGAACTGGAACCGGCCGCTGCCGACCAGGTCTCTGTCCATGAAGGTGGGATCCTTCGCGATCTCCTCGGGGATGATGGACCCCGCGAGTGGGCTGCCGCCGTTGGTGGACGAGAACGTCCAGGCGTCGACTTTCTTGAGCACGAAGTTGCAGGTCTTCTCGTCCGGAGTGTCGATGCGGTCGAGGACCTGGGTCCACCATGAACTGGCGGAAATCTTCGTCTGCTTGGCAGCACCTTCGAGGCTGGCCTTCACATCCGACGCCTTGACCGCCCGGCCGTTGGCGGGGGCCTTGTCGTGGAAGACCGAGTCCTGCAGCTTCACGGTGAAGTGCGTTGGGTCCTGTTGCTCGATGCTCGACGCGAGGAAGTTCTCGCGGATGCCGGTATCGAGCGGCGTGTACCAGAGGTGGTCAAAGATCGTGAAGCCCCAGAGCAACCCGCTGTCCAGGCCGGAATAGGGGTTGATGGAGGCGAGGATGGCTCCCTGGCGGGCGTTGTAAGTCCCGTCTTTCTTGATGACTTCGCCGGCCGTGGTGGGCGTTGCCGCGGTCTGGGTCCCAGGGTTGACGCCGGCGTTGGTATCCCCCGCGCCACCATCCCCGTCGTCGCTGTCATCGCCGCAACCGGCGAGGGCCCATGCACTCGCACCCAGGGCCACAGTCCCGGCGCCTCCGAGCAGCCGCCGGCGCTCTATGCGCCGAGTCCAGTAGTTTTCCCGTTCCATAGCTGTGCCCCCCTTGGTCCCGAGCAACCCTCGGACTGATGGTGGTGTATACGCCGGAGAACTAAACGGCGTCAATGCTATCTATCGAGATAAACGATACACCGACGGCACTGGATCTCCGGCGCTGAATCCGTGCACAGGAATGGATGCCATGGGTGTTGAAGAGAGAGGAATTCCCTGGGCGAAGCCCCGGCCATAGAGCCACACCATGGCCGGGGACTTTGCCCCATCGCCCAGGTATCGAGACACGCCTGAGAGGTCCCAGGAAGCCTTCGCCGGATGGCGAGGGCTTGCTGGACTCGCGGCGGAATCGACGAGTGGGGTGGCACGCGCACCGGCAGGAAGGAGAGCCGAGGCGCGAACCGCTCCTGGATAACCCGGGCGAATCGCCCTCACGGTCGCTTAAACAACCGTGTTTATACAGGAACGCTGAATTTATGGCGGCGTGCTACGCTTGTCAAGACTTCCGCTCGGGGTAGGCTGCCACCATGGCAGAAGAAGTAGGGCTGCGCGGGTATCGCGTACAGGATCCGGCACGCACGCAAGCGCGCCGCCAGGAAATCATGCTCGCCATGGCGGAAGTCATAATCGACAAGAGCTACGCCGCAGCGACGCTCGAAGACGTCGCCGCCCACATGGGCACCAGTCGCGCGGTCATCTACTACCAGTTCCGGAGCAAGGAAGACCTCTACGCCGAGATCGTCGTCGAGTCTGTCGCTCGGGCAGCTGGGCGCATCGAGAAGATCGTTGAGCGCAGGCTGCCTCCCGAGCAGGCCCTGTATGCCGCGATGGAAGACCTGATCGAGATCGGCATGGAACCGCTCAACCGCAGCACGCTGCTGACGGGCCGTCCGAAGACGCTCTCCCCGGAATCGCGGGCCCGGATAAAGGCCGTGGACCGGGAGTACGACCGCCTCCTCACCGGAATCCTCCGGGAGGGCATCGAGTCGGGCGTGTTCACCGACCGGGACCCTCGCTTCATCCGCTACAACCTCATGTTTGCGGTGAACGGCAACTTCATCTGGCGCCGGCCGGAAGGGCCGCTCAAGGCCGACTACATCCTCAAAGAATCACCGCGGATGCTGCTCAACTCCGTCCTCGCCCACCCCTGCGAGTACCACGCCCACGGCGACACGCCCGCAGCGAAGTCCCTCACACCCTGATCCGGCCGCTCCCAGGGCGAAGCGCGTTTGCCGCGGGTAGGGCGGTGCGCTAGATTGGCCACCGTCCCTTCAAGCAACGGACGAAATCTGATCATCGCGAGGTGACGCAGTGCCCAGGCGTCTTGCGGTCTCGGTTGGCTTCGCTGGAAGCCCTGAACAAAACAAAGAGGTCATCAGCCGAATCAAAGTCGCGGAAGAAGTCGGTGTCGAAGCTGTCTTCACCGCGGAGACCTGGGGGCGCGACCAGTTCTCGCTGCTCACTCAGATCGCCATGCAGACCAGCAAGATCAAGCTCGGCACGGGGATCGCGCCGGTCTTCGGCCGCTCTCCGGGCGTGCTCGCGATGACGGCCGCGACGCTGGACGAACTCTCCGGCGGCCGCGTCGTCCTCGGTCTTGGCACTTCCGGCGACCGTGTCATCGAGCACTGGCACGGCGAAAAATTCGCCAAGCCCATCCAGCGGACGAAGGAATACATCGAGATCATCAACACGATCGTGAGCGGCGAGAAACTGTTCTACGACGGCCAGATCTTCAAGCTCCAGCGCGGCTTCAAGCTGCTCTTCGAGCCGCCGCGCAAGCACATTCCGATCTACGTGGCGTCGATTTCGCCGAAGAGCATGCAGTCACTGGCGACCGCAGCGGACGGCTGGATGCCCATCTACTGGCCGAAGTCCAAGTTCATGGACGGCAAGAAGATGATCGGCGAAGCCTCGAAGGCAGCGGGCCGGGCGGCAGATTCAGTCGAATGCGTCGCCTCTCTCACGGTGGTGATCAACCCCGATGAACAGAAGGCGAAGATGCAGGCCGCCGGGCCGATCTCGTGGTACGTCACCAACATGGGCGACTTCTACCACGAGATGCTGACGCGCAACGGCTTCGGCGAAGAAGTCGCTGCGATGCGAAAGGTCGCCGAGACGCACAAGCCGCCACCCTTCGGCACGAACCCGGAGCTGATGGCCGCGATGGGTGACCGGATGCTGGAGGAAACGGCTATCTGGGGCGACCTGGAGACGGTGGCTGCCGGTATCGAAGAGCGTCGCCAGCTGGGCGTCGATCTGCCCAGCATCAGCATGCCGCAGGGCCCGCTGGACCATGTCGAACGCGTCCTCGGGACGCTCGTTTCCTAGCCCACGCATTCCGCGACAAGAACAACCGGGGGCGCCGCATGGCGCCCCCGGTTTCGTTTCCCGTGACCTTGCGCTCGCACGGGTGAGAGCCTGGATAGTGGCCGGGCCGCGAGTTAGCGCTGGCGAAGGCGCGGGTCCAGCGTGTCGCGCAGGGCATCACCGAAGATGTTGAACCCAAAGACAGCGAGCGCGATGCACACGCCCGGCCAGATGGCGAGTCCAGGCTGGCGGCGCATATGCTCCCGGCCGTCTATCGAGAGCATCTGGCCCCAGGAGGGCTCGCCTGCCGGACCGAAGCCGAGGAAGCTGAGGCTCGCCTCGGCGAGGATGACGCCACCAAGGCCGACCGTCATGGTCACCAGGATGAGCGGGAAGACGTTCGGCAGGATGCAGTACCAGATGATGCGCACATGGCCAGCGCCCATCGAACGCGCCGCTTCGACATAGGGCTGATGGCGGATGGTGAACACCTGCGCGCGGATGACCCTGGAGGTGCCGGCGATGCTCAACAATCCAATGGCCAGCACCATTGCGAAGACCACGTTCACGTTATCCATGCGCCGGACGATGCCGAGGATGGTGAGGAGGATCACGAGGCCGGGCATGGCCTGCCAGGCCTCGACGACGCGCTGGATGATCTTGTCCGACCAGCCGCCCAGGTACCCGCTGACGATACCAAGCGCCGCGGCCCCGCCGCTGCCGATGAAGACGGCGCCGAAGCCGACCATCATCGATATGCGGGCGCCGTAGATGAGTCGTGAGAACGTGTCGCGTCCCGTGTAGTCGGTGCCCAGCCAGTGCTCCGCCGAAGGCCCTTCCAGGCGGTGGCGGAGGTTCTGCTTATCCGGTGAGTACGGTGCCACCTGTTCGGCGAACACGGCCGCGATGATGAACGTGAGGACGATGACCAGGCCGACGGTGCCCAGGGGCTGGTGACGCACGAAACGCCATGCCCGAAGCAGGAGCTTCACCGGCGCCGCGTGTTCGGTTACATATCTGCCCTGGCCGAGGTCGAGCGCGCCAGATCGGGTGGCGGTCATCTCAGAGCCTCACCCGGGGGTCGATGAACGTGTACGACACGTCCACCGCCAGGTTCGAAAGCACAATCAACACCGAGAAGATGAAGACGGTCGCCATGATCACCGGGTAATCCAGGTTGCCGACCGATGAGACCAGGTACTGTCCCATACCCGGCAGCGAGAAGATCGACTCGAAGATCGCGGTCCCGGCAACGAGCCCGGGGAGGCTGAGCCCGATAACCGTCACCACGGGAAGGAGGGCGTTCCTGAGCGCGTGGGCGAAGACCACTGTGCGGCCCGTGAGGCCCTTCGCCCGCGCGGTCCGGATGTAGTCCTGGCGCATGACCTCGAGCATCTGGGTGCGGACGAGGCGGATCAACGAGCCGCTCGGCGTGAGCCCGATGAGCAGCGCCGGCATCGCCATGATCTTGATATGGGCTATCGGGTCGTCCTGGAGATACTCGAACTTCAAAGGTGGAGCCCAGTTAAACCAGATCGAGCCGAAGGTGATGATCATGATCGCGAGCCAAAAGCCCGGAATGGAGTCCACCAGGATCGCGGACGTCCTCAGGAAATAGTCCGGCCAGCGGTTCTGTGCGACGGCTGCCGCCACCCCCATCGGGACGGAGAAGAGCACGCTCGAAATCAGGCCGACGAGGCCCAGCTCGAACGAAACGGGCAACCTGTCGGCAACCTCGCCGGTCACCGACCGGCCGTTGAACAGCGACTCGCCGAGGTCACCCCGCAGGATCGAACCCGCCCAGCCGAGATACTGCGGGACCAGCGCTTCGCTGAGGCCGTAGTCGTCCTTGAGCTGCTGGACGAGTTCGGGGTCGGTACCGCCGTATTCCGCGGCGATGATGTCCACCGCGTCGCCGTACACGAGTGGCACGACAACGCGGAGGAGCGTGAAGACAATGATCGAGACGAGCACGAGCGTAAGCCCGGCGAGCATGAGCCGTTGGGTGACGTAGCGTCCCATGGGCGGGAATCCTCCGTGGGGGCTAGCCGGTGTACTTGCTCTTGTCGAACCAGAGCTTCGTCTCAGTGGTGTCGCGACCCGACTCGGTGTCCCAGGCGCGGAAGACGCCCGCGTTGCCAATCCACGGCCAGAAGAGCGAGAAGGCCGGCGACTGGCCCGGATAGGGGATCATGATCATCTTCGTCGCCGTGTACTTCTGCCAGTCCTTGATGATCTGGGCGCGCTTGCCGGCATCGAGTTCCTTGCGCTGGGCATCGATCATGTCGTCGGACTTCTGATCGATGACTGTGCCCTGGAATGATGTCTTCTGGCGGGCCCCCTTGCTGTGGTAGTAGGCGTTCAGGAACTGGTCGACTTCGGGGTAGGCGGTGGTCGCACCGACGGCGATGCCCGAGAAGTCTCCCTTGGCGAAGTAGTACTTGGGCAGGTAGTCCGTCTGGTAGTCGGGGTTCACCTGCTTGAGCTTGAAGAGGCCAGACTCTTCGAGCATGCCCTTGATGACTTCCGCGTTCTTCGGGAATGTCGTCCCGTACTGACCTGTGGCGATCCAGGCGATCTCGGACTCGATGGCCGAGGTGTAGCCAGCCGCTTCGAGTAGCTTCTTCGCTTCCGCGACGTTCTTGGTGAAGTTTATCTTGCCTTCGCCCATGTCGTTGCTCTTGGGGTCCACCCAGAGGCCTTCCCATCCCGCGGAGATGTGGCTGTGATAGCGCACGTCCGTCGGGTAGCCTTCGGTGCGGAACTGGGAGACGTTGTAGAAAGTGTCGATCCAGAGGTCGCGGTCGATGAGCATCGAGGCCGCGCGGCGCACCCGGTCGTCGGCGAAGGGCGTGCCCGGCTTGAGGCCGAAGTAGGTCATCCATGCCGTTCGGCCGTGCGCGCCCTGGTCCAGAGCAAGTTCCGGCACTTCCTTCTTCACCTGGATGATCTCTTCCTGGCGGACGGCGAAGCCCCAGACCTTCTTCGCCCGGAACTGGGCAAGGCCGGCCGCGTATTCCGGGATGATCGGGATGTCGAAACCATTCAGAAGGACGTTGTTGGCATCCCAGTAGTCCGGGTTCTTGCGG
Source organism: Candidatus Amarobacter glycogenicus (assembly GCA_016719395.1). Lineage (GTDB taxonomy): Bacteria > Chloroflexota > Dehalococcoidia > Tepidiformales > Tepidiformaceae > Amarobacter > Amarobacter glycogenicus. The sequence continues at coordinate 333,143 of JADJZF010000001.1, read as the reverse complement.
TACTGGAAGATCACGCTGCGCTGGTAGTTGTCCAGGATCCACGGACCGCCACTGCGGACTTCGTTGCGCGGGTCGTAACCGCCGTCGGATTCACGCGGCATCACCTGGAGATAGCGGCTGTAGGCCATCGCGCTGAGGAACGGCGCGTACGGGTACTGCAGCTTGAACTCGACCGTTGTCTTGTCGATCGCCTTCACCGACTCGACCGGCCCGGAGGGGTTATCGGGGAGCTTGGCGAGGTCCTTGCGCGACGTGTTCTGGGCGGCGAACTTGTTCCACGAGAAGACGACATCTTCCGCGTCGATCGCCCGCTTGTTCAGCGGCGCCTTGTTCTCCCAGACAGCGTTGGGCCGGAGCTTGAAGACGACACGGGTCGGTTCCGGCTGTTCCCATGTGGCGCCGAGATAGCCCTGGACTTCGCCTTTCGAAGGCACCTTGTAACCCGGCTTGTAGGAAAGGAGCCGCGGGTAATACCACGAACCCGCCTGGTTCGCGGTGAACGACGGCGAGGCCAGGGGGTCAAGGTTCGTGACGTCTGCCGTCGTGTAGGCCTGGTAGATCTCGCCCTTCGTGGCCTTGGCGGTCGTGTCTTCGCGCGGCCAGAGGATGCTCTTTGCTTCCTGTTGCTTCGTTGCATCGGCTGTAGGGATCGATTCGAGGTCGAGCGGCTCTTCGTCGTCGTCACCGCCGCCGCAGCCGACAAGGGCGAAACCGGCTGTCCCCAGGCCCGCCGTGGCCCCCTTCGCCAGCATTCCCCTGCGGGTGTATTTGCGCTGCCAGTAGTTGGGCCCGGACATATCGCACCTCTGTTCACCGTTGGTATGTTCGCTATGTGGAACGCCCCGGTTTATACACGTATGTATAGACCCAGGGAATAGGGGGACTCTGTGCTCTAAATTGCCGCACGGAGCATGACGGCCGTCATATCCGGGTCAGACTCCCAGAGCCCTCGCCACCGTTTCCAAACCCTCGAGGGCCTCTTCGGTCGACCGGACGACCACATCGGAGAGTTCCGTGATCTCGGGCGGCGTCTCGGCTCCGCCGGAAACGCCGACGAGCATGACATGCACACGTTCGGTCTGGGCGAGCGAAAGGGCCGCACGGAACATCGCGACATCGGTGGCATCGTCGCCCATCACAAGCAGGGCCCGGGCGCGCAGCTGGCGGGTGAGCGCCGAGAGGGCGATGTCCTTCCCGCCGCGCGCATCGGGCAGGACTTCGAGGACCATGCGCCCTTCACGGAGGCGGAGTCCCTCGGGGAGGGTCGCGAGAGCCTGCCGCAGCCCTGGTTCCAGGTCGGGAGCGGTGCGGAAGTGAAAGGCGGTGGAGATTGCCTTGCGTTCGATGTGCAGGTATGAGCTGGGACAGGCGGAAATCACCCGCTGTTCGATGGATTCGAGGGCCGCGCTCAGTGCGACCCGGTCGACCCCGGGGATGAGCGGGTCATCAAACGATGCTTCGAGCCCGTGGCTGCCAACGACAACGACGCCTTCGACCGGGACCATGCGGCGGGCAGTGTTCAGGTCCCGACCGGTGATGACGGCGACCTTCGCGGCCTGGGAAAGCCTATCGAGGACGGCGAGCGTGCCCGGTGGGACGCGGGCCTCGCTCGCATGGGCGACGATTGGCGCGAGCGTGCCGTCGAGGTCAGTCGCCACGAGGAGCGGCCCCCTCGCGGCGGCAAGGCCCCGGAACTGTTCGATGGCGGCGAGATTCAGCATGGTCCCTCCAGTACTGCGAGGAAGCCGGTCGCCCAGGCGTGGGCATCGCGGCGGCGAATGTCCTGGATGAACCGATCGCTCACCCTTCCGGGGAGGCCTGCGAGGGCCTCGCAAAACGCTTCGGCCATCGCGGGCTCATCGAGCGGGTCGATGGCAACAAGGCCGTCGAAGCCGAATCGCGAGAACGTACTCGCCACTCCCGCATCGCGGCCGGTGAGGATGACTGCCCGCGATTCAGGTGGGCGGAGCGATTGGGCTATCGCCGCCTGCAGCGGGACCAGGTTCTGGCCATCCGAGAGAGACGACGTGAAGACGACATCCGCATCGCGCTGGAGGGCGACGACATCCTCCCAGCCGACGTTCGCGCGGACGTGGGAGAACGTCCCGCCCGCTGAGGCCGCGGCGGCGCGAGCGTGGGTCAAGGCCAGGTCGACCGCTGCTTCCAATGCGTCGTAGGCTCGGACACCCTCCCGGGTCGGAGCCGCGATGCCGAGGTAAGCGAAGCGTGCGCCGCGCCGGAATGCGCGAGTCAGCGCCGCCAGCCGTTCGGGAATGCCCTTGGTGAAGTCCCCGCGTTCGAGGCCAACGACCAGCGGCAGCCCGGCGGCCCGCGCGGCCGTAACCCGTGGAGAAACGGGCGCCTTCCGGGCAACGTCGAGCACATCTTCGATATCGATACCGACGGGAAAAGCCGCCGTCCGCACCCTCCGGCCGTGGTGGAGGACGGCGCCATCCAGCGGCGCTGCACCACACATTTCCAGGGCCGCACGGTGGAAGCGGTCGACGTCAGCCGCGGTCTGGAAGCCGATCAGGTCGGCGCCGAGCATCCCCTCCACGACCTTGCGAAACGCCGCCCATCCGGCGGGCTCCAGGTAAGGGCGCGCCGTCTCGATATCGGGGAAGGGGATGTGGAGGAAGAAACCGATGCGGCCAGCGAACCCGCGCTCCCTCAGGAGGTCCGGGACCAGGGAGAGCTGGTAGTCGTGGATCCAGCACCAGGAGCTTCGCGCTCTTCGGCGGCGGCCTCGGCGAAGGCGGTGTTCACGGCCACGAACGAGCGCCAGTCGGGTCCACCGGGGGTTGAAGGGACCGGGTAGTAGCCGGTGCGCGCTGGCAGGTCGTGGCGGACGAGGTGGAAGAGGGGCCAGAGGAAGCTGTTCGAAACCTCCGCGTAGTGTCCATGCCAGGTGGAGGAGCCGAAGTACAAACGGCGATGGCGGAGCGGGCCGCGCGGCGTCTCGATCAGCTCGAATCCGCGATCGTCCGTCCACTCACGGTCGAAGCGCCCCAGCCCTGCGCCAATCCAGGTTGTCCCGGAACGCCCATCCCAGGGGGCAATCACCGGGCGGACAGCAGCCAGCAGGCCGCCGTTCCCCGCGGAAGAAGGGGAATCGGCCCACCGCGGAGATTCGTGGTCGAGGTAGGCGCGGTTGGCGAGGATCAGGCCAGCCTGCTGCATCCCTTTCAGTAGGCACCAGCAGCGGCGAACGGCGCAAGGCGTGGCCCCGCGCCCGCGAGATGGTTGGGCAGCCGGAATTCGCCGGCGTATCGTGCGGTTACCACAAATTCCCCGGGAGACCCCCTTGGCCGAAGCACCGGTTGTCCTCTACGAAGAACGCGACTCGCTCGGGATTATTACCCTCAATCGCCCCGAGAAGATGAACACGCTGACCGATACCGTGATCCAGGGGATTGCCGACTCGATTGACCGGGCGACGGCCTCCCCCGACGTCTCATCCGTCATCATCCGCGGCGCGGGGCCGACGTTCACGGCGGGTTACGACTTGAACCCCCAGGCCGGAGACCGCGGACGCGGGGCGTTCCAGCCGCGTTTCGGAGCGAAGCAGGTTGATGCCCGCCCCGGGGCGTGGGACCCGGTGCGCGACTACGCCTTCATGGGCAACAACATGCGCCGGTTCATGAAGCTCTGGGAGTGCCCCAAGCCGGTCATCGCCGAACTCCATGGCTACGCTCTCGGCGGCGGGACCGACCTGCTTCTCTGCGCCGACCTCATCTTCATGGCCGAAGACGCGATCCTCGGGTATCCGCCAAGCCGCGTGTACGGGACACCGACAACGATGATGTGGGTGTACCGCGTGGGTCTCGAACACGCGAAGGAGTTCCTGCTCTCTGGAGACCAGATCGACGCCCCGACCGCCTATCGAATCGGCCTCGTCTCGAAGGTCTTCCCGAAAGAGCGCCTCTCCGCAGAAACGGAGGCGTATGCGAAGCGCTACGCGAACATTCCGGCGAACCAGCTGGCGCTGAACAAGATGCTCATCAACCAGGCGTTCGAAAACATGGGCCTGCGAACGACACAGATGCTCGGCACGTTCTTCGATGGCGTCACCCGCCATACCGAGGAGGCGCTGCGCTGGCGGGAAAGCTTCTCGGAGGTCGGCTTCCGGGAGACGATCCGGCGCCGGGATGGGCCGTTCGAGGACTACGGGGAACGGCCGCGGGGCTAGGGCAGGGCCGGCGCGGGCCGTTTGCGCCCCTGCCCGGTTTCCGGCATTGTCGCTTCCCACATCTCCGGAGGCTGCCCCATGCCCGACGACTCGATCCGCCCCTTCCAGATCCACGCCACCGATGAAGAACTCGACGATCTGCGCCGCCGCCTGCGTGCCACCCGCTGGCCCGACCGCGAGACCGTCGACAACTGGACGCAGGGCATCCCGCTCTCCTACGTCCAGGAGGTCTGTGCCTACTGGGCCGAGAAGTACGACTGGCGAGCGACCGAAGAGCGCCTGAACGCGTTTCCCCAGTTCAAGACCGAAATCGACGGCGTCGACATCCACTTCCTCCACGTCCGCTCGCCCGAACCGAACGCGATGCCGCTGATCGTCACGCACGGCTGGCCCGGTTCCATCGTCGAGTTCCACAAGGTCATCGGGCCGCTGACCGACCCGGCGAAATACGGCGGCAGCCCAGCCGATGCGTTTCACGTCGTGGCCCCATCGCTGCCGGGGTACGGGTTTTCCGGGAAGCCGGCCGAAAAGGGCTGGGGTGTCGAGCACATCGGCCACGCCTGGGCCGCGCTGATGGCGCGCCTCGGGTACGGCCGGTATGTCGCCCAGGGTGGCGACTGGGGGGCGGCTGTGACGAGCCGAATCGGGGCACAAGACCCTGACCACTGCGCCGCCATCCACCTGAACATGATGATCGGGGTCCGCCCGGACCCCGAGACCATGAGCGACCTCACCGAGCGCGAGAAGAGCGCGATCGCGGGGCTGCAGTACTACCAGGATTGGGATTCGGGCTACTCCAAGGAACAGAGCACCCGGCCCCAAACGGTCGGCTACGGCCTGGTCGATTCGCCCGCCGGACAGGCGGCGTGGATCCTCGAGAAGTTCTGGGCGTGGACCGACTGCAACGGCCACCCCGAGAACGCGCTCACCCGGGACGAGATGCTGGACAACGTGATGATGTACTGGCTCCCGGGGACCGGCGCCTCATCGGCGCGGCTCTACTGGGAGAGCTTCAACAACCGCACCAACAACCCCATCAGGGTGCCGGTGGGCGCCAGCATCTTCCCGCGCGAGATCTTCCGGGCCTCACGGCGGTGGGCGGAGAAGGCGATCGCCAACATCATCTACTGGAACGAGCTGGATAAAGGCGGTCACTTCGCCGCCTTCGAGCAGCCGGCGCAATACGTGGAGGAAGTCCGGAACTGCTTCCGGCTGGTGCGGTAGGTGTGGTCCGAGGACGTCAGCGCCCCAGTTTGGCGCTCGCCTCGGCTTCGCATGCGTAGAAGTCCGGGATGGGAGTACCGGGGTTGCCCACCGCGAGAGCGAGTTCGACCCTGGTGGCGCCCGGGGCGACTGCGTACCCGCGCATCGCAAGGCAGTCCGCGGTCGCCGCGAGCAGCGGCTGCGCGGCAGCGTACGCCGAACGCATACCCCAGCCGGCGAGAACGTGGTTTGTGGGACTCCTCCACGCAGTCCAGTTCGGCTTCGCCCACGGCATCGAAGCTGGCTTTGTCCTGCGATGAGAACCCGCCAGCGTGGTTCATCGCCGCGCAGGTCGGGTTCGTGGACTGTCACGCTTCCGGCCCCAGCCGCGCGGACTCGATACACGAATTTGCCGCCTGAAATGCGCCAAGCAGCTCATCACGGGTCACGACTCCATCCTCGAGCAACGAGCGTTCGTACTCGGAGGCCTGGCGCAGGAGAACCGGTAGTTCGGCCGTGGGCGTCGTTCGCTCTGCCGCAGAGGCGTTCGCGTCTTCGGTCATTCCCTCCGCGCTGGTCGCGGCGGAGCGTTCCGACTCGCGAGGCGCAGCGCCGTACCCTTGCTCTTCGCTCGGCCGGCCGGCCGCGTCCGCCATCGCCGCGAGCGACACACCCGAGAATCGGGCGATTCCCAGCACTAGAATGGCAACGCCCGCAGTCGTTACACGTGTTTTCATGGTGCCGTCCCTCTTCACTCCTGAGTGTAGCCTAGATTGCTATAACCCCAGCCTCGGACGTAGACCTGATGCGTCCAGGAACCGCATTGCGACTGGCGAGAGTTCTGCCGTCTCGACCCAAGCGGTTGGTCGCGCGGCCCACTGTTACCCCGGTTCGGACCCCCGGGCGATGGCGACTCCCAGCGCAACGGTCCCGCTGAGTATCGATATGCCGCCCATCAGGACGGGTACTGGCCACAGGCCAAAGTAAACCTCAGCCAGTATCCCGACCGGCATCAATAGCCCCCCCAGGATGAGCCGCGAGGCCCAGAGGCCCAGCCGGCCCCGAACGGGGAGCTTGAGCATCACGAAGCCGAACGTGATGTTGAGCAAAGCGAAGAGGTTCCCGTGGACGTGGGCCAGGCGCGCTTCGAAGTGGTCGCCATCCAGGCTCTCTGCTATCCACTGCTCCTTGTCGGGCGAGAAGTCACGCAGGTAGATCAGGATGAAGCCGTAGACCATGAAGGCGGCCATGTAGAACAGGCCTGTGACGATGTTGAGCCTGCCGATGGGTCGACCGACTGATGACTGGTCACTGGACATTGCTGACCCCCAGGGGGAAGTCTGCGGAGAACGTACAACCCTCGGCGGGCCGGCGGCTATGACGGCGGTCACTACGGCCCACCGTGTCCCTGGACGCTGTTCCTATGGCAGGGTACAGCGGTTCATCGCGACTGAAATGCCCTGGCCGCCCTGGGTCCGCGTCCCACCCAGGACCGTCCCGTCGGGGGATAAGGACCAGGTGAACGTAACTCCTCCGCCAGATGCGGTGAGGATCCGGGAAGAATCGCCTGCGCCCGGCGTGAGGTTCATTTGCGACGTAACACCCTGGAACACGTAGACGGCCTCCACCTTTGTGGGAGTGACTAATCGCACGACCAGCGCGCTCGTGTTCGTAGCGGCCCCACCCCAGAGCCCTTCCCACGCGCCGGAGTAGGCGGCGAGCGCCGCCGGGACTTCCGCGGCCACGGGAGTGACGGGGTATGAGCCCGGCGCCGGGCCTGCCGGGAGGTACTTGCAAAGGTTCGAGGCCGGGGTAGCCGTGGCCGTGGGAGTTGGAGATGGCGGGACGGGGGTTGCCGGCTGGTTGGTTGGCACGACTGTCGCAAGGGACGTTTGGCCGGGAGCGTCGTCGCCGGAACCGCAGGCGACGCCAGCACCAGCGACCAGGAGGAGAAGCAACGGAAACGTAGCCCTGACCAAACTCGTCCGGCGCATCAGCAAACGTCCAACTCAGCGTGTCACCAGGCTATCGGGCGCGCACCTGGATGCAGTCCGGGATTATGCGCGCGCGCACTGGGACATGCGAACGGTTCGGTCAGGATGACCGGGAACGGTGACGACCCCCGGTTTGGCCGGATGCACGAACTGCCTGTGACTCCCACGAGTCCGTAGCAGGTGCCAGCCATCGTCCTCGATCATCCGCACTGCGTCTCTGACCTTCGGCATCTACAGGCTCGCCAGCCGCTCCCGCAGGCCCGCGGTCTTCTCCCGTGTCTCGGCCAGCGTAGTCTCCATTCCCTGGATGACATGCGCCGGCGCCTTCGAGCGGAACGTCTCGTTCGCGAGCTGCGCTTCGAGGCGTTGAGCGTGCGCCGAGGACTCCGCCAGTTCTTTCTCCAATCGAGCACGCTCGGCAGCTGTGTCGACCTGCGGCAGTGCGACCGCCACCTCCGTATCCGCGACGCGCCCGAACCCCCACTCGCCCTCCGGCACCGCGCCCGAGAGGTCGAGCACATCGAGTTCCACCCGCGACGTGAAGTTCGTCGCAGCGGCAGTCTCACGCAGGGCCGGCCCATAGCCGTCGGCCCGCAGCACTACCTTCGGGCGCGCGCCGGCCTCGAGCTTCTTTTCGGCGCGGATGTTTCGGATGGTCCGGTTTACTTCGATGACGTGCTCGATCGCTGCTTCCGCGCCCGCATCTTTCCAGTTGCCACCACTCCTGGGGAACCAGGCGACAATCAGCTGAGTGGCCATGTCATCGTCAATGCGAACGCGCAGCGCCTGCCACAGTTCCTCGGTGACGAACGGCATGAACGGGTGCAGCATCCGCATCCCGTGGTCCAGCACATGGACGAGGACCTTCAACGGCCGTTCGTCGCCGTCGTTGAGGCGCGGCTTCACCATCTCGATGTACCAGTCGCAGAACTCGCTCCGGAGGAAATCCTCTATCTGGCGCGCGCATTCACCGAGCTGGTACGCCTTCATCAGCGAGTCGACATCGCTTTCCAGCTGTTCGAGCCGCGAGAGGATCCAGCGGTCTTCGAGCGCCAGGGTCTCGCGGTCGAGCGGGTGCGGGCGTTTCACCTCGCGGTCGCCCACCTTCATCAGGACGAAGCGCGCGGTGTTCCAGAGCTTGTTCGCGAAGTTCCGGGCCGAAGCGAGCCGGTCATCGCTGTACTTCTGGTCGGCACCGAGGGTGGCGCCGGTCAGCACGGCGAAGCGGAAGGCGTCGGCGCCGAACGTCGAGGCTGCGACCAGAGGGTCGACCACATTCCCGCGCGACTTCGTCATCTTCTCGCCCTTCGCATCGCGGATGAGGCCGTGGAAGAGGACGTTGCGGAACGGCATCGACCGCTCCTCGCCCATGTGCCGCATGTTGTACAGGCCGAACATGATCATCCTGGCGCACCAGAAGAACATGATGTCGTAGCCCATCTGCATGTCGGCGGTGGGGTAGAAGTAGCGGAGGTCTTCCGTGTCTTCCGGCCACCCGAGGTCGGCATGTGGGGCAAGCCCGGACGAGAACCAGGTGTCGAGCACGTCTTCATCCTGGCGGAGCGCGCCGCCGCACTCGGGGCAGCGGGCCGGGTCATCCACCTGACAGACCACGTGCTTGTTTTCGCAGTACCAGACCGGGATCTGGTGGCCCCACCAGAGCTGCCGGCTGATGCACCAGTCGCGGATGTTCTCCATCCAGTTCAGGTACACCTTCTCGAACCGCTGGGGAACGATGCCGATGCGGCCCTCGGTCACGGCGCGAATGGCGTCGCCGGCGAGCGAGTGGCCCCGCTCATACTCCTTGTTCACATCCAGCCACCACTGTTCGCTCGGCAGCGGCTGGAGCACCGTCTTACAGCGGCTGCAAACACCAACGCTGTGCGTGTAGTCCTCGATATGGTCGAGGAAGCCCCGTCTTCGAGGTCTCGGAGGATGGCTTCGCGCGCTTCGTCCGCCGGCATGCCCGCATATGGGCCGGCTTCGTCGTTCATGTTGCCTTTGAGGTCCATCGCGACGATCACCGGGAGGTCGTTCCGCTGGCCGATCTCCCAGTCGTTCGGGTCGTGGCCTGGTGTCACCTTCACCGCGCCGGTCCCGAACTCGGGCTTCACCGTTTCGTCGGCGACGATCGGGATCTCGCGGCCGATGATGGGAAGGAGCAAGCCTCGGCCAATGCGCTCCTCGTAACGGTCGTCGTTCGGATTCACGGCCACGCCGGTGTCGCCCACCATGGTTTCGGGACGCGTCGTCGCTACCGTGATCGACGCGGGGAGGGCCATCCCTCCTTCGCCCACGATCGGGTAACGGATGAAGTAGAGCTTCGATGGCATCTCCACGTAATCGACTTCAAGGTCGCTCAAGGCGGTCTCGCAGCGGGGACACCAGTTGATCATGCGCAGGCCGCGATAGATGAGGCCTTGCCGGTAGAGGTTGACGAAGGTTGTGCGCACCGCCTTCACGATGCCGGGGTCGAGGGTGAACGTATTGCGCGACCAGTCGGCACTCGCCCCGAGCTTGCGATGCTGGTCGGCGATTCGGCTGCGGTACTTCCGCACCCACATCCAGGTGCGTTCCACAAAGGCCTCGCGGCCGATCTCGTGGCGGGAGAGGCCTTCTTTGGCGAGTTCGCGCTCGATCACGTTCTGGGTCGCGATCCCGGCATGGTCTTCGCCGGGCAACCAGAGCGTCGGGTCTCCCTGCATCCGGTGCCAGCGGACGAGGGCATCGGTGATGGTGTCTTCGAGGCCGTGCCCGAGATGGAGTTCGCCGGTGACGTTCGGCGGCGGCATGACGATCGTGTACGGCTCGCGGCCGAAGTCGATCTTCGGCTGGAAGTGTCCCGCGTCCTCCCACATCTGGTAGATGCGACCCTCTACGCTGGCCGGCTCGTAGGCTGTCGAAAGGTTCGAGCCAGGCGTTTGCGTCGTCATTTCGGTCCCTCGGGCGGATGGTTCAGCCGAGAAAGGCTGGCCTTCCAGTGTACCAAGCGAAGGTGGACAGGCGATCCGGGCGGGCGACCTGCTCGCGCCCCGGGGAGATCGGGCTCAGCATCCCGCCCCGCTACCCGGAGAACTCCAGGTAGCTCTCGGTAATCCACTCCCGGACCTGCTGGTCGATGTCCTCCGGGCCACGGATCCTGATGGTGTGGTAGGTCCTGCCCGAAGTGGACGCGAACGTCCGCGTGATCCTGGGGTCCTCGACGCGGCGAGCGAGCCCGAAACTCAGCGCAAGCCACCTGGTCTTCGGGCGCAACTCCAGGAAGTTCCGCTTCCGCTTGAAGAAGATGCCCACGTTTACCGGCTCAATGATGCACGGCCCCAGGGATTCAACCTGGCCGCGGATGATGTCGAAGATCTCCCGCTCGGGTGCCGGGCGGCCGCCGAAGTACGTTTCGACCGAAAGGGCGGGCACGCAAACGTGAGAACGGCGCTGGCCGAATTCCCGGCCGCAGGCGGGGCATGCCCAGATCATTTCCGAATGCTACAGCCTGCCCGATGCTCCGCTTCACAGGATTCGGGACGAACGGCCCGCCGATCCGATCCCTGGCAGCCAGTCAATCCCCGGCGCCCAGGGATCACAATGGGCCCGGGAGGTCTCCAATGCGTATCTCACTCACGATGGCGGTGGTCTTCGCTGCTCTTTCACTGGGATTCGCCGCGGTCGCCTGCGGCGAGGACGACAACGAAGCGCCGGACGAGGTGCAGCTGACTCAGGCCGACAATGGAAAAACGGTGCAGGTGGCGAATGGCGGCGCCCTCGTGGTGGCGCTAACGTCGAATCCGAGCACCGGCTATGGATGGGTCATCGTCGGTCCCGAGCCGGCAATCCTCGAACTCGATGGCGAACCGAAGTTCGTCCCGGCAGGCTCAACCACGCAGGTCGTCGGAGCCCCCGGCACGGAGGTGTTCACCTTTAGAGCCGTCGAGAAGGGCGAGTCCACCCTGAAAATGGAATACCGGCGTTCGTTCGAACCCAATCAAGCGCCTGCGGACAGCTTCAGCATCGAGGTCAAGGTCGACTGACGCCTGGCGAATAGGAGGCTACCGCCCGTCGGAGCGCTTCACCGTGGCTGGCGGAGCCACCAGACTGTGCCAGCCGTGCCCAACCTTCTCGTCCTCGGTACAAGCGACTCCGACGGTTCCCAGCTTGCCCGCCGCGAACTCGCGTGGCCGTGGCTCGTCGCGCAGTCGCTCGAAACGGCCGGGTCCGCCTGGGCGTTGACGCACACGCGCTACTACGCCACGGCTCCCGGCGCCCTGGGCTACCTCGAACGCCAGCTTGGAGCTTCGGCGCCCGACGTCGTCATTCTGTCCGTCACCCTCTATGCGTATTCGATGAGGACCGTCGCCAACCGCATCAGGCACGTCGCAGGAAAGAGAGCCGGAGACTGGGCGGAGGCCCGCTTTCGCTGGTTCGACGCGCAGACCGGCAGCGGGCAAGCCGCCGACGCGACAGACAGAGCGTCCAGGTTGAATCGCTCGGCCCACTGGTTCGCACGGCGCGTCCTCGGGACAGCTCCCGAGGCTTCTACCCGGGAGGTCTGGGACGCCTACCGGGCAACGGTCGAACGGCTCGCCCGTGAAGAGAACGCTCGCGTCATCGTGATCGGGTCGTTTCCCTTTACGGGCGCCATCGAACGAGAGAACGCGAAGGCACGGTCGTTCCAACTCGCCTTCAACGCCCGGATGCGCGGCCTGTGCCGCGAACGGCGGATCGGCTGGGTGGACCCTGAGTTCATGCGCGATTCGGATGTCGATGCGCTCTACTCAGATGCGCTGCATTTCACTGCCGCCGCCCACCAGCGCGTGGCCGATGCTGTCCACAGCGCACTGGAAGACCGCGGCTAGCGAGACTGCGCACGCTCAGCTTGCGCGCAGAAGCCGCCGTTGCACCGGCACCGCCGGAGCGGCCAACTGGTGCATGGTGGCCACCGCCGGCCGCCAGGGCACCACGCTTACCGACGGTCCGGGCTGTTCCAACGTCACACGCAGGGCGGTCACGCCATCGAGGGCGCCGCCTTCGACGCGCCCTCGCAGCAGGTCGAGCACCTCAGCGATGCGATGGATGGGCTGGGACGTACGAGCGATGAAGGCGCTCCGGCAGGCTCCCCGTTCGACCTCGACACGGACAGTCCGGAACGACTGCTCGTAGGCATCGAGCGCCGGCTGGAGCGATGCGAGGGCGTTCCAGAGCCGCAAACGGGCCGCTTCGGCCATTGCGGGGGTCTCCCAGGTGACCGAAACCGTTACCGGCTCACGTCGCGGAAGCATCGTGCTGGCGGCGGGGCGGTATTCGCGAATTACGGGGAAGCGGCGGGCCGTCCGCGCGGCGCACTCCGCCGCTTCCACTGTCGATGCGACTGCGGCGCGCACATCCAAACCGGACCAAGAGCGCACGAGCACGAGGAGGGCTTGGGCGGCCGCGGCCTCATCGGCGAAGCGCCCTTCCAGTCCGTCCAGGGCAACAGCGACGCTGTTTCGCGACACGATCGCGACATTAGGTGTCGCGCGGGTGCGGAGAATGCTGGCAACGGCCTCAAGCCGTTCCAGGCACTCACGGGCGTTGTCACGTTCAAACGATATGCCGGGACAACGCTGACGGGCCTGTAGCGCGGTCATCCCGGGTTCGACACCATCGGCCGTCGCCTCGACGGAGGCAGCGGCCAGGAGTGCGCCGTCGCCTTCCCCGGCGAGCAGCCCGACCGGGTGCCCGGCAAGTTCGGGCCGCGTGGCGCGGAGTATCTGGACTCCGAGGCGCGGGAAGAAGAGCGAGAGGATGCGCATGGAAGTATTCCTGTTCGGGATGTGAATAGATTAGAACGCATGTTCTAGAAAGTCCATGGCGAATGGAGTCAGCGGCGCGACAAGTAGTGACGAGTTGGGGACGACGAAGGGGTCTCCCCGCGGGAGGGAGACCCCTTCTGTCTGGCGCCCGGCCGGAGGAGGGAGTTACTGGGCCGGGGCTGCTGTACCGGCGCCTTCGGAATGAGCACCATGCTCACCCTTCGCACCCGGCGTGTGGACTTCGTTGATTTCCTCGTCGATCCGCGCCTGGAAATCGGCGAGCTTCTGGTCGGCTTCGGACTGAGTCAGGTCGCCCGAAGCGACCTTCTCTGCGAGGTCGGCCTGCTTCTCGCCCACAAGGAAGGCCTCGAGCTGGTCGGCTGTCTTTCCGTGCTCGCCGGCGATGGTTGCGAGCGACTTGGTCTGGAGTTCGGTGCGGAGCGTGGCCGCATCGAGACCGAGGAAGCTCGCGACTTCAGCGCTGGCGGTAGACATGCCACGGGAGCCTCGCTCCATGCCACCATGGCCGCCCGGTCCACCCTTGCCGCCCATGAAGAAGGAATCGCCGCTGGCCAGCTTCTCGCGCATCGCATCGGCCCGCTCCTGGGACATAGACCCGGCAGCGACCTTCTCATCGAGGGTGGAGACGTTGGCCTTACCGATGGCGTCCTTGAGCTTCGCGAGGTCTACGCCGAGGTTGTCCGCGATCTTCTGGAGGTATGCGTCGCGGTCGGCCTCGGCGGTGTTGGCGACGTTCAGGGCAATCTGTTCGACCTGGCTGTCGCTCAGGCCCAGTGCCGATGCGGTCGAGTCGCTGCCATCGGAGAACACGAGGCTCCCGGCGGCAATCGAGGCAACGGCGACGGCGGCGACGCCGAGCGAAAGCAGTTTCTGGCTCTTCATCTTGTTTGGTATCTCTTTCCTGGCCGGTGTGAGTAGGGGGTTGTGCACCGGACAGACATCACCGTAGGAGCGCTAGATAAGGAGAAGATGTGAAACTCGGGAGAAAGCGCCGTACGCCTTACCCGGCCTTTCCACGCGCCCCAGGACAGCGAAAACGGGAGGCACTTGCGTGCCTCCCGTCTGATTGGTCCCGTGGCGGAGCTTGCCCGCCGCTGCTACTGGACCGAGATCAACTCCACTTCGAAGAGCAGTGTGGAGTTGCCCGGGATCGGACCGTAATCGCGGGAGCCGTACCCGAGCGCCGGCGGGATCTCCAGGTTGCGCTTGCCGCCGACCTTCATGGTCATCACGCCCTCGTCCCAGCCCTTGATCACGTTCCCGTTGCCGATGACGAAGGTGAACGGTTGGCCGCGGTCGCGCGAACTGTCGAACTTCGTGCCGTTGGTGAACGTGCCAGTGTAGTGCACCGTCACGCGTTGGCCCGTCTGCGGGCTCTTTCCAGTGCCGACAACGACGTCTTCGTACTTGAGGCCGGTGGCCGTGGTGGTGGGATTAGTCAAGGTGATGGCTCCTGAGGTTGTGGACTTCGATGGGGACGAAGTGGGAGTTCGTTCTGTCACGACGGTGTTGGTCGCAGAAGGCGAATCGTCGTCATCGTCGCTGCCGCAGGCGCCCGCGATGAGCAACATCGCGGGGAGCGCAGCCACGACGGCGAGGCGAGTGAGCTTGTTTCGCGTCATGCTCCGAGCGTAAGCGGCGAAATGGAAACGGGGAACCGTGTGTAGTGGTCCACGGCCGCGCTACATCCCACCCAGCCGCCGCGCTGCCTCCAGCAGCGTCTCTTCCGACTTCGAAAACGTGAAGCGGATCATCGTGCTGCCCGCCGTGCCCTTGTAGAAACTCGAGCCCGGGACCGGAGCGACCCCCACCTTCTCGATGAGGTGATGCGCGAATGCCGTATCGTCGCCGCGGAACCCGAGGTCCGAGAAGTCGGCCATGATGTAGTAGGCGCCCTGGGGCTGGTGGCAGTGGAAGCCTGCTTCGCGCAACGCGTTCAGGAGCATGCCGCGCTTGTGGCCGTACATCGCTCGCAACTCCGGGTAGTACGAATCCGCCTGTTCGATTGCTATCGCCGCCGCTTCCTGGAGCGGAGCTGGTGCTCCGACAGTGAGGAAGTCGTGCACCTTGCGCAGGGCGTTGCTCAGGTGCGCGGGGGCGATCATGTAGCCGAGCCGCCAACCGGTCACACTGAAGGTCTTCGAAAGTCCGCTGATGGTGATCGTGCGTTCGTACATCCCCGGCAGCGTCGCTATCGAAACGTGCTCGTGGTGGTCGTAGAGGATGTGTTCGTAGATCTCATCGGTGATACAGAGCGTGTCGAACTCCTGGCAGAGCGCGGCGATCTGCTGGAGTTCGTCGTGGGTGAACACCTTGCCGCTCGGGTTGTTCGGCGTATTGACGATGATTGCCTTCGTCTTCGCAGAGAACGCGCGGCGCAGTTCCACAGGGTCGAATAGGAAGTCCTCGCCGCGGAGCGTAACGAACACGAGCTCTGCCCCGCTCATCGCCGCATCCGGGACATAGTTTTCGTAGAACGGCTCGAAGACGATGACCTCGTCGCCAGGCTCGATGATGGCGAGCATCGCGCACATCATCGCCTCGGTCGCTCCGCAGGTGACCGTGATCTCGCGGTCTGGGTCCAGGTCGAGCCCCGAGATGCGCCTGTTCTTATCGGCGATCGCCCGGCGCAGCCGGGGCGACCCCCAGGTGATGGCGTACTGGTTGATGTCCGCATTGATGCAGTCGATCGCAGCCTGCTTGATGAAATCGGGCGCAGGGAAGTCCGGGTAGCCCTGGGCGAGGTTCATGGCGCCATGCAACAGCGCAAGACGGGTCATCTCTCGGATGACTGATTCGTTGAAGACGCTGGTACGGGAGGCGAGGTGCTCTCTGGGCATGGGCGAATTGTCGATTGGCAAACAGCGATTGTCGATTCAGGGGCCGCGGCGGACGTTCCGGAAGAACTCTCCGAGCAAGTCGCTGGCGCGGATTTCGTGGCTCGTCGGTCCTATTCCACCGGTGTCGTCCTCGGCTCCCGGCCAGGTGTGGCCGCCGCCTTCGAGCGTGTAGAACACGACCGGCGCGCCCTCGCAGCCGAAGTACGATTCGCGCACCACGAATTCCCCGGTCCGCTCGGTCTCAGGGGTCTCCGGGCAGCGATTGTAACGTGCCCACTCGCGCACCGCCTCGGGCGCTGACTCATAGGGCACGTTGTAGTCCTCAGTCCCGTGGAAGGCGATCACCGCCACCGGCGGCCCGTCACAACCCTGGTAGACGATGCCCGCGACCGGTGCGATCCCCGCGAACTGGTACGGCAGCAAGCACCCGACCTGCGCCGCCATCTGCCCTCCGTTCGAAATGCCGGTGGCGAAGACGCGGCCGGGATCAATACAGAACTGGCTCTTCAGATAGTCGAGGATCTCCGAAACCGCGCCGACATCGTCGTTCCCCTCGTCGGCATAGACCCCGAGGATGTCCCATTGGTGATAAGCGCCTTCAGGGCTGACCAGGATGAAGCCCTCGGTGTCCGCAACCGGGATTAGTCCACTGTAGTTGTCCTGGTCCTCGGCGGACCGACCCTGCCCGTGGAAGTTGAAGACCACAGGCACGCCGTGGCTCCCGTCATAGCCCGTGGGGATGTGCAGGCGAAAACTGCGCGCTCCCTCGAGGCGCTCGATGGCATCGATGTAGTCGCCCGGACCGCGGGTGTAGCAACCGCCGATCCGCGCAGCGCGATCGGGAAGCCACGCGACCGGCGCCGGGGACCACGGAGCGTCGCCGGGACTCTTCGTCGCGGTCGATTGAGGAGTGGACGGGCCGTCGCCTCCAGAACAAGCGCCGGCCACCAGCAGCAGGGCGAGGATGAAAGCAACACGCACGATCCGATTATCCACGGTCGCCTCACGCTATATCGGAATGTCGTTCGACTCCAAATACAAGTCGTCCGGTATACTCCGTTCACTTTCGAGTCAACCGCAGTGATGTTCGAAAGAGAACTCCCCGGATGCCGTATTCGGCCGATGAGGTATGACAGCGTGGTAGCAACCGCACCCGGCCGGCTCGAGCGCCGGAAAGCCAGGACGCGCGCCTCGATCATCACGGCGGCGAGCAAGCTCTTTCACGAACGCGGGTACGAAGAAACCTCTATCCAGCATATCGCGGAGCTGGCCGACACCGGTGTCGGCACGCTGTACGGCTACTTCAGTTCGAAAGACGAGATCCTCCGCGAGGTGCTCCAAACCGAGCGGGACGAAGCGCTGGACCGCTATTTCGCCAGCATCGACCGGACCACGCCGTACATGGAACGCGCATGCATGGCCGTGCTCGCGCTCGCCGCTTACCTGAGGAACAACCGGACGATCCTGACGGCGGCGTTCCAGGTGAGCGCCCGCAACCGGCAGATCGACGAGTCGCAAGCCGAGTGGCTCCACGCCGGGTTCCGCGACATGGTCCAGGCGGGCGTCGCGGCCGGGGAGTTCCGCGACCTGCCGCTCGACGCGACTGTGCGGATGCTGGTCGGCACGATCATGCTGGCGATGCTCGGAATCGGGAATTGGGCAGGCGAAGACGAAAAGCCCGAACTCCCGGAGACGCTGGTTACCCTGACACGCGCGATCCTCGCCCGCTAAGATCGGCGGGACGCCAATGGCAACCCAGGATGACGTCCGCCGTTTAGCCCTCTCGTTGCCGGGCGTCGCGGAAGACCCCGGACGGTTCGCATTCTCGTTGGCAAACGGTGGCCGCAAGAGAGCGTTCGCCTGGGTTTGGATGGAGCGCCAAACGGCAAAGGGCCCGCGCGCGCCACGGCCCGATGTGCTCGCAATTCGCGTGGCGAGCGTCGAAGCCAGCCATGCACTCATCGGCTCGGCCCCGGACACGTTCTTTACCGAGCCGCACTACCACAGCTTCCCGGCAGTCCTCGCCTGGCTCGACATGATCCCGATTGAACAGCTTGAGGAACTGCTCCTGGCAGGATGGATGTTGCAGGCGCCGAAGGCCCTTGCCACCGCATTCGCACCCAACGGAACCCGGGCCCAATCGCCACGCCCATGACGCGCGACTGATACGATCGACCGACCGCCGCCTGGAGACCGCACTTGAAGACACCGAACGGCCCTGACCTGGCCCGAATGCAATCCGCAGTGATCGAGATGTTGTCGGCCATTGGCGACGACCCGGCGCGGGAAGGCCTCCAGGACACGCCGCGCCGCATCTCGGAGATGTACGCGGAGATCTTCGAGGGGCTGTGGAACGATCCGCGGGATTACCTGAAAGTCGTCTTTCAGGTCGCCCATGATGAGATGGTGATCCTCCGCAACATCCCGTTCTATTCGATGTGCGAGCACCACTTCCTCCCCTTCCACGGAGAAGCCCACGTGGGCTACATCCCAGATGGCAAGGTCGTCGGGATAAGCAAGCTGGCGCGCGTGGTGGAAGGGTTCGCCCGCCGCCCGCAAATCCAGGAGCAACTCACCAGCCAGATCGCCGAGGCGATCATGGAAGTCCTCAAGCCCGACGGCGTCGCCGTGGTCATCGAAGCGGAGCACCTCTGCATGACGATGCGCGGCGTGAAGAAACCCGGAAGCCGGATGGTCACCAGCGCGATGCGCGGCAACTTCAAGCAATCAGCCGTGACGCGCGCGGAATTCCTCAGCCTGGTCCACGGCCACCACTAGGCAGCCCCCGCGTGTGAGCTGGCGCCGGCCACGGCCGACCTTCGGTTCAGATCCCTGCGCCTCGAAGTCGCGGGTCGGCGGCGTTGTCGGCAATCTCCAGGGCGAACTTCATCAGGTTCTCGGTGCGCTCGCCGTAACCTTCGAATCCTTCGCCTACCGTCTCGCCCGCGAGGAAGCGCGCGTGGATGCCTTCGGTGATCACGCCGAGTTTGTAGTAAGCCAGCACCTGGTAGTACTCGATCGCCGAGACATCCCGCCCGCTCAACCGCCCGTATTCGTCGACGAGCTGGCGGCGCGTGGCGAACCCGGGCCGGGCCGTGACTGAGCTGGTTGGCCGGGCGTTGATCTGGCTCTCCGAATCCCCCTCTTCGCCCCAGTAGCCGAGCGTGTAGCCGAGGTCCGAAAGCGGGTCGCCTAGCGTGCACATCTCCCAATCGAGCACCGCGACCACGCGCCCAGGTTCGTCGCTGCCGAGCATCATGTTCCCCAGGCGATAGTCGCCGTGGACGATTGTTGGGGCGGGCGAGACGGGGACCGCGGCCTTCAGGCGCTTGATCAGCTCATTCACTTCGGCGAGTGGGCGGGTCTCAGACCTGCCCCACTGCTCGGCCCAGCGCCGGCCCTGGCGCTCGATGTACCCGTCGGGCCGGCCGAAGTCGCCCAACCCCACCGCTTCGTAATCGATGGCGTGCAGCTGCACGAGTGTGGCTACGAGCGCCCGGCTGATGGCCTGCCGTTGGTCCTCCGTCTCGGCGTATCCGGGCGGGAGCTCTTCCGCGATGATGACGCCCTCGCGGTATTCCATGACGTAGAAGGGATAGTCGTTGACGGCGGCGTCCTCGCAGAGGGCGATGGGCTTCGGCGCCGGATACCCCACCTTCGCTACCCCCGTGAGCACGCGGTACTCGCGCGCCATGTCATGGGCTGTCGGGAGGACGTGCCCAAGTGGCGGCCGCCGGAGGACCCAGGTCCCGCCATCGGATTCGACCTTGTAGGTGAGGTTCGAACGGCCGCCGCTAATGAGGGAGAACCGGAGCGGCGCCCTGCCTCCTGGAACGTTTTCGGCGAAGAAGTGGCTGACCGCTTCGTACTTGATCCCGGCGGGCACATCGTTCTGCATCCGCGGAAGTATAGGGGAGCGGGAGCGGCGGCGAGGGGCTGCACCTTTGGGGGCCGTTGTGCGGGCCACGAGCCCACTCCCGCCCCGCGCGTGGCACAATCGTTGCCAATGAGCACCCAAAGGGGACACGTAACCCTTGCCGGCGCGGGCCCGGGCGACCCCGGGCTGATCACCGTCGCCGCCGTCCGGGCACTCGAATCGGCCGATGTGGTCCTTTATGACGCGCTGGCCTCGCCGGATGCACTGGGCCACTGCCGGCCGGACGTGGAGCTGATCCACGTAGGCAAGCGGTCGGGGGCGCACTCCATGTCCCAAGAAGCGATCAACGCGCTCCTCGTCGCCAAAGCGACCGAAGGCAAGTACGTCGTGCGCCTCAAAGGCGGCGACCCCTTCGTTTTCGGGCGCGGGGGCGAAGAAGCGCTCGCCTGCAGAACGGCAGGGGTGCCATTCTCGGTCATCCCGGGGGTCACTTCGGCCGTCGCGGTCCCTGCATACGCGGGCATCCCGGTCACCCACCGGGGCCTGGCTCGCAGCTTCGCGGTCATCACCGGGAGCGAAGCGGGCAACCCGGGAGCGATCGACTGGCAGGCCCTCGCCGCGATCGACACCGTGATTGTCCTGATGGGCGCGGCAGCCCTTCCGGAGGTCGCGCACCGGCTCATCGAAGCGGGGCGGGCAGCGGAAACCCCCGCAGCCTCGATCTCGAACGGCACCCTGCCTGCACAGCGGAGCGTCCTGGCAACCCTTGCGAATCTCGCCGCAGCTGTCGAACATGCCGCTCTGCCGACACCGTTGCTGACGGTCATCGGTGAAGTCGCCCGCTTCCACGACGAACTGGGGTTCGCCCCGAGCGGGCCACTCGCGGGCAGGACGGTGGTGGTAACCCGCACGCGAAGCCAGGCAAGCGAACTGCGCCGCATGCTCGAAGCGCTCGGCGCCGGCGTTATCGAGGCGCCCGTGCTGGAGATCATCCACGGCGCGCCAGACCTGCGAACGGGTGAGGAAACCAGCACCCGCTGGGATTGGGCCATCTTTTCCAGCCAGAACGCGGTCGAAGCGTTTTTCGCAGTGCTCCGGGCGGACGGGAAGGATGCACGAGCTCTGGGGACCACGAAGGTCGGGGCTATCGGCGCGGCAACGGCGGACGCCCTCGCCGGCAACGGCGTGCTGGCGGACTTCGTCCCTGCCGCCGCCACGAGCGAAGCACTGGCCGGCGAATTGCCCTCGGTTGACGGCGCTCGCGTCCTGCTGCCTTGCGGGTCGCTCAGCGAGGACCGCCTCGCGGACGCCCTCCGCGCTCGCGGCGCCGAGGTGGAGCAAGAGCGCGTATACGAAACCCGTCCCGTCCCACTCGATGGCCCCACCCTGGACTGCATCCTCACAGCAGATGCCATTACGTTCGCGAGCGCCTCGTCGGCCCGGTTCCTCCGACAGGCGCTCGGGGGGACGCCGCTGCCAGGCGGAATCGCCCTCTGCGCGATCGGGCCGCAGGCCGCCGCCGGAACCCGCGAAGCGTTCGGCAGGGTAGACGCCACGGCGGGCAGCCCGTCGATCGCTGACCTCGTTGCGGCTGTCGCGGAGGTGCTCCAGTGAGCATTCTGATCGAAGTGCGCCCGGAAGCCGGCCCCGCGCTCATCGTCGGCGGCGGAGCGGTAGCACTGCGGAAGGCGCGCACGCTCGCGGATGGCGAATTCCCGTTCACCGTGATCGCGCCCCAGGTGGTGGAGGCAATTCACCACCTGTCGCTCGCGACGGTAATCGAGCGGCCGTTCGCCCCGGCCGACGTCCCCGGTTGTCCTCGCTGGGGGCTCGTCCTGGCGTGCACCGGCGACCGGGAGGTAAACCAGGAGGTCGGCCGGCTCGCTCGTGCCGCTGGCATCCCCGTGCTCGTCGCCGACCGCCAGGCCGAGAGTACCTTCTTCACACCGGCGACGGTGCGAGATGGCGACCTGACAGTCGGCGTTTCGACCGGCGGAGCCTCCCCCTCGCTGGCGAGGTCTGTCCGCGAACGGATCATCACGGCGCTCGGCCCCGGGTGGGGAAACCTGGTCGAGGTCGCCCGCGTCGAACGCGAAGAGCGGCTGGCGAAGAAGCGGGAGGCGCGGCAGTGACCACGCTGGCCCTGGTGGGACATGGCTCCCACCTGAACGCCAACTCGAGCGCGCCCGTCCACGCGCACGCCGCGACGCTCCGCCGCCGCGGCCGATTCGAGGACGTGCTCACCGGGTTCTGGAAAGAAGAGCCTTCGCTCTCGCGCATGCTCGATGGCTGCACAAGCGCGGATGTCGTGGTCGTCCCGGTCTTCATCTCCAACGGCTACTTCACGAAGACCGTGATCCCTCGGGAGATGCGCCTGGACGGCCCGCTCACGCAGCGCGACGGCCAGCGGATCCGGTATACCGGACCGGTGGGCGCCGATGAGTCACTCGCCGGCGTCATCATCGAACGAGCACTCGAAGCCGGCGCCCGCCCGGAGGATGCCATCGCCGTCCTCGGCCATGGCACACGGCGCGAATCCGAATCTGAGAAGAACGTCTACGCGATGGCGAAACGCGTCCGGGCGAGCGGCCGTTTCGCCGAAGCCGGGGCCGTTTTTCTCGACCAGGAGCCCGGAATGCTGGACATGCTGGAAGTCTTCCGGGCAGGCACAGTCGTGGTCGTGCCGCTGTTCGTCGCCGACGGCTGGCACGCCGGCCAGACAATACCTGCGGACCTCTCTCTCGAAGGCGCGGAGACCCGCAAAGGGGGCCGCATCGTGCGCTATACACCGGCTGTCGGCACGCACCCCTCCCTCGCAGCCGTCATCGAACGGCTCGCCGGGAGTGCGGCGGAGTGACGCGCACTGTTGGTCAACTCCTGATCGAAGACGAAACGATTGGTGTGCCGGGAGCCGCGAAGCGAACGATCACAGGGACACCCGAAGCCGTATTTGCCCACGTCCGCCTTGGCGATGACGGGCGCTATCGCCCGCTTTCCGGCGCGGCCACCCTCCCGACTGGCTGGTCCGCCCCGCTGGGGCCGGCTTTCGACGCGGACATCGCGATCGAGACCGTCTACCCCCTCGCCCTCACCCATCAACGCCAATTCGCGGCGGGGACGCTCCGCGTCGTCCCGCTCGAAGATGTGCTCGCCCGGCAGAGCGGAAGGTACGAGTCTTCGGCGGTGCTTTCCGAAGAAGGGCGTGCACGAGCGGCAGGGGTCGTCTGTGGAGCTTGCGTCCGCCACCCCGTCTGGAATGGCGCCGCATGTGCTCCCGAAGGCATCCCCTGTCCCGAAGCGTGCAGCGTGCTGGTGGCGTTCTGCCGCGAGGCTGCGTCCTGGCAGGCGTCACCGCCGCCCCCGGAGCCGCCGGACCCGCGCATCGCCTGGGCCGCCTTCGAGGAACCCGGGAACGAACTACGAGAGCGATACCTCCAGGAGATGGCAGAAGCGCATGACTAACCAGGACCTCGTCACCGAAGCGCGGACGCTGTTCCCTGGGGGAGTAAACAGCCCGGTGCGCTCGTTTCGCTCGGTTGGGGGCAACCCCGTGCCGATCGCTCGCGGAGAGGGACCCTTTGTCTTCGATACCGAGGGCACGCGCTACATCGACTACATCGGCGCGTTCGGGCCGCTCATCCTCGGCCACGCTCCGGCCGGCGTCGTTGAGGCGATACGGCGCTCCGCCGGCGAAGGCACGGCCTTCGGTGCGCTCACGCCCGGCGAGGTCGAACTCGGACGCCGGGTCATTGCAGCGACGGGGCTTGAGCGCGTCCGTTTCGTAAACTCCGGAACCGAGGCAACTATGACTGCCATCCGGCTGGCACGGGCGGCCACGGGCCGGGCCGTGCTGGTGAAGTTCGACGGGGGCTACCACGGGCATAGCGACGGGCTCCTGGTGAAAGCCGGCAGCGGCGTCGCGACACTTGGTTTGAGCGATTCGGCCGGTGTTCCCGAGCCGATCGCCGCGCTCACCGCCGTCTTGCCATACAACGACCCTGCCGCTCTCGCCGGCTGGTTCGCCGGCCATGCTGCCGAGACCGCCGCCGTCATCGTCGAATCGGTCGCAGGCAACATGGGCCTCGTCGAACCTACGGAGGCATTCCTCGAAGCGCTCAACACCGTCCCCAGAGCGCACGGCGCGCTTCTCATCGCCGACGAGGTCATTACCGGCTTCCGCTTCCGCTACGGGTTAAGCGACCTGCTCCCCAGGGCCGATATCGCATGCCTCGGAAAAGTGATCGGCGCCGGGCTGCCCATCGGAGCACTCGGCGGCCGGGCCGAAGTGATGGACCTGCTTGCGCCGCTCGGCCCGGTCTACCAGGCCGGGACGCTCAGCGGGAACCCGCTCGTCACTGCCGCGGGTGCAGCGATGCTGGATACGCTCGCATCCGGTGCGGTTTACGTGCGGCTCGAAGAACTCGGGCGTCATCTCGAAAACGGGCTAAACACTGCCATCCGCCGCGCCGAGATTCCTGCATGCGTCGTCCGCCGCGGCTCGGCGCTCACGCTCTTCTTCCGAGCCGGGGTGCCGGCCGACTACGCCGAAGCCCGGGAGTCCGATACCGGCGCGTTCTCGCGCTTCCACGCGGGCATGCTGAAGCGTGGCATCCTCCTGCCCCCTTCACAGTTCGAGACCTGGTTCGTTTCGGCGGCACACTCCGAGGACGAAATCGATGCCACCGTACGCGCGGCCCACGAGGCGCTGCGCGAGGCGGCGAACGCATGACCACCATCCGCATCGCCACGCGCGGCAGCAGGCTCGCTCTCATTCAAACCGGTCTCGTCGCCGACCTCTTGCGCGCGCGCAACGCCAGCCTTGATGTAGACGTCGTCACTGTCGTCACAGCCGGCGACCGCGACCAGTCGACGCCACTCCAGGAAGGCGAGCGGGCCGGCTGGTTTACCTCGGCGATCCAGGACGCGCTGACACACGGAGAAGCGGACATCGCCGTCCACAGCTACAAGGACCTGCCGACGAAGCGCCCCGACGGCCTGACCATCGCCGCCGTACCCCTGCGCGAGGACCCGCGCGACGCGCTCGTCAGCCGTCTGCGCGTCAACCTCCGGTCGTTGCCGGCGGGTGCGATCATCGGGACCAGTTCGCCGCGGCGGACCGCGCAAATCCTCGAGCTCAGGCCCGACCTGCAAGTTCGGGTCATCCGCGGCAACGTCGAGACGCGCGTCGCAAAGGTCGAGTCCGGCGAGTACGACGCAACGGTCCTCGCGCTCGCCGGCCTGCGCAGGCTGGGTCTCGAGGCGCGCGCCGACCATGTTTTTGGCTACGAGGAGATGCTCCCTTCTCCCGCGCAAGGCGCACTCGCGGTGGAATGCCGGAGTAGCGACGGCGCCACGCGCGCCCTCCTCGCGACGATCGACGACGCCACCCTGCGGCAGTCCGCGACCGCGGAGCGGACGTTCCTGGCGGCGATCGATGGGGGCTGCAGCTTCCCGGCAGCCGCACACGCGGAGCACTTCGGGACCACCTTGAAGCTCAGTGCCCTCATCGCCGCGGATGGCCGCATCTTCCGGTCGAAGATGGCTGGTTCGGCCGAAACAGCGGCCGGGCTGGGCAGGCAGCTTGCGGAAGAGCTGATGTCGCTGGCCGGTCTGGAGAAGTAGTCCGCTCCTGGACTACCTTGCCACGGAACGGGCGACCTTCCCCGGCTTCACGATCAGGCTGATGAAGAAACTGACAACACTGATGATGATCGCGCCGAAGAATGCGGCCCAGAAGCCATCGATGGCGAAGTGGATCGAATCGAACTTGCCGGAGATCCAGGCGGTCAGCGCGAGCAGCGCGGTGTTGATGAAGACAAGGAAGACCCCGAGCGTCATGATCAGGGCGGGGAAGGTACCCACGACCAGCAGCGGCTTCAGGTAGGCGTTGAGCAGCCCAAGAATGAGCGCCACGAGGAGGGTGCTCCTCCAACCTTCCAGGTGGATGCCCCCCACCAGTTTCGCCGCAACCCACACGGCTGCAGCCGTGATCAGCCACCGGACGATGAACGCGACGAGCTTGCCTTCGCTGCTTTGCGGACGGCGATCGCCGCCGACTACGACGTAATCGGGCATGGAGCCAGTGTAACGGCCCGCGCATCCGCTCCGCATCAGGTATGGCAGGCGGGCTAAGCGGCCTGTTGCCCGGCTCGGAGCAACTGC
Source organism: Candidatus Amarobacter glycogenicus (assembly GCA_016719395.1). Classification (GTDB taxonomy): domain Bacteria; phylum Chloroflexota; class Dehalococcoidia; order Tepidiformales; family Tepidiformaceae; genus Amarobacter; species Amarobacter glycogenicus. The sequence continues at coordinate 307,071 of JADJZF010000001.1, read as the reverse complement.
AGCATCGTCTGCTGGAAGCGGACGCGCTTCTCTGGCTCGCGGATCTCCCCGCTGATTCTTTCGGCCAGCGCCGCCACAGCGTCACGCGGGAAGGTGGCGCGGTTGAAGCCGAGGTCTTCGACAGCGTCATCGATGATGATCTCAGCGAGCGGGCCCATCGCTTCGGCGATAGCGGATGTCAGCGCCTGGAAGAAACCAGGGCCCGCCAGGGCCCGCTGCTGGGGCGCTGCAGCCTGGACCATCGCCATTTCCACCAGCCCCGCCAGCTTGAGCCGGTACAACGTCTTTGCCATGTCGATGTCTTCGATGCCACGAGCAGTGGCCATCTGGGCCGCCGTTGACTCGCCATCAACTGAGGCCAGGAGCTCCCAGTCAGCCCCGTCGATCGTGATCGTGGGGCCAGGGGCTTTCTTCGCCAGGCGGGGCACCACATCCATATTGGGGACGACCCGGCGCAGTGCCTCGCGCTCGCTCGCTGCCCGTGCCGAATCCGCCAGCAGGCGGTCCATTGGCTTCTCGATGCTCCGCCGAGGCGCCTGCACCTGGGGGTCGAAACGGAACTGTCCGCTCGGCCATCCGGCGAGCCTGACGAACGCGGCCTCGCCGGTGATCATGTCGCTTTCGGCGTGCACGAGTTCACCGTGGGCGAGGTAGACCGCGCCCTGGTCCAGTCCCGAGGTAAGCTCGAGACGCCCGGTTTGCCCTCCGGCGGCCAGCATCTTCAACAGATCGACGAGTGGCAGCTGCGCGAGACTGCCTGTGAGTCGTTCGGCCATTGTATTTCTCCCTCTTAGCCCAACGAGGGCTGTCCCCCTGATGTAAGCACCGTCCATGACGACCAGGAGCCCTGGTCCAGGACCGCGCGGCTGACGAGTGCCGCGCGTTCGGCCTGGTGACGGTGGAGCCGTTTCTGAGCGTTGGCATCCTTGCGCCACCCGGCGATTACAACTTCGACCGTCATCCGCACTATCGCCATATCAACCTCAGGCTGGCAGACGACGAAGAACACGGCAGTGCCCATATCCTGCGCCAGCAGCCGCCACGAGTTGTAGACGAAGTCGATCCGGTCGGCCGGTTGTTTCGCGGTCTCTAGCGCCACGAAGACACGGCCGACTTCGCGACCGATTGTGCTCATCGTCACCGTGGCGAGAACGGCCGGATCGGAACTCACGATGACATCGCCCTTGTTGTCACAAAGGAACGAACCACCCACACCGGGGAGTGCGCCAACCTGCTCGAGTCCCTTTTCCACTGCCATCCTCTCAGATCAGGCGACGAATTCCTGGACGTCGTCGCGGAGCCCGAAGCGGTCGATGATGGCCGCATGTTTCTCGCTGATGCCGTCCAGGCGGGAGCGAACCCGGGTTTCGAGGTCGGCGCGCTTAAACTGGAACGCCAGCTTCGAGACCGCATCGCTCAGGCAATCGCCAAGCGCCTTGTTGAAATCATCGGGCAGCGGATGATCGAAGGAGATATGCCCGCCCGCGTAGGAGAACTCCGCAGCGAACGGATCCAGGAACGGGTAGGTGACAGCTCGGGAAACCAGCACTTCCCGGAACGCCATGAGGAACCGGCCCGGCTTCGCGAAGCCGTCTACGGTCGATTCGGTGATAGAGATAACGTCGTCCCAGAACGCCAGTAACTCGGACCGGAAGTCCTCCTGGGGCTTCGCCGGCGGCGCCGCGCCAGCGCCGGCGGCGGAGCCGTCGCCGGCTTCAACAAAGACGTTGAACGTGCCGCCGCTCGTGTTCACCGTGCTCACGATCGCGTTCAGCGCTTCCTGCCCATTGGTCATCTGGCCGCCCGAGGAGAACACACTCTCGACCGGTTCCCCGCCCGCGAGGTAGATAATCCCGGCCCCCTCGTTCTCACCGATGTGGACTTCCACGTAGCCCGTGAGCCCATCGGACCGGAGTTTCGAGATCAGGCGATCGAGGCTTGTGAAGGCGCTTGTAAGGTCGCGATAGAGCGGGCGAGAGTCCATCAACCTGTGGAGTAGAAGGACCACATCCGGGAAGGCCGAATAGACGTTGATGACGCCGTCCTTCTGGGCGGCTCGTTCCATCACGCCCCGGGCGGCCTCCGGGCCGACGGTTCGCTTGTCGCCGCTCAGCTCCTGGGCGTTCACCACTTCCCCTTCGGAAAGCAGGAGCGTCCCGGTGTAAGCAGGCGCGGTGATCTCGATGTAGCCGGTCAGCTTCCGTTCCTTCAAGTCGGCGATGAGCGCATCGAACGAGGTGAACGAGGTATTCAGGTTTGCGTAAAGCGTGCGGTCTTTCGGGAACATCATGGCTGAGGACTCCTCATCGTCGATTCGGGCATGGTGGAGACGCGCCGGGCGAGCGCGGCAAGGGGGCCAGCGGTCATTGCGGACCGGCCGGGTGCGATGCGCACCGAGAGATACGCTCCGGGAGCCAGGTGGTAGAGCGCAGATTCGCCGCTGCTCCCCACGATGCTCATGTGGCTGAAAGTGCTGCCCGCGAGTTGCTTGCCCATCCCGCGGAGGTCGCCATCCACGGGAAGGGCTTCAGCGCGGACTGCGACGAAGCTGGCGAGTGCGGCGTCCTTCGAAGGCTCTTCGGAGCGGGCCGCGCCAAGCACGTCCCCTTCCGCCGAACAGACGACTGCCGAGCGCACCCCTTCGATGCCCGCCGCGGTTGCGGCGATGCGAGAAGCCAACTCACGGGGAATCGCTGCGTCCATCTCGGCTGCTCCGTCCTATCCGCGCCGGGCCTAAGCGGCCACTCGGCGCTGGCGGAGGCGTTCGATGGCGGACCGCAGGCTCGACTGCATTCTCCGCAGTGATTCAGCGAGCTGGCCGATCTCGTTGTCGCCTTCGATGTCGATCTCCACGTCGAGTTCGCCGAGGCTCATGCGGTCAGCAACTTCGGCCAGGTGCGTCATCGGGCGAGTGATTGTTGCGGAGATGAAGATGGCGAGACCAATCGCGATGATGATGCCGATTGCAGCGGCGGAGCCATAGGTGGCGAAGTCCTGGCGGGCAGCGTCCGAGCGGGCGTCAAAGTCCGCCTGCAACGCTTCCTGGGCCGAGGTGAGGAGTTCATTCGAGAGGTCGATCGCGCTCCCTCCCAGCATGAAGTACGCCTCCGCGCCGGTTGCCGAAAGCGTCGTCGCGTTCACCACCGAACTCTCGGTGTTATCCATGAACACGCCGCGGGTCGTCTCGGAGCGGCTGACGATCGTGCGAAGGTCCGTTTCGAACCGGGCATTGTGAGCCATCGCCGTCTCGAGCTGGCTCTTCAACTGCTGGGCCTCGAACTCGGCGAGGGCGGATTGCCCGGCGAGGAACTGGCGCGTTTCCTGGGTGGGCGCCATGTTGCGCCGAGCGACGAGCGCGCCGGTACCCTGGATTCGCATCTGCGAAAGCGCCTCGGTCATCCGCGGAAGCGTCTCGGTAAGCGCGATAATTACGCTGCGGTTATCGAGGTCCGGGTCGAGCACCAGCTTCGATTCGGTAGCGATCGTGGTAATCAGGGGGAATACGCCCTGCTGGATCACGGAGTTGTGGAGGGCGCTCGAATCCTGGGTGCTCGTGGCGTTGTCGCGCGCCTTGGGCCACTCGGTGTTGAGAAAGGCGACGAGTTCTTTCGTCTCGAAATCGCTTCCCCAGCGGCTGTCCATCTCATTGATGCTGGCGAGGGCGGCGTCAGCGGCCGCGGCTGTCCGCTGCATGTTCGCGCGGGCCGGCTCATCGCCGTTCAGCACGCGCTCCACCAGACCGCGGTGGAGCTGGACCTCACGCATGAAGGGCATCACGGCGGCGACGTAGTCAAGCCCGTTTGATTCGGAGTCTGCCTGGCTTGTTGCCGCCTGCTGGTCCTGGTACTGCACAAACAGGAGTGCGCCAATCGGGATCGCCAGGACGATCACGATGAGACCGAGCTTGGTTGATATCCCGAGGTTGGCCAGTTGGCTGAATCCGGGCAGATGTCGACGTCGCATAATCCCTCCATCCGGCCGCTCAGGGCGCGACCGGTTGCCAGGCAATCGTGGGTGCCCGGCGTCCCTGCTATCTCCAGATTCGACGCCTCACGTCCACGCAAAAGGTGTCAACTCCGTGGCGCAGCGGAGCAAAACTGGGAGCGAGGCGGCCGGCGGAGTGGTAAACCGGTGGGCGGGGGGTTCGAAACGGGGTATCTGGCGGGTCTGTAACCATGGCGAGCCGTTTCAGGGGCAATCCGACCCACCCGACTCCAGACCCTGCGCTACTCAAGCGGCGACACCGCGGACGCATGGATTACACTACGGCAATGACCATGACGACCTCGCTGCTCCGGGAACGCGCCGCGGCCGCGCGGGCAGCTGCGCGCACCCTCGCTCGTGTTTCGACGGCAGACAAAGACGCCGCGCTCGCCCGGATCGCGGGGCTCCTGGAGACCGAACAGGCGCCGATCCTGGAAGCAAACGCTCGAGACCTCGCCGCCGCGCGCCAGGCGGGTCTCGATGACTACTTCATCGAGAGGCTGACCCTCAACCCGGATCGATTGCGCGGCATCGCCGCCGATACGCGAAAGGTCATGACCCTCGACGACCCCGTCGGCGAAGTCTTCGATTCGCGTACGCTGCCGAACGGGCTGCTCATCGGGCGAAGGCGCGTGCCGCTCGGAGTGGTTGCCTGCATCTACGAATCTCGTCCCAACGTGACGGTAGACATCGCCGTGCTCTGCTTGAAGAGCGGGAACGCCGCGATCTTGCGCGGTGGCAAGGAGGCGCGGAACAGCAATGCCGCGCTTGGCGAACTCCTCCAGAAGGCACTGACCGGCGCCACGATCCCCGGTGATGCCATCCAGGTGATCTCGGACCCCGACCGCGCCCACGTCGACGAATTGCTGGAGATGAGCGACCTCATCGACCTGGTGGTCCCCCGCGGTGGAGCTCAATTGATCGATCATGTACGCCGGAACGCGACCATGCCGGTGGTGGCGCACGGCGATGCTGTTGTCCAGATTTATGTCGACTCCAGGGTGGACCTCGAGCAGGCCGTGGCGATTGTCGACAACGCCAAGACACGGCGCTACAGCATCTGCAACGCCGTCGACACGCTCCTCGTCCACGAGAACGTCGCCCCGGCCTTTCTCGGCCGGCTGGTTGGCAAGTGGGGGCCGAAGGTAACCTTCATCGGCGACAGCCGGGCCCGCGAAGTTCTCGAGCGAGCAGGCGCCAGCGACATCGAGCCAGCCACCCAGGAAACCTGGAAGACCGAGCACCTCGCCCTGCGGGTGGGAGTGCGTATCGTCGATTCGATGACTGAGGCCATCGAGCACATCGAGCACTACGGCAGCCACCATAGCGATGCCATCCTGAGCGATGACTATTCGAATGCCATGGAGTTCCTGGACGCGGTCGATTCGGCCGCGGTTTATATCAACGCCAGCACACAGTTCACCGACGGCGCCCAGTTTGGGCTCGGCGCGGAAGTCGGGATTTCGACGCAGAAGATGCACGCGCGGGGGCCGATGGGCCTGCGCGAACTGACCAGCTACAAATGGACCATTGTGGGTCGAGGACAGGTGAGGCCGCTGTGATTAGCTTCGAACGGGAATGCCGGACGCCACACTCCGAGTCGTACACAGTGTTAGAAGAGGGCGGCATCGTCGGCCGCATCGACCTCCACTACCAGGGCGCGAACGTTTACGGGACACTCTGCACGACCGCCGACGCGAACGAAGAGCGAATCCAGCAACTGATCGATGCCGCCGATGAGCAGCTGGTGATGACAGCTGACCCATATCGCGAAGATTTCGTCGTGACCGTCTGGCGCGGGTCGCCGGCGGGCGTCTACAGCGACAGTGACGCGGACGACGACGAAGAGGAAGACACCTTCCGGCTGAACTGAGCCCCTGGGCCCGGGACGAAGGCGGGCGATCGATGGCTCGAAGCGGCTGCCGCTTGGTACACTCACGAGCGGAGAGGTGTCCGAGTGGTTGATGGTGCCGCTCTCGAAAAGCGGTGTGGCGCAAGTCACCGGGAGTTCGAATCTCCCCCTCTCCGCCAGAGAGCACCAACCGGGTAACCCCGAAAAGCAGAAGGCCCGCTGAGTTCAGCGGGCCTTCGTGTTTCGCAGCCTTCCGGGAAGAGTCACGCTGCGTGCTTGACGAGAACGGTCTCGATCCAGGTGGCGTTCCCCTCGCGGCGCCGGACAAAGAGGCGCGCGATGCGGTTTGGGGTTTTCGATTCCGCAGCGGCGCGGAAGCCGGCCGCTTCGCGCTCAAGCTCGGCATGCCGCTGCCGGTAGACCGTCGCGGCTAGCGCTGGATGGAGGAGCGGGTGCAGGGTCATGGTAGATGCTTTCCTTTTCGGTCGGCCGATTCCCGGCCGGTGATCCGAGTAGACGCCACCCCGGCATGCGTGCCCACCGCCGGAGGATGGGGACGGCCTCACTCGTTCGAGGGAGCGCGGACCAGTTGTGTGAAGCTGATCTCCTCCTGCTGCTCGCGCCTCAGGAATCGAGGGCTGGCCGGGCCTGGCCCGGCTCAGTGCCTGCGCTGCGCTGGCGGGCCAGCCGCCGCACGAGGGCATGGGCACTCGCCGCGACGGCGCCGTGGAGTGCGGGAAACTCGGCGGCGCCGAGTCCCAGCGATTCCCGACGCCGAGCCGCACGGGAGATCCGCTCCTCTCGGAGCTCGAGAATGCGTGCGTGGCTGTACGGGTCGAAGAGAGACATGCCGGTTCCTCCTTCTGCATGTGTCAATATAGTGACATAGGCATGTACCTAAGTCAATAGTCTATAGCCTAAGAGTTCGCCGGGAGGCGCTTCCTGCCGCAACACCCTGCAACGACTACAAGGACAACGGAGAAGAGGCGGGATAGTAACGCGCGCGAGCCCCGCTAACGGGTATCCGCACCAAGCGAGTCGTCAAGCGCGGCCTCGACGAAGGACCGCACCGTCGCCTCATCCGACGCGTACCGGACCTGGTTGCCATCGCGTTCGGGCCGGGCGAGGCCCGCTTCGCGCAGGATCTTGAGATGAACGCTCACCGTCGGTTGCGAGAGTCCGAACTGGCTGGCAAGTTCCGTCACCGTCGCTGCGTGGTGCGATGGGCGCACCAGTTCCATCAAGATGCCCACCCGTGTCGGGTCGGAGAGCACTTTCATCCGCGCCGCTGTCATCTCGGCGCGTTCCTTGCGGCGGGCCTCCCGGTCCGCGCTCTCGACTCCGACGCCGACAATCACGAGCCCGGGAAAAGCCCAGTAGAACTGTCCACCGCCGGCCAGTCCCAGCGGGACAACAACAAGTTCATTTCTCTCGCGTGCGGCCGCGATGTGGGCCTGGTAGGCGTCCTTGTGGACGAAGCTGTTACCCGGCAGCAGCAACCGAAGATCGGCGCCTGCGCGGGCCCGCGCAGCGATGTCCCGGGCCGAGCGTTCCGCATCCGACTGCCCGAACTTCTGCCAGTAGGGCTCGATGACTGCGAATAGCTCGCGGACAAGGTTCACCAGGGACTCCCGCAGGCGGGCATCGCGGCCGAGCAGTGCGACTCGGCGGGCGATCAGATCGACCACCCCGGGCGGTTCACTCGGCAGCGCCGGCACACCCGGTGCAGCGGCAAGTGTAGGCTCGAGAGCGTCGACGAAAGGTGACACGGAGTTCGCGAAGAGGGTGCCGCTCCGGTACCCGGCAACCAGCAACTCTCCGCATTCGCGGTAGGGCTGACCTTCCAGTTCGTCGAGGCCGGGCGCGACCCAGAATGTCTCGAGGCGACCAACCAGCCCGGGTTGTTCCCGGTGGACGTCCCGCACCCACTCGGGAACCCACTTCTCCGGGTCGATGCAGTGCTTGCGCAGGAGGAACAACCCGAACTGCAGTTCAAGGACGGGGGCGACCGAAACGCGAAGGTCGCCCGCTGTTTCGCCTGGGCCGAATTCGGAAGGCATCGTGCCTTAACTATATACCTAATTGGTCGGCGGTAAAGGCCAACCGGCGTGCCCGGCGCCGACCCCGCACCGTACGCTAATCGACGACCTTCGCGCACGCCCAACGAAAGAGCTCCGAAGCCGTTGGATAGGGATGGACCGTGGAGGCAACCTGCCGCGCCGTGAGTCCATGCTGGATCGCAAGGCAGGCCTCGCCCACGAGGGTGCTCCCGCGGGCGCAGATGAAGTGCGCACCGAGCAAGACTCCGCTCTGTCCGTCGGCGATGACTTTGGCAAAGCCGTCGGTCTGCCCGGTGGTCCGGAACCAGTCGAGTTCAGCAGCGTCCAGGCGGGCAACGCGGATCTCGGCGCGGTCCGCCCGGGCCTGTTCCTCGGTCATCCCGGCATGCCCAATCTCCGGTTCGGTGAAGATCGCCCAGGGGACGGTGGTCTCCGGGATCGGCTCGCAGACACCACTTTCGATGTGTTTGCCGATGTGGTGTGCCTGGTAGCTGGCGAAGTGCGTGAACTGGAATTTCCCGGTGATGTCGCCGGCCGCCCAGAGTCCGTCCAGATTGGTCTTCCCACAGGGGGAGATCGCGACAAAGCCGCGCTTATCGAGTTCAATGCCCAGTTCAGCGAGGCCTGCCGGCACCTGTGGGAGCCGCCCGGCCGCCACCAGCACTTCATCGAAGATGAACCGTCCGCTCGCGGTCGTGATGGTAACCGCGCCATCGTCAGAGCGGTCCACGCGCTGGATCTGCGCCCCCGCGACGACGCGCATCCCCTCGCGCTCCAGTATGCCCGTGAGTTCCATGGATACCTCGGGGTCCTCGGTCCCGGCAATGCGCGGAGCGGCCTCGAACAGCGTCACGCTCGACCCGAGGCGCAGGAAGCTCTGGCCGAGCTCCAGGCCAATGGGGCCACCGCCAATCACGGCAAGGCGCGAAGGCAACTGCGCGAGCGTGAAGATCGTCCGGTTCGTCTGTGGCCGGGCATCGGCCAGTCCTGGAATTGGTGGTAGGCCCGGTCCGGTGCCAGTGGCGATGACCACGTTGGTCGCGCTGATCTCCGATGCGCCGGCACGGACCCGCGTTGGCGCACCGAATACGGCTTCGCCCCAATAGAGGTCGATCCCATCGCCCCGCATCCCGCCATTCGGGTCGCTCCCACGGACGCGGAGCTGTGTGCTGTGAATGCTGGCGACCACCTCATCCCACCCCAGACCGCGGCCGTTCGCATCCTTCGAGAGGTGAATCAGTGCCTTGCTCGGGATGCAGCCATCGTTGAGGCACTCCCCACCCAGGTGCTCGCTTTCGACGACTGCGACGCGCTGCCCCTTCCGGCCAAGCGTGCGCGCGATGTTGTCGCCGGCGGAACCGTTGCCGATGACGATGAGGTCGTACGTGCTCATAGGTGGTCGTTCCTTGCGCGATGGGTCTCCCAAGCTTCAGCGGACACGCCGCGCAGATCCAGTGGCCACTCGCCCACCAGTGCCCATTCGCTCCAACTCTTTACCAACATTTCGGGTGTCCCGTCACTCTGCGGCGGGCAGGCGCCATCTCCTCAGTGAGCGGCACAACAGGAGTAGAGCAATGGAAACGAACCTTCGCAGCATCGCTTCACGCGGATACGTCATCGAATCGACGAACATCCCCGCGGGCTTCGGCGCACACCTCGAACGCGAAGGCCTGGCCGGAATGACAGCGCTCACCCTCGACGGGATGTACCTCGAGCCGAGGGAGCCGCTGGCCACTATCTTCCGGGCCTTCGAACGGACTGGCGCCCGCATCGACGGGGTTCGGCGCGCGGGACAGCCTTCGGATTGGCACCTCACTGCCCGCGCGGCGGCCGGCTGGCGGATGCGCCTGGGCAACCAGCGCGCGGCCGAGTGGCTCCCGACGCTGCCGGCAGCGTAAGAAGCCGCCCCCCAGGCCACGCACGCCCTTATTTCGCCTGCCAGACGGTCCCTTCCGGGCCGTCTTTCACTTCAACACCGAGTTCCAGGAGCCCGTCGCGGACACGGTCGGCGAGTTGCCACTGCTTCGCCGCTCGCAGTTCGGTGCGAAGCGTGACAAGAAGGTCGATGAAGGGCGCCGCCTGTTGAGTGGAGCTGGAAGTCGCCTGGAGCGAAAGCCCGAGGACGTCGCAGAGCTCCCGCAAGGTGGCGCGGGCATCCGCGGTGTTTCCGCCCGCATCGGTCGCCCGGTTGATGTCGCGCGTCAGGTCGAACAGCGCAGCAAGCGCGCGGGGCGTGTTCAGGTCGTCTTCCATCGCTTCAATGAACGTCGAACGGGTGGCGCCGGGGTCGAGGACCTCTCCGCCCGCGGCGCCGGTGCGAAAAGCCGCGTTGCGGAGGCGTTCGACGCCCGCTTTCGCTGCATCCATGGCCTCGTCGGTGTAGCTCGACGGGCTGCGGTAGTGACTGGTGATGACGAACATCCGGAGTGCGTCGCCGCCGAAACTCTCGAGGGCCTCCGCGATCGTCACCAGGTTGCCCACTGACTTCGACATCTTGTCGCCGCTGAGCTGGAGAAGGGCGTTGTGCATCCAGATACGGGCGAACGGAGGCTTTTCCGTGTACGCCTCGGTCTGGGCGATCTCGTTGGTGTGGTGGGGAAAGATGAGGTCGGCCCCGCCACCGTGGATGTCGATCTGTTCGCCCAGGGCATGGAGAGCCATCGCCGAGCATTCGATGTGCCAGCCCGGGCGACCGTGGCCCCACGGGCTCTCCCAGCTCGGTTCACCGGGCTTGGCCGTCTTCCACAGGGCAAAGTCGAGCGGGTCCGATTTCAGCTCCGTTGGGTCGATGCGCGCGCCCGAGAGGAGGTCGTCGATGTCGCGCCTGGAGAGTGCGCCGTAGGCAGCAGCCCCGAACTTGCGCACGCGGTAGTACACGTCGCCGCCGGATTCGTAGGCGAAGTCCTTGGAGATGAGACCCTGGATGAACTCGATGATCTGCGGAACGACTTCGGTCACCCGCGGGTAAACGTGCGCGGGCTGGACGTTCATTGCCCGGAGCTGGCGGAAGTAGTCCTCGATGTTCTGTGCGGCGAGCTCGGCCATCGGCACGCCCAGGCGGTTTGCCCGGTCGATCAGCTTGTCGTCGATGTCAGTGAAGTTCTGGACATGGCGGACCGGGATGCCACGCCAATCCAGGTAGCGCCGAAGGACGTCGAAGACAATGGCGTGGAGCGCATGACCGACGTGGCTCTCGGAATAGGGAGTGACTCCACAGACGTACATCCGCACCACGCCGTCTTCGGCGAGCGCGGGGAGGAGCTCGCTCCGGGTGTTGCTGAGGGTGTCGTGGAGTTGCATTTCGTATCCTGCAGGGGAGATGAGTGACCATCTTAACGGGTTCCACGCTCAGGCAATCGGGGTATGACGAAGGGGAAGTCGGGGTATTTCTTTGCAGTCGCCAAGCGTGGGGTTGATTGCTCCGGGTGGATTGATATGGCACCCTAACGGCCACCTCTTGGCGGGGTGAACCGGCGCAACCATGTCCGGCCTAGGCCGTTCTGCGTGCATGGCTGCGCCAAAAAGAACTTATGAGTAGTACCTCACGCGAGGAAACCCCCGCGTGACCGCTCGGCTCCCCGAGGAGCCAATGCGCGTCACGAGCTGGCTGGCAGGCTGGTTGGACTACGTGTTCGCCATCATCCTGGTAGCCAGCCGCTGGCTACGCTTGCCCGTCGCCCGGCCCGTCGACGAGCCCGTCATGCTCAGCGCCTTCGCGCCGGCCATGAGCGACCAGTACTCGCCTCGCTGGAATGAGTCAGCCCCCCGGCAACAGAGCGGCGCCTTCATCCGCGTCGCCGAGATTGTGATGCTCTCGATCTCGTTCTTCCTGGCGGCCCACCTGCTGTCTGGTGGCACGCCGACGGTTGCCGCGCCGGACCTCGGCGCATTCGGACTCCTCTCTGAACGCGCCCACGCTGAAACCCTCCCTGTCCCATCCGCGGCGAGCAAGCTGGTCGAAGTTCCGGCCGGCAGCTTCGCGCAGCAGCCCGCGGCGAATTCGACAGAGACGGCTGCGGCGTCGACAAGAGACGAAGAAGCTGCCCTGCTCGCCGAACCCGCTGCCGCCGATACCGCCGCAGCTTCGGTGCAGGAAGCCGCACCGGTTGCCCCGGCCGCGGTGGAGCTACCGGCTCCGGCTCCGGCGCCTCCAGCACCGGTCGCCACCGTCGCAGCGAACCTTCCCACTCTCCCCGACCGCTACCTCACTGCCGAGGAGATCCGCAGTGCCGCCCTCGCCGCGGGTTGGCCGGCGGCGATCATCCCCCAGCTCGAACGCGTGGCCTGGTGCGAGAGCCGCTACCACACGCACGCGCAGTACCTCGGCGCCCTCGGACTCATGCAGCTCTTGCCCTTCTGGTTCGACGTAGCGGGGCTCGACCGCGCTATGTGGGCCGACCCGGTCGTCAACCTCAAGGCCGCGTACGTCGCCTACATCGAACACGAACGCGCCTTCGGCGACCCGTGGCACGCCTGGACCTGCAAGCCTTAGCGCTTGCCAGGGTTCCTCCCTCGCCGCCTGCATCGCCTCGCTTCTTTGTTTCTCTGCCGGTGAGTACGCTTTCGCGCGTGCCCTCCTTCCTCTGGTTCGACAATAGCGCGCTGGACCTGACCGCCCGCCAATACGGTGGACTGGCGATCATCGTCGGAGCCGCACTTGCCGCCCAGATCATTTACCTGGCGCTCAGCACCTTCTTCATCCGGACTCACAATTCCCCCGAACGGCGCGCCTTCTGGCGAAAAGAACGCCGCCGCCTCGACGGGGTTGTCTTCGGGACGTTCATCGCCGTCGCCATCCTCACCGGTGTTCGCTTCCTCGACCTTGACGCCGACCTGGAGGACACGGTCAACGTCGCCGCACGGGTGCTTGGCGCGGTCTGCGCGGGGCTGCTCCTGCTTCGTGGAATCGCGATCGTGGGGAACTACCTGCTCGACAAGGCAGCGCTGACCGAGACGCGCCTCGATGACCAGCTCATCCCCCTCGTCCGCCAGACAGCCAACGTCTTCGTCGTGCTCGTGGGCGCGCTCTTTGTGCTTTCAAACCTGGACGTCGATGTTGGCGCACTCATCGCCGGGCTGGGAATTGGCGGCCTCGCCGTCGCGCTGGCCGCACAGGACACGATCAAGAACCTGCTCGGGGGTATCACCGTCCTGGCCGACCGGCCCTTCCAGGTCGGCGATTGGATCGTCGTCGGTGATGTGGAGGGCACCGTTGAAAAAGTCGGGTTCCGCTCGATGCGGGTGCGCACCTTCAAGGACTCCCTCATCACCGTCCCGAACGGGCAGTTGACCGACCACGTCGTTGACAACATGGGCGTCCGCGCCTTCCGGCGGTACGACACCACGCTGCGGCTCCCGCTTTCGAGCACTCCGGACCAGGTCCAGGCGTTCTGCGAAGGCGTGAGGGCGTTGCTCCATGCCAACGAACGTGTCCGCCAGGATTACTTCTTCTGCGAGTTCGAGCGGATTGGCGAATCCACCATCGAGATCCTGCTCTACTGCTTCTTCGCCGCGCCCGACTGGGGCACCGAACTCCGGGCGAAGCACATTCTCAACCTCGATATCCTCCGCCTCGCGGATTCCCTGGGATTGCGGCTTGCCACTCCTGCCTCGACCGTCCAGCTCGATGGCTGGCTCGGCGGCGCGAAACCGGCAACAACCATCCCGCGCGAACGCCTGGCTCGCGCCATCGAGAGCCTCTCCGAGCCCGGCCGGGCAGGCCAGGCGGCTCACTCCTCACTGACCCACGGGTTCGAACCAGACACCGCCGCGGCAGGGTTCAATAAGGGGGACAGCCAGGAAGGCTAACCGGCGGCGAGAGGGGCGCGTTGCGCGCTCCAGGGACACAATGTCCACGTCGTGCGCATCTTCTTGAGCATCGTGGCGGTCCTGTTCATCCTCGGCGGAGGCGCCTGCGCGGTCCCCTCCCTCGTCACGTACCGCGCCCTCGATGGGGAAGGCTACATCAGTGGCAGCGGCGCCATGAGCACCAGTACCGCCGCGTTTGTCACTGGAACTGCCGAGTTCGAGGAAGTCAGCCAGGACGAAGTCGAAGAGAGCAGCCCCGGCGGCAGCGTGCGCATCCGGATCGCGGCCGAACGGACCGACGGAGGCGAGGTCCTCGTGGCCGTCGGCTCCGCTGAAGCCGTGCAGGCCCTCGTCGTCCGCGGAAGCCACGAAATCGTGAACGGCCTTGAGTTCGAACCTTTCGACTTCGATGGCGTTGCGGTTGGCGGGACCCGCCCGCTGGCCATCCCCGAGGCCGGCCTGTTCGCCGTCTCATCGAGCGGCCCTGGCCGCCAGGAGATCACGTGGACCGTCGCCTCCGGGGAGTGGCGGGCCGTGATCATGAACGCGGACGGCAGGCCGGGCGTGGACGTCGATGTGCGCTTCGGGGTCCGATTCCCCTACCTGCGTGGATTCGCAATCGCGGGCATGGTCATCGGGGTGGTCCTCATCCTGGCTGGAGTGCTCTGGTTGGCGTTCCTCTACCGTCCGGGAAGGCGCCGCGAGCCGGATGCCGGCGTGGCCATGCCACCGGAGTAACGCGCTGGGCCGATGGTGCCCAAGGGTTGTATCGTGCTACTCACGCGACTAGGCTGCACTCGACCAGGAGGCACCCCATGACAATGCCGGCAGCAGAATCCGAACGCATCCGCGCTTACCTCATCGGCCAGGCCGCGAAACTGACCATTCCGGAACTCGTGGAGAAGGTCCGGACAGACTCGGCGGCATTGAAAGCGGCGGGAGAATCCGTCCCGGGCAACCAGTTCGACGCGCGGCCAGCCGAAGGCGAGTGGTCCGCCGCAGAGGTATGGACGCACGTGCTTGAAATGAGCGAGCACGGCGCACGCTCAATTGCCGGGATCATCGAAGGCGGGCGGCTCCCGGAACGCGCGGCGGACGTCATCAGCGGCAAAACACGGACGGGCCTGGGGACCTCCAGCAGCCTACTGGGAAGCCTACCTGGCGATACGTGAGCCCCTTTACGAACGCGTGCTGCAGGCGAAGGGCGATGAACACCTCGACGTGAAGATGACCCATTCGTGGTTCGGAGAGTTCAGTTGGCGAGAGTGGTTCCTCTTCATGCGCGTCCACGACCTGGACCACATGCGCCAACTCCAGGCGATCGCCGCCGCCCTCTCCTGAGTACGGCTGGAAGGCACGCTTGCGGCGCTTGGATCGGCGGCGGCTGCGTGGTTGAATGCGCCGGTCACCCCTGGAGGTTCCGCAATGTCGTCCGCATCCGTGCCGCTCCACGCCGAAATACCGCCCCCGGCCGTCGAGGAAGTTAGCAAAGACATCTACGCCTACATCCAGCTCGACGGCAGCTGGTTCCTCAACAACACGGGGTGCATCGTCGGGCAAGACACCGCGACCGCGATCGACTCGACCGGGACGGAAGCGCGGGCCCGTGCCTGGCACGCCGCCCTTCGCACGGTCACTCCCAAGCCGGTCACGACGCTCATCAACACGCACAGTCACGGCGACCACACGCACGGGAACTTCATGTTCGCGGACTCGGCGATTATCGCGAGCGACCTGTGCCGGAGAGAAGTAATCGCCAGCGGAACACGGGCGCACGCGCTCTTCCCGATGATCGAGTTCGGGGACTGCCCGGTTACGCCACCGACGGTCACGTTCGAGGACAGACTCTCCGTCTACGTAGACGATCTCCGGGTCGAATTGATCTTCGTCGGCCCCGCCCACACCACAAACGACATCATCGCCTGGATCCCGGAGCGAAAACTGCTCTTCAGCGGCGACGTCATTTTCAACGGCGGCACCCCGTTCGCCCTCGGCGGGTCGGTCGGAGGGTGGCTCGAAGCGCTCGATGTCGTTGAGGGGCTCGGAGCGGAGACGATCGTTCCCGGCCACGGACCGGTCTGCGGCCCGCCGGTCATCCGGGAAGTGCGCGACTACCTCCAGTTCGTCCAGGAGACTGCGAAGCGGGGCATGTCGGCGGGGACTCCCCCACTGGAACTCGCACAGTCCCTGGACCTGGGCAGGTTCGAATCGCTGCACGACAAGGAACGACTGGTCCCGAACCTGCACCGGGCGTACTCGGAACTGCGCGGGGAGCGCTGGGGCCGGCCGCTCGACTTCCAGCAACTCTTCACCGAGATGCTCATTTACAACGGCAACCAGCCGCTCCGCTGCTTCGCGTAAGCCCAGCGCGAATTACGCGGTGGCCCCTTCATCGTCCGCTCCCACGTGTACGTGGAAGTGCTTCGATTCCTGGTACTTGCCGAGGTTCGTGACGATATGGGCACCGCCGTGCTCGGCGGCGAGCTGCCCCGCCACGGCGCGCACGACCTCGAAGATGCTCGCGAGCGTGCCCGCATCGCAATCCAGCAGCGAGTCCACGTGGCGCCTGGGGGTCACGACGACATGGTGCGCGTAGTACGGACGGGTGTGCCAATACGCGACAACCTCTTCGTCTTCGAACACTTTCTCGACAGGTGTCCGGCCGGATAGAAGCTCATCGCAGTACCAGTCGCTCATGCCATGGCCGCTTCGATTTCGCCCTCATCCAGGCCGGGCCCTACCACCGCGCAGTGGAGCTTCTCGCGGACGATGACGCGCTTTGCAACAGCAGTCACTTCGTCCGCGGTCACCGCTTCGATCTGGCTGACAACTTGCTCGACACTTTCGATTGCGCCTTTCGTGAGGAGCAGCTCGCCGTGGCGCTGGCCGAGCGAGAACGCCGTCTCGAGGGAGAGGCGGAACCGGCCGATGTTGTGGTCCTTCGCTTTGCGAAGCTCTTCCGGGGGCACCGTCTGCGTCAGCAGCTTCTCGGTTTCTTCGAGGCAGACGCTGATGGTCTCGCGCAGCTTGTCGCGATTCACGCCGGCCGAAATCGTGAAGACGCCGGCATCGGCGAGGTAGCCGTAACCCGAGCCGATCGAGTACGCGAGGCCGCGCCGTTCCCGCACTTCGCGGAAGAGCCGCGACGACATCCCGGCGCCAAGCACATCGTTCATGATCCGGATGGCGAAGCGGTCCGGGTCGTCCCGGCCAAAGATCGGGAGCCCGAGGTACATCGTGCACTGGTCAATCGCGCGGGAATCGGTGACGACACGCTGCCCTGTCACCGACCCGTCGTAGGGGACGATCGACGGCAGAGAGCCATCCTGCATCCCCGAAAAGAGCGGAGTAGCGAGCTGGACGACCTGCTGATGCGTCACGTTGCCCGCCACCGAGAGCACGATGTTCGAGGGCTTGTACCACTCGCCGATGTGCTCGATGAAGTCCGGCCGGCTCCAGGTTGGAATGAGTTCGACGGGACCACCAACATCCCAGCCCGAGGGTTGCTCGCCGTAGACAGCGGTGCCGATGAGCCGGCCGGCCCAGGCGCCGGGGTTGTCGTGATTGCGCTTCAGTTCCTGCTGGACCACCGGGCATTCGCGTTCGATCTCGGACTGTTCCAGCTTCGAATTGAGGAGCATATCGGCTGCCACATCGAGCGCGGTCTCGAAACGGTCGTAGGGGACGATGTTCCAGTAGCAGGTGAACTCTTTGTTCGTGTAGGCATTCAGGGTCCCACCGGCGCCCTCGATCTCCTGCGCGATAAGGATGGCATCCGGGCGTCGCTCGGTGCCCTTGAACACCATGTGCTCAAGAAAGTGCGTGATGCCGTTGACCGAACGGGATCCCACGCCGACGAAGATATTGACGGAGACCGCCTGCGTAGACGGCATCGGCGTGGTCACGATCCGAAGCCCGTTCGCCAGTGTTGAGATTTCCCAGGTTTCCAAGGGCGCCTCCATCCGAGTGGAGGCGAATCATACGGGCCAACGGGGAACGGGGAACCGGTGCGTTAGCGAGAAGCGCCTCGGCTAAGCCGTGTCGCCACCCTGTCGAGGATCGCCAGTCCCACCGCGTACTTCGTCATCATCGGCAGTTCCTCGTGCCAGGGCGCCCTCGTCCGAGCTCTTCTTCAGTTTGTGCGCAGAAGGGTTCGCCGGGCGGTAATCCGCCGGAGCCGCCGACATGATGATCGCATCTGAATCGGCGGTTGCCTGTTCGAGCGCGACGAGCATCTCGGCGACGGTGTTCACATCGACCCGGTGGATGCCGTAGGGAGTCTCGAGTGCGACCGGCCCCGTGACCAGGGTGACGTGGGCGCCCCGGTCGCGAGCTGCTTCGGCGATCGCGAAGCCCATCTTCCCGGTGCTGCGATTGCCCACGTAGCGGACCGGATCGAGCGGTTCTTGTGTGCCACCGGCACTGACGACGATGTGCCGGCCGGCCAAGTCGCCCGAACGCTGGCCGATGAGCATCCGGACGGCGCCGACCACCTGGGGGACTTCGGCGAGGCGCCCGAGCCCGCTTCGCCCACTCGCAAGCCGCCCTTCCATGGGACCGACGAATTCCACGCCACGGTTGCGGAGGGTAGTCACGTTCTCCTGCGTCGCGGGATGCTCCCACATCTGGTTGTCCATCGCCGGAGCCGTGAGGATCGGAGCCGTGGTCGCCAGCGCCGTCAGCGTCACCATGTCCGAGGTCATCCCGTGGGCCAGCCTGGCGAGGCAGCCCGCGGTCGCGGGCGCGATGACGAACACATCCGCCCGCCGGGCGACTTCGACATGCGCTTCAGCCTCCGCTGCCGCGAACATATCGACGACTACCGGGCGCCCCGTGAGCGACTGGAACGTCAGCGGGGTCACGAATTGCGTAGCCGCGGGAGTCATCACCACTTCGACGGTAGCGCCCGCCTGACGGAGCTTGCTCGCGAGGTCCGCCGCCTTGAACGCCGAGATGGACCCCGTGACGCCGAGTGCCACGTGCTTTCCGGAAAGAGGGAGCGGGCTTGGTGTTTCCATCGATTTACTCGGCATTCATCTCGTAGATGAGCCTGAGCCCGGTGAGTGTCAGGTCGCCGTTGATGACGTCGATGCAATCGGTTTCCTGGGCGATGGTGTTCGCCAGGCCACCGGTCGCGATGACTTTCGGGTTTCCCGTGAGTTCCGCCTTGAACCTCCGCACAAGTCCTTCCACCAGCCCGACGTAGCCAAAGAGGATGCCCGACTGCATGGCGTGGATCGTGTTCTTGCCGATGGCAACAGGGGGACGTTCGAGTTGAACGCGGTAGAGCATGGCCGCCCGGCTGAACAGGGCCTCGCTCGCGATGCCGATTCCGGGAGCTATTGCCCCGCCAAGGTAGTCGCCGTGTTCGTTCACCGCATCGAAGACCGTGGCCGTGCCGAAGTCGACGACAATCACCGGCGCTCCGTAGAGCTTGATTGCCGCGACCGCATCGATGATGCGGTCGGCGCCGAGCTGCTTGGGGTTGTCGTAGAGGATGCGGACGCCGGTCCGGAGCCCGTGCCCGACGACCATCGGCTCGATCTTGAAGTACTTCCGGCAGACCTGCTCAAACGTCGGGATCAGCGGCGGTACGTCACACCCGATGATGCAGGCGCCGATCTGGCTGGCGGCTATTCCACCGGTGTCGAGCAAGTTCATGAGGAGAACGCCGTACTCGTCCGGCAGCTTCTCCTGTTCGACGCCGATGCGCCACGTGTTGGCGATGGTGTCGCCGTCCCAGAGGCCAATGTGGATGCTGGTGTTGCCGATGTCGAGCGCGAGGAGCACTTCGCGTTTACCGTCCTGGCTTCGGGCCATTCAGCTGGTCCCGGTGCCGCGGGTAGGGTACAGGGTTCGGTCAAGCAACGTGAAGCGCGCTGCTGGCGAGCGTCCCGGTTGCACCGGGGGGTTGCGGAAGGAGGCGCCGGCGGCCACAGGGCCGCCGCAACGTGCGAGCGAGGCGTTCACCGCGGCCTACTGGCACACGTACCGCGAAGGCTCCGCACCGTAGTCCTCCTCCCAGAGCTCGGCTACTTCGGGGAGCGTCTTGAAGACCACGCTCCCAGCGGCGACTTCATCGCTGAGCCGGTCGAGCATCGCTGCCGCGCGGGCAACGGTGTTCTCGTCGAACTGCCCCTGGGGGAGGAAGATCGAAGCGGTGTAGAACCCGCCGGCAGGCGCCGCACCGGATTCGAGGTCGTCGACGAGTGCTTCGACGCCTTCGACTGAGCTGGTGCAGTTGCCGATGTACGCGAGGTCCGAGTTCGGGTCGTCGATGGAGAAGTGGGCAGCATCGAGGGGCCTCCAGACCCCGGAAGCAAGGTCGTCATTGCCCTGGTGGAGCATCGTGGCGGCGCCCCACAGGGTGGTTGGCGTCCATGTCTGTGACGGGAATGCCGTGCTCCGCATCGTGCCATCCTGGAAGCGCTCCCAGTCGGCATCGGCCACTGGTTCGTAGAGGAACCCGCCGACCACGCCCGATGGTTCTACGCCAAGCGAACGGATGATGGCGGCCACATCGGCGTAGGAGTACTTCGACTCATGCGCATGGGGGTCAATCGAAACGCCCTTCGAGGCCATCCACTGGATGATGTTCATTCCCCCGGTGGACGCCATGACGGCGGGCGTGTCGTAGCGGGCCACTGCCTGCAGGAAGTTCCAGTCCGTCTGGAAGTCATAGGCCACGCCCCTGGCCGTGAAGAGTTCGACCAGTTGGCGCAAGATTTCGCGGTTCTCCAGGTAGAACGCCTGGTCACCCAGGTACTCCGGTTGGCGAATGTTCGGTTCTTCGTTGTGGGTCACGAAGCTGAGGTAGACCGTGCCGTCATCCAATGGCGGCGCCACCGTGGAGCCGACACCTCGCTGGTAACCGGCCGGCAACGGGATGGCCGAGGCGGTCACGAAGTCCTTCCCAGCGGCACCCGCCAGGTCCTCGACCATCGAACCAAGGTCGACGGTTTCGGTTGCCCCGGGCGTCGAAACGTCCGTCATGAACAGGTGCGTGAAGGTTGGGGTCCCGGACTCGCCGCAGCCGACGCCGTAGACCAGGTGGTCGGAGTCGAGCCATGCGGGGTAGTAGAAAATGATGTTCGAGCACGACGCATAGCGCGGGTCGTAGGACGCGTACGAGGCGGGCGTCCCCGCTCGCAGGATGGTCCTTGGAGCGGCCCAGCCGTCTCCCGAGCGTTCGATGAGGACGATGACTGGCGCCTGGGAAGAACTGGCGGCTATCGCCATGCCGTCCGGCCGCACTGCCGTATGGCCCATGCCGTTATTCGGGGTGATCGGCTGCAGGCCAGAACCGTCGATGTTGATCACCGCCGATTGGGCCGGAGTCGTTTTGCCCGGGTCGATATGGAATGAGAGCGAGCGCCCATCGGGGAAGAAGTCCGGGTCGCCAGACTTGGACCCGCCGGACTCATGAGTCACCAGCGTCCTCGCTCCGAGGGTGAGTTCGCCCTTCGCACAATCCGCTGTCGCGGGAGCGACCAACAGGTCCTGGGCGCCGGGGGCGTTCGACGCCCAGGCGATGCTCGCACCGTCCGGCGCCCAGTCAGGAAATCGGGATGCATCGGCGACTCGGGTCGTCGTGCCCGTCGCCAGGTGGGTCACGGTCGCGGCCGACCGGTTGTTTCCGAGTCGGCGTTGTGGGCTACCCAGCAGCCATCAGGCGAAAGCGACGGAAACCAGTCACCCACGCCGGCCGCGCCGGCCACCTTACGCAAGTCGCTGACGTCGCCGGTGGTGGCATCGTAGACAACCGTGTAGATGTCGCAGCCCGAGGCGTCGGCATAGCGGCAACTCGCCCCTGTGGAGTCGGAGAGGTTCGACGCGAAGGCGAGGAGCCAGAGATTGCCAGTGGGCGCCTGTGCCGGCGTGGCATCGCGCGAGACACCGGGCACGGCAACGGCATCCGCGCCGGCCTCTCGCGAGCCGGAACAGGCTGCGGCGGCGATCGCCGCCATGGCGAGGACGAACAACAACGTGCGATTCACCTTGCACCTCCCGATTGGTTTCTTATCTGGGAATGGCACAGGGAACGCCGGGAGTGACGCGGGTTCGGGTGGACGGCGAGTGGACAGCGCTGCGGCGAACTGGTCCGGCACCAGGCGATGCCGGACCAGTTCCGGGTTCGCGTCCCTCGAAGAGTCTATGCCTGCTTGAGCAGTTCGATCTCGATGGCGAGCCTCACGTCATCCGCCAACACGAATCCGCCGGCATCGAGGGCCGCGTTCCAGACCATGCCGAACTCTTTGCGGTTCACCTTCCCGGTGAGACTCACGCCGATCCGGCTGCCGCCCCAGGGGTCGGTCACGGGACCGCTGACCTCGCCATCCAGCACCACTTCGCGCGTCACACCGCGGACCGTGAGGTCGCCGGCCACGCGCCAGTCGCCGCCCTTCGGCTCGATTCTGCGCGTGACGAAGGTCAGTTCGGGATGGTTCTCGACATCCAGGAAGTCGGCGGAGCGGAGGTGGGCATCCCGGTCCGCGTGACGCGTATCGATGCTCGCAGCGGCGATGCGGACCGTGGCCGACGAGTTTGCGAAGTTTGCCTCGTCGACTTCGGCAGTCACCTGGAAGTCCTGGAATCGCCCCTTCGTGGTGGCGATGAGCATGTGCTTGATGGCGAATTCGACCGACGAGTGGGCCGGCTCGAGGGCATAGGTGGAAACGGCGGGGCTGGTTGCGGTTGTCATCGTTGATTCCTTACTTTAAGTAGCTTGGCTACGTAGTGAAACCAAGGTACCGTTCGTAACTTCTCTCTGTCAAGCAAGTTACAGAAAATAAGTGCGGAACGTGGTAGAATCGGCCCCATGAATGGTGATGTCGCCGCCCAGCCCATGTTTTCCGCGTATTGCCCGGTGTTTCAGGATGCGGTGGAACTCATCGGCAGGCGTTGGACCGGCGCGATCGTACGAGCCCTCCTGACCGGCTCAAATCGTTTCGGCGAAGTCCTCGCGCGCGTTCCCGGTCTTTCGGACCGCCTCCTTTCAGAGCGGCTCCGAGAGCTGGAGCAAGCCGGTGTCGTGAAGCGGACGGTGTACCCGGAAGTCCCGGTACGCATCGAATACGACCTCACAGAGAAGGGTCGTGAACTCGAGGCGATCGTGGGCGGCATCTCGGCCTGGGCCGAAAAGTGGCTTACCGCGGCCGAGTGAGCCCTCTCCCCGGGCGTCCTTAACCAGAGACCGTTTACAGGGCATCGCGCTATGCCATACGCTCCCGCCTGCGAAAGGGGCCGCGGAGTGCACCGCTTCCTTCCCCTCCTGTTGCTGTTCACAGCCGCGGCCTGCGGCGGGGGTGGCGCGAGCCCCGAAACCCCCACAAACACGGTCCCTCCCGCGACCAACACGTCCACACAGCAGGTCGCCGGTGATCGCACGGCCACTCCCGCAAGTCCGACGGCGACCGTTTCCGCCGATGGGACGTACACGATCGTCGCGGGTGACACGCTCTCTGAGATAGCCCAGCGATTCGGCACAACCGTCGAAGCACTTGTCTCCCTGAACGGCCTGTCCGATGCGGACGAGATCGCCATCGGCCAGGTGCTGAAGGTCAGTGCCGGCACCGCAACCGCCACTCCAGCCTCGAACTGAGCCTACCTGTCCGACAACGCTCACGGTCATTCCCGCGCGCGAAAGTGAAGCGTTGGCGCATTGCCGCCCGAATCGCCTAGGCTTCCCGCACCAGCTCAAGGGGGTGCCCCAATGCCCGACCTCAACGGACTCGTCTCACTTATCACCGGCGCGGGATCGGGCATCGGCCGGGCATCGGCGCTCCAGATGGCCGCATCGGGGTCGGCGATCATGTGCGCTGACATCGACGGCGACGCCGCCCGGGATACCGCCGCGGCAATCGCCGAGCATGGCGGCGCGGCCGCTGCCGTCACCCTTGACGTGTCCTCGGAGGAGGCTGTCATCGAAGCCCTCCAGAAGACCGTCCGCGACCTCGGCGGATTGAACGTCGTCGTCAACAACGCCGGTGTCGGAGGCGGAGCCGGCTGGGACCGGACTATCGCCGTCAACCTCAACGGGGTTTACCACGGGCTCTTCCACGGCGCCGAACTCCTGAGCCAGCGCGGCGGCGGAGCGATCATCAACACCGCATCCGTGGCCGGGCTTGTCGGTCTCACCGGGCCGGCGCCGGCCACCGAAATCCCGGTCCAGGCAGGCGCGGGCGCCTATACCGCGGCCAAGCACGGCGTCGTCGGCCTCACCCGCCAGTTCGCCATTACCTACGCGCGCCGGGGGGTGCGCGTCAACGCCGTCGCCCCGGGCTACATCTTCACGCCGATGACCGAGATGATGCGGAGCGAACAGGAATACCAGCGCTACCTTGAGTCGATCCATCCCATGGGCCGGCTCGGCCAGCCGGAAGAAGTCGCCGCCGCCGTGGCGTTCCTCGCCAGCCCGGCGGCCTCGTTCATCACCGGCGTGGTCCTCCCCGTCGACGGCGGATACACCGCCCGTTAGGCGGCTCTTCGTCAGCCGACCTCAGCTTTGTACCTGCGGATGGCGTCAATGTGCTCCTGGGGCGTCTCCAACCCGGCGTTCATTGTCCTTACGCAAACGTAGTTGGCTCCAAGTACTCGCCACGCATCGGCGTGTGACGCCCACTTTTCCGGCCCGGCGCCGAAGTTCACCTGGGCTTCGATGCCGAATTCGGCACGCGAGCGGCCGTGCGAGGCCAGGTAGCCATCGATGCGCTCCAACGTTGCGCGGCCCGCATCGTTCGGGAGGAACTGCGGAATGAGGCCGTCGCCGAGGCGGGCAGCGCGCCTGAACACCTGCTCGTTGTTGCCGCCGAACCAGATGGGGATCCGCCGGTTCGGCAGCGGCTTCAGGCCTGCGCGGTCGATCCGGTGCCACTTCCCGGTGAAATCGACGACCGGCTCGGCCCAGAGCTTGCGGAGCAAGGTGACCTGTTCCTCCTGGCGTTTGCCGCGGTTGTGGAAGTCCTCGTTCAGCGCGTCGTACTCGACGTAGTTCCAGCCAGTGCCGATGCCGAGCCGAAGGCGGCCGCCCGAGAGAATGTCCACCTCCGCGGCCTGCTTTGCGACGAGTGCCGTCTGCCGCTGGGGAAGGATAATGATGCCGGTCACCAGGCCGATCCGCTGCGTGTGTGCGGCAAGGAAACCGAAGAGCACGAACGGCTCGTGGAAACTCGTCTCGTGCGTGTACGGCCCGATCAGGCGCGGTTCCCGGTCCGGGTGTGCGCCGAGGACGTGGTCGTAGGTCAGCAGGTGGGAGTACCCAAGGGCCTCGACCGCCTGGGCGAAGTCCCTGATGACCGCAGGGTCGCTGCCGATCTCGCTCTGGGGAAAGACAACACCGATTTCCATCTCACGTCTCCTGTTCGTCTTCGGCTCGCCTCCGGCCGACCCAGGCCGGAGGCAGGAGCAGCCCGCAGCGGTGGCACTCCAGTGGCCGTCAGCTCGCCTGGAGGAACTCGACCCAGTTCCCGTCCGGGTCTTCAACGATAGCGATGGTCACGCCTGGGCGGATTTCGCGGACACCGACGGCCACCTTGTAGCCGCCCTTCGCGCAGGCTTTGATGACTTCGGCGATGTTCGACACCGAAATCGTCCAGTAGCGGTAGCCGAAGGCCCCCGCGATGCCCCCGGGAGCGGCCTCCGCGGCCGGGTTGGAACCGGAGATCACTTTGATCAGGCTCGTCCCGCACATCAATCGGTGCATCGTGCCGCCGCCTGCCATAGGCGTGTCGGCGACATGTTCGAATCCGAGCGTGTCTCGATAGAAGGCAAGAGCCTTTGGCCCATCGCTGACGACGATGCCGAGATCGATAGAGTCCTTGGTCAATTTGACGCCCATGGCATGGTCCTCCGGGGCATTCAGGTCTGCGGGAGCATAGCCGGAAACGCGAACAGGCGGGGACCGGGCCCCGGCATTACTCCCGTCGTGCGATACTTCCGGTATGGACACCGACCACCGGCTCACCATGCCGAAAGAACGGTTGGAAGAGTTCTGCCGCTGGAATTGGATCCGCCGACTCTCGCTCTTCGGATCGGTGCTTCGCGACGATTTCGGCCCCGAGAGCGACGTGGATGTCCTCGTGGAGTTCGAGGTTGGGCACGTGCCCGGCTTCGCATTCGTTTCGATGGCCGACGAACTGGCGACGATCCTGGGCCGGCCCGTGGACTTCGTGACGACCCGGGGGCTGAACAAGTACATTCGCGAACAGGTGCTCGCCGAAGCCGAAGCGCTGTATGTCGCGGCATGACCCCGCCGTCACGCTCCAACAGATGATTGATTATGCGGAAGACGCCGTGCGCTTCGGCATAGGCAAGTCAGTCGATGACCTGGAAGTCGACCGCGTCCTGCTTCTCGCTCTCACGAGGCTGGTCGAGGTCATAGGCGAAGCAGCGACACGCCTGCCACAGGCGCTTCGAGACGCGCACCCTGAGGTCCCCTGGCGGGAGATCATCGGAATGCGCCACGTCCTGATCCACGGCTATGACGTAGCGAGTGTCGACATTCTTCATCAGGTCGTCGAAACGACCTTGCCCCGCTGGCGGCCCAGCTACGCGAAGTGCTCGCTGCACAGGCTCCACCAACCGAATAGGCTGCCCTCAATCGCGGGCGTCACACGGGCCCATCGCAACAATCGGCTACCATGCCGGGAGAACCGGTCGGGGAGGTACGCCCATGAGCTGGGTAGTGAGCATGGTCCTGGCGCTGGTAATCTGCGGCGCCGTCTTTTTCGTTGGGCGGGCGGCGCGGTCCGGTGCCAACCCGGGTTCGCCCGAACGCTTCCGCGGGATGATCGCGATGATGGCTGCGGGAGCCTTGTTCGTCCTCTGGGCCGGACTCCACACCGTACTCGCCGCCGTGAAACCGATTGAGGCCGGCCATGTCGGCGTGGTCTACCAGTTCGGCGAAATCGTTGGCCAAAAGGACGAAGGCCTCCAGATCATCGCTCCGTGGCAGTCTCTGCGTATCGAGTCGGTGCGCGTCCAGCGCCAGCGATTTGAGAACATCTCGGCATTCTCGAAGGAGACCCAGGACGTCTTCATGACGGTGGCCGTCAACTTTTCCGTCTCGAAGGATCAGGTCCAGAAATTGTTCCGTGAAGTCGGCCCCAACTGGTTCGATGTCCTGATCGAACCGCGGGTCGCGAACTTCCTGAAGGAAGAGACCGTCAAGTACACCAGTGTCGATGTCGCACCCAACCGCGAGTCCATCCGCGTCGCCGTGCGCGACCGCCTGGCCGCGGACCTCAAGGCACGGTCCATCACCATCAACGACCTGCTGATCGAAAACATCGACTTTTCGCCGGAATTCAAGTCCGCCATCGAGAAGAAACAAATCGCGACCCAGGACGCTCTTCGCGAACAGGAGAAAGTGAAGCAGAAGCAGTTCGAGGCCGAACAGGCCGTCGAGACGGCAAAGGGCGACGCCAACGCCATCCGCGAGCGCGCCAACGGCCAGGCAGACGCGAACAAGGCGCTCGCCGCCTCGCTGACGCCGGAAGTGATCCAGTTCCAGGCGCTGGAAAAACTCGCCGACAACATTCAGATCGCCCTGATCCCGTCCGGCCAGGGCATCATCCTCGACCCGGCGACGCTCCTCGGCGGCCTCACCACTACCGGGCGGTAGGAGGCGTCACAGGGAGGGCTGCGCATTCGAAGCGCAGTCCTCCGTCGGCGCCAGAGGACCCGCGGAGCGTGAACGATGGCTACTCCAGTGAGAAGGGCGGGTACTGGTCGACGAGCAGCAGCATATACGCCTCGACGCGCATCTGCCAGCGGAAGACGCCCATGCCGAAGTTGTAGAGGCCCTGCGGATACTCGCCTGTGATCAAGATGGCGAACCACGCGATGACGCTGGTCACGAACCAGCCGATACCGAGGAAGAACAGGCAGATGGCGTGCGGGATCACGTAGATGATCCGCAGGCCCACAGAGAGCTTGTCGCGCGGGAATTCAGCCAGGTCGACATGGAGCCGGGAAGGGTATTCGGAATCGCCGAAGGGCGGGTATTCGTCCCGGAAGAGCGCCATGTAGGCCATCGCGCGCACTTTCCACCGCAGGTAGAAGGTGCCCAGGTCTCGCAGGCCCTGGGGATGCTGGTTCGCGAAGAGGATCGCGAACCAAGAAATCACGGCGCAGATGCCGGCGACCGCACCCAGGACTCCGGCGTTCAACGCGCCGCCGAAGTTCCCGAGGTCTGTCTGGTAGAAGACCGCACCGAAGCTGATGAAACCGCCAACCAGCAACGCATGGGGAATCGAAAGGATGATCCGGAAAGCAACCGTCAACTTGTTCCGAGGGTCGGTCGTCGGGTCGACTTCGATGCTTACGGGATAGGATGAGGCGCTACTCGCCGCAATCGCCATGCACAGTTCCTCCGTTGAGTTCGTGCGCAGCATACGGGGCCGGTCAAGATAAGCGTGTGAACGGACCGCCGAAAGTCAGGGGAGGTAGCTCGCGAGGATGGGAAATGCCGCCCTGATGCCGTTGTGGTCGCTCGCGTAGACCACCGTCCCGTCCGGGAGTGTCTTCGGCTGGTCGCCGAAGACCGCGAGTTCGGAGGTCCTCCAGCCGGAGCTAAGGATGTAGTCATGGCGGACAGTCAGTTGGGGTTGTTCGCTCACGACTGACTCCCGGCAGCAGGTCCCGATGGTCGAGTTCGCAAGGAGATCGTGCAGCCCGGCGTCGAGGAGTGCTTTCTCGGTGGCTGAACCCGGTGGGTCTCCCAGGTCGCCGAGGACGATCACCGGCCCCGTCCCACGCTTGGAAGTGATGAACGCTGCCAAGTCTGCGGCCTGCTGAGTGCGGACCCGCGCATCAGTGCCGGTGAGGTGCGAAACGAAGACGTCGATGACGCCCACCGGCTCGGGGCCCTTCAGGCGCATCCAGAGTGCGGCCGCGACTTCCCCCTCCGAAGTGCGCGGGTTCAACCACTTCCGCTCACCCTCACTGTTGGGGAACCGGGTCCCGTTCACCAGGATGAGCTCCCCCTCCTCAAAGCCCGCGCTTTTCACGATCGCATCGCCCTGTTCCTGAGTCGTCCCCGCGAACCAGGGCTTGGCGCGGACGTACAGCGGCTCCATCTTCAGTTCCCGGGCCAGCACCGATGCGACCTTGCCGTGTGCCTTGGTGTCGGTCACCTCGCTGAAGGCGAGCAGGTCCGGTTTGAACGCCTTCAACTCCTCGATGACGATCCAGAGCCGCTGTTCGAACGTATCGGAGGGCGTCGTGTTGGTTGCGTCGAGGGCGAGGGGGCTCATGAGGTTGATGTAGGCGACCCGAAGTTCGGTCGGTGCTGCGAGTGGTTCGGCCGTGGCGGTCGCCGCCGGCCGGGCTGTTGGCGAACCGGGCGGAGGGATGAGTTCGATTTCGTCCCCGCCGCCGCAAGCCACTGCGAGGAGCCCGGCCAACCCCAGGATGGACGGCAAGACGCGGCCTCGCAGGAACACCCTCGCGGAATGGTGATGGCGGCTCATCATTGACAGCCAGCCTCGCACACTGATTCACTGGCGGGTAGCAGCAACGACGGAGACGAGTACCGCCGAAACGTCCGTCCAGCGAGCCCCGTTTGGTGCGAGGGGGCACGGCACACCGGCGCGAACATCCCTCCCGAGCCTCCGGCCGAACGGGGTCGACGACTCCAATTAGACCCGGACGGAAGCCCACCGTTAGCAGGGGCAAGGGCGTATTTGCGCCCCACGAGTGTCCTTC
The DNA here is from genome assembly GCA_016719395.1 of Candidatus Amarobacter glycogenicus. Classification (GTDB taxonomy): domain Bacteria; phylum Chloroflexota; class Dehalococcoidia; order Tepidiformales; family Tepidiformaceae; genus Amarobacter; species Amarobacter glycogenicus. The sequence continues at coordinate 277,662 of JADJZF010000001.1, read as the reverse complement.
TTCGGAAGGAAAGCAGGGTGGTACCGCGGGCCTCGGCGCTCGTCCCTGGTTGAGGGACGGGCGCTTTTTGTTGGCTCTCGTTCTCGCCGGGATGCATCTCACCAGAGGGTACGACCGCCGGCGGTGCCGCGGGCGCATCCATCGCCGCGAAAGCAGGATCTCCCATGTTCAAACCGGTCGAATCGAAAGTCAGTTTCCCGAATCTCGAACAGGAGGTCCTGGCATTCTGGCAACAGAACGCTATTTTTCGCCGGAGCATCGACGAGCGTCCCGAAGACAAGATGTTCATCTTTTACGAGGGCCCCCCGACGGCGAACGCGCGTCCCGGCATCCACCATGTGCTCTCGCGCGTCTTCAAGGACCTCGTCCCTCGCTACAAGACCATGCAGGGCTTCCGCGTGCCCCGGAAGGGCGGCTGGGATACGCACGGACTGCCGGTCGAACTCGAAGTGGAAAAGGAACTGGGCCTGAAGTCTAAGCCGGAGATCGAGCAGTACGGGATCGCCGCCTTCAACGCGAAATGCAAGGAATCAGTCTCCCGCTACGTCGAGGAGTGGACCCGCCTGAGCGAGCGGATCGCGTTCTGGGCCGACTACGAAAACCCGTACGTGACCTACAGCAACGACTACATCGAGACTTGTTGGTGGATCTTCAAGCGGATGTGGGACCACGGGCTGGTCTACCAGGATTACCGGGTAACGCCCCACTGCCCACGCTGCGGGACCAGCCTGAGCGACCACGAGGTGAGCCTCGGCTACCAGGACGACACCCCGGACCCCAGCGTCTTCGTGAAGTTCCGCGTACCGGATGAGTCGCTCTTCAAGCGCGGCCACCCAAGAGGCATGGCCTTCGGCAACAAGCTCCACCTCGTCGCCTGGACGACGACTCCGTGGACGCTCCCGGGCAACACTGCCCTCGCGGTGAAGGAAGACGCCGAATACGGCGCCTACCGCGTCGGCGACGAAGTCCTGGTGATGGCGCAGTCGCTTGCCCCGCATGTCCTCGGCGAGGGCGCCACGCCCCTCATGGCCATCCCAGCGGCGATGCTCATCGGCCTCGAATACGAGCCGCTCTACAGGCCCGAGCTGTTGGGCCACGAGTTCGGCTGGTTCGACGGCGACGGCCGTCTCCGGATGACGAAGAGCGGCACGCCCGGCGCGCCCGAAACCGGCGGCCGGCGGAAGGTCGTCGCCGCGGACTATGTCTCGCTCGAAGACGGCTCCGGCATCGTCCACATTGCTCCTGCGTTCGGCGCCGAGGACTTCGCCGAAGGGAAGCACTTCGGCCTGCTGTTCATGCAGCCGGTGGACCTTCGCGGCATCATGGCCGAAGGTCTCCCGGGCGCCGGCAAGTTCGCCAAACAGGCGGACCGGGACGTCGAACGCGACCTCGAAGAGCGCGGTCTTATGCTCAAGAAGAGCACGATCAAGCACACCTACCCCTTCTGCTGGCGCTGCACGACACCGCTCCTCTACTACGCCAAACCGAGCTGGTACATCCGCACCACGAAGCAGAAGGAGTCGCTGCTCGAAGGCAACAGCCGCATCAACTGGTACCCCGAACACATCAAGTCCGGCCGCTTCGGCAATTGGCTCGAGAACAACATCGACTGGGCCGTCAGCCGGGAGCGCTACTGGGGCACGCCGTTGCCCTTCTGGAAGTGCGCCGACTGTGCTCATCCGATGTGCTGCGGTTCGAGGGCGGAGATCATCGAACACGCGAAGGACCAGGCGAAAGCCGCGGCCATGGACGACTACCATCGCCCCTTCATCGACGAGATAGTGCTGCGCTGCGAGAAGTGCGGCGGGGATGCCCGCCGCGTCCCCGAGGTGGCCGACGCCTGGTACGACAGTGGTGCGATGCCTTACGCCCAGTGGCACTACCCCTTCGAGAACGAAGACGAGTTCCTCAAGCATTTCCCCGCGGACTTCATCTGCGAAGCGATCGACCAGACGCGCGGCTGGTTCTACACGCTCCATGCCGAAGCCACGATGCTCAAGGCAAGCGAAGCAATCCCGGAGAGCATCAGCTACAAGAACGTCATCTGCCTCGGCCACATCAACGACGAAAAAGGCAACAAGATGTCGAAGAGCCGCGGCAATACGGTCGACCCGTTCGCGGTACTCGATGCGCTGGGGGCCGACGCGACTCGCTGGTACATGTATACCGCCAGCCCGGCCGGCTCTTCCCGGCGCTTCAGCCAGGCGCTCGTCGAAGAGGGCCTTCGCCGCTTCCTTCTCACCCTCTGGAACACCTACTCCTTCTTCGTCAGCTACGCCAACATCGACGGCTACAAGCCGGGTACGGCGTTCAAGGGAAAGAGGCCCGAGATCGACCGCTGGCTGCTGAGCGAGCTGAACGCGCTCGTCGTCAAGGTCACGGACGAACTGGAAGGCTTCGATCCGACAGATGCGGCACGGGCAATCGAGACGTTCGTCGACGACCTTTCGAACTGGTACGTGCGGCGCAGCCGGCGACGTTTCTGGCGGGGTGCCAGCGAAGGCGATGACGACAAACAGAGCGCCTACGACACGCTCTACACGGCCCTCGTTACGGTTTCGAAGCTCATCGCGCCGTTCACGCCGTTCGTCGCGGAAGAGCTCTACCGGAACCTCGTCGTTTCGCAGGACCCGGCTGCGCCAGTCAGCGTCCACCTGGCGATGTGGCCGGGGGCTGACCCGACGCTCATCGATGAATCGCTAAACGCCGAGACCCAGCTCGTGAAGCGCGTTTGTTCGCTCGGCCGTGCCGCGCGGGCGAAAGCGCAGATCAAGGTTCGGCAGCCAGTGGCGGAGGTCCTGGTGAAGCCCCGCTCACCGGAAGAAGCCGGTGCCCTTCGGAAGAACCTCAACCTCGTGCTCGAAGAGCTGAACGCGAAGTCTGTCCGGCTCGTCGATGACGAAACCGTGGTCGTTTCGTACGACGTCAAGCCGAACCTACCGGTGCTGGGCAAGAAGTACGGCTCCGAGGTCGCTGCTATCCGCGCTGGGCTCGCGGTGTTGCCCCCGGCCGAAGTGGCGGAGGCGGTTCGCCGGGGGTCAAGCATTGCCGTCGCCGGCAAGACTCTCGAACCCGAGGACATCCTTCTCCAGGCGCAAGACTCGCCCGGCTTCGCGGCCGCCCAGGATGCGGGTTACACCGTCGCAGTAACTACGACCATCACTCCCGAACTGGCCGACGAAGGCCTCGCCCGCGAGCTCGTCCGCCGCATACAGGACATGCGCCGTGAAGCCGGGTTCGAACTGGCCGACCGGATCACGACCTGGGTCTCCGGCCCCGGCGATGTCGCGCGAGTCCTTGCCTCCCACGGCGACTACATCCGGGGGAGACACTCTCGACCGAACTGATCCAGGGCCCAGCACCTGCCGAGGCATCACAGGCCGAAGCGGACCTGGAAGGAACGAAGGTCGCGCTGGGAGTGCGGAAGAACTAGCCCGGCGGCCGCTGGCGGTGCCGCTATCCCCCGAACTGCGCTTTGCGCGCCGCCTGGCGCGCCTTGCGCTCCTCGCCGGCTTTTCGCAAGTCTTCGAGTGCCGTCTCGTCGACGCGCATGTAGTTCGCCCGCCAGGCGTCGTTCGGCCAAGCAAACGGGGTCTTCACGGTCGACGCGGGGTATCGTGCTGATTCGAGGAGGTCAAGGCCGATCCCAAGGATCGTCCGCTGCATTTCCCGGTCAAATGGGGCGCCGCAGGGGTTCCCGAGGGGGAAGTCGGTGAAGACGAATCGAGGCACTCCGGCCTGTTCGACGATGTCGCGCGCTGCCCCGAAGACCACCGTCGGAATGCCGTTCTCTTCCAGGTGTCGTGCCGTGAGACTCACGGACTGATGGCAGACCGGTCAGAGGCCGGCGAGGAGGGCCACGTCGACTCCATCCTCCCGGCAGAACCGAAGGACCTCCGGCGCGTCGACCGTGTTCGTCTTACGCTGGCTGTACTCGGTCGGGACGCCGTAAAAGCGACTGGAAACGCTTCCCACCCGGCCCTCGGCTTCGAACTCACGAAGCGCGCGGAGCTGGAAGAACGATCCGAGGTCGTCGGTGTTGGTCGCCTCTTTGTCCCATGGCAGGTTCATCGTGAAGAGGCGCTCGGGCATAGGGTCCGATGGGTAGGCGTAGGAGGATTTCGGTGGGCTCGACGCAAAGTCGACGGCCTCCTGACCAACGTCGATAACCGACGTCGTCACCAGTCCCACGCGGCACTCGGCGAGCGGCTTTGCCAACGGCTCGAATGGCACCTGGCCGTTCCAGGCCCAGCGATACGGGTTGCCGTAGCCCTGCGCGAGATAGTACTCCCGCGACTTATCGATGTAGCTGACGAAGACCCGCCGGCCGGGGTCGACTTCGGAACCTTCCTGGAAACTCATGGCAGCACCTCGCCGCGTATCCTGGCGCGAATTGCCTGCTCGATGTACGGCTGGCCGCGACGTCCGGCCGTGCTGCATGAAGCGTACCATCTGCCGCTATGACGCTACGCATACGCCGCGCGGCCGAGGCCGACCTTCCGGGCATCATTGCTCTCATCCACCTCGGAGCACTCGGCGGGCAGGGCGCCGAAGAACTCGGCCCGCCGCTTCCGGAAGCCTACCCCCCCCCCCCCCCCCCCCCCCCCGCCCCCCCCCCGGCCCCCCCCCCCCCGCCCCCCCCAAACCCCCCCCCGAACCCCCCCCCCGCACCTTCCCCCCCTTCCCCCCCCCCCCCCCCCCCCCCCCCGCGCGCCCCCCCCCAGGGGGGGGGGGGGCCCGCGAGAAGGCCGCCCGCGGCCGGGGCACCGGCGGGGCGAGGAGGGCCCGGGCCCCCGGGACGCAAGGCGCCTCGGCTGCCGGCGGTTGCAGCTCACCAGCAACAAGGCGAGAAGCGACGCCCACCGCTTCTACGAACGTCTTGGGTTCGTGAGGAGCCATGAAGGAATGAAGCTCAACCTCTAACAGAGTTCGCGGCCTCCGCGAACTCTGCGAACAACGCTCGCGCCTGCGCCCGCTCGGGGGTCGCTTCCGGCCCCAGCGCCATGTTCTCCGGGTGCCACTGCACCCCGATGACGAAGCGCTCTCCCGGAGCTTCCACTCCCTCGATGTTGGCATCCAGGGGACTCCGGGCCGTCACGCTGAGCCCCGAGCCGATACGGGACGGGTCTATCGCCTGGTGGTGCCGCGAGTTGACCTCGACGCGGGAAGCGCCGAGCACCCGCGCCAGTCGCGAAGCCGGGTCGACTTCGACTGCGTGGAAGGGGCGCCACTTCTCCTCCTGGAGCCGGCCATCACGGTGCAACTGGCCGATGTCCTGGAGCAGGCCGCCGCCGCAGTGCACGGCCAGCATCTGCATGCCCCGGCAGATCGCCAGGATCGGGATTTCACGGGAGTCTGCATGGCGAAGCGCCCTCCGCTCCAACGCATCCCGTTCCGGCTGAACAGTCTCCATTTCAGTCCCTGCGGGATCTCGGCCGTACTCCCGCGGGTGAATATCCACGCCGCCGGTGACAAGGAGCCCACGAGCTGCCGCCATGGCAGCCTCCAACTCGCCCGCCGCCTGTCCCGGGAGCAACAGGGAGACCTCGAGGTCGGCCGCACACACCTTGAGCGCATCCAGGTACGCAGTAACTCCCCGTTCGCTGCTGCCCGTCATGCAGATCCGGATGCTCACGCCGCCCCCCTCCCCGTTTTCGTCTTTTTCGGCCGGTCCGCCAGCCGCCAGACGAACCGCAGCCCGGACCATTGTTCGTCGATCGCGCACACCTTGTTGTCGACGAGTCCCGCCGCCAGCCCGAGCTCACGGATCGTGTTCTCCGAGACTGTGCTGGCGATGCCAGAACCCCGTTTCGGCCAGCCCATCCAGAGGCCGCCGGTCCACGCCAGGCGGGGCTTCATTTCCAGGAATCGCTCCTCCACCTCCTGCGCTTCGGTGACGAAGCACACCACCACATCCAGTGCGACATCGTCCGGCGCGACGAACCGCGCGCCTGGCGGTAGTGCTCCCAGCATGCCGGCGAACCCGTTTCGCTCGCCTACCACCGCGACCCGGCTTCCTTCCTTGATCCCGAGCTTTTTCGCCAGCGGAGTCTCCGAATAACCGGCCATCGGAAGACATTCTATGCACGTCGCGAACACCGGATGCAGGTACACTGGCAGCCAACCTGAGAACCAACGCAGGAGCTAGAGCCCATGCAACTCTCGCCCGAACTGACCAGCGCCTACAACGACCAGATCCAGCTCGAATTCGAGTCTTCGTTCGCGTACCTCCAGATGGGGGCCGACTTCGAGCTGCGCAGCCTCCCGGGGATGGCGTCATGGATGCGCCTGCAATCGGGTGAAGAACACGGACACGCGATGAAGTTCATCCAGTTCGTCCTTGACCGGGGGGCGAAACTCGAGCTGAAAGCAATCTCCGCCCCCGCACCTACGCCCGACACGGTGGTGGCAAGCTTCGAGGTCGCCCTGCACCACGAGCAACGCGTGACCAAAGCCATCCATGACCTCTACAGCAAGGCGCTCGACAACCACGACTACGCCAGCCTCCCCCTCCTTCAGTGGTTCGTGAACGAGCAGGTGGAAGAAGAGTCCACCGTTTCAACCATCCTGGACCGACTGAAGATGGTGGGCGACGACCGTACAGGCCTGCTCTTCCTTGACCGCGAACTTGGAGCCAGGACCGGCGCCGCCGCTGCGAGCCCGGCCGAGGGAGAGACCGCGTCGGCCTGAGGCGCAATACCGGGTATGTTCCCCTACATGCCCGTGGGGGCCCGGGATGATACGGTGATCCGTACCACAGCGAACTATTCGACTGTTTCATGAGGCACGGCCTCCTGAATGGAGGGTCCGACAGATGTCCGCACTGGCCACAGAAGCGCCCCCGCGCGCCCGCCCATCGGAAACGAACGACTACGCCATCCTCAAGCAGCAGATCAAGGCCGCCGGGCTCCTTGAGTCTCGGTCTTCGTACTACTGGCTGAAGACGGCGCTCGCCCTGGCCACGCTGGGCGCCTCGGCCGCCATCGCCGTGCTTTCTTCCGTCTGGTGGGTGCTCCTCCTGGACGCGGCGTTCATGGGCTTCGCGTTCACGCAGATCGCGCTCCTCGCCCACGACATCGGCCACCGCCAGGGATATCGAGGCCGCCGGACGAACCGCATCGCCCGCGCGTTCTTCGGTAATGTCCTCCTCGGAGTGAGCCACTCGTGGTGGAACGACAAGCACAACCAGCACCACGCAACACCAAACCACATTGACCTGGACCCGGACATCCAATTCCCCATGATCGTCTTCTCGTCCGAGCAGATTCAGTCGCGACGCAAGTGGTTGCACCCGGTCATCGCAATTCAGGCCTTCGTCCTGTTGTTCCTGCTCCCTTTCCAGGCAGCGAACATGCGCATCATCAGCTGGCAGCACCTTTTCGACCCGAAGGCCGAAAAGCCGTGGCTCCAGGCCGCCCTGCTCTTCGCCCACTTCGCCGCCTACGGCGTCCTTCTCTACTTCATCGGCTGGCCGATGGCGCTCGTTTTCGCGCTCATCCACCAGGGCACGTTCGGGCTCTATAACAGCTCGGTCTTCGCCTCGAACCACAAGGGGATGCCGTTGACCCATGAGGGCCAGCGCATGGACTTCCTTCGCGAACAGGTGCTCACGTCGCGAAACGTCTCGGGACACCCGCTGACGGATTTCTGGTACGGGGGGCTGAACTACCAGATCGAACACCACCTCTTCCCCACGATGCCTCGCTGCAACTTGAGGAAGGCCCAGCCGCTCATCGAGCGGTTCTGCAAGGAACGGGGCATCAGCTACCATTCCACGGGCTTGTTCACCTCCTATCGCGAGGTGCTCACCCACCTGCACCGCGAGAGTGCCTCGCTCCGTGGCCCCACCGCCTGACCAACGCCCGGCCGTCTGATGTACCCTGCGCGCCATGGGGCCCGACCTCGCATGCGACGCAGCCATCCGCGAGCCGGCGGCCTACTTCGGCCGCGCCCTCCAGGACGGTCCGGTGCAGTGGAGCGACTCCCAGCGTGGCTGGCTGATCCTCTCCCACGCCGAAGTCGAGGCCGGGTTCCGCGATAGCGAGCGCCTCTCCGCCGAACGCACGGGCGCCTTTGCGCGGGCGGCAGAGGGCCGCTCCGAAGCCTTTGGCCGGGCGATCGAGTTGCTCAGCGCCTGGATGAACTTCCGCGACCCACCGGCCCATTCCGTCCTGCGCGAACCCGTGAAGGGCGCCTTCACGCCCAGGGCCGTCTCCGCGATGGAGGACCAGGTCCAGGGCATCGTCGACGATGCGATCGACAGGTTCGATGGCCCCGTCGTCGACCTGAACGCAGCATTCGCCCATCCCATCCCGGCCACGGTAATCGCCTCCATTCTTGGGGCCGACCCTGAGGATCGGCATCGCTTCCAGGGCTGGTCCGACGACATTGGGCGGCTGGTCTTCGCGATGGAGCCCGGCAAGATCGCGGAAGGTCCAGTGAACCGGGCCGTGGCGGAGTTCGTCGCTTACTTCGGCCAGCTCATCGAACGCGAGCGCCGTGCACCGACCTCCAGCGTCCTTTCGGCGATCGTCCACTCGCCTATCGGCGGACTCTCGGAGATGGAACTCGTCGGCGCGTGCACCCTCATCCTGTTCGGCGGACACGAGACCACCACGACGCTGCTGACGAACGCTCTCTGCCTCCTTCTCGAACGGCCCGAGCTCGTTGAGTGGATGCGCGCGCACCCGGAGGCAACACCGTCCGCGGTCGAGGAGTTTATGCGCGTTTGCGGGCCTGCCCGGAGCATGCCGCGAAAAGTCGCTCGCGACCATGAGCGAGGCGGGCAGCCGCTGCGGCAAGGGCAGAACGTTTTCCTCGCGATCGTATCCGGCAACCACGATGACACGGTGTTCGCACGGCCCCAGCGGATCGACCTCACGCGCGAACCAAACCCTCACCTCGGGTTCGGATGGGGGCTGCACTTCTGCCTTGGCGCCAACCTGGCCCGGCTCGAGGCGCGGATCGCCCTGAACACCCTCCTCCAGCGGTTCGACCGGTTCGAAGCCGCCGGACCGATCCCTCCGGCAAGGGCGAGCGCGATGGGCTTCGGCCGGAGACCGGTGCTCGCTCGGCTCAGGTAGGGTTTTCGGCGGCGAGGGACCGAGCGGACTGCCTCGACGCTACTTCAGCGCCTCGAGCTCCGTGGCCATCTTCGCGAGGAGCGACACTTTCCCTGCAGCATCAACCCCCAACACGGATGCCCAGTTGTCGCACGTCGGCGTGAACTTCGTGTAGTCGGCGCCGGGATACTGGACGTTTTCGCGGCCCGTCCGCACGTCGCTACAGAGGCGGGTGACAGGATCCTGAAGGAGGTTCGCGCCACAATCGCCCTTCCCGTCCACCTGTCCTTGGTAGCAGTCCCTGATCCTGGTCACTTCCGTGGCGAACGCGGCCGCCATGCCGGCGGTCCCGGCCGCGCTCGTACCGTTGCCGCCGCCTCCACCCCCGCCGGGAGAGGCGGTCCCCCCTCCGCAGGCAGCGAACGTAACGGCGAGGACGGCGGCAAGGACGAGGTGCTTCGGCATGCGGCGGAAGTCTAGGCTAACCTAAATCCAATGCAACACTTAATGTGCCCCTGTCGAACAGTTCGTAGCGGGTACACTTTGCCTTCCCGCAGCACTGGAGATGCAAAATGACTCGTCAGACCCGACGCGACCCCGGCACCTTTACGGCCGAACAGCGGACCGAATATGAAAGCCTCCTCCGCTCGCGCAAACCCCGGCCGGACGGCACCATCGGCGGTCCTTTCGACCCCTGGCTGCTCAACCCCGAGATGTCCCACCGCCTGCGCGGCCTGGGCGGAATGCTCTGGGAACGCACCTCGCTCGACCGGGGCCTGGTGGAGCTCGCTATTTCGATCACGGGACGCGTGTGGGAAGCGAACGTAGAATGGGCCTCCCATGCCCCGCGCGCGGTCGAGTACGGTGTTCCTCAGGCCGTGATGGACGATGTCTACGCCGGCCGCCGGCCCAACGGCACGCCGGAACAGGTGCTCGTCTACGACGTCTGTATGGCGATGCACATCGACCACCGGCTGTCCCGCCCCCTCTACGAATCCGCCACGGCGGCCTTCGGCGAACGCGGACTGGCCGAGATCATGGCTGCCATCGGCTACTACGTGCTGGTCTCCATGACGCTCAACGCCTTCGAGGTCGAAGTTGCCCCGGGGACACCCGTACCTTTCGCGCGCGAACCGTAGGCACGCTCCCCCTGGGCGGAAGACTGGCTGCGAAGGCGAGGCCGAGAGCGACCCAGTCCGGAAGCGACGTTTCGCTCAGACCGGCCCCTTCCACGATGACGAAACCCCTCATAACGCGCCCGGTGAAGTCCATGGGGCGGGCGAAGGGCCGTGCCAACGCTTCCTGGTTGGCCGCGGGTCCCGTCCTCACGAGCAAGTCGCCGCCCATCACCCCGCAGGCCATGTGCCCGCCAATCAGAAAGCACAGCCCGCCGAACATCTTCTGCTCAGTGAAAGCGCTGGCGGCCAGCGTCTGACGGATGCGCTCTGCGAGCCTTTCGTCATACACCGCTAGAACGGGAGGCCCTTCAGTCCCTGGGCGCCTTTGAGGGCACTAATCTCGCCGGCGTGTTCTGAGATGTGGACGAGGCCGAAGGAGTTGAGGAAGGCGCCGACTGTGATGTCCTGCCCCATGGGCGAACGGACTGTCCGGTCGAAATCGGCCGCGGTCGCCGACAAGAGGAACGCGCCGGTGCGTGCAAACACCGCCTCGCCGTACTGTTTCAGTCCGCCCACGTTCAGTTTGAGCGCCAGCCATTCAGGCGTCATTCCTGGTGAGACGATGGTGATGCCGGTCCGTTCCCGCCAATCACCGCTCTCCAGCAGCATCGGCGCTCCGTTGGCCTGCCCGACCATCATGTCCTCGCCATAGATCGCGTGGGCGAAGATAGCGGCCGCCGACGGCACGTTGCCGATGCGATAGGTCGCCGTCTTGTCTTCCAGGTCCGCAACAACGGCGTTGAAGACCATGTGTGCAATATCGAAACCTGACTGGATGATCGCTGCCCGAGGTTCCATGAAATCCTCCCGACTCACTTCGCGGCTGGCCGCGTGGGGTCCGAGTGTGCGACTTCTACTTAAAAAGTACAAGGTCTTTCTGTTAAAGTTTCTTCGTGACCGAGTACGCCCAGTTCTGCGCGCTGGCCCGGGCTGCCGAGATTCTCGGCGAACGCTGGACGCTGCTGATACTCCGGGAACTCTACCTTGGCCCAAAGCGCTTTTCCGACCTTTCGGCGCGGCTGAAACCGGTTGCGCCCGGAATCCTGAACGGGCGGCTCCGGTCGCTCGAACGGCACGGGGTCATTGCCCGGCGGAACGTCGGGCCGCCCACCCCAGCGCGGCTCTACGAACTCACCGAGTCGGGCCGCGCCCTCGAACCGGCGCTCTTCGAGCTGCTCCGATGGGGAGCGCGCTACCTCTTCCCGCAACGGCCCGGCGAACGCTTCGAGACCGAATGGTTGGTTATGGTGCTGCGAGCGTATCTGCGGGGGGGGCCGACACCGAACCACCTGATCGCTCTCCGGATCGAGGGATTCGCAAGTCCGGTTGCCTGGATCCGTGGCGGGGAAGCCGGCACCGAGGTAGCGCTTTTCGGAGAGGGCGAGGATGCGACCGTGGAGACAAGCGTCGGCGGCGTGCTTGGCCTGATGTCCTCCAGGCTGCCCTTCGAGGACGCGGTCGCTAGCGATACCGCACGAGTAACGGGAAGCATGGAGGCGGCCCGCGCCTTCCCTTCCTACTTCCTGGCCGCCGGCGAGGCACCTACCGCCGGAACACTGGAGTCCGCTTCTCCATGAACGCCGCCACCGCCTCCTTGTGGTCCGGCTCCGCCCGGGCGTAAGCGTTCTGGGCGTTTTCGCGGAGCATGACCGATTGGACATCGGGATCGGTGGCGTTCATTTCCAGCACCTTCTTCACCCGGGCGACGGCTGCGGGAGCGTGCTGGCCGATCATCTCGCCGAGTTCGCAGGCCCGCGCGATGAGCCGCTCATGCGGGACTACCTCACTGACCAGGCCGGCGCGAAGCGCTTCCTCCCCTTCGACCATGCGGGCCGTCAGGCACCACTCCTGCGCCCGTCCGAGGCCGACAAGCTGTGGCAGGAAGTACGAACTGGCAAGTTCCGGCACGAGTGCCATCTTCACGAACGAGAAGCCGAAGCGGGCGTTTTCGCTGGCGATCCGGATGTCCATCGGGAGGATGTGGGTTACCCCGACACCGACGGCCACGCCGTTTACGGCGGCGATCGTCGGCTTGGGCATGCGCCGGAGGAACGCCAGCCAGTTGTCCTCGCCGGCAGTGGCCGAGCCCCTCGGCGCCTCGCCGCCCTGGATCTGTTGCGCCCAGCCCCCGATGTCCGCGCCGGAGCAATACGCGCGGCCGGCGCCCGTGAACACGATTGCCGAGACCGCCGCGTCGGCGTTGGCGCGCTCCACCACGTCGCGCATCTCGTACATCATGTCGTTGTTCCAGGCGTTCAGCCGCTCGGGACGATTCAGCGTCAGGACGGTAACCGTCCCCCTCTGGTCGACGATAACATTCTGGTAGTCCATGGCGATTCCCCCGATGCGAAAGCGAGGGCGAGTCTACCGCAACCGCGGCCCTTCAGTTCACTCCGGGGTCATTCGGCGCGTACGCGAACATCGCCAGTCTTCCCGGCTGCCGCTGGAGGACATCCCTCCAGAGGGTCTCCGGCCGCGCGCTGAAGATATCGTCCTCCATGGCATCGACGACGAACCACGACTCCTGTTCGAGCTCGGCTTCCAGCTGTCCGCCTGTCCAGCCGGCGTAACCGGCGTAGAGGCGGACTTCCGCGAGACTGCCCGAGAGCTCTTCGATCGGCCTGGAGAGGTCGAGCAGGCCGGTCCTCCCAACGACCAGGTTCGGCGTCGGTATGTCGAGGATTGGTTTCCAACGGCCAAGCACGAGGGCTGCAGCCGTTTCGACCGGCCCGCCGGAGAAGAGTACCGCCGGTTCGCTCGCGAACGGTTCGAACCTGGGCAGGTGGCGGGCGACTGCCTCCCCTTCAGAGGCCGGTTGATGACCACCCCGAGCGCACCTTCGGCGTCATGCGCACACACGAAGACAACCGTGCGAAAGAACGTTGGTTCCGTGATGCGAAGGCTCGCGATGAGCAGTTTGCCGGCAAGTGAATCGGCCACGGGGCGATCATCGCAAAGCCGCGCCCTATCCGCAGGTGGGGGAGCGGAGGTCAGCGAGTCGCGGCGAACACCGGCGGTTCGAGCCCGACGATTCCAGCGGCTTCGAGGCCCTTAATCTCGCTTTCCGAAAGCCCGAGCTCACGCGCGAGGACACTGGCCGTGTGCTCACCGAGGAGGGGCGCAGGGATCACGTCGACCTCGGAATCGGTCATGTGCACGGGAGGTGCAAGCAGTTGAAAGTCGCCGACGGTGGGGTGGTGGATGGTCCGGATCATGTTTCGCGCCTTCAGGTGCCGGTCATCCAGGATGTCGGCCGTGTCGTAGATGGCGCTGCAGGGCACTCCGGCGGCTGCTAGCGTCTCCATCGCTTCGAACTTCGTCCGCTGGCGAGTCCATTCGGCGATGATCTCCCAGAGGGCATCGCCGTTCGCGTGGCGGTCGCGGGTCGTGAGGAAGCGGGGGTCTGTGCCCAGTTCGGGCAGCCCGATGGCGATCGTCAGCGCGTCCCACATCCGGCTCGTCGCCGTGAAGATATAGAGATAGTCGTTCGGGCCGCCGCCGCCACACGGGTAAAGGTCAGTGGGCACGACCGTTCGGTTACCGCGGCGGGTGATGGGGTTACCGCGCCACTCCCGTTGCGACATCGGCTCGCGCATGAAGTTGGCGATGATCTCCTGCATGGCGATCTCGACCATCTGGCCCTTCCCCGTGCTGAGGCGTTGGATGTAGGCGGCGAGGATGCCGAGAGCGCAGTGCACGCCCGACCCCGTATCGCCGAAAGTCGCACCTGGCCGCATCGGCGTGCCATCCGGCAATCCTGTCACGCTGAACGATCCGCCTGCGGCCTGGGCGACCATGTCGAAGCACTTGAATTCGCTGTACGGCCCAGTCGTCCCGAATCCTTTGATCGTGGCGTAGATGATCGCCGGGTTCACTTCCTTCAGTACGTCGTAACCGATACCGAGCTTCTCCATCGTGCCGAGGGTGAAGTTCTCGACGACGACATCTACCTTCGGCACGAGTTTGAGGAAGAGGTCGCGGCCCTCGGGGGTATCGAGCGCGATGGCGATGCTCTTCTTGTTGTTGTTGAAGCTGAGGAAGTAAAACGAGTCCTTGCCGCTCCCGGAAACATGCCGGCCCGGGTCGCCCACGCCGGGGCGTTCCACCTTGTAAACATCGGCGCCAAACCAGGCAAGGTACTGCGTGGACGACGTCCCCGCCTCGTACTGGGTGAGGTCGAGCACTTTGACACCATCAAGGGCGGGCATGGGAGCCTCCAGCGGCGTTGGATGGGCGATTCTAGCGAGTTTGAGCGGGAATTTCGCGGCGCAGTTCCCGGCCGGCGCCTGTCGAGACGGTCGCGTTCACGGCCGGAAGCCGCGGGACTTCTTGCCCAGGCTGTGCGCAGCGATCGCATACGCCTGGTGCACCCACTCGCACAGGATCGGCCGCGTCTCACGCGGGTCGATCATGTGCTCGATGCCGAAGGCATGAGCGGTGCGGATCGGCGCCCGGACGGCGCCCAGCCGTTCCATCAACTCGGCGCGAAGGGCATCGGGGTCGGGAGAATTGGCGAGGTCGCGCTTGAACGCCGCTTCGATGCCGCCTTCGAGCGGAAGGCTGCCCCAGTCGGCGCTCGGCCAGGCATACCGGAGGTTCAACTTCGCAGTGTTGGCATGGGCCGCCCCGGCAACGCCATACGCCCGGCGGACGACGATCGTCACCCACGGGACGGTCGCCTGGAATACCGCCGTCATCGCGCTCGCACCTTTGCGAATCGTTGCCGCCTTTTCGCCCCAGGTCCCGATGACAAAGCCGGGCTGGTCCAGGAAATTCACACAGGGCAGGTGGAACGTGTCGCAGAGGTCGATGAAGCGGGCCATCTTCTCGCTGCCGTCGGCTGTGAGGCCGCCGCCGTAGAAGTACGGGTCGTTGGCGATGACTCCGACCGGGAAGCCATCGAGGCGGCCGAAGCCCGCGACGAGCGACTGCCCCCAGCCCGCTCCGATCTCGAAGAATGAGTCAATATCCAGGACGGCCCCAAGGATCTGGCGGACCTTGTAGGGGCGCCGGCGGTTCTTCGGGACAGCCGAAAGGAGAGACTCCTCCCTCCGGTTCGGGTCATCCGTGGGCGCGGCCCGCGCGGGCTGCTCCCAGACATTGCTGGGGAGGTAGGAGAGGAATTGTCGGATCTGCCGGAAGGCATCCTCCTCGGTCTCTGCGAGGTTATCGACGACTCCGTTGCGGTAGTGGATTTCCCAGCCGCCGAGGTCTTCCTTGGTGACTGTTTCGTTCATCCCGGCGGCCACCACGGGAGGGCCGGCAACGAATACCTGGGAAGTATCCTTCACCATGATCGACCAGTGGGCGGTAACCACCCGGGCGGCGCCCAGCCCGGCCACGCTGCCCATGGCGGCGGCGATCACCGGGACCTCGCTCATCATCTCGACGATAGTGTCCCATCCGGGGTTGGCCGGAATGTAGGTGTGCCCCTGGTTCCCCTGGGTCCGGACCGAGCCACCGCCCCCGGTGCCATCCACAAGCCGGATGATCGGCATCCGTAGCTCGCGCGCCATCTTCTCCGCATAGACCTGCTTGCCGCCGATCGAAGCGTCGGCAGCCCCACCACGGACGGTGAAGTCATCACCCCCGACCACGACTCGGCGGCCGTCGATCTTCGCGAATCCGGCGACAAAGTTCGCGGGGCGGAACGCAGCCAGGTTCCCCTGTTCGTCGTACTCTGCCTTCCCCGCGAGGGCGCCGGTCTCGGCGAATGTGCCGGGATCGACAAGGCCGGCTATCCGCTCTCGGACGGTCAGCTTGCCGCCATCGTGCTGCCGC
Source organism: Candidatus Amarobacter glycogenicus (assembly GCA_016719395.1). Taxonomy (GTDB): domain Bacteria; phylum Chloroflexota; class Dehalococcoidia; order Tepidiformales; family Tepidiformaceae; genus Amarobacter; species Amarobacter glycogenicus. Next base: position 261,641 of record JADJZF010000001.1, on the reverse strand, counting down.
ACGACGTTGTCGGCGCCGCCCATCTCCTTCGCGAGTTCGATGCGGCGTTGGATTTCGAGGACTTCAGGTTCCCAGGTCATGGCGCGGAGTTAAACACAAAGCACCATGATTGGCGAAGATGTCCCGCTCCTTCACCGGTTCTCTTTCGCCTTCGGACTCGGGACGGCACGCTAGTGCGGTGAGTCAGGTTGCCCAGGAGTCACTGCCCGGGATTCTCGAACGGCCCCCCCAGCGTGGTCTCTCCAGCTCGGATGCCATCGCTCGTGCTGCCGCCGGGCTTTCCAACCAGGATGGTTCAGCCATCCGGACGGACGGCGACGTCGTCCGTTCGAACGTCGTCACCTTCTTCAACCTCGTTCTGGCGTTGCTGATTGTCGCCCTCCTGGCGGTGGGCGAGTTCAAAGACGGTGCGTTCGTCGGTCTCGTCGTGATGGCGAACGTCGCCGTCTCGACGCTCCAGGAGCTGAAAGCGACACGCACGCTTCGGGAACTGCGGGCGCTGACCGCACCGCGGGCGACGGTCGTGCGCGATGGCCACGAAGATGCGATCGCAGCAGAGGACGTCGTCCAGGGAGACCTCCTCCACCTGCGAAAGGGCGACCAGGTGGTCGCCGATGGCCACATCGTGGACCGAACCGCCGAGATCGACGAATCGCTGCTGACCGGCGAGTCGGACTCAGTCAGCCGCGGCCCGGGCGACCTGCTCCGTTCGGGCAGCTTCTGCACCGCCGGAGACTGCTACTACACCGCGGAGCAGGTCGGCGCCGAAGCCTATGCGGTGAAGCTGACGGCACACGCTCGAGAACTCGTGAAACGCTCGACGCCGCTTCAGATCCGCTTTCGGCGCATCCTCCGGGTGCTGCTCACGGCCACGGGGCTACTCGCGGTCGCCTTAATGATTTCCTACATGATGGAAGACAAGGGCATCGCCGAGACGGTCAAAGCGACGACCGCAACCGTCACGACGGTGGTGCCCACCGGGCTGCTGCTGGGCATGACCGTCGCCTTCGCGGTCGGTGCCGTGCGCGTTTCGCGTTCGGGCGCAATTGTCCAGGACATCAACGCGGTGGAGGCGCTGAACTACACGGACGTGGTCTGCCTGGACAAGACGGGGACGATCACGGCGAACGAAATGACGCTCGCCGAAATCCGCTGGATGCCGGGCGAGGACTGGAACGCCGGGTGGCTCGCTGCCTTTGCGGCGGCTACTGCGCACGAAAGCAAGACCGGCGCCGCGCTCGGCGAGGGGCTTGTTCGCCAGTCGAACGGCGCGGGAGCTTCCGGTTCGGTACCTTTCAATTCCGAGCGGCGCTGGAGTGCGCTCCAGCTCATCCTCGGCAACCAGCGGCGCAGCTTCGTGCTCGGTGCACCGGAGACCGTCCTCCCCCTGTGCGACGGTGGACTTGAACTTCGCGACGCCTATGAGGCGGCCGCAACGAGCGGCCTGCGCGGCGTGGTGTTCGCGGAATCGCCCTCGGGCTTGCCTTCCATCGAGAGCCCCCCGCACGACCTTCAGCCGCTCGCTCTGGTGCTGCTCGGGGACCGGCTGCGAGGCGAGGTTCGAGGCGCGTTCGACACGATGGACCGCCTCGGCATCGAACCGAAGATCATCAGCGGCGACAATCCCGCGACGATCCGGGCGCTCCTCGCCCAGCTCGGTATCACCCTTGCCGGCGGCATCGTCTCCGGCGCCGAAATCGAGCCACTCGAGGGCGAAGCCTTCCGGGCAGCGGTCGAGGCCAACAGCGTCTTTGGCCGGGTCACGCCGGCGCTCAAGGCGCGGATCGTCGTGGCACTGCGGGAGCGCGGCCACTTCGTCGCGATGGTGGGCGACGGAGCGAACGATGTGCAGGCGCTCCGCGCGTCCGATGTCGCCGTCTCGATGGCATCCGGGACGGCCACCACGCGCGCGGTAGCCGGGATCGTCCTCCTGAACGACTCCTTCGAAGCCCTCATCCGGGGAACGAAGGAGGCCACCGCGGTCCTCGGCAACGCGGCCCGCCTGAGCAAGCTCTTCCTGGCCAAGAGCATGTACGCCTACCTGATCATCGTGGCGACGAACATGCTCGGCCTCGACTTCCCGTTCCTGCCGCGGCACGGGTCGCTGACAGCGTTGCTCACCCTCGGCATTCCCGCGATTTTCATCTCAATCAGCATCCCTCCACCCGGCAGCGGCAGGGACTTCACCCGCAACGTCCTGCAGTGGGCGCTCCCCGCTTCGCTCGCCCTGGCGGCCGCGGCGATTATCGTCCACCTCCTTACGGAGGGCCTGCTGGACCGTTCGATCGAAGAGGCGAGGACCCTGGTTTCACTCACCATGGGTATCACCGGGCTGTTCTTCATGGTCGAGGTGCTGGGCTTCCACGGAGCGTCGTGGAGAAGCCTAACCCGTCCCGTCATGACGACTTTGCTCGGCGGTCTCCTCGTGGCCGGATTCCTCCTGACGGTCTACACACCGGCCCTGCGCCGATTCTTCGATTTCACCGAGGTGCACACCGGCGACTGGGTCATCGTCTCGTTCGCGGTCGCTGGAGCTCTCGCCGGCCAATACCTCCTCAGCCGATACTGGCAGGAGTTCCTGGACCTCGTGACGGCTGCCCCAAAGAAGTCCGAAGCTCTCCGCGGCCGGGCAATCTGAGTGTCCCGCGCCCTAACTGGTTGGAGACTCGCCAGTTAGAATGGTCAGCATGAAGTTCGCGATCATCCGCTTCCCCGGGACCTGGAGCGACAGGGACTGCTATCACGTCCTCCACAACGTTCTCGAACAGCAAGCCGAGATTCTCTGGCACCGCGAAACGGACCTCTCACGGTTCGATGCGGTGGTGCTGCCCGGCGGCTTCTCCTACGGGGATTACCTTCGGACGGGCGCAATCGCCCGCTTTTCGCCGGTAATGGAAGCGGTCGCCAGCTTCGCCGAGGCCGGCAAACCCGTCATCGGCATCTGCAATGGCTTCCAGGTACTCTGCGAGAGCCACCTGCTTCCCGGCGCGCTCATGCGGAACCAGAGCCTGGAGTTCCGTTGCGAGTGGGTCCACCTCCGCCGCGAGGGCGGGGCTACACCATGGGCGGATGGCATCGCGGATGGGGAAGTCATCCGCGTGCCCATCTCCCACGGAGAAGGCAACTACTACGCCGATGCAAAGACGCTGGATGAACTGGAACTGAAAGGCCGCGTGGTCTTCCGGTACTGCGACGCCGCAGGCGAGGTGACGCCCGCGGCGAACCCCAACGGGAGCGCGCGCAACATTGCCGGGATCATCAACGCCCGTGGGAACGTCCTCGGCATGATGCCCCACCCGAGCGTGCCGGAGAGGCCCTGGTGGGCGGCAGCGACGGCAATCGGATGTGGGAATCGCTGATTGGCCAGGCTGTGGCACTCGTCGGCTAACCGCCCGAACCCGCGACTCCATCTCTGGTGACCGCCAGGACGGACCCTACCCGCGCCGCCTCATGTCCCGCAGCGCCCCGCCGCGCGGCGGCCATCCCCTAGGGGCGAACCACGATTCTCGCCACGAACCTGTCGCAAAATCTTTACACAGCCGTGTAAGCGGGCGTACAACGGTGTCAGATACCGGCATCGCCGGGAAATTCGGTGCAGGCTGGATCCACGCGGCCGGCCGAAGGGACACCCTCGTGAGTATGGCCCCCGCCTACCCGATCGGCCTGGAAGTCGATGATGCGACCCCGCAAAGCCGCCTGACCGTCCTCTTCCGCATGATCATGATCATCCCCCACGTCATCATCCTCGAGTTCATCGGTGTCGCGGTCTCCGTCGTCACCCTGCTCGCATGGTTCGCCATCCTCTTCACCGGCAAGTACCCGGCCGGCCTGATGAATTTTGCTATCAACGCGATGCACTGGCAGACGAGGTACTCCGGGTACGCATTCCTCCTCACCGGGGCCTATCCGCCGTTTGCAATGGGCGTCGACGCGGCCTATCCCGTCCGGCTCATTGCTGAAGGACAGATCGAGGGCCGCAACCGCCTGACCGTGTTCTTCCGCTACTTCATGCTGATCCCCCAGATCCTCGTCCTGTACTTCGTACTCATCGCAGCTGGTGTGGTGCTGATGATCTCCTGGCTGGTGGCGCTCTTCACCGGCTCGGTGCCTGTCGGCATGCACAACTTCCTCGCGGGAACGCTGCGCTGGCAGACGCGAGTGGGCGCCTACGGTTCGCTTCTCACGGACCAGTACCCTCCGTTCAGCCTGAGTTAGAATCGCACTCGGCCCAGTCGCCAGCAGGCGGACGCGCCGCAGGAGCGATGACTAGCGATGACGACACCGCCATCTTCGAACGACCCGGCGGAGGAGCCGGACGCTTCCGCCGGCGAACCGCCTGCACAGCAACCGTGGTCATGGGAACCGGCGCTTGGAGACCCGGCGCCGCCCCCGCCTCCTGAGCCGCCGCCGGTCGAATCCGGCGCGGAGATGCTGGCTCGCCTGCGTGAACGCGGGCTGATCTCGCAAGAGGAATACGAAGAGCGCCGCGGAGGCGGGCCATCGGCAACACCGCCGCTGCTACCTCCGGCGGCGCCCGACTCGCCACCACCGCCACTCCAGACCGCTCTTCCGCCTTCCTGGGCGCCTCCACCTCCCCCCAACACGGCGCCGGCCGATGGTCCACAGCCTTCGACACCGAAGTGGGTCCCGCCGCCTCGCGAACGCTACCCCATGGAGTTCGAGGTGGAGTACCCGGAACACCTCAGTCGCTGGACGACGCTTATCCGCGGGATCACGGTCATCCCCCTCCTGGTACTCCTCCCGCTCTTCCAGTACTTCGCGCAGTTCGCCTTGATGATCGGCTTCACCGCGGTCTTCTGGCGGCGAAAGTACCCCGGTTGGTTGTTCTCCGGGCTTTCAGGCTCGTTCGCGTATGCAGCACGCAGCCATTCCTACTGGCTCCTCCTCACCGACAGGTTCCCGAGCTTCTCGAAGGAAGAGAGCCCGGTCACGCTGAATTTCGACGAGCCCCCGTCGGGACACCTGAGCCGCTGGCGAGTCTTGCTCTGGAAGTCGATCCTGCTGATCCCCCACTGGATCGTGCTCTCGTTCCTTGGCATCGCGGTGGTCGCCGTCACCGTCATCGCCTGGTTCGCCATCCTGTTTACCGGCCGCTACCCGCGCGGCCTTTTCCAGTTCACCGTTGGCGTTCAGCGATGGTACTGGCGGACCATGGGTTACTTCGCCTCGTTCAACGACCGTTTCCCGCCCTACGGACTGTCCGCCGAAGACGGACCGGCAAGCAACGGCGCGACCGTGGCGAACGGCATCATCGGCGGCCTGGTTGCGGCCGGATACGCCGCCATCTTCGTCACCGCAGCCGCCGTCGGCGACAACCCTGTCACTGCCGACAACCTGGACTACGACCGGGTGGTCAACGGGCAACAACAGCCATCGCACCGCTTCCGTGAGGACTTCGGCACCGAGGAAGTTCTCCTCCGTCTGACGCGTGCTGTGGACCCCGGCGAAAGCCTCGCTGAGATCATTCGGCCGGCGCCCGGGGAGCGGATGATCGTCTTCCAGTGGACCGTCGTGAACGGCACGGGCAGCGGCGCCCTCGTCGAACGCGACGCGGCGCGGGTCAAGGTCGAATACACAGAGGACGGCGATCGGAAAACGAGTACATTCAGCGCCGCCGTGATCGGCGTAAACAACGTAACTGCACCGGCGAACGTCTCCGCCTTCGGCACCGCGACCGTTCAGGCGGTTTTCGTCGTGCCGGAAGACGCGGAAGTCCTGGAACTGCGCTTCAGCGGGGGATTCTCGGGCGGCGGCGTGAAGTACGTCTTCGACTGAACCAGGGAACTCCCGCCGCGCGACGTATGGCGGGCCGAAACTACACCAGCGACTCGTAGGCTTCGCGAATTGCCGCCAGGTTGGACGAGATGGGGCCGAGGGTGAAGCCATCACCCGCCGACGGTCGACCCGAGACGGGAGACCGTCACTCCGGACTCCTGCGCGAGGTCTGCCAGGCGTGCCTCTGCGCCGCCGTTGAGGCTGACCACGATCCGTCCCTGGCCCTCACCGAAGAGCGCGGCATCGAGACGCCCCGCGAACGTGGCCGAGCCTTCGAAGCCCTGGTTCCCAAGGACGGCGCTCTCCGCGACCGCGACGGCGAGGCCGCCATCGGAACAGTCGTGGGCAGAGGCCAAGAGCCCTTCGGCATGGGCGCGGAGGATGAGCTGGTGCAGGCGGCGCTCGGCCTCGAGGTTCAGGCGGGGCAGCCCGGCGACTTTTCCATGCACGGCTTCGAGGTACTCGCTTCCGGCAAGCGTTTCCGGGCTCTGCTCCAGCGCCGCACCGACGAGGAACACGGGCCGGCCAGCGCCTTCGAACGCCGAGCGGAGCGCCTTCGAGGCATCGTCGAGGATGCCGAGCATCCCGATCACCGGCGTGGGATAGACCGGCCGGCCGGCGGTTTCGTTGAAGAGGCTGACGTTGCCGCTGACAACTGGAGTCCCGAAGACGAGGCACGCCTCGGAGATACCGCGGACCGCCTGCTCGAGCGTGTAGTAGACGTCGAGTTTCTCCGGGTTGCCGAAGTTCAGGCAGTCGGTGACAGCAACCGGGGTCGCCCCGGTGCAGACGACGTTCCGGGCCGATTCGGCCACGGCGATGGCTCCTCCGGCGTAGGGATCGAGGTAGCAGAGCCGGCCGTTGCAGTCCGTCGAGACAGCGATGGCCTTGTTCGTCCCCGGTACGCGGATGACGGCCGCATCGCCCCCGGGCGGGACGACGGTGTTGTTCAACACCTGGTGGTCGTAGCGGCGAAACACCCCGCGCTTCGAGGCGATGTTGGGGCGAGCGAGGAGCCTGAGAAGCGTGTCTGTAGCGTCGGCGGACGCCGTATCCGCCAGGGACCCGAGGTCGAACGTGTTGAGTTCCGTGAGTTCTTGAGGCCGGACGCCGTTCCGGCGGTACTGCGGCGGCTCGGTAGCGATATCGAACGGGACGCGGGCGACTTCCTCGCCACGGGACTGGATCACCACGTCGCGGCCAGCCGTGACGACGCCGATGGGCTCGCAGTGAAGCTCCCAGTGGTGGAAGAGCGAACGCACGTCGTCGACATGCTCCTTCTTCGCAATGATGAGCATGCGCTCCTGGCTCTCGCTGAGCATGACCTCGTAGGGCGTCATGCCCGCTTCGCGACGGGGGACGTTGTCGAGGTCAAGGATGGCGCCGGCGCCGCCCTTCGCGCAGCACTCGACCACGGAGCTCGTAAGGCCCGCCGCACCGAGGTCCTGGAGCCCGACGATCCAATCGCCGTGCTCGGAAGCAAGCTCGTAGCAGGCCTCCATCAGGAGCTTCTCCATGAACGGGTTGCCGACTTGCACCGCCGGCCGCATCTCTTCGAAGCGAGCCTCCGGGTCGGTGCGGCTGGCGAGACCACTCGCGCCATGGATTCCATCGCGGCCGGTATCCGACCCAGCCAGCAGGAGGACGCTGCCCTCTCCCTGCGCCTTCGCGCTCAAGAGCTTCTTCGTTTCCGCGACGCCCACACACATCGCGTTTACCAACGGGTTGCCGTTGTAGGCCTCGGCGAAAACCACTTCGCCCCCGACCGTGGGGATCCCGAGGCAGTTGCCATACCCGCCGATACCCCCGACGACGCCATCGAACAGGTACCGATTCTGCGGGTCATCCGGCGGACCAAAGCGGAGCGAATCGAGGATCGCGATGGGATAGGCGCCCATCGCGAAGATGTCGCGGACAATGCCGCCGACGCCCGTCGCCGCGCCCTGATAGGGCTCAATCGCCGAGGGGTGATTGTGGGATTCGACCTTCATCACCACGCAGAGCCCGTCGCCGATGTCGATTGCGCCGGCATTTTCCGCGCCGACTTTCGTCAAGATGTGGTCCCCACCCGAAGGGAAGAGCTTGAGCAGCGGCTTGCTGTTCTTGTAGCCGCAATGCTCGCTCCAGAGCGAGCCGAACATGCCGAGTTCGACCTCGTTGGGTTCGCGGCCCAACTGCTGAACCAGGAGGTCGTATTCGGCGCGGGAAAGCGCAACGGCGTCGAGGGCGGACTGGTCTACTGGCATGTGGCTATGGTAGCGGGCAGGAGGGTTAGGAGGGGGAGATTTCCACCCTTCACCGGGACGCCCATCCTCGTTGGGGAACTCCAGCGACAGCCTAGCCGCGCGGCGCCGCGGATGGCTCCTGGGCTCCATCATCGGGACGGAGTGTCTCGGCGAGCTGGACGCGCTCGAGGATTTCGCGACGCGTAACGAGGCCGACCATGCGGCCGTCGTCGAGCACTGGCACCTGGTTCAGGCCTTTCTCGCCGATCAGCATCAGGACTTCGAGCGCGGGCCGGTTGGCTTCGACCGTGAGGACGTTTGCGCGCGGGGTCATGACTGCCTGGGCCGGAGTGTTCGTCCATGCTTCCCGCGGGACGGCCCGGATGTCGTTTACGGTGATGATGCCAAGGACACCACCGTCGTTCGCGACGATCACCGCGCGCTCGCCGTGGCCGACCATCAGGTCGTCAACGATCTCCTGCAGGGGAGTTCCGGGGGTGACGCTGCGGAAGTCCTCGCGCATCACCTGGCGGGCCGTCAGGCGGCTGAGGACGCCTTCGAGCTGGGTGCCGGCTGCTTCGTTCCGGGCAGCGCCGAGGAGAAACCAGCCGATGAAGGCAAGCCACAGCCCGTCGAGCAGGCCGCCTGTGAGCAGGATGATGAAGCCGAGGATGATGAGCCCGTAGCCGAACATCTCACCCACCGAGGAAGCGATGCGCGTGGCCTTGCGGAAGCTGCCCGTGCGCTTCCAGGCGATGGAGCGAAGGACTCGGCCGCCGTCGAGCGGGAATCCCGGGAGGATATTGAAGACCGCGAGTGCCACGTTCACGAAGGCGAGGTAGAAGCAGATGGCCTCGAGTTGTTCGACCGTCCCCCGGATGAGCAGCCCGCCGAGGCCGGTGATGGCGGCGATGACCAGGCTCGTGGCAGGCCCCGCGGCCGCTATCTGGAACTCCTCGCCCGCAGACGACGGCTGGCGTTCGAGGTGCGAGACGCCACCGAAGATGAAGAGCGTGATGCGCGGCACATCGAGCCCGCGGCGCTTCGCGACAAGTGCGTGGGCAAGCTCGTGGATGAGGACCGTCGCGAAGAGCAGGACTGCGGCGGTGATCCCGGTCGCCCAATAGGCGGCAGTGCTCCACGACTTGTACTGGTCCGGAAAGAGGCCGTCACTCAACGACCACGAGAGAAAAGCGAGGATGAGCAACCATGACGGATGGATCTCGATGACGATCCCGAAGACCCGCCCGACTTTAAACGCGCTTCCCACAGCCATACGCTACGGGAGCCGGGCGCGCCCGCCAAGTAGCCACGAGCCGGCAGATCGGCGCTGCAGGGCGCTCAGTCGCCCAGGGGGCGTCGCGACCACTCTTCCCACGTCGCCCAGGCGAGCTTGTTCGACCCGTCGCTCTTGCGCAGACCGATGTCCTTGAACACCACCGTCGCGCCCGAACTGGCGAACGCCGGGTCGAGCGCCGCGAACCAAACGACCATCGCGAATCCGAGCTCGTTGGCTTCGCGGAGCAGGCGCTCCACATATGCCTGCTGGTCAGTCTCGGTGCCGACTGTCACCCGGCCCTCGACCGGAGCCGAGGCGTAGCCGGTTTCCGAGATAATGATCTCCCCGTCCCAATGGGTCTTCAGCTGCGAGTAGTAGTCGCCGCGGACGTCGGCCGCGCTGCGGGCCTCCCCAAGGAATGGGTATGTGCTGATGGCAAGGACGTCCATGCGTCCCCGGAAACGATCGAAGATCTCCCACCGCGGGGGATGCACGATCCCGAACGCCCCTTCCAGGTCTTCGAGCTGGAAGGTCGGGAAGACCTTCGTCTTCGGGCTGTTCCCCTTCACCACTTCGTAGGCTTCGGCGTAGAGGGTGACGAAGGCCTCGAACTGCTCCGGCGCGCGTTCGAAGGTCATGTTCACCTCAACCCCCAGGGCGAGGTATTCCGGCTGGTAGTTCTTGGCGACGTAGGCGGCGTAAGCGATGAATGCATCACGCACACGCGAATCCGTGAACCCGGCGGCGGGGTCGATGGATGGGGGAAGGTTCGCGGTGCGGCTGCGCTGGACGACGCCGTCCGTCGGGTCGATGGAGTAGAAGAGTTTCAGGTTGCCGTACTGGTCGAGCAGGCTCGTTTCGAGGCGCGTGGTGTCGGCGGTCTGCCTGGAGACCTGGCCGCCTGCCATGAAGTCTTCCCACGGCGGCGTGCGCTGCACCAGGACCACATCCGCATACTGGGCAGCCGTGGCGAAGGCCTGGATGTAGGACTCGTTCGTGCGCTCGGGTGGAAGAGAACTGAAACCGAGGAGCATGCCCCGCGGTTCGCCCGTGGGCTCCGGGCGGACGACTGTCGGCCCGGGGCCTGACGTGCCTTCTGTCCCGGCCGGCGTTTCCTCGTCGTTTCTACAGGCGAGGGAAAGCATCGCCGCGCAGACTGCTGCCGCTGCTACAATCAGCAGCACGGGGTGGCTGAAGCGGTGGACCATGGGCGTTCGGGCCGTCTTTCTTTCTGCGGTGTTCATCGGGCTGCTGGTCGGCGGCGCGTTTGCCGGCGCGAAGTGCGTGCTTTCGCGCGATGGCGACGATCAGGCTGCCGCCTCCATCGTCGACGACACTCCGGGTTCTCCGGGATCCACGGCTTCGGCGTTCGCCAAAGCCTGGACGCTCGATGATCCGGACGCGCTCTACCTGCTCCTTTCGCCCGCCGCCCAACGCCGGTATCCGCCCGAGGTCTTCGCCGAGACATACCGCCTGTTCGCCAACGAACTGACCCAGACGTCGCTGAAAGCCACGGTCCAGTCGGCTTCAGCAGGCGGCTCGACGCTTGCTGTGCACCTGGCTACAGCCTATTTCGGCGAGATCGAATACACCACACCGCTTAACCTCTCCCAGACCCCGTCGGGTTGGGCCGTGGAATGGACGCCCGAGTCCATCCACCCGGACATGCAGGGCGGGCGCGAGTTCAAGAGCGTCATCCAGCGCCCAATTCGCGGCCAGATCCTGGACCGTAACGACGAGGTCCTCGCCGCCACCGTCGACCTCCGCTTCGTCGGGCTCAACCGCAGCCTTGTGAAGGACACGGCTGCCCTGAAGACCGCGCTGGTGGAATTCGGTTTCAGCCAAGAGCAGGTCGATGCCGCCTTCTCGAGCGGCGCCGGGCCAAGCCAGCGGGTTCGCGTGGGCGCGATCCCGGCGGACAAGAACGAGGCGTCCTCCGTGCTGCGCGCCATCCCTGGAGTGGTGCTGTACTTCGAATCTCAGCGCGTGCACCCGCTCGGGGCTGCAGCAGCCCACGTGGTGGGCTACACCAGCGAACTGACCGCGGAGGAGCTGGCGGCGAAGCGGGGCACCGGCCTGCGCGCCGGCGACCGCGAGGGCGCAACCGGTATCGAGGCGTCGCAGGAGCGGGTGCTTGCCGGTTCCATCGGTGCCGAACTGCGCCTTGTCGAGGCTTCGGGCGAGATCGCAAGGGTGGTGTCGAGCCGGCCCTTCGTCCAGGGGAAAGACGTCCAGACGACGCTCGACGCCGGAGCCCTGCGGACAGCCTATGCCCGCCTCGGCTCCCGCGCGGGCGCGGCCGTCGTCATCGATCCCTCGACGAACGGGATCCTTGCCCTCAACAGCTCCCCCTCTTTCGATCCTGACGCCTTCGAGCGAAACGACGCGGCGGCCCTGGCGGCCATCACCGGCGCGACGAACGGCCCGCTCGCGAACCGCGCGACGACTGGCCTCTACTCCGCTGGTTCAACCTTCAAACTCATCACCGGCGCGGCCGGTCTTCTTTACGGTGGATACAAGGTCACCGATCGACTCGAATGCGGTTCAATCTGGACCGGCGTCGACCCTCCGCGGCGGAATTGGGAAGGGGGCCAGGGGCCACTCACGATCGCCGAGGGGCTCATGCGCTCGTGCAACCCCGTGTTCTACGAAATCGCGCTGACGCTCTACAACAATACGGACGGGGCGCTCTCCCGGACTGCCCGGATGTTCGGCTTCGGCGCCACCACCGGCCTCGTCGGCCTCAGCGAAGAGGCCGGCCTGGTCCCCGACGCCCAGCAGAAGCGCGCGAAGACGGGCCAGCCGTGGTATCCCGGCGATGAGGTGAACCTCGGGATCGGTCAGGGTGACCTGCTCATTACCCCTCTCCAGCTCGCCAACGCCTACTCTGCATTCGTGGCGCGGGAGCTTCGCACTCCACGATTGTTGACCAGCGAGCCGAACACGAAGAAGGGGGAGATCCCGCTGGACGATGCCCAGTGGAGCCACCTGATGAACGGCCTCAAGCTGGTCACCAGCGCGCGAGGTACTGCTTCCGCAGCGTTCGCATTCGCCGGGTACACCGACTTCGCGGGCAAGTCGGGTACCGCCGAAGACGTGGGCACGCAGCAGCACGTCCTCTTCGTGGCGATGTCCCCCGCGGCATCGCCGGGGGCCGTGGCGGCCGTGGTCCTGGATGAGGGCCAATCAGGCTCGATCGAGGCCGGCCCCATCGCGCGGGACATTGTGCTGGCGGCCTTGCGCTGAACCTTCGCTAACGGGCCTGCCAGTTCGGGTCGCGCTTCTCGCGCGCTGCCGAGCCGCCTTCCCGGGCATCGTCCGTCGCCCCGGCGACCCGGCGCATCGTCTCGCCGAAGCGGATGGCATCCACCCACGGGATTTGCTGGCCGCGCCATGCAACTTCTTTCGTCGCCCGGACGGCAAGTGGCGCGGACTTGCAGAGGCGTTCCGCCAGGGCGCGGGCTTCGTCCATCAGGGTGTCGTGGGGGACGACCTTCCAGGCGAGTCCCATCTCTTTCGCCCGCTGGGCATTCACCCGTTCGCCGATCAGGAGCAGTTCCATCGCGTTCTGCCAGCCAACCTTCTGAGGCATCCGGATAGACCCCTGGATCGTGGGGACACCGATGCGGACCTCCGGGAACCCGAACTCGGCGCGCTCACTTGCGATCACGAAGTCGCAGGCCGCGACAAGGGTGCACGCGAAGCCGAGGCAGTAGCCGTTTACCGCGGCAATCGTCGGCTTCCAGATCTCGATGCCGTTTTCGAGGGATGTCAGGCTGGGAGTCTCCCAGTGAGTCGTGCCACGCGGCCGGGCTGAATCGCGAAGGTCGGCGCCAGCGCTAAACGCCCGACCCGCACCGGTCACAATCGCAACCCAGGCATCGTCATCGTCTCGGAACTGAGCCCAGCAGGCATCGAGGTCCGTGCGCAGTTCACCATTGATGGCGTTCAGCGCTTCGGGGCGGTTGTAGGTAATCGTGGCAATGCGCCCGCTGCGTTCGTACAGGACAGTCCCGGCCATGGTCAGAAGCCTCCGCGTTGTGGTTCGGGGAGTGTAACGAAGGCGGGCAGATAGCGGGCACCTGTTTCGCGCCCGGACCCAGGAACACGCGCGGTGGTCTACGGCGCGACCGGTGTTTCGCCGCGGGCGAGCGTCGCGATCTCCTCCGGCGTCGGAGAGGGATAGGCGACCCGCGGATGATAGACCGCGCGGAGAGTCGCCTTGAAGCTGGCGGCGACGGCCTGCAGGTCGCGAAGAGTAATGTCGCACTGATCCAGCTGACCCTCGGCGAGCCGCTCGGCGAACACCGCATCGACCATCTGGTCGAGCGATGGCGCGCCCTCATCCTGGCGGGCCCGCGCCACCGCCTCGCAGGAGTCGGCGAGCATGACGATGGCGGCCTCCCGCGCCTGCGGGCGAGGACCTTCGTAACGGTAATCCGCGACCATCAACGGCTCGCCGCTGGAGGCCGCCCGGCGGTAGAAGTACGTCACGAGGCGCGTGCCGTGATGTTGCGGGATGAAGTCGCGCACGAGGCCCGGCAAGCGGTACTTCTTCCCGAGCTCCAGCCCGTTCGTAACATGGGCTCGTATGATCCTGGCGCTCTCCGCCGGTTCCATCTGTTCGTGGGGGCTTGGGGCGCCGTCGAGCATGTTCTCCACGTAGTACTGAGGCATGACCAACTTTCCGATGTCGTGGTAATACGCCCCGACCCGGACGAGGAGTGGGTCCGCACCACCTGGATCGCGGCCCGTTCGGCGAGGGCGCCGACCAGCATGCTGTGGTGGTACGTGCCCGGTGCTTCTTCCTGGAGCCGGCGAAGAAGCGGATGTTCGGCCTGGGCGAGTTCCATCAGTTGGAGCCTCGTCGTAATGCCGAAGACCATCGCCAGGACGACGAACACGCCTACGGAGTGCACCGCCGCTCCAAGACCGTGCAAACCCGCGGCAAGAGCGATCCAGGCGAGGTCGATGTTCGCCCGCTGAGAGGAGACGAGCCAGAAAACGCACATCACGGCGCCCGTGGCAGCGGTAACTGCCAGGGCGGCGACGGCGAACCGGCTGAGCCTGCTCGCGCGGTGGACGGCTGCGGCGCCGGCCAGCCCCGCAGCTGTATATGTCATCCCCAGCTCAAGCGACTGGAGCGACCCCACGTAGGAGGTGCCCGCTATTTGCGGCGCCGTGCCTCCGATGAAGGCGGCCATGAGCCCCCCGAGACAGGCGATGAGCACGGCAAACGAGAGGTCACCGAAGCACGAGGCGATGACCGCCGCTGTCGCAACCGGGAGCGCGAACGCCAGGTAACGATGGTCGGAATCCGGTGTTACCAGCGGGAGTGCCACGCGGGCGGAGACGAGTACCGCCCCGAAGCTCACCGCGACGAGCGCCATGCGACGGCTTGCCGGGCTCGGGAACGGCTGGAACAGGTACACGTAACACCCGGCAAGGATGCCCGCGACGAGCGCGATGATCGCGCCACCGGCAGCCGCGAAGAGGTCTACCCCGTCATCGATCACCCCGGTGGCCTTCAAGGCCTCGATGTCCTGGGCGGAGATCTCCTGACCCTCGGTGACGATCACCTGCCGGGCGGCGAAGGTGCGAAACACGGGCGCGACCTGCTGGCGGGCCTCCGCCCGCTTCTGCTCGGTCGCCATCACGTCGATCCGAAACGTTTCCACGGCAAACACCCGCAGCATCGCCGCCAGCGCTTCGCCTTCCTCTGCGGTAGCCACGGGCTGCGGCGCCGTAGCCACGTGTTCACGGATCGCGGCGTCGATCTGTTCGGTCTTCAGCGGCGAACCCAGGATGTCGCTGAGGCCGGTTGTCACCTTCGGGAGAGGCTCTGCAAGGCCGCGGCATCGAACGACTGGAAGATCGCGCGTTCACGGTTGGTGAACGGTTGTGGAGAGCTGAGCCTGGAGATCGCCTCCTGCTTCAGCTGGGCGCTGAGGTCCGTCCGGACAACGATGGCTCGCACCAGGTCGAGGTAGCGAGTCGCCTTCTCGATCGACTGGTCACGCAGGGCGGTGTCTACGGGCAGCGCCTGCTCGGGTACCGACTGGGCGGCCTCGTTGCGCGCGGCTTCGGTCAGTGTGGCCGATTCGAAGCTCGCCTCATGCGCAGCCGAGAACGTGCTCGAGGCGACATCCCCCTCCTGCAGCCCGCCATCGAAGCGGAAGAGCGGGACCACGAGGGGCAGTATGAGCGCGGTGATGACGAGCCCGAAGAGCCCGGCCGTGGTCCTCGAGACGGGCCTGCGAGACGGTCGCCAGTCCATGTGGACGCAGGATACCAGAGGGCTCCCGCTCGCAATGGGCAACATCTTCCTCTTAGACGACGGTGCCTTCTCCGAGAAATTCGTTGAGGGCCGTCAGTCGTTCGATGACCAGGAATCCCGAACGGTCCCGCGCGCGGTCACTGCGTTCGAGCAGGACGGCCCGCATGCCGGCCGCCCGCGCACCAACGATGTCGGTTTCCACGGTATCGCCGACAAAGATGCTCTCCTGGGCGTCTATCCCCAGTTCGTCGAGTGCCTTGAGGTAGGGACTCGGATTCGGTTTCCCAAGGCCGACATCAGCTGAAGAAACGAATGCGTCCAGGTAACCCGCGAGCCCAAGTTCGTTCACCTTTGGCCCGAACAGCGACGCCGGAAAGATGGAGTTGGTAACCACACCGGTGCGATACCCGCGGTAGCGCAGCGAGGCAAGCAGGGCGCGGGCGTCATCGTAGACGGCGAGGCCCTGCATCGAATCACTGAAGAACACGCGCGCGCAGGCGTCGATGTCTCCCCCGCCAAGGGCGAGACCGAGCCATGTGAACGCCGCCCCGAGGAGCCTGCTGACATGGGCAGCGGTTTCCGTCGAACCGGGACGGTACTCCGGAAGGACAGCCTGGAAGGCGCGCTCCAACGCAGCGCCGTCCACATCGACTTCGAGCCGCCGCCGGGCAAATGAAGCAACGGCGGCGATAGGCGCCGCGGCCGCTGCCGAGTCACGCCGGACGATCGTGCCATCCCAGTCGAAGAGCACCCCGCGGATGGCCACTCAGGCCCCCAGCAGCCTGCGTACGGTCTCATTGATGAGGCGGCCGTCGGCCCGCCCGGCGAACTGTTTCGTCAGCACAGGCATCACCTTCCCCATGTCTCGAGGGCCGACTGCACCCGTCTCCGAGATGACCTTTGCGGCCGCCGCTTCGAGCTCCTCGGCGCTCGCCTGCTGAGGGAGGAAGACCTCGAGGATCGCTGCTTCGGCGCGTTCCTTGTCCGCGAGGTCGGTCCGCTTTGCCTTTTCGAACTGGTCGATGCTGTCCCGGCGCTGTTTGAGCTGCTTCTGGATGAGCGAGAGCACGTCGTCGTCGCCGAGCGAAAGCGGCGGCAGCTTTGCCATTTCGGCAAGCTGCTCGTCCGTCGCTCCAGGCGGCGGCGTGCGGATCTCTGCATTACGGATAGCCGCGATGAGCATCCGCAGGGCGGACTTCCGCGTCTCTTCCTTCTTGCGCATGGCGTCCACGAGATCGGCCTGAATGCGTTCCTTGAGCGAGGTCATCAGTTGTGACTCCCGGAAATGGAGCGGGCCCGGCGGAAGTGCCGGGCCCACGAGGGTTCGAGTTCGAAGGGCCGGGATTAGCGCCTGCTGGCTGCGCGGGCTTCACTCCGGAGCTGCTTCTTGCGGAGCTTCCGCAGGCGGGCTGCTTCCTTCTTCTTGCGCTTGACGCTCGGCTTTTCATAGTGCTCGCGACGCCGCGCCTCGGCCAGGATTCCATCCTGTTGAACGCGCTTGTTGAAGCGCTTGAGAGCAGACTCGAAAGGTTCACCATCGCCGACGATGACTTCTGCCAAGAGGGGAGATCACCTCGCCTTCGTGCGCACGGAATTGCCCCGTTCGGGGCCGCAGGAAAGTTACCGTAACAGAGGAACCGCCAAAGCGAAAAGAGGAGGCTCCCTAATCCGGCCGGTGAGCTGCCCGTTCGCGGCCGATGAGCCGCTCGATGTGATGTTCAACCCAGATCCCCGGACGCTGCGTGCGCACGCCCGGCGCATCGTGGTTGAAACGGTCCTGCTTCTTGCGGATCTCCCGCGCTCTCTTCTCGTAGCTCACGCGCAGCCGGTCCACGGCCGACCCGATGCGCACCCATGCGTCCGCGCTATCCGCGCTTTCGCAGTAGTCCTGGTGGTTCCGGTCGATGACCGCCAGGGCTTCGAGGTCTATCTCGATCTCCCTGCCCAGGTTGAGCCACTCGGGCAGGTAACCCCCGTCCCGTAGCAGCTTGAATCCGAGCCAGTTATCTCCCGCCGCCGATTCGGCTTCGTTGTTCCAGACGAAAGGCTTGCCCCTGCCCGGGAGGTTATCGAAGGCTCCGGCCGCCATCGCCTCCTGGATCTGGCCTTCAATTGCTTTCTCCAGGCTCACGAAACGAGTTTAGCGCGGCGAGGCGTGCCCGCGCGACGCTGCTGGAAGTGAGCGCCCTGGCGATAATGCGGGGCTCGGGGATCAGGCCTTCCGCCGCTGCGCGATGGCACAGACGGTGCTGCTCCCGATCGCGCCCTCCTCGTCGTACATCGTGCATTCGCCCACCGCAATGCCATCGGCCGAGTGGTGCGATGCCACGTGGAAACCGACCCATTCGCCCCGCGGGTACCGATGGAGGTACAGCGTTATGTCTGCGTTGATGAACTCGAGGCCATTGCTGCCCCAGTTCGCGGCCGGGTTCGTCCAATCTGCCGCCGAAGCCGCGCGGACAAAGGGCGTCAGATCAACGCCTTCGACCAATTGCCGAGTTTCACGCAGCCAGGCCGCGCCCTGAACGACGTTCTGGGGATCACGGGAAGTCACAGCCCGGGTTTCCCACATCGGCTCCCAGTTCACGCTCGCGATGCCCGCGCCCATCCGTTGCTCAGGCAGCTCTCCCGGCTTCGGCACCGTCCAATCCGGCGGGGCCCAGACGGTGCCCGTCGGGTTTTCGGCGCGCTTCAGGAGCACTGCCGTCCCCCGCGCGTAGGAAACGCCCTGCGACAAGTATTCAACCTCGACCACGCGGATCCGGTTCCCCTCGCGGACATAGCGGCTGGCGATCTCACATGGCGCGAGTGTCGGCAGCCGGTAGAGATCGATCGTGAGCCGCGCGACGTGGAAGTCGTCGCCGGCGTAGCCGATCTCGACTTCGTGGCCAAAGAGCCCGGCAAGCACCCGCGCGTGCAACGAATTCGGGTCCCACGGGCCGCGCGATATCCGGTTAACGACGTAGTGCCCGGGGCCATCGGCTCGGGTAAAGGCTTCTGCGGCCATGGGGCCTCCTCTGATGCCGGACGCGGAACCGGGGCCTGGCGGCCCCGGTACTCAGCTGCAGACGCGAGCCTCGCGGCTCAGTCGGCGGAAGGAAGGACCTTGGGCTGGAGAAGCTCCATCGCCCGGCCATCCACGTTCAGAGCGCATGGACCCGGCTTGACCACGAGGACTTCGATGCCGGTCTCTTCGTCCTTGTAGCGCTTCCCGAGCTGAACGGCGTCCATGCCGGCGGTATCGACTTTGACCGAGGCATCCTCGGCGCCGCGCATCTGCATCGCCGCATCACCACACCGGAGCTCGCCGGCCCCACCCTTGGTGACGATGAATTCGGCAACGCCGCCCGGGACGACGTAACGCTTGCCTGTTTGTGCTGCTGCCATAGCAAACCTCTTTCAGTTTTCCGGCGCGGGGCCGGGGCCAAATGTACGCTGGATGCTACCGACGCCAGATTCGATGGTCAAACAAAGAGGGGCCCAAAGGCCCCTCTTTCCTGTCTCGAGAGGCAGTCTCTCTACTCGACGTAGAACGTTGCCCACATGTCAGGATGGTAGCTGCACTCGATGAGGAATTCGCCCGGGTCGTTGAAAGTGAGCGTCCGCTTGTCGCCCTCTTTCAGGTCCGCACCCTCGACCGTGCCGTTCAGCTTGATGTTGTGAAGACCGACGATTGACGAGAACACGACCTGCGTGCCCTTGGCAATCAAAGCGACACCCTTGTTCGGCGCCTGCGCCGTACCGTCTGCGGTCACCGTCCAGTCATTCGCGTGAGCTTCCACCTTCACCTCGGTCGAGGCTGTCGGCGGCTTGGTCACCTCGGCGACGTTCCCGAGCACCTTGTCGAACCCGCTGGCCGAGACCGCGTACTGGACGCACGCCGTGCCCGTGTTCTTCGCATCGCCCGGGGCACTGCCGTAGGCGGTTTCGGGGAGGTGAAGCGAGGTGCCGACGGCGAGGACGCTGTTCTCCTGCACCCCGTTCTTTTCGGCGAGGCTCGCCGCGGTCACGTTCACGAACGCCTGCGCAGCATCCGCCAGGGAGTCTCCCTGGACGACGTAGGCGGTGATGTCCGGCATCCGGAGGATGACTTCAGGAGAGAGCGCATCACCGGGGGTCTGGCCGTTTTTGCCGGCCAGGTCTGCCGAGGTGGTACCGTGGAGGGTAGCCACGAGCGCCCATGTGTCGCCGGGCTGGACGACGTAGTTGGCGTCCGCCGGCAGGGTGAGCTGGGCGCCAGGCGCAACAATAGCGTCTTCGGAGAGCGCGTTTGCGGCGGCCAGGTCGCCGAGCAGTACACCGTGCAGCTGGGCGATGGTGCCGAGTGTCTGGCCAGCCTGCAAGATGGCGATCTGCTTCGGCAGCGCCAGGGTGCGCTCAGTCGGGATGTCGTCACTCGTCTCGAGGCCCGCGAGAATGCCCTTGTTCAGGTCGACAATCGAGGCAGTACTCAGGCCATGCGTCTCCGCAATCGAATCGACCGTGTCACCTGCCTGGACGGTGTAGGTCGACCCGGTCGGGAAGGCCAGCCTGGTCACGCCCGGGAAGAGCCCGGCAACATCGACCCCGCTGGCCGTCTTGAGCTGCATCGTGGCTGTCCCGCGCTTCTCACTGAACGCATACGAGATGCTGTTCAGCTCAGCCAGGATGCGGGCCCCGAAGAACTGGGACTCGGAGATCTTGGTGAAGGTTTCATTGTCCTTGTAGACGGTGTAGATGTAGCCGTCCTTGCCGTTGATCGCCGGGATCTTGACCTCGGTTCCCTTCTTGATGAAGCCATCCACGGGCAGCTGGTTGTAGTCAGCGAGGATCTTCGGGCCGATGCCGTGGGACTTCGCGAGGCCGACGAGCGTATCGCCGCCGATGAGGACGGCGACTTCGCCGTTCAGGTTGTGCGCGAACTCCTCGGCTTCGTCCCACCAGTCCGAAGTCGCATCGCCCTCAGGGGTGATCACGATCGGAGAGGTCAGGAAGTCAACGATGTGCTCGATCTGGATAGCGTTGAGCGAGCCGCCGTTGGCCGTCAGCCATGCAGGCATGAGCGTACCCGCGCGGCCGCAGCTCAAGGTGCGCCGAAGGAGAGTCCGGTTCGCAGCCAGCTTCAGCGGGTCCTGGTCCTGGAATTGTGTGGTCTCGTTGTTCAGCAGTTGCGGCCCGATGCTGCCTTCCCCGCGGTTTCCATGGCAGGTCCGGCAGTTGTTCGCGAAAAGAAGAGCCCCGCGTTCGAGCGACTGGTCGCGCGTCCAGTCAGCCTGGTCCGGCGCCCGTACGGGGAGTTCGATAGCGGTGTAGGCCGCGCACCCTCCGACGAGGAGGAACATGAGGGCGACCATCAGGACGATTTGTTTCTGGGTGTTCAATCGACCCTCCGCTTAGCCGTTGTACGAGACCGCGCGAAGCGGGTTGTCGGTGCCGCCACTGGTGATGGCGCCGGTGTTGACGCTGATTGAGCCATCGCCGTTGACGGTGATAGCCATGGTATCCATCGGTCGGGGCGCGGGGCCGAAAACGCGAATACCGGCCCGTGAGTAGGTCGAACCGTGGCATGGGCAACGGAACCACCCGACGACTCCGGGGAAGTTCACCGCGGCCCCGTTGAAGCCCGGGTTCCACGGCACGCTGCATCCCAGGTGCGGGCACTTCCAGTAGAGCGCCATGATGCCCCCGGTCCCGCCAACCCCAAGGACATCGCCTTCCGGACCCGAAAGGTTCACCACCCAGGCCTTGGCCTCGGAGATCCTGACCGGTTCCGCGCCTGGCGCCGGGACGCGGCTGGCCGCAACGGTGACGACGCCGCCGAAGCCCACCGGCTTCAGGCGGTTAAAGAAGCCGAGGAACCCGGCCGTCATTGAACCGACGAAGAGGGAGAGGCCGGCGAAAGCACTGACCCGGAGGAAAGACCGCCGGGCGAGCTTTCGAGACTCGATCTGGCGGGCGCGTTCGATGCGCCCGCCGCGAGGTGCGGTAGGTTCTGCAGCCATTTAGTGACCCGCCTCCTGGCCAGGAATGCCTTCGCTCACCTTGAGTTCCCAGGGGAACACCAGCTCCTGGCCCTGGCCGCGGAACGCAGTCCCGCAGAGCGTGAGTACGCCATATGAAGCGACGAAGCCGCTGAAGAGCGCCAGGAGAGCGTCGCGGCGGTTGACCACCCAGCCCATCCGCCACAGCGTGTAGATCATCAGCGATGGAAGACCGACGAGCAGGGCGGTCGGGATGCCCTGTTCGACGAGCCAGCCCGGGAAGTCGAGGTGCTGGAACGTCGTCGGTCCGCCCGAGCCCGTGCCATCGAGCAACTTCAGGTTGAACGGCAGGTAGGTAATCTTGCTCGCCCACTCGGGCCAGGGGAGCTGGGACTGCATCGACCGGACGTTTTCGAGGAAGCGCATGGTGTCGCCACCGGAAAGCCCGAACCAGTCGTTGAGGAAGAATGCGACCTTGCCCGAGTCCCAGAGGATGAGAGCCCAGGTGCCGACGAAGCCGACGATGCCGCTTACGACGGTAAGCCGCACGGCTCCTTCGGTGCCGAACCAGGCTCCCTGGCCGTCCGTGTCGCGGTCGAAGTAGGGGAATGCACCGAGGATGATGAGCCAGACCGTCGGCACGATGATGCCGGCCATGGCGGCATTCATGTGGAGGAGGAGTTCCTGGAGGTTCAGGAGATACCAGGGCGCCTTGGAGGGGTTCGGCGTCACATCGGCGTTCGCCTGATCCAGCAGTGGAGCATTGATCACGACCGAAAGGATGAAGAGCGTGATCGTGAAAAGCAGCGCCGCGATGAATTCCACGAACACCAGATCCGGCCAGACGAGGACTTCCTCGTCTCGGGCGCGCGCCTGTGGGCGGGCGACGGGCCGGGCTACGACTGCGGTTGCCATGCGTTCCCCTCTTCTCTCGGAAATTGGGCCACGAGGCCCGGTACGCCCGCCCTAGAGCGGGCGGGCAAGGCCACCATCGCGGCGGATTCGCCAGAAATGGACAGCCATGAAGATTGCGGCCAGGAGCGGCAGGCCGATGACGTGGAGCGTGTAGAACCGAATCAACGAATCCGCGCCGACTTCGAACCCGCCAAGCAGCCAGAATCGCGTCTTCGGCCCGAGCACGGGCGCCGAACCGGCGATGTTGGTGCCGACAGTGATCGCCCAGAACGCAAGCTGGTCCCAGGGCAGCAGGTACCCCGTGAAGCTCAGGAGGAAGGTGAGCACGAGCAGGATGACGCCGACTACCCAGTTGAATTCACGCGGCGGTTTGTAGGCGCCTGTATAGAACACCCGCATCATGTGCATGAACACCAGGATGACCATTGCGTGGGCCATCCAGCGGTGCATATTCCGCATTAACTGCCCGAACTGCACCGTCGTCGTGATGTTCTGCATGTCCAGGTAGGCGCGTTCGACACTGGGCACGTAGTAGAACATCAGAAGGATGCCCGTCACCGTGAGGCCGAGGAACATGAAGAACGAGAGCCCGCCCAGGCAGTAGGTGTGCGTGATCTTCACGTGGGTGCGATGGATACGCGTCGGATGCAGGTGGAGGAAGACGTTCGTCGCCACGACCAGCATCTGGTTTCGAGGCGTGTTCGGGTAACCCGTGCGGAAGATGGACTTCCACACGTAGTTATGGAACATCTTGTCGTAGATCTTATCGGCGAGGGTTGGTTTGGCTGGTGCTTCGACGGCCATCTGCGATTACCTCTGCCACCAGGCGCCGAAGGCAACCATGATGGCGAGTGAAACGATGATGGTGATCCCGACGAAGACAAGCTCCAACGTCTCGGCGAAGTCGTGCGGCAGATTTGCGAATTCCATCCAGCCGGCCTCCCCATGACGCGGCCCGGGCGCAAAGCGGCCCGGGCTACTTTGTGAATCGTGTAGCAAAGCGAGTTATACCATCGGCCCTAGAGGCGATCAAACGAGGACAGCCCGCCTTACCGGGCCGCCGTAGAGCCCACAACACTCCCGAAAACCCCACGTCTGCGTACTGCCAGATACCCGCCGGACAACCCCGAAGCGGCCCCGTGCCTACCGGACCAGCTTCAACCCCGGCGATTCCCCGCCTGCGGGCAACCCCTTATACAATGGCTGCATGGCCGAGTTCAGCCGCGACGGCTTCACGATCTTCTATGAGCAGGCCGGTGATCTTGAATCGCCGGCCGTCGTCCTCCTGCACGGCTTCACGAGCGACAACCGGATGTGGCTCCCCATCGCCGGCGAACTCAGCCAGGACTATCACGTGATCGCGCCTGACCTGCGTGGCCACGGCGCTACCTCGGCACCGGACGACCTTGATTCGTACACGATCGAGCAGTACGCCGACGACCTGAAGGCTTTGCTAGACCACCTGGAAGTCGACATCTGCGCCCTCGCAGGCTGCAGCTTCGGCGGGATGGTTGCCCTCCAGTTCGCCGTAACCTGGCCCGAGCGCATCGCCGGGCTCGTACTGAGCGACACTTCAGCGGCGTTCGAGCACCCCGATTACGACGACAAATACCGGAAGCGAGAAGAACGCATCGCCGCACAGACCGAGATCGTGGATCGCTTCGGCACTGCCGAACTGGGCAAGCGCGCGGCGAAGGACGTGGCCGATCCGTTCCTCGCCGAAGGCATCCGCAAGCGGTACTCCCGCCTATCCCGCGAAGGCTTCCTCGGCGCCGCCCGAGTACGGCAAGACCGCCCGGGCCTCGTTTCCATCGTCGGTGAGCGGCTGACGATGCCTGTGCTCGTGTGCATCGGCGAAGACGACCCCGTCCGCAGCGCCTCCGAAGTCATGGCGCGCCAGCTACCCGCGGCTCGCCAGCTCATGTTCAAAGCGACCGGACACGGCATCCCCTCGCTCCGCCCCGAGGCATACGCCCGGGAAGTCCTGAATTTCTTCGATGACCTTGAAGGCGACACCCCGATCGCTGGGAAGCGCACCGTCGCTTAGGCTGAAGGCGGACGGTACCTTGCCCCGGCCCGTACCCTTTGAGTTTGTTTGAGGCCAAGCCGACATGGCGCGCACCAACATCACCGCCGTACGTCGGCGGGAGATCATCGACGCCACCGTGAGGGTGATGGCCTCCCGGGGCTGGAACGAAACCTCGATCGACGAAATTACTCGCGAAGCCGGCGTCAGCCGTGGCCTCGTTTCTTACCACTTCCGCGACAAGAACGAATTGCTTTGCGGCGTGCTGGAACGCAGCCGCGAACTCTTCACCGAATCGGTTGCCGAAGCGACGGCGGCCAGTGCCGACCCACGGGAGCGTATGCGCCTATCGACCAGGGCGGCGATCCTCCAGGCGCGCGACGAGCCTATCGCCTACGAGGTTTTCCTCTATTTCTCGGCCAACGGGAGGGGTGAGCCCGAAATCGGCGACCAGGTCCGCGAGATGTGGGGCTATTTTCGCAACGTGACCGCGCGGGCGATCCGCGAAGGGCAGGACCGAGGCTACTATCGCTGTGACATCGACGCGGCAGCCGCGGCCACTCGCCACCAGGGCACGATCATGGGCATCGCGCTCCAGTGGCTGCTGGATCCGGGCGCGTTCGACCTGGAAGCGAGCGGGGACCTTGCTGTCGAGATGCTGATGAGGTCGCTCGAACCCTGCGCCTGAGCCTCGTCGCGGGATCGCCGCCGTCGGCTCAAGCTCCTACCGCCCTGGCTTGAGCGCCCTCGCCAACTCATCTCGCTGCGCGGCGCGGCCAGCCAGGGCCTCGGTCTTCGCATCGTGCTCGGCGGTGCGCCTTCGGAGTTGTTCCTCCGCGGCCATCCGCCGGTCGCCGGCCTCTCGCCACTCCTTGGCCGCTTTCACCACGAGTTCCTGCGAGGGGAGGAGGGCGAGCTCGGTTTCGAGGCGTGCAAGCTCCGACTCCCTTGATTGCTTCAGCATGGCCACAGAGCGAGCGAATTCGGCCGCGCCAAGGACAACGGCGGAATCCATCTCCTTGATCGCCTCCTCCTTCGCCTTGAGGGCCGCCCGGCGCCGCGCGATGACGTCCTTCAGCGTGCCAAGGAGGTCGCGTTCAGCCTGCTCCCGGCCGGACTCCGGGGAAACCGCCACAGCTTCCAGGCGGACGCGGAGGGCCTCCTCGGCGAGCGCAAGTTCGTCGGTGGCCTTCACATGTCGCGCGTCTTTCTCGTCGGCCGCACGCGTCGCCGAATGCAGGAGGGAGTCGGCGACTTCTCGCTTCCGGTTCACCAGCCAGTCTTCCTGGCGGACGAAGGTCACCTGGATCTTCGTCTTCGGCGGGGCGCCGATCATCGGCTCGTCCTCGTCCTCGGACGCCTGAAGCGTCCAGCCGCGCTTCGTCGCGGCATCAAGGTCCCATCGAAACTGCTTCTCGTTGGCGTAAGTCCCGACGAAGGTGGTCTTCGACGGGTCGTCGTACCAGGCCATGCAACCATCCCCCCGCGATTCCGGCGCCCATGGCAGTCTACGCCTCGTCAATAGTACCGCCGAAACAGGCTGCTCCCGCAGGACGACCCGGGAGGAGAGCCCGAACGGGTTGTTGCGACGGGAACGGCGGCGTGGCAACGTTGGCGTCCGCGAACAGCAGGACAGGGGGCATCGAATGAAACTCGGGATTGGCGTTGGATATTCAGGCGCAGACATGCGCTTGCCGATCGAGAAGGTCCTCCGCGCCGAAGAACTCGGCTACGACTCGGTTTGGACTGCCGAGGCATACGGGTCGGATGCGATCACGCCCCTCGCCTACATCGCGGCGCTCACGAAGCGCATCCGCCTCGGCACGGGAATCATGCAGCTCGCCGGACGCGCTCCCGCAATGTGCGCGATGCAAGTCGCGACGGTGGACGCCCTTGCCGGCGGCGGCCGGATGATCGCGGGCCTCGGCGTTTCCGGCCCCCAGATCGTCGAAGGCTGGTATGGCCAGCCCTGGGGCCGCCCGTATTACCGCCTCAAGGACTACGTCCAGATCATGAAGAAAGTCTTTGCGCGCGATGAGCCGGTCACGCACAACGGCAAGGAGTTCCAACTCCCTTACCACGGCCCCGGATCGATGGGAATCGGGAAGCCGCTCAAGTCCATCCTCCACATGAACCCAAACATCCCGGTGTGGCTCGGCAGCGGAACCGAGACGAACGTCCGGATGGCCGCCGAAGTGGCCGATGGCATCCTCCCGCTCGGATTCGTGCCGCAGACCGCCCCTATGTACCGGAAGTGGGTGGAAGAAGGCTTCGCGCGGGCCGGCAACGGCAAGGGATGGAAGGACTTCGAGATGCAGTCCAGCGTGACCGTCATCATCACCGACGACCTGCGCGAAGCTTTCCGCCAGATGAAGCCGCGGATCGCCCTCTACGTCGGCGGCATGGGCCACCAGGACAAGAACTTCCACAACGACATGATGGTCCGGCGCGGTTACGGCGATGCGGCGAAGACCATCCAGGAGATGTATCTCGCCCACCGCAAGGGCGAGGCGATGGAGGCCGTGCCGGACGAGTTCTGCGACGACGGTGCCCTCGTCGGGCCGCCCGCTCGCATTCGCGAACGCTTCAAAGCCTGGCAGGACAGCGGCCTCACCGGCATCACCGTTGCCGGCGACGACCGGGCGATCGAGCTGATGGCCGAAATCACGGGAGCGGCCAAAGGCAACCGGGGGTAGGGTGGGCGGCTGGTGGCGGGCTCGATCCATCCCGGAGGGAGTGCTCTGAAACCGAGGCGCTCGCCTATGCGGAGCGGATCTCGGTCGACAACCGCTCACACATGCAGGAGCGCCAGGCGTTCGTCTACCGGGACTAGCCTTCCGGTGGTCCCGTCGCCCACCCTCACCCGGCCGATCCTGTCGGCCACCTGACCAGCAAGAGGTCCAGAAGGGCCAGCGTTGCAAGCAGAATGACCGTGCTCCCTCCGAACCAGAGCCACCGCGCCCTGGCCGTGGCACGCGTGGCGGTGAATAGCCAGAGCCAGCGAAACAGCCGCGCGTATTCGAGGGCGATCAAGGCCACGAAGGCGATGACAGCGGCGCCGATGATGCGGTCCCGGTAGGCCTCGACCTTGAACGAGGCGAGCCTCTTCGCGGCAACGTTCTCGAGTTGGTGTCCGCCGGGTGCCCAGGGGTCCAGCCCGAGCACCGAGCCCGTCCCGAGCGCCCACTGTCCAACGTCGTCCGCCCAGGTCACCCCAACGGCCGCAAAAACGGCCATGCTCGCCACCAGTGCCGCCATGCTCCGGGCCACCTTCACCCGCCGCGCCTGCATGCCACCGTGCACAGCGGCATGCAGCGCAGCTTCGATGGTCGCCAGATTTTTCGGCCGAACGGCCGTGTCCTCGGGGATCAGCGGGCTGCCTGGAAGCGCTGCATCGGTGATGACATGGACGATGCGCGACATCGCCTCCGGGTGGTTGCCCCAGTAGCCGCCATGGTCGGCCCACGGGCTGTCGCTGTTCACCGTGCGGACGCTGACGAAGGGTGGCCGGGCACCTGGCGGAGACGAGTCCTCGACGGCGCCGGGAGGGCCTATCTCCGGGTCCCGCCCCAGCAATTCTTCGAGCATCCCCACCGGCGCGGGCCCCTGCGGAACCGGGTCGTAGCGGGAATAGATGTTCAGCCAGTTCACACCATCGAGGCCGCGTTCCCAAAGCGCACGGTCGGCCGCGGAGTCGTTCAAGCGGACGTTCCACGCCAGGTTCAGCCCACTCCCGGCAGTCACCAGGTTCACTCGCGCCGGCCGGGTGTAGGGCTTCGTCAGCGTCTCCGCCCGGAAGCGCCGGAAGTCGGTGCTGTTGAGCGCCGCCATCGAGACGACACAGCCGCCCGAGTGGGCGACGACCGTCACGGTCTCGAACCCGGTGAACTCGGCATCATCCTTCCGGCGGGTTCGCAGGCCACCGAGCGAGAGCATATTCCAGAGCCCTGCGTTCACCTCGTTCGCAGAGGCCGCCAGTGCGACCTGCCTTGTCGTCATCGCCTCCTGGTCTCCGAGGGTGAAGACGATGGCATGCATCGTCGCTTTTACCAGCCAGTTCGCGAGTGCCGGAAGTACGTAGCTCAAGGGCAGGACGAGGACCAGGTAGACGAGTCCGATCGCGAGCAGGCCAAGCACCCCGGCCAACAAAAACAGGACCGTCAGGATCGCCCAAACGCATCCGTCCACCAGCGACTTGAGCCGGCCCGCGCCCGGCTGAAGCCAGATTCCCTGACCGGATTCGGGCCGCAACTGGTGCGTCGCGCGGTCGACCGGGCGGCCCGCACGCTCGGTCGGCCACTTCGCCAATCGGCCAGGAGCGAACGTCGCGAGCAGGCCGCGCGCGAGCTGTTGGACACAGGCGGCCCAGAACAAAGCGAGCCCTGCCAGGATCGCCCAGAGATAGACGCGCCCGGGCTGGCCCGGCTCGAACGTGCGCGTCCACCACGCCTCACGGATGTGCCACTCTTCGTCCGGGCGGGTTCCGTCCGGATTGGTGATATGGATCGTGGCCCAGCTCGTGTCTGTGCGGTCGCTGCGGTTTCGGGCGGTCAGCTCGACACCGCCTTCGAGCCCCGGTACGTGCCGCAAGTAGGCGGCGAGCTGCTCCACAAACCCGCTGACGGGTGCGCCCTTTCTGTGCTCGCCGACTCCGTGGACGACGACAATACCGCGGTAGATCCTTGCCATGGCGGCCTCCCGGCAATGGATGTCCGGGAGCGTCACCCCGCCGGGCCCCCGTTGTCAAGATAACAACCGTGTGCAATGAGCGGCCGAAATCCGGTCAGCTGCGACCGAAGCGGACGCTGGCGATCTCCCAGGGACGGAGCGGGAATCGCCACGGACCGGCGGGCGTGAGCGTTTCGACATGTTCCTCCATCAGGTCGCAGAGGCCCGCACCGGGGCCTGCCCAGGGAACCGAGACGCTCGTTTCAGCCGGTTCGCCCGTGGCGTTGTAGACACGGATGACCGGTGCTCCGTCGACGTCGCTGCGCGTCATCGCCGTCGGTACGACGCCGGGCGTGATGGTCGCGAGCGGCACATCGAGGCCGAGCGAACCGTCGTGTTCGTTCGTCGCCCAGGCGAGCGGCGGGTAGGCGAAGCTGTGCGCCATCGCCTGGATATTGGCCGAGCGCCAATCGCCGCGGTAGGTGGTCAGCGAGAACTCGAAGGTGTGCTCGCCCTGCATCTGGCTGTCCCCCGTCGAAATCGTCGGCCCTGCGCCGCCACGGCGCGACACAAGGTCCGGGCGCGAGAGCCAGCCGACGCAGCGGAGGAGCGTGAGCGCGTAAGCCTGCCGGCCTTTCTTGTCGCGGACGACTTCGCCTTCCTGGAGGCCCTTGTTGAAGACGGCGACGCCGACATCTTCGCCTTCGAATGCCGCGAACGTCTTCTGCGGGAAGGTGGTCGGCGGCTGTTCGGGGCTGGTGCCGTTCCACGGCGGCGGCGTGAGTGAGCGTTCGGCCACCTGGAACTGGTTTTCGGTGATGGCCGTTTCGGTGGCAAAGGGCAGGGGGAAGAGGACGCGCAGGCGGTGGTCTCGGGCGTTGTTTTCGATGGTGAGTTTGAAGTCGATGCGGGGGAGGCCCTTGTACAGGGTGACTTCCATGATCGCGCCGACGACCGTGTCGCGCTTCTCGCGGCGGGCCGTGCGCTTCTTGTTCAGTCCGCCGGGAACTTCGAGGGCCGCGGCAAGCACGAGCGCCTGGTGGGTCTTGCCGTAGTCCGCGCTCACGACGGTCCATCCGCCGACGAGACCGTCCGGGAGGATGTCGGCGTTGTACTCGTCGCCGCGGTCCCCTTCGGAGACGAGAGCGGCGGCGTTCACGATTTCGACGTCGTGGTGCCAGTCGCGGATGAAGAGCTTGCCGCCCTTCTTGAGGGTGATTTCGTAGAACTCGTTCTGAAGGTCGGGAACCTGGTCCGCCGGCTGATTGGGGTCGTCCCCTTCGCCGCTGTCATGAGGGATGAGGACCTGGGCGCCGACGCAGTCGGTCGGCGGGAGCACCGCGACGATCTCGGCACGTGCGGACTTGCGGACCATGATTTCCGCCGTGTCCGCAAGGTCGTTGGCCGCAATCTGGCGCACTTCGTGGCGGACCGATTCCTCGTCGACGACCGTGAGGTCGGGCCCGACTGTGGTCGTCACCTTGAGGTTGCGGCCATCGAGCTCCCACTCCATCGCCTCGATGTTGTGGTTGTCGTAGCGCTGTTCGCGCAGGAAGTCGAGGTGGCGCAGGGCCTGCCAGGGCGAGAGGTCCTTCTGGTGGACGAGGACCTCGCCCCGTTCCTCCCGCTCGACCGCAAACGGCACTCGCTGGCCGTCAGGCAGCTCCAGCTCGGCGTTCCCCGTCCAGTCTTGCGGGACGTTCGCTCGCAGCACCGCCGTGGTGTTCGCAACGGGCGGAACACCGCGAGCCCCCCGGGCGCGGGCACCGAGGTCCGCCCCGCGATGTGCCACATCGACTCCTTCGCGACCTGCCGGGCGAGCTGCTCGGCGCGGTCGTAGCGGGGGAACATCTCCTTGTGAGTCTGGTCGACGCTGCAGCCGCAGATGGAGTCGTGCGGCGAATTCTCCAGCAGCGTCCGCCAGGCGTGACGGAGGGCGGGGGTGCCGTCCGGGCCGTGGTGGAGGTAGTTCAGGAGCTCGAGCGGCTCGGCGTACTTCTCCAGCCAGCCCGAGACTTCGAAGTCGCGCTGCTTGATATTCATGCGCGCGGAAAGCACGCCAACGAGGACGTTCGAGCGGTCGGGTGAGCGCATCTCGCCGTGGTGGACGACTTCGTCGATGCCGGCGACGAACACAGCCGCTTCGTATTCGCCGAGCGTCGCGAGCTTGAAGTCGTAGCCCCGATCCTTCGCGGCGGCGAGGGCGGCCGGGACGTGCGGCTCCATGCGAGAGTGGTCGGTGCCGTTCATGAGGACGGCGGGGAGTCCATCGGCGAGGTCCCGTTCCTGGCGGTGGACACGTTCGAGCAGGTCTTCCGGCTCCTTCGGCAGGCGCCAGCCGCTGCTGTAGCTGTTGCGCAGGTAGAGCACTGGCAGTCGCGTGCCGTCGGGGGCTTCCCACCAGAAACTCCAGCCGGGGATAGCGTCGGAAACGCCGCGCCACAGGCAGGCACTCGTGAGCCCGAGCTGCTTCATGAGCTGGGGCATCTGGGCGATGTGCCCGAACTGGTCGGCGCAGTGCCCGACGCGGAGCGAGCCGCCGAGGCGTTCCGCGAAGCGGATGCCCTTCTGAAAGCTGCGGATATGGGATTCGCCGCTGGGCAGGAACTCGTCGGGCTGCACCCACCACGGCCCAATGACGATGCGGCCAGACTCGATCAGCGCCCGCAGGCGGCCTTCATTTTCCGGCCGAAGGTCCAGGTAGTCATCGATGACGATGGACTGGCCATCGAGGTTGAAGCAGCGGTACTCGGGGTGCTTCTCCATGTAGTCCAGGAGCTCGTCGATCATCTGGACGAGGCGCCAGCGGAAGAGCTCGTGCGGCTGGTACCACTCGCGGTCCCAGTGGCAGTGCGGTACGACGTAGACGGTTCGGGACACGCGGGCGCTCCATGTGTGACGTGAGCCGTGAGTTTATCCTGAGCCGGCAATGAAGCGAGACGCCAGCACCGTAGCCAGCGGAACCACACTCAAGTTCGATGTGTGCCTCGTAGGCGCCGGGCCCGCAGGCCTCGCCATCGCCGAAGTGCTCGCCGCCCGTGGCTGGAGGGTCGGGCTGCTGGAAGCCGGAGGTGAGAAGCCGGAACCGGAGGTCCAGAAGTCGGCCGAGGCGGTTCGCCGCGGCCTGCCCTACTTCCGCCTGGACCGGGCGCGGACGCGGGCTATCGGCGGCTCTTCCTGGATGTGGCTGGACGAGGGCGCTCGTTGGCCGCTGGATGGCGGCCTCCGCAGCCGTCCCCTCGACCGGATCGACTTCGAGGAGCGTCCACACGTCCCCTTCAGCGGATGGCCCATCTCCTACGAAGATCTCGAACCCTGGTTCAGGAAGGCCGAGGAGCGGATGGGCCTTGATTCGCTCGCCTACGGGGGCGCAGCGGACGGCGAACTGCCTTTCGATCGGTCAGTGGTCGAAACGTGCGTCTCGCAGTTCGCGGAACGCGACGTGTTCCGGCGCGACACACCGGCGCTCCTTGCCCGGGAGAACGTCGATGTCCTTCTCCATGCGGGAGTGATTGGCGTCGAGTTGAATGCCGAGGGAACCGCCGCGACGCGCCTCCGGGTGGCGTCAGCATCGGGCTGGTTCCAGGTGGAGGCACGGCAGTTCGTGCTCGCCGGCGGCGGCATCGAAAACGCCCGGATCCTGCTCGCCTCCGAAGCTGGGCGTCCCGGCGGACCGGCGAATCCCTTTGACCAGCTTGGCCGCTACTTCATGGAGCACGTTCATGTGGACTCGGGCTTCTTCGTCCCGGCCCCGGGCGCCCGGGTCGAAGACCTCCTCGCCCTGTACCGCCGGCACATGGCCGGGGAACACAAGCAGATTCGCACACTTCGCCTGACCGGCGAGGCGCAACAGCGCGAGGGCCTGCTCAACACCGTCACTGAATTCCTTCCCCGCAGGAAGCTGTTCACCTCGGCCGGGGTACGTTCGTTCGCCGAGCTGGCCTGGGGAATCGACGCGCGTTCGGCGCCCGAACACGTCGTCCGCCACTTCCTCAACATCGCGGCCCAACCGCACCGCGTCGCCGCCGCCGCATGGCTGAAGAGGCGCGGCATCCACGAGGAGCAGCCTTCGGGGGCGACGCTGGTGATGACAGCCGAACAGGCTCCGAATCCCGCCAGCCGGATCACCCTCGGCCGCCGTGTCGACCGCTTCGGTGTGCCCGTGGCCCGGCTGGAGTGGCGGCTCACCCCGCTGGACGAACTCAGCATCCGGCGGACCCAGGACATCCTGGACGCCGAGTTCCGGGCGGCGGGCCTCGGTCAGATCAAACTGAAATGGGGAGAGACTCATCCGAATCCACGCATCCACGGGTGCTGGCACCACATCGGCACAACCCGGATGTCCAGCGACCCGCGGTCCGGAGTCGTCGATGGCGATTGCTTCTTGCATGGGCTGTCCAACCTCTCGTTCGCGGGGAGTTCGGTGATGCCGACGGCGGGGGCGGTAACGGTGACACTCTCGATCACTGCGCTCGCCCTGCGCCTCGCCGGTGAACTCGGGAGAAGGCTGGGCTGAGCGACGGGCGCGAGCCTCAGGGTTCACGGGCTCGTACTGACAGCGGCCCTGCGGATGCGACGCTTTAGCCACCACAGTGCCGGGCGGCCGGCGACCAGGGCGGTCACGCGGTCGCGGGGCCACTGGCTCTCACGCAGGTCGTTCATGTGTCGATCAGCGACCTCAAGCACCTGCGCCGGATCCGCTCCGGCCTCGCGGCAGCCGCACGCCGCAACATCGACCGCAAGAGAGAGCATGCGAAGCGCTCCGCAGGGTCCACGGACCACGTAGGTAACCACGTTCGAAGCGATAGCGTGCACCCAGAGGCCGAGGTCAGTCACCATCGGCGGCTCCCGTTCGGCCCGGCCATGCTGGTCCGGGAAGCCGGGGTCGAGGAGGCTGACGCCATTCCTCCGGACGGTGACGTTCTCGGGGTGGAAGTCGCCAAACGCACAGCCCAGCGCGGTGTGGTAGGCCTGCAGGGCGGCCACGATATCGGCTGCGAGGCCCGCGCGGGCCGACCGCCTGCGGAGGTAGACCGCCGGGCTGAGCCCGGGGATGTACTCCACAAGGCAGGCCGCGTCTGATGCGAATGCGCCGACGATGGCGGGAACGACCCCCGCGGGCGCGAGGGTGGCGGCTCGGCGCAGTGCCTCGATGTCATCGCGGAGCGAATGCCCGGTTCGGGCGACCTTGAGGACCAGGCGAGGAGTGCCAGGCTCGAGCGCGAGCAAGTAGGCATCGGCGGTGTTGCCGAACCAGTGGCGGAGGACGCGAAACGGGCGCCCTCCGAGTGCATCGCGAATCGCCCCCGCGAGGGACTCCGGCAACTCCAGGAGGATGGTCTCTCCCGGGATATCCACATGCCTGGGGCGCGCCATCGCTTTCGACATGGCGATAGAATGCCCGCGGAAAGACATCTGTGACACCGCGCCCCACGATCATGATGGTCGGCCCGCGACCCGCGGGCGGATGGATGAGCATCAAGAACTACACGGAAGCGACCGCCGCGACGGCAGGTACGTTCGCGGACGTCGAAACACGGGTGGCTTCGTGGTGGGCGCCGCGGCCAATCGAGACGTACCTGGACCGGCGGCGCGGCCGGCAGCGCCTGCAGCTCGACGACGCGGACGACTTCGACATCGTTCACTTCGCGGACCTCGGCCTCGGCCACCTCGTGAACCAGGTCCGTGGCGCGCGGACCGTCGTCACCTGCCACGACCTGATGCCGTTTTTCGTGGACGGGTTCTACGCCGGAAGGCGGGATCGGCTGTTCGGGCGGGCTCTGTTGCGGGCCCCGGTGCGAGGCGCACTGAAAGGGGATCGGTTGTTGACAGTCTCGGAGTGTTCGGCCCGGGATATCTGCCGGCTGCTCGAAGTGGGGCGAGAACGGATCTCAGTCGTCGGCGTGCCGATTTCTCACACCTACGCACCGCGTCCGAACGCGGAAGCCGCTCTCCGGGCGGAGGGGATCGAACTGCCGTCCGGACCGAAGGTGATGAGCATCGGCGATTGCGCGCGATACAAGAACCTGGAGTTGCTGGTCCGTGCGATGGCGACCCCGGCCCTCTCCGGAGCGCACCTGGTCCGCGTTTGCGCGCGGCTCTCTTCGGGACTGGTACGTCTGGCCGAGACGCTGGGCGTGGCCGGGCGGGTCGTTGAGCTCGGTCCCGTCAGTCGGGAGGCCGTGGTCTGCCTCTATTCGGCCTGCGACGTGGTTGCACAACCGAGCAGCTACGAGGGTTTCGGGATGCCGGTCGCCGAAGCGATGGCCTGCGGGACGCCTGTTGTCTGCAGCGACCGCGGAGCTCTTCCGGAAGTGGCAGGGGGCGCCGCCATGGTCATCCCGCTCGACCCAGAGGCGCCGGGCAAGAACCCGGAGGTCGCGCGCGCCTTCGGCCATGCCCTGGAGCGGGCGATCGACGACGAGCTGTTCACTGCAGAACTCCGGGAGAAGGGGCTTCGCCGGGCGGTGGCGTTCCGCCCTGAGACGCTCGCACCGCTGCTCGAGGCCGCGTACGCACTGGCGATGGGGAGGGCGGGCACCCCGGCGTTCGAGTCAGCCGCCGGCTGAGCGGGCTGGGCCCGCACCAGTGCATCCAAGCCGGGTTGGCCGGCGCCGACCATCGCCGTATGGGTGGCTCGCACGTATACTTCACGGACTGACCGCGAAGTCGGCTTCCTGGAGGTTCGAATGAAGAAGTTTCTGGGCGTTTTCGCCTTGATGGGAGCGTTCATCGGCGCGGTGATGTTCTGGCGAAAGCAACAGGACGACGACGAATTCCTCGACGAGGAACTCGAGTAGTCTCGCGTGCTCGCAAGGCCACACGCCGCACCGGTGTTAATTGCTAAGCCCATCTAGCCATATCTCGCCCGTTGGGATCGGCGGCGGTACGATGTCCCTGTGCCAGTCGAGATAACGTACCTCGGTCGTAATTGCTTCCGGCTGAAAGGCCGCGACGGGATCGTGATCACCGATCCGTGCCCGCCGGAAAGTGGATTCACCCTCGGCAAACAGACGGCTGAAGTGGTCACGATGAGCCGCCGGGTCGATCCCGGGTACTCGTGGAGTGAGGGAATCGGCGGCAATCCTGTCGTGCTCGATGCGCCGGGAGAGTACGAGATCGGTGGCATCCTCGTGACGGGCATCGCAACCAGGGCCATCGATGGGTCCAGGAACGTTGTGTTCATCAGCGAGATCGATGGCATCCGCGTGGGACATCTCGGGCTCACCGCGACGGCCGCCATCGACGACCTGAAAGACGTCGATGTGCTCCTCCTTCCAGTTGGCGGCTCGAACGCCCTGGCCCCGAACCTGGCCGCGGACCTGATGACCAAGATCGAACCGCGAATCGCTATCCCGATGAATTACAAGGCGGGCGGCGAGACCCTGCCGCTGGAACCGCTCGAGAGCTTCCTCAAGGAAACCGGCAATCGCCCCGAGCCGCTGCCCAGGATCAGCGTCAGCCGTTCCGGCCTGCCGAGCGACCTGACCGTCATGATTCTCGAACCGAAATGATCGGGTCGCGGTGAACTGGCGAGGGCGGTAGAGTTCGCCGCACACCGAGCGGGACAATCAGACCCGGAGCACAGCGTGGCCATTCAAGACCTCCCGGCGCCAATGACTGGCACAGTCAAGGAACTCCTGGTCGGCGTAGGCGACCAGGTGAGCGTGGGTGACGAGCTGGTCATCATCGAGTCGATGAAGATGGAGATCCCGGTTGAGAGCCCAGTGTCCGGCACTGTCGTGGAGTTCGTAGTGGAACCACCGGGGAAGGTCGAAGAAGGGGACCTGCTGCTTCGCCTGGAAGTGTGAGCGGATGCTCCGCCGTACCAAAACGCTGTGTCGCCGACGGCGCGCAATCCGTAGCCGATTACCCCTGGCGCGCTGACCGGCGGCACGGCGCCGGAACTGCCATCATATGGGCATGAACATTCTGGTCCTCGGCGCCAGCGGCTACATCGGCAGCCATCTCGTCCCCCGGCTGGCGGCAGCGGGCCACGCCGTCCGCGCGGCGGCACGCCGGGCCGACGTGCTCGAAGCGCGTGGGTGGCAGGGCGTCGATTGCGTCTCAGCCGACGCCTTCGACGCGGCGACGCTGGACAGGGCGCTCGAAGGGGTCGATGTCGCGTACTACCTGGTCCACTCGATGGGCGGCGGCGGGGGCTTCGCCGAGCGGGACAAGCGAGCGGCGGAGAACTTCCGCGACGCCGCGGCGCGCGCCGGCGTCCAGCGCATCGTCTACCTGGGCGGGATTCGCCCTTCGGGGGAAGCTTCCGTGCACCTCGCTTCGCGGCTCGAGACCGGGGACGTCCTCCGCGCCGGACCTGTGCCCGTCACGGAACTGCGGGCCGGCCTGATCGTCGGAGCCGGTTCAGTGGGCTTCGAAGTGATCCGCGACCTGGTGAACCACCTCCCGGTGATGGTCACGCCGCGCTGGGTCCAGAGCCGCACCCAGGCGATCGCCCTTGACGACCTGCTGGCCTACCTCCAGGGCGTACTGGATCAGCCGGAGACGGCCGGCGGCACTTACGACGTTTGCGGCCCGGACAACCTGGTCTACCGCGACCTCCTTGCCATCTACGCGAAAGTGGCGGGCCGACCGTTTCGCCCTCTCAGGGTGCCCTTCCTGACTCCGCGCCTGTCCTCCCTCTGGTTGGGGCTCGTCACCAGTGTGCCAATCTCCGTTGCGAGACCTTTGGTCGATGGCCTCAAGACGGACCTCGTGGGAGACGACGCCGCGATCCGCAAGTCCCTCCCGATCCCGCTCCACACCTACGAAGAGGCGATCCGCGCGGCTCTCGCCCGGGAGCGGGCCGAGCCGATCCCGGCGCGCTGGGCCGAAGGCGCCCTCGCGTTTCGCGGCTACAACCCGGACGTTTCGTTCTATTCGAAGGGAGAGAGTGCCGAGTTCGACACGGCGGCACCGGCCGCGGCAGTCTGGGATGTCGTGCGCGGCATCGGCGGGAAGAACGGCTACTACTACGCCGACACGCTCTGGTGGATCCGCGGCGCGTTCGACCGCCTCATCGGTGGGGTCGGCCTCCGGCGCGGGCGGCGCGAACCCAGGGACGTGCGCATCGGCGACGCTATCGATTTCTGGCGCGTCGTCGGCCTGGAGCAGGGGAGCCGGCTCACCTGCTGGCGGAGATGAAGCTTCCCGGGGCGGCGGTCCTCGAGTTCACGGTCGCACCGCAAGAGAGGCGGTGGTTCGACCCTGAAGATGGAAGCGCGGTTCCATCCCAGCGGCGTGTGGGGCCTGCTGTACTGGTACTCGCTTGTGCCGGCCCACAACTTCATCTTCCGGCGCATGCCAAGGAACATTGTGCGCGCGGCCGAACGAAACTTCCGGCGCGCGAATGGGACGCGAGCGTCCGCCTGAGCGCGGGCTGCCGGCACTCAACCGGCCAGGGCGGCGATTGCCGAGACGACGCACTCCAGCGGCGCGGCGGCGTCCAGTTCGAGCGTGGCAGTGCGGCGGAGAAGCGGCTCCACGTGAGTGATGTCGTCGAGGATGCGGACTCGCTCGGCCGGGTCCTTGCCGAAGTCGTTCGTGGTGCGCGAGAGGAGCCGTTCGAGGATCACGGCGACTGGCGCGCTGAGCAGTACCACATGGTCGAAGCACGCGGCGAACTTCCCCTGGTTGGAAGCGCAGCCGCTGACGAAGAGGTCCCCTCGCGACGTTGAATCGAGCAAGAAGGCGATTCGGTCTTCCCGCCAGACCCACTCTGCTGCGCCGTCGACGTCCCGGTACTCAGACCAGTCCGGCGAATCGACGTCGACAGCGTGGTAGCCGCGGGCAGCGAGTTCACGGACGACCGTTGACTGCCGGTCGCCGACATTCCGGTGATGAAGACCCGCGTCACGCGGGTAGTTTCGGGGCGCCACTGGTAGGCGCTACTCAGTGCGCTTCGCGATAACCACGTCGCGTTCGAGGTAATGCCCCAGCCCGTTGGATTGAGTCACCTCGAACCGGCCCCCGCACGTTATCAAAGTGATCCACTCTTCCCCGGGTGGCCGTTGGGGCGCAGTGATGAGTTCTCCCATCGGGATCGAATCAACTGGATAGCGCTGATAGAAGATCACTTCGTACGTGTAGGTCGGTCCGCCACTCATTGCGATGGTGATTCGGTCGCCTGGTGCGAACTGGTCGAGTTTGCTAAATGGTCCCGCATGAAAATCGAAGTTCTTGTGCGCGGCGAATACCGCGTTCTGGCCGTAACCGGGCTTCGGGTAGATGTAATACCAACCGACACTCCCGATGGCGTCTTTCGGAGTGTCGAGTTGGTTGTTGGTTATCCCAATTTCCTCCACCGGGTGGTCGAGTCCGATGGAGCCCGCCCGAATCCGGCCGACAGCGCCGCCGAAAGCCGCTGTGGTAGGAGTGGGCACAAGTGGCGATGGCTGCGAACCCACCGGCGTGACCGTCGCCAACGCAGCGGGGCTTTGCCGTAAGTCGAATCCCGACGCGACAATCCCTTCTGCTCCGTCGCCGTGGGAACGGAAGGCCACGCCGAGCGTGAGCAACGCGAGGCCCGAAACAAATGAGAAGGCAGCCACGTAAGAGAGTGTTTGCATTTCCGGCTAGCCGACCTCGGCAGCAACAAACGACTCCTCGCATGGTGAGCCGACTTCATAACCCAGGCAACAACTCAAATGGCAGGATGCCCAGAAACCCGAGAGCCATGCGTCGTGGTGGAGGATGCCTAATGGGACCAGCACAGCTCTCACCGGGCGGGCACTCATAACCATCTCAACACCATCGGTATTGTTTTCGCAGATTATGCACTCTATTGAGTGCGTGAATACACTTTTCACGTTTTCCGAGGCGTCTTGCTCCCCAACGAAAAAACCGTTAAGGTGAGAGCGTGGACGGGGATCTTCATAACGCCGCCGAACGCATCATTCGCCGCTTCGGCGGCCAGAGCGCGCTTGCCGCGCTTCTCGGGAGGCGCCAGAGCACCGTCCAACACTGGGCAACCACCGGCCGCATCCCATCGCAATGGCATGGGGCGCTGATGTCGCTGGCCCGCCAACGAGGTGTCATTTTGGAACCCAAGGATTTCGTCGCTACCGAACCACGCCCGATCAAGCCTGCGACTGGCAAGCTCGGCGTCCTGCTCGTCGGCCTGGGCGCCGTCTCGACCACGTTCATCGCGGGCGTTGAGAACGCGCGCCGCGGCTACGGCAAGCCGATCGGCTCGCTGACGCAGATGGGCACCATCCGCCTTGGCAAGCGGACGGAGAACCGCTCACCGCTGATCAAGGACTTCGTGCCGCTCGCCAGCATGGACGACCTCGTCTTCGGCGCGTGGGACCCGATCCCGGACAACGCCTACGAATCCGCCCTGACGGCCGGGGTGCTCGACAAGCACGAGCACCTGATCCCGATCAAGGACTTCCTCGAATCGATCAAGCCGATGCCGGCCGTCTTCGACCAGTACTACGTGAAGCGCCTGGAAGGCACGAACGTGAAGCAGGGGAAGACGAAGTACGAACTGGCCGAGCAGATCCGCAAGGACATCCGCGACTTCAAGGCGAAGAACAACTGCGACCGCCTGGTGATGGTCTGGGCGGCTTCAACCGAGATCTTCCTCGAAGAGTCGGCGGCGCACATGAACCTGGAAGCGTTCGAAGCGGCGATGGAGGCGAACGACAAGACGATTGCCCCGTCGATGCTGTACGGCTACGCCGCGCTGATGGAGGACGTGCCGTTCGCGAACGGCGCGCCGAACCTGACGGTGGACATCCCGGCACTGGTGAAGCTCGCCCACGACCGGGGCGTGCCGATCGGCGGCAAGGACTTCAAGACCGGCCAGACGCTGCTGAAGACGGTGATCTCACCGATGCTGAAGGCGCGCATGCTCGGCGTGGCCGGCTGGTATTCGACGAACATCCTGGGCAACCGGGACGGCGAAGTGCTCGACGACCCGGAGAGCTTCAAGACGAAGGAAGAATCGAAGCTCGGCGTGCTGGAGCACATCCTCCAGCCGGACCTCTACCCGGACCTCTACGGCGACATCTACCACAAGGTGCGGATCAACTACTACCCGCCCCGCGGCGACAACAAAGAGGGCTGGGACAACATCGACATCTTCGGGTGGATGGGCTACCCGATGCAGATCAAGGTCGACTTCCTGTGCCGCGACTCGATCCTGGCGGCGCCGCTCGTCCTGGATCTCGCGCTGTTCTTCGACCTGGCCAGTCGCGCCGGGATGAAGGGCATCCAGGAGTGGCTCTCGTTCTACTTCAAGAGCCCGCAGCACGCCCCGAACCTCTACCCGGAGCACGATTTGTTCATCCAGCAGACAAAGCTGAAGAACACGCTTCGCTACATGATGGGCGAGGAGCAGATCACGCACCTGGGGATCGAGTACTACGAGGATTAGCGGCGGGGCATGAGCCGCGACCGGGCAGGGAGCGGGCCTGCCCGGAGTGAGTTCCCGGGAGGCCTAACATGCAGCCGATCGACCGAGCAAGCAGTCCGATCCCGAACCCCTTCGTCGCCCTGTCGCTGGTCGCCCTGGCTGCGTGGACAATCATCTGGAGTTGGTTCGCCGCCGTCGAATCGGACTGGGCCGAGACCGACTGGTGGACGGAGCGGCCATCCCGGCTCTGGATCCCCCTTGGAATTAAGGTACTCGTCCCGGTTGTGCTGGGAGCGGTGGCTTCGAGGGTCACCACGGGGCGGATTTCAATTCCGAGTGGCGCGCTCGTGGCGGCGACAACGATCGGGCTGTACACGGGTTGGCACGAGGCCTCGCCGTTGGAGTACGACAACGGGATGAAAATCGTCTATCCGGTATTCACCAACGTGGCGCTGGGTGTGCTCGGGATGGGGATGCTCATCCCGATGGCCCTCCGCAGGCGGGCGTTCACCTCCCTGGGAATCGAGCACTACGATGACGAGTAGGCGGGTTAACCAACGCAGAGCACCAGGGACTGCGTGTACCGGGAGGACGAGCAATGGAACGACAACCGAAGGGCAGCGGTGTCGCTCTCGTCGTGGGTTTGGCACTGGTCGCGGCCGTTGTGACGGGCTTCCTGGAGCAGCAGATGCTCGACGAGCTGAAGAGTTCGTTTTTCCCCCGGAAGATCTGGAACCATGCGGCGTTCATAGTCCTGGTTCCAGCAGCGTTCGGGGCTGTCTCGCTGGTCGTCCGGACTGGATGGCCCCGGCAGTTGTCGTTAGTGGGGGTCGCTGCGGCTGCTTCGCTAGCAATGGCGTACGTAGCGGGGCTGGATGTTGTGGACTCGCTCGACCGAAACGACGCGGTCGAGATTGCGATGAGGGCGTGGTACGGGTTGATGTACCTCGGCGCGGGGATGCTTCTGCCGCTTTCGGTGGCGCTGCGGCAGGCGATGCGCAGCAGACCCGAAACCCCGGACCCAGCGGTCTGAGCTAAAACTTCTTCATGCAGGTCCCGTTGACCGAGCGTGCGCGCGAACACCTGCGAGCTTGCCCGGGGGCGGTGCTTCCGGTCTCCCGCAGCGGTGATAGAGGCCGCGTTGTGGGGCGCAGACGACCCGGCCGATCATCTGCACCGGCGTTCGCCCATTCCGGCTTTCCGACGGTGACTCCCGCCAAGCCGCGTCCGCGGGTCACCTCGGTTTGACATCAATAACTCTGTGGTTATAGAGTTACGTTCATGGCTGAACTGGTCCCCCCCCAGCTCCTCGAACACGTCGCCGAACGCTTCCGGGTGCTCGGCGATTCGACCCGCCTGGCGATCCTTCGCACGCTCCTGGAGCGCGGCGAACTGAACGTCGGCGAAATCGTCGCTCGGCTGGACACCACCCAGGCGAATGTAAGCAAGCACCTGGGCGTGCTCCTCCGGGCGGGCATCGTCAGCCGCCGCCCGCTGGGCACCACCGCCTATTACTCCATCGCGGACCCCTCGCTGGGACAGCTCTGCGACATCGTTTGTGACCGGCTTCGCGAGCAGAAGGCCGAGGAGGCGCGCATCTTCGCCAACGCCTGACCGACCTGACGCTGTCTCCGCCTTCCTGAAACTCAACTACATGACCATGGAGTCACAAATTATGCACAATCCACCGCTCGCGAGGCTCGGCATGTGGGCTCACGCGAACCGAATGGCGGTCATCGTCGCCTGGGCCGTCTTCGCGATTGGCCTCGGCATCTTCGCGCCGAAACTGGAGCACGCGCTCTCCGGCGCCATGTGGGAAGTGGACGGCAGCGACTCGCTCGCCGCCCGCGACGTGATCGACCGCGAATTCGGCGGGCTCTCGTCGCAGTCCGCGGCGGTGGTCGTCTGGAGCGACACCCTCGCCGCCGACGACCCGGCCTTCCAGGCGCATGTCGCCGAGGCGACGGCCGCGATCGCGGAAGAGCCGGCCTTCGGCCCGGCCATCGCCCAGCCCGGCCCCGACGGCAAGACGGTGATGCTCCAGGCGGGCGCGCTGGTCGACCCGACCGAGGCGGTCCGGGCGGCCGAACGGCTGAACGAGATCATCGGCGAACTCGGCGACGACCAGGTCAACGTGGTCCTCACCGGCTCGCCGGCCTTCTGGGGCGACTTCAATGCCGTCAACAAGGACGGCATGATGAAGGCCGAACTGCTCACCTGGCCGGTGACGGCTGTGATCCTGGTCATCGCCTTCGGGACGCTGGCCGCCGCCGGACTTCCGTTGCTACTCGCCGGCGCGGGGCTCGTCTCCGCGATGGGCGTGCTCTATGGCATCACCCAGTTCACCGACCTCAGCATCTGGACCTTGAACTTCGCGATGATGTTCTCAATCGCGCTCGGCATCGACTACGCGCTCTTCATCGTCACGCGCTACCGGGGAGCTCTCCACGCAACTCCCAACGACCCCGGCGGAGCAGCGGGCGTGGCCATGGACACCGCAGGCAAGGCGGTGCTCTTCAGCGGGCTGACAGTCCTCATCAGTCTTTCGGCGGTCCTCCTGGTGCCCATCCCGGCGTTCCGCTCGATGGCCGCGGGGATGATGCTGGCGGTCGCTTTCGTCCTGTTAGCCGCGATGACCCTCCTGCCAGCCCTCCTCGGCAGCTGGATCAACCGGCTCGCACTCCCCTGGCATAGCGCTGGGGAACACCGCAGCCCCGCATGGGAACGGTTCGCCTCACGCATCCAACCGCGGGCGCTTCTCTACGCGATCGGCGTCACAGCCGGCCTCCTGGTCCTCTCGGCGCCGCTCCTGAACCTCGAGACGGGCATGCCGGGCATCAACGTACTGCCGGAATCGAAGCAGGCCCGCCAGGGGTACGAACAGCTTGCAACGAGCTTCGGGCCTGGCGGCCCGGGCCCGATTCAAGTCGTCGTCCCCGCCGCTGCCGATGCCAACGCCATCGCCGCCATCATTTCCGGGACGCCTGGCATCGCCATGGCATTCCCGCCGCAGCTGGGCGCCGAGGGATCGAGTCTCATCCAGGCGATCGCGACCACTGACCCATCGAGCAAAGAGTCCATTGCCCTCATCGGCACGCTCCGGGATGCACTCCCCTCCAGCGTCCTGGTTGGCGGCCCCGTGGCCGAGAA
The DNA here is from genome assembly GCA_016719395.1 of Candidatus Amarobacter glycogenicus. Taxonomy (GTDB): domain Bacteria; phylum Chloroflexota; class Dehalococcoidia; order Tepidiformales; family Tepidiformaceae; genus Amarobacter; species Amarobacter glycogenicus. The sequence goes on along the minus strand of JADJZF010000001.1, from coordinate 216,981 downwards.
CCACGACCTGGACCAAACCCTCCGGGCAAAGGCGCCGCTGGTGATCGGCGTCGTCCTCCTCCTCGGTTTCCTGCTCTTGCTCTTCGCCCTCCAGGCTGTCTTCATCGCGGCCGCAGGGGTGGTCTTCAACCTCCTCTCAGTGGGCGCCGCCTTCGGCGTGGGTGCACTCGCGTTCCAGCATGGCTGGCTCGCCGGGCCGATGAACTTCGAAAGCCAGGGGTACCTCACCTCGTGGGCGCCGCTCTTCTTCTTCACCCTCGTGTTCGCCATCTCGATGGACTACACGGTCTTCCTGCTCGCCTCCGCTCGTGAACACTACGAACACTCCCACGACGGCGCCGAAGCCGTCCGCGGTTCGATCGCCCACACCGGCCGGCCAATCGTGGCCGCGGCAGCCGTGATGATCGCGGTGTTCTACACCTTCGCCATCGCCGGTCCGCTCCCAATGAAGGAGATGGGCATCATCCTCGGAACCGCCGTCCTCATCGATGCCTTCCTGGTCCGCCTGGTGCTCGTCCCGGCCGTGCTCTACCTGGCCGGCGACAAAGCCTGGTGGCTACCCCGCTGGGCCGACCGAATGCTCCCGGACGTGCGTTTCGCGCACTAAGCCGGCAACCCCACGACCAAGCCGCTCCCCTCCGGGGAGAGGCGCCACGACAACCGCAAAGGAAGCAACCCAGTGACTGAAACAACGACTCTTGAAGGCAACGCATTCTCCCGGTTCATGGCCTCGGGATGGGGCCGCCTGATCCGCGCCGGGATGGGCGTAACCATCATCCTCTGCGGGCTCTTCGCTATCGGCGGCGGCATCGGTCTGGCCGTAGCGGCCTTCGGGCTCCTGCCGATCGCTTCGGGCGTCTTCAACCTCTGCCCCATCGCCCCCGCCTGGGGTGGCCACTTCTTCGGCGCACGGTATTGCCCGTCGCGCCGGGCGAAGTAGGTACGCCCGGCCCACTCCTCGCGCCCGGCCGGGCACTCCTGCCCCGGCCCGGGCGGCCTACTATGTTCCCAAGGGAGTCATTTTGATGGAACCAGTGCTCTGTTACCGACTCAACTCTCCGCTCACTGAGGCCGAAGCAACGGTTCGCGCGGCTCTCCAGAAGGAAGGTTTCGGCATCCTCACCGAAGTCGATGTGACTGCCGTGCTCCGCGCCAAACTGGGGTTCGAGACGAAGCCGTACAAGATCCTCGGGGCGTGCAATCCCGCGATCGCGCACCGGGCGATGGACGCAGACCCGCGGGTTGGAGCCTTCCTGCCCTGCGGCCTCGCGCTCTACGAGGACGCCGAGGGCCACACGACGGTTTGTCTCCAGAACCCGGACCTCATTTCCGCCACGTTCCACACGCGCGGGCTCGAAGAAGCGGGAAACGAAGCACGTGAACGCCTGGACTCGGCCCTCCGGAGCGTCGCGAAGCCGGTTTAGTCTGGGGGGCTCGCCTGCCGCTCCCGTTTCGCGAGCCACTCGCCCCAAAGGGCGTCCCGTTTTCGGGCGCCCTTTTTGTATCCCCACTGGGCGAACAGGAACGGCCCGAAGAACTGGGCGAGAAAATAGCCGCCGAGCAAGAGTTCCGCGAACGCAAGCGCCGGGTGGCCCAGGAACCCCGGACCCCACATCACCATCAGGATGAAGACCGCCGAAGCAACGATGAGGCCGGTGAACGCGCCAGTGTGGACCCAACGCGCTTCAGTGGAGGCCTTCGCCTTGTACGCGTGGAGCACTTCCTGCGGGATCGCGTTGACCGTGGGGCACCTTGCCGTCGTGGTCGCACAGAACGGGCATGCTTCGTCTTCGTTCCGGAGGCGGGCGTAGCAGAAGCCGCAGAACCGTCCGGCCGCCGGAACCCGGTGGGCGAGCCGTTCCTCCATCTTCTCCTGGAGTCGATCGAGGTACGGGTACGGAGTCTCGTAACCGGCGATGCCCTTAAGTTCCGGGGGCGAGCTGGCGCCGGTGGTTTCGGACATCGCCTGCCAGTGTATCGCGTGGGTCCGAACGGGCGCGGCCTCAAGAATCGGAAACGTACCGCTCCGCGAAGTCTGCCTCGTTCAGGTGCGCCCCGTGGCGGCGCTCGCTCACCTGCAACTCCATTAACGTGAGCTGAGCGAGGCCCTTGCGCGTGTCGCTGGCGACCCTCGCCTTGTCCTGGCGCTTCAATCGGTACTTGAACAGCCAGTAGGTGAACGCCTTCCAGTCGGCGAACGAGACATCGTGGTGGAGCAACTTGCCAGTGTCTTCGTAGTGGGCGGCAAAGAGATCATCACGGTTGAGCCCATAGACCCGCTGGAACATTGTCTCGTCGACCCGAAGGTCGGCGCCCCAGGCGCGGGAGCGGCCTTCTTTGTGGATCTCCTCTTCGACCGAAAGCTGCAGAGCTTCCTCGACGAGGACACCGTAAAGGAAGTTCAAATGCGCGCTGTGCTTCACTTTGCCCAGGCGCGCCGCGAACTCGTGATCATCGATGTCGAGGGGCCAGCGGTTCTCCCAGAGCAGGGCGTCGCGCTCACCCTGTGGTACGAGGTCCGGGACCTCGTCGATCAGCCGTTCGGCAAGGAGCAGCCAGTCGAAAGCCTCGCCGCGTATGAGATAGGTGAACGTGCGGGAGCCGATCTGTTCATCTGGCGTGCGCCACCGGGCAACGGCGTCGAGCAATGCCTCGAACCAGTGATCGCCGTCGAGGATCGCCTGGCGCATCCGGAAGACGACTTCGTCTGGCGCCGGGAGCATCGGCTCGGCGTCGATTTCGGCTTCGAACAGCGGCGGTGGTTCGGTTTGAGCACCCACGTGATTGCCCATGGTAGCAAACTCGGCCAGAGCCTCCAGATGGCAACGACCGGCAGTCCAAGACGATCATCGTCAAGCTTTCGAGATACGTTTACACAGCCGTTACACCCTCTCAGGGGTTCCCCTGATAGGCACTCGCCGGCGCAGGCTCGACGATCGATTTGCGCCTCGAAAGCCCTATTCGTGGAGGAAGCTCGGATGCGTGTCGTATGTGCGTGGTGTGGTGATGTGACAGTGGATGGGACCGGCCCGGTTTCGCACGGGATCTGTCCCGGATGCTCCTTCACGGTCGAGCGCGCCTACCATCACTCGCTCCTCAACAAGAAGCAGCGTGCCCACCGAATGGCGCGCCCGCGCAGGGCTTCCACTCTGCCGTTCCCGGGCTTTCTCGCTCCCGGGACATCCCGGTAGCCCAAACTTGTCTACGGTTCCCGGCGGGCGCGGAACAACGGTCCGCAAGGCAGGTCACGCAGGTGGACATCGCCCAGTGCCCTGACGAACATCCACGACAGGACAACGACCACCCCGCCCATAACCATATCGAAGAAGTAGTGGTTGCCGGTCACGGTGACGGCCCACCACATCACCACGGACATCGTCGCCGCTGCTCCGCGCGTCCAGGGGCTGGACGCGTTCGTCCAGACGGCCATAGACGACAGCAAGATCCACCCGAAGTGAAAGCTCGGGAGCGCGGCATAGTCGTTCACGAACGGGCCCGGCTGGAAGTACTTCACGTCGCTCGTCGCTCCGTGGACGGTATCGATGAAGCCGAAATCGTAGCCGTAGCTCTCCATGAGCCTCGGTGGCGCCGCTGGCCAAACCCAGTAGGTGACGATCCCGACCATGGCCGAGACCAGCAGCACATTACGGACGAAGCGGAACCGGATAGGGTCCTTGAGCACGAGCCAGACAGCAATGACAAACATCACCGGATAGTGCCCCCAGGCGTAGACCAGGTTGGCGACGTCCATGGCCAGGGGGAATCGCATGAAAGCCGCCTGCCAGCGCACCTCCTGGAAGACGCCAAGCTGCTCTTCGAAACGGATCAGCGTGAGACTGCGCCCGACCGAACTTTCTACATCGTCCGGGCGGATACCGCGGAGGAAGAAGTACACGACCATGATCGCCGTCGTCAGCCCGACTTCGACCGCAGCGACCCGGAGCCTCGGTGCGGTCCCACGGGAGTCTGCCTGGCGCCTGCGTGCCACTAACGCCACGTTCGTTCGCTTTCATGCCCGAGCGCTCGCCGGGCAGGTGGATGACGCTTCGCCATCACCCTAGCAACGAGGCGATCCGTCGGCAAGATCCAATTTCGCCGCTTGAGCGGCCCGACTCGGTGCCTGGACCGCCGTGCGCTGACCGCCCCTCGCCGCGGCGCCGGCATCGAGCCGATTGTATGAACGATGTAGGAAACCCGCGGTCTCGCGCACGTTGCCTGCAAATGCGCAATACTGGCAAGGAGTGAGGTTTCATCAAGCATGAACGGCACAGAAGACCGCGAAGAGCCGATCCAGGTTTCGCTGCCCAGGCGCGAAGGCGATCCGGTGTCGATGCCTCGCTGCAAGCGCTGCAACCTCCTCTACACGGTGAACAAGTCCACAAGCGCCCTGAAGTTGACCTACTGCAGCTTCCTCTGCGAACTCGGTGACCTCGGCTTCAGCATGCAGGGACTCGAGCAGATGGAACGAGCCGCGAAGGCTGCACCCGTGACTGAAGGCGAGCCTGCTCCCGACCAGGAACCGGAGCTCACCGGCACAGCAGCGATCATCTAGTCCCGCAGTCCGCGAACTCAGTTACAGCCCGGCACCCGCCGGGCTGTTTTTGCGTTCGGATCGGCGCTAGTCGAAATCGAAGTCCTGGGCTTCTTCGATGGCGAAGTCGCCGGCATCATCGACCGCGGCGCTGTGAAGTTCGAGCGTGCCGCCATCGAGGAGCAGGCGGTCGGCTGGGAGGAGCGTACTGGCACCCTCGTCATCGAATTCGAAGAACGCCCCCGGATGGGGGCAGGCGGGGCACCCGTGGGCGCAATCCCGGCCGAGGTCCGGCGCGACGAGTTCGCTGGGGGAAGACCGGGAAAAGAAGCGGCGCATTCGAGGCTCCTGGCGGCAGGTTCAGCGCTTTCGAAGGAGACGGCCGTGCACCCGGTAGAGGTGATGCAGGCGCGGCGTGTCTCGCAAGCGCCACTCAAGATCATCGATCCGCCGGAGCGTTTCAAGCCCCTCCCGGGCGAACACCCTGTCCCAGCCGGCTTCGGTCGTCGCCAGCCAACGCTTCGGCGGGGTCGTCCCACCGTTCCAGGAGTCGGGCGAGGCGAACAGGACCTGGCCGTCGGGCCTGAGCAGCGCGACGGCCTGGCGAAGCGCAACGGCCGGGAATGGCACCGCGTCGAGGACGTTCACGAGGGTCACGAGGTCGAAGCTGCCGGGCCCGAACGGGGGATCGAGGACGTTGGCCGCGGCAAAGGCGAGGCGCGACGCCAGCAGGCCCGGCCGAACGCGCATGGGCGAGGCAGCGAACCTGCCAGCGTCGATGCGCACGGGGGCCTCGAACTCCACTCCCTCGGCGGCACGCTCCGCCCAGCGGAGCAGGTGGGCATCGAGGTCGATGCCTGCAACGGTCGCCGGCGCGCGCCGCGCTATCTCGAAGGCGAGATTCCCGGCGCCGCAACCGAGGTCGGCGACAGCAGCGGCTGGCCCCAAGTCCGGGAGAAGGGCTTCGCAGAGTTCGCCGTAGAACGGTTCTTCGCCATCCGCGCTCAGCGCACGCAGGAAGATGGCGGCGCGGGCGAGCGGCCCGAAGGCCGGGGACGCGGGCGCGACGGCAGCGAGCATCGGCTGCAAGCCTCCCGGCGGCGGGAGCGGCCCGGGCGCATCGGACTCCGCAAGGCGTTCGCGAACGCTCTGCGCGACGACGGCGGGGATGCCGGGTGTCAGCCACGCGTGCCGGGCGCCGCAGGCCGGGTTCGCGCAAAGGAGGTCTGGCCCCAGCCGCCACGACTGACCCTCGCGCCGGCAGCAGGGGCAGACCAGCGGCGGCCCCGGCCAACCCGTGGGCAACCCTGGATCACTCACCGACGCGGAGGACGACTTTGCCGAAGTTCTGGTTTGCCGCCATGTACTCCTGGGCTGCTGCTGCCTCGGCAAGCGAATAGACCCGGTCGACGACGACCTTGATCCGGCCGCTGGCAATGTGGGGCAGGACACTCTTCTCGAACGCGCGCGTCGCCATACCCTTCTCCTCGATCGGCCGGGCCCGGAGAGTGGTGCCCCTCACCGATGCACGCTTCTGGAGCAGAACGCCGATGTTCGCGTTGGTGGAGTTCCCCCCCATGAGACCGACCAGGATCATCCGGCCCTTCTGCGCGAGCGCTTTCATGTTCCGGTCCCAGTAGTCGGCGCCTATCACGTCGAGGATGACGTCGACACCGCGTCCTCCGGTCGCCTTGAGGACCTCTTCGGCGAAGTCCTGCTCGCGGTAGTTGACGCCAGCATCGAGGCCGAGCGCGGCGGCCCGGACGAGCTTGTCGGCGCTCCCGGCCGTCCCGATGACCAGGGAGGCGCCCAGGACCTTCGCGATCTGGACCGCGGCCACCCCGACGCCCGAACCGGCGGCATGGATGAGCACGCGTTCTCCCGCCACCAGCCCGCACTGCAGCAGCGCATCGTGGGCGGTGATGTAGACCTCCGGGGTGGCGCCCGCCTCCTCCCAGGAAAGGTTTGTGGGCGGCTTCATAGCGAGCCGGTAGTGGGTGACCACCTGCTCGGCGTAGCCGCCGCCCGCCAGCAAGCCCATCACCCGGTCACCAGGCACGAAGCCTTCGACTCGCGCGCCGATCGCCAGGACTTCCCCGGCATACTCCATGCCGGGGATATCGTGGGCAGGTTTCGGCCCGGGCTGCGGATACCCGCCCATGCGCTGCAGGATGTCCGCGCGGTTCAGCGCCGTCGCCCGGACGCGGACGAGCAGGTCGTCCGGGCCCGGGACCGGATCGGGCACGTCCTGGAGCTGCAGGACCTCGGGGCCACCGGGCCGGGTTATCACTACTGCTTTCATTCGTCGTGGTCCTTCGCCTCTCGTGTGTGAGCCAGATCATGCCCCAACGACCCTCGATTGTGACACCCTGTCGCGGGCCGAAACGCGACGGCGGGACACGGCCGAGCGTGCGAGAATGTCCGCCAGCGCGACCGGTCCCCGGCCCGCCTGGAGGATCAGAGTGAGCGAAGCGGTCCCGTCCGGACGAAACCCGCTCCGGCGCACCTTCGGTATCGCCACCGAATGGTCGACCTACGCGGACCTCCTCTATCTCCTCCTCGGGCTGCCGATCGGTATCGCCTCGTGGACGGCGCTGGTCACGCTTCTCGCGGTCGGTGGTGGCCTCGCCGTCACCGTCGTCGGTATTCCCCTGCTCCTCCTCACGATGTACGCCTGGTGCTTCGCCGCCGATGCGGAGCGGTTACTTTCGAACACCCTTCTCGGCACCCGGATTCGGCCCTTGCCATTCGGAAACGAACACGGGACCCGCTGGCGCTGGCCCCGCCTGAAGGCGCGACTGCGCAACGCGCACACCTGGCGCGCCCTGGTCTTCCTCTTGATCGTGCGTTTCCCCCTTGGGATCGCCGGCTTTGCCGTGCTTTCCAGTACGGCGCTGTTCGCGCTTCGCCTCGTGTTCGAGCCGCTTGCCGTCGCCCTGGGTGTCCACGAACAGGTCTTTGGGTGGACCATCGATACCGGGCCTGAAGCGATTCTCGCTGCCGGTTGTGGGGTGCTCTTGCTCGTCCCCTCGCTCTACGTGGTGCGGGTCACCGCCTGGGCGACCGGGCTGGTCAACACCTTCCTCCTCCAGTCGCCGGAGACCAGCACTCCCCAACCTCAGGGCGAAGCCCTCGACCGCGCGCTCACGGCGGCCGTGCGCTGGCCCGGCACATTCGCCCGCCGCACCGGAGATGCCGCCCGTCGAGAGCGCTCTCTGCAGGTGCGGATCTGGGCATTTCATATGGCCCTCTACGGGGCGGTAATGGCAGTCCTCGCCCTCATCGATGCAGCCTTCAGCAACGGCCAGTGGTGGGTCGTCTGGCCGGCCTGGGGATGGGGCATCGCCCTCGCCCTCCACACCGGCTACCTGCTGGGCGGCCACCTCGGGGGGCACGCGCTCGCGTTCGTTGTGACGAACATCGGGCTGTTCGTGATCGATGTGCGCTTCGCCGAAAGCACGTGGTTCTTCTGGCCGCTCGTTGCCTGGGCGATCGCCGTCGCGGCGCATGCCTACGCCTACTTCGTCTTCGCTCCGGTCGAAGCGGAACCGCGCCTGGAGGCGTTCGTTACGGACCCGCCTCTGTCCGCCGCCTCGCGCGCAACCGGCTCCCGCACGCTGGAAGGCGACCCCGACAATGAGTCCCCCACTCCCTACGGCAGGTAGGCGCCGGCCGCGCGGAGCTTGCCGCGCAGCGACTCGACATCGAGCCCCTGGTGGGTCACACCATACTGCAGCGCAAGGGCGGCCCCCAGCCCTGCCGCTTCGCCCGTCGCGAAGCACGACGGGATCTCCTTCGTCGCGTGGTGCGCCCTGTGGTCGGCCGAGATGCAACGCCCCGCAACGGCAAGGTTCGTCGTCCCCTGGGGGATGAGCGAGGCCCAGGGGATCTCGTACGTCGAGCCGTACTTCGTCCAGTTCCCCGTAATGGCTACTGCATCCGAGCGCGGTTGATCCATCTCCTCCCGCGTAAGCATGTGCTTGCCAACCAGCCGGCGCGTCTCGGTGATACCCAGAGTGGCAGCGAAGCCTGCCAGGTAGGCGCGCTCGAACCCCGGCGCCTTTCCTCGCAGCCGATCTACTTCGGCCCGTACAAGCCGCCTGCATTCGACTTCGGCGTACGTCAGGTCGTCCGGGTTGGCGGCATCGATGTCGTGTTCAATGCGCTCGGCCGCGCCCCACGGATGGAGATAGCCGTGCTCGCCAGTGGTCTTGTAGTACCCGGGCCGCAGCTTGGAAGTCTCCGCCGCATCCTCATCGACGTTGGCCGTCCGGAACCAGAGCCACGGATGCACCCGCTCCGATTCGACCGGCTCACCGGCGAGGACGGCGATGTCGGCGTCACCCGTGCAGTCGATAACAGCGCTGCAGGCGATCGCTTCCCGTCCGGCCTTGGATTCGAACACGACGTGGGTGATACGCTCACCGTCTTTCACAACCCCGGTGGCCCAACGATGAAACCGCAGGTCCACACCCGCCTCCGTGACCATCAGGTCGGCTTCGCACTTGAACTCCTCCGGGTCGTAGGCAACCGAGTAGCGGACGACATGGGGGCCGCTGCCCCAGACGAGTCCAAGCCGCTGGTACTTCTCCACGAGCACTGCATCCGGCGAGCCCCACTCCTCTTTCGGGGGAAAGAGGCATGCTTTCCGCGCCGAGAGCCGGTCCACCATCTCCTGGCAGAGCCCGGCGATGACCTGCTTGCCCCGGCCGTCGTCTAGCGTCAGGAGCAGGATGATGAGGCCGTTCGTCGCCAGGCCCCCGAGGGAACCGTAGCGCTCAACGAGCATCGCCCGTGCCCCGGCGCGGGACGCCGCTACAGCCGCAGCCAATCCGGCCGAGCCGCCGCCAATGACCAGGATGTCGGTCTCGGCGATGACTGGCGTTCGGCGTTCGGGTTCGGTGATGAAGGTGCGCATGGCGCGATTCTAAGAGGGCCCGGGCAGCTCCGGGCGAGTGCGGTAGAGTTCGCTGGCAATTTCGACCGGAGGAAGACCCCATGCCCGAAGAGCCGCTGCCCACCGAAGAACAGGTCCGAGGCTATCTCGAAACCTGCAGCAACTGGGGCCGCTGGGGCCCGGACGACAGCGCGGGGACGGTGAACCATGTCACGCCCGAGAAGCGCCGGGAGGCCGCCGCCCTGGTGAAGACGGGACGCGCCGTCTCGATCTCGTATCCCCTGAACACCGTCGGTGGACCGGGGAACTGGAACCCCGCCCAGCACTTCGTTCGATCGCTGCCGGACTTCTCGGTCGACTACATCGGACTCCTCTTCCACGGCTACGCGACGACCCATGTTGATGCGCTCTGCCACATCTTCTGGGAAGGGAAGATGTACAACGGCAAGCCCGCGACCGATGTCACACCCCTCGGCGCCCGCTCGGGTTCAGTCGATGCATGGAAGACCGGGATCACCACCCGTGGTGTCCTCATCGACATCCCGCGCTTCCGCGGGGAACCGTACGTCACGCTGGAACGGCCAGTGCGTGCCTGGGAAATCGAGGACGCAGCGCTCGCCCAGGGCACGCCTCTCCGGCCGGGGGATGCGGTCCTTGTCTATTCAGGGCGGCCGGCGTACTTCGCCGCGAACCCGGCGGCGGTCCCTGGCGTCGCGCCCTCGCCCGGGCTCCACGCCGACACGGCCCCCTACCTCAAGGGAAAGGATGCCGCCATCCTCGGGTGGGACCAGATGGACGCCGCACCCTCGGGCTACCGGATATTCCCCGGGCTCTCAGTTCACGTCCTGACGATCGTTTTCATGGGGATGCCACTGCTCGACAACGCCTTCCTCGAGCCGCTCGCCCAGGCCTGCGAGGAAGAAGGCCGATGGGAGTTCCTCTTGACCATCAACCCGCTGCATGTCCGGGGAGGGACCGGGTCGCCGGTAAACCCGGTGGCCATCTTCTGACCTGCTCACTCGCAGGCGGGGATGCGGCGGGTTAGCATCGTCCCCACGGGTGAATGGAGGGGACGATGCGAAACAGGGCACTCGCAGGCTCCGCCGGGGGCGTCGCCGGCGCCGCAGTCGGCCTGCCGGCGTTCTACCTCGCCCGCCGCCTGCGCTATGAAGGCTTCGATCCGGTGAAGGACCGCAAGCCTCCCCCTCTGGACCTCCAGGTGACTGCCGTGAGCGACCAGACCGTGACGCTCCGCCGAGCCACGCGGACGCCCGACCTCGCCGCCAGCGAACCCGGCCATTTCCTCCTCCAGGGAGCCCGCGGCTGGGGCTATGCCGGCCGCGTGATCGATTCGAACGGGCTCATTGCGATCCGCGAATTCCATCACGGCGGCGGCGACCTCCGCGCAGGCGACTACCTTCGACTCGATAGCTTCGCCCACCCATCTGACCCCCGCGAGGCGCTCGGGCTCGCCTTCGAGCATGTGCGCTTCAATTCCCCGCTTGGTAGTTTCCCAGCCTGGTACATCCCGGGTTCGTCCAGCACCTGGGCGATCATGACCCACGGCAAGGGCGCCGATCGCCGCGAGGCCTTACGCATGATCCCGGCCCTGGCGGAGTCTGGCCTCCACTGCCTGGCTATCACGTATCGAAACGACCTCGGTGTCCCGGCTTCGCCGAACGGACTGTACAGCTACGGCCGTGACGAGTGGGAGGAACTCGATGGGGCTGTCGCTTTCGCCCGCGCCCGCGGTGCCTCCGATATCGTCCTCGTCGGCTACAGCATGGGTGGGGCGATCACCCTCAGCTTCATGGCAAAGTCCGCGAACTCGCCTGCTGTTTCAGCCCTCATTCTTGATGCACCGATGTCGAATCTCGCCCCAACGGTCGAGCATGGCGCTCGGCGGGCAGGCCTGCCCATCTGGTTCCTCGGAATCTCCAACCGTCTCGCGGCACTCCGCTACGGGTTCAACTGGACGGATTTCGACTACCTGAAGACACTTCCGAACTTGCAGGTCCCGGTCCTCCTCTTCCATGGCGACGCCGACGCGACGGTCCCGGTCGAGTTGAGCGACGCATTCGCTGCGCGGCGACCGGACCTGGTCCGCTACGTACGAGTCCCCGGGACGGGCCACGTGCGGGCCTGGAATACCGACCCGGCCGGATATGAACTCGCCGTGCGCGAGTTCGTCCGGACCAGGCGCTCAGTGCGCACTTGACGGTGATTCCTTACCGACCGTAACAGCTGTTTCAGAGACCATATCGCCTGATGCGAAACTGGATTATCCCGACACTGGTCGCCGCGGGCATCTTCCTGGCCTCATGCGACGACACTGAGCCTGACGTCGCTGAGCCATCACCAACGCTCGCTCCTGACTCCACAGCAACGAGCACCGGCGCCAACCCGTCGCCCGTGTCCGTTGCCAGCCAACGGTTCGCCACCGGCTACAGCCGCCCCGTGTTCATCGCCAATGCCGCCGACGGGAGCAACCGGCTCTTTGTCGTTGAAAAGTCCGGCATCATCCGCATCCTCAAGGAAGGCCAACAACTCGCCACGCCGTTCCTGGATATCTCTGCGATCGTCCGTTCGAGCAGCAACGAGCAGGGCCTTCTTGGGCTCGCGTTCCACCCGGAGTACGAGAAGAACGGTCGGTTTTTCGTCGCCTACACCGCCCGAAGCGGGGAGAACGCCATCGCCGAGTACCGGACCGTCCCGCCTGGCAGCGACACGGCGGACCCGGATTCCGGCAACCTCCTGATCGCCGTCTCCGATCCTTACCCCAACCACAACGGGGGGATGCTCGCCTTCGGACCCGATGGCTATCTGTACATGTCGATGGGCGACGGCGGGAGCGCCGGCGACCCCAATGGGAACGGGCAGAGCATCAATGCCATGCTCGGCAAGATCCTCCGGATCGACATCAATGGCGGAGGCGACTACACGATCCCTCCCGGCAATCCCTTCGCTGCCCACCCAACCGCCAGGAAGGAGATCTGGGCCTACGGCCTGCGCAACCCATGGCGCTTCTCGTTCGACCGGAAGACGGGCGACCTCTGGATCGCGGACGTCGGGCAGGGGAAGTGGGAAGAAGTCGACTTCCAGGCCGCTGGCGCCGAGGGTGGCCTGAACTACGGCTGGAACATCATGGAGGGGGACCACTGCTACCAGCCTGCCGCTGGATGCGCTGAAACGGGGCTCACGAAGCCCGTCTTCGAGTACGACCACGGCCGCGGCTGCTCGATCACCGGGGGTTACGTCTACCGCGGCACCGCGATCCCGTCGCTTGCCGGACGCTACCTGTTCACCGACTACTGCAGTGCCACCCTCTGGGCGCTCAGCCGCGGGGCCGATGGCAAGATCACTTCCAGCGAACTCGGAAAACTCCCCGGCGGCGTAACAACGTTCGGCGAAGACGAAGCCGGGGAGCTGTACTTTGCCGTCGATAGCGAAGGCACCATCTATCGGCTCATCGCGAAGTAGCGCTCCGGACCCAGCCGTTCAGATATCGGCTTCGACCAGAGGCTCTTCCGGCGCGCTCGGTAGCGGCGGCAGCTCGCGTGGGCTGCGGATGCCGAAGTGCTCGAGGAAACGCATCGTCGTCCGGTATAGCTTCGGGCGGCCGGGACCCTCAGCTGTGCCCGTGTTCTCGATCAGACCGCGTTGTTCGAGGATCGCAACAAGCCGGTCGCTGTTCACGCCCCGGATGGCCTCGATTTCGCCACGGGTGCAGGGCTGCTTGTAGGCCACGATCGTCAGCGTTTCAAGGGCCGCCCGCGTGAGCCGCTGCCCCGGCCCGGTGCCGAGCATATTCTCCACGTACCGGGCGTAGGCCGGAGCCGCGCCGAGTTGGTATTTCTGGCCGTCTTCCAGGAGCCGAAGGCCGCGCGCCTCATAATCCGCGCTCAGCTGGTTCAGCGCTTTGCGAGCGGCCCCATCGCTCACCCCCGCGGCGCGGGCTAACGCGGTAAGCGGCTGCGGCTCTTCGGCGACAAAGAGGAGCGCCTCCATCACCCACGGCAGTTCGCCCGGCGGGGGCGCGGATATTGCGTCAGCTTCGGTCATGCCTTCGGCGATTCCTCATCATTCGGGGATACGAAACGCGGCGCCTCGGGCGGCCGGGCAGCCTCGTCCGTGGCCGGCGCCTCCGACTGGCTGGCGGGCACGTGCTGGGGGCGGAGGTCCGGGGCCGGCGTGCGCGGCCGCTTCACCGGGACCGGACGGGCGGCCATTTCGTCGTAGCTGATGCGGATCACTGGCCGGCGAACGGCAGTCACACCCACCTGGTCGCGCAGGGTCTCTTCTACCGTCGCGCCGATCAGCTTTGTCACATGGGCGATGCTGGCACTCGGTTCTATCTGGACATCGAGGAAAGTGTCGACCGCGCCACCCGCGAGGGAGACCCGCGGTTTCGCGGTCTGGATCTCCGGGAGCGATTCGAGCTCGTCTTTCAAGAGCGACTCTACCGCTGCCGAAGTCACCTCGACGGTCCCTCCATCGGTCTGGCGGATGCGAAGCGCGCCGCGCGACGGCCGACGGCGGGGCCAGATCGCGATCAATAGCGTGATCAGGGCAAACAGCCCGATACCAGCGATGATCCCGGTGAGGACCCACTTCTCGGCGTTATCCGCTTCGATGAACGCCTGGATGTTGAGGTCCTCCACATCCAGGTCGAGTTGCTGGTCCTGGTTCCACGCCAGCGCACCGATGCCGCCGAGAGCGGCGAGCAGCACGAGACTGTAGAAAACGAGAAGGATGCGCCGAAGTGCGTTCACACGGCCTCCCCGGGGATACTTCCCCGAACCCCGTCATGGTACACCCCGCCCAGTCGCACGGGCGCAATCCGGTTGGTGCGGCCCGCCGCCGCGTACACGGGGATGTAGTTGTCCGTGTAGCCAAACGCCAGCGCCGGCTCCTTCGCGAAGACCCGCTCCGATTCCCATAGCACCGGCCGGACCAAGCCTTCGCATTCCCGCCGAAATGCCGCGGCGAGCTCGCCGTTGAGTTCGAGGAGGCGCCGCATCCGTTCCTTCTTCGTCTCCGGCGGAAGATGGCCTGGCATGAGAGCAGCGCTCGTGCGGCTGCGCTGCGAATAGGGAAAGCAATGCATCTGCGCGAACCGGGCTTCCCTGCACAGGTCGATCGTGGCACCGAAGTCCGCCGCTGATTCACCAGGGAAACCGGCGATCACATCCGTCGTTACTGCCGCAAGTGGGACGGCCGCCCTGATCCGGTCGACCGCCAGGAGGAACTCGCGTGCGGTGTAACGCCGCCTCATCGCGGCCAGCGTGCGCTCGCTCCCAGATTGCAGGGCGAGATGGAAGTGCGGCATGAGCCGCGGGTCGCCCCACAGCGCAAGCAGCTCCGATGTCATGTCCTGGGGTTGAAGCGAGCTGAAACGCAGACGCGCGACTTCCGTGCGTTCGAGGATCCCGGAGATGAGGTGGTGTGGCTTCATGGGGATGAGCAGGTCGCGACCCCAGGCGCCGAGTTGCGTCCCCGTTACGACGACTTCCCACGCGCCCGCATCAACGGCTTGCTGGACTTCGGCAGCGACTCGGTCGATGGTGCGCGATTCCTCCCTCCCACGGGTGCGCGGGACAATGCAGAAGCTGCACACATCGTTGCAACCCTCCTGTGCTTTCACGAAGGCACGGGCGGGGCCCCTGATCGGGGTTCGAAGCTCTCTCCCCGGTGCAGTTGGAGCCTTCGCATAGGGCGACAGGAACTCGATGAGTGCCAACTTATCGCTGTCGCGCGTGCCCGCCACGTAGTCGACGCCGAGAGACCGGATGGCCTGGGCGCCGGCCGCTTGCGCGAAGCAGCCCGTGACGGTTACGGCGGCGTGCGGCGCAAGCCGACGCACCGAACGGATGAGCTTGCGGGACTTCGCATCGGCAACGTGCGTCACCGAGCAAGTGTTGATGACGAACGCATCCGCTTCGCAGACCGAGTCGACGACATCGAAACCGACCTGGTGCAGCGACCTGGCGATCTCCTCGCTGTCGGCGGTGTTGAGCTTGCACCCGAGGGTGATAACGGCTGCGAGAGGGCGGGGCATCGGCCACAGCGTATCGCGATCCGTGACGCGGGACACACTCGCCGGTGCTTCGAAGGAGCGCCGACTGTGGTAGGGTTAGGGCAATCACATTTCGGTTTGGGAGTGTCTCTGTTTGGCAAAGAAAGAAGCGATTGAAGTCGAAGGTATCGTGACGCAGCCTCTACCGGATGCCCAGTTCCGGGTTGAGCTCGCGAACGGCCACGTGGTTCTCGCGCATATCAGCGGAAAGATCCGCAAGAACTACATCAAGATCCTCACCGGCGACCGGGTTCTTGTCGAACTCTCGCCATACGACCTGACCAAGGGCCGGATCACCTACCGGTTCAAGTAGGCGCAGGCTGCCCCTTCAGGCGCCGCGCACGGAGGGTAGAACCGTGACTGATGACCTGAGCCGCGTGTTGCGAGAAGCCGAAGAAGCCGCAAGAGGCCGTGGCATTGACCTCGCCCAGGCCCTCGCCGACCGCGTCGGCCTCAAGGCGGGTGCGCACGCCGTTTTCGGCCAGCCGGTCGAGCGCGAAGGCATCACTGTGATCCCTGTCGCGAAGGTGCGCTGGGGCTTCGGCGGGGGCGGCGGCCGCGGGATCGAAGAGGGCGACGAGTCTGGCGAAATCGGTGAAGGCTCCGGTGGTGGCGGCGGCGTGATGGCCTCACCCCTCGGCTTCATCCAGATCAGTGATGGCCGCGCCGAATTCAAACGGACGCACGACCCTGCCTCCGCTGTCCCGGTCATCATCGCCAGCGGAATCACCGCGTGGCTCTGCTTGAGGGCGCTGAAACGCATCATCCGGGGCTAGCACCGAGCCCGTCCATCCAACGCAAGAAGAGCACGAGAGGCTTCCCGATGGGGGGCCTCTCGTGCGTTGGTGAACTCACGAATGGGGAGAATCCCTGAGAATCCGCGGCGAGGACCAGCTACTGGCAATCGGAAGCCCTCGCCCGGGAAATGGCGATGCCGCCGCGGCGTTGGGGGCGCCGTGGCGGCATCGCGAGAGGGGTGCGCGGCCCGGAACGGGCTACCCGCGCCTGCGAATTGCGAACGCGCTGAGCGCGATGGATCCAACCGCAAATCCGCCCATCACCGCTATGT
This sequence comes from Candidatus Amarobacter glycogenicus, assembly GCA_016719395.1. Lineage (GTDB taxonomy): Bacteria > Chloroflexota > Dehalococcoidia > Tepidiformales > Tepidiformaceae > Amarobacter > Amarobacter glycogenicus. Next base: position 200,408 of record JADJZF010000001.1, on the reverse strand, counting down.
CCTTCGTCAGCGATGTGTCCGGCAGGTCGGTGATCGTCGCCCGTACGGCGTCCGCGGCATAGGTCGGTGGTGCGGCCTTCGCCGTCTGCTGCAGCAACTCGGGCAGCTGTGACGAAGGGAGGATCACCGGCGAGAAGAAGAGGACGTAAAAGATAATGAGTTGTGTGGCGGCGTTCGTCGCCTGCTGGTGAGGGATATAGACGGCCATTGCGACCCCTACTCCCGCCAACGAGAACACCGCCAGTACCATCACCACGAGAAACATCGGGTCGTAAGAGAGCGAGAACCCATAGTGCCACGCGCCGAAAGCGAGCGAGAAGGCGACACCAGGCAACGCCATCACGGCCACCACCGTCACCAGCGAGAGGAGATAAGCCTCGCGGCTGATTGGCAGCGTGAGGAAGTACTCCATCCGCCCCTGTGCCCGCGCCTGGGAGAGGTTCTGCGGCAGCATTACCAGGCCGACCGTGACGAAGGCCTGCGTCGCCGTGCCGGTTACCAGGTACATCGCCGTCACTTCGGAAACGTCCGGGATCAGGTAGCCCATGCCCAGCACGAGCCCAAGGGAGAGTGCGAGCTGGAGGATAGCGACGAACCAGAGCTCGTCGCGCATGGAGCGGAGCTGCACCGAAAGCAGATCGACATACTGGCGGATCGGAGTCACGAGGCAGCCTCCAATTCCCGCGGGGGCGCGACGACCGCGGCATAGATGTCATCGAGCGTCGGCGGCCCGATCCGAAAGTCCGCGAGCAGGCCAGCCTCTCGGGCCGCGCTGAGCCAGGCGCTGACGGCGGAGAGGTCGCGCTGTTCGAACAGGTATCGTCCGGGCGCCATCGACTCGGCGATGAGTGCCGGATGGAGCGAAACATCTCCCCGAAACGCCGTCTCCAGCCGCAGCTTGTCTGTCACCAGCGACCGCAGCGAACCCGGCGTCCCCTCCCGCACGATCCGGCCTCCATCAATAATCGCCAGCCGATCGATGAACCTTTCGGCCTCGGCCAGGTTGTGCGTCACAAGAAGCACGGTCGCACCTTGCTCACCGAGTTCGCCCATGGAGTTCCAGAGCAACTGGCGGCGGATCGGGTCAACGTCGTTCGTTGGCTCATCGAGCACGAGCAGGCGCGCCGGAGCCGCGATTGCCGCAGCGAATCCTGCCAGTCGCCGTACCCCGCCGGATGCCGCGTGCATCGATGTGGAAGCGAACTGGCCGAGGTCCAGTTGCCCGATCAGTTCATCCCGGCGGACCCGCGCGCTACGGGGGTCCATCCCTCGCAGCCGGGCTGAGAACTCGATCAGCTCCCCCACGCGAAGTGTCAGCAGGTCGAACTGGCCCTGCGGCAGGAAGCCTACGTTCTTGCGCGCGAAGCCCGGGTCTGCGACGACATCCCGGCCGGCGAGGGTGATCGTCCCCGCAGTCGGCCGGAGGACGCCGAGGACCTGGCGGACGAGTGTCGTTTTCCCGGCGCCGTTCGGTCCCAGGAGCCCGTAGATCTCCCCCGGATGGAGCGAAAAGCTGATCCCATCGTTCGCGACCGTACCGGTGCGGTAACGCTTGACAAGATCGGAAACGGAAAGCACCGGCGGCGCACCAGTGTTGAGCACCACCGGGCTAAACCCGCACCGGCGCAGTGCGCCGAAGGAGGTCTTCGAAGGCGTACAGCGCGTCTTCGAGCTTGTAAAGCCCGGGCTCCGCGGCCTGGATAACCTTCAGCCCGGCGACTGTGGCCGAACCCAGGAGGGCGACCGCTTCGAGGCTCAGGTCGTCAGCAATTTCGCGGTATCCCGTCGCGGCGAGAAGACCGCCGGCGAAGCTTTCGACCGCCTCAGAAAGGGAGGACGACTTCTGCGGGTCGAAAGGCCCGGGACCGCGAGCGCCAACAGCTTCGAGGCCTCTCTGGATCAGGGCTCCAAGCGGAGATTGCGAGCGTGGGGTCATGAGGGTCCCTCCTGAGTGATGGGATACTAACACAACGTTTAAGAAAATCAATATGTGTCTTGATTTTCCAAATCTTCGACTGAACCCCCCTTCGAATCGGGGCGAGAATACGACGTGGGCAGACCCTTCGCCCGGACGGTCGCCAGGCCCGCCGCCGCAGTCGTCCCAACCTCACAAGAGGAGCTAAGGTTGCGGCGTGACGACAACAGTCCGCGGCTCGGTCGGCGAAGTTTCGCGGTATTTCCTCCGCCTCGGCGTGATCGCATTCGGGGGGCCGGCTGCCCACATCGCGATCATGCGGCGCGAACTCGCTCGTGAACGGCACTGGACAACGGACCAGGAACTCGTCGACATGCTCGGCGTCACGAACCTGATCCCGGGCCCGAATTCGACCGAGATGGCCATGCACCTGGGGGCGACCCGCGCAGGGTGGCGCGGCCTCTGGGCGGCCGGCTTCTGTTTCATCCTGCCCGCGACGGTGCTGACCATCGCCCTCGCCTGGGCATACGTGCGCTACGGCGCCAGCCCGGCCGGAGCCGGCATTATCCTGGGGGTCCAGCCCTTCATGCTGGCCATCATCGCGCAGGCGGTCTGGGGGCTTAGACCGGCGGCTCTCAAGGGCGTCGAAACCTTCGTCCTGGTGTTCGTCGTTGCCTTCGCCGCAGCGGCAGGCGTTGGCGAAGTGCCTCTGATCTTCGGCGCCGGTTTCGCCATGCTCGCCATGCACACCGCCGTGCGCCTCCTCACGGCCCAGAGCCGGAAGAACCTGCAGCCGCTCCCGAATCCACGAAAAGGCGGGAAGAAGGGGCCATTCCGGCGGAACTTCGCCGTCGCCCCGGTGGCGCTGGCGGCAAGCGGGACACCCGGCGTTTCGGCGTGGGAGCTTTTCCTCGTCTTTCTCAAGATCGGCGCCCTCCTTTATGGCAGCGGCTACGTGCTCCTCTCCTTCATGCAGACAGAGTTCGTCGACCACCGTGGCTGGCTGACGCAGGCCCAACTCGTCGACGCGATCTCCGCCGGGCAGTTCACCCCGGGACCGGTGTTCAGCACGGCGGGCTTCGCCGGCTACGTGATCGACGGCTGGCGCGGCGCCGTCGTGGCGACGCTCGGCATCTTCCTTCCCTCCTTCGTGTTCGTCACCGCAACTCACCCGCTGGTCCCGCGGCTACGCCGCTCTCCCTGGGCGGCGCCCTTCCTCGATGGCGTCAACGCGGCGGCCCTGGCGCTCATGGCCGTCGTCACGCTGCGCCTCGCGTTCGAAGTCCTGGACGGGTGGTATACAGCGGGGCTCTTCGCAGCCGCCGTCGCCGTCCTCCTCCGCCTCAACCCGAACAGTGCATGGCTGGTGATCGCCGGCGTTGGCGCAGGACTGCTTCATGCCGTCTTTGCCTGAGCGTGACACTGGCACTTTTAGGTTTTTGATACTTGGTGCACAATCCCTCGCCGGAGGAATGTGACCACACATGGCTAAAGTGAATGTCCTTGTCGGCACGCGGAAAGGCGTGTTCTCGCTAACCAGTGACCAGGCCCGCGACAAGTGGGCTATTGCCGGCCCGTTCGTCGGCGGACTCGATGTGAACCACGCCGTTATGGACCCCCGCACCGGCGCCATCTTCGCAACAGCGAACGACCCGTGGTTCGGGCCCACCATCCGTTTCTCCCGGGACATGGGAGAAACCTGGACCGATGCGAAAGCCAGCCCGCGCTTCGCGGGCGACCCCAAACCGGCACCAGGTGACTCCACACCCTGGTTCTTCCAGGAGTCGGTCATCATGGAACGTTGCTGGCACATCCAGCCCGGGCGCGCTTCGGAGCCCAACGTGATGTACTGCGGCGTCGGCCCGGCAGCCCTCTTTCGCTCCGACGACAACGGCGACACCTGGGTCGAGAACATGGCCCTCAGCGCCCATCCCACAAGGGAACGATGGAACCCGGGCGCCGGCGGACTGATCCTCCACTCCGTCGTCCTCGATCCGAAGGACAAGTCCCGGATGTGGACCGCCATCTCCGCCGGCGGCGTCTTCCGCACAGAAGACGCCGGAGCCAGCTGGCAGGCGGTGAATGACAACCTACGCGACCCCGGCGCCGCCTTCGACCCGAACCTTCCCCTCTACCCGGAAGCCGGCCAGTGCGTCCACCAGATCGCCCACGCCGCGGGCGACAACGACCGGCTCTACCTCCAGAGCCACGCCGGCACCTACCGCAGCGACGATGGCGGCAGCCATTGGACCGAAATAACCGCCGGACTGCCGTCGGACTTCGGGATGTCCATGGCGGCCCATCCGCACAACCCCGATACCGCCTACGTCGTCCCGCTCCAGGGCGGCGAACTGCGCTGCCCGCCCGAGTTCAAGCTGCGGGTCTTCCGCACGAGTGACGCCGGCGCCACCTGGGAGCCCATGACCGCCGGACTCCCCCAGGAGCAGGCCTTCATGGGCGTCTACCGGGACTCACTCTGCACCGACACGCTCCCCAGCGCCGGCCTCTACATGGGCACCAACACCGGGCAGCTCTGGGTCAGCGCCAACGACGGCGACAGTTGGAAGCTCGTGACCCAGAATCTGCCGCCCATCTGCTCGGTCGAAGCGGCCGTCCTCGATTAGTCGCAAGTCAAGGCATGAACACAGCGGTGTAGCGCGCGGTATAGTCCGCGCGCTACACCCTCGCCGACGGAGTGCCCATGTCATCGATCGACTTCATGAAGCAGACCCTGGACTTCATCCACCGGGGGTTCAAGGGCGCGCCCGATGGCCTCACGGACGCGCAGCTCCACTTCGTCCCTGACGGACAGTCCCACTCGATTGCCTGGTGCATGTGGCACGGCGTCCGCATCGAGGACCTTTTCTTCCAGCAGCTCTTCCAGGGCAAACCGGCCGAATGGGACACCGGTGGCTGGGCAGCGAAGACCGGCCTCCCCGAAAAGGGCTTCGGCACGGGCCAATCCAACGACGACGCGCGAGCCATTCACATCGCCTCGCTTGATGCCTTCCGAAGCTACCAGGAGAAGGTCGCCGAACTCTCCACCGCCTTCCTCGATTCCATAAGCGAAGCGGACCTCGCCTCCCGCCAGGTCCAGATGCGCGACAAGACCGAAACGCTCGGCGAATCCATCAACCTGCACCTGGTCATTCACCTGAATGGCCACCGCGGCGAGGTCAACCTTCTTCGCGGCATGCAGGGCTTCGACCCCGTCCTCCTGAACCAGGGCGGCTGAGCCTATCCCCGCAGGAGCCTCGCAACTTCCTCGACCACATGGAAGTACCGTGTCGTCCCCTCACTCCTGACCTGCTTCGAAAGCCAGCCGTTGATATCCAGCCCTGCGGCCGCTCCAACGGCGCGGCCGTGAGGATCTCTCGTTGTTGCACCGCGACGACGTGGAACTGCCGGTTCGCCCCCGCAACCACATCCGGAGGCAACGTCTCCCGGAACAGCGTCACATACCTTGAGTGTGTCTCGGCCGGAAACGCGGCGAACGGGTTGCCGGCGATGGTGGCTTCGAGGTGCTCCAGCGACCGCACAACGGCCGGCGCGTTCCTCAGCCCGCGTTGCACCAGCGCATCCTCGATGGCCGTGGCGGCATCTTCGGCGGCGAGCCCGGATTCGAACAGGACGTTGCCTGTCTGGAGATAGGTCGAGACGTCAGCAAGGCCGGCCTCAGCGCAGAGAGCGCGCAGTTCGGCCATCGTGATCCGGTTGTGTTTCCCAACGTTGATGGCGCGGAGGAACGCGGCGTAGCGCATCCGCGGAAGTCTAGCGCAGCGGGGCCGACGGCCGCGTGCCGGCGCTGGGTGTGAACGGGTGGAGGGGGAGGACAGGGTGTGGTGGCTCGCTTCCTCGAGACGACCACACCCTGTCCCCACAGCAGGGGTGAGAGCGCCGATGGCTGGGACGCGGGGCCTCTACCCCACGCCGCGGCGCCCTGCATCGATCAGGTGGCGAGGTTTATCACCCGGTCTACGGTGTTGAACGAGGCAAGGATGCGGTTCCCCTCTTCCAGGCACTCGGCGACAAACAGCGCCTCCTCGGCATCGGCCACCACGATGACCTCATTGCGCATTGGCGAAAGACCGACTGAATACCGCACGTTGTTCCCCAACGCGAGCGCGAGCCGGAGGTCAGACGCCGTCTCTTCCGAATCGACGATGTAGTAGTTGATTGCCAGCGGTAGCTGCGTATTCGGGCCAAGGCGGACGACGGAGACCTCGGACGGTTCGTTCGCTGCGGCTTCAGGACGAGATCGTCCCGTCGTCGCGACAAGCAGTATGCCGGCCACGACGAGGCCGGCGAGCACCGACCCTTCGGCAACCGCGGCGATTTGCCATGCGCGCCTTTGCCATGGATGGACTTCGTTTGGGTGGTCGGCCATCAGAAACCTCGGCAGCGGCGTGAGCGCTGGTCTCCCGAGAGTGTTTCCGGGCCCATTGGGGCCGGCATCGCCGGTTTCGTGGGTTGGAACTGTGTATTTCGGCGCGGAGATACACGGAATCGTGGATCTCTTCGCTTGCGGTGGGCGCCCATAATGGCGCTCATCCTCTATGGCGATTGAACGAACTTCCGGCGCGCGAGGCGAAGCTTCCCTGGACTTGCGGGGCCTGACGGCACGCGAGCGAGAAGTGCTGACACTCATCGGCGCGGGCCGGACGAACCGACAGATCGCCGAGCGACTGACCATCAGCCTTCCAACGGCCGAACGGCATGTCCACAACATCCTGACCAAACTGGGCGTCTCGAACCGGACGGAGGCTGCAGCGAGGGCGCGCCTCACTTTGAGGGTGGATGCGGCCAGTCAGCTCGAAGACGGGGAGGAACACGCCGGCTCGCTTCGCGAGGGTTCGCCGTTCCCGGGCCTCCGCGCCTACACCGCCGACGATGCGGACGTTTACTTCGGGCGCCAGGAGGCGATCGCCCGGGCGCTCGACCGCGTCGCGTCATCAGGCACCGCCACGATCGTCGGCTCCTCCGGGAGCGGGAAGTCTTCCCTCATCCGCGCCGGGCTGTTTCCCGCACTGCGCGCAGGCGCCATCCCCGGAAGCGAAAAGTGGCAGTACATCGTGATGTCTCCCGGGGCCGACCCCCTCGCCGAGCTCGCATCGCGGCTAGCTGCGATCGAGCATGTCTCCGCAATCGCCATCCTCAACGACCTGGAAGCGGACCCTCGAGCCTTGGACCTCGCGGGCCGCTACGCCGGCCGCGGCGAGGAAGACGACTCTCTCCGCCTCGTCCTGGCAGTCGACCAGATGGAAGAACTCTTCACGATGTGCCACGACCGTGGCCAACAGCGCCAATTTGCCGCGCTGCTGGCCCATGCGATGGCAGCGGACCCCCAGCGTGTGATCCCCGTGTTCGCGGTGCGGGCCGACCTTTACGGCGAACTCGGCAGCCTCCCAGGCATCGCGCAGATGCTCGAACGGGGGCACATGTTGCTGGGCCCGCCCGCTCCGGCCGACCTGCGCGATGCTATCGAAGGTCCGGTCCGGGCCGCGGGGTTGGCAATCGAGCCGGAGCTGACCGAACGCATCCTCACCGACCTCGGCGACGCGCCCGGTGCACTTCCGTTGCTCTCGCACGCGCTCCACGAAACGTGGAAGATCCGCGCCGGGCGGACGCTCGCACTCGCAGGTTACCTCCGCTCGGGAGGCATCCGCGGCGCTATCGCGCAAACTGCAGAGCGCGTGTTTGCAGAGCTACAGCCCGGCGAGCGGGCCGCCTGTCAGGAGTTGATGCTTCGCCTCACGGTCCTCGGTGAGGGGGCGGAACCGACACGTCGCCGGGTCGCATTCATCGAGCTCTCTTCGCCCTCGGAGGGGCGAGCCGACCCGTACCAACTGGCACAGAAGTTCGCAGAGGCCCGCCTGCTGACGATGTCGGCGGACTCGGTGGAAGTCGCCCATGAAGCACTCATCCGCGAGTGGCCTCGCCTCCGCGAATGGCTGGAAGAGGGCCGCGAAAGCCATCGCATCCTCCGCCACCTCACGCAGTCGGCGGAATCGTGGGACCGGCTGGGACGAGACCGGGACGAGTTGTACCGGGGAGCGCGGCTCGCGGCGGCGTCAGAATGGGCGCAACGTGCCGGCGCCGGTTTGAGCACACAAGAACGCGAGTTCCTCGGCGCCTCATTGAAGGCACAGGACGAGGAGCGCCTGCGAGACGCCACCCGGTTCCGGCGGCTGCGCCTGCTGGCTTCAGGGCTCGCGGGGCTCGTCGTGATTGCCGCGCTGGTCAGCGGCATCGCCCTCTGGCAATGGAACCGTGCGAACGACCACCGTGCGCGCGCGAAGCGGCTTCGGTCGACGCGAACACGCAGCGCGACGCCGCCCAAGCGTCTGCCCTCGAAGCGACTCTGGCCCGGTTGGAGACCGAGATCCCGCTCCTCCTCGAACCCGACCGCAGCCTGGCTTTCTTGCTCGCGCGGCAGGCCTACGACCTCGCCCCGGGACCGCGAACCAGTAGCCTTATGAACCGCGTCCTTGGCGACGATCCCCGGTGGCTCGGCGCCATCCACCCAAGCGAATCGCTTGTCGCCCTGTACTTTCCCAGTCTCGATGGAAAGTACGTCGCCCTCTCGACGCAGTCCGGATTGCTGGAACTGCGTGATCCATCGACGCACGCGGTGGTCTCCAGCGTGCGCAGCTTCCCCGGGCAGACCACGAACACCGCGCTCTGGTTCCCTTCCAGTGGGCTCGTTGCCCATGCCGCGAAAGCTCCTGCCGGCGAAACGGGCGTAAACATCTACACGGTGCCCGAGCTGGAACTCGTGAGGACCATCTCCTGGGACAAGGAGGCCGAACAACTCGGCGGGTTCGGGATGGGGTACCCGGAAGTCGCGATTCTCCGGAAGGCAGCGCCAGATGGATGCTGCCAGAGCCTGCGCCTTGTCGATGCGGCTTCGGGGGCGGGACGCACAGTCACGCTTCCGGCCCTGCAGTTCACGCCGAACTTCTACTTCGACGCCACCGGCAGGCACGTCGCCGACCTGGTGGCCGGGCCGGATGCGGGGAAGATCGCCCTGCTGGACTCCAGTACTTTCGAACTCCTTGCCACGGTCAAGCCCACGGGCGATTCGCTCCGCTGGTACGACCTGTCTCAGGACGGGAGCGTCCTGCTCACTGGTTACAGCTTCGGGAACCTGCAGGCATGGGACCCGGCGACCGGAGAGCTGCTGGGAACAGGGAAGGTGGACATCTTCAGCCCAGGGCAATTCAGCTTAAATCCCAACGGCACCCTAGCCGCCATCGCCCTGGCGACAGACAAATACGCGGTCATGTCGGTGCCGGAACTCACTCCTGTTGGGCCGCCGTTCCTGGTGGGGCCGGGCGGCGTGTTTACCGCCTTCGGCGCAAACGACGAGACCTACTTTAGCTTCACGGCCACGCACAACGAAGTCGATCACTGGGCCATAAACGGTGATGGCCTCGTGAACGCGCGCAGCCTGTCTACTGGCGTCGGGCGGTCCGAGTTGGCCCCGGATGGCTCGTGGATGGTGAAGGAACCGCCGGATGGGGCGTGGTGCCGGTGGTCGCTGCGCGGGCTCACGTTGCTCAATCGGTCTGGCGTCAACGTTGGCACAGCGGCGAACAACCGCTTCAGCCTGACCGCGATTAGCCCGATAGTGAGCGCGGACGGCAAGTACATCGCTACAGCGAACACTGACTGCCCGCGTGGCAACCAGGCCGGGTGTTCGGGCAAGGTGGTCCTCTGGAACGCGGAAACCGGGATGCCCGTCGGCCAGCCGATTCCCGTTGCGAACGCTGATAGGGCTGGCGGACCTGGCATCGTTGTGGCTTTCCACCCGAACCTTCCGCTCCTCGCGCTGGGCGGGCCACCCCCCGGAAGTGGCCAGCAAACCACGATCGAAATCTGGAGCTTCGAAGCCGGCGACCTGAAACGGCAAAGCAGTTTCGTCGTGCCTGCGGGAGGCCAGGGGTTCGGCGCGATGACCTTCTCAGCTTTCGCGGGCGGAGGCAGTGCGCTCGCCGTAGCCTCGGAGCTTGGTCGTGTTGCGTTGTGGGAGACTTCAGGGAGCACCCCAAGGCTTCTCACGACCCGACAGTTCGGGCGCCAGTCGTTTCTCGACGGCAGTCAGCAGGGCTGGATCGTTGAGGGCGACGGCACGGACATCACGATCTTCACCGCTGAACAATTCGCTCTCGGCGATGGGGCTGAGCCGACGCGCGTACTGAAGGGCGCGATGCCCAAGAACGACGGCGCCTTCGCCCGCGTTGCATTTACGGATGACGGTAGGTTGATGGCGCTCGCCCAGTTCGGCGCGACCGCCCGCGTTTCGCTTTGGGATCTCCAGACCGGCGAATCGATCGCATCCAGCTTCAACTGGCTCCCGAGCGGGACGGCTGGCAGGCCCGACGGCGTCTTCCTCGCGCCCGATGGCTCGTACCTGGTTGTCTCCAACGACAACGCGACAGTGGTCTGGGACCTCGACATCGCGCATTGGGCGGAAAAGACCTGCGAAGCCGCCGGCCGCAACTTCACCCAGGCCGAGTGGACGAAATACTTCCCCGGCCGGGAATACGCCACAACCTGCCCGCGCTGGCCCGTCCGGCAGTAGCCCGCACCCCCAATCGACCGACTCTCACGAGATCCTGTCGACTTCTTCGATCATTATGTACTGTGATTGATTCGGGATAATTGCTTAAGCGGATGATCACTCTCCTTGTCCCGCTACCTTCGCAATTCCTATACTACCAACCAATCCCTGAAATGGATCAGGCGGGTGAACACATGAAAGTCCAGGTCCTCCAGGAAAACCTCCAGCGCGGCCTCACCATCGTCGGCCGCGCCGTCGCCGCACGTTCGACTCTTCCCATCACCGCGAACGTCCTCCTCCAGACCGACCGCGGCCGGCTCAAGCTCGCCGCTACTGACCTGGATATCTCGATCTGCGCCTGGATTGGCGCCAAGATCGATGAAGAAGGCGCTACCACGGTCCCGTCTCGCCTGATCGGTGACTTCGTCTCGCAGCTCCCACCGGCGACCGTTTCCATCGAAGTCCCCGGCAACGGCCGCCAGCTTCGCCTCGAATGCGCCCGCAACGACTCGACTATCAACGCCATGGACTCCGAGGATTTCCCCCGCATCCCCGAGCTGCGCGACGGCGTTACCCTCGCCTTCGACCCCAAGGCCCTCCGGCGAGCCATCGAACGCGTCGAGTTCGCCGCCGCCACCGACGACTCACGCCCCGTCCTCACCGGCGTCCACGTCAAGACCGACGGCGTCCGCCTCACCCTGGCCGCCGCCGATGGCTTCCGCCTGGCCGTCGCCGATATCACGCTCGCCGAATCCCCGAGCGAATCGGTCGAAGTGATCATCCCCAGCCGCGCCCTCCGCGAACTATCCCGCCTCGTCGGCGAATCCAACGAACAGGTCGAGATGCGCATCAACCCGCAGCGCACGCAGGTCCTGTTCGCGATGACCGACGTCGAAATGGTCGCCCAGCTCATCCAGGGGACATTCCCGAACTACAACCAGCTGATCCCGGCCGAATACACCACCAAGGCCACCGTCAGCGTCGACGAGTTCAAGCGCGAGACGCGCATCGCCGCCATCTTCGCTCGCGACGGGAGCGGCATCATCCGACTCCAGCTTGCACCTGGCGAAGGCGGCCAGCCCGGCCAGCTCACGATCAGCGCCCGCGCCGACGAAATTGGGGACAACGAAGGCAAGGTCGATGCCCGCGTCGAAGGGGACGCCTCGAAGATCGCCTTCAACTCGCGCTACCTCCAGGACGTCCTGAACGTCCTCAGCGGCTCCGTCGCCCTCGAAATGACTTCTCCGTCATCCCAGGGCGTCTTCCGCCCGGTGGACGAGAACGGCATCAGCGAACCGGGCTACGTCCACGTGGTCATGCCCATGTTCGTACAGTGGTAACTAAGCTCACCGCGGTGTACCTGGAGACACCTGTAAGACCGAGCGAAGACTCGCAGACGACCGGCGGCTCACGTTAAGTCCTTCGGGGGAAGTTTGAGAGCGGGAGCTTTCTTGGAGGCGCCCCGGGGCTCTGTCGGGGTCGTTTGACTCCTTCGCCATCAAAGCCGACACGGTTCGGACCGCGTCTGGCTCAGCACCTCGCCCTCGCGCAGGCCCCGTTGTGGGTACCGGGTCGACATGGCGTCGTTGAGCAGCGCTGGTCGGGTCCGAAAGCACGCGAGACAGCCCCGGAGACCGGTGCTATCCTCTCCGCCCCGGGAGCCAGAGCGTTCGCTGCCTCGGCGCCGGGTTCCCGAGGCAACGGCATGGAAGAGGTAGACCGGTGGCAGATGCAACTCCTGATGACGGGACCGCCAAACCCAGGTCGCGTGACATCACTCCTGAAACGGTCGCTCGGATCGCCATCGACGCCGAATACAACCGGAAGATCATCGAGGAGTTTCGTGCCAACGAAGGGAAGACCTTCGGACTCTTCAAGGGCCAACCTCTCCTCCTGCTTACCACGACCGGCGCAAAGAGCGGCGAGCCCCGAACGACGCCTGTTGTCTACACCCGGGATGGCGACCATCTCATCATCATTGCTTCGAAGGGCGGTGCGAGTGCGCACCCGGCTTGGTTCTTGAACCTCCTGGCTCACCCCGAAGTCACCGTCGAAGTCGGCATCGAACAGTTCCAAATGCGGGCAGTGGTTCCCGAGGGCGAAGAGCGCGACCGCCTCTACGCCCAGCAGGCGGCGGCAATGCCGGCGTTCACTGCGTACCAGGCGAAAACGCAACGTCGGATCCCGGTCGTCGTCCTCGAGAGGGTGAGGTAAGGGCGGCAGAGGGCTGGAAGCTTGCCCGCGCGGAATACTCGTTCGACCGTTTCGGGCGCGTGCTGTCCTGCTGCCTTACTTCTCACGGGCCCCCCTTACCTGAACCCCCGCTCCGCTCGCCCCATCGACTACCGCGTGGCGAAGGCCAGGCGAACACCGAGCGCGGCGAACGCACCCCCGAACGACCTGCGCAGCCAGGTCATCACTCGCGGCCTTGAAGTCACGTGCTGCCGGACAGACGCAGCGAAGGCGCCGTAGAAGGCGAAGATGAGGAGCGTCAGCAGCATGAAGACGGCACTGAGCTGGAGCATTCTCAACAATGCGCTTGGCTCATCCGGCCCGACAAACTGGGGCAGGAACGCGAAAAAGAAGATCGTGAGCTTCGGGTTCAGCAGGTTCACCAGCACGCCCGAAGCAATGACGCGACGCGCCGAGGGCGCGGCCGTCGAGTGCTCCACGGAGAGCGCACCGGTCTCGCGGAACGTTCGCCACGCCATGTAGAGCAGGTAACCCACGCCGAGGAATTTGAGCGTTTCGAAGGCGACAGCGCTCGTGTGCAATACGGCCGCCAGCCCCGTTGAGGCCGCGACGGCATGCGGCACGATGCCGAGGGTGCAGCCTAACGCCGCCACGAGGCTCGCTCGTGCCCCGCGGGAGAGTCCGGCCACGAGTGTGAACAACACGCCTGTGCCCGGCGTGGCGACGATGATGAGGGAAGTGATCAGGAACTCGGGGCTCATCCGGGGCACCCTCCACGTGGTTGTAGCCGACCGCACTAGCTTGCGGAGCGGCACGGTCCCTGGCGTGTCACGGGAGTCGCCGGGCCGCCTTGCTCAGAACATAGTGGCCTCACAGAGCCTTCGCGGCCAACTTCTTCAGGCGCTGCGTCAGGGAGGGGATCACACGGCGATAGTCGCCGACCACGCCGTAGTGCGCGTAGCCGAAGATCGGCGCCTGGGGGTCGGTGTTAACAGCGACGATGGTGCCCGCGCCGGAGCAGCCAGCCATGTGTTGCGGCGAGCCCGAGAGGCCGACCGCGATGTAGAGCCGGGGGCTCACCACGCGCCCGGTGAGCCCGATCTGGAGTTCGGGAGAGATGATGCCCATGTCAACGGCGCCGCGAGAGCCCCCACAGGCGGCCCCCACCGCGCTCGCCAGGCCTTCCACGAAGTGCTCTCGGAAGGCCTCCTCGCTCCCAACGCCCCGCCCCACTGCGACTACCACTCCCGCGTCCTCCAGCTTGACCTGTCCGGGAGGCGGCACAACCTCCTCGATCAACTTCTCGCGAAGCGGAGGCCGGAGCGCCAGCGAAATCGTCTCGACGTTCCCGGCACGCATCCGGTCCTCCCCGAGATCCGAAACCGGCTGGCGCCGGAGCGTCGCGATCGTCAGTCGGGGCCCGGCCACGGTCCACTCGGAGACGGCCTTACCGCTGAAGCACGGGCGGCTGGCAATGAACTCTCCGGTATTCGGGTCCGCTCCCAGCGAGGTGCATTCGGTGACGAGCCCGGCGCCCAGGCGCGCTGCAAGGCGGGGGGCGACTTCGCGGCCGACGGCGTCGTGGGCAAGCAAGAGGATGTCCGGATCGAGCCGGGCGCACGCCTCCGCCAGCGCCGCGACATATGCGTCGGGCTGGTAGTGACTCAGCCACGGAGCACAAATGCGGACCACCTCGTCGGCACCAGGGTCGATGATCCACTGGCTGCCGGCCGCCTCCTCGGCTTCGAGCGTCAAGGTCGTTAGATGTCCGGCAATCGCCGACGCCAACCGGCGACCAGCCCCGATGAGCTGTGCATTCGCGCCGTCTCGGCCGGTGTTGCGGTTCAGCACGGTGATCACGCGTCGCACGTTGCTCACGCCACGGCCCTTTCCTGTTTCAAACCAGTCCTCTCGCCTCGAGCAGGTCGGCGAGCAGTTCGCCGGCCTCCTCCTGCGTCGAGCCTTCCACCAACTCGCACGCCCTCGACAAGTCTCGCCCGATGAGTCGCACCATCGAGACTCCCGGACCGTTCACGTCTTCCAGGCCCAGGTCGGTAGCCGTCCAGGTGGCAACTGGTTTGCGTTGCGCGTCCAGGACGGAACGCATCGTGGGATAGCGTGGTTCGTTGATTTCGTTGCTGACGGCGAGGAGGCAGGGGAGAGGGAGCTCAATGACCTGGTGGCCGTCATCGGTGAGCCGTTTCACCACGACTCGTCCGTCGCCGGGCACGAGTCCAACGACCGGGGTGGCGCTCGCCACCCCGAGAAGTTCGGACAGCATCATCGGTACATGTCCCATGTCCCAGTCGACGGCGATGCGCCCCGCAAGCACCAGGTCGACCGGGCCAAGCTTGCGGACGGCAGCCGCGAGCGCGCGGGCAACGGCGAGCCTGTCGCCATCGGGGGCAGCATCAGTGTCCAGGCGGATCGCGGCATCCCCCCCGGCCGCCAGCGCTCGCCGAAGGGCGACCTCGACATCGGGCGATCCCAAAGAGATGACGGTGACCGTGGCGCCGTGTTCGTCCTTGATCTGGGCTGCCGCCTCGAGGGCATGGAGGTCGAAGGTGCTGATCAGGTTCTCCGCCGGGGGAGACCAGCGGGGCTCATTGGCCGCTTCATCAACGTAAAACGAGCCCGCGGGAGCCTGGGGGTCGGGCACTTGCTTGATGCAAACGACGATGTGCATCAGTTGCCATTTTCCATGGCCATCTCCTCGAAGCCAGACACTAGATCTGGCGGGCCAGGTAGGCCGCCTCATGGATGGCGTTGCCGTAGGAGCGAGGCTTCCTGGCATCCCCAAGGACATGCACCTGGGCGACTTTGTCCTCGAGAATCCCTTTGAGACCGTTCTCCGGCTCACGGCCAAGACACACGATCACGCGGTCGCAGAGTATCTCGTCCGGTTCCGCTTCGGGTTGCCGGGGATCGGCGTTTCTACTCACCAGAAGGCCCACCGGCCCAATGCCCCGGACGGTGACGCCGGTCTCGATGGCAACTCCCGCCTCGGCGAGCCAGCGCAGGACGTGTCCCGCGCGCGACAGCAGATACGGTGGTAGAGCAAGCGCCGGGCCCGAGTCGATCAGGCGCGGCTTGCGCCCCTGTCGCGACAACTCCACGGCCAGTTCGAGGCCTTCGCCTGCGCCCCAGATAACGGGGCTGCCGCCTGGATCGGCCGGGTGATCCCGGGACAGTACCTCATCGATGGTCAGGATGCGACCGGCGCGCCTGGCCTCCTCCATCCCTGGCAGTGGCGGGAGTTTGGCTCGCGCCCCGGTGGCGATCACCACCACATCGGGCTTCTCGGCGAGGATGAGTTCGGGTGTCGCGTCGCAGCCGAGCCGGCAGTCGATTCCCAGCAACTCCATCTGGTAGGCGTGGTACTCCGGCTGATAGCGAATGGACTCCACGTTGGGCAGGTGGGGGTAGTTGCCGCACCAATCCATCACACCGCCGAGCCGCATCGACTTCTCGAAGAGCACGACCTCGTGTCCAATCTGCTTCGCCACGCGAGCGTACTCCATACCCCCGCTGCCCCCGCCCACGATGACGACCTTCTTCGGGTGGCCGGTTGGAACCAGGCGGTATTCACGCTCGCGACCAAACTCGGGGTTCTGCGGCGAGCCCGCGTAGCCTTTCCCGAAAATGTTTCCGTGGAGTAGCGAGGCCCCGGTCCGCGTCGACTTCCGGATTTCGCGCTCCCGCCCCGAACGCATCTTGTTCGGGAACTCCGGGTCGTCGAGCGAGAAACGGGATACACCCGCGAAGTCTGCCCCGCCTTCCACGACCATCGCGCGCACTTGCTCTGGCGTGCCCAGATTGCAGGAGCCGATGACCGGGGTGTCGATGCCGCGCTCCTTGAAGAGACGCTTGACCGTCTGGATGTTTTCCAGGTTCACCAGGTTGGGGGTGTAGAACCCGCCACCGATGAACTCGCCAGAAGTAACGTCCTGCCGTCGGCTCGCCGCCCGGATCATGGACCCGAACGTGCAGTCGATGACGGCGACACCCAGGCGCTGAAGCCGGGTTGCATAGTGTTCGACGAAGTACGCGATATCGAAGCCGCCCACCAGGTTCTCATCGCAACAAATTCGAGGCATGAGAGGAAAGTCGGGGCCGCACAATTGCTGGGTGCGCTTGATGATTTCCTCAATGAACAGGAAGCGGTCCGCATACTTGTCCGTCCTGTCCACATTGGAGAGCAGGGAAAGGTTGGTATGCGGGAGCGAGCCGTGACAGAAGTGGTATCCGACGTAGTCAAATCCTGCCTCGCGAGCGCGCCTGGCCCCCTGGGCGTAACACTCGACAAGCTCCTCATAGCCTTCCGTGCTGACGATCCCGGGTTGGGGGTTGCCGATGATGGCTTTGTCGCTGGCGCCCCAGGACACCGTACCCGGGATCCAGCCTTTCCCGGGCTCTAGCGGCGTCGTGGAGGCGAGACCCGGGATGAGGCCGCCGTAGAAAAGCTGGACTCCCGCGAGGGCGTCATTGTTGTGTATGACCTCCACGACGTCGCGAAAACCGATGACGTAGGTGTCGTCATAGATGCCGAGCATGCGCTCGTTGATGAGGCCGTCTCGGCGGACGCAGGTAGCACCGACCTGCACGGAGGAGAAGCCGCCCTTGGCCAGGGATTCGTAGGCGCCGACCGTCCTCTCCGTAACGTGACCGTCGGGGTCGGACATGTTCATAGTCGTAGGCGCGTGGACGATACGGTTCTTGAACTCAAGACCCATGATCGTGATGGGTTCGAACAGCTGATCCTTCATCAGATTTCCCCTCTCCGTTCCGCACACTCTGTCACCGCGTAATGCCGGCCGCTAGCGTGCATCGGTGCCCTTGACGATGTGCCTGTTGACCTGTGCGGAGCTCAATAACGAGCTGATTCCGACCTTCGGCTGAATTCGCAACAGATGGCACGGCGGCTCCTCTCCGGCGCGCCACCACAGTCTTGGACGCCCGGCCAGTCGCCCGATGCGGCGGCAGCGCAGGGTTCCAAATGGGGTTGCTGCTGGTCGCCGAACGATCCGTGTGAACCGGGTCGCCGCGGTTATGATGGCGGTCATACCGAGAGGCTGCGCGGTTCGCTCTTGCTGTGGCCCAGGGGCCTCGCTGTGCTGCAAGCAGTTGTCAATCCGTCTTAGAGGAGGACCGCCGTGGCCATCGACTTCAGTCTGACACCAGAACAGGAAGCGATCAGGAAGCTCGCGCATGAGTTCGCGGACAAGGAGGTAAAACCGCGAGCGCAGGAGTTGGACCGCCTGGCGGACGCGACGGCCATCTTCCCCTGGGACATCTACGAAAAGGGGAATCGGCTGGGGTTCAACAAGACGCTGATCCCGGCGAAGTACGGCGGCCTGGGCCTGGGAGAAGTGGAGACCTGCCTCGTTGTGGAGGAGCTCTCCTGGGCAGACGGCGGCATCGGGAGCACGTACTTCGTCCATAACATGCAACTCCTTACCCTCGGTGAGTCCGGTTCCGAGGAGCAAAAGGAAAAGTGGTTCCGGGCATGCGTGAACGACCCGGAAGAACGGTTCTTCATGAGCCTCCCATGGACGGAGCACGGTGTCGCCGGCAACCTTTCGCCGCGCGACTTCGCTGCCGGGCGGGCGAACAATGGGCCGATTCTCCCGGCCGAGTGGGCCATGCAGAGCACAGTTCCGCAGTTGGAGCAGCGGGAGATGACAACGGTGGCGGTGGAGGACGGTGACGATTGGATCATCAACGGCACCAAGCGCTTCATCACTTCGGCCGGCCGGAGCAAGCTGATGCTCACCTCCGCGCGAAAGGGCCAGGCCAGCCCTGACGTCGGGATGGGACTCTTCCTCATCCCGGCGGACGCCCCGGGGGTTTCATACGGCCACATCGAGGACAAGATGGACCAGCGGCTCATGCAAAACGGCGAAGTCATCTTCCAGGACTGCCGTGTTCCCAAGTCGGATGAACTGAAGGACTACATGACCAAGCCGCGGGTCCGGGGCGGAGACGTCGAAGTGGCGGCCGTCTTCAATGGGATCGCCCGGCGCGCCTACGAAGAGGCGCTCGCCTACGCCCGCATCCGCTATAAGGGGGGCGCCCGCATCATCTTCCACCAGGCCGTGCAGATGGCAATCTGCGACATGGCGATCAAAATCCTCACGTCCCGTTTGTTGATGCTGAAGGCGGCCTGGGAGAACGATCAGGAGACGGGCTTCAACAACTACAACGGAATGGCGAAGATCTACAGCTCGGATGTCGCTGTCAGTGTGACGAACCAGGCGATGCAGGTCTTCGGCGGCTACGGCTACATGCGGGACTTCCCCATGGAGAAGCTCTACCGCGATGCCCGCCTTGGGCCTATCTACCACGCAACCAACGAGATGATCATGGTCGGCCAGCTCGTTCGCTGGCTCGCATCCATGGACACGATCTACTAGATGGTCTGGCGAGAAGAATCCTCGGCCAGCGATGAGAGCGCGCTGATGACCGTCGCCGCCTGCGACCTGGTCGACATCTCTCCAAAATCGCATGGAGTCCTCGCGGGAACCCGGGAAGAAGACATGCAGATCGAACTCCCTGGGGACTGCTGTCCATGACCGAGGAGCGAATCGGCCAGCGCCTGCTCACGCCATACCGGGTCCTCGATCTCACCGATGAGAAGGGCTTTCTGTGCGGGAAAGATCCTCGCCGACATGGGCGCCGACGTCATCAAGATAGAACGCCCCGGTGGCGATCCCGGGCGGCGTCTCGGCCCTTACTACCATGACCAGCCCGAGGCGGAGAAGAGCCTCTACTGGGCGGCCTACAACACCAACAAGCGCGGCATCACGCTCGATATTGAGACCACCACCGGGAGGACGCTGTTCAAGCGCCTGGCCGAAGGCGCGGATATCGTCATAGAGTCCTTCGAGCCGGGGTACTTGGACCGCCTGGGGCTTGGCTATCCCGAGTTGGAGAAGCTGAACGGCGGCCTCATCCTGGTGTCGATCACACCTTTCGGCCAGACGGGGCCGTACGTGGATGAAGGATACCGGTCCAGCGACCTGGTCCTTTGGGCAATGAGTGGGTTCATGTACCCGAACGGAGATCCCGACCGGGCGCCCAATCAACTCACCTTCCCACAGGCATACCTCCACGGGGGAGCCGAGGCGGCAGTCGCCGCGTTGACGGCTCTCTATGCCCGGGCCGGCACTGGCGAGGGGCAGCTCGTTGACGTCTCGATCCTGGAGTCCCTTCACACATCCACCCAGCTCATGATGCCCACCTGGGACATGTACGGGGATGTGATCCCTCGCGGGAGCGCAAAGCGGGGCATCCGAAGGCCCGACGGCTCCGTCATCCACATCCAGTCGACATACGAATGCGCCGATGGTCTGTTCCTCGTGACCATCGGGGGCGGTTCGCTCAAGTCCTTCGCCCTGTCTTCCGCAGCCCTGGTCGACTGGATCGACGAGGAAGGGATGGCAGGCGACCTGAAAGGCTACGATTGGAGCCAGTTCAACTACCAGTCGCTCACCCAGGCCGAGCTCGACCACATGCAGCAAGACATCATTGGCCCGTTCATCAAGAAGCACACGAAGGCTGAGCTTTACGAGGGTTGCATCGCGCGCAAGATTCTCGGCTGCCCCTACCAGGACTCCAGGGATGTTGCTGAGAGCCCGCAGTTGGCGGCGAGGGACTTCTTCGTCCGTGTCGAACATCCCGAGTTGAACGACACGCTCACCTACTGTGGTCCGTTCATCCAGTTGAGCGAGACTCCGCTCAACGAGTGGCGCCGCGCTCCGCTCATCGGCGAGGACAACGTCGCGGTCTATGAAGAGGAGCTCGGACTTTCCCGGGAGCAGCTCTCCAGCCTCAGGCGGGCGGGTGTCATTTGAGCGCGGGACAGGGAGGCGGGACCGGCAAGATGCAGAAGCAGTGGCCTTTCGAAGGGCTGAAGGTTCTTGACTTCACGAGTGGCGCCGTTGGGCCTCTGACAGTGAGGTACCTCGCCGACCACGGAGCCACGGCAGTCCACGTGGAGTCGCGCCTGAGGCCAGACGTCTGCCGGACGGCGGGCCCGTTCAAGGACCGGATTCCGGATCTCGACCGCAGCGCCTGGCAACCCAATTACAACGCCAGCAAGTTCGGCCTCACCCTGAACATGGAGCTGCCCAGGGCCAGGGCGATCGCCTGGAAGCTCATCGAATGGTGCGACGTGCTGGCCGAAGGCTACACCCCCGGAGTGATGGCGCGCTGGGGGATGGACTACGAGAGCGTCCGCCAAGTGAAGCCGGAGATCATCTACTTCAGCACCTGTCAGCAGGGGCAGTACGGGCCACACGCCGACTTTCGCGGATACGGGAACCACGCCGCTGCAGTGGCCGGAATGAACCACCTGATGGGGTGGCCAGACCGCGAGCCGGCAGCGGTGTTCGGCGCTTACACCGACTTCATCTCCCCCCGCTTCAGCGCCGCCGCGGTGATCGCCGCTCTGGACTTTCGCCGGAGAACCGGCAAGGGCCAGTACATCGACCTCTCGCAGTTCGAGGCGGGAGTCACCTTTCTCGCACCGGTCATCATGGACTACACCGTCAACGGGCGCGTTCAAACGCGAGATGGAAACCGGGTCCCCGATGCGGCCCCGCACAACGCCTATCGGTGCCAGGGCGCGGACCGCTGGGTGGCGATGGCCGTCCACCGGGACGACGAGTGGGAGGCGTTTTGCGCCGCCGTGGGCGATCCGTCGCTATCGAACGATGCGAGGTTCCAGACGCTGCTGGGGAGAAAGCAGCACGAAGCGGAACTCGACGAACTCGTGGAAGGGTGGACCTCGACCCGCTCACCGGAAGAAGTCGTGCGGGTGATGCAAAGCGCAGGCATCGCTGCGGGGCTCGTTGCGAACGAGCACGATGTCTGGGAAGACCCGCAGATGAAGCACCGCGAGCACTTCAAGACGCTGGAACACAACGTGATAGGGCCCCACACGTACGACGGAGTCGCGTTCAAGCTCTCGAAGAGCCCCCAGGGTCCTCGCTGGGCGGGACCTACCCTGGGTCAGCACATCGGGGAGGTCTGCTCGGAGTTCTTGGGCATGTCGGAGGACGAGATAGCCGAGTGTCTCGTTGAGGGTGTGTTCGAGTAGGTCCTGACGAGGTGTGCTCCCCCAATCGTCCAAAGCGGCGGCGAACCCAGGCCCCCTGCAACCCGTCCGATCTCGGCGCCGCACGCCTGGCGGCGCCCAGGCGATAGGCCCGCCAAGCATCAGCTAACGTGACACGGCACAATGGTATTCACTCTTGGCAGGAGCGCCGAGCATCCGCCTGCGGGCGGCGGCGTCTTCAGCAGATTGCCAGAAGGAGGAACGAGTTGACCGCATCGAACCGTACCTGGTGGCCGAACCAGTTGAACCTGTCCGTTCTCCACCAGAACTCCCCGCTCGCAGATCCGTTGGGCGAGAATTTCAACTACGCCGAGGAGTTCAAGACCCTCGACCTGGATGCCCTCAAGCAGGACATCTTCCAACTGATGACCACATCGCAGGACTGGTGGCCCGCCGACTACGGTCACTATGGGCCGCTCTTCATCCGGATGGCGTGGCACAGCGCGGGCACGTACCGCATCAGCGACGGACGCGGTGGCGCCGGGCGCGGAATGCAACGCTTCGCCCCCCTCAACAGCTGGCCCGATAACGCGAACCTCGATAAGGCGCGCAGACTTCTCTGGCCGATCAAGCAGAAGTATGGCCAGAAGATCTCCTGGGCAGACCTCATGGTCTTCGCAGGAAACTGCGCCCTCGAGTCAATGGGGTTCAAGACGTTCGGGTTCGCCGGCGGGCGAGAGGACGTCTGGGAGCCCGAAGACATTGACTGGGGCCCCGAAAGCGAATGGCTCGGAGATGAGCGCTACAGCGGCGACAGGGAACTCCAGAATCCCCTCGGCGCCGTGCAGATGGGCCTCATCTACGTGAACCCGGAAGGCCCGAACGGCATGCCCAGCGCGCTCGCCGCGGCGAAGGACATTCGAGAGACGTTCCGGCGCATGGCGATGAACGACGAAGAGACGGTTGCGCTCATCGCCGGCGGCCACACGTTCGGCAAGACTCATGGCGCGGCTGCCGCAAGCCATGTCGGCCGCGAACCGGAAGCGGCGCCTCTCCAGGAGATGGGCCTCGGCTGGAAGAGCGACTACGGATCCGGCAGTGGGGGCGACACGATAACCAGCGGGCTCGAGGGCGCCTGGACACCGACGCCGGCGAAGTGGGACAACAGCTTTTTCGAGACGCTATTCCGCTATGACTGGGACCTCGTGAAGAGCCCCGCTGGAGCATGGCAGTGGATTCCAACCGACCCGTCCGCGGCGACCACCGTGCCGGATGCCCACGACTCGGCGAAGAGGCACGCCCCGGTGATGCTGACCACCGACCTGGCGCTGAGGATGGACCCGGTCTACGGCCCCATCTCGCGGCGCTTCTACGAGCACCCCACCGAGTTCGCCGACGCCTTCGCCCGGGCCTGGTTCAAGCTCACCCACCGCGACATGGGCCCGATTTCGCGATACCTCGGCTCCTTCGTCCCTGCCGCACCGCAGTTGTGGCAGGACCCGGTCCCACCGGTCACGCACGAGTTGATCGGCGCGCAGGACATCGCCGCGCTTAAGGAGAAGATCCTCGGCTCCGGATTGTCGGTCTCCCAGCTCGCCACCACCGCCTGGGCCTCGGCCGCGACCTTCCGGGGCACCGATAGGCGCGGCGGGGCCAACGGCGCGCGTATTCGCCTCGCGCCGCAAAAGGACTGGGACGTCAACAACCCATCCGAACTGGCGAAGGTGTTGCAGCGGCTGGCGCAGGTACAGGAAGAATTCAACAGCTCCCAGGCGACCGGGAAGCGCGTCTCGCTTGCGGACGTCATCGTCCTGGGCGGATGCGCCGCGGTCGAGAAGGCGGCGAGGGACGCCGGTCACAATGTCCAGGTGCCTTTCGCGCCGGGGCGCACTGACGCATCGCAGGAACAGACCGACCCTGAATCGTTCGCCGTGCTCGAACCAACCGCGGACGGGTTCCGCAACTACCTCCGAGCCGGACGCAACAAACCGGCGGAACAGCTGCTGGTGGAACGGGCGAACCTCCTGACGCTGAGCGCTCCTGAGATGACTGTCCTTGTTGGCGGCATGCGCGCCCTGGGCACGAACTACGACGGGTCAGCCCTCGGCATACTCACAAAGCGGCCGGGAGTCCTGACCAACGATTTCTTCGTCAACCTGCTCGACATGGGGACAACGTGGCAGGCAGCCTCCGAAGCCGAAGAGACCTTCGAAGGCCGCGATCGCAAGACTGGCGAGATCAAGTGGACCGGCAGCCGAGTCGACCTCGTCTTCGGGTCCAACTCCCAGCTGCGTGCGCTCGCGGAAGTCTACGCGACCGATGACGCGCAGCCGAAGTTCGTGCGTGACTTCGTGGCTGCGTGGGACAAAGTTATGAGTCTCGACCGCTTCGACCTCGCCTGATCTCAGCGACCAAGTCGTGACCGAGAGCGAGGGGGTTGCCGGACAGGAAGCCCCCTCGCCGTGTCTCCGCCCAGGCGGCGCCCGAGACTCAGGCGGGGCGCGCTGGGGTTGGGCCGGAGTGGCGCCCCGCCTCGACCAGGTTGCGGACTGTCCTTCCCAGCCAGACCGGTAGGAGGACACCCATCGCCATCCACGCGAGCGCTTCGACCGTCAAACTGAACGGTGTCTCGCCTTCCGGGTCGGCGTACTTCCCGAGCGCAGCCATCGCGAGCCATTGAATGACCACGGCGCAGAGCCAGATGAACCACACATGACGCGGCCTCAGCACGAACCCAATCGCGAAGGCTGAAGCGGGTAGGATAAGGACAAACAGCAGCCCCTCCCACTCTGACGCCCAGACAACCAACCCGATGGGCGGAATCAGCAACACCAGCGCACGCCAGTGTTGCTCGAAGGCGGTCTTCAACCATCTCCCGAGACTGGCCATGTCTTTTTCCTCCTGGTACCCGGGGACACGCCGCGCCCGCCATCCAGCATCGCACTGCCCGGCACGCCAATCCGTGGCCGAAAGGAGCTAAAGCGGCAGCCCGTTCGACCCCTTTTTGGAGCTATGGCGCCGGGATCTCCAGCGTGGCGGCCGGCTGGCGAGCCTAGGGGATCTACTCCGATTTTTGCCTGCGGACCGTCACCAGTCCGTCCAAGTCCTCGGCGCCGCGAGGCTGTCGGAACCTCACCGCGTGTCCGCTGCTCCGATCGGCTCCCCGGCTTCGTCGCCGGGAAGGGAGACAAGTGCAACCCCTGGGGTATGGCAGACAAGGAGGGACAGGGCAGCACTGTCGAAGTGCAAGCGCTCGGTCTGTCCAGGCCGGGGAAGCAAGAAGCACAACGCCAGTACGGGCGCCAGGGTGAGCGGGCCAAGGATGTATCCCCATCGCATCGGCGAGCCTCTCAGTCTCCGCCGGCCACGGGAACCGGTACGGGAGCCCGGGGTCTGTTGCGCTGGACCCGGGGCATCGGCGGCAGCCCGTGCTCAGAGGCGAAGGCCACGATGAAGATGCCCATGTGCACGAACGGCACCACCAGGAATGCGGTCCGCAGGGACCCGGTCGCCTGCTGGACCGCGCCAGCGAGCAGCGGACCGACGACGAGACCGAAGGTGAAGAGGGTGAACAGGAACGACGACACCACCGCAACTTCGCGCGGCTTGATGCCCGGGAGCTCGTAGGGCAGCGTCATGATCGTCGGGAAGACCTGCATGCAGGCCCACCCAAGCGCGAACGCCCCGACCGGGACCAGCCACGGCACTGGAGCAAGGGCCATCGTCATCATCCCGGCGCTGCAGAGGACACCCGTGATATACATCTGCTGGCGGCGGACGGTCACGGTATTGCGCACCCAGCCGGCGTGCATCGCCCCGACCACGTTGCCGAGCGGGATAGCCGCCGTAATCAGGCCCGCCATGCCCAGCGAGAGGCCGCGTTCATCGTGCAGGTAACTGGGCAAGAAGGTCGTAAAGGCCGACACCCCGACAAGACAGAACGCCGTGCTGACGCCCCAGTACCAGACGATCTTGTACCGCAGGATGGCCGACATTGGGGTCCGCTCCTTCTCGATCGTCGGCGGCGGCGCGTCCTCCTCCGTCTCGCGGTCACGGCTCACAAACAGCCAGACAAGCGCGGTCGCACCTAGAAGGCTGGCCAGGGCGAAGTAGGTGTTTCGCCACCCGTCTAGCCAGACGAGCAGCCAGGGGAGCACGGCGAAGGCTGCGATCTGCACCGAACTGGTGATCACCTGCGTGACCGATTGGACCCGTGCCACTTCCCCGGCAACGAACCACTGGTGGATGAGCATGGCCATGCTCGCCTGGCGGCCGACCAGTCCGACCATGAAGATGAAGCGGAAGATCAGCGTGAGTTCATAGCTCGGCGCCCACGCCATCAGCAACCCGAACACCGCCATGTGCACCGCGCCGGCGAAGATCATCAACCGCGGGTTGAATCGGCTTATCAGCGCCGCGAGCGGGACGCTCAGGAGGATCGTTGCAAGCGGGCTCACCGACCCGAGAGCGCCGGCCTGGGCCGGGTTCAGGGTGAACTCTTCCTTGATGTCCGGCAGCATGATTCCCACCGAGAGGCTCACCAGCATCGCGGCCGAGTTGACCGCCGAAACGAGGCCGATGATGACTGCCCACCGATACGACACTGGGTGCCTACGCTTTCCGAACGTTCCCCGTAGTTCACTCCGTTGGCGAGCGCGCCGGATATGACGCAGGTCAGGCAATGCCCGCTTGGTCGACTCGCGTGCCCGGGCCAAACACCAAGGACCTAGCGGCGCGCTCGTACCTGCAACAACTCCAGCAGCCGAGGATCCGTCGGTTCCACCTCGAACCCTTCCGGGAACGGTGGCCGCGCAGGCTCGCCCAGGGCCTCGAGGACGCGCGGATGCTGGTAATACGCGGTGTACAGGTGCCGGGCGATCGCGAACATCAGCATCCCGTCCTTCGCGCCGAGGCCGTTGACCACCGCCAGCCGTTCGCTGCCCGAAAGCGCCACAAACCCGCCGGGGTCGCGAGCGAGTGCAGCGTCCCGCACCGACTCAAGGCCTCGTGCCACAACCGGGCCGAGGCGATCATCTGCCTCGATGTCGGCCGCCACCGTGGCCTCCAGCCGGAGGCTCCCGGCGCCGGGCATCCTCCCGTCCCTCCCCGGTGGGATCACCAGGTCGAGGAGAGCCTGCATGAATGATGGGTCGCGAAGGGGCGTCTGCGTGTCCGTCATGGCTACTCGAAGAGGACCTCGATGTTCTGCTTTATCCGATCAGCGATGTAGAGCGCGAGCGCCTGAATGGTCGACGTGGGGTTCACGGCGCCTGCCGTCACGAAGATGCTCCCGTCGATGATGAAGAGGTTCTTCACATCGTGGGCGCGGCCCCATTCGTTCACGACCGAGGTCTTCGGATCCGTCCCCATCCGGGCCGTGCCGAGCAGGTGCCACCCGGCGCCGCGCATGAGCGGGTCGGCCATCGTCTCCACCGCTCCCGCCGCCTTCAGAGCCTCCGACGCCCGCTCGATGCCGTGGTCGAGCATCTTCCGGCTGTTGGCGCTCAGCCGGTAGTTGAGCTTCGGCGCCGGGATGCCGTGACTGTCGGTCAGCTCGGGGTCCAGCGTGACCGTATTGGTCTCCTCCGGCAGGTCCTCGCCGATGACGATCAGGCCGGCATTGTGGTCGTAGAGCCGGTCGTAGGCCTCGTGGTGCCCTTCACCCCAGGGGATGGACCCGCGCGACATGCCCCAGAGCGCCGTTTGAGCGGGACCGAGGCCCCGCCGGGCCTGGAGCGAATACCCTCGCACGAAGCCGCGCTCCAGGTCTGTCCGGTAGAACTCGTGGCTCCAGAACGAGCAGCCGATGGGCCCGCGGCGGCCCTGCAACGGTTCGTCGAAGACGCCCGTGACCATCGCACAGGGGTGAAACATCAGGTTCTTGCCGACCAGCCCGCTGCTGTTCGCCAGCCCGTACGGGTGCTGTGGGCTCTTCGAGTTCAGGAGGAGACGAGGTGTTCCGATGCCGTTGCAGGCCAGCACCACGATCTCCGCCTTCTGCTCCTGCAGGACACCCTCCGCGGCGTAATAGAGGACACCGTCGGCAAGCCCATCCGGCCGGACAGTGACCTCCTTCACCCGGCAGCCCGTCCGAACCTCCACGCCCTTGCGCCGGGCAACCGGCCAGTACGTGATGTCCGTGCTCGCCCGGGCGCCCTGGGAGCAGCCGCTCGTACACGGCCCGAGGTTGATGCAGGGTGCGCGGCCCTCGTACTCGCGCGTGATGATCGCGCTCTCCGACGGCCACCAGTGCCAGCCCAGCTTTTCGAAACCCTCCGCCATCAGGTTTCCGCCGCGGCCGAGGGGGAGCGGGGGGAGTGGGGGCTCGTGGTACGGATAGTTCGGGTCCCCTGCCAGTCCCGCGATCCCCATCATCCGGTCGTTCACGGCGAAGTACGGTTCGAGTGCCGCGTAATCGACCGGCCAGTCGGCGGCGACACCGTCGTCGCTCTTCACCCGGAAGTCGCACGGCTGGAGGCGCGGGAAGTGGGCGGCCCAGAGGATCGTGCTGCCGCCCACGGCGTTGTACATCAAGGGCGAAATGTCGGACTGCTCCTCGTTCACCGGGTAGTCGTAGGGCAGGTTCCGGACGTTCGGGCTGGTCGCGAACGGCCCCATGGCGCGCGATTCCCAGTCCAGGTGGTTCGTGGGGTAGTCCTTCTGGTGCATCCATGGGCCCTGCTCAAGGCAGAGGATGCTCGTGCCGGTTTCCGCCATGCTCCAGGCGAAGGCCGCGCCCGAGGCACCGGCGCCGACGATCAGGACTCCGACCGGCTCGTTCGACATTGCGGCGAATCCTAAGCGGCCGCGGCGGGAGATGCACATCGCCCGGCCTGCGCCCCGCTCACCCCCGCGAGCCCGAAGCCGTCATACTTCGCGAATGGACGGATTGCGGACATTCGCGCTGCGGGGCGTCCGGCCGCGTATCCGCCAGATCGTCTCGCTCGCCCTTCTCTTACTCGTCGCCCTGGTCTTCATCGCGACCGGCCCGCGCCTCGACGAAGTCTTCGGGACACTGGCGGGCGTGGACTGGCGCTGGGCGACACTCGCCGTCGGCGCCAACGCCGGGTCCCTCCTGGTACGAGGGTTCGGCTGGCAGGTGTTGCTCGCAGGGGCCCTGGGCAGGCGGGAAGCCGGCGCCCACGCGGCAGAACGCGCCTACCTGCTGGGACAACTCGTGAACGCGGTCCTCCCCGGTCGAACCGGAGAACTCACGAAGATCGGGGTTTACTCGGCTCGGCTCGCAGATCCGGAGAAGGACTGGGGTGTCGTCGCGGGGGCCGTCGCCGCACACCGGCTCATCGATGTCGTCCCTCTTGGCGTCCTGATCTTGCTCCTCGCCCTCTCGGTCGGCATCCCCCCGGCCGCAGAGACCGAGGTTTTCACCGTCTTCGGCGTGAGCATCGCGCTGCTTGTGGTCGCCGTTGTGCTCGCTCGCCGCAACGACCCAATCACGCCGCGCGGGACGCTGGGCCGGGGTATCGCGGCGATTCGCGCCGGGCTCTCGCCTCTCCACTCGCCACGGACAACCGGCCGGGCGCTCGCCTTCCAGTCGGCCGGCTGGACTATCGAGGTTGCTGGCGTCTGGGTCGCCTTCCAGGCATTCGGCATCGAGCTATCGATCGCCCCGGCCGGCCTCGTCGTGGTCGCAACGAACGCCATCACGCTTTTCCCCTTCTGGCCCAGCAACATCGGGGCCTTCCAGATTGCTGTCGCGACGATGCTCCAGGGTGCGGGCATCCCCTGGGCGGTCGGGATCGGTTTCGGCCTTGGCCTCCAGGGCGTCGAAACGCTCGCAACGGCGGCCCTCGGTCTGCCCGCTGCCGCCATGGAGGGCACCCGTCTCGGCTCCCTTGCCCGGATCCGCAACGGCCCGCCACCAGACGCCGGCCCGCGCACCGGGGAGTGACCCCGGGTTGGCCGGGCCCGGTCAAATGTCCGCCTCGGAAGGGCAGGGACGCCCGATCGGCGGTGTCCTTGCATACCGGAAACGCCCGGCCGGGCGTGCTAAACTCGCGAGCCGGAGGAGCCACACCTGAACCGGTACGCCAGCCAGCTGGATCACGAAATCCATCGCTTTCACGACGGCTCCTGGCAGCGCGTCTCCGACCAACTCGCGATCGAAGAACCGCTGGAGATCCGCATCAGCCACGTCGAAGGCGGCCGGCGAAAGAAGACTCCCCTCTCCATCACGATGCGGACGCCCGGCCAGGATTTCGCCCTGGCCGCGGGATTCCTCTTCGGCGAGGGCCTCGTTTCGCGACGGGATGACATCGAAGAGATCGACTACTGCCGTGATGTGCCATCCGATGCAGAGCGGTGCAACACTGTACTCGTCACGCTCCGTCCCGGCCTTGAGGTCAACCTCGAGAACCAGAAACGCAACTTCACGACGACGAGCGCTTGCGGAGTCTGCGGCAAGGCATCCCTCGCGGCCCTGGCGATGGACGGGTGCCAGGCTCTTCCAGTCTCAACGAAGATTTCCGCGGCCACGGTAATGGGCCTCCCGGAGGCCCTGCGGGCGGCCCAGCGCGGCTTCGATTCCACCGGAGGCGTCCACGCCGCAGGGCTCTTCACGCCGGGCGGCGACCTCCTCGCACTCGGCGAGGATGTTGGCCGCCACAACGCCTTCGACAAGCTCGTGGGCGAACGGTTCCTGGCCGGCGAAGCTCCGGCCTTCGAGCGCACAGCCATCCTTCTAAGCGGTCGTGCCAGCTACGAGCTCCTCCAGAAGGCTGTCCGGGCGCGAATCCCGATCGTCGCCTCGGTTGGCGCCCCCTCGAGCCTCGCAGTCCACATCGCGCAGGCATTCGGCATCACGCTCGCGGGGTTCCTGAAGCCGGGCGGATTCAACGTGTACTCCGGCCGGAGCCGCATGCGTGACTGACCGCAGCGCTTTCTCCCCCCTACAGCGACTTCCGGCGCGAACCCCCCGCCGGCTCCGTCATCAAGATCTGCCTGGCCGACGCCTGCCGATCCATGGGCAGCGAAGCGCTCGTCGCACACATCGAGCACCTTGCGGGAGCGCGAATGGGCGAAACCGCGGCCGGTGCGGCTATCGCAATCGAGCCGGTCTAC
The DNA here is from genome assembly GCA_016719395.1 of Candidatus Amarobacter glycogenicus. Taxonomy (GTDB): domain Bacteria; phylum Chloroflexota; class Dehalococcoidia; order Tepidiformales; family Tepidiformaceae; genus Amarobacter; species Amarobacter glycogenicus. The sequence goes on along the minus strand of JADJZF010000001.1, from coordinate 169,601 downwards.
TGCCTCGGTAACTGTGCTCTTTCGCCGGCGATATCGGTTGGTGGACGGCTTCACGGCCGGGTCACTCCCGAGAAGGCGTCGCGGCTCGTGGCGGGACAGCCTTGATCGTCTACGTACCACTCGATTCCGCTGCGCGCTCTGTCAGTGCGGACGATGTCGCCGAGGAGATAGTCGGCGAGGCCCGTCGTCGCGGGCTTGAAGTCGAACTGCGGCGCAATGGCTCGCGGGGGGCATTGTGGGCTGAACCGCTGGTCGAAGCCGTCACCCCGTCGGGGCGGGTGGCCTACGGCCCGGTGGAGCCTGGCGACGTCGCCGGGCTGTTCGACGCCGGTCTCTTCGACGGCGCCGCACACCATCTCCGGCTCGGGCCGGTCGACCAGATCTCGTATCTCGCGCGCCAGCAGCGGGTGACCTTCCAACGCTGCGGCATCATCGAACCGCACTCGGTCTCGGACTTCGCCGCTCACGGCGGGTTCGTCGGGCTGAAACGTGCGCTCACCATGGACCCGGCGGCCATCGTCGCCGCCGTCACGGCCTCCGGGCTGCGCGGGCGCGGAGGGGCCGGGTTCCCGACCGGCATCAAGTGGAAGACCGTACTCGACGAGCCGGAGGGGCAGAAGTACATCGTCTGCAACGCCGACGAAGGTGACGGCGGCACCTACGCCGACCGCATGCTCATGGAAGGCGACCCCTTTTCGCTGATTGAAGGGATGGCCATCGCCGGGCTGGCGGTTGGCGCCACCCGCGGCTACGTCTACGTGCGGTCGGAGTACCCGGCCGCGTTCGCGTCCATGGTCCGCGCAGTCTCCATCGCGCGGGAGAATGGCTACCTCGGGGAGCACGTAGCGGGAAGTGGCCACGCCTTCGATATCGACGTCCGCCTGGGCGCCGGCGCATACATCTGCGGCGAGGAGACTGCGCTGCTCGAAAGCCTCGAGGGGAAGCGGGGCATCATCCGTCCGCGTCCGCCACTTCCCGCCGTCAGCGGGCTGTTCGGCAGGCCTACCGTTGTCAACAACGTACTGACGCTCGCCACGGTCCCGATGATCCTCGCCGACGGTCCAGAGAAGCACGCCGAACTGGGCACGGGCCGTTCACGCGGTACGGCGGTCATTCAACTCGCGGGAAACGTGCTCCGAGCAGGGCTGGTCGAAGTGCCGTTCGGCATTACTCTCGGCCAGTTGATCGAAGACTTCGGCGGCGGTACCGCCTCGGGCCGGCCGCTGCGCGCGGTGCAGGTCGGCGGCCCTCTGGGCGCCTACTTCCCGGAATCGCTGCTCGATACCGCCATCGACTACGAAGCTTTCGCGGAACGCGGCGGGCTACTCGGCCACGGCGGTGTCGTCGTCTTCGATGACACCGTAGACATGGCGAGTCAGGCGCGTTTTGCCATGGAGTTCTGCGCCGTCGAAAGCTGTGGCAAATGCACCCCGTGCCGTATCGGTTCCACCCGCGGCGTCGAAGTCATCGACCGAATCGTCGCGGGCGAGGACCGCGCCGCCAACCTGGAACTGCTGGACGATCTGCTCGAAGTCATGCGCGATGGATCCCTCTGCGGGCTGGGGGGCCTGACCCCGTATCCTGTGGGGAGCGCCCTTCGGCACTTTCCGGAGGACTTCGACCGCCCGCCGCGGGTGCGCGAGGAGACCACACCATGACGCTCGTCAAGGAGACTGACTACGGGACCCCCGCTCACGACCCGGCGTCCAGCGTAACCCTCGAAATCGACGGAAAGCCGGTCGCGGTCGCCGCCGGTACGTCGGTCATGCGCGCCGCGATGGAGTCCGGGGTGCGCGTGCCGCGCCTCTGTGCCACCGACAGCCTGGAACCATTCGGCTCGTGCCGCCTCTGCCTCGTTGAAATCGAAGGCCGCAAGGGCACGCCGGCTTCCTGCACGACGCCCGTCGAAGCGGGCATGAAGGTCACCACTCAATCGGCGAAGCTCGCTCGCTTGCGCCGCGGCGTGATGGAGCTCTACATCTCCGACCACCCATTGGACTGCCTCACGTGCCCAGCCAACGGCGACTGTGAACTCCAGGACATGGCCGGGGCAGTCGGCCTGCGGGAGGTGCGCTACGGCTACAAAGGCGCGAACCACCTCGACGCCGCGAAGGATGAATCGAACCCCTATTTCACCTTCGACCCGGCAAAATGCATCGTCTGCTCACGCTGCGTGCGCGCCTGCGAGGAGACCCAGGGCACCTTCGCCTTGACCGTGAAGGGCCGCGGCTTCGCTTCGAAGATCTCCCCTGGGGACATGCTCTTCCTCGATTCGGAGTGTGTTTCGTGCGGAGCCTGCGTCCAGGCGTGCCCGACCGCGACACTGACCGAAAAGAGCGTGATCGAGATGGGGCAGCCGCAGGACAGCATCGTGACGACCTGCGCCTACTGTGGCGTCGGCTGCGCCTTCAAGGCGGAGCTCCAGGGGAACGATGTCGTGCGGATGGTCCCGTTCAAGGATGGCAAGGCCAACCACGGCCACTCCTGTGTGAAAGGACGGTTCGCCTGGGGTTACACCACACATCGCGACCGCATCCTCAGCCCGATGATCCGCGAGAAGATCACCGATCCCTGGCGCGAAGTGAGCTGGGAGGAAGCAGTCGGGCGCGCGGCCAGCGAGTTCAAACGAATCCAGGCCCGGTACGGCAACGATTCGATCGGTGGGATAACGTCGTCGCGCTGCACGAACGAGGAGACCTTTCTGGTCCAGAAGTTGGTCAGGGCGGGCTTCGGGAACAACAACGTCGATACCTGCGCCCGGGTCTGCCATTCGCCGACTGGCTACGGGCTGAAGACAACCTTTGGCACTTCCGCCGGCACCCAGGACTTCGACTCCATCGACCAGGCGGATGTCGTCGTTGTGATCGGCGCCAACCCGACCGACGCCCACCCGGTCTTCGCTTCGCGAATGAAGCGACGGCTTCGTGACGGGGCGGATCTGATCGTGATCGATCCCCGCCGCATCGACCTCGTCCAACAACCGCATATCAAGGCGAAGTACCACCTTGGCCTGCGCCCGGGCACGAACGTCGCCGTCGTCAACGCGCTCGCCCACGTCGTCGTGACCGAGGGCCTCGTCGATGAGGCATTCGTGGCGGAACGGTGCGATCCCGCCGCCTTCAACAGCTGGCGCGCGTTCATCGCCGAAGAACGCCACGCTCCAGAAGCGGTCGAAACGCTCACCGGCGTTCCGGCGGAAGCCGTACGCGGCGCCGCGCGCCTCTACGCGACCGCAGCCAACGCCGCCATCTACTACGGCCTCGGTGTCATCGAACACAGCCAGGGCTCGACGATGGTGATGGGCATGGCCAACCTGGCGATGGCCACCGGGAACCTCGGGCGCGCCGGCGTCGGGATCAACCCCCTGAGGGGCCAGAACAACGTCCAGGGCTCGTGCGATATGGGCTCCTTCCCGCACGAGTTCTCCGGCTACCGCCACGTCTCTGATGACAGCGTGCGCGCGGTTTTTGAAGAGGTCTGGGGCGTCCGCCTCGGCGGCGAACCCGGCCTGCGCATACCGAACATGCTCGATGCCGCAGTCGATGGGACGTTCAAGGGCCTCTACATCCAGGGCGAAGACATCGTCCAATCGGACCCGAACACCCGCCACGTGGAAGCCGGGCTCGCGCAGATGGAGTGCGTGGTGGTGCAGGACCTCTTCCTCAACGAAACCGCGAGCTTCGCCCACGTCTTCCTCCCGGGATCCTCGTTCCTGGAAAAGGACGGCACCTTCACGAACGCCGAACGCCGGATCAGCCGCGTCCGCAAGGCGATCCCCCCGAGAGCCGGCCTGGCCGACTGGGAGATCACAATGGCGCTGGCCAACGCCCTGGGCTACGAGATGGCTTACTCCCATCCTTCCGAAGTCATGGCGGAGATCGCTCGCCTCACTCCGACGTTCGCCGGCGTGACCTACGAGAAGTTGGACCGCCTCGGCAGCATCCAGTGGCCCTGCAACGAAAGGGCCCCCGAAGGCACACCCGTGATGCACGCCGACGGGTTCGTCCGGGGCAAGGGCCAGTTCATGATCACGGAATTCGTCGCCACCGATGAGCGCACGACCGACCGCTTCCCCCTCCTCCTCACGACCGGGCGCATCCTGAGCCAGTACAACGTCGGCGCCCAGACGCGCCGGACCGCGAACGTCGCCTGGTTCGACGAAGACGTACTCGAAATCCACCCCTGGGACGCCGAGAATCGCGGGGTCAATGAAGGAGACCTCGTCGAGCTCGCCAGCCGTGCCGGCGCGACGACGCTCCACGCCCGTATCTCCGATCGGATGCAGCCGGGCGTCGTCTACACCACCTTCCACTTCCCGGGTTCCGCGGTGAACGTCGTGACGACGGAGTTCGCCGACTGGGCAACGGAGTGCCCCGAGTACAAGGTCACCGCCGTCCAGGTACGCAAGACCAGCCGGCCCTCTGAGTGGCAGGAGCACTATGAAGAGACCCGGCGCGACACGACGCGCCGCAAGGGCCGCTCCGCAGAGGTCACCGGAGGCTGAGTGGAAACCGAGAAAATGGTCCACCGCGCCAACGAGATCGCGCGGTTCTGGCAGGCGTATCCCCACGAGGAAGCGGTCGCCGCCGTCGCCGGGCACATCCGCAGCTTCTGGGAACCACGCTTTCGCCGCCAGTTGGTAGAGTACGCCGAAACCAGTGGCGCGGACCTGCACCCTCTCGTCGAAGAGGCGGTGCAGTTGCTTCGCCCGCGCACCGAACCAAACTGACCTAAGGAACCCTTCCATAGTGACTGCCGAAGCCTCGACCGCCGTCCGCCAGATCATCGACTCCGCCCGCTCGTCGGGAAGAACGCTCCTCTCCGCCGCCGATGCCCGCACGATTTGCGAGGCCTACGGCATCCCCATCCCCGGTGACGGCATCGCCGCCTCCGCGGACGAAGCGGCCAGGCTCGCGAACTCCTTCGGATACCCGGTGGTGTTGAAGATCGCTTCCCAGGACATCGCCCACAAAACGGATGCCGGCGGAGTGCTTGTCGGCGTCGCCAACGAGGACGCCGTCCGTGCCGGCTACGAGTCGATCGTCGCGAACGCCAGGAGCTACCGAGCGGACGCCCGTATCGATGGCGTCCAGGTCCAACAGATGGCTCCCGCCGGCCTCGAAGTCCTGGTTGGGGCAGTCACCGACCCGAGCTTCGGCAAGATCGTCGCTTTCGGTATCGGCGGTGTCCTCGTCGAGGTGCTGAGCGACGTTACCTTCCGGTTGGCCCCCGCGACCAGCGAAGAAGCCCATTCCATGCTCGCGTCCATCCGAGCGGCCAGGTTGCTGGACGGCGTGCGAGGCAGTGAAGCCGTGGATCGGGCCGCCCTCGCCGGCATCGTCGAAAAGGTCAGCCGGATCGTGACGGACTTCCCCGAGATCAGCGAGCTGGATCTCAATCCGGTCCTGGCCACTGCAGCAGGAGCGATGGCCGTCGATGCCCGCATCGCCCTCGACTTCGCGCCACGGCCGGCTCACCGGCGCCCACCACATGACGAAATCGTCCGCGCCATGAACCGCATCATGAAGCCCGACGCCGTCGCGGTTATTGGCGCCTCGGCCGAGTCCGGCAAGATCGGCAACTCGGTGATGAAGAACCTGATCAACGGCGGTTACGCCGGGAAGATCTACCCGATTCACCCCAAGGCAGATGAGATCGAAGGCATCCGCGTCTACCGGTCGGTGAAGGATATCCCGGGAGATGTGGACATGGCCGTCTTCGCCATTCCTGCCGCACTCGTCCCCGGGGCGTTGATCGAATGCGGCGAGAAGGGCATCCCCGGCGCCGTCCTCATCCCCTCCGGTTTCGCTGAAACGGGGAATGTGGAAGCGCAGGAAGAGATCAAGCGGATTGGCGAACAGTACAACGTCCGCCTCATGGGCCCGAACATCTACGGCTTTTACTACACACACAAGAACCTCTGTGCGACCTTCTGCACCGCCTACGACGTGAAGGGCCAGGTCGCTCTCTCCTCCCAGTCGGGCGGGATCGGCATGGCCATCGTCGGTTTCAGCCGCTCGGCGGGGATGGGGGTCTCGGCAATCGTCGGCCTTGGCAACAAGTCCGATATCGACGAAGACGACCTCCTCACGTTCTTCGAACAGGACGACAACACCCAGGTCATCGCCCAGCACTTCGAGGACCTAAAGGATGGCCGCGCCTTCGCCGAGGTCGCCCGCAGAGTCTCGAGGAAGAAGCCCATCATCGCGCTCAAGGCCGGCCGCACCAGCGCCGGGGCGAAGGCCGCGAGTTCCCACACGGGCGCACTCGCTGGCAACGACCGCGTCTACGACGACATACTTCGCAACGCGGGAGTCATCCGGGCGTACGCCCTTCGGGACCTGCTCGAATATGCCCGCGCCCTCCCCGCGTTGCCGACACCGAAGGGAGAGAACGTCGTCATCATCACCGGCGCCGGCGGCTCTGGCGTGCTTCTCTCGGACGCCTGCGTGGACAACGGCCTGGAGCTGATGAAGATGCCGGACGACCTCGATGCCGCCTTCCGCAAATTCATCCCACCGTTCGGGGCGGCAGGTAACCCGGTCGATATCACCGGCGGCGAGCCACCCACCACCTACCGCAATACCGTCGCCCTCGCGCTCGAAGATGAGCGCATCCACTCCATCATCCTCGGCTACTGGCACACCATCATCACGCCGCCCATGGTCTTCGCGAATCTCGTGGTCGATGTCGTGGAGGAGATGAAGGCGAAGGGGATCCACAAGCCCGTCGTCGCATCGCTGGCCGGCGATGTAGAAGTTGAGGAAGCGGCGGCGTTCCTCTATCGCCACAACATCCCGGCCTTCGCCTACACCACCGAGACGCCGGTCCAGGTCCTCGGTGCGAAGTATCGCTGGGCCCGCTCAGCCGGGCTCATGGGATAGCCCGCCCGGCAGCCTAAAACGGGTTGGCCTCGCGCTCCCAATCCATATCCAGCCAGTCGGCCCCAAGTTCTTCCACCTGCTTCGCCTCGTCGCAGCGATCGCGCCAGTCGCAGAAGGTGCAGGTCGGCCCGGGCGTCGCCGGGAACTCGCTCAGCGACCCGAGCCGCTGCGCGAGGCCGCCAAGGTAGTCCGCGGTTTTCAAGGCATCATCGCGGGTGAGTTCACGGACGCGCTGCTGGCCGGAACGAAGATTCCAGCCCACGGCCCGCACGCTCGCCTCCCGTGGCAGACGGAGCATCGTCCGCAGGACCAGGTGGGCGATGTCCAGCTGCGCATCCACCGTGTCGTCCAGGTCGAAGCGGCCGGTCTTCCAATCGATCAGCTGCCAGCGGTCCGCCGCCAAACGGTCCGCCCGGTCGACCTTCGCCCGGACCGTGATGCCTCGCGATTTCGAGGGCACCCAGGTGTCGAGTTCGGCCCAGCGCGCTTCGCTCCCTATCGATTCGTGCGCCGCGATCCCGTTGCGGTACATCTCCATCGCAAGTCCGTAATGCTCCGTCTCCGGCCCGGCGATAGCGTGTTTCGGCATCCGCAGATACAGGTCGAGTTCGTGCTCCCCGTCCTCGGCGTTCCCGGTCTCGCAGAGCTTCTGCATCGCCCGGTGTACCCCGTTGCCGACAAGCGAAGCCGCCGAATCACGGTTCGGCGGCCATTCCAGCCCGCTCACATAGGAGAACCAGTACTTCTTCCAGCACCGCTGGAATGCCTGGATCTTCGTGTGCGTCAGCCGGAACAGGGGGTTCTCGGGGCTCGCCATCGACGGTCATCCTACGGAACGGAGGCTCGATCACCAATGCGCACTGGCGTGCCCACCGGCCCAGGGTCCCGGTTACCCTCAGCGGCCGTCATCTGTCGAGACCGGGCACTTCGGCAGCAGGATGTCGGCGGTCGAGGTCGTCGGCACACTGAGGTTGGCGAAGCTCTTGGAGGCGTTCTCGAATGGCGCCAGCGCGGACTCCCAGAGCCCCCCGCCCCCCAGGCCCCGAACCCCCCAACCCCCCCCCACCCCCCCCCCCCCCCCCCCCGCCGCCCCCCCCGCCCCGCCCCCCCCCCCCCCCCCCCCCCCCCAGCGCCCCCCCCCCCCCCCCCCCCGCCCCCCCCCCCCCCCCCCCCCCCCAAGGCAAAAGCCCCCCCCCCCGAAACCAAAAACCCCGGCCCCCCCCCCCCCCCCGACCCCCCCCCCCCCCCGCCCGCCGAAACCGAAGCCCACAAACCCCCCCCCCCCCAAAAAGGGCCGGCCCGGCCCGGCCCCCCCCCCCCCCCCCCCCCCGCCCCCCGACCCCCCCCCCCCCCCCCCCCCCCCCCCCCCCACCCCCCCCCCCCCGCCCCCGTCCCCCCCCTCCTTCCGCCAACACCCCGCCCCCAACCCCCCCCCCCCCCGACCCCCCCACCCCCGCCCCCCGCCCGCCGCGCCCCACCCCCCCCCCCCCCCCGCCCCCGGGGCCACCCGGCCCCCCGCCCCCACCCCCACCCGCCCGCCGCGGGCCCCCGCCCCCCCCCCCCCCCCCCCCCCCCCCGGCCCCACCCCCCCCCCCCCCCCCCCCCCCCCCCCCCCCCCCCCCCCCGCCCCCCCCCCCCCGGGGAAAAGGCCAGGACCGAACGCCCCCCCCCCCTCCCCCCCGCCCCGGGCCACCCCCCCCCCCCCCCCCCGCCCCCCCCCCCACCCCCAGGCGGCCCCCCGGAGGGGGGGGCGCCCGCGCCCCGAAAAGGCCGGCCCCCCCGAGGCCCCCCGGCCCCCCCCCCCACCCCGCCAGGGGGCCCCCCCGCCCCCCCCCGGCCCCCGGGGGCGCCCCCCCCCCCCCCCCGGGGGAAGCCGGCCGGCCGCGGCCCCGCCCCCCCCCCCCACCCCCCCCCCCCCCCCCCGCCCCCGCCCCGCCCCCCCCCCCCCCCCCCCCCCCCCCACCCCGGGCCGCCCCCCCCCCCCCCCCCCCGGAGCCCCCGCCGGCCCCGCCCCCCCCCCCCCCCCCCCCGCCCCCCCCCGCCCCCCCCCCCGCCGCCCCCGCCCCCCCCCCCCCCCCCCCCCCCCCCCCCCCCCCCCCCCCCCCCGCCCCCGGGCCACCCCGCCCCCCCAGCCAACACGCCCCCCCCCCCCCCCCCCCCCCCCGGGCGCCCGGCCCGGGGGCGGGCCGCCGCGCCCGGCCCCCCCCCGCGGCCCCCGGGGGCGGGGGGGCGCCGCCGGCGCCGGGGCGGCCCCCGCCCGGCCCCCCCCCCCCCCGCCCCCCCCCCCCCACCGGGCGGGCGGGGGCGGCGCCCCCCGCGCCAACCTCCCCCACTATTCTACTTCTCACTCCTCCCCTGCATTGCTCATTGCTCATCACTCGTTGCTCAATACACCCCATGCCCGCGCCGCTCTCCGGGATCACCGTCATCGAAGCCGCAAACTACGTGGCCGCACCTTCCGCCGGCGCGCTCATGGCCGATCTGGGCGCTACCGTGATCAAGATCGAACCACCCGGCGGCGAAGTCATGCGCGGCGTTATCCCAACCGGCGCCCCCGGCAACATGCCGTTCAACTTCCTCTTCGAACTCGAGAACCGGGGCAAGAAGTCCGTCACCATCGCTCTCGACTCCGAAGGCGGCCCTGAACTGCTTCTCCGCCTGCTCGAAACGGCGGACGTCTTCCTCACCAACCTGATGATGCCCCGTCTTCAGCGGTTCGGCCTTACGCCTGAGTCGTGTCTCGCACGCAATCCGCGGCTCGTCTTCGTCGCCGTCACGGGGTACGGTCTCGAAGGCCCCGACGCCACCCGGCCAGGCTTCGATTTCTCAGCCTTCTGGACCCGCTCGGGGATCATGTCGCTGGTGGGACACCCTGGCGCGCCCCCCTGTCCTCAGCCGCATCGCCCAGGGCGACCATACGACCGGCATCAACGCCGTCGCCGCCACGCTCGCGGCCCTGCGCCTGCGCGACCTCACGGGCGAGGGCCAGGTCGTCGACATCTCCCTCCAGCAGACCGGCGTCTACACCATCGCCACCGACTTCTCCCGCACCCTCGTCGACGGCGCGCAGCCGAAGACCTTCGACCGGACCGCGCCGGATAACCCGCTCTTCAACACGTACCCTACCCGGGACGGGCAGTGGCTCCTGCTCGTCCACATGACGCCGGACCCATACTGGCCGAAGCTCTGCGCGGCGCTTGGGTGCGATGCGATGGCAAGGGACCCGGCCTACCTCACGATGGCGGCCCGGCGGGCGCGCGGCGCCGAACTCTCCTCGTTCATCGAAGCCGCGTTCTTGAAGCAGGACCTCGAATACTGGCGGCCTCTTCTCGATGCCAACGGAGTCATCTGGGCGCCGCTCACCGAACTGCCCGATGTCGTGAACGACCCGGCCCTGCGCCTGCGCGACGCCTTTCAGCCTCTCACTTTACCGAACGGCACATACGAAACCGTCGGCGCCCCCTGGGTCATCCGCGGGGCTGGGATCTCGGCGCGCGGGCCGGCTTCGGCCGCCGGAGCGGACACGGCGGACATCCTTGCCAATGCCGGTGTGAGCGAGGACGAGGTGGCCGAATACGCCGCGCGGGGCGTATTCGGCTGATCCACCCGCCGGGTCGTTGGATGCCCTGGAAGCAAGGCCCGAAACTACTCCTCGAGCGCCTTCGCCTGGCGCGCCAGCTCAGCGAAGACCTCTGGCGTCAGCAGCTCGAGCGCTGGCGGGAACAGGTCGTCCTCTTCATCGCCGAAGTGCCCCTGGAGGATCCAGTCGAGCCGCTTCACGCCGTCGAGCAATTCGATCAGTGCCTCCACCGAAGGCGCATGGCCCGCACGTGCTAGCGCCGCCGAAATCCCGGCGGCTTCGACTTGGACTTCGTCATGCGTCCCGTCCACATGGGCAAGCGCACGCTCGATGATCGCCTTCCGCAGGCGGACCTCGTCATGTTGTTCCACCATTTCAGCGACGACCTTGTCGATTTCCGCCGCGAACCCGCGCAGGGCCGGGAAGAGCACGTCCTCCTCCTTCGCGATGTGGATCACGAGGTCCACTTCCAGGTACGCAACGAGGTCGCGAAGGTTCTCCATCGCCGCCAGAGCGAGTTCGGCCTGCCCGGGACGCTCGATCGCCAGATCCACGGCCTCACGCGCTGCCGTAACGAGGCCGTGCACTTCAATGTGTTCGCGCATCAGGCCGGCGAGCGGCTCGACGTCCGTCTCGAGGTTCCCGAACGTCGCCGTTACTTCCGCGTGCCCCGGGTCCGACCTGAAGTCTCCCAGTGGAGAACGAACTCCGGTTCGCACGCCAGACCGCGGTCTCTCCCCAGACGACTCAACATGGCCCCCGTTCCGCCGAGCCGTTCGACACCCCATTTCCCGGGGCCAGGGCGGTTCCCCCTTCCCAACGGCTAATACACCCAGGCGATGTCGTAGCGAATGATCGAAACGTCGGTCTTGGTGGGCTTGATGGTCCGCCGCTCGAAGCGGCTGGTTTCCGGCGCATCCAGCTCCTCGCGCTGGGCCCTAAGCTCTTTGAGCTGGGCCTCGAGGGCTTCTCTCCGGTTCTCAGCCGTGTTCTCCATCCGGTTCTTCGTCAGCACGCTGCCCATGCCGGTCGTCTTCACCCTTTTCGAGCTACCGGTGAAGACGTTCAGATTCGAAAGGATCGCCGTCAGGACCGAAAGCCATTTCTCGAACTTCCGCCCCTTGACTTCCTCGCGCTTGGAGGCGATGTCGCGCTCCAGCTTCGCGATTTTCGTATCCAGGGCTGTGCGCTTCGCAGAGACGCCGGCCGAGCCTCCAAGGCGTGCCGCGAAGGCCGCCTCGTCCTCACCGAGGTTTGAGAACTTCCTGGTCACCGGGTCGAAGATGAGCTCGGCCGCCAGGCGGTCGTCCAGGCGGTCGCGAAGTGCCCGTTCGATCACTTTCGCTCCGTCGCTGGCTGCAGCGAAGCCGGGCAAATCGCCGAACATCAGGCCAGCGGGCAGGTCGCCTGAAAGCCGGTCATCATCAACCTCGATGGGTTCCTGGTCGAGTAGCTCGCCAAGTGCCATGTCCGGCGCAAGCCGGAACGCGAGCGTGCGCTTCACTTCGTCCGAGGCCACCCCGCCGGCTCTGTAGCGGGCGGCCGTCTTCACGACGACGTAGGCTTCGGCCATATTTCCGCCACGCAGGTCCAGGTACTTCGCTCTCAGCGGCGAAGGGAGGGCGGGCGACGTGGCGGGCGCCGGCGTCGAAGTGCGCGCTGTGCCCCCCGCGTGCGCGGCCGGGCTCGCTGCGGAAGTGAGCGCCTGCTTCTCGGCCGCCGTCCCCGAGATTGCCTCGCCCAGGCCGCGGATCTCGTCCCGCGTCAGCGGCCCGCGGAGGTACGACATCGCGAAGCGCGAGTTCACCAGTTCCGGCTTCTTCCGGTGGATGTCGTGCACCAGGAAGACGCGCTTCTGCACCCCGCCAATGAGCGTCTCGAACGAGATGTCGCTCGCCGCATCAGCCAATGCCGCCTCGATGCCCTGCTTCACCCGGTTCTGGTCCTGCGTCGTCTGCAGGCGGCCGATCGCCCAGAACCCCATGTTCCCAAGGCCCTTGTAGTCCAGGTCGACGGGGTTCTGAGTCGAAAGCAGGATCCCTACGCCATACGCGCGCGCCTGTTTCAGCAGCGTCAGCAGCGGCTTCTTCGTCGGGGGGTTCGCGGACGGCGGGAAGTACCCGAAGATCTCGTCCATGTAGAACAACAGCCGCAGCTCGCTGGTCCCCGGCTGCTTTCGCATCCACGTCTTCAGCTTGTTCAGGATGAGCGCAGTCACGAAGATCCGCTGCTCGTCCTCAAGATGGGCCGTGTACACGATCGAGAGCTGCGGCCGCCCGTCCGCACTCCGTACCCACGACTCGATGTCGATCGGTTGGCCCTGCCGCCATACCTCGAACGGGGGCGAGGCCACCAGATTGTTCAGCGCGAACATCAGGCCATCCCGGTCCTTCTGGGGGTAGAAGGCGTCCACCGCCAGTGCGCCGACTTTCTGGATCGGGGGATTCGCCACCTGGGCGATGAGCGAATGCAGGTCGAGGTCCTGGTTGTTCCGCCACGCGTTCTCGATCAGGCTGAAGAGGTAGATATATTCCCGGCTGCTTACCGGGTCGGCCGCGATCTTGACGAGGCCGAGGAGCGCCGTAACGATCGAGTCGATCTCATCGCGCAACTCCTCTTCGTTCTGTTCGAAGTCCATTCCGGGGGCGGCCAGGGAGTCGATCAGGTTGATCGGGATCCCGGCCGTCGCTCCGGGCGTGTACATCCGTATTCGACGCCCCGCGGCATAGGCGGCGACATTGGGAGCCTCGATGCCCCAATCGTGGAGGCCTTTTGCCCATGTTTCCGCGGCTGCTTTCGCCATGTCGCCGACGCTCTTCCCCTCGCGGGCGGCCTCATCCCTGTCGATCCACGGCTCGAATTGCTCGGGCGCCAGCCGATCGAAGGCCAGCGCGAGGTTCCCCATGTCTCCCTTGGGGTCGATCACAATGACCGGCACCTTCGCCTTCAGCAATTCTTCGATGATCCCGATGGAGAATCCGGTCTTGCCGGAGCCGGTCATGCCGATGACGATTCCATGCGTCGTCAGGTCCCCCGAATCGAGGAAGAACCGGTCGCCAAGCGACTTGTCGGCCGCGTTGAACTTTTTGCCAATGTAAAGGTCGGCCATGCGAGGGCCTCCGTCCGGTGGTTACCGGGAAGGGTAACGCAGGCGCGCCGAAGGCCACACGCGGCTGGACCGTTCAGGCCGTCGCGGCGCGCAGAATGTGGACCAGGCACACCGGCCCGATGCCCACCATGTGGGTCAGACCCATGCGCGCGTTGGGCTGCTGGCGGACGCCCGCCTCGCCGCGCAGCTGGCGGACGACCTCGGCAACCTGTCCCACGCCGGTCGGCCCCAGCGGGTGCCCCATGGCGATAAGCCCGCCGGACGGGCTTACAGCATGCCGGCCGCCGATATCGAAGGCTCCGGCCTCGAGCTCTGCGGCCGCTCCGCCTGGCTTACAAAAGCCCATCGCCTCGACGTAGAGCAATTCCTCAATGCTGAAGGCGTCGTGCACCTCGACGACATCGATATCGCGTGGTTCGACACTCGCCTGGGCGTAGGCCTCGAGCGTCGTCGCCCTGGTCAGGGCAACGTCGCCATTCTCGCGGCCGAAGGGCTGTTCCGAACGGGAAGCCGAAGCGAGCACCTGGACGGCCCGGCTGCGGGGAATTCCGTGCCGGGTGAGACCCTCCTCGGACATCACGATGACCGCTGCTGCTCCTTCGCCCACCGGTGTGCACTGCAGCCTGGTGAGCACGCCTGAGATGAGCGGAGGCGCGAGGACTTCTTCGAGCGTCCTCACCTGCTGCCGCTGAGCGTAGGGGTTGAACGCGCCGTTGCGGTGGTTCTTCACCGCGACCTTCGCGATCTGCTCCGGGGTGGCGCCGGTCTCATCCATGTACTTCTGGGTCAGCATCGCAAAGTGGGTGAACGGCGCGGAGAGGTGATCCGCGAGTCCCCGAACGCCCGCCTTCGCCGGCCCCGACCGCCACTGGTCGACCGTGTCAACTCCCATCGCCAGGGAGACGTCGGTATACCCCGCCGCAACTTCGTGGGCAGCGTGACGGAACGCCGTCGAACCCGAAGCCGAAGCGTTCTCCACCTGGGCGAACGGGATCCCGGTCGCCCCGAGGTAGCGAAGCATCGCCGCACCGGCCGCCATCCCAATCAGCGCATTGCCGACATAGGCGCTCTCGACGTCCGGCCAGGTGATCGCCGCGTCGGCCAACGCCTCGCGGACGGCCCGAAGGCCGAGCGTCACATACGAGGTTTGCGAACGGTTCTGATACGGGTGAAGCCCAATCCCGACGACGTACACGGGCCGCATGTCTGAAAGCGTCTTCATGATTGAGCCTCTCCGGCAAGCGCGAACTCCAGCCGCGCATCTCCCTCGTCGGCGACGATTAGTCCGCGCGCCCGTTGTCCAATGCGGGGCCGGCTCCCCGGTGCGAGGGCTGCGCGCACGATTGGTCCTGCATCCAGTTCGATCTCAGCCAGCGTGAAGGGGACAGGGTGGCTCTGATGTACGTGGACCTCCGCGAACGAGAGCACCGTGCCCACCGCCGGGAGGTCGCGCTCGCGCAAGCGGTCGCCATAGGCCCCGCAGCGGATGCAGCCGTATTCCTGCGGAGGAAACAGGTCCGCGCCGCAGCCGGAACAGTGCATCCCGCGCAGGAGCGGCGCGCCCGCCTCATCCGTAATCCACAACGGTGGTCGAACTGTCTCCATCTTCGTGCTCCTTCCTCTCCCGTTCGTCAGTGAATCGCCGAAATACCGGTCAACTGCCGGCCGACGACGAGCTTCTGGATCTCCGTCGTACCATCCGGGATCGTCAGCGCTCGGGCATCCCGGAAGTACCGCTCAATGGGGTATCCCTCCATGAGGCCAAGGGCTCCGTGGATCTCGATCGCCTTCGAGGTTACCCTCCCGGCCATCTCCGTCGAAAAGCCCTTGGCCAGGGCAGCTTGCCAGGTCGAATCCTGGGCCTTGTCTTGCATGTCCATCGCGCGCAGCGTCAGGAAGCGGGCCGCTTCGGTCTCCGCGACCATCTCGTACAGCATCCCCTGGATGAGTTGGAAGCTCCCGATCGGCCTCCCGAACTGGCGCCTCTCACGCATGTAGGCGATCGACGCGTCGATGGCGGCCTGCCCAAGCCCCACGCCCATGATCGCAAGCATCGTCCGCGGTTCCTGGAAGTTCCAGACCTGCGTGCTCGCAGCCGGCGCTTCACCCTCGGCCGGGCGGTTGCCGCCCATCCCGCGCATATTCACCCGGGGCACGCGGACGTCGTCGAATCGCAGCTCGCCGTTCGGCCACGCCTTCAATCCGAAGAGGTTGTTGCTTCGCGCCGCGTCCCAGGGAGAGACATCCTTCCTCACGTGGAGGCTGCGGATGCCGGCACGCCCCTTCTCCGGGTCGACATTCACCATCAGGTTCACGTGATCGGCGATGGGCGCGCACGAGATCCAGTTCTTGGTGCCGTTCACCACCCACTCGTCGCCATCGAGTGTCGCCCGCGTCTGCAGATAGGACGAATCAGACCCGTGATCGGGCTCCGTAATGCCGCCGCAGCCGATGCTCTCGCCCGAGCGCATCCGGGCTTTCGCCTCTCGCCGTTCAGCGTCGTCGCCTCCGGAAGGCAGCATCCCGGCGATAAACAACGTCCCGCAAAGACCGGCCCAGACCCGCGCCAGTTCCTCGTTGATAACCCCATACGTCTTCGCGTCCAGGTTCGACCCGCCCCATTCTTCATCGTGCCGGCCGTTGTAGAACCCGAAGGGCATGAGCTGCTTGATGAAACGGATCGCGTCTTCGCGCGAGAGCTGCCCCTTCGCCTCATACTCGTTGACCTGAGGCGCGATCTCCTTCTCGAGGTATTCACGCACGGTCGCCTTCAGGAGCCGCTGCTCCTCGGTCAGGTCGAAGTCCATGGACTGCTCCTCTTCGTGGAAAGCGGTTCCGGCGAGCGTCTACGGGGCGGCGTCCCGGGCTCGGGCCGGTGAAAGCATTGTCTCGCCCCGTGCCGGCGTCAAACATGGGTAGCGCCTGCCAATGCCAGTCTCACGCCTTTCTCATCTTCGCGCCCTACTGTCACTTTCGATATCGAGCCACTTCACCGATGAAGTCCCTCCCATGAAGAGGCTGTTACCCGTGGCATTCCTGTCCGCCAGGATCGAAACCCGTCGCTGCCGGCGCCTTCACCACATCCTGACCCGTGGGGAGCGTTCTCATCGCGCTCTCACCTACCGCTTCCAGAGTTCAACCAGAGAACCCCATGCATTTCCGAAAGAGCACCTCCATGCGCAGACTTCTTTCCCTTGCCCTCGCAGCCGCCGTCGCGGCGGCTGCCCTGTCCTCGTGCACGTCCTCGAACGAAAGCGGAGCGGCAACGGCCGCAGGCGCCACGTCCTCGCCGGCCGCCGCCAACACGAAGGCCACCGGCAGTACGCCAACCGCGTCCACCACCAGCGATGGCTCGACCCACGATGACCCCGCCGATTACACCTGGGACGAGTCGACGGTCGTTGCCATCGAACTCAAGGGCACGACCGCCACGTCTGCCCGCAGTTCGGTCAAAGTCTCCGGCTCAACAGTGACCATTACCGAGGCTGGTTCCTACCGGCTTAGCGGCACACTCAGCGACGGCCAAGTCGTCGTCGATACCGACGACAAGGACACCGTCCGCCTCATTCTCAACGGCGTCACCATCACCAATGGCGACCAGGCGGCCCTCACGGTGACCGATGCGAAGAAGGTCGTCGTCATCCTCGCCGACGGTTCGAAGAACACCCTTACCGACGGCGCGAAATACACCTTCGCCGACTCTTCCACCGATGAGCCAAATGCCGCGCTCTACAGCACTGCCGACCTCACCATCGCGGGCAACGGTTCGCTTACAGTGACGGGTAAGTACAACGACGGCATCACCGGCAAGGATGGCCTGGTCATCGCTGGCGGCACGATCGTGGTTGAGGCCGCGGATGACGCGGTCCGCGGCAAGGACTACCTCGTGGTCAAGGGAGGCTCACTGACGGTGAAGGCCGGCGGCGATGGCCTCAAAGCCGACAACGCCGAGGACACCGCTCTCGGCTTCGTAACCATCCTTGATGGGACTCTCGCCATCACGGCGGCCGGCGATGGCATCCAGGCGGAGTCGACCGTCACGGTCGCAGGCGGCAAGCTCGCGATCACCACCGGCGGTGGCGCGGCGGCGAAGGTCGCTGCCGATGCTTCGGCCAAGGCGATCAAGGGGGCGGCCAGCGTCGCCATCAAGGGCGGGACCTTCACGATCGACTCAGCCGATGACGCCCTGCACTCCAACGTCGCCGTCACGATCGATGGCGGCAACCTCACCATCGCCACCGGGGACGATGCCATCCACGGTGACAAGTCTGTCACCGTCAATGGCGGGACGGTGAACATCACGAAGTCCTACGAGGGGCTCGAAAGCATCGCCCTCGTCATCAATGGCGGCGAGATCACCGTCGTCGCCAGCGACGATGGCCTGAATGCCGCCGACGGCACGGGAGGCGGCGTGCCCGGCGCTCGGCCCGGAGGCGCCGTAGCCGGAAACAACACCCTCACCATCAACGGCGGCACCATCCTGGTGAGCGCCAACGGCGATGGCATCGACATCAACGGGTCCGTCACGATGACCGGGGGCACCCTCATCGTCCAGGGGCCAACCGCCAACAACAACGGCGCACTCGATTACGACGGCACGTTCAACATGACTGGCGGGTTCATCGTCGCTGCAGGCAGCGCCGGCATGGCACAGTCACCAGGTGCATCCTCGACCATCAAGTCGATCGCCCTCCGCTTTAGCGCCGTGCAGCCGGCCGGTGCCATCGTCCACATCCAGACGGCCGGCGGGGAAGAGATCGTCACATTCAAATCCGAGAAGAGCTTCCAATCGCTCGTCGTGTCTTCTCCGAAACTCCAGTCCGGCGTCACCTATGACGTGTACACCGGTGGTACCGCCACCGGCGCGCACCAGATGGGTCTCTATCCGGCCGGCGCCTATAGCGGCGGGACGAAGTCCACTACCACCACCGTCTCCACCGGCGCGACCGGCCGCTGACTCGGCGTCGTCGAAACTACCGCGGGTCTCCCGAAAGGGGAGGCACGCTCCACGTTCGGCCGCGGGATCGTGGCGGAACCGGCCTCGCTGTGCCAACATCTCCGCTTGCCGCAACTCGTTCCCGTCCGGAGGTTGCCATGAAGTTCGCCCTCTCCACCATGCAGCTGAAGAGCCCCGCATTCGAACATCTCGCCCGCATACCCAGGAAGCACACCGGTGAGGGGGAGGACGTCTCGCCCGCCCTGGAGTGGTCGAATGTGCCAGAAGGGACGCGCTCCTTCGTCATCGCCTGCCACGATCCTGATGCCCCGCTCATCGCAGGAGGCACGTACGGCTTTGTCCACTGGGTGCTCTACAACATCCCGGGCTCGGTCCGCAGCCTGCCGGAAGCCGCCAGAGGCCACACCGAGGGCCAAACCGGATTCGGCAAGCAGAGCTACGGCGGCCCCATGCCCCCACCAGGACATGGAACCCACCTCTACTACTTCTGGGTGTTCGCCCTCGATGCTGAACTCGACCTTGCTCCGGGCCTATCTCTCTGGCAGGTGCTTGAGAAGATCGAGGCGCATACGCTCGGGATGAATCGGCTCGTCGGTTCGTACTCCCGCGAGTAGAAGTATCCAGGCCCCGGCACTCCCGCCGGTCTGTCGCCAGCCCGTCTCCATCCCGCTTCGTGCCTACGGCAGGACCGACGTGGAGTGAAGAAGAGTGCTAACGGGCCGTTAACGGCTGCGTGGCAACGTCGAATCGGACCACCCCCGGAGGATCCTTCAACCTTGCAGAAGTCCGCCGCGCCCGCCGAACACCCCGATAGCTCCGTGCTCGCCCAGCTCTCCACGCTCGACCGCTTCCTGCCTGTCTGGATCGGCATCGCGATGGCGCTCGGCCTTCTTCTCGGACGCGCCTTTCCGGACCTGAACGACCAGCTCGACCGCGTCAAGATCGACCAGACCTCATTGCCGATCGCCATCGGATTGCTCGGCATGATGTACCCGGTCCTCGCGAAGGTCCGGTACGACCGCCTTGGCGATGCGACGACAGACAAGCCACTCGTGGGTTCGTCCGTGATGTTCGCGTGGCTCATCGGCCCGGCACTCATGTTCACGCTCGCATGGGTCTTTCTTCGCGACCTGCCGGAATACCGCACTGGCGTCATCCTTGTCGGACTCGCGCCATGCATCGCGATGGTCCTCATCTGGAACTCCCTTGCACACGGCGACATCGAGGCAGGGGCGGTCCTCGTCGTACTCAACTCGTTCATCCAGGTGGCCGCCTACGCGGTGATGGGCTATTTCTATCTCGAAACGCTTCCCGGATGGCTTGGGCTCCAGGAGACCGCCGTCGACTTCGTCTTCTGGGACATCGCGAAGTCCGTCCTCATCTTCCTCGGAGTGCCGCTCGTACTCGGGCTCCTGACGAGTGTCATCGGCCGGCACAGGAAGGGCGACGTGTGGTACGAGCAGCGGTTCCTTCCTCGCATCGGGCCGTGGGCGCTCTACAGCCTCCTCTTCACGATCACCGTCCTCTTCGCCATCCAGGGCGACGCGATCACCTCGCAACCGCTCGACGTCGCCCGCATCGCCGTGCCGTTCCTCCTCTACTTCGCCCTCATGTGGACGGCCGCGTTTGCCTGGGGCCGCGGGCGTGGCCTGCCCTACCCGAAGACGGCGACGCTCGCCTTCACCGCGGCGGGCAACAATTTCGAACTGGCCATCGCGGTCGCCATCGGCGCATTCGGAGTCACCTCCGGTCAGGCGCTCGCGGGTGTCGTCGGCCCGCTCATCGAAGTGCCGGTCCTGGTAGCTCTGGTGTACGTCTCGCTCTGGGGCGGCGGTTCTTCGAGCGTCCCACGGACCAGGGCAGCCGGCTCCGCTAACGCCGCGTTAACGCCCGCCCGGGAGAGTAGCGGAAGCGCCAGAACCGGGAAAGCTGCCGGACAACGCCGCTCGAGCAGAACAGCGCTCTGCGCGGGCGCACACAACACACATTTCTCTCGCAGACTATGCCTGTGGGCCAGCTATCCTGCCAAGGCGAGAGTCCGGGGAGCGAGTACGAACCACATGCCTGAAGTCCTCTTCGTCTGTGTCCACAATGCCGGTCGCTCGCAGATGGCTGCGGCACTCACGGCATCGCTCAGTTCGGGAAGCGTCCACGTCCGCTCGGCCGGGTCTGCCCCTACCGAGTCGATCAACGCCCGCGTGGTTGAGGCCATGGCGGAGATCGGGATCGACCTATCCGCGGAGTTTCCGAAACCCCTCACTCATGACGTCGTCGAGTCGTCCGATGTGGTCATCACGATGGGATGCGGAGACGCCTGCCCCATTTACGCCGGCAAGCGCTACCTCGACTGGACCGTCGACGACCCGGCGGGTCAGCCGATCGAAGTCGTGCGCCGCATCCGCGACGACATCGCGGCACGCGTCCGGACGTTATTGGGAGAGCTGGGGGTAGGGGAGCCGAAGCCCGGACCACTGACGCCTCGCCCTTGAGCGAGCCCGGGCACAACCCACTTCTTGACCCCCGCCGGCGCCCCCATCGGCTGTCACCTGTCAGCCCAGGTACATCGACCCGCGGCTGCCGCCCTTCGGGTCGGTGATGACGTTGATGACGGCGACCTTGCCCGCGTTCAGCGCCCTTTCCAGGGTCGGGCGGATCTCTGCCGGGTCGGTAACGCGCGCCGAGAACCCCCCGACCATCTCGCCCATGCGCTCGTAATCCACCGGCAGCAGTGCGGCGATGGGCGGCGAATCCGGCGCGAACATCCGGTCCTGGATCGAATGGCCCGCGATGCCCCCGTTGTTCGAAATCACGAACACCACGTTCGCACCGATCCGCGCCGCGGTCTCGACTTCCATCGCTGCCGCCCCGAATGCGTAATCGCCGATGACCGCCACCGCCGGACGCTCGGGCATCGCCAGCTTGGCGCCGAGCGCGTAGGGAACGCCCGTCCCCATGCAGCCCGTTGTTCCGGAATTGAGGAGGGAGCGCGGGTTGTAGCTCGGTAGCACTGCCCGCGAAACCGCCATCGTCAGCTCTGCATCGACACTGATGTTGACGTCCCGGGGGACGGCATCACGCACTTCGCGAAGCAGGCGGAAGTGGTTGATCGGCTCCCGGTCGGAAGCCATCTGTTCTCCGATCGCGGCTTCATTCTTCGCCGCGTCAGTGCGGAGCGCTTCCGCCCAGCCCGTCCCCGTCGTCGCCAGCGCCCGGCCCGTGAGCGCATCGGAGATGGCTTCGCTCGCGGCAGCGCAATCCGCCACGAGGCCGAACTCGAGGTCGGCGGCGTTCGTCATCTCTTCCGGCACGATGTCGATCTGGGCCAAGCGGACGTCGGTCGCGAAGCGCGGAGCCCGTCCGAACTGGAAGATCCAGTTGAACCGCCCGCCCACCATCAGGACTGCGTCCGCGCCGGCGAGCGCCGCCGAACGGGCAGCGTTCATACACATAGGGTTGTCATCGGCGATCACGCCGCGCCCCATCGGCGACGCCACATACGGGATCCCGAGCCCCACCAGCCGCGTCAGCCCGGATGTCGCGTCCGCCCAGGCCGCGCCCTTGCCCACAAGCACGAGTGGCCGCTTCGCTGACGCCAGCATCGAGGCGATCGACTCGACCATCCGCGGGTCCGGGTGCGGCGCAGAGACCTGCGGGCCTCCCGTCCGCAGCGGGACTGCCTCGTCGTCCACACGGCGGCGAACGAACTGTCCGGGGAAGTCGAGGTAGACGCCTCCGGGCCGCCCGCTGACTGCCTTCCCCAGGGCAAGGTGCACCAGCTCCGGGATGCGTTCGGTGCTGTCGACCTGTGCCGTCCACTTGCAGCCGGGCTTCGCGAACGCGACCTGGTCGGCTTCCTGGAACCCGCCAAGCCCACGCGTCCGTCCGTCTACCGATCCGCCGAGGACGACGAGCGGCATGCAGGACTCGGTCGCGACGTGAAGCCCGGTGACCGTGTTGATCATGCCCGGTCCCGAACCCGCCACGACCACGCCGGGTTTCTTCTTCAGGTAACCCCACGCAGAGGCGGCGAAACAGGCGGACTCCTCGTGGCGGCAGTTCACTACCCGGATGCCCTCGGCCTGCATGCCGGCCATCACTTCGATCATCGGCCCCGCGACAACCCCGAAGGCTGTATCGATCCCCGCTTGTTTGAGTTGCCTGGCGGCCAGGCGGCCCCCGTTGATCTCGGTCATTGCCCTACCTCATCTTCGAACGCACGCTCGTGCCGGGAAGTATGGCTGCAGATCCGGCCGGTGTCAGACTCCGCGCACGTTCCGACCGCCACCGTTGGGGGTGTAACATCGCAACGAGAGGAGGCGGTCAATGACCCCGTTCGAATCGAAAGCCGTCCGTATCCACGGCGTTGAGTACGTCGCCGAAGCCTCGCTGAACAACTGAAACAGCCTCTGGACCGCCGTGGTGCGGTCCGGGAACAAGCCGGTCGCGTCCGGCGCCGGCAATTCGCCCGAAGGGGCGCTGGCCACGGCCATCGAACGCGCGGAGCAGGCTCTGTCAGGAGTCGCCGGGAGCTGAACACCGCCGGCTCGGAATCCTTCGCGTCCGCACTGTTTCAGTTCGGCTAGAAGTTCAGGTAGAGCGCGGGGTTCACATAGCCGCCGTTGTAGCGGATTTCGAAGTGCAGGTGATGACCGGTGGTGAAGCCGGTGAGACCGGTGAGACCGAGCGTGGCGCCTGCGCTGACGCGCTGGCCGGGAGTCACGTTGATCTGGCTCATGTGGGCGTAGAGGGTCGTCCAGCCATCCCCACAGTCGACAATGACGTGGTAGCCGTAGCTGTAGGTGAGGTACTCGGTGGTCGTCACCACTCCATCGCAGACAGAAAAGATCGGCGAGAAGGCGAAGCTGTACATGTCGAGGTCGATGCCCGTGTGGTAGGAGCCAGCGCCACGCGGAGTGCCGAATGCGTCGCTGACCGAGCGCCAACCACCGAGGGGGAAGTTCTTGAACTTGCCGCCGGAAGGCAGTGCGGTGCCGCTGCCTTGGTTGGTTCCGACGCCCGGACCGCTGCCGGGGTTACCGGTGCTGCTGGCGGGCGGTGGCGGTGGCGGCGGCGGCGGGGGTTTAATCGTCGCGCCGGGGAGGAGGAGGTACTGGCCCTGTTCGAGCTGGTTCGGGTTGGCGATGTTGTTGGGCTTATAGGAGACGACCGTGTCGGCATCGATGTTGTCGTACTGGCCAACGATCTTCGCTACGGTATCGCCGTAGCCGACCTTGTAGAGGATGCCGTCCTTGCGCGGGACGATGATGATTTGGTCCCGCTGGATGAGGTTCGGGTTGTCGGCATGCAACGTCGGGTTGTTGGCAAGGATGGTCGCCATCGAGACGCCGTAGCGGGAGGCGATACCGCTGATCGAATCGCCGCCCTGGGTGCGGTATTCAACGATGGGGCTACGCGGATCGATGATATCGGCCAGGGGCTTCACTCCCGCACCGACTTCACCAAGCGAGGCGGCCGCGGCCGAAACGCCGGATGAGAGTGAAGTCGTCGGCGAGACGGCGCCAACTGCGCGGACGCTCAGGACTTCCGTCCGGAGGTTCGTTGTCGCGACTGAATCCATGGTCTGGATGCTGGCGGAGGGGCGGAAAGCGGTGAGCGAACGGGCCTGGGTGGTGCCCGCCATGCCGGAGAGGCTGAAGGTAGGGAGGGTTGTGGAGGCAGAAACGTTGGAGGCGCTCGGGAAGTGGCTCGCGAAGACGACAGCGCCCACGGCAAGACTCACGACGAGGCCATGGACGGTGAACCGGCCGGGGCGCTTCGAGTGTGCGTGGCTACGCGCGCGAGACAGTTTGAATGCCATAACGCGAATCCGGTCAGGGTGGCGGGCGGGTACACGCACCACAGGCTGAGCCTGGCCTAACCTTGCTCGCCTCCTCCTTTCGAAGCTATTCCGGCGATTGCTGATTGCCGGATCACAGGGCCCTTAGGTGAGTGCCCTAGAGCTCTGTTTTCAACGTTCCGAGGAACTCCTCATTCGTCGAAGTCCGCGCGATCCGTTCGAGGAGCCGCTCGGTCGCCTCGATCTGGTTCGGCGAGTTCTGTGAAATCATAGCCGTCATCCGGCGCACGAGCCAGACTCCACGGAGGGTCTTCTCATCGAGCAGGAGCTCCTCGCGCCGGGTACTGCTCCCCTGGAGGTCGATCGCCGGGTAGAAGCGGCGTTCCGCCAGCTTGCGGTCCAGGCGCAATTCCAGGTTGCCGGTGCCCTTGAACTCCTCGAAAACGACTTCATCCATGCGGGAGCCGGTGTCGACGAGACAGGTGGCGAGAATGGTGAGCGATCCACCCTCGTCAGCCTTCCGGGCGGCGCCGAAGAGCCGCTTGGGCGGGTAGAGCGCAACCGGGTCGACGCCGCCGGAAAGGGTGCGGCCGCTCGATGGCAGGGCGACGTTGTAGGCGCGCGTCAGGCGCGTGATCGAGTCCATGAGGATGACGACGTCCTTGCCGCCTTCAACGAGACGCTTGGCGCGCTCAAGCGCCAGTTCGGCGACGCGCGTCTGGTCTTCGACCGGCTCATCGAACGTGCTGCTGACGACTTCTCCGCGCACGCTCCGCTTCATGTCGGTGACTTCTTCGGGCCGTTCGCCAATGAGGACGACCATGAGGTGGACGTCCGGGTAGTTGGTGGAGATGCCGTTGGCGATGTTCTTCAACAGCATCGTCTTGCCGGCTTTCGGCGGCGAGACGATGAGCGCCGCTGGCCGCGCCCGATGGGGCGATCAGGTCAATGATGCGGTGGGTGAGGTTGTCCGGGGTGGTTTCGAGCTTGAGTTGTTCGCGCGGGAAGATCGCCGTGAGGTTCTCGAAGTAGGGGCGCCGCTTCGCCACTTCGGGATCCATGCCGTTGACCGCTTCGACCTTCAGCAGGCCGTAGTACTTCTCATTGTCCTTGGGGTGCCGCACCTGTCCGGTTACATAGTCGCCGGGACGGAGACCGAACTTGCGAAGCTGGGACTGCGAGACGTAGATGTCGTGAGGGCCGCCGAGCATGGACTCGCCACGCAGGAACCCGTAGTTTCCGTCGTCGCTGACTTCCAGGAAGCCGCCGGAGAAGACGTTTCCCCGTACCTCCGCCTGCGCCTGGAGCAATCGGAAGATGAGGTCGGTCTTACGCAGGGTGGCGGCTTCATCGAGACCCATCGCGATGGCGAGTTCGGCGAGTTGCTCGCGCGACTTCTGTTCCATCTCGGCGATGTTGAGGGGTGCCATCTGGCTGCGAGTCTGACGCTCTTCCTGGTCCTGGGAGTCACGGTCGCGCGGGGCCTCACGCTCGCCCCAGCGCCGTTCTCCACGGTCGCCCCGGTTGTCGCGATCTCTCCAGCGGCGTTCCCCACGGGGCTGCTGTTCCTGGCGCTGTTCGACGCCTTCGCGGTTCTCGTTCCGGCCGTGGCGGGTGAACGTGCGTTCCTGGGGTGCGCCAGCGGGCGGCGAATCCGTGACCGGGGAGTCGGCGGAGGGCGCATCGACAGGGGAAGGGGGAGCTTCAGCGGAGTCCGCGGTCTCGCGGCGGAAGGGGCGCTGCCGGCGCGGCTTTTCCCCGACCTCGGCATCGGCCGGCGGGGACGCGTTATTGCCTATCGTGGCAGCGACATCCACCACGTCTTCCGGCGCAGGCGCCGCCTTTGGGCGGGTTGTCCGGCGGCGAGGGGCCGGGGCGAGAGCGTGCCCGTCTTCCGAAGTGGCTTCGGGGCTTGTGGTCGGTTCCTGGGTTTCAGTTTCTTCCAATGCGACTACCGTTTAGAGGGGTGTGCGTGCCTGGAGGGCGGTGAGGGGTGCGATGAAAACGTAAGGTGTTTCCGCGTCCAACGCTCGGACTGTATGGACGCACGGACAAAGTGGGGAGCTGGCAGTACCTTCAGCGGCACGCTATCCAATCCAGCTACAGACACATTACGACGCCACCGATTGGCATGCAAGGCAGATACCGGGCCAATCGTCCGGGGAGGCTCGCGCCGTCGTGCGGCGGATGTGAAGCGGATGACCTACATCGGCGTTTAAACACGCCTGCAGACCGGCTAGACTCGGTGTCACTTTCCGCCCCAAGGATGACACCATGACCGAAATCGCCAGCCTGGATTCCCTGACCGAGTTGATGGCCCGGCAACGTGCCGTTCGCGAGTTCACCAGCGACCCCATCGACGACGTCCTCATCGAGAAGATTCTCCGGGCCGCAACCCGGGCGCCGAGCGCCAAGAACGTGCAGGTCCTGCGGTTCATCGTCGTAACCGATCCGGCGGCGAAGAAGAAGCTCGCCGAACTCGTAGATGAAGCCCCCGCTCCCGGACGGACACCGTGGGACGAAGTCCCGGTGATCATTTTCGTGTGCGCCGAGAACCCGTTTGGAATGTCGGCGACTGGCTCCGCCGCCTGGGGTGGATCGGTGTATCCGGGAATCCAGAACCTGCTCCTCGCGGCTCACGCGGCGGGGCTCGGGACGGTCCTGACGACATCGCGCGGGAAGCTGAAGGAGCAGGAACTCAAGGACTTCCTCGGGGTGCCAGAAGGCACGCACATCGACGCGGTGATCCCGATGGGCTGGCCCGCGGTGAAGCTGGGGAAGAACAAGCGGCGGCCGGTTTCAGAGGTGGCGTACCGGGAGAAGTTCGGGACCGCCTGGTAGGCGGGCGGCCGCGGCTACCTGGCCCCCGAGTCCAGGGGCCCCCAGGGGGACACGCCAGCTAACGACTGTGATGCAGCGGCGGGTGGTGGGTAGAATCGCAGCGCCGCGGGTTTCCCGGCAGGAGTTCCGAATTGGCGGGAGCGCTGGCGGGTATCCGCGTCCTCGAATTGGCCGAAGGTGTGAGCGGGCCGTACTGCGGCAAGCTGTTGGCGGGCCTCGGCGCGGATGTCATCAAGGTCGAACCACTCAACGGCGACCGGACCCGGCGGGACGGGCCGTTCCCTGGGGACGCGCCGAACGCCGAGTGCTCGGGCCTCTTCCTTCACCTGAACACCGGGAAACGGAGCACGATCGCGGACCTCGCGACGGGGGAGGGGACGGCCGTGACCAGGCTCCTCCCCGGCGCCGACGTGGTCATCACCAGCCTCCGGCCGGCGGAACTGGCGGCGGCGAAGATCGACCTTGACGCGTGGCGTGCCGAGTACCCCGCGCTGGTGATCGCGAGCGTGACTGGATTCGGACTAAACGGGCCATACGCGGACTATCGGGGCGGCGAACTCATCACGTACTCCCTCGGCGGCTACGCGATGCTGACGGGCTCTCCCGACCGGGAGCCGCTGAAGGCGTATGGCTCGCTCGTGGAGTACCAGGCCGGGGCGCAGCTGGCGTTGGGCGTGATGGCCGCGCTGCTCGCCCGCGAAGTGACCGGCACAGGCCAGGTGGTCGATTGCGCCGCGATGCAGGCAGCGACCTTCCTCCTGGGGGCAGTCGAACAGGGCGCCCACTTCTACGGCCGGATCCATCGGCGAAACGGCACCCGGCTGCTTGGATTTCCGCCCGAGCATTCCTATCCGTCGACGATCCGGCCATGCGCCGATGGCTACGTGCATTGTCACTCGAACAACCGCTTCCTCGACCTGCTGGGGGTGCTTATCCCACACCCACGCCTAGCGGCGCCGGACCTCTTGTCTTCGATGATGGGCCACGCTGATGAGGTCGACGCGATCATGGACGAATGGCTGGCAGACAAGACACGCGAAGCGATCGTGTCGAGCGCGCAGGAGCTGCGGCTGCCCTTCACTGAGGTGCGCGAACCCGGCGAGGTGATGTCGGAGCCTCATCATCGGGAGCGCGGCAGCTTCGTCACCACCGAGCATCCGGGCGCCGGACCCGTCCTGCAGCCGGGAGCACCATTTCGGATGAGTGCGACGCCCTGGACGTGCGCTCCCGCGCCGATGCTGGGCCAACACTCCGACGCGAGCTGGACCGGCAACGAAACGGCCCCGACCCGGCCGGAGACGCAGAGGAGGGGCCTGAAGCCACTTTCGGGCCTCCGCGTGATCGACTTCACGAACGCTGTGGCGGGACCGATCGCCTCATTCATCCTTGCCGACCTCGGCGCCGAGGTGATCAAGGTGGAAGCGCCGGGGAGCCGACCGAAGGTTGCCGCCGGCGTTGCGCCTCTTCTCGAAGGCGCCGAAGCCCCTTCGTACAACCGGATCATGACTTTCAACGAACTCAACCACGGCAAGCGCAGTCTCGCGCTCGATGTCGCGACGGCGGAGGGACGCGAGTTGTTCCTTGCCCTGGCGGCGAAGAGCGATGTCGTGGTGCAGAACTTCTCGCCGCGCGTGATGGGAAACCTTGGGATCGACTTCGAAACGCTCCGGGAACTGAACCCCCGCATTGTTCTCGCTT
This sequence comes from Candidatus Amarobacter glycogenicus, assembly GCA_016719395.1. Taxonomy (GTDB): domain Bacteria; phylum Chloroflexota; class Dehalococcoidia; order Tepidiformales; family Tepidiformaceae; genus Amarobacter; species Amarobacter glycogenicus. The sequence continues at coordinate 140,735 of JADJZF010000001.1, read as the reverse complement.
CGATGCCCGCGTTCGGTCTTTCGGGGCCACTGCGCGACCGGATTTCCTACGGGCCAGGGATCGACGCGATGAGCGGCCTGAGCCACCTGACCGGATACGCGGACGGCCCACCGATGAAACCCGGGAACTTCTTCTGCGACCAGCAAGCAGGCGTTTTGACGGCGTTCGCTGTCTGCGCAGCGCTGCGGCATGTGGAGCGCACCGGCGAGGGCCAGCACCTGGAACTCGCGATGATCGAAGGCGAATTCCAGGTGCTCGGCGATGCCTACATCGACTACGCGATGAACGGGCGAGAACGCCGGCGCACGGGCAACGACCACCCGGCCATGGAGCCACACGGGATCTTCCGCTGCCGGGGCGAGGATGCATGGGTAGCCATCGCTGTTGAGGACGAGCGCGAATGGATGGCGCTGTGCAACCTCATCGGACGGACGGAAATGGCCGCACGGTATGCGGGAGCGGCCGCGAGGAAGGCGGCCCGCGGGGACATTGCCGCTGCAATCACGGCATGGACGGAGGGACGGACGCACTACGAAGCGCAGGCGGAGTTGCAGGCCGCAGGAATCGCCGCCGGTGCTGTGCTCAATGCAGCCGAACTGCTGACCGACCCGCACGTTCGGGCGTACTCCGGCTTCGAATACGTGGAAACGCCCGGCGTGGGCCGGACGCCGTATCCGCGCGTGGCGTTCCGGCTTTCGGAGACGCCGGTGCCCGTTTCGGGACCGGCGCCCGGGTTCGGCGAAGCGAACGACTACATCCTCCGCGAGCTGTTGGGCATCCCCACGGCGGAGGTTGACGAACTCCGCCGCTGCGGAGTTGTGGCCGACGAGCCCACAGGGGCCGGGCACTAGGAAATCGGGATTCAAAATGGAGGGGATGAAATTGGGACGAGTGATTGTCGAAGCGGCAGGAGCCGTGCGGAGCGTGACCCTGGACCGGGCGGAGAAGCGCAACGCCATGGACGCACAGATGCTGGACGAGTTGGCCGCCGCATTCAACGTGACGCCGCCCCCCGAAGAGCGCGTGACCGTCATCCGCGCCAACGGCACGGTGTTCTGCGCGGGGCTCGACCTCAAGGAGCGAGGCGAAGGTGGACCGATGCGCGGCGCGAGCCCCATCGAGCATGTGCTGGACCTCATCGAGCACTACCCGCTGCCCGTTGTGGGTGTGGTCCAGGGCGACGCTATCGCGGGCGGGAACGAACTGGCGCTGCACTGCGACCTTGTGGTTGCTTCGACTGCCGCCCGGTTCGGAATGTCGCTCGCACAGATCGGCCTGGCGCCGACATGGTTCCTCGCGAAGAAGTTGCTCGAAGTCGGCGGCCCGGTGGCAGCGCGCGAGGTTCTCTTGCTCGGTGACCCGATCCCCGCGGAGCGGATGTATGCCCTGGGGCTCATAGCACGCGTCGCGCCGCCTGAGGGACTGGAAGCGGCGGCCGATGCCGTGATTGGGCGCCTCGCCGCGAATGCGCCTCTCTCGCTGCGGGCGATGAAAGCGCTGCTGGTGCGCGAGATGGCTTTCCGCGACGGCATCCCACACGCTGATGTCGATGCGCTGGTCGATGCCGCCCGGACATCAGGTGACGCCCGGGAAGGCATGGCAGCCCGGCTGGAGAAGCGGGCCCCGCGCTTCGAGGGAAGGTAACACCTCGGCCGGCACGGCTTGGGGCACCGGCCGAGGCGGTTGCCGCCCGGACCTCCTTGCCCGGAACGCCGCAAAGATCGAGCGTAGTGACTTGACGGCGCCTCTTCGCCGGCAACGGCGTTGAGTGTTGCCGCGCACCTCGCAGGAGCGTGACGCGTGCGGCTGACGCGAACCCCTGGCCACAGCGGAGGACCCGGTTACCTGCCGGGAATCGACGGTTTGCGCGCGATCGCCGTACTGGCTGTCCTCCTCTTTCACGGTGATGTGACGGCGGTGACGGGTGGTTTCCTCGGAGTCGAGGTGTTCTTCGTCGTGAGCGGCTACCTGATCACGCTGCTCCTGCTCCGCGAGTTCGAGAGAGATGGGAGGTTCCGGCTGCGCGCCTTCTGGGGACGGCGGCTGCGGAGGCTGCTGCCCGCCGCCGGTGTGGTTGTGCTGGCGAGCCTGGCGTACGCCCTGGCGTTCCTTCCGGAGGAAGTCTCGGGCCTGCGAGGAGATGCGCTCTCGGCCGCTGGCTACGCGACCAACTGGTGGCTGGTCTTCGGAAACCAGCCGTACTTCGAAACGCTGGGCCGTCCGTCGCTGCTCCAGCACCTCTGGTCGTTGGCCGTGGAGGAGCAGTTCTACCTGGTGTGGCCGATCGTGTTCCTCGCACTTCTGAAGCTGCTGGGCAGGCGAGGAGCGCTGCTGGTGACAGTCCTCGCGATGGCGGGCTCATACGCGCTGATGGCCGCGCTGCATGACCCCGCAGTCGACCCGGCGCGCCTCTATTACGGCACGGACACGCGGGCCGGCGGCCTCCTGGCCGGGGCCGCCCTGGCGATGGCCTGGGACCCGGGAAAGGCGCGGGCTGGCGGCACGGGCACGCGGCTCGCGGTCACAGCGGCAGGGTGCGCGGCACTCCTCGCCATCGGATGGGCGTTCCTCACCATCGACGCCTCCACCGGTTGGCTTTACCCCTGGGGCTTCGTCATCATCGCCGCCGGCGCCAGCACCTCCATCGTCGCTGCAACTCACCCCGGATCGAAGGGGCTACCCCGGCTGCTGAGCAGTGGATCGATGCGCTGGGCAGGGACGCGCTCCTACGGCCTCTATCTCTGGCACTGGCCGCTGTTCGTGCTCACCCGCCCCGGGGTCGACGTGCCGTTCGACGGGCTGGACCTGCTTGCGGGGCGCCTGGCGCTGGCAGCACTCGCGGCCGAAGTGTCGTACCGGTTCGTCGAACAGCCCTTCCGGGCCGGCGCGGTTTCCCGAACGTTTCGTTCCTCATTCGGGCGGGCGCCCATCCGCGCACGGCTACTCGCGGCGAGCGGCGGCCTGTCGGCGTTCGCCCTGGTATTCACGGCGTTCCACGCGCCCGATGCGACCGTGCCGTATTACCTCGCCGAAGGCGGATTCCACGGAGTTGTCGGTGCTCCTCTCGTTGGGGTGGAGCCGGCGAGCTCCCTGGTCCCGTTTGTGGAGGTTCCGCCGGACGCCGAGTCAAGCGCGACGCCGGAAGTTCCGGCCGCGGCCTCAGCGTCGGCAGTCGACGAGGCAACGCCGGAGGCGACGGCCGTTCCAGCGCAGGAACCCGCTACTCCAACCGTCCCGGCGCCGACAACGGCTCCCACTCCACCGCCACCACCGCCGCCCACGAGCGCACCGATCTTCGCCGTCGGCGATTCGGTCCTGATGGGGGCGGCGCCGTACCTCGGCGTCTGCGGTACCGTCGAAGTCGACGCTCAGGTCGGGCGCCACGTTGGCGAGGTGGTCCGCATCCTCCAGGGGCGCCGGGCATCCGGCCGTACCGAAGACGTGGTCATCATTCACACGGGGAACAACGGCCCACTCTCCATCGACCAGGTGGATGCGATGGTGGAAGCGGCGGCCGGCGCGAAGGTGGTGCTGGTCACGGTGCGCGTCGGCAGGCCGTGGGAAGCCGGGAACAACGAGATCATCCGGTCGGCTGCAGCTCGATGGGGCAACGTCCGCGTTGCCGATTGGTACGAGGCGACTGAAGGCCACGGCGAACTCTTCCACAGCGACGGCATCCACGTCGGCGCCGCCGGCGGCCAGTTGTACGCGACAGTTGTCGCCTGGGCGATGAACACGGGCGGTTGACGGGGGCCGCGCGAGTCATCACAGTTCGGGCCAAATCCAGGAGGACGCATACATGAGTGGCTTTCGCAGCTTCGCAGCCCGAGTTCACAGCAGCGAGGAGGGGCATTCACTGCCGGCCGTCGCATCACTTCTCGGCGGTGCCGGAGTCGTGGTCCTCGGCATCGGCGCTGCGGGCGACAACGATGCCCTGACACTGGTTGGCGGCATCGTCGGCGGACTGGGTGTGATCGCGGCATCGACGCTGGATCACATCAAGGTTGAGTGGGAATTGTTCACTCGCCTCGACAAGCTGGAGAAGAAGTAGGGCGCCCTGCTTGGCCTGAGGGCATCCGTGTTTCCACCTGTGCTGCCTGCCAGGCTGCAACCATCAGGCGGCCCTGGAGCTCCCCGCAGCGGCGGTGCATCTCCGGGCCGAAGTGAAGGCGGTCACGGGTGCGGACCGCTTTCGCGAACGCGTCCGCATCGTGAGGCGGCAGGTCGTATGGGATATGGAGCGAATCGCAGACGGGCGCAAGCCTGCCGAAGAGTTCGGCCCGGCGGCGCATCGCGCGCCGGCGGGCGGCAGCCCCGCCTTCGAGGGCGGCCGAGTATGGACTCCCGGCGACGACGACCGCCACGTGTTCGTGGCGAACGACCCGGCGGAGGCTGGCTTCGATCGCTGTAGCGGCTTCCGCTGGTGTAAACGGGGGCCGCCCGCCCACAACCCGCGTGGCAACGCTTCGCGAGAGCCTGACGAGCGGACTGGCATTGAAGTCGTAACTCCTCGTGGCGCTGTTGAGCCTGCGGCTCAGGAAGCGGCCGGCCGGGCCCAGTCGCTGCAAGCGAAGTGCGATCAGTTCGGCCTCGCACCAGTGAGAGCTGATGTTGAAACAGACGATCTCCGGCTTTAGCTCGGCAACCCAGCCCTCGACGATCTCCGGCATCCTCTCGTTCGGGCGGGGCATCCGCAGGATCGTCTCCACCTGTTCTCCGGAAGCGCTGGCCAGGATCCGCCCGGCGAGACTGGCGGCTCGATCCTCGGGGGGAGTCTCTCCTTCCGAGTCGATACTGCTGCCCAGGCGAAGGATGCGCATCGGTGAAACGATACGTTGTCCCCGCCCCCTGCGCCGCTGGCGAGGTGACCGCGAGGCCGTGGATTTCCCTTCGGAAGGGTGTGGAAGCGTAGACTGCGACCCGATGAAGTTGCACCTGGAAAAGCCGTGGTTGGAGTTTTCCGCCGAACGCGTGGCGAGGTTGCCGGGCCAGATGGGCGTGTTTCAACTCGCCGACGACGCGGGACGAGTGGTCTACATCGGGTTCGCAGGCGGGAAGAGCCTCTTCGGCCTGCGCAGCGAGTTGGAGAAGCGGCTTGGTTCGGCGCCGCAGTTCCGGTACGAGGTGAACAACCAGTACCAGACGCGCTGGCGGGAACTCCTGATGTTGCACGTGGGCGCGCATGGCGCTGTCCCAGAGATGAACGGGCACGAAGCGGTGCCGAAGCTCGGAAGGTTGGGGTAGATCGCGATGGACCTGGAACTCTCTGATGAGCAGAAGCTCATCGTCGATACCGTGCGCAAGTTCGTGCGCAACGAAATCGTCTCGCTCGAGGCCGATCTGGACCCCGACGGCAGTGAACTCGACCCGGCCGACCACGACCGTCTCGTCGCCCAGGTCAAGAAGATGGGCTTCTACGGCCTCGATATCCCGGTCGCCTACGGTGGACCGGATGTCGACATCGTCACGCGCACGCTCATGGCGATCGAAATGGCCCAGCACCGGGCCGGGCTCTACACGCCCTGCTACGGAGTGTTCGGCGGCGCTGGCCTGGCACAGCTCTTCGAGGCAAACGAAGACCAGAAACAGCGTTACCTCTATCCGACCCTGAGGGGCGAGAAGCACGGCTTCTTCGGGCTAACCGAGCCCTCGGGTGGGAGCGACCCCGCCCGGGCGATCAAGACCTCTGCCGTGAAGGACGGGGACGACTGGGTGATCAACGGCGGCAAGATCTTCATCAGCGGCGCCGACAAGGCTGACTACGGGATCGTGTTCGCGCGGACGGACAGCTCCAAAGGCCGCGAAGGCATCACCTGCTTCCTCGTCGATGCCGATGCACCCGGATTCCATGTGCGCCGCGTGGTGCACACCCTGCGCTCAACGAGTTACGCGACTGAGCTGCAATTCGACAACCTGCGCGTCTCGGCGGCGAACGTGCTCGGCGAGGTGAACCGCGGGTTCGGCATCGCCAACGACCGGCTGAGCCGCCAGCGCATTCCCTACGCGGCCGGCTGCATCGGAGTCGCGGTGAAGGCCCAGGAGATGGCGATCAGTTACGCCAACCAGCGCGAGACCTTCGGAGACATCCTGGCTTCCCGCCAGGCGATCCAGTGGATGATCGTGGACAACGAAATCGACATCCGCACGAGCACCTGGCTCACGCTGGCCGCGGCGCACAAGGCGAACCGCAACGAGTCGTTCCGGACCGAGGCGGCGATGGCGAAGCTCGTCGCCAGCGAAGCCGGGGGCCGCGTCGTCGACCGGGCGATGCAGATCCACGGCGGCTACGGGATGACGAAGGACCTTCCGCTGGAACGCTGGTACCGCGAGATCCGCATCCGGCGTGTCGGCGAAGGGCCGAGCGAAGTGCAGCGACTCATCATGGCAAGGGACCTGCTTGGGGGAAGCTTCCACTAGTACCGGCTGTCACTCGCCGCTGATCCGCAGCGAGTTCCACCGGCACAGCAGCGAAGGTCTCCTTCGGCAGGCGGAGGCGTGGAGCGATGGGCCCGGCTCCCAACGGCCGGGTTTCGAGCGATTCGCGGCGGAGACCCTACGCCCGGCCTTTGAGGATGCCCCACCAGTAGAGCTTCGGGAGGATGCGGGCCTTCACCTGGTACATCGTCCAGCGTTCCTTCGATTGGTCGAATGGGAAGGTTTCCCGGGGCTCGTTGTTGTAGTCGAATTCCGCCATGACGAGCTTGCCGTAACCGGTGACGAGCGGGCAGGCAGTGTAGCCGTCGTACTTCCCTTCGAGCGGGCGCCCGAGGATCGCAGCGACCAGGTTCTTCACCAGCACCGGCGCCTGCTTACGGATGGCGGCGCCAGTCTTGCTCGTCGGCAGACTGCTGGCATCGCCCAGGGAAAAGACATTGGGGTAGCGGACATGCTGCAGGGTGTCACGGTCGACATCCACCCAGCCGTCGGCGTTGGCGAGGGGCCCACTGCGGATGAAGTCGGGTGCGCTCATCGGCGGGACCACGTGGAGCAGGTCGTAGTGGATAACAGTGCGCTCTTTCGTATCCAGGTTCTCGAAGGTCGCTTCTTGCGCCTCGCCGTCCACGGCGACCAGGCTTTCGCGGAACTTCGCATCGATGCCCTTGCGCTCAACCACAGCACGAAGCGTCTTCGCGTACTTTTCGACCGCGAAGATGCTGGGCTGCCCCGAACGGAAGAGGATTGTGGCCTTGTCGCGCAGGCCCTTCTTCCGGAACGTGTCATCGGCGAGGTAGGCGATTTTCTGTGGTGCGCCGCCGCACTTGATCGGCGTCGCCGGGTGGGTGAACAGGGCTGTGCCGCCCTGGAAGCCATTGATGAACTCCCACGTCTTGTCGACCAGGTCGTAGCTGTAGTTGCTGCAGACGCCGTTCTTGCCGAGCGCCTGTTCCAGACCCTCAACCTTGCCCCAGTTCACCTGGATGCCGGGCGCGACGACAAGGTAGTCGTAGCCGATACGCTTGCGGCTACCCGTCAGGACCGCGTTCTCTTCGGGGCAGATTTCGGCGACCGAGTCGCGGATCCAGGCCACGCCTTTGGGAATGACCGAGGCCTCGGACCTTTCGGTCGCTTGCTTCTTGACCACGCCGCCGCCGACCAGCGTCCAGAGCGGCTGGTAGTAGTGCTTCTCGGAAGGATCGATAACCGCGACATCGAGGCCCTTGAGCTTGCGCACGAGCCTGGCGGCGACGCTGATGCCGGCGTTCCCGCCCCCGATGACCACCACCTTGTGGTGCTCATCCGTGCCTTCTTGGGCCGGACTGGCCATCGCTTGTGCTGCAGTCATGACGGAAACCCCCGGGGTCAGCTGATAAAGTTGACCGAATTAGTCAAGTTAACCGCCACCCTACCCACAGATCAAGCAATGAAACTATGACAAAAGTCATATTTCCCCCGTTCGTGGAAGCGGGGCGCCTAGAGCGGCAGGATGCCGCCGCGTACCGCCAGCGTGACCGCTTCCGTCCGCGATGCCGCGCCGAGCTTGCCGAGGATCGTGCCGACGTGGAACTTGACGGTGTGCTCGCTGATGCTCAGTTCACGGGCAATCCCTTTGTTTGGCAGGCCGGCGGCCACATGCCGCAGGACCTCGATCTCCCGGTCGGAGAGGTTCGCGCCTTCGAGCAGGAGTGGAGCCTCATGGGGACGGTTCGATATCAAAGCGGCGATCGCCGGGTCGAACACGACCAGCCCCTGCGCCACGGCGTTGACGGCGGCGGCAAGCTCGGAAGCGGTCGCCTCTTTGAGGAGGTACGCGCGTGGGGTGTCACCGGAGATCACTGCGGTGGCGAGCTCGCCGGGGGAGGCCGCGAGGAGCACGGCCGGGCCATGTGGCCAGTCCTCGTTCGAGCTGTCTTCTTCAAGGTCCGCCACGGTGACATCGGCAGCTTCGTTCGCCAGCTCGAATGCCGGGTTCGCGGCGAGCATCGCGCGGAGCCCGGCACGGACCGAAGGGTAGGCCGCCTGGACGGCTACGCGAAGAATGGCGAATGGTTCTGGGGCCGGTTCGTTCATCGATACCTGTTCACTGAGCTTAGCATTCCGGGGCCGGGGCTTCGTGCTCCTTTCGGAGGAGGGCCCGCGATGCCGCAAGCCCTCCCGCAGGAGCGTCAAGAACGTTCGCCGATGGTAACGGTGAGGTCCTTCCGTTCTCCGCCCCGCAAGACCGAAGCCGGGGTCGCCTGGCCAATGTGCGATGGGCCGAGCTGAGCCTGCAGCGAATCCGTGTCATCGACAGGTTGACCGCCGAGTTCGATGAGGATATCGCCGATGAGGACGCCTGCGGCGTCGGCCGGGCTGTCGGGCTCCACGGAGATGATCAGGAGGCCGGTCTCGCGTCCGCCGGCCAGGGCGGCGAGTGCCACGGGGAGCCTGGCCACCTGGCTGCTGATGCCCAGGTAGGCACGGCGGACCTGTCCGCCGGCGAGCAAGTCCGCCGCGATGCGCTCGACTGCCGCAACGGGGACTGTTAGCCCGGCGCCGCGGCCGAGGCGTGCGCTGTTGATGCCGACGACCCGGCCCTCGGCATCGACCAGCGGTCCGCCGGAGAAGCCGGGAAAGAAAGTGGTGTCCGTGCGGATGTAGCCTTCGACCTCGCCTCCGCGGAAGGTGCGCCATGGACCGCCGATCGCCCCCACGACGCCGAGCGACGCCATCGGGCCTTCCAGGGACGGCCGGCCGACGGCGAGAACCAGGTTGCCGACTTTCGCGGAGCCGGCGGGCGCCCGAAGTGCCGGGGTGAGCCCCGCCGGCCCTATCTTCAGGACGGCGATATCGGAGCCTGGGTCACGGCCGGCAACCGTGGCCTGGTGCTTCGAGCCATCGGCCAGGACGACCTCGACTTCATCACGTTCGATGACGTGATGGGCAGTGACGATCGTGCCGTCCGCCGACCAGACGACGCCGCTGGCGGGAATGCGCCGCCGGGCATTGACCAGGACCGTGGACGCGCCGGCAGTTTCGACGGCCGCCGCAAAGCCCGCGGAGACCTGGGCGAGGGTGGTGGATTCGGTGGACATGGGGCTAAACCTCCAGCGAGCCGGTCCCGGCTCGGTGTGCTGGGACGAGATTCGCACCCGTAGGCGGCGGCGTGACCGCCCGGGAGAGCGGTTCCAGCGCTAGTCAAATGGGGAGGGCAGCGTCAGGAGGGCCGGGTCTTCCGCCGGAACCGCATGCGCAGCAGGCCGCGGATGTCTTCCGTGGCGGTGCTGATGATCTTGACCTTCGTGTCTGTATCTTCCACCCAGCGGACTGGCAACTCGCAGATCTTGAGCCCAGCCTGGTGCGCAAGGATGAGGAGCTCCGTATCGAAGAACCACATTCGGTTTTCGATTTGGGGCACGACTGCGAGGACAGCCTTGCGGTTGAGCGCTTTGAAGCCGCACTGGGCATCGGAGATCTTGAGCCGGGGGAACGTCATCCGGATGAGCGCCACATATCCGCGGGACGTGATCTCTCGCTTGAGCTGCCGGTCGGTCTTCGAGCCCTTTGCCAACCGGGAGCCGATAGCGACATCGCAACCCCGTTCGGCGACCATGGTGACAAGCTCCGGCAGATGGTTGATGTCGGTGCTGAGGTCGACATCCATATAGCTGACGATATCCGCGTCACTCGTGAGCCAGGCTTCGCGGAGGGCGAGGCCGCGCCCTTTCACGGTCAGGACCAGTGCCTTCACCCGTTCGAACCGCGCATCGAGGTCGCGAGCGAGTTCCGATGTGCCGTCGTTCGACCCGTTGTCGGCGATGACCAGGCGCCAGTCGTACTGGGTGTTCTGCTCAAACAGTGCGAGCGTGGTGAGGACGCTCTGCTCGAGGACCGTCACCTCGTTGTAGCAGGGGATGACAACATCAACTCGGGTGGCCATTCGCCAGATTGTCGGGCTGAGGCGGTAAAGGCGCCATCAGGGAGGTTGTGCGATCACACGCGGGCGAGGCCCCACTACCGGCGCTTTCGTTTCCTTGCGCGAGACGCCACAATCGCGGCACCAAAACTCGCCTCGAAGGAGCCACACCAATGGGCGACTGTATCGTCGACACCACCGATGGCGTCATGGTCATCAGATTCAACCGCCCCGAACGCATGAACTCGCTCGGCGGAACCTTGCTCGCCGAATTCAACGCCGCGCTCCTCGAAGGCCGCGCGGATGACCGGGTCCGCGCCTTCGTTGTGACAGGCGAAGGCCGCGCGTGGAATGCCGGCGCCGACCTCCAGGCCGTCGGCAGCGGAGGGGCCAACGAAAACAGCAAGCGTTGGAACGCCGTCGACCCTATCGGCGAGGTGGGCCGCACTATCCTGAACCTGCGCGGCTGCGATAAACCGACGATCGCAGCCGTCAACGGCGTTGCCGTCGGAGGCGGGCTGGGTTTCTGCTCCGCTTTCGACATCCGTATCGCGAGCGAGCAGGCGCGCTTCAGCACCGTATTCATCAAGCGTGCGCTCGCGCCCGATTGCGGGCTCTCGTGGTTCCTCCCGCGCCTCATCGGCCCGGAGCGCGCCTCCGAGATGTTCTTCACGGGGCGAATGGTCGATGCCACGGAAGCACTCAACATGGGGCTCGTCTCCAGGGTGGTGCCTCACGAAGAACTGATGGACGCGGCCCTCTCCCTGGCACGTGGCATCGCGAACTCACCGCCTTCAGCCATGATCTACACGCGCCGGGCGCTCCACAACTCCCAGACGGCCACGCTGGAACAACAGCTGGAATTCGAATGGGTAAACCAGAAGGCCTGCCTGCGGGCACCGGAATTCCAGGAGGGTGTCCGCTCATTCCTGGAGAAGCGCGACCCGAACTGGTCACAGTTCTAGGCGCGAACCGGCCGACCTAGGTTTCCGTGGGGAACCGGCGACTACCGACCGTGACACGCAGGTAGACCAGCCGCCAGGCGACGGTCAGGGCGGAGACGGCTGCCAACACGATGAGCGTCCAGTAGCACTGCCCCACCACGGTCCCGATGGCCGCGATCAGCGACCGCACGTCGCGGCTGGCGAGGCCAAAGACCGAATCGAGTCGGCCCGATTCGATGACGTCGGGCAGATCGGCTTCTATTCGCGCGCGGCTGTAACTGACGATGAGCGCCGCCGAAAGCGCGAGCATGCCTACGAATTCCGGGTGGGAGTGGCCTTCGAAGCGGACGGCGAACACGGTCATTCCGGCGAGGATGGCGGCATCGGCGTAGCGGTCCGTCACAGCGTCGAAAACGCCGCCGAACCGCGTCGCCATGTTCTTCAAACGCGCCAGTTCGCCGTCCACGCCATCGAGCACGCTGACGGCCTGGATGGCAATCCCACCGGCGATGTTCCATCCGGTAGCTATCGCCCCGCCGCTGGCCAGGGCGAGCAGAAGAGTGAATGAGGTCACGATGTTCGGGGTGAGCGGAGTCCGCCTGAGCACCCGCGCCAGGGGCCGGCTCAAGGGGCGGTTGAGGTACCGCGAGACGATGCCGTCATAGGTCATCGGCTGGCGCCAGCCGCGATCAACCTGCTCGCGGCCTCCAGGTCCTCGACCGTGTCGACGTCGTACCAGCTCGCCCCGGAAACATCCACGGCGTGAAGCATATCCCGCTTCGCGAGCTCGCCGAAGATCACGGATAGTTCGCAGTCCTCCGGGGAGTCCTCGACTGCGGACCAGGCCTCCGGGGCGAGGAGGAAGGCGCCGGTGTCGAGCGCGTCCCAGGGGGACACGTGTTTGCCGATGGCGGCAGCGGTCATTCCATCGGCGCCGAACCTCAGCCGCGTGGCTTCGTCGACGTAGTCGTGGGGCCAGGGCTCCGCGTCAGCCGCGACGAGCGACAGGCCCGGGGGGCGTGGAGCAGCGATGAGCGGCTCCACGATGGCAGCGGATAGCAGATGGTCGGCCATCAGGAGCAGGAACGGTTCCTCTCCGCACGATTCGCGTGCCGCGCGGAGGGAGAGCGAAGCTCCGGAATGGAACCGGGCATTCGTCACGAACGTGAGGCGGAGGCGCCCTCGACCGATCGCCTCCACGCCGTCGCGGAGCTGTGCCTCCCGGTACCCGGTCACCACCACGACCTCCGAAACCCCGGTTTCCGCCAGGGCATCGAGGGTGAACGCGATCAAGGGGCGGCCGCAGATCGGGATGAGCGGTTTCGGGAGTGCTGAGGTGTGAGGTTCGAGCCTTCCGCCATCACCGGCGGCGAGGATCACGGCACGCATCGAGCGGCGGAGGGAGTCAGCTTCACGCGCCCATAGTAGCGCCACCGGCCGGCGCCGAGTCACCGGTGTTGGCGCGATGCCGGCCGGGCGAACCGGTGGCTCGTTCCCGGTTGGGCAGGGGCAGGTATCATGGCGGCTTCGAAACCTGGGAGCGCTCCATGGAATCTACCGCCATCACTGTCCGTGTCCCGGCCACCAGCGCCAACCTCGGCGCCGGATTCGACTGCCTCGGTCTGGCACTGGACATGTTCGCATCGATCACGGTCACTTTCGGAGATGCCGAGGAGCCGCCGACCGACGATGTCGGCGAGAAGATGGTGCTCACGGCGATCCGGCAGACCTACCAGCACATCGGCCGGCCAGCGCCGAACGGCGTCCGAGCGCGGTATCACGTTTCGATCCCGCTCGGGCGAGGACTCGGCGCGAGTGCGGTCGCGCGGGTGGCCGGAGTTGTTGCAGTGAACGAGTTTGAGCGCGGGGCGATGGACGAGGGGCAGATGCTGGACATCGCCAGCGAACTCGAAGGCCATGGCGACAATGCCTGTCCGGCGCTGTTCGGCGGCATGCAGGTGTGCGTCCAGGCAGCCGACGGACACTACCTGCGAGCCGACTGCAAGTACCCCCAGGATGCGGCGATGGCCATCCTGATCCCGGACCACTCCATGCCCACGAAAGAAGCACGGAAGGCCCTGCCGGAGCAATACTCGAAGGCCGACACCGTGCATAACACCGGGCGCGCCGCGCTCTTCGTCGCTGCGATGGCATCTGGCCGAATGGAACTGCTGGCGGAAGCGACAGACGATCGCATCCACCAGCGGCAGCGCGCGGGCCTCTTCCCGCCGCTGTTCGATGTCTTCGCTGCGGCGCGTGGCGCCGGCGCGCACGCGGCCTGGCTGAGCGGAGCGGGCAGCTCGGTGGCGGCCATCTGTCCCGAAGGCCAGTCCCGCGAGATCGCTGCCGCGATGCTCGCCACAGCCGAAGCGCAGGGGTACTCGGGACGTTCACTGGTGACAAGGATCGCGCGCGAAGGCGCCACCATTTCGAAAGTCGAGCTCGTCTGAGAGCGATGGCACTCCGCCCGGCGACCGAAGCAGACCTGGACACCATCATCGAACTCATCCATGGCCTCGCTGAGTACGAGCGGGAACCCGAGGCCGTCCGGCTGGACTGGGAGACCCTGGGCGGGCACCTCTTCGGCCCAAGGCCCTACGCCGAAGTGATCCTCGCGGAGACCGACTCCGGCGCCAGTGCCGGTTTCGCGCTGTTCTTCCACAACTTCAGCACGTGGGAGGGCAAACCGGGCATCTACCTGGAGGACCTGTTCGTCCGGCCGGAGTTGCGCGGCCAGGGGTACGGGAAGGCGCTGCTTTCGGCGCTCGCCCGGCTAGCGGTCGAACGCGACTGCGCCCGCCTCGAATGGGCGGTACTGGATTGGAACGAGCCCTCGATTGCCTTTTACCGGGCGCTCGGCGCCGTCTCGATGGACGAGTGGACTACCTACCGGGTGACGGGGGAGGCCCTCTCGAACCTCGCCAGGGAGTGACAGGCGGAGCCGGAACCCGGGGCCACCGGCTCACGCCCGCAACGTTCGTGGCCTGCCGGTGGCCATTGGTACACCACTGAACGCCCGATAGGCCGGGGGGCAGGGGCCTGGTGGCGCTCGCCTGCGGCGCTCGAATGATTCATGCTTGCGCAACCAGCAAAGATGCGAGGTGCCCCCGTGCCCGATCCCAAGCCTATCCTTGTCCCGCTCGACGGTTCGAAAGTTGCCGAGCATGCGCTTCCAGCCGCGACCTGGTACTCAAAGTTGACCGGTGCGCCTCTGAAGTTCGTCCACGTCATCGACTCCGAAACCAGGCCGGAAGCGCGGGCGAAGGCAGCGGAGTTGTTCCAGAGCTACGCCGCTGAACTGGCCGCGCGGCACGGGCTCGGCAAGGTTGATTGCCAGGTCCTCGCGGGTCCCGCTGCCGAAGAAGTGCTTTCGGCTTCGGTTACGGCGGCCGGGATCGTCATCGGCTCCCACGGCCGCGGAGGCTTCCGGGCGATGATCATCGGCAGCGTCGCGGACAAGATCGTGCGTGGCGCCGGCGTCCCAGTCCTCATCGAGCCCGGGGCCGACGAGCCCCACGCACCGCGTGCCGGCCAGCCCATCCTCGTCGGCCTTGATGGCTCTGAAGAGGCGGAACGGGGGCTTGCCGCGGCGCGGGCACTCGCAGCGAAGGAAGGCCGCCCCATCGTGATGCTGCGCACTTACAGCATTCCTCCCGCGGTCGGCGTCGAGTTCGCGACGTACCCGGCGGACCTCGCAACCACGATGGAAGAGGCAGCCAAGAGCTACCTGGCCAGCGTGGCGAAGGCGGGAGAGAAGACGCTCCTGCGCATGGGAGATGCGACAAACGCGTTGCTCGAAGCAAGCGAAGAGATCGACGCCGCGCTCATCGTGCTCACGTCTTCCGGGAAGGGGCTTGGTAAACGCCTCGCCCTCGGGAGCACCACGGACCGCGTGGTGCACGGCGCGAAGCGGCCCGTTCTGGTGGTCCCGCGGGCGAGTTGACACTCGCGAACACTCTCAAACGAAGGAAGAGGGCGCCCCTTCGGGCGCCCTCTTCGGCTCTGCGCACGATGCGAACTGGCGCACCCTCACGTTCACGTTAGAATACGGCGGCTTACTACTCTGCAGTTGGGAGGGGGTTGTTCATGGCTTCTGGTCCACTCTCGGGCGTCAAGGTGCTCGAGTTCTCTCAGGTCATCGCCGGGCCGTTCTGCGGCATGCATCTCGCCGATATGGGCGCCGAGGTCACGAAGTTCGAACCGATCGCTGGCGAACCGTGGCGCCTGATGGTCGAACTCGTGCCGAAGGAATCGCGCGTTTTCGCGAGCCTGAACCGGGGAAAACGGGGCGTGGCCATGGACATGGCGCAACCCGAGGCCCAGGCCGTCATCCACTCGCTGGTGAAGGACAGCGACGTGGTCATCATCAACTATCGTCCGGGGGTTGCCGAACAACTCGGCATTGACTACCCGACGCTGAGCGCGATCAACCCGAACATCGTCTACTGCGAGAACACGGCCTTCGGTAAGAAGGGTCCGCTCGCCAAGCGCGGCGGCTACGACATCGTCGTCCAGGCGCTGACCGGCCTGATGGCAGGAGAGGCGAAGCTCGATGGGGACGTCCCCACGTACGTGTACCCGGCCATTGGCGACTACGCCACCGGAATCCAGATGTCCAACGCGATTTGCGCGGCGCTCTACCACCGGGAGAAGACCGGCAAGGGCCAGCGGATCGACTGCACCCTGATGGGGACGGCCATGGCGATGCAGACGAGCCAGTTCACCTGGCTCGAGATGTTCGATGACGAGGTCATCCCGCCGATGCTCGAGAGCCTGAAGCAGGCACGCAGCGAGATGAAGACCTTTACCCAGCAGGTAGGGGTACACAAGATGTTCAGGCCCGCGGCCGCGGGGAACATCTATTACCGCGTTTACCAGACGAAGGACGGATTCATCGCCGTTGGCGCGCTGAGCATGGCGCTGCGGATCAAGGTGATGGCGGCGACGGGGATAAAGGACCCGCGGTTCCAGCCGGACGGCACGTTTGTGATGGCCCCGGAGGGCTGGGAGACCCGCGGGCCGGAGCTGGTAGCCGAAGCCGAAGCGCTCTTCCGGACGAAGACCACGGACGAGTGGGGCCAGCGGTTCGAGCAGCACGGAGTCCCGGCCGGTCCGGTCTTCTTCATCGAAGAACTCTTCGACCATCCACAAACGATCGCCAATGGCCTCCAGGTCCACGTGGAGCACCCGATGCTGGGCGGGATGAAGATGGTCGGCCCGCCATTCCAGATGTCGGAAACGCCGCTTGAAGCCCAGTCGCCGAGTCCGATGCTCGGCGAGCATACCGATGAGGTCCTCGCCGAAGCGGGCCTTTCCAGCGCCAGGATCGAACAACTCCGGGCGGCCGGAATCGTCCTTTAGCAGAGCTGAACGAGGTGTGCCCCGCCGACCGCCTGGCGGGTGTTGGAAACGAACCACCCAAAACGAAACGCCCATTGCGATCGCAATGGGCGTCTTGGTCCTGAGAGCCCGGACGGGGAGTGCCTAGGCAGCGCCCTTGCTGATGAAGGCAGCGAGGCGCGCCTTGGTGCGGTCGGCCTTGCCGGTGTGGATGGCGCCCATCTTGGCGGCGCGGTCGAGCGCGCTGTAGGCGGCGCTGAGGGCTTCCCGGGTAGCGGTGTCATCGCCCGCGGCGACGGCTTCGCGGACTCGGCGGACGGTACCGCGAGCAATGGTGCGGCGTGTGCGGTTGCGCTCACGTTCGCGAAGAGACTGGTGCCAGCGCTTAATAGCGGACTTATGGTGTGCCATGTGTTTCGGTATCCGGGCCTAGTATTGAGAGTGTCGAACGAAAAGAGTACCGCGACGCAGGTCTCCCGGCAACGCGACACTCCCTGCTGTCGGCCCGCAGCAGGGTTCCGCCCGAAAGAATGACGCTATTCAGGTCATGAGACTCGCTGTATGCTCCGCCTGATCACCGGGGAGAAGGATCACCTGCTATGACATATCAACAGTTATTGTTCTCGTTCGAGGGACGGATCACGCGCCAGATCTTCTGGGCGGCGTGGGGAGTCGGCGTTGCACTCTCGTTCCTCATCGTGTTTGTTCACCCATTGTTCGGCATCCTGAGCCTTGCGCTCATCTGGCCGCAGATCGCCATTGGCTGCAAGCGCTTTCACGACTTCGGGAAGACGTACTGGCTCCAGCTCATCGGTCTCATCCCCATCGTCGGCGGACTCATCGTCCTCGTCTGGGCCGGAATCACGCCGAGCGACCCCGGGGACAACGCCTACGGGCCGCCTTTCGCGGGACTGAAGAGCGAATAAGCAAGGGCTCGGGTTCGGGGAACACCGAGGCCGTGAGCGCGTTTGGGAGACGCGCCCACGGCCTGCGATTTGCCGTCGCTTAGTCTGCGCGGACCGTCCCGCCAGACGCCTTCCAGGCGTCGATGAGGGCGAGGCCCTCCTGGCGGCCCATCCAGTAGTGCCCCGTGGCGCCAGGATGGATGCGATCTCCCTTCGCCAGGTCCCGCTGCTCCTCCGGCTTCCGGGGGCCGGTGCCGACATAGGGGACGTGAAGTTCGTCGCAGAGCTTCTCGACGTTCCCTTCGACGTAGGCCCGGCGCTTCGCGAAGCGTTCGAACTGTCCCTTCAGCGGGCCCTCGTTGCGGCGCCCGCCGCCGGTACCCTTCACCAGTAACGCCACGTTCTCGCGCGCCACAACCTTCCGGATAGTGGCCTCCATGGTTTCCAGGACGGCATCCGAGTGCCACTGCGTATCCCCACCGATGACGCGGTGGGCGGCGCGGCGTCCGGTCCTGAACCACCATGTGTGTGCGAGCCTCGGACGCTTCGCCGCCCTCAACCCCGCCCGCGCAACCGGCTTGCCCGCCCGGCCGAAGATTCGCTCGATGCGCCGCGGCACGGACTCGTAGCCGTACCACACCCATGTCACCTTCAGGAACACCATGTCTGGCCGGTACTCGTCGATCCACTCCGAGACCTTGCGAGGCAGTTCCTCGCCCGGCCAGATCGCCTTGACCACCGTCTCGACTGGCTCGCCGATGGCTTCCTCCAGCACTTTGCCCGCGACGTACCAATTTTTCTGGTCGTCGGGCACAGACGGATCGATGTCGTCGCTGTTGCCGAGCCGAAGGAGTTTCACGGCGCGATTCTGGATCATCGGTCTCGCCAGAAACAGCGCGAGCCTGTGTCCGGCGAGCGTGCGCGCACTCTGACCTGTTAGAACAGCACCATATTGTCGCGGTGAATCACTTCGTCGCCGTAGCTGTAACCGAGCGTCTCGGCGATCCGATCGCTCTTCATCCCGCGGATCTTCGCGAGTTCGTCACTGGCGTAGTTGGTGGTCCCGGCGGCAACCCGGTTTCCTTCGGGGTCGCGGATTTCGACAGCGTCGCCGCGGGCGAACGGGCCGACAACCAGGGCCACTCCCGCAGGCAGGAGGCTTCGGCCCTGCGCCCGAAGGGCGGCCGCCGCCCCGGCATCCACTACGACATGACCTTCGCGGGAGATGTGGGAGATGATCCAGCGTTTGCGGCTCTCGATGCGGTCTCCCGGAGCCGGGAAGTAGGTGCCATGGGCTTCGCCGTGGACGACCGCAACGAGGACATCCGGCTGACGGCCACTGGCGACCACGACATCGACGCCCCCCTGTGTCGCGATCTGGGCGGCTCGGAGCTTCGTCGCCATGCCGCCGGTGCCGGCCCCGTGGGAGCCGCCGCCGAGCGCCTCGATGGTCCCGTCGATGCGTTCGACACGGTCGAGCAGTTTCGCGCCCGGGTTGAGCCGGGGGTCGCCGTCGTACAGACCTTCCACGTCCGTGAGCATCACGAGGAGGTCGGCATCGATGAGATTGGCCACATAGGCGGAAAGGCTATCGTTTTCGCCGATGCGGGTGGCGAGCACCTGGTCCAGGGCGACGGCATCGTTTTCGTTCACGATCGGGACTGCGCCGGCTTCGATGAGGTCGCGCAGCGTGTTTCGCGCGTTCAGGTAGCCGAGACGGTCGGTCAGGTCCCGGCGGGTAAGGAGCACCTGGGCAACGACGGTGTCGTGCCAATCGAAGAGTTCGTCCCAGCTTTGCATGAGGTGGCTCTGCCCCACGGAGGCGACAGCCTGGCGGCTCGGAGTATGTCCGGCCTGGAGCCTTCCGCGCAGGCGGTGGCGGCCCGCGGCCTGTGCTCCACTGGAGACGACGACCACCTCGCAGCCCTGGGCACGCAGGCGGACGACCTGCCCGACGAGCTGTGCCATCGCCTCCAGGTTGAGCCGATCGGAGCCAGCCGTGAGCAGGCTTGTGCCGAATTTGGCGACCACCCGCCGGTACTTCATGCGTTAAGTAGAAAGAGGAAAGTCGAAACGGGAAAGTCGGCCGCCTCCTGGGGAGGTGAGACTGCCCGCGAGCCGCGCCGGAATTGGGCGGATGTGGTTCAATCATCCGGCATCCTGGAGGCTGGCCATGGAGTTCAAATTCCCCGCCGAGACTGAACAGTGGCGCAGCGAACTGCGCGCGTTCCTGAAGCAGGAGATCCCTCCCGGGTTCGAAGGCGACGACGACTTTTTCGATAACGAAGACCAGATGGCGTTCGCCCGCCAGTTCACGAAGAAACTCGGCGCCAGGGGCTGGTTTGCGCCCGCCTGGCCGGAGAAGTACGGCGGGCTGGGGAAGTCCCAGATTGAACAAATGATCCTGAACGAAGAGCTCGCCTACCACCGGGCACCTTCCGGCGGGCGGCTCTTCACGATCGGTATCACCGGGCCGACGATGCTCGTCCACGCCAACGACGAGCAGAAGGGGCGCTATCTGCCGGGGATGGCGGCCGGCGACACCTGGTACTGCCAGGGCTTCAGCGAGCCCGGGTCCGGCTCGGACCTCGCGAGCATGGAGACCAAGGCGGTCCGCGACGGCGACGACTACGTCATCAACGGACAGAAGATCTGGACGTCGAACGGCCACGTTGCCGACAAGATGCTGCTCCTGGCCCGGACGAACCAGGAGGTCCCGAAACACAAGGGCATCAGCGCTTTCATCCTGGACATGAAGACACCGGGCATTTCGGTCCAGGGGATCCCGAACATCGCCTACCGGCACGACTTCAACCAGGTGTTCTTCGAAGACGTTCGCGTGCCTGCGAAGGACCTCATGGGCGGTCTCGACAACGGCTGGTATGTGGCGACGACGACACTGGACTTCGAGCGCTCGAACATTGCGGCGATCAGCGGGGCACGCCGGACCATCCACGACCTGATCCGCTGGGCGAAGGAGCCGCATGCGGGTGGGCGTCCGTGGGACAAGGACAGCGTGCGGACGAAGCTCGCCGACCTGGCCGTGGAGGTGGAGGTTGGGCGTCTATGCGCCTACCGGACGGCCTGGCTGCAAGCCAAAGGCGATGTGCCGAACTACGAGGCGAGCATCGGAAAGGTCTGGATGGCGCTCCTCGGCATCAAAGTGGGGAACGCCGGCGTGAACCTGATGGGCGCCTACGGTCAGCTCCAGCCGGGAAGCAAGTGGGCGCAACTCCATGGCCGCGTGCTGACCGGCTACCTGCTTTCGATGTCCGGCCCGATTGGCGGCGGGACGAGCGAGATCCAGCGGAACATCATTGCCCAGCGCGGGCTTGGGCTTCCTCGGGGGTAGAGATGCTGGTGCTCCGAATCGGGACGAGCAACGACGTCGCCGGCGGCCTGCCGGAGGAGCAGCGAGGCTGGCACATCGCATCCCGGATGCTCGGGGAGGCGTCGGGCGAGCCCGTCGAAACGATCCTCAAGCGAGCATGGCCGACCGCGGAGATCCCGGAACACGTTGGGCGCTGGATGGACGAATACCATCCGGATGTCGTGGTGCTGCAGGTCAGCAACTTCTGGTACGGGCACGAGTCCGTGCCGTTGTGGCTGGAGCGGAAGTTCGGACGCGCCGGCAGCTATCTTGCGGATGCGGGACTCAAGCTTGGGAAGCATCGATGGTTCGCGGACAACCGACTGGCGATCACGACGAGCCGCGCTCTGGTTCGCGTGCTGCCTTCTGCAACCCACTTCAGCGTGGAGCAAGTCGCGGCGGCCATGGAAGCGACGATCCAGAAGGTCCTCTCCCGCGAAGGCCCGCTCCTTGTTGTCCGCGGAAACGACCACTGGGCGAAGCTCCCGTTGTCGACCAGGCGCTCGAATAATCGGAACATCGCGCGGAACGCCGCCATGTCCCGGACGATGCGCGCGATCTGCGAACGCCACCACACGCCCTACGTGGAGCGCCCGGTCGTTTCGGAGGCCGAGATGCGGTCGATGCTGAACGGGGCGCGCTGGCACAACAGCACCGCGGGCGAGCGGATTTCGGGGGAAGTCGACGGCCGCGCGATGGTGGCAGCCTGGAGCGCGGCACGAGGGTAGGTGATCCACCGATTCGGCGCGCAGGCCCCGCGGGACGTTCCGAGTATGCGCGGCACGCGAGGCATAACTGCCTCGCCTGCCTCGATGGTGGGGTTCTATCCAGGACCCCCGCAACAAACCCCCGGCCCGGCCCCGGGGGGGGGCCCCCCCCCCCCCGGGGGGGGCCCCCCGGGGGGGCCCTCCCCCCCCCCCCGGGGCCGGGGCCCCCCCCCCCCCCGGGGGGCCGGGGGGCCCCCCCCCCCCCCCCCCCGCCCCCCCCGCCCCCCCCCCCCCGGGGGGCCCTTCTGGGGGCCCCCCCTTTTTTGCCCCCCGCGCCCGGGCGGGGGCCGCCCCCCCCCCCCGGGCCCCCCCCTTCTCGTACTTCACGATGACGAGGCAGCTGTTCTGGCCGCCGAAACCAAAACTGTTCTTGAGCGCGACTTTCACGTCGGCTCGGCGGGCGACGTTGGGGACGTAGTCGAGGTCGCAGGACGGATCCGGGGTGTGGAGGTTGATGGTGGGGTGAATTATGCCGGTCTCGATGGTCTTCACCGTCGCGACCGTTTCCATGCCTCCACTGGCGCCGAGACCGTGGCCAATGAGCGACTTGGTCGCGCTGATCGCCACTTTGTAGGCATGCTCGCCGAGCGCACGCTTGACGGCGTTGGTCTCTGCGGTGTCGCCCAGGGGGGTGCTTGTGGCGTGGGCGTTCACGTAGTCGACCTGTTCCGCGGTAATGCCGGCGTCCTTCATGGCGAGGGCCATCGCTCGGCCGGCGCCTTCTCCATCTTCCGGGGGGGCCGCGACGTGGTAGGCGTCGTTCGTGCACCCGAATCCGGCGACCTCGGCATAGATCCGGGCGCCCCGGGCAAGCGCGTGCTCTTCACTTTCGAGGAGCAAGGCGCCTGCGCCCTCGCAGGGCACGAACCCGTCGCGAGTGAGGTCGAAGGGACGGCTGGCGGCGCTGGGGGGTTCGTTGTTGCTGGTAAGGGCGCGCATGACCGAGAAGCCGGCCAGGCCGAGTTCGCTGATGCCGGCTTCGCAACCACCGGTGAGGACGATCTCGGCGCGGCCGCTGCGGATGATCATCGACGCTTCGCCGATGCCCTGGGTGCCCGCCGCGCAAGCGGTGACGATCGTGCCGTTGTAGCCGCGCAGGTTGTACTGCAGCGCAACCTGCGCCGCGGCCATGTTGCCGAGGCTCTTCGCCAGGTACAGGGGGTCGAGTTTCATCCCGCCGCGGTTGAAGAGCGTTTCGGCGCCTTCCTGGATGTCGGGGTAGCCGCCGCCGCCGTTGCCGATGAGGACGCCAACGCGGTCGCGGTCCTCCTTGTCGAAGTCGATGGCCGCGTCTTCGAAAGCCTGTCCGGCAGCGGCGACCATGAACTGGGAGAAGCGGGCCATGCGCCGAGCAGCCTTGTGCTCGATGAACTTTTTCGGTTCCCATGCTTTGACCTCGCCCGCGACCTTGCAGGCGAAGTCGACCGGGTCGATGAGTTGCATGTAGTCGATGCCGGAACGGCCGTTGACCAGGTTGTCCCAGAATTCAGCGACGGTCTGACCGGCCGGGGTGATAGCACCGAGACCGGTGACGACAACACGCGTCCGCGCGCGAAGCGTTTCGTTCATGAGGGGTAGCGTAGCCCGAACGGGCAGACGGGAACAGTGAACCCGGCACTACGTCGAAGCCGAGGTGTCGCGGCGGCCATCCGACGCAACGCCAAGGAAGAGAGCGACGCCGAGAGGGACCAGGGGGACGAGCGCCAGGGCCCATGCGTCCACGCGTGCGAACGCCCACACCATCCCGGCGATATCGAACGCCAGGAGGATGACGGCGGGCTTCTTGGAGGGGAGGAAGAACAGCACCGCGATGAGGACGGCGCCGAGCCCAAACAGGATGGCGAGCACGCCGCTCACCCCGGCGGAGTTGCCGTTCGTGCCATAGACAGCCTCGAGCGCACCGCCGACAAGTGCGAGCAACAGCCCGAGCACAAGGGCTATGGCCCCTCCGACGATGGTGAGGACTCCCGCGCCGAGGCGCGCACCTGGCGACATGCCCGGATTGTACCGCACGCCCCTACCGGGCGAAGTCGATCACCAGGCGGGGCGGGTTTGCCAGGGTGCTGACTGTGAATGGTTTCATCCCGCTTACGGCGACGGCGTAGGTGACCACGCCTTCAAAATCGCAAGTACCGAAGACGTTCTTGAGCGAGGAGAGCGCCGGCCGAAGCGTGCGCACGGCGGTCAACTGCCCCGCTTCGTTGTGGGCGGACGCCGGGCGCATCGTGATGAGCAGCAGGCCCGCCGGGACTGTGCCTTCGCCAACGAACGCCGTCACATCCTGGCCGCTGCCGCAGGCCACCGCTTTCGTTTCGTAGCTCACCCTGTAGCCCGGCAGCTGGGCGCCGGCGAACTCGAAGACCAGGCGGTCGTAGCCTTCGTGTGCCGCGGCCCGAACTTCGACGAGGGAGGCTTGCTGGAGGCCGGCAGGCGGGGCGACTTCGACCGCCGTCGTGCTCCCTTGGAAGGCCCCGGAGGCGGTAGGCGAGGCCGGCGCAGGAGTGCCAGAAGGTGCGGTGACGGTCGGGGCAGCGGTCTGGGAAGCCGCGGAAGTGGCGGCCGGAGCCGTGGCGGTCGCCGAAGCGGTGTTGTCGTCATCGTCGCCACAGGCTGATAGCAGGAGCGCCGGGACAAAGGCGGCGAGGGGAAGGAAGTTCTTGATGCGCATGCCTCTAGGATGGACTAACCCACCGTCCAGGTGACGAAACAGAAAGAAATACGACTTCTTTCGCGCCGGCAGTCGTCACGGCGCCGGGGATTCTGCTTAACTACGGCGCCATGAGTGCTGCCGTCATCATCGAAGCCGCCATCAATGGGGGGACGCCGAAGGCCCGCAATCCAAACGTCCCCAGGACACCCGCCGAGGTCGCCGAAGACGGACTGCGCTGTTTCGCCGCGGGCGCCGCTATCGTCCACAACCACAACGATGAGCCGGTTGTCGGCGGGGCGAGCGGCGTCCACCGGCCCGAGCCGTACATCGAGGCGTGGAGGGCCATCCTCCGGGAGAAGCCGGATGCACTGCTCTACCCAACCATGGCCAGTGGCGGCCCCCACACGACGATCGAGGAGCGGTATGCGCACATCCCGGCGCTCGCGCGGGCCGCGGTCTGCCGCATCGGACTCGTCGACCCCGGATCGGTGAACGTCGGCCCGATGGACGCGGCGGGGCTTCCGGCGGGGGCAGGCACGTACCTCAACACCTTCTCCGATGCGAACCACATGTTCGAAACCTGCGCCGAACTCGGTCTCGCCCCGAGCGTCTCCATCTTCGAACCGGGCTTCCTGCGAGTGGCGCTCGCCTACGAGCGCGCCGGGCGCATGCCGGAAGGAGCACTCATCAAGCTCTATTTTGGAGCGTACAACTGGGGACTACCGCCGACCCGGCCCTCGCTCGACGCCTACGTCGCCATGCTGGAAGGCACCCACCTCCCGTGGTCCGTGGCGGTCCTCGGCGGGGACCTGCTCGCCACGCCGCTGGCGGAGTACGCCCTCGAACTCGGTGGCCACCTGCGCGTCGGCCTGGAAGACTACGGCGGGCCGATGCAGCCCTCGAACGTCGAGCTGATCGAACGGGCGGTGGCGCTGTGCCAGCGGAAGGGCCGGACTGTGGCGACGGCAGCCGAGGCAGCCGTCCTTCTCGCCATGCCGGGAGCATGATGGGATCTCAGCCGGAGAGGTCGCCCGGCCACTTCAGGTAGTGCGGCCAGGCATCCCTGGTGCCCCAGTTGGCCCAGCGTGTGTGCAGCACGCGATCCACTCCGAGCTCGAATAACGCCTCGAAGTCGTGGGCACCAAGCTGCTGGTCACAGGCCGCGCGCACCATCTCGCGGGTCTCGCCCACGGCCACCTGGCGGACAGGCCCGGTGATGTAGAACTCCTCGGCGTCGCCGATCGATGGTGACGAGTGCAGCGCGTACCTTCCGTCGCGCAGAAGATCCTGGTACTTCCACGACATCGTTACCACGAAGACGTACAGGTTGCCGGCTGCGACCACGGGCATCACGGGGTGGACGCGGGGGCCACCGTCGTTGCGGACCGTCGCCAGGTAGGCGGTGGTGGCGCCATCTCCCCGCAAGAGGCGCAGGCACGCATCCGCGAGCTCAGGCGCCTGTTCAGCCACTTCGCCCCAACTGGTCATCGTCGCCTCCACGACAGGTACCTCGGCGGCCAGAGCGGCAGCCCGCTGTCCCGGGGGTTGTACACCGAAAGCAGTGCTCGTTCGATCGAGAATTCGAACGTCCACTCATCCTCACCGGAGGTTGCTCCCGCTTCGTCGTAGGCTTTCTTCACGGCGATGACTTCGGCGGGGTCAGTCACTCGCTTCGCGATCCCGGCGAGCATGAACTCGTCGTCCCGGTCTTCAAGCGGGAACGAGTGGATGGCATAGCGGCCGTTGGCGGTGAGGTCACGGCGCTTCGGTGAGTTATTGATGAGCCCGTAGATGCCGCCCCCGGTGATGACGGGGCAGAACGGGTGGATGCGCAGGCCGTCATCGGCGCGCACGGTGGCGAGGTAGGCCAGACCCGGCCCGTGCTGGTAGATGATCTTCCGGCCGCCTCCTGCAATCTCCGGTGCGGCCGCTTCGAGGTCTGCCCATCGTGCCATTCTCTGCAATCCTCCGGACACGCGGATGTTCTGCGAAATTCGCGACACGGCGTGTCGCGACGCCAGTGGATTGTCGCGGTTCCGGGGCGTTCTTCACGACACTGATACCACTTCATGACAACGGTGGCGGTGACCGGCCAGTGACAGGACTTCGCTGGGCCGACGTAGAATCCCGCGCATGGACCTCCAACTCGCGAACAAGACCGCCGTCGTGACTGGCGGCAGCAAGGGCATTGGCAAGGCCATCGCCAGGGTACTCGCCAGCGAAGGCGTACATCTCGCCATCCTCGCCCGCAACCCGGAGACACTGGCTGCAACGGCGGCCGAGATCTCGGCTCAAAGCGGCCGGCGGGTGATCGCCATCCCGGCTGACACGGGCACCACAGCATCGGTCGATGCGGCCGTCGCACGGGCCGCCGCCGAACTCGGGCGGATCGACATCCTCGTCAACTGCGCGGCCCAGCCGGGCGGCGCCCCTCCGCGTCCCGGCATCGAGCACTTGCCGGACGAGAACTTCCTCGAACAGATGAACGTCAAAGTGCTCGGCTACACCCGATGTGCCCGGGCAGTGGTCCCGCACATGAAAGCGAGCGGGTGGGGCCGGATCATCAATATCAGCGGGCTCGCCGCCCGCCAGACGGGCAATCCGATCGGCTCAATGCGGAACGTCGCCGTGCAGGCGCTCACCAAGAACCTTGCCGACGAACTCGGGCCGTTCGGGATCAACGTCACCTGCGTCCATCCAGGGCTGACGTGGACGGAGTTCATGGAAGAAACCATGACGCGCCAGGCCGCCAGCCGTGGGGAGACGTTGGAGCACGCGCGGGAGCGGATGGCCCAGGGAAACGCTGTCCACCGGATCATCGAAGCGGAAGACATCGCCAACATCACGGCGTTTCTGGCGTCTCCGCTTTCGGTTGCCATCACCGGCGAATCGATCGCGGCCGGAGGCGGCGCCCCGCGCGCGATCTACTACTAAGGCCCGGGGGGCGTGCCCTTAGAACCCGGAGCACTCCGGGCGGCTGCTGAAGATCGACTCGATCTGGGGGGCGTTGAAGTCGTCGAGCTTATCGAAGCCCGCGCTTGCTTCGTCAAATGCATCAGCGATGCCCGCCGAGAGGCGTTCGACATCGGCCAGCGTCTGTGACGGATTCGTTGTGCTGATCTTGTTGGCATCGGCGACAAGCGTGTCGAACACCTTCACGAGCTCAGTCGAAACATCGACGAAAACCTTGTGAATCTTCGCGCCATCGGTGACGTCTGGGGCCTTCAGCGCCGACACCTCCTTCTGGAGGTTCTTGGTTTCGGTTTGCCCTTTCTTCAGGAAGTCGACGAGCAGCCGTTTAATCGAAGCGCCGTCGCCTGTGGACTTGTCGAGGGCCGTTTGGAACTCACCGTTCGCCTGGTCGATGTCGTTCACCCAGCCGGTGAATGAGACACAGATCCCGCTCACCCATTTTTCGTTGGTGGTGGTGGCCGGGGCGACGGTCTTCGTAGCGGCGGGGGTCTTGCTGGTGGTAGTGGCGGTGCGGCCGGCCTGGGTCGACTTCGTGGGCGTCGGTGTCGCTGTGTTACTCGTGCTGTCGGCGGAGTCGTCGTCGAAGATGGCTTCGGAGCATGCCTCGTCGTCGTCTATCTCGTCGATCAGGTCCTGGACGTCGTCGCTGTCCTCTGCGAGGTCATCCAGCTTCTCGCGGAAGTCCGGGGTGTCGAACTCGTCCGCGACTTTGAGAAACTCCTCGAGGAAATCGTCGTCGTCGTCGATGGCCTTGATGGCCTTTTCGATGTCCTTGGTGAGCTTGTCGTTCTCGTCGAACTGCTCCTTGAAAGCATCGATCACCTTGTCGCCGTCTTCGATGTCCGGCTGGCCGATCTTGCCGAACGCACTGCGGAAGTCGCTCTGCGCTTCCTTCTGGTCCTTCAGGCTTTCGGCGAACGCTTCTTTGGCCTTCTTGGTGTCTTCGAAGTCTGCCTCGAGGAAGCCCTCACCGGCCTTGTCGCTTGCCTCCTGGTAGTCGGCTGCTGCATCACAGAGGTCAGCCACCCAGTCGTCGAGGGCGACTTTCTTGTCGCCTCCGCCGCAGGCGAAGAGCAGCGAGCCAAGCGGCAGCAGAGCAACGAGGAGCGTAAGGCGACTGAACTGTCCGGGACGCATCAAGGCGAGGACCTCCGAAGGTGTGGCGTCATTCTGGGGGCGCATCGAGTACCGAGACAGTGCGGGGATTCACGGAGTTCGGGGCGGTGAACCCCTCGGTGAGGCCCATCTACGCCGTGGCGCCTCACTCGTCGAAGAGGAAATCCGAACAGCCTTCGTCGTACAACAAGTCGATGATGTCTTCGGCATCGCGGCTGTCCGTGTCGTCGATCAACTCGGAGAGATCGGTGAACTCGACATCCCAGACGACTGCGTCAACTGCCTCGGTCAGGTCATCGCCGGTCTGCTTGAGCGCCTTCACTTCACGCGAGACGCGTTCGAAGGCACGCTGTTCCTTCTTTACGTAGTCCTGGACGGCGGCGGCTATCTCTTCGCCACCTTCGACGTCCGGCTCCCCGGCGTCCTCGGCATCGCGGGCGAAGCGGTCAAGGGCCTTGCCGTAGTCCCGCGTGTACTTGATGACGGCATCGCGGTAGAGGTCTCCGTCTTCCTCGTAGTAGGCATCCGAATAGGCCTCCTCGAGGTCTGCCATGCCGGCGTTTTCGACCTCGTTAAGGTCGTCGACGGCGTCGCAGATGTCTGCGACCCAGTCATCGGCATCCACCTTCTCGACGTCCTCGCCGCCGCCGCAGGCGGACGCTGCGAGGATGACGATGGGGACGATCGACACGGACAGGCGGCGCGGCACGGGAGCTACCTCTCAGGAGCTGAAGAGCACGGACGCGCAGTCCTCATCCTCATCGATCAGGTCGATGAGGTCGTCAACATCGTTCTCGTCGATGTCTTCGAGGCGATCCCGGAGGTCGTGCTCTTCGACATCCTGGAGGATATCGAAGAGCTGATCGGCGAAGTCGTCGTCGTCCTCATCCAGCTTATCGACGTCGGCCTTGAAGTCCTTGAGGGCTTTCTTCTCGTCCTTGGCGTGGTCACGGATCGCGGCGATGACCTTGTCGCCACCGTCGATATCCGGCTGGCCGACATCCTCGATGTCTTCGACGAAGTCATCGATGGCTGTGGTCATGTCCTTTACGAGGTCGTCGATGGCGTCCTTGAGTTCGCCGGCGTCATCTTCGTCGGCTTCCGCGAGGGGTTGGATCGCATCGGATGAGGCTTCATCGAAGTCGATAGCCTTATCGCAGACGTCCGCCACCCAGTCTTCGGCGTCAACCTTCTCGAGGCTCCCCCCGCCTCCGCAGGCGAAGCCCAGGGCAGAGACAGCGGCAATCGCGACGAACGCGCCGGAACGGACGGTAAAGAGCACGGTGATTCCCCACGGAGCCCTTCGTTCGGGAAAGGCCAGCGGGATTATGCCACAGCATCTATGTGCCGTGGAGGGTTTCCCGCAGGGCCTGGCACACTTCGTCTACTTCGGCGTTGGTGAGCCCGGGATACATCGGCAACGTCACTTCGCCCGCGAAGAACCGCTCGGCAACCGGGAAGTCGCCCTCCTGCCAACGACCGAGCTTCTTGTAGGCCGTGTGGTAGTGGAGGGGAATGAAGTGGACGGATGTTCCGATGCCCCGCTCCGTCAGGCCAGCAATAACGTCGTCACGCGAGGCTTGCGCGCCATCGCGGACGCGGATCATGAAGATGTGCCAGGGGTGACGGTTCTCTTCGCTGAACGAAGGGAGGAGGATATCCGGCTCATCGCGCAGGTTGGCGATGTAGCGCTGGGCGACGCGCGTCCGGTCTTCGATGAACTGTTCCAGCCGCGCGAGCTGGCTGCGTCCAAGGGCCGCAGCGATGTCGGTGAGGTTGTCCTTGAAGCCGAACTCCTCGATGTCGTACCGCCAGGTCCCGCCGGCTCCGTAGCGGTTGTAAGCATCCTTCGACATTCCGTGTAGCGTCAGCTTGCGGACCCGTGTTGAGAGTCCTTCGTCGGCAGTCGCGAGGGCGCCGCCTTCGCCTGTGGTCATTGTCTTGTTCGCGTAGAAGCTGAAGGCGGCGGCGTCGCCGAGGCTGCCGCAGGGCCGCCCACGGTAGATCGTCCCGATCGCGTGGGCGGCATCTTCGAGCACCTTGAGGCTGTGCCGCCGAGCGATATCCATGATCGCGTCCATGTCGCACGGCTCGCCGGAGATATGGACCGGGAGGATCACTTTCGTGTTCGCGGTAATCGCCTGCTCTATGAGTTCCGGGTCGATGTTGGCGTCGGACTCCCGCACATCAACCAGCACGGGACTGGCTCCCGTGTGGACGATGACGTTGGCGGTCGCTGTGAAGGTGTAAGGCGTCGTGATGACTTCGTCGCCGGGGCCCAGGTCCCAGGCTGCGAGACAGAGGTGCATGGCAGCGGTCGCAGAGTTCACCGCGTTGACGTAGGGGGCGCCGGTGTAAGCCGCGAGTTCCGCTTCGAGCGCTTTCACCTGGCTGGCGGTAGTCAGCCAGCCGCTGCGCAGCACACGCTCGACAGCGGCGATGTCGGCTTCATCGAGTTCGACCTTGACGAAAGGGATCCGTTGTTCAACCACGCGGAAAGCGTAAACCGAGGGACGGCCACGGGTCACTCCGGCCGGGCGAGGGGGGCAAGCGGGAGGCCTTCGGCCCGGGGGACCGGGAAGAACGTGTGGTGGTGCGCACCGGTCACTTCATAGGCGGCGGCGCCCTCACGTCCATCGCCGGTGCGGACGCGCATGTTCACCTGGCCGCCGCCGAGCTGGCCGTAACGCGCATGCCAGCGGCCCGTGCCTTCCACGCGCAGGACCCGGCCATCGGCGAGCGAAGCCGACACGACGCCTTCCAGGCCGGCGACATCCTCGCCGTCCTTGCCGTAGTCCACGCGCCGGCCGCCGCCGTCGATCCAGTAGAGGTCATGCTCGAAGTTCAGCACCTGGACCGGATCGCTCATGTCGGCAGGGGCCCAGTATCCGTCGGTGTAGATGTGGCGGCCGTCGGCGTATTCCCAGTGCCAAACGCCAAGCATCCCATCGGGCAGCTGGATCGCCAGCCACATCCACATGGGGCAGCGATGGTGATCGCGGACTCCCCACGAGTGGTCTCGCTGGCCCCACCAGTCCCGCACCTCGAAGGTCTTCCCCTCATGGGTGTAGGTCCCGTTGTACCAGCCGGACTGGAGCATGTGGCTCTGGTCCCAGAAGGTCTCGGCCCCGGCCTTCAACGTCCCGCGCCGGAGGGCGCACTCCTGCGTGCGGGCGGTGAACGTGATATCCATACCGATGGGCGAGGCCGCCGGGTCGACGAAGAGGCGCACGCGCCGGTAGGGCTCGAGGATTTCGACTCGCATCGGCCCTACGGCCATGGTGTGCGGGTCGCCGGCGTAGGGCCGAGTGTGGCGGGCGAACACCGTCTGTCCGGCGATCCTTCCGAACTGGAGTGACTCCATTTCCTGCCGCACCGGGTAGTGGGCGAGCGTCAGGACGAGTGCGTCGCCATCACCCGCCCGCGGGTGGAGGACAAAGAAGAGGCTTTCCCGCCAGTGCTCGCTGGGGGCGAGGACGGCCGGCAGCGGCTCGGGGATCTGGTGGTAGAAGTACTCGTCGGCGGGCGTAAGCCTGGACATCAGTCTCTCTCGCGGGAATCAGTGGGTGGCCCATATTCCTCCCGCGGCGCCCGGAGTGCAAAAGAGAACGGGAACAACCCGGAAGGCTCCGGTAGGATGTCCCACATGAAGGTGACGCGGCTGTTCCTTACCCGCCACGGCCAGACGGTGACGAACACCGAGGGACGCTTCTGCGGACACTCGGAAACCGACCTGACGGCGAAGGGCGAAGACCAGGCGCGCGCGCTGGGGAAGCGCCTGGAGAAGGAGAAGTTCGAGGCGATCTACACCAGCGACTTCTCGCGGGCGATCAAGACAGCGGCTTTCATCGCCGGAAACCGGGAACTGACGCCTCGCGCGGAACCCGCGCTGCGTGAACTGCACTACGGCGAATGGGAACTGGAGAAGGGCGGCGATGTGGCACGCAAGTGGCGCACCCAGTACCGGTTGATGCGGCACGAAGACCCCGCTTGGAGGCCCCCGGGGGGCGAGACAGTCGCCGAGGTGCGGGCGCGCACGCGGCAGGCCTTCGACCACATTGTCGAGGCCCATACGGGCAAGCGGGTGCTGGTCGTCTCGCACGGCACCGCCCTCAACTGCCTCATCTCGACGCTCCTCGAGATGCCGGAGACGCACGTCTTCCGGATCGACATCGCCAATTGTGGCCTTACCGAAGTCGAAGTGCGGGAAGGCCGCCCCTATGTGGTCCGCCTGAACGACACTGCCCACCTGGCCGGGATCTGACCACCGGTGATACCGATCGGGGATAGCAACCGGAGGTACACCACACCCTGGGTTACCTACGCACTGATCGTCCTCAACTTCGTTGCCTTCCTCTACACGGTCAGCCTGCCATCGACCCCTGAGGTCGTCGGACAGAACCGGCGCGGCGAGGACCTGGTCGAGGTGCATACCGACCTGCCGGATTGCTACGGGCTGGAGACGGTCGACACCGAGGCTGACCGCTTCCTCTGCAGGTGGGCATTTCAGCCGGCCGAGTTCTTCGACAGCGTGACGGGGGCGACACCGGCCACCGGCAGCGAACGGTGGTTCGCGGTTGCCGCCATAGTCACCGCCATCTTTCTGCACGGAGGGTGGCTCCACATCCTCGGGAACATGCTGTTTCTCTGGGTATTCGGCGACAACATCGAGGACCGGCTGGGGCATGCCACCTACCTGCTCTTCTTCCTGATGGCGGGGGTGGTGGCCTCGTTCATCCAGGGCGCGCTCGCCCCGGACAGCGTCGTCCCGGTGCTCGGCGCCAGCGGAGCCGTGGCAGGCGTCCTGGGGGCCTACCTGGTCTGGTTCCCCGGAGCGACCGTCCGGGTGGTCATCCCAATCTTCGTCCTGATCTTCATTCCCATCCCGATCCCGGCCTGGATCATGATCGGCCTGTGGTTCGCACAGAACCTCCTTTCGGGATACGCGACCGTCGCTTCCACGGCGGCGGAGGCAGAACAAGGAGTCGCCTGGTTCGCCCACATCGGCGGGTTCCTCTTCGGCATGGCGGCGGCATGGCTCGTCGGCCGGCGGCCCCGCCGGGGCTATCGGTAAGGCTGCAGTCACCGGGCGGTAACTTCTCCGTAAATCCTCCTCTGAAGCCCCGCGGCGCGGTTCCGGTAACGAAGACGCGACAGTAGCGTGACGGGGATGCCCCCATTCGAGGCATCCGGAGAACTATGTATCGACGATTCGTGCTGGCCGGACTGGGGACGTTCGCACTGGCAGCCACGCTGGCCCTGGGTGTCAACGCATCCCGGTGGGAGACGGCGGCGGCACTGACGAACTGCACGACGACGACCGCAGGGCTCGACGGCGAGGAAACCACCGTCATCCAGCTGATCAACCAGGAACGCGCAAACGCCGGCCTCCAGGCCCTCCTTGTCGCGCCGAGCCTCGCGCGCGCCGCAGCGTGGAAATCAGCGGACCCCAGCAACACCGGCAGTGGCGGTATTCCTTTCAGCCACACCGATTCGCTCGGGCGCGGACCATCCCAACGCGCCGCCGATTGCGGCTATCCGGGACAGGCCGCGGAGAACATCGCTTACGGCTACTCTGCGAGTGGAGTCGTCGTCGCCTGGATGAACTCCGCCGGACACCGGGCGAACATCCTCAGCCCCTACTACACGGTCATCGGAGCCGGGCACACGGGTTCGTCCTGGGTTGTCGATTTCGGCATCGTGGTCGAGCCGGGCTCCTATTCGCTCGGCGGCGTCCAGAGCGCTACCGCGACTCCGACAATGGCTAGCCCGACGGCGACGCCGATCCCACAGAAGACGCTGCCGACGAACTACCTGATCCCGCGCGCGATGATGCAGATGATCGCGTCTGAGTGACGCCGTCATCTCTTCGCCTCTGAACCTGCGACTTTCCGTAACGAGCGCCGCGGGGTACGTTGGCTGGCGGTGGGGTAAAGCGGGCGAAGCATATGGCTCGACGAACGATCCTGGCCGGCTCGGGGGCCGCCCTTCTTGTGGGCGCCATGCTCATGGTCTTCGCCGGGGCACGCTGGCAGACGGCCCGAGCGCTCGCGAATTGCGAAACCAGCACCGCGGCGTTCAGTGCCGCTGAACAGAACGTCTTCGATCAACTGAATGCCTACCGGCAGCAGAACGGGCAGCCGGCGCTCAAGGTCTCGGCGAACCTTTCGCGGGCGGCGGCGTTCATGGCCGAGGACCTGCTGGCCAAGGGCTACTGGTCGCATTACGAACCGAGCGGCAGGTCGCCATTCCAGCGCGCCCTGGACTGCGGCTACCCGTCGCAGAACATCGGCGAGAACCTGGCGATCTCGGGGAGCGCGGCAGGGGCAATGACGCTCTGGAAGAGTTCTCCTACGCACAACGCGAACATGCTCAACAGCCGCTGGGTCGTCGTCGGGATCGGCTACGCAGGGGGTTACTGGGCGATGGACCTCGGCGCCGTCGACGACTCCGGCACGGCCGCGACAACGACGGTGACAGCCACAGCCAGTCCGACCCCAACTCCGACTCCCGGGCCGGGGCAGCCCTCACAAATACCGATCAAACGCGCCACGCTCCAGATGATCGCCGCGGAATAGCGCCGATTTCACGGGTATCCGCAGGAATGCCACGGATACTCCTCTGGGGCATTTCTTGGGGAACTCCCTGATACTTCACGGGTAAAGACCGGATTAGGATGCGGGGAACTTCCGGATCCCGGCGGGGAGGACGTCACCCGCGACGCTGCCAGGATCCCAGGGGGATTGCATGGGGGATGGTGTGCCAGGCGGCAGACAGGCCGCCGGCGTACTCGATACCGAGGCTGCGAGAGCGGCCCTGGTAGAGGTCAGCGCGTCTCGCGACTTAGAAGCCACGCTCGCCCGCAGCGCAGAGATCCTCCTCCAGCGTTTCGGCGCCGACATGGCGATCACCTATGTCTCGCGGAGTGGTCGGCGAATGTTCTGGGCGCCGGCG
Organism: Candidatus Amarobacter glycogenicus; assembly: GCA_016719395.1. Taxonomy (GTDB): domain Bacteria; phylum Chloroflexota; class Dehalococcoidia; order Tepidiformales; family Tepidiformaceae; genus Amarobacter; species Amarobacter glycogenicus. The sequence continues at coordinate 105,383 of JADJZF010000001.1, read as the reverse complement.
ACGGGGCCCCTCTCAGCCGATTCGATCTTCCCATCGCCCCAGACCTTTCGCGACTTCGCCTTCGCTGAGCGAGTCAACGCCAAAGGATCGAGCCTCGTGCCAGACCTTGGCCAGATCGAGGCGCGCGACAAGTCACGGGAAGCCGTTTACGCGCGTGGCATCCGCAGCACCATGTGGACGCAGTTGAAGGATGAACGCGGCGCAGACCTGGGGTTCGTCTTCGCCGGCTCACTCGCCGCCAGCGCGTTTTCGCCGCACGACCTGGTGGAGCTGGAAGCATTCGCCGCGGAGCTGGCACTGTTCGCCAGGCCGTCGATCCTCCTGGAAGAACGGGAGGCGGAGCGCGGAATCCTCGAAGAAGAGGCCAATCTGCTGGCAGTTATGGCCGAGGCAGAAACCGAAGAGGAGCTCATGGCACGCGCCGCCGACGGGGTGCGACGGGCTGTAGGGGCCGACCTGGCGATCCTGATGGTCGAGGACCGGCCCAACCGTGAACCCGCCATGCGCTGCTCCCCGCCGGAAGCGCTCGACGCCGCCCAGTGGAAGGCGGCCCAGGCCGCGCTCTCTTCCAGCGAAAACGCATCGATGTCGGAGCGCTCTCGTGAATTTGGCGCGTTCACGGTCCGGGATCTCGCGGAAGAGGCCCGGACGCCGATCGAGCGGTTCATGCGGGAGAACCTGCGAATGCGGTCCCTACTCGCTGCCAACCGGTCGCACAATTGGGGCGGGCTCGGCCTCGGTGTCGCTGCGTTGCGGGAGGGCCCCGGCTCCTGGACAGAGAGCGAGAGAACCTTCATCGCCCGCACCGCTCGTGTACTTGAGATCAGCATCGAACGGCTCAGGCGCGGAGTGATTGCCGTCGATCACGCCGTCAAGCTCGAACGGCAAGCGGACCTCGTCGCGACCGGTGCGGAGCTAGTGGAGGCGCTCTCGGCGGCCGGAAACCTCGAACAGGCGTGCGATGTCATCAGCGCCCGCCTCAGGGAGTTTTTCCGTGCCGACCACGTCGCCCTCGGTATCGTCGACCTGAGGCTCAGGACGCGGACCGTCCTCGGGTGCAGTTCGAGCGTCCTCACCAGGGACGAGTTCTCGCCGCGGATCTCCGAAAGCGACGCTGCGAGCTACGCCAGGATGGATTCGGAAGGAGTCGCCGAATGCATCGGCGATCTCGCGGAGCGACCTGAGCTGAACGACGCCTCTGCAAGGGTGTTCCAGCGCGGGATTCGCAGCCTGATGCGTACGCCTTTCCGACTCAGCGACGGGACGCTGAGCACAGTCACCGTGGGCAGCACGGGTGCCGGCCAGTACGGGCCCACAGACGCCGAGGCGTTGCTGGACCTGTGCCGGCCTGTCGGTGTGGCGATCGACCGGGTCCGGCTGCTGTCCACGATCACGTCCACATCCGCGGTGCTGGATTCCAAGACTCGCGTGCTCGCCGCACTCGTCCCGGGAGCGACGGTCGAATCGGTTGGCGCAGTGTTTGTTGAAGAGGCCCTGCGTCTCCTGGGCGCGGTACACGCGGTGGCGGTGCTGTTCGACGGAGCTTCGAGCCGGATTGCGGGGATGGCAAGCCACCTCCTCGCCGGCGAACGCGCGCCGATGTTCTTCGCGGAAGGCCCCGACGGCGCCGGATGGCCCAAGGGAATGGCCGATGTGCAGGCGCAGGTCATCCCGGACCTCGCGCTGGCCGAACGTTCGCCCGCGGAAGATTACATGCTCGCGGCAGGCGTCCGCAGTGTGATGCGCGCGCCAATCGTCGACTCCGGCGGAAAGGTGCGCGGCATGGTCGCCGCAGGCGCCCTGGCGGCGTTCGCGTGGGACGAGGGTCACCTCGCGACCTTCACCGAACTCGCGCAGTCGCTGGGCCTCGTGTTCGAGCGGACGCAACTGTACGAGGCTGCCGAAGAGCGGGCCGCCAAAGTCCAATCCCTGACCAGGCTGCTCAGCACGCTGAACCTTCAATCGCCGCCGGAAGAGGTTGCGCGACTCTTCGCCAGGCGGGTGCGGGAATACCTGGGCGCCGACGGCGTCATGGTGCATAGCTTCGACAGCGCCGCCGGTCAACGGGTTCGCGTCGCATTCGATGCCCGGGCGGGCCAGCCGCAGACACCGGAACGCATTCCCCTCCAGGATTCGACCGGGTTTCCCGGGACGCTGGAGCAACCACACTCCCGGTTCAGCGCGGTGGAGCCCCAGCACGGCCCCGCCTGGCTCCGCGACGCCGCGACGGCGATGGGATATGGAAGCGCCGTGTGCGTGCGGCTGGATGCCGCGGGCGAGTCGATCGGAATGATCGCTGCGGCGAGCGTCGACCCCGCCGGCATGGGCGAAGACGAACTGGAAATCCTCGCGGCCGTCGCACCCCCTCTCGGGATGGTGCTCGAACGCGCGAGGGCGGTCACGAGCCTTCGCCTCCAAACCCAGCGCACCCAGGCCGTGCTTGATATTCTCGCCGCGCTTGGTCCTGCGGAATCGACCGACCTCATCGCCGGACCTGTCGCCAACGCCCTCCGCGTGATGTACGGCGCGGATCACTGCGCGATCGGCACGATCGAAGCCGGTGCGGTGACCCTGGCCGCGATGGACTCGAACCTCATGAGCACCGCTCCGGGACAGGTCACATCCTTCGAAGCGCTCTGGGGAAAGCTCGAAGCGGGCCCGCCAGACATCCAGGTCGTCACGGATCTCGCGGACATGGACCCGGCGCCGGAGAACTGCGGCGACGACTGCGAGGACCGGATGCGCTCGTCCATGCGGGTCCTCATCGGGACGGAGAGCGACCCTCTCGGTGTCGTCACGGTAGGCTCGCGACAGCCCGGCCGTTTCAGTGAGGTCGACGCTCGCCAGCTCGCCCAGATCGTCCAACCGCTCGCAGTGACTGCCCGCTATTTCCGGAGCCGACGCGAAACCGCCCAACGGACGCAACGCCTGGAAACCACGAACCGAATTCTTACCCGGCTGAGCGCCGGTGGCACGCCCGAGCACCTTGCCCGCGGCTTCCTGGCCGAATGCCGCCAGCTCTTCGGTTCTCGCCACGCGCTCGCAGTCCAGTTCGATGAGGAAGTCAACACCGGGCGGCTGCTTGCCATCGATACCGACTTTCCTGCCTCGGAAGCGCTCCCCAGCGAATTCGCGCTGGAGGAGATGCACACGGCCCGAATGCTTCGCCAGCCGACCCCACAACTCGTCATCGACTCTCGCACCGAGCCTGCGCCAAACGTCCGCCACCTGCACCTCATCGATGCGGGCGTGTACTCAGCCGTCCGGGCGCCCCTCGTGGTTCACGACCGGGTCCGCGGAGCTGTCTCGCTCTGGGGCGAAGGCGCCGGTCGCTTCACGGATGAGGACGCCGAACTGCTCGGCACGCTCACCAAACCCCTCGCGCTGGCGCTGGAAAAAGCCTCCGCGCTCGAATCGCTCGGCGAAAGCGAGCTGAAGTACCGGTCGCTCGTCGCCCAGGCAGACGAGATGATCTTCGTGTTCGACCCGGTCTCGCTGCGCATCCTCGATGCGAATTCGTTCACGTCGCGCGCGTTGCGTTACGAACCGGCCGAACTCGCCCTCCTCACGCTGGACCGGATCATCCATGCAAGCGTGGAAGGAATCGCCAGGAGCATCGCGACGGCCGTCGCCGACGGCCAGTATCACCTGACCGACGCGAAATTCCTGCGAAACGATGGCTCGACTTTCGACGTCGATGCCGTGGCTTCGATGGTCGCGTTCGGTGGACGCCAGGCGGTCCTCGTCCTCGCCCGCGACATTTCGGAACGAAAAGCGCTCCTCCAGCAGCTGATGCAGAGCCAGAAAATGGATTCGCTCGGGGCGATGGCGGGCGCCGTCTCGCACGACTTCAACAACCTCCTCACGACGATCCTCGGGTTCGCCGGGCTGCTGAAGCGCTCGCGAAACATGGACGCGGAAGAACGCGAGAACCTGGCGCTCATCGAAGACGCGGCCCGGCGCGCCGCCGACCTCACCGGCCGGCTCCTTTCCTTCTCGCGCGGCGGACTTGTCCGCTTCGGGCGGGTGGACCTCCGCACGGTCGCGGAAGACACGCTCCAACTTGCCGAGCCGACCCTGCACGCAAAACTGGTCGTCACGCGCTCGCTGCCCGACGTTCCAGTGCTCGTGGAAGGCGATGCCGGGCAACTCCAGCAGGCGCTGACGAACATCGTCCTCAACGCGCGCGATGCGATGCCCGAAGGCGGAAGCATCGAACTCTCGCTCGAGGTCGAAGGGCCGCTCGCTGTGCTCCGCATCACTGATTCGGGCCCGGGCATGGACGCCGAGACGCGCATGCGCATCTTCGAACCCTTCTACACGACCAAGCCGTCCGGTTCCGGCACCGGGCTCGGGATGGCTATCACGTACGGCATCATCCAGGGCCACCACGGCGACATCGCCGTCCAGAGCGCGCCCGGTGAAGGCACCCAGTTCACCATCAGCCTGCCGCTCCTGGAAAACGCCGGAGAGCTGCCGCCCGCCGACGCCTTCAACGCCGGAGAAGGAAACCTCGTCCTCGTCGTCGATGACGACGCAATGGTCCGGCGGGCGACGACCGCGACCCTGACCGAGCTCGGCTACAACGTCGTCGAAGCCCCCGGGGGAACCACCGCTGTCGAGATTCTTCGCGCCCGGCCTGACCGATTCTCGGCGGTCTTGCTCGACCTGGTGATGCCGGGAATGACCGGCAGCGAGACCTTCCGAGCGCTCACGGCAATCCGGCCGGACCTCCCGGTAGTCGTCTGCACGGGTTACGCCGCGGAGTCGCACATCGATACGGACGTGAAGCGCCGCATCGCCGGCCTCGTCCAGAAGCCCTTCACCGCCGACCGCCTGGCACGCGCGCTGACCGCCGCCGGGGCCATGCCCACGCGCGAATCCCGAATTTAACGCGGACCACGATGCCTCCCGGCCGGGCGTCTCTCCCAACTCGGTCCCCACCGCCATCCGAACGAGACAACAAAAAGCCCCGCCGAAGCGGGGCTCTTTGCTTTCGTTTTGCCGGGTGCCGGGTTAGCGGCTGCGGCGAGCGACGGTCGCGCCACCCACGCCGAAGGCGAGGGCGCCGAGGCCGAGCGCTGCATACAGCCAGCTGGCCGAGCTGCTGCCGGTTGAGGCAACGTTGTTACCGGTAGTCGGCGGCTTCGGAGTCGCGGTCTGCGTCGGCGTGGTGTAGGTCAAATTGACGGTATTGAGCTGATAGTTCGCCCAGGTACCGGTCTCATTGGCCTTCTTGCCGCCGATGTAGAACGAGACGACGGCGCCATCGACACCGCAGTTCGGGCTGGCGCCGGGATCCAGAGCCGGGGAGTCGACCGCATAGCGTGCTTCTCCACCAGCCATGAACACCGTCGTCGCGCCACAGGTGGCGCTCCCGATGCGAGCCTCGATAAGCGTCCCGGCTGCCGGGGCGGCTCCATCGACTTTTACCGAGCCGACGAAGCGGGCCGGCGGGTTGGGCGGCGATTCTGCCGAGACGGTGGTAGCGCCAAGCGCACCACTCGCCGCGAACAGGACAACGCCCAAAACCGCAGCAAGCCAACCGCCACCGAGCAACTTGAGAACTTTCGTCATTGTTTGCTCCATTCCTGTCTCACGGCCAATTCAGCTAGCCAACCCCCTCGCACTTCCCCCTCCCCGATGAAGGGGAGGGAGAAGCGAAGAGAGAGCGGTGCTAGTTGACGTTGGACGCGATAGTCCAGGTGACGGACGACGGTCCGGTGATGGCGATCCAGAAGGCGGAGCCGGTCTTCAGCGAGACCAGGTCGTTCGCGCCAGGGACGTTAACCCCGGACGGGAAGTACCCGAGCCACTGCTGCGCCGCGGCGTCCCAGCCATAGATGGCCGTCACGCTCGCCGAGATGTCGTTTCCACCAGGGTTCTTCCCGGAAGTCCCGGTGCCCTTGATGGCGTCGCTGACGCTGATGGCGTCCGCTCCGGCCCAGGTCACCAGGCTCCAGCGGAAGTTCAGCGTGTAGGACGTCGTGTTCGTCAGATCGATGATCTTGTCGAACCCGATGTTGCCTTCGTCGTCGTTCGCGATCGCAAGGACGTTGAGGATGCCGAGGAGGCTGTTCGAGACCTTGATCCAGGCCTGGCATTCATCCGTAGCACCAGTGGCCGCCAGCGGGCTGAACGGGAATTCCTTGATGCCGGTGACTGCAGGGTTGTTCTCGAGGGTCGAGAAGGTCCAGACATCGGTCGCGAACTGCTTGCCATCGTTGATGATGGCGTACGGGTCGCTGCTGCCGATGATGATCCCTTCGCCGCTGTCGATCAGGAAGTCGACATTCTCGATGGGGTCGTTGTTATGGCGGGCGTTGCTCGGAGCGGAACCCGTCATGTTCGCGATGGTGAACGCAGTGTCGCCATCATCGAAGGACTCGTACAGGGTCGAGGAGCTGTCGCTCTCCGAAAGTACGCTGTGGAGGAGGATGGCGTCGAGGCCGGTCGTGTCCGTGCAGAAGCCGTCGCGGTCCATGGCATGGAACACGATGTACTTGTACTGGTCGGTCTCGCCGTTCTCAACGGTGACGTCCTTGTAGCCGCCCCACAGCCAGGTGACCGTGGCAGCGTTGGACAGGACCGGGAAGTGCTTGCCGCGGAAGTCAGGGTAGTCAACGGTCGCCGTGATGGTGCCCGTGCCGACCTTGTCTCCGGTCTTGCAGTGCTTCCCGCCCGCGAGCACGTTGGTGGTGCAGGCGGTCAGGTCGGTCTTGAAGTCGCCGTTGGCGGTAACCATGAACTCGCCATGGTTGTCGCTGAAGACGACGAGGTCGCGAGCGATGGTCCAGTCTTCGTAGTAGTTACGAATCAGGTTGAGTTCGCGGCCATCCGTGCTGGTCGAGGTGTAGGCGATTTCGCCGAAACCTTCACTATTGGTGGCAACGAAGACTGCTTCCCAGTAACGGTAGACACCCTGGCCGTCGCCGCCAGGACCGTCGTTTGCCCACGAGTTCCACAGGTAACCGCCGCCAGCCACGACGGCCGGGATGAACGGGCTACCAGGGATGTTCTCGATGTAGTACGGGTTCGGGTAGACCTGGGCATCGCTGTTCGGCGTGCCGTTGTAGTAGACGTCGGCCTTGTAGACTTCCTTGATGAAGCCGGTGCCGCGGATGGCAACGCTGACCGGTGCCGGCGGCATCGGGGCGTCCCACATGTCGACATCGCCGTCGTCATTCGCGGTGTCGCGGATGGAGCCCGGAACGTAGTTGCTCAGGGCCGCGCCACCCTTACCCTCGGCCGCGAGGCCGACGATATCGAGCAGGCTGAACGGACCTTCGAACGGAGCCGCCGAGGCGTACATGATGAGCGTGCCAGCGGCCGGGACCGAGGTCAGGCTGCTGCTGAGGAAGAGGAAGCCGCTGGAGCAGAGGCTCACGGTCCGCGCGACGAAGGACGCGCCGATGAAGATCGCGCGGCCAGCCGGGAGGTCGGAGCACGATGCAACGCGAATGGGCGCCGCAAGCGAGCCCACGCCGGTGTTGCCGGTCGCGACGTATGTCAGGACCGTGTAACCGGTGCCTTCCGGCGTCAGGAGCGACAGGCCGCGAGCGTTGTTCGGGGCGAACATGATGTCGTAGTACGGGCGGAACTGCTCAGCGGTACCCGTCGCGTCCGTGCCATCGGCAGGGTCGCCAGGGCCACCGGCCAGCAGCGGCCAGTCCTGCGGCATCACCCAGCGGTTCGCGGGAAGGACGTTGAGCGGGTTGCTCGTATCGGCCGCGCGGCCCGAAGGGTTGCTGTTCGTGAACCAACCGGTCACGCGACCGCGGACCAGGAGGTCCTTGGAAACGTTCCAGTCGGCGGCGTTGTCAGCGTCGTCCTTGCTGGCGTCCCACGGGTTACCGGGGGCGTAGTCAGCGTACCAGGAGCTGTTGTGCGAAGGCTTCGAGACCTGCGTCACCAACGACACGTTGATCGTGTTGATCTTCATGTAGTAGACGACGAAGGCGACCTTCGTGTAGTTCTCCTCACCGCAGCCAGGGCCTTCGCAACCGGCGTAGGCAAAGGCTTCGATGTCGACCTCTCCCGGGTCTTCCGACTCGTAGAGGACGCGGCTGATGCAGTTGTCCTGCGGTTCGTTGTTGATGTCGTCGTCATCATTGCTGGTGGCGATGTTCGACTCGAGCGACTGGCTGTTGTCGCTGGTGCCAACCATGACGACGGCCTCATCGGCGCCGCTGATGTTGGGGCTCAGGCCGGCGACGAAGTTGCCGGGGCCGGTGCCCTTGATGTACTGGACGTAGAACGTGCCCTGGCCGGTGAACGGGCAGGTGCCATTCGGCACCGGGCCTTCGTCTGTGGCCGCGCCGTCGCCGGGAGCGAGCCGCCAGTCGTGCTCGAGGATGATGCGCTGGCCAGCCCACGCCAGGAAGACTTGCTTCTCGGCGATGTTCTGGACAAAGGTGATGACCACGGTCTCGTCGACGTCGTTGCCGTCGCCGCTACCGAGCGGGCCCGGTTCGGCGCCGCTAAAGTAAATCCAGAGGGATTCACCTGGGAGGCAGTCGCCAGGGCGGACGTCGATGTCGGGATAACCAGCCGCAGCGCCAGCACTGGTGAGGTACGTGGTGCCACTGGTCGAGCCGCTGACGTCGGCATCGCAGCCGTCCCACGAGATCGTCCAGTCGACGCCTACGAGCGAGATATCTTCTTCACGGACGCCGGCACTATTGGTGTGGCTGCCGCGGAAGATGTCGAGGATATCGATCGGGTTCTGGGTGCCAGTGAACTGGTACTTGCCAGTGGCCGGGTTGAGGACAACACCGTACGTCTTGACGACTTCCTGGAGGGCGTCGCCGGCAGCGTCGGTCTGGGCCGTGCCTTCAATGGTCAGAAGGCTATCGTCGAGGCGGTTCCACTCCTTGATGAGGGAGCGGTTGCCAGCGCCATCGTTGTCCCAGGAGACGTTGTAGTTCTGGCCATCGGCGCCAACGTAGACGATGTTGATCTGCTGGTCGCCGGCGTCGGTGCTGACCCAGCTGATGCAGGTCGCGCCCGAGAGGCCTTCGGTGGCGTTATCGGTATTGCCGGTGCCAACGAAGATGCGGACGTCGGTGAAGTCCGGGTCCGTGTCGATCGTCGAGGCATAGCCGCCGCCGTTGGTGATGACAATGTTCGCGAGAGTCAGGCCAGGATCTGGATCGCGTTCGAGGTGCCCTCGGCGACGGTGCAGATGGTGTGGCGCGAGCCGCGGACGTTGCTGTTGATCTCCTGCCCGGTGATGACGGAAGCGTCATCGGCGATGTGGCGGAGTTCCGCTTCGACGTAGGTCTTGGTGCCGACTTCGGAGATGAAATCGGTGCCACCATCATCACTGGTCGAAACGTCAAGGCTGACGGTGCCACCAGTGCTGGAAGTGCTGCTGTTGATGACCGTGACGGTCACTGCCGAAGCGTTGGCAAGCACGGAATCAGCGACCGTGGGGCCAGACACGACGGTCAGGCCGGCGCTGACATTGACATCGCCGATAGCGCAGGTGCGCGTGGCGTCGTCGGCGTCGTCAGACGCGCAGGTGTAGCCGGCCGGCAGCGCGAAGCTGTAGACCTCGGCGACGCCCATCGCGTTCGTGGCCGTTTCAGGGGTCACCTGGACGGCGTTGGCAACCGTGGCGCCAGCGGTGCTGTTGGTGCAGCTGACGCTCGTGACATCGGTGAGCGTGCAGGTGCCCGCAACGCTGATCGTTCCACCAGCCAGGGGGTTGGTGAAGTTGAAGATGAGCGTGCCGTCCGTCCAGAAGTCGCCCGCATCGTCGCCGCAAGTGACAACGTTGCCGGCGCCGTTCGAGCAGTCGGCAGTGTCGATTGCGGCGATCCCGGTGCCGGTCGTGCTGACATACACCAGGTCATCGTCGAAGTCGACAGAGAACGTACCGGCGCCGCCGGCAGCGACAGACCCGGACGGGTTGAAAGTGAACGTGGCGGTATAGGCGACCGCGCCACCCGGTGTGGTAGAACCGCCGCCCGTGAGGGTGACGGCGGCGGTAGGCAGTGCTGCCTCCGACTTCTGCCACTGAGTGCCCAGGGTTGCCATGACCGCGAAGGCGGCGACGATCGCGATGAGCCACGCGATGCGCTTTCCGCCTACGGTCTGAGCAATTTCCTTACTCAAAATTGTTTACCTCTCCAGTCATTTTGGCCTCAGGCAGCGATGCCGTAGCCGTTGTGCTGGTCTGGGGCTTTCGGCCCCTCGCTAATGGGTGTACCGGTGCTTCCGAGGAAGTGGCCGGTTCCGGACTCGCCCGGAGTTGCGGGCAAACGCTTTGTGGGAGCGCCAGGGAGACACGGAGACGCGGAGTCTCGCGAGTGCTCGGTGGAGCGATTCCACGTTTGGCGAGGTTGCCCACTCGTCTGCCGCCTTGGCCCTGGCGCTATGCCGGGCGGGTCCGGGCTTTCCCTCTAGTTCGTCGAATCGGGTATCAGGTCGTTCTTCGTGGGATGTCTGCCCCTGTCCTTCGCTGGGAAGGACGCGCCGGGCGTCAGGCCACGATGGCACGCCCTCCTTTCGTGGAATGAAGATTCGATTCGAAAGCCCGCTCAACATAAAGCGGGTTCCTCCCGAACGAGGGGAGGAACCCGGTTGAACGGGCGGTTTCGCCGTTTGCATCCTTCACAGGGAAGGAGGGGCCGGAATGGCTACAGGCCAATTCGCCTCCAGAGATGACGCGTACGCCATGCTCCCGCCCGGGCCAGAAGCCCCGGCGTTGGTAAAGTCTTGCGAAAGGTACCGATCGATCCGGCAAGGGTCAATCTCCGCAAACGCGTAGATCGAGACGTCAAACCCCGAGGGGCAGACTCCCGTACGAGGTTTAGAACGCGTGAAGGTGGGCTGGGGTTAACGGGGAATTTCGCGAGATCGATCACGGCGCCGGGAGTGTCTGGGTCGGGGCGGACGTAGGCCATCATCCCCCGGCCCCTTCTCCCAGGCTTGGGAGAAGGGGTGGTGTTCGGTGGTGGTTAGGAGATTGTGAGGTTGGGGGACGCACGCAGGCCATGACTGGCCCGCCTCGGGAGGGCGGGGATTGGGTCAGGAGACGATGTAGAGGCTCGCCGAGCCGTCTGTCGGCAGTCCGGGGCAGTTGGGTTGGACGCGTGCCTTGCCTATCGCCGTGGTCGGGGGGAGGGCGACCTGCCAGCTGACCTGGCCATCGGCGCCGGTCGCCTTCAGCGGAGCCGAGGCGACGGTGACGTACGCGGCGTCGGTGATGCTGAAACCACAGAGCTTTCCGGCGACGGCGGGGACGGTGTAGATCGTCACGGTCACGGTCGTCCCCGGCTGCGTTGTCTGGGGTTGGACGCCGGTCAGGATCTCCTGGACGACGGGCGTCGGTGTGCTGGTGGGGTACGGGGTCTTCGAGGCATCCGCATCGCAGGACGTGGCGGGGTTGAAGGCAAAGGAGAGTGCGGGGCCGAGTTCGACCCCGGAGGCGGCGCCGGTGGTATTCGTATGCTGCCTGCCCCAGAAGGGGACGCCGGTGATGGTGGCGCTCCCGCCGAGCGGCTTGAACAGCCCCGAATCGGGAGGGTTTCCACAGGCGAGCTGCAGGGCGGTGCGCGCCGAACCGGCCGCGGCGAGGCTCTCGACGGGGGTCTTCGAAAGGCAACTGCTCGATGGGAAGTAGGCGAGCATTGCCTCGCCGTTCGGCGCCTGCGAGATCGCCAGCTCGATCCCGCCGCTCGCCGTGCGCTGGAAGCCGAGCAGGTAGACCGTCATCTCGACGACCCGGTCCTCGAAGGGGCTCAGGCGCGCGGTCGCGTCTGTGACGCCGGCGGGCCGTGGCGCGAGGAGAAGCTGGTTAACGGACGAGGCTTCGGGGGTGCGATCGAAGCCGGCGAGTGCATCGGCAAGCACGCGGACCTCGGTGCGGAGCCCGGCGCATCCGGTGGGAGGCTGGGGTGTCGACGTCGCCTGCCCGGGAGTCGAAGCCCCGCTGTCTCCGGCGATGGCCGGCATGAAGGCGCGCCGGACCAGGGTGGGCGCGGGCGAATCGGCCGCGGCGGCGAAGCCAAACGAACCGGCGGCGAGGATGAGGCCCAGCAACGCCAGTCCGAAAGTGTGAATCTTTCGCATGAAGGCCAGTGTCGGCGTGCCAGGCGAAACAGGGAACCGGGTTTTCCCCGAGTTACGTAAAACACAGCCGTTCCGGAAAGGCCCGTGAACGATGTGTTTTGCCGGTAGCGCACGCCTCCCCGGAAACTGGGGAGATGCATGGCGTTGGGCTGAGGGAACTGGTCGCACTCGGGATCCTCGGCCTCGCGCTTGGCTTCGGCTTCATGTTCTTCGACCCAACCTCGACCGGGAACGACGGAAAGTGGCCGGCGACCGTCTCGCTGGGCGAACCCGTGCCCACGCGAGATCCCTCGACGCCGGCCGCGACCGCGACCCCTGTCCCCGTGCGAGAGCTCAAAGAACCGGGCGGGAGCTGGTTCCTCAGCTATTACGCGCGTTCCTCGACCGGGAGCGAGTTTCGGGCGGCGCAGGGGTTCGTCGAACGGCTCGCGATCGATGAAGCAGGCAAACCGTTCCCTGACTTCACGGACGATGCGTGGCGCGTGGAAGCGAGCCAGCAACTGACACTCGAACCGGGCCGCTACCGCTTCGGCCTGGAGACGGACGGGGCCGTGACGGTGATGGCCGGCGACAAAGTGGTGCTGGAGGCACAGGACAGTGCGACTGCCCAACGGCGCGAAGTTATCTTCGATCACGCCGGTGGAAGTGTTGTCGTCCTTATTAATGCAAGGGACATGGGCGGGCCTCTGCGCCTCAAGTGGGCCGAGTGAAGGACCCTGCCCGGCTCCTGCGGCCAGGTTCTGGTACGCTTGTTGTTATGGATACCCAGCGCACGAAGGTCCGGACCGAGAGACCACAGCCGGCGTGAGCCGGCCCGGCGGCGCGTAAGCCCTGGGGCCTCGAACCTCGCACCGCGGCGGACGTATGCCAGGCGCACCGACACATCCGGATTCGTCCTCCTCGCGCCATCGAGCCGAGGCCACGCTGGGAAGTAGCTACTGTTTGATGCTGTACGCCGAAAACGTCACCAAGTCTTTTGGTCCCGTCGATGTCATTCGCGACCTGAACTTCATCGTTGGAGACGGCGAGCACGCGGGGCTCGTTGGCCCGAACGGTGGCGGAAAGTCCACCATCCTCCGGTTGATCGCCGGCGAGCACAAGGCGGATTCCGGGGCGGCCGGATACCGTGGAGCGTCGCTTGGCTACCTGCGCCAGGAAGCGGGCCTGAAGGACGAGAACACGCTCTTGCAGGAGCTCTGGGAGGCGTTCCCCGAGGCGCGCGCGATCGAACTCCAGCTGGAGGACATTGCCGCGAAGATCGAGCGGGGGGACGACGGCCTGGACACGCTGATCGAGCAGCAGGCGCGCCTCTTCGAGCAGTTCGACGCGATGGATGGGTACCGCATCGAGGCGCGCATCGGCCGCGTCATCAGCGGCCTCGGCTTCAAGCCATCGGACCGGGACAAGCGTTGCGGCGACTTTTCCGGAGGGTGGCAGATGCGCATCGCGCTGGCGAAGGTGCTCGTCCGCCGACCGGAGAACGCGCTCCTCGACGAGCCGACGAACCACCTGGACGCGAAGACCCGCGACTGGCTCGCCGAAGAGCTGCAGGACTGGGATGCGGCCCTCCTCATCGTCACGCATGACGGCGCGTTCCTGGACAAGGTAGCGACGCGTATCTTCGACCTGCGCGACGGCAAGGTGGACCCTTACCCGGGCAACTACACGGCCTATCAGAAGCAGAAGGCCGCGAGGCTCCAGGCGCAGGACCAGGCGGCGGCCCGCCAGGAACGCGAGATGGGGAAGCAGGAGCGCTTCATCGAACGGTTCCGCGCGAAGGCGACGAAGACGACGCAGGTGCAATCCCGCGAGAAGCTGATCGCGAAGGTGGACCGCATCGAGCGGACCCGCAAGGACGCCGAGGTGAACTTCGTGCTCACCTCCCACGGGCGCACCGAACGGGATGTGCTGATGGTGAAGCACCTGGGCCACGCGTATGGCGACCACCTTGTGCTTGTCGACGTGAACATGCACATCGAACGCGGCCAGAAAGTCGTCTTCATTGGGCCGAATGGGAGCGGCAAGAGCACCTTGCTGCGGATTGCGGCCGGGCTCATCGCACCGACCGAGGGAGCGATCGAGTGGGCCGAACGTGCCCGCCCTGGCTACTACGACCAGCACCAGGACGAAGCCCTCGATTACGACCGGACCGTACTCGAGGAAGTGCGCTCAGTCGCCGGCGGCGCTCCCGATGTGAAACTGCGGACGGTGCTTGGCCAGTTCCTCTTCACGGGCGACGACGCTTTCAAGCCCGTCCGCGTGCTTTCGGGTGGCGAACGCAGCCGGGTCGCGCTGGCGAAGTTTCTCATCCAGCCGACAAACGTCCTCCTCCTGGACGAGCCGACGAACCACCTTGACAAAACCACGCGGCGGAAGCTGATCGAGGCCCTCCAGGGCTACGACGGGACGATCATTTGCGCGAGCCACGACCCGGGCATCGTCGATGGCATCGCGACTCACGTTTACGAAGTGAAGGACCTCGGCGTCCGGGAGCTGCTGCAGATGCGAAAGGGGTAGATGTGGAGACCACTCGCTACTTCGAGGAGCAGGTGCTGCCTCGCAGGCCCTACCGTCACCGAGACTGGTGCGAACGGACGGTTAGGCAGCCGGAACATATATTGCGGTAGAACGGGCGGGCGTGTGCGATACTGGAGGCGAATAGAGGAGCTTGGGGGCCGATGGTTGCGGGTCGTGACGCTGGAAGACGGAAAGACGATCCACAACGCGTTTCCGGACCGGGGGTTCAAACTCGACCGCGGTGAGTCCAAATGAAGCTGCACTACTATCCAGAAACGAAGTCACTCTATATCGAACTCGCGCCCGGCGCGGCAGTTGACGCAGTCGAGCTGGGGGAGGGCCTTGTGGCGGATATTGACTCAAAGGGCCGCGTCGTAGGCCTCGATATCGACAACTCATCTAGCTACGTCGACCTGTCCAGCTTGGAAACAGTCGAGATTCCGGTGCTGCCCACCGCCTCCTGACACCTACGCCCGCGCCTGCCGAATCTGGGCAGCGTGTTCGTGCCCGTGGGCAGCGTAAATCTCCAGCCAACGGCCGATCGAATAGCGGCCGCTTTCCGTGTGCCAGCCCTCTCTCGCCCAATCCGCCTCGCTCAGCCGATCGAGGATGTTCGCGGTGGTTTCGCGAGCGGCCCGGAAGGCCAGGAGCGAGGGCTCGATTGGCCGCTCCCCGTACCACAGCGTTTTCGCGTACCGGTCTTCGTCGTATCCCCAGATCACCGGGTTGGACTCGGCGACGAGCTTGCGCAGACGAAGGGCCGAAGTCATCTCGCTGTCGGCAAGGTGGTGGACGACCTGTCGCGGCGTCCAGCCATCGGCGTCGGCATGGTCGAGTGCTTCGGGGGCGATGCCGGAGAGCGCCTCTTCGACGGCCGAGTAACCGAGGCGGTAGCGGGCGATGAGTTCGAGCCGGGCTTGCGTTTCCATCGCCAGACGATACCCGGCCGGCAGGCACCTGTGGCGCGCCACTCCGAGACGTTGCGCACCTCCATGTGGCCGCGGCGAAGGCTGCCGGTATCGCACCGGTCCCACCCATCCACGCGCGGGTCAGCGCTTGCCCACGAAGACCTTCGGCAGGCGGACCGTGAAGAGGGCGCCTTCGCCCGGGGGGCTTTCGACCGTGGCCGTGCCACCGTGGGCGCGCACCAGGTGCTTCACGATGGCGAGCCCGAGCCCGACGCCCGCGGCGGAACGCGACGCCTCCCCCTTGTAGAACCGCTCGAAAACGCGTGCCAGGTCCTGGTCGGGGATGCCGGGGCCTTCGTCCTGCACGCAGAGAGCCACGACCTCGCCCTCATCCCGCATCCAGACGCGCACCGTCGAACCTCGCGGACTCCACTTGGTCGCATTATCCAGCAGATTGCTGACGACCCGGAGCAATGACGCGCGGTCTGCCTCCACGGCGATGGGATCGCTTTCGCAAGCGATACGAACCTCTGCCGGCTCAGTGCGGGTGCGCAGGAGAGAAGCCGATTCGGCCACGAGGGCAGAAAGCTCGACCATCTCCGCGTTGAGGGTGATCGCACCGGATTCGATGCGCGAAAGGTCGAGCAGTTCATTCACCAGTGACGTGAGCCGCTCCACCTGCTGCCGTATGCGGCGCAGGAACTCCGGGGCGTCTTCGGCGTCGACACCATCCTCCATCGTCTCGACGAGGGCGCGGATCGCGGCCAGGGGCGTGCGAAGCTCATGCGAAACGTTGCTAAGGAAGTCCCGACGGACCTGGTCGACGCGCTGCACTTCGGTGAGATCGGTGAGCATGAGCAAGACCGACCAGTCGCCGCCGTCGGGAATCGGAAGGGCGGCGGCGCGCAGGGAGACCCGGTCCGGCCCAAAGGCCACAACCGAGGCCTCACCCGTCCGGCTCGCGATAACGCGCCGGACGAGTTCGTCAAGTTCGTAGTCCCGGGCAGACTCGATGAACGGACGTCCGACGGTTTCGGCCATTCCACTGCGGAACAACTCGACCGCCGCGGTGTTGAGGAAGCGCACGGACGTGTCGGGGGCGAGCGCGACCATCGCGTCGCTCGATGCATCGAAGACCGCCTCGAGCCGGGCATGTTCGGCGGCGACGCTCTCGAAGAGTTGCTCGATACGGCCGGCCATCAGGTTGAAGGCACGCGTCAGCTGTCCGGGGGAGCCGTTCGCGTCGGGAACCCGCAGTGCGAGCTCACCCTCGCCAATATGCCCGGCCGCTTCGGCGACGTTTCGGACCGCCTGGGCGGGGCCACGAAACGCGAAGTAGCCGGTCAGGGCGCCGGCCAGGGCCAGGCCGGCGACGGTGGCAGCAGCGAACGAAAGGCTTCCGTTGTCTTCGATGAACCCGGCGACGCCGGCTATGGCCGCCGCGAGCAGTCCCACGGCGGCGCCGCGAAGGGCGAGGTCACGCCTCACGAAGGAACTCCAGGAGATGCAGAGCGGGCGCCGCCGGCCGTGGGGCTAGCCTTCGAAGAGGTACCCGCTACCGCGGACCGTCTTGAGGCGAGTTGGATTAGCCGGATCGGCCTCAATCTTTTGCCGTAGCCAGCGAATGTGGACGTCCACCGTCCGGGGACCGCCAAAGAAATCGTAGCCCCAGACTTCATCGAGGATTTGCTCCCGGGAAAAGACCCGCCCCGGATGTTGGAGAAAGAATAGCAGGAGTTCGAACTCCTTCGGCTTCAACCGCAGTATGGCTCCGCGATAGGTGACCTCGTGGCGCTCGCGGTCGACCTGGATGTCGCCTGAGACGAGGAGCGAGGGCCCGGTGTCCGGAGCTGCGCGCGGCCCGGAGCGGCGAAGTAGCGCCCGCACCCGCGCCATCAACTCGCGCATGCCGAAAGGTTTCGGCATGTAGTCATCCGCGCCCGTATCGAGTCCGGCGACACGGTCGCCTTCGCCACCGAGGGCTGTGAGCATGATGATCGGGACATCGGAGTCGCGCCGCAGGAGGCGGCAAACCTGGATCCCGTCGAGCCCTGGGAGCATCACATCCAGGAGAATGAGGTCGGGGTGCTGTTCGCGGGCGACTTTCAAGCCGTCGTCACCGCGGTTGGCGGTGATGACCGTGTAGCCCTCGCGTTTGAGGCTGTGAGCGAGCGTGAACAGCAGGGACTCTTCATCTTCGACAACGAGCACTCTCGACTTCGCAGGGGCAGCTACCATCACACCCTATGGTAGCGCCCGCCGTTAACAGTGAATGAACGCAACGTCCTGCTACCATCGAAGACAGTGGAACCAGATACCGAAACGAGCCCATCGCCCCCCAGGCCGGCTGCGCCGGCGCGCACGCTGCTCGGGTATTTTGCCCTGGTGCTGGCCGTCGCGCTGGCGGTCGGCGCGGCGACCTACCTGTTCGCGTCCGGCGGCGAAGACGACGACTCGGGCACGGGCGGGCTGGGGCTGGAGAACCCCTATCCCAACACCGGCCCTATCGACCCGAACCGGCCCAAGGAAGGTGAGAAAGCGCCCGATTTCGCCCTCGCGGACGCGCGGGACACCTCGAAGGTGATCAAGCTTTCGGACTTCCGCGGCAAGGCCGTGATCGTGAACTGGTACGCGAGCTGGTGCGGCCCTTGCAAGAACGAAATCCCGGCCCTGATCAAAGCCCAGGAGGCACTCGAGGGGCAACTCGTGGTTCTCGGTGTGGACTTCCTCGAGTCGAGCGGCCCGGCGACTTCGATCCTCGATTCGTTCGGAGCGACGTACCCGGCCGTGCTCGATGCCTCTGGCTCTGTGGCGGAGCACTACCGCACCAGCGGCGGGGTGCCCGTGAGCTTCTTCATCGACAAGGATGGAGTGCTGCGCGCGACGCGTCGGGGCGAGCTGTATGAGAAGGACCTGCCCGGCTTCCTCGCCCAGGTCGGCCTCGAGTATTCCCCTAGCGCCCAGGCGGGCTCGATCGAATTCCCAGGATGACCGGCAGCCGGCCGCACTGTGAAAGCGATCACTGTGCAGCGTGGCGTTTCTGCCTAGATTGGGTGTGCGGTCCGTCCGGGAGACCCTTCCGAGGACCGGCACGGGAGACGAACCGCCTTGAACACACCAACCCTCGCTGCGGAAGGGTCCTGGGAACTCCGGCCGACCGGCTGTGCGATCCTGTTCATCGACATCGCCGGGTCGCTTCGCATCACCCGCCAGCTGGGCGACGCGCGTGCCTACCATGTCCTGAAGTTCCTCTCCAACGCCATCCGCCCCGCCGAAACCAACACGGGCCGGGTCGTCCGGTCGCTCGGCGACGGGGTCCTGCTCACCTTCCGGACCGTCGATGAAGCCCTGGCCCATGCGGCGACGGCCCAGAGAGAGGTGGCCCGGTGCAGCCCATCGGACATCACGCTGAAGATCCGCTGCGGAATCCACTGGGGGAGTGTCATCCAGGCCGACGGGGATATCTTCGGCGTCGCCGTCTATCTCGCCAGCCGCGTGACCAATCATGCCAACGGCGGCGAGATCCTGCTCACGGATGCGGCCCATGAGGCGAGCGGGCGGGGGCCAGACGTCTTCATTGACTTCGGGCCGACGCTGCTGCCCGGCTTCGATGAGCCGGTCCGGGTGTTCGAATACCTCTGGGACTAGGCTGTGGCGGGGCCGAAGGGACACGCCGCGCCCGATTGACATGCTTCGGACACGAAGCATAATGCCGCCCACTACAGCGTGAGGCGTGCGCGAAGTGCCATCGTCCCGGAATCCCTTCCGGCGGCAGTTCGAGGCGGGACGCGTCCACGCGCGAGCCAGAATGTCCAGTACACCAGGCCCGGGTGGTGCGAATGAGCGGTGAACGCTTCTGTACGCAGTGCGGTGCGGCTGCAGGTGAAGGCCTGAGGTACTGCACACAGTGCGGCAACGCCATCGACCAGGCGGCCCCCGTCACCGCCGATGAACATCGTCTCGCCGCTCCCGCCTCTCCAAGTCCTGGCCCGCCCGGCACAGAGCAGGCCTCGCCCCTCCCATGGAAACGGCTTCTCTGGTTCGGGGTGTTGCCGCTGGCCGCGCTCGCGGGCTCACTTGTCATCGTCCTCTGGTTGACTGGTTCGAACGACAACACGGAGGAGCCGGCCGGCTCCCGACCTGCCGGTGCGAACGTGCAGCAACGGACGCCGACCCGAAGCTCCGCGAGCGCCGCGCCATCCGCGGGGGCAACGCTACCCCCGGCGACATCGCAAGCGGGATCGGCCAGCCCGACATCGCCGGCCGGAGCGACGGTCATCGGCGCAAGCCCGACTTCCGGCGCGACGGCGGCGGCGGGGTCAAACCCTACCCAGGCCCCGGCGGCTGCGACAGCCACGCCAGCGCCCACGAACACCCCGCCACCCACTGCGACGAACACGGCCGTGCCGCCCCCAAACCTCATCACGGGAGGGGGATTTGAATCGGGCGCCCTCGGAGCGCCATGGGGCACCGGAATCTATGAGCCGAACGCAGGTGGCATCTTCTGGGGTTCGGCGGATGCCACCGCTGAGGTGGTCCAGGGCGACACTCGAGGCGCATATTCGCTCCGCATCACCAACCGCACGGCCGCGGCCCCGCACGTCTACCGTACGCTCGCCCGCAAAGTGGGTGTGAGCGGAGGTCAGCAGCACTGCTTCACCGCCTGGGTGAGGACGGAAAACGGCACCTCCGGGATGCTCTCCTTCCGGTTCAACGACTCGTGGTCCCAGGCCCTGGGTATCGGGACCGGGTCGGCCGCGTGGCGGCAGCACGCCTACACGTTCGTCGCCGAGGACAGCAACATCGATGTCCGCATTGTCTCTGAGAACACCGGAATCGCGTGGGTTGATGACCTGGAACTGACGCTAGGGGCCTGCAAGGTCTCGAACGGCGCCGTCGCTCCGGGGACGAATCCCCGGTAGCCCGGCCCAGATCGCGAGCGGTCAGATCCCAACGGTGACGGGGTTCGCCGGGTACTCGCCGCGCAGAAGCGGCGCGAGAAGTTCGGCGAAATTCCCTGGTACGAGCGTCTCGTCATGAGACCGCAACTCTTCGAGCGTGAACCAGCGATGCGTATCGAGGAACTCACGTTCCGCCTCTTCGTGGTTCTCGGTCGAAATCTCGAACACGGCCGTGTGGACGACGAAGTACGACTCGACCTGGCGAAGCATGCCGGTTCCCCAGCGAAAGGTATGGTCCCGCTGCCAGACGCAGGGGCCTACCTCCGGATCCAACAGTCCTGTCTCTTCAAACAGCTCCCGGCGGACGCAGGCGAGTTCGTCCTCACCCTCCTGGATACCGCCACCCGGCGCGATCCAGATGAACCGGCCAACACGGCCCGGTACCTTCGCACGGAACAACAGCGTCCGGCGAGCATCGTCGATGACGACAGCCCGGGCGGCATAGCGTGCGGCGGGAACGGGTTCGCTCACGGTCGCAGCATAACCTCGGCTCGTTTTAGGCGGGCTTCACCGCCCGCATCACGCCTATCGGGATAGTGAAGCCCCACGGGGCCGTCCGGACCTCGAAGGCGGCGCGGATGGCAGGGTTCGCTTCTGCGAAAAGCATCTTCAGCATCGCGACTTTCTCCGGCGGCGTCTGCATCCGCTTCACCCAGTCGGCCCCGTCGAGCGCGAGCGGGAAGCGTTCAAGCATTTCGGGAACGAAGCCCGCGGCCGCCAACATGCGCATCCACTCCGAGCCCTTGTAGTCACGCACGTGGGAGGAGTCACGAAGGAACTCGACGGCGTTGAAGAATGTGCGAAGGCGGGGTCCTCGGGAGCGACGGTGTCGGAGATGAGCATCAACCCGCCTGGCTTCAGCACGCGAAATGCCTCCGAGAGGGCGCGGCCCGGGTCGCTGTAGTGGTGGGCACTGACACGGCTCGTGACGACATCGACGCTCGTCGACGCGAACGGCAGTTGTTCTACATTGCCGACCCGGAACTCCGCGTTGGAAAGCGACCGTTGAGTCGCGAGCGCGCTGGCGGCCGCGACCATTTCGGGGGTGACATCGATGCCGATGACCTGTGCGGCGTGGCGGGCGCAGGCGAGTGCGGTGTGTCCCGGCCCACAGCCCAGGTCGACCACCAGTTCCGTCCCTTCGAACCCGCAAGAACTCACGAGGAGGGCGAGATCCGGCCCGGAGGCATGGAAGGAACTGTTGATGTAGGCCTCGGCTGTCGGGCCGAATTGCTGCTTCACCCGTTCGGTCACACTCGACATTTCCATCTCCGGTCTCCGAGCGCGCGGCTCGCTGACAAATCTTTCACCACTGCGGCGTTTGGTTGCCGGCCAGCGGCGCCGTCACTGGTGCATGCCAGCATCACTGTTGCCGTCGCCGCGATCCAAGATATGCTTCTCATCGATTGGATAGCCCGAAGGCATACGTGGAACTGCACCATCTCCGCTACCTTCGTGCGGTGGTCCGCACCGGCTCGGTGACGGCCGCCGCCGAAGCCGAGTTCGTCGCCCAACCGTCGGTGTCGAAACAGCTCCGGGCCCTCGAAAAGGAGCTTGGCGTCCCGCTCTTCCACCGGGTCGGCCGGAGAGTCGTGCCCACCGGGGCGGCGCTCGCATTGGCCGATTGCGCGGACCGCGTCTTCGACGAGATAGCGACGACGATCGCGGCAGTTTCCGGGCCTGAGTCACCCCTCGGGGAGTCGCTCCGCATGTGTGCGACGGAGACGGTGAGCGACAACCTCCTGCCGCGAGCGCTGGCCGAACTGGGGCGACGCCACAGCCGCTGCCACATCCTCGTCGAGATGCTGGGCACCGACGACGCGATCGAGCGCGTGCTGGCCGACGAATTCGACCTGGCGATCGTGGTCCTCCCGCTGGCCGATTCGCGGCTGGACATCCATCCGCTGCTGACCGAGGAGGTGCTCCTGGCGGTTGGCCCGGGACACCGCTGGGCCTCCTTCGCCAGTATCGCCTTGCGGGAGGTCCTGGAGGAGCCGGACTTGCTGCTCTCGATGCCCGGCCTCGGGTTACGCTCGATGGTCGACGAGGCGGCGCGCGACGCGGGTGTGGAGCTTCGGACAACGTTCGAACTCCGTTCCCAGCAGGCCATCCTCGCGCTCGTAGCCTCGGGCGGCGGGATCGCGCTCTCGCCCCGCATGAGCGTAGCTGGCCGGGACGACGTTACCGCGCTCAGGATCGTGCCCGAGCTAAACCGGCAAATCGGCTGGATCCGCCGCAAGGGGCGCCACCTGCCCCGCATAGCGGAGGAGCTACTGGGCCTTCTCGTCGCGCACTAGCGAGCGGCGGCCCCACTGGCCACGACACCGTTGGGGACCTTGCACCTCCCAGGCGTGAGGACGAGGTCGTCAATGTGGGCGGTCCGGTGTTCTCTGAAACGATGCGGACATCGATGTTGTTGTCTTCGGTGACGAAGCTGTGCGCGTACTGGCGCCACTCCGGCGAACCTGCCTGCGTCCCCAACACCTCTCCCCAGGAGTCGTTCAGGCGGAATGTGAGCATGCCGCCGGTCCCGTTCTCCGTCCGAACCCAGACCGTGAAGCAATGGTCGGCTTTCCCCGCGACCGGCACTTTCTGCGAGAGCGTCCGGTAAATGTTTCCTTTGACCGGCGAGCGGTTGACGATCTGGAGGTGACGCCCACCGGAGTGTCCCCCGCCGACGACGGCAGCTTCCGCCTCGGCGGCGCCCCAGAAAATCCCTTGCGGGCGAGGTTCGTAAATGCCGGTACCCCATGGTGCACTCAATCCATCTTCGAACCCGCCGTTGACGACCAGGTTCGTAAAGACGGTGACGGTCGCCGTTGCACTCCCGGACTTCGCCGTCAGCGAAGCCACGCCGTTCTCGCTCATCGTCAGCGTGATGCCGCAGACCGCCTCACGCCCGTTCACGTCGCACTCGGCAGTCGACCTCCCGCCCTGGACCTGGAGCTCCTGAAGGGAGATGTTCGCCGGGCCAGACACCTCGAACACCACACCGAACGCCCCCGACTCGATGCCTCGCACAACCAGCGTCAAAGGAAACGGCCGGCCGGCGACGGCGAAACCCTCGACCGGTTCGAACGCGACCGAAGGGTCCGAACTCCCTGCCGGCTCGATGCCCGGCGTCGTCCACGGGACCGTGAGTGTGTCGATCGGGTCCGTGATGACATCCCGGTCTTCCATGGCTGTCCCGGACGCTCCACCTGCGCGCCGGGAAATGTCCGTGATCCCGCTGACCAGCTGGGGGACCTGCTTCACGGCGTCGGCGATGCCTTTGTGCTGGTTGAGTTGTCCCTCGGTGTGCTGGCGTTGCAGCTCTTCGAGTTCCGCGGGTGATGCGTCTTCAACGGTCCGCGCAGCCCGCGATGCGTCCCTGGCGCCGCCTGCGGCATCGGCAATCCCTTTGCCGACGGCTACTCCTGCGTAGATCGTGAGTCCGACCCCCAGCACGAGGGGACCGTAAACCAGTATCCCACCGGCCGCGATCATCGCCTTTCCAATCAGCCATCCGATGACCGGCATCAGTTTGTCTCCCCCGGGTGGTACATCTGGGCGGTGAAGAACCTGTCCCCGAGGTACGTGACCAGGAGGGCAGACTTGCGATAGAAGAACGCGGAAGAATCGGCATAGTCCGAATCCATATCCAGGGCGACGCCGGCCTCACCGAGGAGTGCCTCGGTCTCGGTTCGCGAGAGGTCACGGTGAAGCTGCCCGGGCGACACCGAGAGCCGGCGCCCGGGAACAAACCCGATTTCGCCGCTCACGTGGCCGGTCTCCACACCGTCAACGAACCTGAGCCCGATCGCGTCATCCGGGTAGTACCAGAGCTCAACCCGGTGGACCTCCTCGCCGGGACTGATGGGGCCATCGGCCAGCACCCAGAACGCGGGCTCGCCGCGACTCGCGATTGCCGACGCCTGCGCGGCCGAGGTGAATCCGTCTGTCTCGTCGCCGGCAGTGACGAACCCGAAGGCGATGCCCAGCAACGCGGCCGCACCGGCGAGGGCGACCAGTATCCACGGGCGAAGCGGAAGGCGGGCCAGCTTGAGGCTCGCGCGGGAGGCGACCACAGGCGCGGGCGCGGGCGCGGCGGCGGGCGTCCCGCCGACGCGGTTCCCACACTGGCCACAGAAGACGGCTGCAGCCGCCAACCGGGCACCACAGAACACGCAGAACGCCATCGTCAGAATCCCTCGCCGATTCTACGCGCCGATTTTACGCATCGGGGAGCAAGAACACGCTACTGGCGGCAGGCCTCGAGGGCATCCTGGAGCCGCCGTTCGGAAATCGGCGCCCGCGCGATCTCCACGCCGTCGACGGCGACCACCGGTATCTCCATGAAGTACCGCTCTTCCAGTCGCGGGTCCGAGGCGATGTCGACGAGCGCCACACTGAGCGGAAGGCGCTTTCCGATCCGGGCGAGGTAGTACTCGGCCTGATCGCAGAGCCCACAGCCGGCCTTCCGGTAGAGCGTCACCTGGATCGGGCCGGGCACGGTCAGGCCGGCGTCGGGGCGGGCTCGGAATTCTCGTCTTCGCCCGGGAGTGGGAGGTCGCCCCAGACACGTTCGGCGTATTCGCGGGTAATCGGCCCCGGCTTCCGGTAGAGGATGCCGGCCGCGATGACTGCGACGCCGAGGAGGATGCCACTGGTGAGCTGTGGCACCGGCACTCCACCGAGGGTCTGTTCATCGAACCGGAAGTAACTGAGGCAGAAGCGGAGGATGCCGTACATCGCCACATAGCTGCAGAAGACCCAGCCGGGCACCCGGATGAAGCGCCGCGAGACGAAGAGCAGGATTGCCAGGATGACGAAGTCTCCGAGGAGTTCGTAACCGCCTGCGACGGGGTGGACGGCGTAAGTATCAAGCGGTTTCAGAGGATGGTCCGGGTCCGGGTGGTTCACCCACCAGACGTACTGCGGGCTATCCGGATGGAGGTACTTCACGCCCCAGGGGAGGCTGGTCTTGTCGGCGAGGTGTTCGCCATTGATGAGGTCGCCGATGCGGCCAAGTCCCTGGCCGAGGATGAGCCCCGGGGCTGCCGCATCGAGGCCGATGCCGATGGGCCAGCGGTGCCAGAGCGAGTAGATCAATCCGCCCAACACGCCCCCCAGCAGACCGCCGTAGAGGGTGATGCCCCCTTCGGTGATGCCGGTGACGATCTTCAGCGGGTCATCGCCGAAACGGTCCCAGTGTTCGAAGACAAAGAACAAGCGGGCGCCGACGATCGCGGAGGGCACGCCGACGAGGGCGATTTCCTGGGCCACCTCGGCAGGGATGCCGTCCTTCTTCGCGAGCCAGACGGAGAGCGAAACACCGCCGAGGATGCCGACGGCCGTGAAGAGGCCGTGCCAGGTGAGCGTGAAGGGGCCGAATTCGGCCATCACGGGGTCGAGCGTGATCTTGATGACGAGCAGGGGGATGAAGGTGAAGGCGCCCATTACGAGGCATGGTAGTGGGGACGAAGGAAGAGGGAGAAGCGAGAATCGGGAAGAGACCTGAAAGACGCGCTTCCGCTCGCACCACGGGGGCAGGCCCGGCCATACTGAGAGCATGCGCCATCCACTGCGCGAAAAGTTCGAAAGCGAACGGCGAAGGGCTGCCTTCCTCACGTTCCTCCCGGCCGCGGGGATCGGGATCATCGCGAGTGATACGTGGGTCGCGCCGTGGGCGGGCGTGCCCGGCGGGCTCGCGATCGGCGCGGCCGCATACGGACTCGTCTGGACGTACGAAACGGTCATGTGGCGGAGGCACCATGGACAATAGCCAACACCCCGGCGGGCTCTCTCATCTCGATGCAAGCGGCGCTGCCCGCATGGTCGACGTTTCGGAGAAGGCCGAGACCGCCCGCGTGGCGACCGCCGAAGCAACCGTGCGGATGGCTCCCGAGACCCTTGCCCTCATCCAGTCGGGTGGTGTACCGAAGGGCGACGTGATCGCCACGGCACGGCTCGCCGGCATTATGGCGGCGAAGCGCACCCCGGACCTGATCCCGCTCTGTCACCCACTCGCGATCACTGGTGTGACCGTGGACCTGACCGCTTCCGGCGACGACGCATTGCGCATCGAAGCGACCGTGAAGACCACCGGCAAGACCGGCGTCGAGATGGAGGCGCTGACCGCGGCGGCAGTGGCGGCGCTCACGGTCTACGACATGTGCAAAGCAGTGGAGAAGGGCATGCGGATCGAAAACATCCAGCTCCTGGAAAAGCGCGGCGGTAAGTCCGGGGACTGGATGGCGCGTGTGCGCGAAATCCGCGACGACGTGCAGCAACGTTCCGAACAAACGGAAGACCTGCCATCGGGCGCCGCCAAACCGGCGGGACCGCGATCCGGCGGCGGGTGGTCGCTGGACCGCCCACAATAGGGACCAGGTCAGGCCGGTCGACACCCCCGGCTCCCGCCGAATACACTCCTGTCCGCCCCTCACCCCTCATTTTCGGAGGTCCCATGGCGGGAGCGCTCGCGGGTATCCGCGTCATCGACTTTGGTCAGTACGTCTCAGGCCCGATGGCGGCGATGCTCCTGGCGGACCAGGGCGCGGACGTCATTCGCATCGATCCGCCCGGCGGACCGCGCTTCGAAAGCCCGGCGAATGCAACGTACAACCGGGGCAAGCGGAGCATCGTCCTCGACTTGAAGTCGCCGGGCGACTTCGAAACGGCGCGGAAGCTCGTCGCTTCGGCGGACGTGGTCATCGAGAACTTCCGGCCGGGTACGATGGCCCGCCTTGGCCTCGGCGCCGAGGCGATGACGCGCGAGCACGCACGCCTGATCTATTGTTCGATGCCCGGCTTCGCGGCGACCGACCCACGCGCCGGTATCGCGGCATGGGAAGGCACGATCGCCGCGGCCACCGTCACCTACCCGGCAAACGCCCAGACCGGGCGACCGACGTTCACGCCGCTGCCATTCTCGTCGTCGTACGCGGCGTTCCTCGCGGCGGTTTCAGTGGCGATGGCGTTGAACGCGCGGGAACGCGACGGCCTCGGCCAGAGCATCGAAATCCCGCTCTTCGATGCGACCTTCGCCGCCATCGGCTATCGCGCTCAGCGCATCCACAACCAGTCCGCAGAACAGGATCTGCGGAACCTTACGCGTCTCATGGGCGGCACGCGCCAGTTCGAATGCAAGGACGGCCGCTGGTTCATGTACCACGCCGGCAACAAGCACGCCTCGGACTTCGCCAACCAGACGGGGGTGAGTTCACTCCTCTCCCAGGGCTCCACCGCCTCCCTCGAGGAGTTGAGCCGGGGACTTGAAGCACTCTTCAAGACGAGGACCGCGGCGGAGTGGGAAGCCTTTTGCGAACAGGTCGAAACCGAGGGCGCGATCTGCCGGACGAGCGCCGAATGGCTCGAAAACGAGCAGGCGCTGGGTTCGAAGATCGTCGTCGACTCGACCGACCCGGTGCTGGGCGCGTTCCGCGGGCCTGGAATCAACGTCCGGATGTCCGAGACTCCGGGCGAGGTTCGTCGCCCTCGTGTCCCTCCGGATGCCGACCGTGCCAGCATCCTCGCTGACGCGGCGAAAGCCACTGCACCCTCCACGGCGGCCGCGCCGGAAGCGATCCGGACGGCCCTGGATGGGTGAAGGTCATCGATCTCTGCATCGTCCTCGCCGGACCGACGTGCGGGCGCACACTCGCCGAGTTCGGAGCCGACGTCGTCCGGATCGACAGCCCTCATCGCGCGGCCGTGGCCTTCCACGTCGATATCAACCGCGGCAAGCGCAGCCTCCTCCTGGACCTCAAGAAGCCAGCAGGCCTCGATGTCTTCTGGAGACTCTTGGAAGATGCCGATGTCGTCGTCCAGAACTTCCGCAAGGGCGTCGCGGAGCGGCTGGGCATCGGCTACGAGGCCGTCCGGGCCCGCAAACCGGACATCGTCTATGCATCGCTCAACACCTACGGGCGAGTCGGCCCGTGGGCGGACCGCCCCGGCCACGAACAGATCGCCCAGGCCGCGACCGGGATGCAAGAGCGCTACGGCGGTAACGGCCGCCCAACCCTCGCGCCGTTCGCCGTGAACGACTACGGCACGGGGTTCATGGGGGCGTACGGCGTGGCGTTGGCCCTGCTTCACCGGAGGAACACCGGAAAGGGGCAGCATGTCGACACATCGCTCGCGTACACCGCGACGATGCTGCAATCGCTCTATCTCCAGGACTACGCCGGGAAGCGGTGGGACGAGCCTCGGGGCCTCGACCTGACCGGTACAGGGCCGCTCTACCGGGCCTACCAGGCAAGCGACGGGTGGTTCTTCCTCGCTGCCCGGCCGGGAGACCTGAAGGGAGAGCTCTCCGAGCTGGCATCGAAGTCTGAAGCCGAGCTCGAAGCGGCATTTGCCGGCGGCACGGTAGTCGATTGGGTGGCGAGACTCCAGGCGGCCGGCGCCGGCGCCCACGCCGTCGTCCAGGACTTCCGGGCGCTCATGGAAGACCCCTGGGCGGTGGCACGCGGTGTCAGCATCACGCGGGAACACGACGGCCTCGGACCTGTCACCCACATCGCCCCATCGCCGAAGCTTTCACGCACCCCGGCCGTCACCGGCCGGCCAACGCCGCAGCCGGGCGCCGACGCAGCCAGCATCCTGGCCGGCATCGGCATGCTCGGCGACCTCGACCGGCTCGTCGAAGCCGGTGTAATCGTTACGGAAGGAATGGCAGCACGATGAATCTCGGGTATATCGAAGCGGACCGGACACCGTCTTTCACCTCTGACGTCGATGGGTTCACGATCCAGGGTTACGTCTGGGAGACCCCGGTGCCGAAGGCCGTAGTCGTCATCGCCCACGGAGCCGCGGAGCACTCACTGCGGTACGGCCGTTTCGCCCGCGCGCTGAACGCGGCCGGCTACGAAACCTGGTCGCTTGACCATCGGGGCCACGGACGCTCGCCCGGCGCCGAGGGCCTGGGCGACTTCGGCGAAGGCGGCTGGGACGCCCTCGTAGCGGATATCGGGCAGTTCATCGCGCTTGCGAAGGCGACACGGCCGGGCCTGCCGGCCGTGCTCTTCGGGCACAGCATGGGTTCGGCCGCCGCGCAGCAGTTCGCCCCTGATGGGTCGAACATGATCGATGGGCTCGTGCTTTCAGGTTCGAGTTCGCGCATGGGCCGGCGCGAGGGCGAGGAAGCACCCGCCGCGTTTTCGCCGAACTCCGCGTTTGAGCCTGCGCGGACTCCCTACGAGTGGCTCAGCCGCGACCCGGACGAGGTCGACAAGTACATCGCCGACCCGATGTGCGGGTTCGAAACCCAGACTTCGCAGCGCCGTGGCCGGGCGAGCGCGCGCCGCCTGACTGACCCGGGTGTCCTGGCGCGGATCCGCTACGACTTGCCGTGCCTGTTCGTAGCCGGGACGAAAGACCCCGTGAACCGGAACATGGAAGGCCTCTACGAACTGCAGCGCCTCTGGAACGAGGCCGGCCTGAAACGCATCGACACGCTCTACTACAAGGACGGGCGGCACGAGATGCTGAACGAGACGAACCGTGACGAAGTGACGGCGGATATCATCGGCTGGCTCGACTCCGTGGCCGGCTGATCAGGTCACGAGGTAGGCGACCACACCGCCGATCGGGATAACGATCCAGACCACGGCGGAGAGGAGGATGGCGATGGCGGCGAAGAGCCGCGAGTCATCCGCGGGAGGGTTGCCGCAGTTCCCGACTGTCTCCCAGAGGGCGGCGAGCGGCTGGCGCATGATCAGCTTGCTGCGTCGGTGCGCCACAGCGGCGCCGCTCAGCAGGACGGAGCTGAGCAGCCCGAAAAGGACGAACAGCCCCGCGAACAGCCCCACCAGGACCGGCTTCGTGAGGAAATCGACGGCGCCGAGGTACTGCGAGGCTGAAGCCAGGAGCGGCACGGCGGCGCCGCCGGCGACCAGTGCCGGCACGCCGATGCCACCCCCTCTGAACCCGGGAGCGACACGCTCGATTTCGACCCTGGCCTGCGAGAGATGCGCGCGTTCGGTTGAACCACGCGGCGCCTGGGGCTCCCGGCGCGTGTAAAGGCGCTGCATCGCCGAAACCACGTTCTCGGCGTATGTCTTCACGATGTATTCGGCGACGAACTCCACGCCGCGCCGCACCAGCCCGCGGAGCGGACCAAACCGGCGCGACACCGTAGGGTCACGGGAACCGTCGCGGTCGAGGACTTCGAGGGCGCGGATTGCGAGCCGGTGGGCTTCGAGGAAGCGGCCCGGGTTCGCCAGCGGTCCAGCGGCGGCGAAGTCCGCGGCGATCCGGGCTTCCACCTCCGCTTCGCCGGCGAAACGGGAAAGCGCCTCATCGGCGGCGGTTTCCGGGTTGCTGGTGAGCAGCCTGCGGGTGCGGTCGAGCTGCTCCGTCAGGTCATCGAGAATGGATTCGCCCGGGAGGCGGTCCTTGAGGGCTTCGATGGGTGAGGGGCGCTCGGGCTTGGCGGCCATGGGCGGAGTGTACATTGGCGGCACTGACCGTTCCTGCCGCCGCGAAGCCGGGTCGGGAGACCACGGATTCACACCATCCCTCGACCGGCGCGGTGACCGGCCAAAAGCGGTTAGATCCTCTCCCAGCGCTGCTTCCCTCCTGCCCGAACGAACCGGCCGAGGCCCGGCGCCGGTAGATGGCTGGCGGCGACCAGCGCACGGTCTGCGATCAGCCGCTCGATTGTCGCCTTGCGAGTCCGCACCGCCAGCTTCCTGTCCCAGTCGAACATCGACTCCAGATCGGGCTCCTCCGCGTCCACACACGTGATCACCACATCGCCGAGGACGAATCCGTTGGCCCCGCCCGAACTGACCGCCACACTCGTGTGCCCCGGCGTGTGCCCAGGCGTCGGGATTGCGGTCAGCCCCGGCGAGATGGTCCGTTCGCCGGAAACCAGGTCGAGCAGCCCGAAGCCTTCAAGCGGCTGAACGTCCCGGTCGAACGAGCCCAGCCAGGGCCTGTTGCCGGTTGCCTTCTTGCGTGCCTCCTCCGCCTCCCTGGCGTAGTGCTCCCAGTCCGCCTGCGGCACGAGGTGGCGGGCATTGGCGAAGATCGGCAGTCCGGACTGGCGGTCGATGTTCCAGCCGGTGTGGTCGCCGTGGAGGTGGGTGAACAGCACGTGCGTCACCTGCGCGGGCTTCACTCCGGCCTCGGCGAGTTCGACCAGCAGCTTCCCGTCGTGTTCGGGGCCCCAGCCCGTATCCACCAGCAGCAAGGTAGCGCCGTCGCGCACGAGGTATGAGGCGAACCCGAGCGCGACCTTGCCCTCCGCGTCGAGATAGCCGGAGAAGCGGGCCGCATCCCCGAGTTCGGGATACACCGTGGCGGCGGGATACGCCTGCACGAGGTCCACGAGGGCGGTGATTTCGATGGATCCGACCGTTGTCTTTTGCATGCATCGCAGTCTACCGGGGCCTGCGGCGAGGCGCAGTCAGTTGTATTCTGCAACGCACTCGGGATAGCCTTCTCGCACAGGACGGGAGGTACCGAATGTTTAACGCCAACGCGGATCGCGCGCAGCCGGAGTGGTGGCTGGAGCGCCAGAAGGACCGCCTTCCGGGGCTCATCGGCGTGACGCCAACGGAGTTCGGAGAAGGGTTCGCGGTTGGGCGGCTCGAGTTGCGCCCCGAACTGCGTGCACCAAACGGGTTTCTCCACGCGGCGACGGTCATCGCGTTGGCCGATACGCTTTGCGGCTACGGTTGCGTGGCGAACCTGCCCGATGGGGCCACCGGCTTTACGACAGTCGAGGTGAAGAGCAACTTCCTCGGCACGGCGACGGAGGGCACGCTGCTCGCCCGTGCGACGATGGTCCACAGTGGCCGCAACACGCAGGTGTGGGACGCGCCGGTTGTCCATGAGCAAACCGGCAAGACCATCGCCCTGTTCCGCTGCACGCAGATGGTGCTCTGGCCGCGGTAGGCGCCGTTCGCCGTTAGGATATCGGCCATGCTTAACTGGCCCGCCGTCCACCGCGAAGCGCTCGACATCTTCGTCCGCTACCTCCAGATCGATACCTCGAACCCGCCCGGGAACGAAAAGCCCGCGGCCCGCTTCCTCGGCGCCCTCTGCGAGGCCGAAGGAATCGAGACCGAGTACATCGAGACGGCCCCCAACCGCGAGATCCTCGTCGCCCGTCTCCGCGGCGATGGCTCCAAGCGGCCCCTGATGCTCTGTAACCATACCGACGTCGTGCCCGTAGAGGCGCAGTACTGGGACATGCCCGCGTTCGAGGGCATCGTCCAGGACGGCAAGGTCTACGGACGCGGGGCGGTGGACATGAAGGGCTGCGGCGTGATGCAGCTCATCACCTTCCTGCTCTTGAAGCGCCAGGGCGTGAAGCTCAAGCGGGACATCGTCTTCTGCGCCGTCCCGGATGAAGAGGCCGGCAGCGATTGGGGCATGGTCTGGCTCTGCGAACACCGTCCCGATGTCGTCGACGTGGAGTTCGAGCTGAGCGAGGGCGGCGGGGGGACGACCCGGTTCGGTCGCGAGGAAGCGAAGCTCTTCAGCGTCGCGACAAACGAGAAGGACATCTGCTGGCTGCGGCTGACTGCCGTCGGGCGGCCCGGCCACGGCAGCGTCCCGCACGCGGAGAACTCGGCCGTCTACCTCGTCCAGGCGCTCAACCGCCTCATCGATTGGGAACGCGGCCTGACTTTCACGCCGGACACGGAGGCATACATCACGCGCCTGGCGGAGGCGGGATTGATGCCGACGCTGAGCGACCGGGCAGCCGTCGAAGAGCGGGTCAAGAACTCGCCCGAGCTGCTGGCGATGTTCATCAACACGCTCAACCTGACCATGCTCGATGCGGGCATCAAGGCCAACGTGATTCCGGCGAAGAGCGAGGCTGTGATCGACTGCCGTTTGCTTCCGGGCCAGAGCAAGGCGGACTGGATGGATCGTGTGCGCGAACGGATCGCGGATGACCGTATCAGCGTCGAATTGTACTCGCCCGACCAGGGTGAACCGGCCCGCGTCGATTGGGACACCGAGCTCTTTCGCACCATCAGCGCGGTCGTCAAAGAAGCGATGGAGGATGCCATCGTGGTGCCCGGCATGACGATCGGTGGGACCGACAACCGGTTCCTGCGCGAACTCGGCATCCCCGCTTACGGATTCATCCCCTGCCTGCTCAGCCCGGAGGAGCGCCGCGGCTTCCACGGGAACAACGAGTTCCTCACGATCGAGAACCTCAACATGGGTTGCGAGTTGATGTACGAAATCGTGAGACGAATGGTGGTGTAGACATCCGGCCTCGGGGGCCTGCGCGGTAGGAGTTGGAGGCGCCCCGGTGTTCCGGGGGTGCACCGAGCAAGGCATCCCGCTACCATTCCGTCGCTATACGTCGCTACGCTCCTATAATGCGGGCCAATACCTCCCGGAGTTTCTCATGGCATTCACCGTCGACTCTTCCAAGTTCAAGTTCTCGTCTGACCTCGCCGCGGGGGTGAAGGGCAAGCGCGTCCTCATCTCCGGAGCCGGCAAGGATGGGGGCCTCGGCCAGTCATTCGCCCTGGCTGCCGGCCTCAATGGCGCCGAAAGCGTCGCCGTCCACTTCCACAGCTCCTACGACGACGGCCTCGACCTCGTCGACTTCCTCAAGGGACAGGGAGTGAACGCCTTCCCGCTCCAGGCCGACGTCACCAACATGGGCGACCTCTGGGCCACGCGCACCTACGTCATCGACAAGATGGGCGGTATCCCGAACCTCGTCATCTGCAACTCCGGCCTCTCGGAGAAGGGTTATTCCTTCGGCCGCTCGCTTCGCGAAGTCGAGGGTGAATCGGTTGCGATGCGCCGGGCCCGTGTGCGCCAGGCATTCATCGGCAACCTGGCCGAAACCCGTGCGGTGCTGGACACGAAGATCGACGGGTTCATGGCCATGACCCACCTCTGGTCCGGCGAGGCCGTTTACGCGAACGAGCCGCTGCAGATCGTCTACATCTCATCCCGCCAGTCGATCGACCCGGGAGCGAGCGTACCGGGCTACGCCGTGGCCAACTGGGCCGTGCTCCAGCTCCCCCAGGTGCTCGCGGTGAACCTCGGGAAGGCGGCCAGCCTGGTGACGGCCTATTCGGTCATGTATCCCTTCGTCCGGACGGGGATGACGAATGAGTACGCCGAGAACCCGAAGGTGTTCGGCCGCTGGCAGCCGCGCATGCTCGAAACCTTCGAGGCGGCGGAAGCCTTCATGCAACTCCTCGCCCAGCCCCACGATGTGACCAGCGGCGGGATGTTCGAAGTCATGGTCGAATCCGAGCCGGCGAAGGGCGAGAAGGGCGTCAAGGTCACCTGGCAGCAGGTGAAGATGAACGTATCCGAAGAGCCCCTTGGCACCGTTTCTCCGCTGACGTTCGGCTAGACGCCGCCAGAATACTCCTGAGAGGCCCGCATTACTGCGGGCCTTTTCGTTGTCCCGGAGGACCGACAGGAGCGGCTTTCCCATCTGCCCACTTGTTGCAAGTGGTACACTGTGGCAATGAAATCGTTCAAACACGTCGCTGAGATCGTCGTCGATTCCCGCCGCCGCGTGAGCCTGGGGAAAGTCGGTGTCGCGGAGGACTCGCGTTACGAAGTGAGCGTATCGGAGGACGGAGACATCCTTCTCACCCCCGTCGTGAGCATTCCTGCGCGGGAGCGGATAATCTGGGAGCGCCCGGAGATCATGGCTTCACTCGATCGGGGCATCGCTGATGTCGAAGCCGGCCGTGTGGTCCGCCGTTCGTACACTCACCTGCTCGATCTGGGTGATGAGTAGGTGCCGTTCGACCTCGACCTTTCGTTCGAGGCGGAGTCGCTGCTCGCCACACTCGCCGGAGAAACCGGCGACGCAGTTCGGCTGCGGAAGATCGAACACGCGCTCGCCCGGCTACAATCGAATCCGCGGCACCCAGGGCTGAACACGCATCGCTACCGGACCAAAGCTGGCCCAAATGGAGAGGCCGTTTGGGAAGCCTACGTCGAGAATCGTGCGCCTGGAGCGTGGCGAATCTGGTTTTGCTACGGTCCCGGGCGCAACGTCATCTCGGTCCTGGCCATCGGGCCACATCCGGATTGAGCGAGTTTCAGCCCGCCGGTATCTCCGAGATGCTGTACCAGACAGGCTTTCCCGCAGCGCGAAGCACCGCCACCTCCTCATCCGCCCCGGACGACTCCCCGGGGAGCCTCAGGATCGCGTCGCACCGCTCCGCGAGGGCGAGCGAGACCCCCATCATGATCTCCCGGTGGCGCTCTATGGGCGCTTCGAGCAGCAGCGGCAGCGCGGCATTGACGCCGATGATCGGCACGTGTTCGAGGTTAAAGACCTCCAACGCCGCCTGGTTCATGCGGCGAAGGTTCGCAGCCTTCTCTTCCTCGCTGCGTGTTCCAAGGCCCCAGGGCCCGGCAACCATGATCCACATGGGCCGGATGATAGCCTCCCAACGCCTCATGGCGGGCTGAGCTGAACGGTCTTTACCGAGCGCGCCACATAAGCCCAAGAGCCGGGCCATCGACGTTCTGTCACTCTCGAATTCGGTTCGAGACGATAATCACACCCCTTCTTCAAGGGTTCGTGAAGCCCGTCGCCAGACGTCATAAGTCACTTGGAAGTGGCCATCAGGACCACTACATTTCGCGGCGTTGGAGGCGGGGTGGTCGAGGGCCACACCGCAGGCGGGGAAAGGCCTACCGGCCTGGAATCGCCGAAGGTCTTCCGACTTCCGGGGTCACGGCCTCGGAGAGAGGAAGGCCACCACCAGCGGGGCCGAAGGCGGGCAACCGTCCCGAGGCAGGGTGGTACTGGTTGTGAGGCGCCGCAAGGCAGCCCGGCCGGGAAGCCCCCGGTGCTGAGAAGCCCGGCAGCGCGCAGTGGTGCGAGCCTGCAGGTTTGTTCCCGGTGTAGGGCGCAAGTCCGAACCGGGGGCCGCTCCCGGGGAGCAAGCGCAAGCTGAGCCCCCCGGTGACAAGGATGGGCAGGCAGGGTTCATCGATAGACGACCTCCACACGCCAAAAGGGCCGTTTCCCACCCTCCAGGGGGCAGGAACGGCCCTTCGGCATTTCCCGGGATCTTCGGGGGCCGTGATTCAGAGCGCGTCCACATATGCCTTCAGTGCAGCTGCGCGATCCTTCGTAATTGCGGTCAGCGCCTGGACTGCGGAAGCGAAGGCTGCTTCGGTCACTTCCGAGCCGAGGTGGGGCCGCCGGACGGCCGCCAGCGACTGGTACTTCGCCGCCAGCTTCGTGGAATCGAAGAGCGACAGCGTCTGCTTCAGCATTCCGTGGTATCGCGCCAGGTACTCCGGCTGGTCGAGGACATACCGGATCAGGGGCC
This sequence comes from Candidatus Amarobacter glycogenicus, assembly GCA_016719395.1. Lineage (GTDB taxonomy): Bacteria > Chloroflexota > Dehalococcoidia > Tepidiformales > Tepidiformaceae > Amarobacter > Amarobacter glycogenicus. The sequence continues at coordinate 68,633 of JADJZF010000001.1, read as the reverse complement.
AGGCAGTGCCGATGCTCGACTTATCGAAGCTCACGCTGCGGTTCATCCCGCCGCCGCCGCCCGGCTGGTTCCCGGCGGGCGCACCCTGAGGGACGCCGCCGGGCGCCACCTGCACCCCCCCGCCCGCACCGGCGAGACCGTTTGCGAGGACCTCGTTGTGGTCCCAGGAGATCCAGGTGAGCCGGCCATCCGCCGGGTTGTTGTAGAGGAAGTAGTTGTGGGACATCTGCCCGTAGGTGTCCCAGTGCTGGAGAGTCGCGGCGATAGCCAGCCACTCCAGGAAGCCGTCGATATCGAAGACCTTTTCGAGGCCCTTCCGCCATGCCGCCGCATCCGTGTTCCGGGTCGTCGCATGGATGGCGTCGTACAACGCGCGGATGTCGGACCAATCAGGATTCTCTCCGCCCTCCGCCTGGAAGCTCGCCTCGATCTGTGACTGGGTGCCGGCCGCGAAGCTGGCGGCGCGGCCGTCGCCTTCGTAGATGTTGCCGCTTCCATCGCTGAAGCAGCGCGAGACCACCGTATCGTCGACGACCTCAACAGCGGTGTAGATCCCGAGCACTTTGGCGCCGTCGCCATGGTCGAAGGTGATCTGCCAGGGTGCGGTCTTCGAAGCCGGCAAGCCCGCCTCATCGAGAAGGCTGTAGGCGACAGTCTCTCGCATGAAGGTCTGGTCGTTCTGGTTGTTCGAAAGGGAAAACTGCTTGAAGCCGTAGAACCGCTGGCCATCGATCTCGGGGTAGTCCTCTTCGAACTCGTCGAAGTCGAGCTTGAGCGGAAGCTTGTCGGTGCCATTGCGCCAGCCATTCGAAAGCGTCGAGTTGCCTTTGAAGCGGACGCCGACATTCGTCCACGTCCGGCCGTTGAACGCCACAGTGGCGGGCACCCAGATCGGGTTGGTAGAGGTGAAGTCGCCGCCGCCGCCGGCCACCGGTCCACCCTGTTGGCCGCCTCCGGGGGGGACATCGCCCTGGCCACCGGGGACGCGACCACCGCCCCGGGTCCCGCCGGTTCCGCGAGCGCCGAAGAGACCGGTCATGTCATCCAACATCTTCTGCCAGTTCTCCGCGGAGACCGTGATGGCGACCTGATTGACCTTGTCCGTGGGGAAGACCATGCCGTAATCCGGGTCCGCCTCGGCCCCATGGGAGTCGTCGTGCCAACCGGCGGGGCGGACCGGCGCCGGTGTCGCAGGAGCCTGGGAGGCCCCGCTGTCAGCGGAGGTCGAGCTCTTGCCGCCGCAGCCCGCGAGGATGGCCGCCGCGCCTGCGCCCCCCGCAAAGATGAGCACTTGCCGGCGGGCGAACCGCCGCTGGAGAAAACGGAAGTAGACCGGGTCGTTCATTGGAGGACTCCTCTTGAGCACCGGGCCGGAGCGAGACGGGATTAGTCTTCGGTGCGGCCGACGAGCGGGTGGTATTCGGCGGCAAGTCCCGCCTTGCGGGCCGCCCGGCCGTTAATCGCCCGCTCGTCGTAGTAGATGGTGACTTCGGCCGTGTCCCTCAGGAAGTCAATCCGGCCGACCTCGGCACGAGTGACGGGCAGGCCTGTACGTTCGGTGAGGTCGGCGATGAGCTCGCCGCGCCGTGCTGGAGTGATGAGTTCGATCTTCTCGTAGGTGACCTTCTTGTGGTGCTCGAACTTGAAGCCCCACTCGTGTTCGAGGATGAACAGCAAGGCGATAATCACGATGTTGGCGACGATGATCTTGTCGGCCTCATCACCATCACCGATTACGGAGTTCATCACCGGCAAGGCGATGATGATGAAGAGGTAGGTCATCTCGCGGATCGGCATCTCTTCGGTTCGATAGCGGATGACCGAGAAGATGGCGAACAGCCCGAAGCCGACACCGACGCTCAGTTCGATGCTCGTAAGCAGAGCCATGACGAAGTAAATCGTTGGGTTGAACGCCAGGAACGTGAAGACGTAGCTGCGGTTCTGCGTCCACGGGTAGTAGATGAACCGGACGATGATGATGGCGCTGAGAAGGTTCAGCCCTGCACCGATCGCGAAGTCAGAGAAGTCAGCGGACATCGGTCGCTCCAGTGATGCGCCGGGCGAGGCGGAGTTCGGGATTGAAGGCGTTGTGTTTGATACCGGGATAGAGCAAGGACACGCCAATGCAGTACTTGCTGAATCCGGACGGGTGGAGGTTTGTCTCGCGGGCGAGCGCCAGGAACGGTGAATCGTGGGCCGCGCGGGGCTGCTTGAGTTCGGCCACGACGAGCCCTGGCAGACCGGCGACCTCTCCGTTGGCGGCGAACGTCAGCCCGAGGTCCAGCGTCAGCCGCTCTCCGCGCTCCAGGTCCACCAGGGTGATACGGGAAAACGAATTCAGCAGGCGTGGTGCCAGCTCGCCCATCGGGTAGGGCGCGTGCGTTTCGATGAACGTCGACTCAACGGGAGAGACGGCCGTGACCATCCGCTGCGTACGGGTGCGCGACTTAACCGTGTTCTCGCGGCCGTCTTTCGCTTTAATCTCGAAGTACGACGCGTGGGAGTCCACGTACATCCGGCTGCGGACCTTGAAGCGCCGTGCACGGGCGTTGTGATGGTCATAGAACAGGCCGAGACCGGGAGTATCGAAGTACACGGTACGGTAGCCGTGGACCCGAGTGTCGTCGATCTCGAGCACGCGGTATCTGCCGGCGAGCGCCTCCAGAAACGCTGCGAGGCGAGTTTCGCTGAGGACGAACTTGGTATCGCGCCGTTCGAACAGCGCGACCGAATCCATTTCGGCAAGCGAGACCGGCTCAAACGGCGCGAGTTGCCCGCCCAAATCGTCCCGAAGGGGAGCCTGGGGCAATGCCTCCAGGAGGGCGGGCCCTGGCGCGAATTGGGGGAGCATCGGGATACCTCCGAACCTGGGAGCCCCGGGGAGCGCCCTGCGTATGGTAGATGGTGTTATCAGATGATTAGGTGACGGTGAGAGAAAGCTGGGAATCGGCTGTGAAGGTTAAGCCTCTTGTTCAACCGCTCGCCCCCATCCCGAGTTCGAATTGCCAGAAAAACTGACCGATAAGGGATTTCGGGGGTTGTCACGGCTGACTTCTCCCACAACAATCCGCTACAGAAGTTCGAAGGCTTCTTCCCCGGCGCCCTCCGGCGCCCCAGGGCCGAACGGTCCCGCAACGTTCACCGAAGGGGGCGGGCGTACTGGAAGACCAGAAGCAGCGCTAGCCCGTTGACCTGACCAGTCCTGGCGGACCAAGCCTTCCGAGGAGGACACAGTGAGCAGAGTAGGTCGAGCAATACGAATGGCGACGGCGGCGGCCATGGCGGCCGCCCTCGCAGGAGCACTGGTGGCGGGTACGGCACTCGGTCAATCGCCACCCAATCCACCTTCGCGGTTCGTCGGCAACGTCACGGTGAACGGAACGCAGCCGCCTCCCGGCACACTCATCGAGGCGCGCATCGGGAGTTCAACCTGCGGCGTCTCGACCGTGTTCTATGCCAACGGTGAAGCGCGCTACGCGCTCGATTCCCCCGCGCTCGACCCCAATTCCAGTCCCGGCTGCGGCGCCGACGGTTCGGCTGTCTCCTTCTTCATCGGCGGCCAGAAGGCGAACGAGACCGGCAGCTGGGCGAACTACCGCCTGAATACCATCAACCTCACGGTGACGCAGGCGGTGCCAACCGCGGCGCCCCCGGCCAAGACACCGGCCGCGCCCGTGGCTGGTTCCACCGTTAGTTCCGGTCCCGGGGCTTCGTTGCCGCTGATCGAGTTCATGCTCGTCGCCGCCGCCCTGGGGCTTGCGGGCGTGGGCGTGGCCTCGCGGGTACGAAACTCCTAATTCCCGGGCACCCCATCGTCCAAGAGGCCCGTCTTGCCGGCGGGCCTCTTTCGTTTATCCGGGGTCGCCGGAGTCCCGGATGGGTTCCTGGTTTCCGGCGGGGGGCGCTTCGGCTCTACGCACCAGCACTCCCACCCGCGGGAGCGGGGGCACGAGAAACGGCCCGACGTTCACGAGGTTGATCGCATCGAATCCCACCTCGGTATAGAGCGCGGCCAGCCGCCCCCAGCCGCGGAGGTCGACTTCGGCGCAGCCGAAGCCGAGAAGACGCGTGTGCAGGCGGTTGAGGAGGTCGCTCCGGACCGGCGCGAATTCGAGAAACAACGCCGACCCGCCAGGAGCGAGGACCCGGCGGATCTCCTCGGCGAATGCCCGGCAGACGTCGTCATCGAATCGCCGAAGGAAGTAGAAACTGGTGATGCAGTCGAACGACTCATCGCGGAACGGCAGCTTCTCGGGCCACCCGGTGATATCCACCGGCCCCGAACCACCGTTGATGTCGAGCGTGATCGGCGGCTCGTCCATGCCCGCCTTGCTGGCGATGAGGTCCGCGAACGCGCCCGTACCACAGCCAATGTCCAGGTAGCGACGGCCAGGGCGCAGTTCCAGCAGGTCGATGATTCGCCCGACTCGCGGTGTCGCAAGGGCCATAAAGCCCTGCGAGTTGAGGGCATCGGCGCAGTAGGCGGAAAGCCCGGAGGTCCAGCGTTCGCGGGCGCTGATGGCTGCCCGGCGGCGCCGCATCACAGGGCGTACACCAGGCGGACGCGCTGGCCATCGGCCGCGGGACCGGCGAGCAGACCGGCGAGCGCGCGGGCTTCGAGAGGGATCGATTCCCCGTCCCCACGCCGTGCCAGGGTGGCACACATGCCGTCGGACTCGATGGCTGCGGCCAACTTCTCCAGATCCCGGGCGAGCGGCGCCGGATCCTGCCAGGCGAGTTCCAGCTTCTCGCGATCCTCGGCGTCTTCAGCCTCGGCTTCGTAGAAAGTCGTCAGGGGGCCAAACCGGAGCCGGTGCTCATCGTGCAGGCGGTCGGCCAGCGCGATGAGCGGGTGGGTGGCGCCAAACCCGCGCGAGACTGCAAAGGACATGAACGCAACCAGGGCGGAGCCTCCCCCGGGCAGCTCAAGACGGGCGGGGATGCCTTCGACTTCGAGCCAGAGCTGCACGAGTTACGAGGGTACCGGCAACGGCGAACAGGGAGAAGCGAAGTACCGAATGGAAGCTAGCGGTGCGGGCGCGGGCGCCCATTCGGGGAGGAAGCGGAGCTGTGCCCCTCCTTCGGGACAGAGCACTCGCCACGGCAGATCGTCGAACGCCAGATGGGGCGTGTAGGGAGTCAGGCGCGGCGGAGTTCGATCCCGCCAATCGCGAAGGACGGAAGTCCCCCAGCGCGTTCGGCGAATGGGGCTGGCGAAGTTCGTGTGGAGCCAGCTCCAGACCGCGAACCGCTCGGGCCCGACGCGGAGCTCATCCTCCCAGAAACACGGCGGGTGGCCCGGCGCCGGGTGGAGGACGTGCGTGAGCTCGTGCTTGGCGATGAAGCGGACGACCTCGATCGGCATATCGGGCCGGTTCAGGATTGGGTGAAAGACGATGACATGGTTGTCCCGCCCCATCCGGTGGAACCAGATGGACGCGAGCGCGCTGGTGACCGCGAAGCGGACTTCGATATAGACATCCATCCCGGGAAACCAGACCGCGCGAGTCTCATCGACGATTCGGGCGAAGGAGAACGGCGTGGCGGCCTCCACCGGCTGGAAGAGCAAGGGCTGGCGCGGTGGTACGGGGTCGCTGCGCATTGGCGGAGCATGGTAGCGGTTGTACGACGACAGCTGGTGTCGAGCTCCGGTCCCTGCGCACCCACTTTCGAACTCAGAACCCGTTCGTACCGTCGGTGAAGCGGAGCGCATCGAGAAGGATACCCTGTGACGCCATCTCCCAGTGCAGGTGCGCGCCAGTCGAGAGTCCGGTGTTCCCCACTTCGGCGATGGGGTCGCCGCTGGCCACGAGCTGGCCCTCGGTCACGAGCGTCTTGCTCAGGTGGGCATATCCGGAGAAGAGCCCCCCGCCGTGGTCAATGATGACCATCGTGCCGCGTACCTTCAGCTGCCGGGCAAGCACGACGCGTCCGCTGTTGGTTGCCACGACCGGAGTCCCCTCCGCGGCGCCGAAGTCGGTCCCGCCGTGATGGCCGGATGGGACGCTGCCATTGATCGACCGTTGTTCGCCGTAGCGAGCGGTGAGGGCTCCCATCACCGGGACCTGCCAGGCTCCCGTCCAGAGCTTTTCGGGGGTGACCCCCCCGTAAATGGTCTTCAGCATCGCCAGCTCGTCGGCCACCACTTTCGGGTCCAGCAACGCCTGCGTCTGTTCGTCCGTGAACTCGAGAGAGTCGACGGTCCAGTCGGTGCGGACGACGTGGACGGTGTCCTGGAGCGTGACCTTCGACGAATTCTTCAGGGTCACGTCGACCCGGAGGGGCTGCGGTCCAACCGGGTCTTCGGTATCAACCGCGACGAAGGCGAACATGCTCTGCGAACCTTTCGCGAGCTTGTAGTTGCGGCCAAGGAAGCTCGCTGTCCCGCCCGTGATGTCGCCGGTGACCGAGACGAGCACTGCACCGGCCTGGTGCACCTCGAAGGTCGAGATGACGAGTTCCGGCGGGACGATGGGGGTGGGCGTGGTGCCCGGGATCACTGTGGGCGTGGGATTCGAAACGATCGGGGTCACGAGCGTCACCCGGATCCCATCGTCGGAGTCGGCGCTGGCTCCCCCGCAGGCGGTGAGAAGCAGCGACAGCCCGGCGGCGAAGCCAGGCAGGAACCACCACCGGACTCCAGGAACTCGCGCCGGCGACATGGGCCTAGGGTGCCGGATCCGGCGGTAAGGCGTAAGCAGGTTCCGCTCAACGGTGTTGGTGTTCAGGAAAAACACCGGGGCGCAGTGTTCCGTGCTCTGCCGGTCGATGGGGAGATGGACTGAAGTTGAACAAGCAAGCGGCGAGTGGGCACGGCGTTGGCGCAGCGGGCTGCGTACGGCCCGCCCCGGACGGGAGACCCAACGAGGCCCCCGGTGCTCAGTTCCGGGGGCCTTGCTGGAGAGGTAACCAGGAGAGGAGAGTCCCTCGCTTAGACCGCCACGTCTTCGCGAGTGGAATTTGCGACTGCAGGCTTACGCGAGCCGAACACCTTGAAGAAACGGCCGCGGACCGGGTCCATCTGGACGGGGGCGAAGGTGAACCCGCCAAGGTCGCCGGCGAGTTGGCCGAGGGCCAGCGCTGCCGGCGTCCGCGGTGTGTACCGCACGACCGGGATGCCGGCCTGGGAAGCCTTGCGTACGTTCCGGTCAAACGGGACCTCGTAATCGACCGGGTGACTGATGGCGTACTCGACGTCGGCCTTGGAGGGAGCACCTGCGACATCGTGGCCGTGAATCAGCGTGACCACGACCTCACTGGCGGAGCGCCCTTTCAGGCCGAGGTGCTCGATCAGGAGCGACGTGTTTTTCAGGCTGGTCAGGTCGGTACTGGTGACCACCACGACGCGGTCGGCGAGTTCGGTGGCAGCACCAACGACATCGTTGAAAGTGCCCGGCGTATCCAGGATCACGACATCGAACATACCCGCGGCGAAGCGGACCATCTCCTGCAGCTGCTCGGTCGAGCAGTTCAGCCAGCTCCGGTAGTCCCGCGGCGCGGGCAGGACGAAGGCGCCTGATTCGTGCCGAAGAAGGATGGAGCGGAAGGCATCCCGGTCCAGGTAGGTCGCGTCGCGCGCAATCTCCGAAACGGTGTAGTCGGGCTTAACGTCCATCATCACGGCGACATCGCCGAAGCGCGTGTCGAGGTCGATGAGCAGTACGGTGTTGCTCCCCTCGGCGGCGATGGCCGCAGCCAGGTTCGTGCTCGTCGTGGTCTTCCCGATCCCGCCCTTCTGGCCGACGACGGCGATGACGCGGCCGCTATCTCGGGCGTCGGATGCGGGCGCATACACGACCGCTCCCTTGCGCCGGGCGCGTTCGGCGATGTTATTCATCTGTTCGCGGCTGATCTTGCCGTGGAGAAAGTCGTTTACGCCCGACTGCATGAGGCGGCGCTCTACGGTTGGCGACCACGAACCGGAGTAGGCGACGATCATCGCACCGGGCACCTGGGCCCGGGCGAAATCGACGACCTGCATCGCGCGCTGTATCGGCTGTTCGATGGCGACGAAGATCAGTTGGGGTTGCATTTCCTGGATCGCCTGCTGGGCAGCGATGCCGTGAGGCCGCTCCGCGGTCACCGAAATCCCGGAAGCAGCGAGTTTCGCCCGCATCAGATCACGTACGTGAGAGTCACTCTCGATAAGCATTGCAGAGGGTGCTGCGGCACTCATTGGTCACCTTCCGTATCCCGTTGTTCACCCGCTCGTCCATCGCATGTTCACCGCCGGTACACGGCTTGGGAACCCCTTTTGGGCCCCGTGAATGAGTTCTGATGAAGTTCCAATCGGGCGGTCACCGGGTGTCCACGTGATGTCCACCAGCCCCCTGGCAAGTGCGAGCCAGCCTCGGCCCGCGACGCAGAACACCGCCCCGGCCATACTCGAATCAGTGGAACGAGCACGCGGGCGGGCCTACCTCGCCGAATTCGACCTGCTGAGGGGCGCCGCGATCATCGCGGTGGTGTACCTGCACGCCTACTTCACACCCTGGCCGGAAGCCTCCGGCGGCGGAATCGCTGGCCTCCGGGCCGCGCACCTGGTGGCACATGGCGCCGTCCCGCTCTTCCTCTTCATCGCCGCATATCTCCAGGGCGCGGGGCCTCGCGAAGGGGTCTCCGGGCACCTTCGCCATCGCTGGCGGACGATATGGCTCCCGGTGATCGCCTGGTCCGGAGCGACTTTTGCGTACCGGGTCGTGGACGAGGGCCTCAACGCTGCGCTCTGGCGCGACCTTGCGCTCGCCAATATCTCCGGCCAGTTCTACTTTGCGTGGCTGCTCCTCGCCTTCGGCGTACTCCTCAGCCAGGGCTGGCGAGTCCCTGACCGCTGGTTATGGCCGCTCGCCGGGATCGCCTTCGCCGTCAACTTCGCAACCATCGGCTGGTACGAACAGAACGGCGCCCTCTCCGGGCTCTTCGCTACACTCGCCTACCGCAACCCACTGGCGTGGGCCTTCTTCCCGGTGGTTGGCTACGCCCTGGGCCGAAAACGCATGCCCGAACCCCCCGTTACGTGGACCATCGCGGCGCTCGCCGTCATGAGCGGGGCGGCTGCGGTCCATCTGATTCGCGGCGTCGCGGCGGGGACCTGGCCCGTGAGCTACTTCGGCGTCACGGTGTTCCTCTTCTCGGCAGCCTCGCTCTTTGTCTACCCGCGGGCAGCCAGAGCCCTACTCAGCCTGCGCCCGATCGCCAATCCACTCGTGTGGCTCTCTGCCTATGCGTTCCCCGTCTACCTGGTCCACCTTCCGTTCGTGATCGGCTTCGGGACGCGCGAGGTGCTGGGGAAGGGCGAGGACTGGACTAATTACTGGCTCCTCCTCCACGCCAACGCGGCCGTCGGCCTATTCGGCTCGCTGGCGTTCGTCCTCGCGGTCGAGCGGACAAGTCCGTGGCTCGCGAGGCGCGTCCTCGGACTGCGCCGCCTGCGCCCCGCCAGGCCCGAGGCGACCGGCGAGCGACTCGCACCGCGGTAGCTCAGCGCGCGTGCGGGCCGCGACAGGTTGCCGTACCATCCCGCCGGCGGGGGTGCCGGTATGGAAATCAGGCTCGATTGGCTCGGTTGCGCAACGTTCAGGCTGACCCTGGGCGAGACGGTGGTCTTCCTCGACGCCTACATGGACCGCGTACCGACGGCGCCGAAGATCGGGCTCTCCGCGAAGGATGTGAGACGGGCGGACTTCGTCCTGTGGGCCATGCGCACTTCGACCACATCGCAGGGGCCGAGCTCATTGCGAAGAACACGGGCGCACGGATCATCGGTTCCCACGAAAGCTGCCGTGTCATGCGGGAGCAAGACGTGGCGGCCAATCAGCTCCCCTCACAAGGAGGCGAGCGCCACCGCCTCGCAGCGGATGTGACCGTCCGGGTGTTCCCTTCCCTGCATTCCTGTACGTGGACTACGGGTTCGCTTTCCGCCATGGAAGCCTCGACCGGTGACCTCGGCCTCTGCGAGGACGAACGGGCCGGAGTGGCGGCCCGCCAGGGACTCGGCTCGACCATCGGCCGCCGCGCCGAAACGGGCGACAGCGCCGCGAACGACCTGAGGGCCCACCTGGCAACGGCTGTCGGGAGCGGCCAGACGGGTGGGCCCCTGGCTTACCTGATCGAGACGCCGCAGGGTTCGATCTTCTGGCAGGACACCTCTGGCTGCTGGACCGGCGTGCTGCGAGAACTCCGGCCCGACGTGGCGATCCTGGCGGCGGCCGGCCGGGGGAACCTCGACGGCGAACCGATCCAGGGTTCCCTTGCCGATTTCATCCGGATCGAAGCGGAACTGCTGCAGCCACGGACGATCGTGCTGGGCCACCACGACAACTGGATGCCCCCGGTTACACCCGAGGGTGGCACGGACGTTTCGCCCATTCGGACCGCGCTGGCCGAGTCTTTGCCGGCGGCGAAGCTGCTCGAGCCGGGCTATATGGACGGGACGCTGCTCCTCGGCTGAAGTCAGCAGTCCGAACGCCACGCCCGCCCGCCTCGGTCCTGGTTCTTACAGGTTCGCGACTGCCGGAACGACCTCCGCCGCCAGGAACTCCGGCACCGCGTCGTCATCGAAGTTGAAGTGTTGGAACTGGATTTCCTGCATACCGAGCGCTGCGTACCTGGCGCAGGCGTCGACCACTTCCGCCTTCCCGCCGACGATCATGCCGCGCCTCTTGAGTGTCTCGCGGTAGTCCGCGGGGGCCGTCCCCGCGGGCGCGCCCCACATGCCCATCATCCGCTCGGTGGCGCGGTCCAGTGCCGCCGGGTCTGGACCGATGACGGCGAAGGTCATCATCGAGCGGGCGATGGTCGCGGGGTCCCGCCCAACGGCCGCGCAATGCCCCTCAAGCACCTTCACTTTGGCGCTGTACGCTTCGGGCGGGACGTTCACTGCGTTCCACTCATCCGCGTACTTCGCCACCAACCGCAACGTGCGCTTTTCTCCGCTACCCCCGATCAGGATGGGCGGTCGGCCGCTGGCCGGCTTCGGGATGCAGTCGGCGCCGTTCAGCTGGTAGTGCTTCCCGGAGAAAGTCGCGGGCCCGGGCGCCCAGAGCGCCTTGATGACCTGGATCGCCTCATCCAGCCGGTCGAAGCGTTCTTTCACCGAAGGGAACGGGATGCCATAGGCCAGGTGTTCGGCCTCGTTCCAGCCTGCACCCAGGCCCATTACGAAGCGACCACCGCTGAGGACGTCGAGTTGCGCCGCCATCCGTCCGACATCGACCGGGGAACGAAAGGTCACCGGCGAAACCAGCGGACCAAACCGAATCCGTGAGGTCTCCCGAGCGGCAACGGCGAACGACAGGTATGCCTCGAGTGAATCTTGCTGGGGGCCGATGAAGTAATGATCCGAGCGCATGACCGTGGGAAAGCCAAGTCGCTCGGCCAGCTTCAGGATGTGGATCCAACGCTCCCAGGTCAGCCCGTTCTGGCCTTCTACCATCAGTCCGATACGCATGGCATCCCTCCGGCGCGCAATTGCGCGGTCGTGGAGTGTACCGAATCATGCGCCGTGCCGCAGTGAATAACGACATCGAAGCCGTCGATTCAATCCGGCCGAAATTGCCCGTCCGGACGCCGATGACAGGCCCACATGGGCCGTTGCGGAGTGCTCCGGATGCCCTTTACTGCGGAAGACACAACGAAAGAGTCCGGAGGAGAATCTCTATTGCAGGTAACGACTCACCTCTGAAGCGGACCACCCTTTCGACCACCGTGCTGTCCAAGACGATCAGCCTTTCCGGCAGACATGCCGGACAAAAAAACAGCACCACACAAAGAGCTCATTTCGAGGGAAACAGAATGACTCGCAAGCAACTCGATCTCGTATTTTCCGGCGGAGCGGCAGTCCTCGCCGTCATCATGCTGATTCTCGGGTTCGTTCTCGCCGACCAGAACGCCTTCGCGAAAGACTATGTGAAAGGCGAACTCGCGGCTCAGAGGATCACCTTCGCAACGGAGGAGGACCTGGCCGCGGATGCGAAGGCCAACCCGGACAACCCGGTCGGAACCTGGAAAGAAGGCTCCAAATGCCTGACCAAATATGCGAAAAAGGCCCTGGAGACGGGCAAGCAGGCCGAGTGCTACGGCAAGTACTACATCGGCATGCACATGGCTCGCTCGGCCAAGAACCAGAAGTTCAGCGCTCCGATTGAGGTCACCCTCGCCGGGACCAAGCAGACGCTCACCACCATGGAGGGCCAGACCTACGCCACCATCGGCACGATCCGGACGGCCCTCGCCGCCGACCAGAAGGCCCTTGCCGACAAGGGCGACAAGACTGCAGCCGACGCCCGCCAGAAGGACGTGGATGCAGCGGCCAGCCTCCGCACCACGATGCAGACCGGGGAAACCCTCAAGGGCCTGCTTCTGACCACCTACGGGTTCAGCATCTTCGGGGAGAAGGCCGGCCTGGCGGCGGGCGTCGCCTACGCTGCTGCCGCAGTCGTCTTCGTCGTCGCCGCTGCTGGCTTCGTCCACGCATTCGCCTGGTCGAAGAAGACCGCCTGACCACCGCCCCAGCTCAATCACATCGAAGGGCCGGCCCGAAAGGACCGGCCCTTCTCTTTCTCTTCCTCGCCTCTATTCCTCGATAAGAGCCTCGATGGCGGCGCTGACCTCCGGATCTTCTGGCTTCGTCTGCGGGCCGATCTTCCTCACCACATCGCCGCTCTTGTTCAGCAGGTACTTCTGGAAGTTCCAGAGCACGTCGCCGCCGATCGGCTCGGGCATGGTGGTGATCTCCCGGTAGAGCGGGTGCATCGCCTCGCCCTTGACCGAGATCTTGGAGAAGAGCGGGAACGTCACGCCGAAGTTCAGTTCGCAGAACTGGCCGATCTCTTCGTCGGTGCCAGGTTCCTGGCCCATGAAGTCGTTCGCGGGAAAGCCGAGGATCACGAGACCCTTCGGTCCGTACCGGTCGTAGAGAGTCTGGAGGCCCTTGTACTGCGGCGTCAGCCCGCACTTGCTCGCCACGTTCACGAGCATGACGACTTTCCCCTTGTAGAGGGATAGGTCCTCTTCTGAACCGTCCAGCCGGGTCATTGTTCGTTCCAGGACCATCCCATCACCCCTGAGGTTTTCGCCCGATCCTAAGGCATTGGGGGCAGGCCCCGCCGGTTGCACCGCATGTGTTCCGTCTGCGTTGCCCTGCCGCTACCATCCGCGCCATGGCCGAACAGTACGACGCAGTCATCGTTGGCGGCGGTATCGCCGGGAGCGGGCTTGGGACTGTCCTCGCCCGTGCCGGCAAGTCCGTCCTGACACTCGAAAAGACACTCGCTTTCGAGGACATCGTCCGGGGCGAATGGATCGCCCCCTGGGGAGTGGTCGAGGCGATTCGCACAGGGCTCTACGACGTGCTCCGCGGCGCGAACGACTACCACATTCCCCGCCACATCGAGTACGGGGACGGCCTGGACCCTGCTACCGGTGAATCGCGGGCACTCCTGCTCGCGCTCCTCCCCGGAGTGGCCGGCCCGCTCTCGGTCGGCCACCCGCAAGCCTGCCAGGCCCTTTTCGACGCTGCGACCGCCGCAGGCGTCTCCGCACGGCGGGGCGTCTCCGGCATCACCGTCGCGGGCGGGCCGGCGCCAAGCGTCCGGTACACGATGGACGGGACCACGCACGACGCTCAGGCCAGGCTCATTGTCGGCGCCGACGGCCGCGGGTCAGTCGTCCGCAGGCAGGCCGGCATCGCACTTCACCAGGAGAAGACTCACCACTACTTCGCCGGCATGCTCGTCGAAGGCGCCGACGGCTGGCCCGTCGATGTCGAGACGATGGGGACGGAAGGCGATGTCCAGTTCTTCGTGTTCCCCCAGGCGCCCGGGCGGTTGCGGCTCTATCTCAGCTTCGCGCTCGAACAGAAGAGCCGCTTCGCCGGACACGACAAAGAGCAGCGATTCCTCGATTCCTTCCGGCTCTCGACGGTGCCAAACAGCGAGGCGATCGCCGGGGCGCGTATCGCCGGACCGTGCCACGCAGTCCCAAACCAGAGCAGCTGGACCGATTCGCCAACCGCCCCGGGGATCGTCCTCCTCGGCGACGCTGCCGGATACAACGACCCGATTACCGGGCAGGGCCTCGCCGTCACGCTGCGCGACGTCCGGATCGTGAGCGAGCTGCTCCTCGGGGCCGCGGAGTGGAACGCGGAGCTGTTCGCACCGTACGCCGAAGAGCGAAGAGAACGCATGCGCCGCCTCCGGATGGCCGCAGCGATGGACTCGATTGTCCATGCGGAGTTCGGCCCGGAGGCGACGGCCCGCAAGATGCGCGTCATCACCCAGGCCGCGGGCGATCCCGCCATCGGCATGGCGAGGGTGTCGGCCATGGTCGGGCCTGAGCTGCTTCCCGCCGAAGCCTTCAGTGATGATGCCCTCGAGGCGGTACGAAACGCCTGACCTGTGCCGCCCCGCCCAACCGGGAGATAATGGCCGGACGATGCAGGACAGCTCGATGCGGCCCGCAAGCCTCACCCATGTCGTTGTCGACCTCGGCTGCGGCCTGCGCAAGCGACCCGGGGCCATCGGTCTCGACATCGCACACGTGCCGGGAGTCGATGTCATCGCCAACGTCATGCGGCCGCTTCCGCTGCGCGACAACTCTGCCGACGAGGTCCAGGCCTCGCACATCGTCGAGCACGTGGATGACCTGATGGCCTTCATGGGCGAAATCTGGCGCATCTGCAAGCCGGGCGCACTCGTCTACCTGCGATTTCCCCATGGCACTTCGAAGTACGTCACGTGGAAGGACCCGACCCACAAGCGCGGCGTCTTCCTTGGGACGTTCGAGTATTTCGACCCCAACACCTTCGATGGCGCGTTCTGGGGTTACTACCACCCGGCGAGGTTCGAGACCGTGAAACGCCGGATCAACTTCAACATGAACGCCGATACCTGGCAGCCGAAGCGCGGCCGGCGCATCCTCGGGGCGATCTTCGACCGCCTGGCGAACCGCAACGAACGCTGGCAGTACTTCTGCGAACGGTTCTGGGGCCACTGGGTGGGCATGGAGGAGGGACACCTCTGGCTGCGCGCGCTGAAGCCAGAACCGGCATCCGCCGACGAACAGAAGGGGACCGCATAGGCTTCCGCCGACCGGGTCTCTGCGCCAGTGCGACCTCACTTACGACGCGCCCGACCTCGCAGTTCTCACGCCGCTTCCGTACCAACTACCCGGCGACTACCCGGCGACCGCGAGGCCCAGGAAGAGCAACGAAAACCCTGCCGCCAGCATGGTGAGGCCCGTGCGCAGCGTCCTGCGTGAGTCTCGCGCGAAGTGCTCGTCGCCAAGCGACTGGCGCAGCAGCATCTCCTGGTGACGGGTGTGGATGTACGTCAGGCCCGTGTCGCCGCCGAACCCGTGTCCTGCGATTGGCAGCACCCCGATGAGGATGGGGCCGGCAACCAGGCAGATTGCCCCGGCGATGAGCGTGAGCATTGCGACTGCCGTCCGCGTGAATTCGCCAAGAAGCGCCGCGAGAAGGACGGCCGCCAACAGAGCTGCCGCATCGACCAGGAGGACGGTGACAAAAAAACGCCGGATTGCTGCGATGGAGCTTCCGCCCATGGGATCGAGTATAGGGCGCGTTGCAACTGCAATGTGGCGACAGCTCAGGCCGCGCGCGTGAACCAGCCCCATGTCGAGGAGGCGTCGCCGCCGCTGCCCGTGTCGCGGAGGGGGAGCCAGAGAGGCGAGAGCACGTTGTCGAGCCGGGTTGGCGCTTTGGCGTCCGGGCGGGTCGTCTGCCACGTCGCCTCGGCCGGCGCGGCTGCGGGTGCTTCGGTCACTACCGGGAGTGTCGCCGGCGCGGGCGCCGGGCTGTCTGCCCTTTCGGCGCGGACGCGCAGGCCCCAGGCCTTGAGCGCCTCGGTAATGATTTCGAGCGATGCCGGCTGATCCAGGTACACCACATTTCGCGAATCGCGGGACACAAAGGTCACCGCCCGCTGGGACGGTTCCAGGTCGCTCGAACGTGGGACGGCTTTCAAATGGCTCATCTTCGTACTTGGGAATTCGTCGGCCTTTGGCGCCGGAACAGCGGGCAATCCCTCGATTTTGGTAACCGCTCCGTAAACTCTGCGGTCGCGGGCGTTCTAGATTCGAATTCGCAGGGCCGCGACGGCAAGAACGCTGCAATCGAGTACCAGTTTGGGGCCTGAAAGTGGACAACCGGGACAAGCCGCGCGAGGAGGAAGATGAGGCACAATCTGGCCTGCCGTGGTTGAATGAGCGCGTGAGTTCCAACGCTCGCCGGCCCGTGGCCGAAGCCGGCCGCAAATTCGTCCGCGAACGCTTCATCCGGCCTGTCGCCGTGTTCGTCGATACCGAGGCATCGGGCGGCATCGTCTTGCTTGCCGCTGCCTTTGCCGCGCTCATCTGGGCAAACTCCCCCTGGGATGAGCGCTACTTCGATCTCTGGCACGCCCACCTTTCGCTGGACCTCAACCTGGTTCGGTTCGATCAGAGCCTTGGCCATGCGGTGAACGACGGCCTGATGGCCGTTTTCTTCTTCGTGGTCGGGCTCGAGATCAAGCGCGAACTCGTGCACGGCGAACTCGCCACGGTCCGCAAGGCCGCGCTCCCGGCGGCGGCGGCGTTCGGCGGAATGCTCGTGCCTGCCCTCTTCTATACCGCCTTCAACTTTGGCGGGGATGGGGCGAAGGGTTGGGGAATCCCGGTGGCGACGGATATCGCGTTTGCCATGGGTGTCCTGGCCCTCCTCGGCCGGCGGGCGCCATTCTCCCTGAAGGTCTTCCTCCTCGCCCTCGCGATCGTCGATGACCTCGGCGCGATCGTGGTTATCGCCCTCTTCTACACGGAGAGCATCTCTTTGGAAGCCGTCGCCTGGGCGATCGCAATCGGCGGACTCATTTTCGCGCTGGGCAGGGCCGGCGTGCGTTCGGTCGATGTCTATGTCGCGCTGGGTATCGTCTTCTGGGCGGCCGTCTTCAAGACCGGCGTCCACGCGACGATCGCCGGTGTCCTCCTGGCAATGATGACGCCCTCGCGGCCGTACCTGACCCCCGAAGCGTTCGATGCCAGCGCCGAGGAGTTGCTCACGGCCTACCGCCAGGCGCGGGCGCACGGTGACACCGAGGCGCAGCAACAGATCCTTCGGCAGGTCGAGGCACTGAGCCGTGACACCGAGTCGCCGCTCGACCGGCTCGAGCACACCCTTCATCCATGGGTCAGCTACCTCATCGTCCCGGTGTTCGCCCTGGCGAACGCGGGAGTCGCCCTCTCCGGCGACCTCCTTGGCGATGCAGCCGCAAGCTCCGTTAGCCTGGGGATCCTCCTCGGGCTCGTGGTCGGGAAACCGATCGGGATCCTCATCGCTTGCTTCCTCGCCATCCGCTTCGGTATCGCCGAACTCCCATCGAACACCGGCTACCGGCATATGGCCGGGGCGGGTCTGCTGGCCGGCATCGGCTTCACCGTTTCGCTCTTCATCACCGGGCTCGCTTTCGATTCTCCGGTACTCGTCGACGAAGCGAAGGTCGGCATCCTGGCCGCCTCGACCGTTGCGGGTATCATCGGCTTCGTCTACCTCTGGGTCCTCCCGGGGGAACCGCCCGAACGCGCTTAACCGCGCCTGCGGCGCTCACTTCCGCAGCGCGCCGGCACGCTCTACGCTTCGGCGCGTGACTTCCGCGAAGACGTGGTTCCAGGCTTCACGGCCTTTCTCATTTACCGCTGCCGTCGTCCCATCGCTCGTGGGGTCGTTGCTCAGCGCCGACCAGACGTTTTCATTATGGAAAGCAGTCCTGGCGATCCTCGGCTCGGTCTTCTTCCTCGCAGGCACGAACTTCGTCAACGATTTCTATGACCACCGGAAAGGCGCCGACGGCCCCGAGTCTCTTGGTATGGCCGGGTTCATCCAACGGGGACTGCTTTCGCCGAAGTCGGTCCTGGTGGCCGGGTTCGCCTGTTTCGCTGCAGGCGGCGGGATCGGCATTGTCCTTTGCCTTGCCTCAGGATGGGAGTTGTTCTTCATCGGCGTGGCCAGTGCCCTCGCAGGCTTCCTCTACACCGGCTGGCCGCTGCACCTGGCCTACATCGGCCTGGGCGAGATCGTGGTCTTCTTTTTCATGGGGCCGATCATCGTGATGGGCGCTTCCTTCGTCCAGGTCGAGGAGTTCACGTGGCAGGCTTTAGCGGCCTCGCTGCCGATCGCCTTCCTCGTCGCGGCGATCCTCCATGCCAACAACCTGCGTGACATCGAGATCGACCGGAAAGCGAAGAAGCGGACGGTCGCCACCGTCATTGGCCGAAAGTGGGCGAACCGCGAGATGTACCTCCTTCTCGGGCTGACGTACGTTGCGCTGGTCGGCGCGTGGGCCGTGGGGGCGCTCCCCTGGCCTGCGCTCGTCGCTCTCGCGAGTCTGCCCCTGGTGCGGCCCATTGCGGCCATCGTGCACGCCGGCGGGAACCCAAAGAAGCTCAACCTCGTCCTCTACAAGACGGCCCAGCTCCATATGCGCTTTGGGGCCCTCATGGCGGCCGGCCTCGGGCTCAACTGGCTCATCGAGAGTCTCTAGCCAGGCACCGGTTCCTGCTGAGTCTTTCGGTTCCGAGGCGGGGCAGACCCCCCCGCCATCGCCTTCGACCCGATGATCACGGTGTGATCAGCAAAGGCCTCTGGGCGCTCGTACTGGTGGCCTTCCTCGGGACGGCGCGTTGCTACAACGCCGACCTCGCCGGGGCGGTGGGCGGCCTGCCGATCGTCGGGGCAATCGTGCAACCACCGCAGGCGCCGCCCGAATATGTGAAGGCGATCGGCACCCCCGCGCCGGCGGTCCTGCCTGAAACCGACTACGCGACGTGGTTCCCGGCCGAAGCGCCCACCGATCCCTACAGCACTACCGTCTGGAAAGCCGTCCTCCAGTTCGTCAGCGCGACCGGGACACGTGCCGGCTGGGCCGAGGCCTGCAAGGCGGTCTCGACTGCCGCCGGGACTGACCGCGCGGCGAATCCCCGCCTCGGCGCCATCGCCTGCAGCGGCGACGCCACCGTAACCGAGATGCAGCAGTTCGCACTCCATCTCCTGGGCGCGCAGGCCAGTGTGGCCCTCTGGATCAAAGGGCGAACCGAACGGCAGCACCGGTGCTATCCAGGCACGCCAGGCCGAGGTCCGCGTCCTCTGTGCCACCGGCGTCGTTTCCCGCCAGGGCGCTGCCGCGCCGTGGGCAGAGGCCTGCGCGAAAGCGATGGACGCCGCCTACCTCGCCGGTGACGGCCCGGCGACCTTCGACGCACTGGCCGGCGCATACCTGCTCGCTGCCAGCGAGATCGCCCGGCTCGACCCCGAGATCGATGCCGAACCCGGCACGTTCGTCACCCCGGCCCCGTAGTTCGTCGCGCCGCCGGATACCGGACCCTCGTCGCCACTACAGCCCGACGCCGCCGGCGGCGAGTAACTCTCCCGCCTCGCCCTCTTCGATCCCCAGGAGTTCGGTGAGCACCTCCCAGGTGTGCTCGCCGAGGCAGGGAGCCGCGAACCGCGGGCCGTTGTCGTACCCGGCGATGCGGAACTGGTGGCCTTCGTAAGGGACCATCCCCATCTCCGGGTGTTCGAGCATGCGGAAGTACCTGCGGTGCGCGAGTTGCGGGTCGGCCAGCAGGTCGCTCGACCGCTGGACCGGTCCTGCCGGCACCCCGGCCGACTGCAAGCGGGCCATGAGTTGGTAGCGATCCTGGGCCGCGGACCAGGCCGCAACAGCCGCATGGAGCTCGTCCTTCCGCCGTTGCCTGCCCGCGAACGTCGCGAGGTCGGCGCCCGAAGGCGCCGCCGACGCCATCTCGCGCGCCAGGGCCGCCCACTGCGCATCCGTCTCACAGGCGATGGCAATCCACTGATCCTCCCCGGCAGAGGGGAAAATCGCATGCGGGCACATCGTGGGGTCGTCGTTGCCGGCGCGCCGGGGGATCGCGCCCGGAAAGCTGGTACTCCACGAGTTCCGGCGCGAGGAAGTGGAGGGCAGCCTCCATTTGCGATTGCTCGATGTACTGGCCCTCGCCTGTCCGCCGATGGTGGTCGAGAGCAGCGGCGACGGTCGCCACGAGGAAGTGCGGGGCGATGACGTCCGTGTAGGCCGTGAACGGCCCGGCAGGTGACCTGTCCGGCCAGCCGGTGATCTCGTAGAAACCAGCGATGGCGGCCGCGTGGTAACCGAAACCGGCGAGGCTCCGCGCCGGACCCGTCTGGCCCATCAGGCAGGTGCTCACCATGATGATCTCCGGGTTCAGCGCTTTCGCGACTTCGTAGCCGAGGCCGAGGTCGGCCATGGTCCCGGGTGTGAACGACTCGAATGCGACATCGCACCACGCCAGGAGCTGTTTCGCGACCTTCTTTCCGGCCGCGCTCTTCAGGTCCAGCACAACGCCCTTCTTCGAAGAGTTCGCCATCCCGAAGAACTGCGACCGGTTCACTCCCGCCACTCCGTCCTTGAAAGGGCCTGCGTTGCGCAGGCGGTCAGGCGGATTTGTGGTCTCCACCCGCACCACCGTCGCGCCGTGGTCCGCGAAGTACTTCGCCGAGATCGGGCCCACACCGATCCACGAAAAGTCAGCGACCTTCAATCCTTCGAACGGGAGCCGCCCCGGCTTCGCCCCGGGCAACGGGCCGAGGGCCGGCCGCGCGGCTGGAGCGGGGTCAGCATCCATCGGGGCGGGGCCGGGAGCATGCAGGGGAGTGCGCCCGGGCCGGGCGAACACCCCCGGAATGCGCACTTTCCGGCCACCCGGCAGTTCGTAGTCGTACCAGTAGTTCCGCGCTTCGAGGTGATCAAACCCGAGTACGTCTTCCAGCGTCGCTACGGGGGCGATGGTTACCCCGTCTCTCAGCCCGCGGTTGAAGAGCTCCTGCTTCGGGTACTTGGCGAAGAACTCCGCAGCCTTCGCCAGGAGCTCTTCCATCGGGTGCTTCACCGGCGCGCCGGTCAGCACCATGATGTCGTACTGCGCCCAGTTGTCGTCGTCGATCCAGGATCCGGGAACGGTCCCGTCGGCGATCATCCAGTTGATGATGCTGGCGACCGCGCCGCCGAAGGCCGCAAACACGACCTCGCCATCGCGCGCCGGGTAGACCAGCGGCATCGTCAGCACCCCTAGCTGGAGAAGCGTGCCGGCTCGCTCCATGTTCTTGCCCTGGACGCCGTAGGAAGTCATCGCCTGGATGGCTGTCCACGTCACAGCCGCCTGTACCGAGACATCCACGAATTGCGGTTCGCCCGTCTGGAGGCGCCGGTGATGGGCGACGAGCGCCGCAGCAGCGGATTCGGCTGCGCCGTGGTGCCAGCATTGCGGCACCGTCACGCGGACGGGCGGCCGGTCACCCTCACCGTTCAGCGCCGCCATTCCGCCCATCGCCGCCAGTGTGAGGTCGGTGTTCGCATGGTTCGCGTAGGGCCCATCCTGGCCGAACGGCGAGACGGCCACGTACACGAGGGTTGGGTTCGCCTGAATGAGGTCGGCGTAGCCAAGGCCCCTGGCAGCCATGGCCCCCGGACCGGCATCCTCGAACAGGAAGTCCGCGCTTTTCACGAGCTCGAGTAGCTGAGCCTTGCCCTCCGAGGTGTCGATGTCGCACTGGGTGAGCTTCTTCCCGCGGTTGTAGACGTGGTAGAGCCCACTGTGGCGGTCGCTGCCCCGTGGTTCGATGCGGATCACTTCCGCGCCGAGATCGGCGAGGATCATCGGCCCGAGCTGGGCATGGCTATCGGTGAGGTCCAGGACGCGGTAGGGGCTCAACATGCGCCGCAGTTTAGCGGGCCAAGTTCAAGAATGATCAGGATCTCTCGCGAGTGTTTCGAACACTTCCCTCAGCGGTCCGAGCGAACGTGGCCGCCAACTGCCACCGGCGCGACGCAGGGCGCGCTGCCAGACGTCGCGCGAGACCCCCGCGGCCCAGGAAAGGAACGCTTCCAGCGCCAGCTTCGCGGCTTCCCGTTCCGCGGCGCTTGCCTCCTGGACAAACGCCCTGGCAGCGGCCTCGTGCCCGCCGTGTTCGGCCCGGAAGTCCTCGTGGAAGTACCCGTCGAGGAGCACGGCCATGGCATCGAGCAGAGGCGGCTCACTCACGCTGCTACCCTCACTCACGGTCATTGGTCCTCCGGGTAACTGGTGAGGACGTACCAGCCGGTCCCCGTCCAGCGGAGGACGACGACCGCGTCCCGGACCTCTACCGCTCTCGTTTCGCCCTGTTCGATCGAGCGGCCGATTACGACGCCGAGGGCGAGGCGCAGGGCGAGGTTGGTCCGGCTCCCGTCGCGCGCTTCCCACTTCTCGATCTCGGCCCGTTTCTTCGTGATGACCTGCGCCACCACGCGTTCGGCAGTTGCACGATCGGTATAGGTCGACGCCGCGGAGATATCCGGCTCCGCTTTCAGCCGGGCTAACAACTCGGCATCGCTCTTGCCGACATGCCGCGCGAGTGTGTGTCCGCCCCGGGCCTCATCGATTGAGAGGTCGCGGGATTGGGCCGTTGTCGCGGCAGTGGGGGTTCGCGGCGTCACGGGGGAGGGGGCCGTGGCTGTACCGGCCCCAGCGGTGGGCGAAGGCCCCGGAAGACCGAAGCTCCCGGCAGTCGCGGCAGGCGTCAGCTCCGAATCTGGCAGATCGGGCGGGGAGGCGCCCCCGTCTCCGGCGAACTGCTGCAGGACCAGTCCGGCAACGAGCAGCCCGACAGCGACTGCAAGGAGGACCCAGGAACGGCGCGGGAACATGGGACTGATGGTTGCCCCGGAGGCCCGACTCGCGCAACCGTCCGGCCCGGGGCGACCAACAAGCGGCGGCGGCAAGGTTCATGGGGGTTTACCGATCGGAAGGTTTTGTCCTTCCGGGCAGCACAACGATCCCGAAGGGCCGCGACAGGTATCGTGTGAGAGATTTCACAGACCCTTCATTTGTGGTAGTCTGCTGCGGGTTAACCCCACCGACCCACGGAACTTCCCCGGACTCTCTCCAGACTCAAAGTCCGGGTTACGCGCAGGAGGCCGAATAGCCGCGTGAACATCATTGTTTGTGTGAAGCAAATCCCCGACCCGGAGACCCCGTCCGCTTCGTTCAAAGTGGATGAAGCCGCCAAGAAGGTCATCCCGGCCCAGGGCATCGCCCCCGTGGTGAACCCTTACGACCCGCAGGCCACGGAAGCCGCCCTGCGCCTGAACGAAGCCGATGGCGGCGGGAAAGTCACCGTCATCTCCCTCGGGCCCGAAACAGCCCGCGACGCCATCAAGCATGCGCTCGCTATGGGCGCCGATGAAGGCGTCCTCATCACCGGCGCCGAATTCGAAGGCATCGATAACTTCCAGACCGCGAAGGCACTCGCCGCCGCGGTCCAGAAGCTCGGCGGAGCTGACCTCATCCTCATGGGCCGCGCCGCGGCGGACTGGGACATGGGCGTGGTTCCGACCGGTGTCGGCAGCATCCTCGACATCCCGGTCGTCACGCTGGCGAAAGCGATCGAAAAGGGCGGCAGCGGCATCAAGGTGGAACGCGTCCTCGATGACGGCTTCCAGACTGTCGAAGTGAACACTCCCGCCGTCGTCTCGATTTCGAACGAGTTCGGCGAACCCCGCTACCCGCAGCTCCGCCAGATCATGCTCGCCGCCAAGAAGACGGTGCAGATCTGGGGCGCCGGCGACCTCGGGATCGGCGACCAGCTCGGCGCCGCGAACCGGGACCTCACTCTGGAGGCGCTCTACGTGCCGAAAGTGGAAAGCAACGTCGAGATCATCGAGGGCGATTCGCCCGAAGAGAAAGCTCGCAACCTGGCGCAGAAACTCCGCGCCGCGAAGCTGATCTAAGGGAGGCACGCAATGGCTGGAATTCTCGTAATCGCAGAAGCAGTTGATGGCGCCCTCGCGCCGATTTCGGGCGAACTCATCGGCGCGGCCAAGAAGCTCGGTGGCACCGTCACCGCACTTGTCGCCGGCAACGAAGCGCTCGCCCAGCAGCTCATCTCGGCGGGCGCCGATAACGCCATCGCCGCGACGAACAGCGCCCTCGCCGATGGCACCGCCGACGCCTACGTGCCGGCTGTCCAGGCCGCCCTGGCCCAGACGGGTGCGGATGTCGTCCTCCTGGGCCAGACCAGCCTCGGCCGCGACCTCGGCCCGGCGCTGGCCTTCAAGCTCGGCACCGCCGTCGCCATGGACTGCGTGGAACTGAAGCTCGATGGTGGCAAGCTCCGCGCTACGCGCTCGGCTTACGGCGGCAACGCCCGCGCCGAAGTCGGTTTCCGGAACTCGCCGGCCATCGCCACGGTGAAGGCCAAGTCGTTCGATGCCCCGGAAGGCGCCGCAGGCAGCGGTAGCGTCAGCAGCATCGATGCGGCGGGCACGCCGCGCGTAAGAGTCACCGGCACGAGCAAGGCCGAAACCACCGGCATCCGCATCGAAGATGCTCCTGTCGTCGTTTCTGGCGGCCGGGGTCTTGGCGACGCAGACGCCTTCAAGCAGCTCGAAGCACTCGCGGACCTGCTGAAGGGCGCCACGGGCGCCAGCCGCGCCGCCTGCGACCTGGGCTGGTATCCCCCATCCCAGCAGGTCGGCCTGACCGGCAAGACCGTGTCGCCGAACCTCTACATCGCCGTCGCCATCTCCGGCGCCAGCCAGCACATGGCCGGCATGGCCGGTTCGAAGAACATCGTCGCCATCAACAAGGACGCCGATGCCAACATGGTGAAGGTGAGCAAGTTCGCCATCATCGAGGACTACAAGAAAATCGTCCCGGCCCTGATCGAAGAGATCAAGAAGCTGGCATAGCGGTCTTCGTCGGTAACAGGCATTAACAAGAAGGCCGGGCAATTCGCCCGGCCTTCTTCTTTGGCCCGAGGATGCGGCCCTACCGACCCAGCACGAACCGGTCCATGAACGAGAGCATGATCTCCGCGCACTGGCGGCCCAGTTTCGGGTCGGCATCGAAGCCATGGGGCCGCCCGGCGAACATGTGCAGCTCGACCGGGACGCCAGCGGCGTTCAGTGCCTCGTACATGCGCGTGGCCTCGGCCTCGGGCACTACTTCGTCTTTGTTTCCGTGGATAAGGAGCGTCGGTGGGAACGAGCTGGTGGCATAGGTGAGCGGGCTGGCGCCGCGCAGCGTCGCCTCCGGGGCTCCTTTTCCGAAGAGGGCCGGCAGCCCACCCCAGGAGCGGCGCTCGAGCCCGGTGGGAGGATAGAACGAGATAACCGCGGCAACATTGGAACTCGTGTCCGCGTGGCCGCCGCTCCCTTCGAAGCCATCGACGCCACCGGCGCCGCCTGCCATCAATGACAGGTGTCCGCCGGCGGAGTTCCCGGAGATGACGAGCCGGTCCGGGTCGACGCCGAGCTCCGCCGCGTTCGCGCGGACGTACCTGATGGCGCACTTCACATCTTCGATCTGCGCCGGCCAGAGGGCTTCACCGGTGAGGCGGTACTCGCTCGCGATGCAGGTGTAACCGCGCCGCCCGAGCAGCACGCCGTAGCCCTTCAATTGCGAACGATCGCCCTGTGACCAGCCCCCACCGTGGATGAGCAGGATGCCGATGCCGTTCTTGACCGCGGCAGGCGGTTCGTAGACATCGCAGCGCAATTCGCGGCCGCCGCCGGTGCCGAAGACTACCCCTTCCCGTGTCGTCACGCGGTCCTGGACGATAGCTGTCATGTTCGATGCCCCCCGAGAGTAGTGGGCGAAGTCTACGCGACGGGCGGCAGCCCCGGGGGCACGCAGGAGGAGGCACCTCACGGGGACTCAGGCGCCGCCCACAGCAGCCACATCCGTCTCGCGGAACTGCTGACGGTAGAGGCGCGCATACACCCCGTCGTGCGCGAGTAACTCGGCGTGCTTGCCCTTCTCGGCGATGCGCCCGTCTTCGAGCACCACGATCAGGTCTGCCGCGACGATAGTCGAGAGTCGATGGGCGATTGCCAGGACGGTCCGGCCCTTTGTCAGGTGTTCGAGCGCCTCCTGAATTGCGCGCTCAGTCTCGCTGTCCACGCTGGAAGTCGCCTCATCCAGGATGAGGATGGCCGGGTCCTTCAGGAGCGCGCGGGCGATCGCCACCCGCTGTTTCTCGCCACCGGAGAGACGATAGCCGCGCTCGCCGACAACCGTGCCGTAACCGAAGGGCAGCTTCGCGATCAGGTCGTGGATATTGGCGGCACGGGCCGCCTGCTCGATCTCCGCGTCTGTTGCCTCGGGCCGGCCATAGCGCAGGTTCTCGCGGATCGATTCATGGAAGAGATACGGCTCCTGGTTCACCATGCCGATGCACGCCCCGAGCGACTCCAGGGTGACATCGCGGATGTCATGCCCGTCGATCGTGATCCGGCCGGAGTGCACGTCATACAGGCGCGGGACGAGGTACGCGACCGTTGTCTTCCCGGCGCCGGAGTGCCCCACGAGCGCGGCGAACTGCCCGGGTGGCACCTCGAAGGTGATGTCCTGCAGTGTCGGCCTGTCCTTGATGTAGCTGAAGCTCACACCCTCGAAGCGCAAGTCGCCTTTTGGATGTTCCAGCGGGTGAGCACCGGGCCGGTCGGCGATCTCCTGTTCCAGGTCCAGGTAGTCGAAGATGCGCTCGAATAACGCGAGCGAACTCAGCACGGTCACGTTGACGTTGAGCAACTGAGAGACGGGCTGGAACAGGCGGGTGAGCAGGCCGCCAAAAGCGACGACGGTGCCCAGCGACGAGTCGCCACCGATGATCGCGTGGCCGCCGTACCAGTAGACGACCGCGGGGGCGAGGGCGCTGAACATTCCCATCGCCATGAAGAAGCCGCGTCCAACCATCGCCCGGCGGATGTTGAGGCTCCGGATGCGGCGGGCGCTGGCCTCGAAGCGGTCGATTTCGGCTTCCTGGCGCCCGAACGTCTTCACGAGCAGGGCACCGCTCACCGAAAGCGTCTCCTGCATCTGGGAAGTCATCGTCGCCAGCTCTTCCTGCGAATCGGTCACCAGCACTCGCTGCATCTGTCCTACTCGCCTGGCCGGGTAAACGAAGAGGGGTAGGAATGCACAGGAGAAGAGCGTCAGCTTCCAATCGAGCGCGAGCATCAGCGCCAGCGTCGTCGCTGCCGTGATGACGTTGCCAACGACTCCGGAGAGCGTGTCGCTGACGACGTTCTGGATCGCGCCGACATCGTTGTTCACGCGGGAGAGCACCTCGCCGGTGCGCATGGAAGTGAACCAGCGCAACGACATCCCGGTGAGATGCCGATAGAGCCCCCGGCGCAGGTCGAACATCACGCTCTGGCCGATGCTCTGGCTGAGGTACGACTGGGCGACGCCCGCAAGGGAGTTGAAGCCCACGAAGATCAGCATGAGGAAGATGAGGAAGTTGAGTTCGCGTCCATCGGAGTCCGCGAGGGCGTCGTCGATGATGCGCTGGATGATGATCGACGGCCCGAGCCCGACGAGGGCGGCGAAGATGATGACCGCGATGAGCGCAGCGACTGCCTTACCGTGCGCCCGGTGCAGGCCAAGCGCCCGCTTCAGTGTCGGCCAGGCGGGCCGCATCGGGCGGGCTTCGAGGCGTTTCTGCCGGGCGGCTCGTTCGTCCAACCGCATCATCGTCGCCAGCCTAGCGCCCACCGCGACTCCGGTCGCCTGACCGGAAGGTTAGCCGGGAGCCTGTCCAGGAGGTTAGCCCGGGGCCCGCCCTTCGAGTAGCGACGCCGCTCGGGCCAGCTCCTCGGGCGTGTTCACACCGGAGAAACTGCGCAGCCCGGGATCGAAGCGGCGCACCTCGTCTTCGGGCAGCAGCTTCACCGTCCCCAGGCTCGACATCGCGCGGAGCACTCTTCGCTCGCCCCCCTCGACGGCCTCACGGAACGCGGGGAGACAGTCGGCCGCACGGTAGACGGCGACAAGTGGCTGCGCGCGGCCACCGGCCTCGGGGCAGACAGCCATGGCGCCCTCCGCGACCTCTCCGAGATAACGAAGGAGACGTGGTTCGATGAGCGGGGCATCGCAGGAGACAACGAGGCAGAGGGCTTCGGGAGCCGCTTCGAAGGCGGTGACCATCCCCGCGAGAGGCCCGGACTCGAGGTAGCGATCCCGGACGACTCGTAGTGGGACATCGCACGACACCGCGGGCAACGACTGGCCACGGGCAGCGATGATGAGCACCTCAACGCAAACCTGCTGGACTGCGTCGATCACCCACTGGAGCAGTGGCTGGCCGGCGAGAATGGCCGACGCCTTGTCTGATCCGAAACGGCTGCTCTTCCCTCCGGCGAGGATCACGCCTATCACCAGTGCGGCTCCATGGGGATCGAGTCTACCGGTCGACCGGCCCGCGCGCCCGACTCGCGCCGCCCGCCGGCAAGGCGTAGATTCGGCGCACTCCAACCCAGGAGGGCCCACCGATGGCCCAGGCGCCCACCCTCGAATACCTGATGACCATGACCGCCAACCTCCGGGCGAACACACCGGTGATCTCCAATGGGCCACAAGGCACCCGCGCCATCGCGATCGTCACCGGCGGCACATTCGAAGGGCCGAAGCTACGCGGCACTCTTGACGATTCCGGCGGCGACTGGGTGACCGTCCGCGCCGACGGAAGCATCAAGCTCGACGTACGTGTCCTGCTGCATACCCACGACGGTGCGGACATCTTCATGCGGTACGAGGGCGTTGGCCTCCGCCAGGACGACGGTTCCCTCAATCTCGCGACCGCGCCCCTCTTCGAGACAGGCGACGAACGCTACGCCTGGCTCAACCACGTGCAGGCCATCACCTCCGGGAAGAGCAAGGGTGGGGTAGTCACCTACGAAGTCTTCGGCGTCCAGCTGTAGCTCTCCCACTGCCGCTGCGCAGTCCAGCCAACCCGCCGTGGACGCCCGCCGTTTTCTGTTAACCGGCGCCGTTGGTGTACGCTCGTTTGCGATGGAAGGTGTCTACATCGTCGATGCGACGCGGACCCCGTGGGGGAAGTTCGGCGGCGCGCTGAAGGAACATTCCGCCGCCGACCTCGGCGCGCTGCTCATTCGCACGCTGGTGGATCGGAACGCCTTCGACGGCGGCGAAGTCGAAAATGTGATCCTCGGCCAGGTCCTCCAGGCCGGGGCCGGCCAACTGCCCAGTCGCCAGGCGCTGATCGAGGGCGGCCTGGCGGATACCACGCCGAGCACCCTCGTCAACAAGGTCTGCGGAAGCGGGATGCGCGCCGTCGTGATGGCTTCGCAGCAGATCCGCCTGGGCGAGAACGAGCTCGTCCTCGCGGGCGGCATGGAATCGATGAGCAACGTCCCCTACTACGACACGCACACCCGCTGGGGCGCCCGGATGGGCAACAAGACGTTGATCGACGGCATGGTCTACGACGGCCTCTGGTGCGCATTCGACGACGTCCACATGGCGACCCAGGCCGACGACATGTCGGCCAACCGAGAAGTCTCCCGCCTCGCCATGGACGAGTGGAGCGTACGCAGCCAGAAGCGCTGGGGCGCCGCCTTCGATGCCGGGCACTTCGTCCAGGAGATCACCGCAGTCCCGAACAAGCGCGACCCCAACCACATCGCCCTCGCGAAAGACGAGAGCCCGCGGCCCAACTCGACCGTCGAGCGGCTGGGACGCATCAACCCGGTCTGGGGCACCCAGGCGATTACCGCCGGGAACGCACCGGGAGTCAACGACGGTGCCGCAGTCCTCGCCCTTGCCAGCCAAGCGCGCGCGGCACGACTCGGCACGAAGCCACTCGCGCGCATCGCCGGCTGGGCCGAAGCAGCGACACGCCCCGGCGATTTCCCGGTGGCCTCAGCCCACGCGATCAAGATGCTGCTGGCGAAAGCCGGGCTGAGGATCGACGAGGTGTCGGTCATCGAGGTGAACGAGGCCTTCGCCTGCGTCCCGCTCATCTGCAGCCAGGAGCTGAACTGGGACCCCGACCGGGTGAACCGATGGGGCGGCTCGGTTGCCATGGGACACCCGATCGGGGCCAGCGGCGCGCGCCTCGTGATGACGGCCGCCTACCAGTTGAAGGAAACCGGCGGCCAATACGCCGTCGCCGCCATTTGCTCGGGCACCGGCCAGGGCGACGCGATCCTGCTAGAACGGGCGTAGCGGGCGGCGCGGTAGACGGGCCGATTCTTCGGGTTTCCCCGAATTCAATTCGGAATTCCTACTGAGCCCGGGGCCCCGGCAAGCCGATAAGTTCCATATGAGCCTGCGCCACTCCGTGGCCTTCCTTCGCCTGCGCCGCGTCAAGTGGAAGATCATGCTGCCCTTCGTGATCCTCACGGCGATGTTCGCCCTGTTCGCGACGAAGAACGTGACCGAACTCGTGACATCGTCGTTGCAGGACCGCCTCGAAAAGCAGCTCGTTTCGGCTTCGCAGTACACCGCCGATTCGATCGCCAAGCAGGAACGCGACCAGCTGGAGCTGGTCCGCGTCGTCGCCTTCACAGAGGGCGTGTCGGAAGCGGTGGCGACCGGCAACTCGTCGCGGCTCGAAGCGCTCGTCCTGCCCTCTGCGGCGAACGTCGGTGCCGAGCGAGTCGAGATCTTCGGCAGCTCGGGAATGCGCGTATACGGAGTGCGGACGGATGAGGCCTCGGGCCAGCTGACGCCCATCGCCAACGGCATAGCGCCAGCCGAGTGGACCGCCATCTCCTACGTCCTCGAAGGCAAGAGCGACGAGCGCGGAGACAAGTGGGCACAGCTCGCGAACACACCGGAAGGGCCGGTACTGCTCACGGTCGGCCCGATTCGGGACGCCTCCGGCCGGGTTGTCGGGGCGGCCGCCGTTTCGAGCCCGCTCTCCTCACTGCTGCTCGCGGTGAAGAAGAACGCGTTCACAGACGTGACGATGTTCACCCCTTCGGGAGAAGCGCTGGGCTCGACGTTCGACCTCGCTGACGCGAGTGAGGCCAACGGCCAGCTCCGCGGGACCACGGACCAATCGTCGCAGCCGGGCAGCGGAGCCTCCGGGGATGTGCTCGGCCGGGGATACCAGTTCCTGACGAACGACCTCGTCGTGCGCGGCGAACGCATCGGCACCTTTTCGGTCGCAATCCCGGCCGACTCTGTCTCCAATACGGAACAGGCCACCCGCCTGCGCATGAGCCTCATCTTCGGGGCGATCACCCTCGGTGTAATTGCCGTGGGCTGGGCGGTGTCGCGGAACCTCACGTCCCCGCTGAACCGGCTGGTTACCGCCGCCCTGGCGGTTTCCCGGGGCGACCTCAGTGCACGCTCCAACGTGCGCACGGGCGACGAGATCGGCCTCCTGGGCGCGAGCTTCGATTCCATGGCCGAACGGCTCGAGGAACAGCACGTCGCGACCATCGGGGCGCTCGCCTCGGCCATCGATGCGCGAGACCCGTACACCGCCGGCCACTCGGTCCGCGTCGGCGACCTTTCTGCCGAACTGGGTACCGACCTCGGAATGCCGCGGCCAGCCATCCACCACCTGCGCGTGGGCGGGCTCCTGCACGACATCGGCAAGATCGGTGTGCGGGATACGATCCTCCTGAAGCCCGGCGCCCTCTCGCCAGAGGAGCGGCGCCTCATCGAACAACACCCGACGATCGGACTTCGCATCCTTGAAGGTGCGCGGCTCCCCGGCCAGGTCCTCGAAATCGTTGG
Source organism: Candidatus Amarobacter glycogenicus (assembly GCA_016719395.1). GTDB lineage: Bacteria > Chloroflexota > Dehalococcoidia > Tepidiformales > Tepidiformaceae > Amarobacter > Amarobacter glycogenicus. The sequence continues at coordinate 37,067 of JADJZF010000001.1, read as the reverse complement.
CGGGCACCACGAACGCCTGGATGGCAGCGGGTACCCGCTCGGCCTCTCCGCCGAGGAGATCTCGGTCTTCCCCCGCATCACCGCAGTCGCCGATATGTACGACGCGCTCACCACCGACCGCCCGTACCGTCTCGGACTGAGCCCGCAGGAGGCCATCCGGATCCTGTGGCGCGACGCGGAGACGGGCCTCGTCGACCCGGAAGTCGTGGCAGCCCTCCGGCGCATCGTCCGGGTCTGGGAAGAGCGCCGCGCGGCGACCGTCGTCCAGACGACGGCCTGGCTCGAGAGTCTGCAGGCGATCAAGGGGTTCAAGCCGAATGCTGCGTAGGACGTCCGCCGTCACCGCTATCGGCGCCACCATCGCGACGACGCTGGGCGGGGCCTACTTCGGCGGCGCCACGGACCAGGCTTTCCGCGGCACATCGGCCGACCTGCGAAGCCACGTCCAGGTCGACTATTCGGCGGCCGACCCCACACTTCGGCTGCCGCCCCTGTCCCAGGCCGTCATCGCCGACGCCGCGACGGACAATGCGGGAGCCTCATCCGAAGTGACGCCTGGCGGCACGGCCGCGCCACGCGCCACCACGAATCCCACCGCAACGCCAACGCCATCGGCAACCGAGGCGTCGCGGAGCCCATCGCCAACTCCGGCACCGGTCCGGTCGAGCACGCCGGTGCCAGGGAAGACACCGAGTTCGACTCCGACCCCGGCCCCGACCGCTACGACGGCGGCGCCCACCGTGAACGTGCCTGTGCCCAGTTCAACCGCAGCTCCTGCCACGAAGACGACGGCACCTGCTTCGCCCACCGCAGTGGCGACGACGGCCACCCAGCCCCCTGCCACCGCCGCCGGCAACTCGGGGAACGGCGGGAGCAACGGGAACGGCGACCCGGGGAGCGGGAGCAACGGGAACGGTGGGAACAGCGGGAACGGCGGGAGCAACGGCAACGGCGACCCGGGGAGCGGGAACAACGGGAACGGTGGGAACAACGGCAACGGTGGGAACGGCGGCAACAGCAACGGCAACAACGCGAAGACAAAGTGAGCGGCGGCGGCGGGGCTACTCCGGGGCGAGCGGCTTCGCCATGTCGACGATGATTTCATCGCCGCGCGGGTGCTGGTAGCGGTTGGTGACCACGTACCCGAGGCGTTCATAAAGGGCGATGTTTCGCGGCAGGAGCGTCCGGACGCCGATGCGGGCCTCCCGGAAACCGGCAGCTGCGGCGCGCTGTTCCATCGCCAGCATCATCGCGGCGGCGACCCCGCGGCCCCGGTGCGGCGGCAACACGGGAGAGGCGGCCGATGTACACGTGGTCGTCCCGTAGCTCGAATCGCCCTGAGCCGACGGTCTCGCTGCCCAGCCGTGCCAGCACGGCTCCCCCGAGAGCAATGTGCCCGGCGACATCCTCGATGGTCTCCCACATCGCGCTCGACGGGACGGTCAGGACACTCTCGTACTCGGCGAAGGCGGCAAGCATCAGCTCGCGCACGATCTCCGCCTGTTCGGGGCCAACGAAGGTGAGGGTGAGGGCGGGCTCGGCAGTCACGCGGAGCCCGGAGCAGGGGCGGCCAGCGTGCGGTCTGTAGCGGGGGCTTTCAAGTTGGAAGAGATGAGGGCACTCCTCGGCGCGACCATGATGCGAGCGTAGCAGATCCACTCTGCGGCCAGCGCCCGTAGTGGAACGCCCGGCTAGCATGCCCACATGGCGGAACCCGGCCCCGCCGCAGCAGGCGAATCGCCAATCCGGCGCGCGTCCGGCGGGCTCGCCATCGCCGCCGCCATCGTCGCGTTTGGGTTCATTGGCTCACGGCTGCTCGGCATCGTCCGCACGATCGTCATCGCCGGGGCGTTCGGGACGAGTCCCGAGCTCGACGCCTACAACATCGCTTTCCGCATCCCGGACCTCATCTTCCAGGTGCTGGCCGGCGCCACCCTCGGGAGCGCCTTCATCCCGGTCTTCGCGCGGCTCTACCGGCGGGAGGGCGAAGAAGAGGCCTGGAAGCTCGCCAGCCACGTCCTGAACCTCATCACCGCGGCAACGGCGGCGCTCTGCGCCCTCGCCTTCCTCCTCGCGCCCTGGCTGGTGCCGCTGCTCGCCCCGGGCCTGGGAGAAGACATCGGCCGCCACGATGAACTCACGGACAAAGCGGTCGAGCTCACGCGCCTGATGCTGCTTTCGACGCTCTTCTTCGCAGTCAGCGGGATGGTCACGGGCATCCTCAACGGCCGCCAGCGATTTCTCCTCCCGGCCCTCGCGCCGATGCTCTACAACCTGGCGATCATCTTCGGCGCGGTCTTCTTCGCCGACCGCTGGGGCATCAACGGGCTGGCGGCCGGCGTCGTCCTGGGCGCAGGTCTCCACCTCGCCGTCCAGGTGCCCGGGCTGGTCCGCGAGGGCATGAAGTGGCAGCCGGGCTTCGGGCGGGCCGACCCGGCGGTGCGGGAAGTCGCGCGGCTGATGGGGCCGCGCGTCATCGGGCTCGCGGCCGCCCAGTTCAACTTCGTGGTCACCGGGTTCTTCGCTTCGAAGGTGGGGGCGAGCGCCATCTCCCAGCTCACCTATGCGTGGCTCCTTGCCGGCCTGCCGCTCGCGCTCTTCGGCATGGCGCTTTCGACCGCGGTCTTCCCGGCGTTGGCCGGGCACGTGGCAGATGAGGACATGGATGCGCTGCGGACGACGGTTTCGCGGGTGCTCCGGGTGATCATGTTCCTGACGGTGCCGGCCGCAATCGGCCTGGCGATGCTGCGCGACCCGGCGACCATCGTCCTCCTCGAACACGCCGAGTTCACGCGGATCGACTCGGTCTTCACCGCGTCCGCCCTGGGCTGGTACTGCCTGGGCATCGTCCCCCAGGCCGGGATCGAGATTCACAGCCGCGGTTTCTATGCCCTCGGCGATACGCGGACCCCGGTTGCCCTCGCTGTCGCGGCGGTGGTCGTGAACCTGGTCCTTAGCGGGCTACTCTGGGGTCGATACGGGCACGAAGGGCTCGCTTTCTCGGTTTCGGCAGCGTCCTGGCTCGAGTGGGCAGTGCTCTACCGGCTCTACGCGCAGCGCACGGGGGCGAGTGTCGCAGCCGACCTGCGGGCGATGGCGACGGTCGCAGTCTGCGGCGCGGGGATGGCGCTCTTCCTCGCGGTGGGACTCGCGCCAATGGAACAGGAAAGCTGGGGCGAGAATCTCATCGTCGCGGTTGCCGGCGCGGCCGCTGGAGCAGCCGTCTATGCCGGGCTGGCGAACCTCTTGCATGTGGAAGAAATCGGCGAGGCCGTACGAAGGGTCAGTGCCCGCTTCAGCCGGCCTGCCGCTTGAACGCCGCGGCAAGTGCGGCCCGGACATCGGCATCCGACACCGGGCGGAAGTCCCGGTAGTACTGACCGGTCGCCATGAAGTCCGGGTCGACGACCAGGACCACGACCTCGTCGGCCTCATCGCGCAGCTCTTCGACGGCTGACGGCGGGGCGCACGGGGCCGCAAGGATCAGGCTGGCGGGACTTTCTTTGCGAAGCGCTCGACACGCGGCTCGCGCCGTCACGCCGGTGGCGATGCCGTCATCGACGACGATCACGGAACGGCCGGCTGCGACGTGGTGGTACAGACCGTCAAACGCTTTGAGGCGCCTGCGGGCCTCTTCCACCTCGGCCGCAATCTCGCGTTCCAGGTACTCCGGGCTGGCCCCGGTCGCGGAGACGAGGCGTTCGTCGAGGAAGACCGTGCCATCGGCGGCGACGGCTCCGACGCCGAGTTCGGGGTTCGCTGGCGCGCCGAGTTTGCGGGCGACTGTGACCCCGGCTTCGCCATGGATGAGCGCCGCGACCTCGGCGGCGATGATCACGCCGCCACGCGCGATCCCGAGCACCAGCGGGTGATCGAGCCCCCGGGAGGCAAGAGCGGCGCCGAGCAGGCGGCCCGCATCCCGGCGGTCGGCGAATGGCGGGTTGGACATCGTCCCACCGTAGCACCGGTGGATCCGCGAGAGTACGGCCGCTCGGCCCGCAAATCGTAGCCTTCAGGACCGGGGTGCATCTCCGCAGATTCGGGTACTGTTCGCCGGTGATACGCAGATACTTCGATTGCGGGCCGCGCGAACGGGTCCGGCGCGCACTCGTGTTCCTCATGATCTTCGCGGTCGCCTATGTGCCGGGAGCCGTCACGCTCGCCATGCTCCTCTCGGGGGCGGAGTGACGTGGACAAGGACCTCTTCGTCCTGTTGCTCATCGTTGTCATCCGGGGCTGCGCGCCGCTCCTGATCCTGCGCTGGCAGTTCGCGGGAGGGCTCCTCTGCATCCTCGCCGACACCAGTGACTCCATCCTGCAGGACGCCCTCGGGGCAGAACCCCTCGCGGGACACTATCACCTCGTCGACAAGTCGTTCGATATCTACTACCTCGCCTTCGAGTGTGGTGTGGCCCTCTGGCGTTGGACCGATCCGCTGGCGCGCGGGGCGGCCGCGGCGCTCTTCGCACTCCGTGCCGCGGGCGTCGTGTTCTTCGAACTGACCGGGTTCCGGGGTACGTTCCTGTTCGCGCCGAACGTGTTCGAGAACTTCTACCTGTTCGTCGCGGGCATGCGCTCGGTCGACCCGGGGTTCCGCATCCCTTCCCGGCGCTGGCTCGTGGTAACGATCGTCGCGGTTGGAGCGCCGAAGTTGCTCCAGGAATACGTGATGCACTACCGCGAATCGGCCACCTGGCACTTCGTGAAGGAGAACATCCTGATGTGGCGCTAGCGTCGCATCGCGGCGGGTTGGGCTGGGCGCCGCAGCGCCCACCACGCGACGCCCAGCATCAGCAGGCACAGCGCAGCGCTGAGCGCGATACCGGTCGTCGCGCCCGCCGAGACGAGCAACCGGCCCTGGAACCAGGGAAACACGAACCCGCCGGAGTTCCCGATCGTGACCATCGCGGCTGGTGCGCTGCTTGAACGCCCTTGGGCGGCGATCGCCATCGCAGCCGGCCAGATCGGTCCGAAGGCGAGGCCGGTGGCAAACGCGGCAACCACAGCCATGGCGAGGTGTTCGTTCGCGGCCGCTATCCCGCCGCTGGCGACCATACCGGCCGCGATGCTCCCCAGGAGGACCGTCCTTGCCGGGACGCCGTTCGAAAAGAGCGCACCGGAGACCAAGCGTCCGGCCATCAGCGCGCCCCAGTAGCCCGCCGTGATGGCGCCACCGGCGAGGATCCCGGCGTCGAACTCCTGCTCGGTGTAGGAGGCGACCCAGGAGCCGAGCCCGAATTCGGCGCCGACATAGAGGAAGAGGACCCCGCCCATCATCCAGGCGAGGCGACTCATACCGGGATGTGCCGCTCCCGGGTGGCTTCCGGCACCACGCAACGCACCCGGCTCGATCGGGCCCGCGGTCAACATGAGTGCTGCGGAAGCCGCCGCAAGCGCGGCAATCACCAGGTAGACCAGCGGACGTCCTCCGCCATCGATGGCGAGTACACCGCCGGAGAGGAGCGGCCCCGCGACCGCACCAGCGGCGAAGCACACATTTAGCCGGTTGATCCCGCGGGCGACATCGAGGCTCACGCGGGCGACGATCGTGTGAGCCCCGGCATCCATCAGCCCGCCGCCCAGCCCGGTCACCGCGACGCTGGCGAGCGCGGCCTGCCAATCCGGGGCGAGCGCGATTCCCGCCGTGCCTGCGGCCACGAGCAGGAGGCCCGCGCCGGTGAACAACCGGGGATCGAACCGGTGTAGCCGGACTGCGACGCCCGCGGAGGCGACGATGGAGCCGAGGAACAGCACGGTCAGCAGGAGGCCCGCCCGGTCGAGCGAGACGCCGAAGTCCCGGGCAAGGATGCTCATCGCCGGGCCGAAGGAAGTTGAGTAGACCCCGATGACTCCGAGCGCCACGCAGGCGGCCAGTTCGAGCCTGGTCACGCGCCCGCTAGTTTTCGAGGCGGCGGGCGATGCGGCCGTCCCAGCGCATCCACGCGATCCGCCCGTCGGGGCCCCGCAGGAACTCGGCCCGCTCGCCCTTGCGCGGGCCATCGAGGACGGCCGTAGCGTCGCTGGCGGTGAAGACGAGTTGCGCCGGCGGGAGCGGGATCGGCCGGTGGCGCCGTTCGGCGAACCCCCGCTCCGGCGAGGTATCGCTCACGCTGAGGCTCCGGCCTTCCGCCACAACTTCCAGCCGGGCGAGCACGGATTGGTAGGTCCCTGCGTATTCCGCCAGGTCACGGGGCGGGGCAATGGCTACCGGGTCGGGTTTGCCGAAACCGAGGAAGTGCTCCTGGCAACGGTCGGCGATAGTCTGGCGGGTCTCGCGTCCCGTGTCGGAGTTGGTGAGGACCGTGACGGCGAATGCCCGGCCGGGGATCATCTCGAACGAAGAGAGATGGCCGTTGGTGGCGCCCCCATGCTTGACCAGCCGCTCCGTCGGGGCGGCCCAGTCGAGCATCCAGGAGATGCCGATCGCTTCGCACATGCTCCCAGCGGGCCGCTGGACGCGCTGCATCGCCGAAATCGTCTCCGGCATGAGTACGCCGGAGCCGCCGGCGAGGCCCAGGTGGAGCGCGGCGTAGCGCAGTTGGTCGACAACATTCGAGGTGACGCCGCCGCCGGGGGCGATGCTGCGGGGCGTGTTCCAGGGGCGGGCGACCTTTGGGCCTTCGGTGGTGACGATATGGCCGGCTGCGACCCGGTGAGTGATCGCTTCCTCGGGGAAGTAGAACGAACGGTCCATGCCCAGTGGCTCGAAGATCGTGTCGTGGACCACCTGTTCGAACGGCCGGCCGTGGACCGTCTCGATGATGTGGCCGAGGACGTAGAAGGCGGCGTTGCTGTAGGAGAAGGTGTACCCCGCCGGCACGAGCTGTGGGGAGTTCGCCATCTTCCGGACGATCGTGCCGATGGCGTCGTCGCCGCGGCCGGTATCCTTGAAGTAGTCGCCAACATAGCCGGCATGATGAGTGGCCAGGTTGCGCAGGGTGATACGCGCGGCATCTTCCTCCGACTGGAGCGCGAACCACGGCAGGTAAGTCCGCACCGGCGCGTCCAGGTCCACCCTGCCGGCTTCGACCAGGCTCATGAGCGCAGTTGCCGTGAACGTCTTCGAAGTGGAACCGATCTGAAAGAGTGTCTCGGCCGTCACGGGAAGCGGATGCTCGACGTTGGTGAGGCCGACCCCACCGGCGTACGCAACCCCGTGGTGCAGGACGCCAATCGCGGCGCCAGGGGTCTGGAGCCGAGCGATCTCAGCCTCGGCGTAATGGATGAGCGTTTCGGGGAGCGGCCGGATCTCCATGGCGGCGGAGTATACGGGCAGGCCGAACGGTCGTGGCCTGCGTTCCTGCTAGAATCCCGCAACTCCATCGCAGGATTCGCCCATGCCCGACGACGTGCTCTTCGAGAAACGCCCCGACGGAGTCGGCCTGATCACCCTGAACCGCCCGGACACCCTGAACGCGATGGGCGGGATGCTCATCCCGATGCTCGGCGAAATCCTGGACCAGTGCGAGAACGACCGGGAGGTGCGCTGCGTGGCGATCACCGGGGCTGGCCGCGGCTTCTGCGCCGGAGGGGACGTGCGCGGCATGCAAGCCCGCAACGACGGCCCGCCTGGCAGGGCAGAACGCGCGGATTCGAACCCGGTTGCGCGCATGGTCTCGTCGCTGGAACGGAACACTGAGCTGCTGCGCGGCTGGCACGACGCCACGAGCCTTCGCCTGCACACCATGGGCAAGCCAACTGTCGCACTGGTCAACGGCGTGGCTGTCGGCGCGGGCTTCTCGGTCGCACTCGCCTGCGACATCCGGATCGCGAGCGAGCGAGCACGCTTCGGCACGGCCTTCCGCAATGTGGGCCTGAGCGGAGACTTCGGCGGCTCTTACCTCTTGCCACGAATCATCGGCTCCGGGCGGGCGCGGGAGATGTACTTCACTGCGGAGATCATCGATGCCCAGCGCTCGCTCGAACTTGGGATCGCTAACCGTGTCGTCGCCCACGACGACCTGCTGCCGGCAGGGCTCGAATTCTGCGCGAAGCTTGCGGCAGGACCGACGGCAACCTACGGGAGGATGAAAAAGAACCTCAATCTCGGAGAGACCGCCACCTTCGCCGAAGTGCTCGACCATGAGGCGTTGATGATGCGCTTGAGTGGCCTGAGCGCCGACAGCCGCGAGGCCGTACGGGCCTTCGTCGAGAAGCGCGAGCCGAGCTTCATCGGCGAGTAGCTCGAAAACGCAGGCAAGTGTGATAGACAGGAGATCGACATGGGACAGCTTGATGGTTTGGTAGCGATTGTCACCGGGGGTGCACGGGGGATTGGCGCAGGCATCGCCACCGTGATGGCCCAGCAGGGGGCCAGGGTCGGCATCCTCGACCTCGACGGGGCAACAGCGGCCGAGACCGCTGCGAGCCTGGCCGTCCCGGGAATCGGGATGGCCTGCGATGTGATCATCGAAGACGAGCTGCAGGCGGCAGTCAGAGAGACTGTTGCGAAACTGGGCGGGCTGGACATCTTTGTGAACAACGCCGGCGCCGGGCGGATGCCGCTCGACCCGGCGATCAACCCGGCCACTGGTGGCGCGCGGGTCGAAAACATGAGTGTGGACGTCTGGGACGAGCAGCTGGCACAGAACCTGCGCAGCACCTTCCTCGGGACGAAGGTGGCCGTCCCGTACCTGAAGGCTCGCGGGGGCGGTTCGATCGTGAACATCGCCAGCATTGCCGGGTTAAGCGCCTCGCCGACGCTGCCTGCTTATGCGGCAGCGAAAGCGGGTGTCATCTCGCTTTCACGCAGCTCCGCCCTGGAGTACGCCCCGGCAAACATCCGTGTGAACGCCATTTGCCCGGGATTCCTCTGGACCCGCGCGTGGCAGGGCCTGGCGGCCGGGATGAAGATGAACGTCCCACAATTCAAGGATGCCGACCCGCGCGACATCTTCCTCGAAGTCGTGAAGAACGGCGTACCTCTCCGCCGGGAGCAAACGCCCGAGGACATCGGCCATCTCGCCGCGTTTCTGAGCAGTCCGGCAGCCTGGAACATCACCGGCCAGGCGATCTCGGTGGATGGCGGGATAACGTTGAAGTAGCGGCGATGGCGCAAGGACACGAATGCCTGCCCGTTCGGCCGTTCCCGGCATCCGCGTAATCGGTAGGCTTTGTATCGTGGTGACGATGACCGCTCCGGATGCGCTCGCGCGCCTCGCCGATGACTACCACGCCTGGTGGATCGACCTGCTTGGCGAGCACAACCATATCGGTGGGGCCGATGCGACCAGGTGGCTCCTCGAACGGGCCCAGCTTGGTCCCGGCAAACGCATGCTCGATACCGGCGCCTTCGTCGGCGCGTCAGCACGTTCTGCTGCTGAGGCCACGGGATGCGATGCTTTCGCCAGCGATCTGAACCTCGATTTCCTTGCCGCCGGTCGCGAGATGCCCGGCGGCGCAGGCGTTCGCTGGGTGGCTGCGGATTCCGGGCGGCTTCCGTTTCCCGATGGGCAGTTCCAGAGCGTTTGGGCGATGGACACGTACATCTCGGTAAGGGAACTGAGCCGGGTGGCGGCGCCCGCCGAAGCAACGCTCTGTCTGAACTGTGAAGTGCCTACTGACGCACGAGGCGGCGCCGAAGCGTTCATCGACGAGTGGGCCGAGTACGGCTGGCAACTGGCCGGGCACAAGGACATGAGCAACGACGCAACGGTGACCTGGCGCACGGCCGAGGCCGAGATGGTGCGCCGCCGTCCGTTCTTCGAAGACCGCTACGGGACCCGCCCCTACCTCCGCCAGCTGGACATGCTGATGAGCATGCTCCTGAGCTACGAACGCCACGAGCAGGGGCACGGGCTCTTCGTCTTCCGGCGGTAGGATCAGCGCGGCGCCGGCGCTGGCCGTTTCGAGAGGCCCGGCATCGGCGCCTCTTCAGCTTCCATCGCCGCCAGGTGGGTCGCATCGATCCCGCGGAGCGCGCGGCTAGCGAAGAAGATGAGGAGAGCCAGGAGAGCCGTGGCCACGGAGGCGCTTGCCACTGCCGCGCGCACGCCAAAGGCCTCGGCGACGGCGCTCACCGGGAGCGTGCCAAGGGGAGTCAGGCCGAACGTCATCATCATCAGGCTCATCACCCGGCCGCGCACCTCGTTCGGGATCAGCATCTGGATGATCGTGCCGTTGGTGGTCGTGAACACGCTTGCGAAGATGTCGGCGATAAGTACAAGTGGCAGCGCAAGCAGAAACCACGGGCTGAGCGCGAAGAGGAAGAGCGTGCCCGCGAAGGCGAAGAGGCTGGACATCATCAACCGCAACTTGCGGGGCGTTTGTCCGGCCCATGCGACGTAGAAGGAGCCCATGATGCCGCCGACCCCGGCGACCGCCTGGAGGACCCCGAGACCACCCTCGCCGACCTTCCAGATGTCTTCGGCGAACACGACGAGCAGCGACTGGAACGGCATCGCCAGCAAGATCGGGACGATCGAGAGGACCATCAGTGCACGCACCGGTGGGTCGCCGGCAACGTACTTCATCCCCGCGACGAGTTCGCGCATGACCGGCTTCTTGCCGGCGCCCTCTTCCGGCGGAGACTTAGAGATGCGCGACATCGAGAGCAGGGCCACCACGTACAGGATGACAGCCATCACATAGACCCACTTCACGCTGGTGAGAGCGACGATGCCCCCGGCAACCACCGGTCCGACGACGCGTGCGGCATTCATGCCGCCCATCTGCAAAGCCATGGCATTGCCCAGCCCCTGGCGGCCAACGATGTTGGCGACGATCGCCTGGCGCGCCGGCATGATGAACGGGAAAAGACAGCCCATGAAGAAAACGACGACCAGCATGTGCCAGAACTCGAGCCGCCCTGTCAGAAGCAGCGCGAGCACGATCAGCTCATTGACGAGGAGCAGGAATTGGCCAAGAAGGATGAGCCCGCGCTTTTCCACCCTGTCCGCGATGACGCCCCCAAACGGCGAGACCACGAGCATCGGTATCGCGACCATGAGGTTGATCGTCCCGAGCGCGAGCTTACTGCCGGTGAGGTCGTAGGCCAGGATCGAACGGACCAGGAACTGGCCGTTCATCGCGAAGAAGAAAGCGATGTTCGAGGCGTAGAGCCAGCGGAATTGTTCGTGCCGGAGCGAAGCGAACGCGCCGCCGTGGCTTTCCGTCGGCATCTCAAAGTAGGGCGGCGGAGGCATCCGGTGAGTCTAGCACTGCGGCCCTATGTGCCCGCTCACACGGGGTAGTTGGGCACCCAGCGCTCGCCGCCTCCGGCGGACGGGTCGGCCGGTCCATCGCGAGGGACCATCCCGAGCACAAGGTAGATGGCCGCGGGACGTCCGTCACGCAACCTTCTCGGCATCTCCCAGAGGAGTGCGATGCAGGCGAAGAAGAGCGCGAAGAGGCCGAGGATGCTGAGAATGTCGAGCAGTTGCGAATCGGGACCGGCCTGGCTGAGGAATGCGTCTCCGGCAAGAGTGAAGTTCAGGAAGTTCCATGCGCCGTGGATCGCCACACCGGCCGGGTATCCCAACAGGTACTTCCCCTGGCGGCGGAAAAGGCCGTAGAACCCCAGCGCCGACATGCCGGTCGCTGCCGCGTGGACTGCCCCCGTGCCCGCTCGCGCGCCGGCGAACTTCCACCAGTCGGCGCTTAGCTGCTGCTGGGTGATCTCCGACGGGTTCACTATCGAGAGGCTGTTTTCGAAAGTCTCCAGGATGTTGAAGCCTGTGCCTGCGAGGACGCCCCAGACGAAACAGCGCGCGGCGCCGCCTCTTCGGAAGAAGAAGAACGCGACCAGCATGCCCTTCCAGAACTCCTCGTTCAGGGGCGCGACGACCGACAGGACGCTCACGTCGAAGAAGACACCCCAACCTCGCGGTAGTGACGGGAGTCCTTCCGCGAGGTTTCCGGTATCGCCGTTTCCAAGCTGGCTCACGAGGAGGATGGCCATCAACACGAGGTAGAGCGTGTTGATGATCCCGGCGACGGTCGTCGCGCCGATGGCACCGTAAATCACGCCCGACGACCATTCGCGCCAGCTGACCGGCCACGCCCAGCGGTTGAACGCGGCATAGCGCTGGGAAACAACGAGCGCGATCACCAGCGACGGCACACTGACGATGAAGACATTCGTGACCGGGAAGAGCCAGGGCAAGCGCTCGGGGTTGTTGACTTCGAGCTGGCCGATCACCACGAACAACGGGAAGACGGCGATGGCAGCCGGTGCCAGGAACTTCCACCTTGGCACGCGCATCGCCGTGGACCCGACGTGCCCGAGCGATGAAGCGGCCTGGTAGACGAGCACGCCACCGAGCGACAGCGTGACGATCGCAGTCCCAAGGCCAACGTTGATATCAAAGAGCTTGCGGCGAGGGCTCTCGGAGAGGTCGAACAGGGTGAGGAGCGAAGCCAACCCGGCGAGGAAGGCGAACGCCCCTACGACAACCGCTCCGCCGAGCACGAAAGATCGCCGCTTCCCGATGGGGTTACTCCCCTTCGAACCTCGTGACCGCGCCTGCCTGGACAACGAAGCGGCTCGCCGCCCTCGTCATCACTTCGCGCAGGCGGTCCGGGTCCGCCGTTGTGACAAGAGTCTGCTGGAACGTATCGATGTACTCCAACACACCCCGGCGGCGGCGAGCATCGAGCTCGCTCAAGACGTCATCAAGGAGGACTACGGGGTCATCACCGAGGGCGCGCCGGAGGTAGCTCGCCTCGGCCAGGCGCATCGAAAGCGCGGCCGTGCGCTGCTGCGCGCGGGAAGCGAACGAGTCGGCGGGCATGCCATCGATCTCGACCTGGACGTCATCGCGGTGAGGACCGACGAGCGTCGCCCCGGCGCCGACTTCGCGAGTGCGGAGGTTCTGCAGCGCCTTCAGCATGCGCGCCGTCCATTCCGAGTCATCGATTGGCGCGTCGCGCTCATCGAGACCTCCGAGCGAGGGGCGGTAGGTGAGCTGCAGCTGTTCGAGACCGTCGCTGAGGCGCTCCATCTGCATCATCGCCTGGGGCACGACGTGGCCGAGGGCGTCGGCTCGCGCCCAGAAGATCAGCCCGCCGGCGTGCGCCAGTTCCTGGTCCCAGAAGTTGAGTTCGTGGACTCCAGCTTCGCGGTTCTGGATGCGCTTGAGCAGGCTATTCCGCTGCTGCAGGACCTTTGCGTACTTCTGCATGGCCCGGAGGTAACCGCGGTCCACCTGGGAGATCATCATGTCCAGGTAACGGCGCCGCATCAGCGGCGGGCCGGCCACGATCTCGATGTCGAGCGTGGTGAAGAGCACGGCGCAGAGTTGGCCGACCGCATCGGATGCCTTGCGCGGCACACCGTTCACGCGGACACGCTTGCCCGCGCGGTGGGAAGGGTCCGTCGTCCGGCCGACGATGGCGAGGTCGAGCTGGAGGTTTCCGGCGGAGCGTTCCACTTCGGCCGAAAGGCGAGCGACCGGGAAGTCGCTCGCGAGGATGTCGCGCCGCACCAGGTCGCTATCGCTGCTCGCACGGCTGCTCCGAAGCGTGGAGAGGAGGTAGACCGCTTCGAGGAGGTTGCTCTTGCCCTGGGCGTTATCGCCGACAAAGAGATTCAGGCCCTTTTCGAGCTTGATCGCGGAGCGCACGTAGTTCCGGTAATTCGTCAGTTGGAGGTCAAAGATGTACACGGCGTATCTCCAGTATAGCCGGGATTGTTAGCTTGCGGCTCACTTTTTTCGAAACTGCAACTCACTTCTTTCCGGTAGCCTGTGGCGGCCCGGCGAGGCACTTGCAACCTGCCTCCGCGCACCCCGGTATACTCCGACCACTATGGCCCACCACACCTACTGCCCACGCTGCTCCATGACCCTCACGACCAAGGAGGACGGCGGACGGGAGCGCCCGGCCTGCCCCTCCTGCGACTACATCCACTACGGCGATTTCTCGATCGGCTGCTCGGGCGTCGTCATCCGAGACGGCAAGGCGCTGCTGGTGCAGCGCGGCTGGCAACCGTTCGCCGGCTCCTGGCAGATCCCGGGAGGGTACGCGGAACACGATGAACCGCTCTCGCTCGCCGTCGAGCGGGAGGTCCTCGAAGAGGCCGGGATCGAGGCACGCGTGCGCGATGTCATCGCCTTCCGCCACGCGATCGGCGGCGGCATGGGCGGGCCGACGACGAACATCTATGTGATGTTCCGGCTCGATCCCCTGGGCAACGAAGAGCCTCGTTTCGATGGCGACGAGATCGCCAACGCCGGCTTCTTCAGCCTGGATGAGATGGCCGCGATGGAAGCCGTCCAGGGCCTTTCGAAGTGGGCGATCGAGAAGGCGCTGCGCACGGGCGAGGGCTATGGTCTCCAGCCGGAGCCAACGGGGCCCCTCGCCGGGCGTCCGGGCTGGCAGCTCTTCGGCCTCCAGCACTAAGCCCCCAGTCGGCCATCAGACGGACCGCGCAATTGGGTTTACGGGCCGATGAGCCTTGAGTAGTAGTACTGTCGTTCAACGAGTTTGAACCCACACGCAGCGTACGTCCGCAACGCGGGTTCGTTGACACTCGCGGTGCCGATGAGGGCGGTATGGGCGCCGCGCTCTTTCAGACGCCGCAGACCCTCCATTACCAGCGCACGGCCGAGGCCCTGGCCGGCGAAGGCGGGACGGGTGCCGACCGGCTCGAAATGGCCGATACCGTTCTCCCGGTCGAACCAGCAGATGCAGTAGCTGAGAAGGTTGCCGTCGGCGCTTTCCAGAACGATGTCGAGGGTCTGGTCGTAGACGGGGTTCGCCCGCAGACGCCGATAGCGGCTCTCCGAGAAGCTCGACGCTCCCCAGACCGACCACGCGTCGCGGTGGAGTTCGGCTCGAGCTTCGATGTCGTCGTCGGTGACGTGGCGGAAACGCATGCCCTTCGGAAGAGCGGCCAGACCGACTGGCTCATCGAGGTCCCTGGAATAGCGGACGCTGTGCCGCTCTACGCGGACATAGCCCCGAATTTCAAGGAACGAGATGCGGGCAGCGTCGCTCTCCAGGACTTCGGTCGAAAGCGTGGACTCCCCAGCATCTGGTAGGCGACCGGTACGGCGCCTCCGCCGACGACGATCCCGCGGCGGCGTTGTTCGACCCAGCTGAGGACGTCGTCGGCCAGCGAGGTATCGAGGCCGAGTCGCGGATGAAGATCGAAGGCGAAGTGCAGCGGTGGTTCGAAGATCGCGAGTGCGACGACGCCGGAGGCGCCCTCCCACATTCGAACGTGCCCCGAGAGGTCGGCGCCCGGCGGGAACATGCCCAGTTGCCAGGCAACGTCACCGGGGTTCCAGTAAGTGAGCCCGGGGAGGCGCACCGCCGTCGCTTCGGACGCGAACCGGAGGAGCGTCGCCATGTCGCGGTTTTCGTACGGGCGCGAGAGATAGTGGTCCACACCTGCACTCTACCTTCTCGTTTCGCCGTTCTCCCTCCTATCCGGCATACTGCTCGTTACGCCTCCGCCGCACCCCCGGCCGCTGCGGGCCAAAATCCAATACCGGAAACCGAACATGCCAAGACACCCGAACGAAGTCCTCTTCGAGGGCGAGAAGCCCTTCCCGATCATCCCGACCTGCGAGCACTTCGCGGGGACGGAGGAACGCATCACGAAGGCGCTCGAACTGCAGAACAAGATGGGCGGCGTCTTCGACATCACCATGGACTGCGAAGACGGGGCGCCGATGGGCGCCGAGCGCCCGCACGCCGAAATGGTGGTGCGCATGCAGAACAGCGCCGGCAACCAGCACAACATGTCGGGTGTCCGCATCCACGACTACACGAACGAGCACTGGAAGCAGGACATCGACATCATCGTCTCCGGTGCGGCGGAACGGCTCGCCTACATCACCGTCCCCAAGACGGTGAAGTCTGTCGAACTGGCGGAGATGATCGACTACGTGCGGAACACCACGTCGAAGGCCGGGAGCCGTCGCGAAATCCCGATCCATGCGCTGGTAGAGACACACGGGGCACTGCGCCAGGTGTGGGAAATCGCCGAGCTTCCGAACGTCCAGGTGCTGGACTTCGGGATGATGGACTTCGTCAGCGCGCACAACGGGGCGATCCCGGCGTTCGCGATGCGTTCGCCCTACCAGTTCGACCACAAGCTCCTGCAGCGCGCGAAGGCTGAGATGGTTGCCGCGGCGCTGGCCAGCGGTGTGGTGCCGGCGCACAACGTGACCCTGGAGCTGAAGGACGTGGAATTCATCTACAACGACGCTCGCCGCGCGCACGACGAGTTCGGCTTCCTTCGCCAGTGGAGCATCTATCCCGCCCAGATCGAGCCGATCACGCGCGCCATGGCGCCGAGCCACCACGAGGTGGAAGAGGCCGAAGCAATCCTGCTGAAGGCCTTCGCCGCCGACTGGGGCCCGATCCAGCATGAGGGCAACCTCCACGACCGGGCGACCTACCGGTATTACTGGCAGCAACTCCAGCGTGCGCACATCCAGAACGTCGCCCTCGGCCAGGAAGTGAAGGACCGCTTCTTCGCGGAGGCCGTCACGGCCTGATTACCGCTGGCGGAAGACACACGAATGAGGGGCGCCCATTCAGGCGCCCCTCATTCGTTGCTGCTTCCCGGAGTGACTACTCGCCGGGCTTCCAGACCATCAGGAAGGTGATGGCGATCACCGAGAAGCCGAGAAAGCCACCGACGGCCTGCATACGCCGGCTGGCCTTCATGTACTCGGCCGGGAAATCCCCGTTGTCCGGCACGCCATCGAGCGCCGCGATCGCCCTGTTCACATTCGAACGCTGCACGAATGCCCCCGCCACGAAAGCGACCAGGAACCATGCTATCGCGATCCCGAGCCACATTGGGAAGTCGTCCTTGTAGCCCGTGGCGTCCTCGAAGATGAGCCCCGTGCCGAACAGGAGTATGAGGATGGCGCCCGGGATCACGAGCACCTTCTCCATGTGGCTGCTGAACTGCATAGCCATCCGCGTAGCGCCGACTCCGTGGCGTTCGCCCCACCCCTGAAGGAACGGGTTCGCGAACGTTGCCCCAAGGGCGACGATGACCACGGCGACATGCAAGAAGAGTTGAAGCTTGTAGCTGTCCATTCGTTTCTCCGACCGGCGAATTCGCCCCGCATCTTAGGACGAGCCCGGCCAGAAGCAACCTCGGTGCCAGGCCCCCAGGAGGCTGCGAGCGGTACACTCTTTCCATGTCCGGTCCCATCGCGG
The DNA here is from genome assembly GCA_016719395.1 of Candidatus Amarobacter glycogenicus. Classification (GTDB taxonomy): domain Bacteria; phylum Chloroflexota; class Dehalococcoidia; order Tepidiformales; family Tepidiformaceae; genus Amarobacter; species Amarobacter glycogenicus. The sequence goes on along the minus strand of JADJZF010000001.1, from coordinate 19,943 downwards.
TTTTCGGCGGCACCTTCGACCCCCCGCACGTCGGCCACCTGGTGCTGGGCGAGTGCGTGGCCGAGCAATTCGGCTGTGAGCGCGTGCTGTTCATCCCCGCCGGCGACCCCTACCGCAAGACCGGCACCGATACCGCCGAGAACCGGCGCGCCGCCCCGGCCCCGCGGCGCTCCGTGACTTCCGGAGCGCTCCGGCTCGAACTCGTTCGGGCGGCTCTCCAGGGCAATCCCCGGTTTGCCGCCGATGGCCGCGAAGTACGGCGCTCCGGGCCCAGCTACACCGTCGACACGCTCCGCGAACTGCATGCCGAGCGCCAGCGAGAGATCGTGCTGGTCCTCGGGAGCGATGCCGTCGCCGACCTGCCGAACTGGCGCGAGCCGGAAGAGATCCAGCGGCTCGCGCGCATCGTTGTCGCCGAAAAGGCCCCCGGGGCCGGCACAGGCGGCTTCGAGCGGGTCGAAATGCCGTTCCTCGCCGTCAGTTCGACGCTCATCCGCGACCGCGTCGCACGGGGACGATCGATCCGGTACCTGGTACCCGAAGCGGTCGAACGGCTGGTGGAGAAACATGGGCTCTACCGGTCGCTCGTGCATGGCGGTAACTCCCCCGCTGCGGTGTAATTTCCAGCGAGGGGTGAACGAACAGATGACGTACACGCTTGTCCTGCTGCGCCACGGCGAGAGCACCTGGAATCTCGAGAACCTGTTCACCGGCTGGCACGATGTCCCCCTGACCGAGAAGGGGACGAACGAAGCCCGGGAGGCGGGCCGCCTCATGCGCGAAGCTGGCCTCCGCTTCGATGTAGCGCATACCTCCTTGCTGCGCCGCGCCATCCACACGACCCAAATCGCGCTGGATGTGATGGACCAACACTGGATCCCGGTGAAGCGCTCCTGGCGTCTCAACGAGCGTCACTACGGTGCGCTCACGGGACTGAACAAGAAGGACACTGCCGACCGCTACGGCGCGGAACAGGCATTCATCTGGCGGAGAAGTTTCGATGTCCCCCCGCCGGCGCTCGAAGTGGACGATGAACGCCACCCTCGGCACGACCCGCGCTACGCGGACCTCGCGCCCGATGTGCTGCCCGCCACGGAGTGCCTGAAAGACGTCATCGCGCGCTTCCTTCCCTACTGGTACGACGCTGTCATTCCAGATCTCCGTCAGGGAAAGACGGTCCTGCTCGGCGCTCACGGGAACAGCATTCGCGCACTGATGAAGCACCTGCAGAACATCAGCGACGCCGACATCCCGGAACTGAACGTGCCCACCGGCATCCCATTCGTCTATGAACTCGACCGGGATCTGCGCCCCGTCCGGGCGGAATACCTGGGCGACCCCGAGGCTGCGGCAGCGGCTGCTGCTGCGGTCGCGCGGCAGGCGGGGTAAGAGGCCGAGGTATACTTGCGATATGTCTTCTGCCCCGAAGCTGACCGCTGAACTCGAAAACGGCGCGGTGATGACGCGCGAGGAATTTCACGCGGCGTACCTGCAGGATCCGCAGCTCCACCGCGTCGAGCTCATTGAGGGAATCGTCTACATGCCATCGCCGATTTCGCTCACCGAGCACGGCCAGCCACAAGGTCTCGTACTGCGCTGGTTGGACTCATACGCAGACCGTTCGCCGTCCCTGGTGGCTTCGCCTCCGGCTACCGTGCTTCTTGACGATCGGAACGAGCCCGAACCGGATGCGATGCTGCTCCGGGCGGCTCCCGGATGGGTGGACGATGGGGGCCACATCGTGAAGGTACCCGAACTGGTCGTCGAAGTGGCGGCGAGTTCACGCTCCCGTGACCTCCACCAAAAGAAACGGGCATACGAACGCGCAGGTGTCCGGGAGTACATCGTCTGGCGAACGCGCGACAGGGCGGTGGATTGGTTCGAGATTGGGCCAGACGGCCGCTACATCACCCGGCAGCCCGACCAGGCAGGACTGATCGAGAGCAGCCAGTTCCCGGGACTCGTACTCAACGTCCCGGCGCTCATCACCATGGACAAGACGCGGGTCCTCGCCGCGATCAGGAGCTAGTTCCTCGCTCCGGCCACGCTCTGTAGACTCCGGCCACATCTCCAGTGGGAGCAGGGCATGAGCAACGACAGCATCACCATCGAAGAGGGCGTGGCCTTTGGGCGAGGCGGCGGCAGGGACCTCAAGTGCGACATCTATTCCCCGGCAACCAGGAACGGCACGGGAGTCCTCGTCCTCTACGGCGGCGGCTGGAGAATGGGCGAGCGCAGCCGCGTACGCGATGCCTGCCTCTCACTGGCGCGACGGGGCTTCGTTGCGGTTGCAGGCGAATACCGCCTCACGCCTGAATCGCCCTGGCCCGCCCAGATCCACGACGTCAAAGCCAACATCCGGTGGATCCGTGCGAATGCAGCGCGGCTCGGGATCGACCCGGCCAGGATCGCCGCTGAAGGCCACTCCGCGGGTGCGCACCTCACCCTCCTCGCGGCCGGAACGCCGGGCCTCCCCGAATTCGAGGGTGATGGCGGCAACGCCGGCGTATCCAGCGAGCTTGCCGCGGCCGTGGGCATCTATCCGCCGACGGTGTTCCAGGCCACAGAGCAGAAGATCAGCGGCAGCGTCCCGGCCGATGCTCTCATGGGCAAGGCGGCGACCGAGGCACTCGCCCGGGCAGCAGGCCCCCTCGCCTATGCGTCAGCGGCCTTCCCGCCGACTTTCTTGCTCCACGGCAGCAATGACCGGGTGGTGCCGGTCTCGGCGAGCCTGCGGATGTTCGAAGCCCTGAGCGACGCCCGTGCCCATGTGGAGATGCACATCTACCCGGGCCTGCCCCACGGCTTCGCGCGGATCCCGAGCATGCAGGACCAGGTGCAGGGCGAGATAGCCGACTTCCTCCGCCGGACGGTGGCTGCGCCGGACGCGTTCCGCGCGGAGATGGACGAATTGGCCGCCCAGATGGCGGCGATGCGGGCGCCGCAGGCAGTCCCGGCCGGCTGACTCTTCGCCGACGAGAGACGCCCGGCGAGGGAGCCGCGGAAGGGCGTCCGAATGGCCGGCGGTTACGGCACCTATGTCACTTTCCGCCGATGGAATTGCTGGTACCCTTGGAGCGTGGGGTTGCCATTTCCATCGGCCCGCGCGAGCCGCCGCGTCTCTTGGGTGCTGCTCGCCGCTTTGCTCCCGATGCTGACCTTCATGGGGCATTGGCCCACTTCCGTACCCATTCCCGGGACCAACCTCTACGTGTCCCTGCCATTCGCCGAAGCCGAGGGTCACTCCCACTCATCTGAAGATGCCAGTTCCGAAGGGGACCACTCCCAGCACTGCCATAGCGGCCCAGCCAGCTGCGGTGATGCACCAGCTGCGGCCGGCGCCAGCTTCGCCACGCTGAGCATGGCAGTTTCTTTCGCCATTGGTGGCGCTCTTTTGCTCCTCACCCTGCGCTGGTGGCGGCCGCTTGCCGCGCACACGATTGCGCCGGGGCTCCGGCCCCCGCGCCCGGTCTTCGCGCGTCCTCCGGGACTTCTCCACTTCTGACAGCGGCCCGGTTGGCCGCGCCTTCGAAAGGACCCGCTCCCATTTTGTTGCCGCGAAGACACACGGCAGTCGTTCTGCTCACCCTGTCCGTCATGGCCGGGGCGCTTCTGACCGCCGCCTGCGACGGTGGCGCCTCCGAATCGGCCGCCAACGCGGACGTCATCAACGCCGTCAACATCCTCGAGACTTCCGGTCTCCACGAGATGGACGAGGCGGTCAAGAAGGACGGCAGCATCTCTCCCGATGCCAAGACCACCGCGGAAAAGCTGCAGACAATCGTCCTGTTGACCGAATGGCCGAAGGACCTGCAGCCCCAGGCGAGGTCTCTTGCCGCGTTGTTCGCAGAGATGGCCAGGGTCGTCGAAGGCGACGACAAGGCGAAGGCTGGCGACGCCATCAAGAAAGCTCACGACGGCTATCACGACTTCACGCATGGGGTGTGGGAACACCTCTACGACGAGGCGGGCCTGACGAGCGGGACGGCCAGCCACGGCCACTAGCCGCGGCCACCGCCGCCCTCATAGCCGGGGAATTCCCGGCCGGGACAGGAGTTTTGCCTCGTGAACACCGCCGCATTGACGTCGAAACCGCGCCTCTTACTCGGACTCGCCGTAATTGTGGTCGCCATCGCGGCCGGGCTATTCGGATACCTCATCACGCGTGAGGACGAAGGTCCGGTTGAGTACTTTGGCGCCGTCATCAACGACCCGGTCCCCATGCCGGATGCCATCCTCACCGACGACGATGGGAAGCCCTTCGATCTCCGGAAGGAGACCGAGGGCTACGTCACCCTCCTCTATGTGGGTTACACCCACTGCCCCGACATCTGCCCCACGCACCTCTACGAGATGAGTGAGGCAATCAAGCGGCTGCCGGAGAAGACCGCGGAACAGGTCAAGGTCGTCTTCGTGACGGCGGACCCGGAACGCGACACGCCGGCCGTGATGAAGGCGTACGTGGATACCTTCGATCCCAACTTCATCGGCCTCACGGGCACCCGCGCCGAGACCGATGCCTTCCAGGAGACGCTGGGGATCCCCGTCGCTTCCCGGACCGACCTGGGCGGTGGCAACTACGCGGTAAATCATGCCGCATACGTCATCGCCTTCACCAAGGACCAGGTCGCCTACACCGTCTATCCCTCGGGAATGGGCATGACGGAATGGCTGAACGACCTGCCGCTCCTCGTTTCGAAAGGATTTGCACCTTGAAAAGGTTCTCTCGATTTACCCGCCTGACCTCGATGGCGGTACTCCTCGGACTCATCGTGGCCGCCCTCACCGCTTTCGCGGCCTGCGGCGGCGACGACGATGACGACGACAACGACGGTGACACCACCGAAGCCACGCCGATGGCGAAGGCCGGCGACCTCAAGATCTACGACGGATGGGCCCGCACGACGACGAATGCCGTGTCGGCCGCCTACTTCACCGTGAAGAACTCCGGCCTCGAGGACACCCTCGTGAAGGCCACCACCAACATCACCACTACCGTCCAGCTCCACGAAGTCATCACTGAAGGCGCCTCTTCGAAGATGCAGGAGAAGGCCGGGGGATTCCCCGTGCCGGCCAATGGAGAACTCACCCTCAAGCCCGGCGGCTACCATGTCATGCTCATGGATCTGAAGGGGGAACTGAAGGAAGGCGACACCGTCGAACTCGAACTGGAATTCGCGAAGGCGGGCAAAGTCAAGCTGACCCTCCCCGTTAAGCCCGGCCCAGGCATGGCCGGCATGGGGATGGGCATGAACGAATCGATGACGCCCGGCGCGGGCATGCACGGCATGGCAACCCCTGCGCCGACGGCGATGAAGTAGCCGGAGCGACACGATGGCTGTCTCGACTCGCGCTACACCTGCCGGACCGGCCGTCCCGGTGAGTTCGCCTCGCTGGCGGCTCATCCTCACGGTCGCGCTCCTGGTGCTCGCGATCGCCGGGACGGCGATTTCCGCCTACCTTGCTTACGAGAACAGCCAGGGGAAGAGCGGCGTCTGCACGATCGCCCACGGCTGCTCGACGGTGCAGCAGAGCAAGTACGGCAAGATCCTGGGCATCCCCATTTCCATGCCCGGGCTCGGGCTCTACGTGGTCCTCGCTGCCTCGGCGGCGATCGTGCTTTCGAACTACCGGGGGTGGCGGCCGTACGCCACCCTCGCAGGCTTTTACGGCTCGTTCTTCGGGTTCGCCTTCTCGGTGTACCTCACGTACCTCGAAGCATTTGTCATCGATGCCTGGTGCATCTACTGCATCACATCGGCGCTGTTCCTCACCGCGCTTACGGCCGGTTGGGGCGTGAACCTGGCGAGCGAAGTGCGGGAACGCAGACGGTAGAGACTCCCCGCGTACCCGCCGTCACTCCGTGGCGGTGGGTACGTTCGCCGGCAGAGTGACGGCAGCACCGGCGCCCAGTCCATGGCGCTCGAACCACCCCTGGTTCACTTCCAGCACGTAGCGGTACGGCCGGCCCGGGACCAGCGCCGTCTCGTCGAACGGCGTCGCCTGTCGCACTTCCATGACGATGCCTTCGGCCGAGATGTAGGCGATATCGAGCGGGATCTCCGTGTTCTTCATCCAGAAGCCCACCTGGCTATCCCGTGGGAAGATGAACAGCATCCCGGCGTCTTCGTCCATTTCTTTCCGGAACATCAAACCGGTCTGCCGGTCGGCAAGCGTCGCAGCGAACTCAACTCGCACCCGCGCTTCCCTGCCCGACTGCGAAATGGTGACCAGTGGCCCTGCGGCGCCCGGTGTGGTCGTCGGTCCCGTGTCCCCCCCGTCGCCACAGGCGACCCCAAGGAACGCGGTAAACAACAAGCCCGCCAGCAGCCCCCTCATCCCAACACCACCAGAACGATCCCTCCGACGCAGAGCACAGTGCCCAGCCCAACCTTCGGCGTGAATCGTTCGCCGAGGAACACGATCGAAAGCGGCAACGCCATCAGCGGCGATGTCGCGGAGAGCACGGCGGCCTGGGCGGCACCGGCTTCGAGGACGCCGTAGACGTAGAGCAGACTGCCAAGCCCCGTGCCAACTGCTCCGGCCGCCACGATGGCGGCAAGGTGGTTCCGATTGCGGAAGGGCGCCGCCAGGCTCGGGCGCTGGGTCGCCATGGCGAAGCCCAGAAGCGCGGTTGCGCCGGCTGGTGTGCGGATGGCGCCCGCCGCGATGGGCTCGAGGTCGCCTCGCGCGTTCGCAAGCCAGAGTGTGGCAATCGTCCAGAGGACCCCGACGGCGACCAGGAGGGCATAACCCATCGCATCGGGGGAGGCTGCGACCGCCAGACTGCGCGATTCGGCGAGGGTCGGGGTCGCATCGTTCGCCGGGACGACCAGGAAGTAGACGCCGCTCCCGATGAACAGGGCCCCCGCGGGAAGCCCCCAGCTCAGGTCCTCGCCCAGGAGCACCACGCCGCCGATCACGGTCAGGCCGATGAAGAGTGCCATCGTTATCGGGAAAGTCCGCTGCATGCCCACGCGTTTGAGCGCCACGATGTAGACGGTATCGCCCAGGCCATAGCCGATGAGGCCGCTCAGGATAACGCCGGCAAGTGTGCCGTTGGAGGCATCGCGCAAGCCGCCGGCCTGGCCGCTGACGAGGAGGACAATGGCGACGACGACGCTCCCGAAGGCGAGGCGCAAACCGCTAAGGACCACCGGCGACGTTCGTGCCGAAAGCGAAGTCAGGGCGACGCTCGTACATGCCCAGATCATCGCCGCGATGCGTGAAGCCAGTTCCCCGCTGCCCACGCCGGGGAATGCTACGCGGAGGAGGCCTTACGTCCCCCGGCGGTTGACGTGGGGCGCCCCGAAAATCGGGGGAAGGGGCCCGGGAGGGAGGCTCACGAGCAGTGCCCTGTGGTCGACGCTGAAGGTCATGGGAGTCTGGCCGGCATAGTCGCCATCCAGTTGCACACCGAACCCGGGGGTTTCGACGCGGATTTCCGAGTCGCGGAAGCGAATCAAGCGCGGGTCCTGGAGCCTCTCCTGCGTCAGTTTTCCGGCCAGCCGGAACGCGTCGCTGGGAGTGCGGGGACATGCGGCGAGGACATCGAGCAACCCGTCATCGATGATGGCGCGAGGCGTCAGGTGGACTTTGCCCCCGTACAGCCGCGAGTTCCCGAAGACCATCCACGCGAGCGGTTCCTCGAAGGAGCCCTCGCTCGTGTGCCAGCGAGCGTCACGCGTGCGCAGGCGGGGCGCCATCCACGCTGCCTGGGCGATGTAGGCAAGATCGCCGATGGCACGCTTCAATGGCCGGGAGACGCGCCCGGTGATTTCGGCGTCCCATCCCACGCCCGCCATCAGCAGAAAACAGCGATCCCCGGCCCGCCCGAGGTCGATGTGGACGCTCTGTCCGGCGAGGTGGGCATCGATGGCGGCAAGTGGTGCGCGGGGAATGCGCGTTTCCGTCGCCCAGACATTCACGGTGCCGGCCGGCACCGCGGCGAGTGATGTCCCGCTGCCGGCAAGCCCGAGGGCCGTATCCCGGACAGACCCATCGCCCCCGACGACGAAGAGGAGATCGTCCTGGCGTTCCGCCGAGGCCTGGGCCTCCTGGGTAGCCTGTTCACCCGATTCGGGCATCACCAGCGATGCTACGCAGTCGCGGTCCGCCAGGTAGCGGATAATCTTGGTGCCATCGAAGCGTGGACCGACGCGGCGGGCGGCGGAGTTCACAAGGACGGTAGCTCGCAGGCTCAAGTTGGCGGCCTCCGCGCGAAAACGTACCATAGGCGCACCATTCCCTGTCCCCATGGAGACCCTTCTTGCTCCCTGTGAAGCGCGTCGATCACATCAGCATGGCTGCCCCCGCGTGGCGGCCCCAGGCAGAAATACTGGAGAAGCTGCTCGGGTTCAAGTTCCTTCACAGCTGGAAAGCCGGGCCCCACTCGGATTTCGACGGATCGGTTTCGCAGGTTCGGGGCACCGAGATCGAATTCGAAGTCATCTCTCCATCGCGACCCGACAGCTTCGTGCAGAAGTACCTGGACCAGAACGGCGGCGGCGGCCTGCACCACATCACCGTGGAAGTGCATGACATCCACGAGGCTGCTGCCGAGATCGAACGCCTCGGGATGAAGCCGTTCGGCGGCATCCAAAACGACGGTATGTGGCACCTCACGTACGTCCATCCGAAGGACAGCGGCGGAATCCTCTGGCAGCTCTTCGTGGCCCACAAGCCGGCTCCCGAAGCCGACCGCAACGCCGGTGGCGGGGCGGTGAACCTCCAGCGAGTCGACCACGTCTCGATGGCTGTCACCGATATCGAACGCCAGATCGAATGGCAGCAGCGCGTCTTCGGCTGCGAGTTGGAAGGCCGCTGGGAAGAGGAATACCTGGGCTACCACGGCGCGATCATGAGGATCCCCGGCAGCCTCCTGAAGTTCGAGATCATCCAGCCTTCGCGGTCCGACAGCTTCGTCCAGAAGTTCATCGACACGAAGCGCCAGGGCATGCACCACGTCTGCTGCGAAGTCGCTTCGGTCGAAGAGGCCGCGGCCGCCCTGCGGGAGAACGGGATCGAACCATTCGGCGGCATCATCGACAACGGGTGGAAGAAGCACACCTTCCTCCACCCGAAGGACTCCGGGGGAGTCCTCTTCCAGCTGTTCGAAGAACCCCCGGCCGCCAGGCCGTAAGGCTTGCATCACGGGGTAGAATGACCTCTGCGGGGCGAAAGTGATAGACGGTCCGGCCGCAGGAGAGGGCTGATTACCCCATGGCGACCCGGCACACCGCAGGTACCGCTGGCTCAAGAGGCGGCTCCCGCATTCCCGTGCTCGCGCGGGGCACCAGCATCATCGGTCGTGAACGTGAACTCGCGGCTCTCACCGAACGGTTGGAGGCTGCGGGCCGCGGCGAAGCCTGCGTCGTGGTGCTCAGCGGCGAACCCGGAATCGGCAAGTCGCGAATCCTCAGGGAGTTCGCAGAGCGGGCGCTCGGCGATGGGTGGATCGTGCTCTCCGGCCGCGCGTACGACACCGAGGGCATGCCCCCGTATCTGCCCTTCGTCGAGGTTCTCCGCCAGCACGTCCATGCCTCCTCCGATGAGGCACTCCAGCCGCTCGTCGCGGCGGCCCCGGAGGTGGCGACCCTCCTCCCGGAGGTTGTGGCCCGTTTTGGCGCCAGCCCCCCGGCACGCCGCAGCCCGGAGTCTGAGCGTTACGCCCTCTTCCAGGCCGTTTCGGACTTCCTCGTCCACGCCGCCGATTCCACCGAGTCTCGAGGTCTCCTGATCTGCCTGGACGACCTTCACTGGGCCGACCGTTCGACCCTGCTGCTCTTCCAGCACCTCGCTCGAACGATATCGGCCGCCCGCATTTGCCTCGCCGGGACGCACCGGACGGTGGGCGTCGACGCCGCCCATCCGCTCTCCCCCATCCTGGCGGACCTCGCGCGCGAACACCTCTACGAAGGAATCCCCCTCGAGTCACTTTCGATGGAGGAAACCGCCATACTCGCGGCCGCGCTGGCCGGCCGCGAAGCAATTCCTCGTGCGCTGGCCGAGGCGCTGCACGGCCGGGCGAGGGGCAATCCGTTCTTCATCGAGGAATTTGTCCACCACCTCCAGGCCGAGGGCCGGGACCTCGACGATCCCGCGGTCGCTTCGGCCGGGTGGGGCATTCCTGAAGGCGTGCGCCAGGTCATCGGCAACCGCATTGGCCGCCTCCGCCCCGAAGACCGCGAGTTCCTCAGGGCGGCCGCCGTCCTCGGCGACGACTTCGGCCAGATGTTCCCGACGATCAGCCGCATGCTCGATGTCGGGGTTTCGATCCTCGCGGAGACCGTCGAGGAAGCCGTCAACGCGGGCTTGCTCCGCGAGGACGGCGAGACCTACCGGTTCGGACACGCTCTCATCCGCGATGCCCTGCTGGACGACCTCCCGCTCTCACGGCGGCAACGCCTCCACCTCAGCGCGGCGAGTGCGATCGGGGAGGTCTACGCACCGAGCCTCGATCCGTGGCTCTCGGCCATCGCCTCCCACTATCGCCTGGCCGGGCCGTTCACAGACGGCGAGAAGGCGATCGCCTTCGCGGTCCGCGCCGGCGAAGCTGCCGAGCGAGCGCTCTCCTATGACGAAGCTATGGGGCACTGGGACGCCGCATTGCAGCTCATGAACAGCCACGGCGCCTCCCGCGACCATCAACTCGCGATACTCGATCGCCTGGGCGAAGTCGCACAGGTTTCCGGCTTCGATGCATACGCTCGCAGCATCCGTTACTTCGAGCAGGCGCTCGCTCTGCACGAGGCTGCGGGCGACCGGGCCGGAGCCGCGGCGATGCATGCCCGCATCGCCCTGGTCCTCGCTGCAGCGAGCGGGGTGAACGACAACCAGGCCGCAGCGCGCCATCTCGACACCGCCGCCCCGGTCCTGGAAAGCGGCCCCCCGGGCCGGGCACAGCTCAGCTACTACAGCGCCCTCGGCCTTCTTGCCGTGTGGCAGGAGAACCCGCGCCAGGGGCTCGAAGCCTCCCGCATTGGGATGGAACTGGCGACCGAACTCGGCGAAGACGACCGCTGGGTGAGCAATGCCGTGATGCACAGTGCTCATCTCACGAAGCTCGGAAACGTCGGCGAGTCGATCGAACTCAACTCCAGGGCATGGGAAGCCGCCGACCGACTGAACAACCCCTTCCGTTCGTACACCGCGGCCAGCTTCCAGGCCACGCGGCTGCTCAAGATGCTGGCTCCGCTCGAAGCGTTGCCGTGGGTGCAACGCGAGGCCGAGACGCCTCGCCAGCTTCACGCTCCCACCCGCCGGACGGCGCTCTTTGGAAACGTGGCCGACGCCCACGCGCTCGCCGGCAACCTCGATGCGGCGCGCGAAGTCGCATCCACCACGGGGGCGCGCGGCGGCCCGTACCTGGCACTCTACGAAGGGAACTGGGACCGTCTCGAAGCTGGCATGCTCGGGAAGCTCCAGGTCGCCCGCGAGAAGGCGGCCATCCAGGATCAGGGGCAGTTGCTTGAGTGGCTCGCCGCGGTGCGTGAGGCCCGTGGCGACCGCGCGGGGGCCATCGAGGCGCTAACAGAGGCTGTCGCCATCGGCCGGGCTGCGCCGAACGCCCTGGTGTTGATGAGCGAAGGGCCGGCACTGGCCATCCTTCTCGCCCTGTGTGGACGGGAAGCGGAGGCGGGTTCGCACCTCGAACGCTGCACGGAGATTCTGGCCGCAGGTGAAGACTGGCGGGGACTCGCCGGTCGGGTAGCGCTGGCCCAGGCGACAGTCGCTGGCCTCGGCGGATGCATCGAGGAGGCCGCGTTCTCCCTGGCCCATGCCATCGAAACGTTCCAAAGCCACGCACTGCCCTGGGCCGAAGCCGAAGCGCTACTGCTCTGGGGCCAGATTCTTGCACGCGCCGGGCGCCAGCACCGCCACGAAGCATCGCAGAGTTTCGCAGCCGCCCTGGCGATCTACACCGGGCGTGGCGCGGGCAAACCGTGGCTCGAACGCGTTCACGCACTCCAGCAGGCCGCCCTGGGCGACAAGCCCACGACCTATCCGGACGGCCTCACGGAACGCGAAGTCGAAGTACTCCGCCTCGTTGCGAGTGGGCGAAGCAGCCGCGAGATCGGCGAAACGCTCGTCCTCAGCGTGCGCACCGTCGAACGCCACATCGCCAACGTGTACATCAAGACCAACACGCATGGCCGTGCCCAGGCGACCGCCTATGCGCTCGCCCGCGGCCTCGGAGTCGCTGGCTTACTCGCTCGCTGACGGGCCTTCCGCCGGCTTCACTCCTGCGTAGTTCGTGCCAATCCCTCCACCGCGCCACTTCCGCGACATCCAGGAATTACGCAATTCCACGGAAGCGGCAGCCGACGCGCGCGTTCAGGATGGCGGCGCCGGCGGACTCGCCGGACGCCCTACCCGCCCAGGGGCGAAGGCACCCGGCGGGTCACCGGCTAGAACGGCAAGGAGTGAGATCGAATGCACCTATCACCTCCGCCAGTTGGCGGTCGTCGCCGCGATGAGGCGGCCACATCGGCCGCGTTCGGCCCGGCCAAGCCCCGCGGGAGGGGTATCCCGCAAGGAGAACGAAAATGGTCCGCAAATTGACGTTAGGCGCGTTTGTCGCGCTTGTCCTCAGCCTCACCACCGTCGGCGTTGGCACCAGGTCCGCTTCCGCGGAGGTCACCAACAACACTAAGTTCACCGCAACGATCACTCTGACGAATCCCTGCAATGGGCTGGTGATGACGCTCACGGGCGATGTCCACATGGTCTGGTACACCACACCGGAAGGCCACACCATTATGCGCTACAACGCCCGTTACACCGGCGCCGACACCGCCGGCACGGAGTACGTCGTCAACATCCGCCGCGTCATGGACCACGATCTGTGGCCGACGATGTTTCCGTTCGACGACCTCATCGTCTATGAGGGCGTCAGTCACGGCAAAGGCGAGAACTTCCGGATGGTCCGCACCGTTGAGGACTGGCCAGGGCCTGGATCACCAGCTTATACCGTCGAGTCCGTCTGCCGCGGCTGACCGAAGCAGTCAGGGCCCCGGGGCTCTGGGCAGGCCCGGGTCGGCCTCCGCTGATCCTCAGGGCAGCGCCCGTTTCACGCACCAGGCCCGACTCACCACCCCCGACGGCACGCTCAAGATGAACAACCAGGGGCACCTGACCGGAACGGACGCCGACGGAACCAGGTGCGTCGCGAACATTCAGTGCCACATGGAGCACTGGGGACCGTTCCCCCCTCGCATCCCATTCACCGCCACGTTTACGACCAACCTCGTCAGTAAAGGCTCCACGGTGAACGCGCGCATCGTCGTGACGTACGACTGGCCCGATGGCAGCCCGCCGAAGCTGACGGTCACCGCCTGTCGCGGTTAGCGGCGTGCATCACCCGTGAGCAGCCGGGCCTCCCGGCGACCGCCCCATACCAACCCCTCGCGACCGAGCTCCCGAAAGGAGACTTCCCATGACAATGCAACGAATTATTCCCTCCACGAGGCGGCTCCTGATGGTGATGGCGCTTGCCCTCCTCGCCAGCGTCCTTCCTCTGACCTCGGCCGTTGGCCAGGCCCCGACTGCCAGGTCGCTCCTCAACGTGCCGTTCAAGGGCGTCGCCACCCCCGGTCCAACATTCGACCTCGTGCAGAGTGTTGTCGACTTCGGCCCGGGGGCGACCTCTCATGTCATCACCACCGGGACGGCGCACTATCTTTCCGTCCTCGACGGCGACTTGACGGTTTCTGTCGATGGGAAAGCCGAGGTCGTAGGTGCGGGCAAGGGCATGTCCGTGCCGGCCGGAGCAAAGCTCATCCTGAGCAACGCGGGCACGGCCCAGACCGCCCGCCTGTTCGCGGCAACGCTCCTCAGTGTCGGCGCCGTCACCGATGTCCACTTCCTCTCGGCGCCGGGGATCAAGGTCTTCGCAACCGCGCGGCGGACGATGTTCAACGCGCCCGCCGTCGTCGACATCACCCAAATGGCCGCTGTGTACGACGCTGGGTACCGGACCGCGAACCACGTCATGAACGAGTTTCACCTCATGATCCACCTGGCCGGCCAGACCGGCTACGCGTACCTGGACGGTGGGGTCGAGTCGTATGCCGCTGGCACGCAAGGCGTCATGTATGAAGCCCGCGCCGGCTGGATGCGGAACGATGGCCAGAGCACGTCGTCGATGGCATGGACGTGGGTGGGCACCCCGGGGAAGCCGCTGACAACCGCCGTTGTGGCCCCTGCGCCGCCGAATACCGGGACCGGACAGGCAAAGGACGCGCCAACCTACGCAGCCGCTACGGGGCTCATCCTCACCGTTCTGGGCCTCTCGGCGTTCGCAGCGACGCGCACCCGACGTGCACATCTGACGGACTGAGCAGCTCTGCTGGGCGTGCGCCCGTTTCGCTCAGCACCTGAAGCTCTCGCGGGCGGGTGGCAACCGGCGCACCGGGGGGATAACCCCCGGTGCTGGCACTTTTCCCGGTGCCGAAAGTGGTCCCCGGGGCTTGCCCTTCCCGTATACTCACTGGCGTGACTGCCTCCGACGCACATCCACACGCGACCGGCCACGACGGCTATCTCACCATCCACGGCCTGCGCCACCACTACTTGCAGTGGGGCGATGTCGCCAAGGACCCGGTGGTTTTCCTCCATGGCCTGATGAACAACGGCCGCTACTGGGAACACATCGCCGAGCGCTTCACCGACCGCTACTCGGTTTACGCGCCGGATCTCCGCGGCCACGGCGAAAGCGAGCATGCCCCCGGCGGCTACCTCGTCTGGGCCTTCGCGATGGACCTCCGAGGGTTCGTCGAGGAGATGGACTTCGAGGGTTTCGACCTGGTGGCGCACAGCATCGGCAGCCGCGTGGCGATGTCCTATGCGCGAGACCACAGCCACCGTTTGGACCACCTGGTACTTGCCGATATGGGGCCGCAAATGGCCGACCAGGGGGCGCGCGGCATCCGGCGCAGCACCGGCGACGCCCAGAAGGCCCCCGGCTTCAGCACCGAAGCCGAGGCCATCGAGCACTTCGCGAGCCTCTATCCCGGGAAGCCAAAAGAGTTCCTCGAACGCCAGATCGGCGCTTCGCTGGTGCTCGATGAGGCGACAGGCAACCTCGTCTTCCGCTTCGACCCGTCCATCCACCAGGCCACCGGCCGTGGTGCCATCGCGGAAATCCCATACCTGTGGGAAAGCCTGGAGCACATCAAGTGCCCCACGCTGGTGATCCGAGCCGAAAAGAGCAAGGTGCTTTCGCGCGAGATCGCAGAGCAAATGGTCGAGCGGCTGCCCAAAGGCCGTTTCATCGAAATCCCGGATGCGGGCCACCAGGTACCGTTACACCAGCCGGACGCGTTCAGCGCGGTGGTGCGGGAGTTCCTCGCCGAGTAGGGACAGCACCGGGGCGTCCTCTCACGGATCGGGGGCATCCGAGGAAGCCGCGCGGAGTTGGCTACGCAGCCAGGCGATGTGGGCGCTCTCTTCGAGAGCGGTGATCCAGTGGAGCGCTTCCCACAGCGTGTGTCCGCGGGCGTAGGCGCCGTGGCCCTGGAGGACAACGACGAGCCGCGACTGCAGCGCCGCCGCAACCTGGGCGACCTGGTTTGGACCCTGGGCGATGACCGGCACATCCTGGAGGAAGTGCTGACCTTCGAAATCCGGCGGCGTGAACCGCTCGGTCTCGAAGGTCATGGCAATCGCGTGGTGCGGGTGCGCATGAGCCACCGCCTGCGCACCGCCCAGCGCGTAGATGGTGGAGTGCAGCATTGTGTCGCTCGAAGGCGGCGGGCCTTCGTGGCCACCATCGGGCCGGACGAGCGCGATGTGGCGCTCTCGAAGGCGCCCCAGCATCGTGCCCGTCCCGGTGATCCACATGTCATGCCCAACCCGGACCGAAAGGTTCCCCCCGTGCGAAGACACGAGCCCTAGCGAATAGAGGTCCCTCCCTACCTCGGCAAATGTCCCCATCAGTTCAGGGCTGATCGTGTTCACGGCTCCCCTCTCTCATGCCCGCGGGAGAGAGACGGCCGGGCCCGCGACTTCCGGCGTCCCAACGGCGTCTTTCACCCCAATCATCCGTCTTCTGGGAAGCGTCAGCGGTTGGGCAGGGCCATCATGCCGCCCCCGTCGACCTCGATCGTCTGGCCCGTGAGGTAGAAGGCGCCTTCGCTGACGAGGTAGCAGACGACGTTGGCAACATCTTCCGGCTGAGCAACGCGCCCGAAGGCCGACCGCGCATCGATATCGCGCATGCTCTGGACGCCCTGGGTGGCCTTCGCGAGCCGCGAACCCATCTCGGTCTCAGTGAGGCCGGGACGGACGACGTTCACACGGATGTTGTTCCTGCGTTCTTCCTTGAACAACGTCATGGCGAGCGCTTCCATGGCGGCCTTGCCCATGTTGTAGGGGCCGCCGTTCGGGCCGAGGCTCTTCGCCGCGACGCTCGAGATCATGATGATGTCGCCGCGGGGGCGGGTCCGCATCGATGGCAGGACCAGCTTCGAGAGGTAGTGTGGGCCGAAGGCGTGTGTCCGGACGACTCGCTCCATCTCAGCCGGGTCGGTATCGGCAACGCCCTGTCCGCGGCTCGCGATCCCCGCGTTGTTGATGAGGATGTCGACGGCGCCGAAATCGGCGAGCACCTTCTCCACCATCGCAACGTCCTCGTCCCAGTTCTCCACCGAGGCGGAGTAGGCTTTCGCGCGGCCGCCGGCCTTTTCGATTTCGGCGACCGTGGCCAGGGCGGATTCCTCGTCGCGACGGTAGTTCACGGCGATGGTCGCCCCATCTGCTGCGAGCGCCAGCGAGATGGCCTTGCCGATCCCGCGGCCGCCGCCGGTTACGAGGGCTATGCGTCCGTTGAGTGACATGGGGAGGCTCCTTGGTTTGTGGCTTGTGACCGGGGATTCTACGCGGAGGGCGGACGAAGAGCTTCGGGGTGGTTTGGTCCCGGCCGCAGCTATAGCGGCACCATCCGCCCGGATGGCGGCGAGCCGATCGTCATCAGCGACCTGTGAGGCTGGATCGAGGAGCACGAAGCCCGCTGGTAACGCGCCGGCAGATCCCCGTCACAGGCAGAGAGGCGGGCCAGTTGGCCCGCCTCTCGTGTGGTGTGAACTCGCCGGGGTGAGGATCAGAACCGCATCTTGCGCAGGCGCTCGATACGCTCTTCGAGCGGCGGGTGAGTGCTGAAGAGCTTGCTCATCCCTCCGCTTCGCATCGAGAAGGGCTTCACGATGTAGAGCGCCGAGACCGCCTCCTGGGCCGGCGTGTCCCGCATCGGGCGCATTTCGACGCCCCGCTGCAGCTTCTCCAGCGCGCTGGCGAGGGCTTCCGGGTCACGCGTTACTTCGGCCCCCGTCTTGTCGGCGGCGTACTCGCGCTGACGGCTGATGCCGAACTGGATCATGCTCGCCGCGATCGGCGCGACGAGAATGACGCCGAGCGTCACGAGCGGGTTCTGCTCGTCGCGGCGGCCCCCGAGGAGGCTCGACCACATGAGCATCTGGGCAATCATCGAAATGGCGCCCGCCACAGTCGCCACGATCGAACTCGTGAGGATGTCACGGTTCTTCACGTGGCCCATCTCGTGGCCGAGCACGCCCCGCAGTTCGCGGTCGGTGAGCAGCCGCTGGATGCCCGTGGTGACGGCGACGACGCCATGCTTCGGGTCGCGACCGGTGGCGAAGGCGTTCGGCGAATCGTTCTGGATGATGTAGACGCGCGGCATCGGCATCCGGGAAAGCTCTGCCACCTCGCGAACCATCGCGAAGAGGTGCGGGTCGTCGCTCTCCTGGATCTGGTGCGCGCCTGCCATCCGCAGCGCCATCTTGTCGCTGAACCAGTAGGCGGTGAAATTCATGACGCCGGCGAAGATGAGCGCGAAGATCATTCCGCCCGTCCCGCCGATGAGGCCACCGATCGCCACCAGGAGGCCCGTCAGGGTCGCAAGCAGGACAGTGGTTTTAAGGAAATTCATGTTCGAGAGTTGGATAACCTCCGGCTACAAGTATAGCCGAGGGACACCTTCTGGAACGGGTAAAGAGGGACAGACTTGTCCCGCGAGGTCAGTCCGGGGGCCGCTTCGCCGACCTGCGGATGGCGAAAGTCGCCGCCTCTACCCTGCGCGTCAGCCCAAGTTTGCCAAGGATGTCGCTGACGTGGTGCTTCACGGTCCGCTCACTAAGGTAGAGCTGCTCGCCGATTTCGCGGTTGGTCTGGCCCTCGGCCACGAGTTCGAGGATCTTTTGTTCTCGCTCCGTGAGCGTCTGGACCATGCGGTCTTCTTCGCTGACCACGTTGCCGCGCCGGATCTGCTCGATGACCGTGGCGGATGAGGCGGGATCGAGCGTCTTGCCGCCCCGGGCAACGGTCCGCATCGCCTCGATCAGGTCGGCGGTGTTCACTTCCTTGAGCATGAAGCCGCTCGCACCGGCGACGATGGCGGCCATGACTGCCGTCTCGTCTGAGTACGAGGTGAGCATCAGGACGTTCGCTCCCGGCACCGCGGACCGGATTTCGCGGCAGGCCTCGATGCCACCAAGCTTCGGCATCCGGACATCCATCACCACGAGGTCTGGTTGTTCACGCTTCGCTTCGCGGACGGCTTCTTCGCCGTCGCGGGCTTCGGCGACGATGTTGAACTCGGGGTGGCCGCGCAGCACGGATTTCAGGCCCTGGCGGACGATGTCGTGGTCATCCGCCAGGAGCACTCTGAAGCTTTCACTCATCGTCGTCCTCCGCTGGTTTGTGACGCGGGATGGAGACCCGCACGGTGGCGCCCATCCCCGGGATGCCAATCAAAGTAAGCGTCGCTCCGAGGCGGTCGGCGCGGGTCTGCATGGTGACACGGCCAAGCCCCCGCCGCGCGGTCGCAAGGTCGAAGCCTACACCGTTGTCCTGGACTGTCAGGATCGTCGCATCCTCCGACTGGCGGAGGTCGATAGCAACCTTGCTCGGGGCCCCATGGCGCACAGAGTTGCTGAGCGCCTCGCGGGCGATGTAGAGCAGGTCTTCGGCCTCGCGAGCGGAGAGTTCCTGCAGGGCCGCGGCAGAGATGTTCACGACCGAGGCAATGGCGGGCGAGACGATCTGGCGGATGACAAAAGCGAGGTCCCGGGTCAGTTCGGGTTCCGCGGCGGGCGTCCCTGTCTCGAGCATGAAGATGTAGCCGCGCATGTCCGCGATGAGCTCGTTGATCCGGGTCACGGCTGCTGCGAACGCCTCGCGGGCCTCGCCGGGGAAGTCCTCTCGATTCGAAAGCGAGTCGCACTCTAGACCGATGGCGTACAGCGCCTGGATCGTCCCATCGTGCAGGTCGTGGGCGATGCGTCCACGCTCTTCGAGCACGTACAAACGCCCTCGCCGTTCCCGGGCCAGGCCAGTCGCCAGGCTGACTGCTCCCTGCAGCGCAAGCACTGCCGCGGCCGATTCCTCGGCCTCGCTGAAGGGCTCGCGGCCGCGGTCCCGCGTCATGTAGAGCGACCCGATCGTCCGGCCGTTTGCGCGGATGGGAGCGCCGAGAAACGCGCACATGTCGGGGTGGCCCGCTGGCCATCCCGTGTAGCCGGAATAGGCCTGGACATCCGCGAGGCGGAACGGGCGGTCTCGCTCGGCAAGCTCGCCGAGGAGACCCCGGCCGCGGGGCGGGTCGCCCAGCCTGCGGGCCTGGTCTTCCGAGATGCCGGCGTAGATGAACCGCGTCATGATGCCCGTCTCATCGAAGGTGGAGATCGCGGCGAAGTCGGCTCCGGTCACTTCGCGGGCGCGGTGAGCCAGCCGCTGAAGCGTGTCCGAAAGGTCTTCGCTTCCCGCCAGCAATTCGCTGGTGACCGCCATCTCGGCGAGGCCGGACAGCAAGTCCGGGGCCGAGTGCTCGCGCGCACCGTGGTCCATTGGTGCTGATGTTACGGGAATATTCACAAACTGAGGATTCTTCCCCCCCGGCCAGCGACTTAGTCCCGTTCGGCCATGCC